>NZ_JANUHA010000001.1 GCF_024753255.1 Massilia agri
CTCTCAACCTGACACCCAGGGTTGCGGTTAGGCGGCTTCGGCGGGGACTTCGTAGGCGGCAGCGGCGACCGGCTTTTCGCCCAGCTCGAACACGGCGATCGACTCCACGTGCGAGGTATGCGGGAACATATTGCACACACCCGCCTTTTTCAGCACATAGCCTGCCTTGTGCACCAGGATGCCGGCGTCGCGCGCCAGGGTCGAGGGGCTGCAGGAGACATACACGATCCGCTGCGGCATCAGCTCCTCGTGCGTCTCGCGCAGGTCGGCCAGCGCCAGCGACAGGGCCATGGCGCCGTCGCGCGGCGGGTCGACCAGCATACGGTCGAATTTGCCGAGGGCGACCAGGCCATCCTTCGTCACTTCGAACAGGTTGCGGGTCGAGAATGAGGTCTTGCTTGCCAGGCCGTTGGCCTGCGCATTGTCGAGCGCGCGGGTGGTGAGCGCGGTGCTGCCCTCGATGCCCACCACTTCGCGCGCCTGGGTCGCCAGCGGCAGGGTGAAGTTGCCGAGGCCGCAGAACAGGTCGGCCACGCGGTCGTTCGGCTGCACCTCCAGCAGGCGCAGGGCTTTCGAGACCAGCACGCGGTTGATCTGGTGGTTCACCTGGGTGAAGTCGGTCGGCTTGAAGGGCATGCGGATGCCGAATTCCGGGAGCAGGTAGTAGAGCTCCTTGCCCAGCGGGTAGTAGGGATAGGCGGTGTCCGGGCCCTTGGGCTGCAGCCACCACTGGATGTCCCATTGGTCGGCGAAGGCCTTGGCCAGTTCCTCGTCCGCCGGGGTGAGCGGCGCCATGATGCGCAGCACCAGCACGGTGACTTCTTCGCCGATGGCGACTTCGATCTGCGGCATCTGGTTGTAGATCGACAGCTTGCCGACGAACTCGCGCAGCGGCACGATCAGCCGGGCCACGTGGTCCGGCAGGATCTCGCAGGTGGTGATGTCGGCGACGTAGGACGAGCTGCGCTCGTGGAAGCCCACCAGCACCCCGCCCTTCTTGGCCACGTGACGCACCGACAGGCGGGCGCGGTAGCGGTAGTCCCAGGTCGGGCCGTACATCGGGCGCATGATCATCTCGGCTTTCACCTTGCCGAGGTGCCAGAGGTTGTCTTCCAGCACGCGCTGCTTCATCGCCACCTGGGCCGAGGGTTCCAGGTGCTGCATCGAGCAGCCGCCGCAGTAGCCGAAATGCTGGCACTTCGGCTCCACGCGCATGGACGAGGCGCGCTGCAGGGTAAGCATGCGGCCCGATTCCCAGTTCTTCTTCTTGCGCAGCGTCTCGAAGCTGACGCGCTCGCCCGGCAGTGCGCCTTCGACGAAGATCACTTTACCTGGCGTGCCGTCCTCGTTCTCGAGGTGGCCGACGCCGCGCGCGTCCGCATCCAGGGCCTTGATGTCGATGAAAATTTCTTGCATGGTGATGAAGGAAAAGGGAAAGGGGCGCAGGACAGGCTGCGCGGGGAGTTCGCAAATAAAAAATGGGCGGAAAACGCCCGGCGGGCATGATAGCAAGGAAACGCAGGTGGCGCTACAGCAGGGAGTCGCGCACCACGCCGCGGGCCGCCATCGCCCGCTTGAGCTTGACCAGCGCCTCCTGCTGGATCTGGCGCACCCGCTCGCGCGTCACGCCCATCTCCTCGGCCAGGGTCTCGAGCGTGGCCGGATCGTCGTTGTCGAGCCCGAAGCGCCGGGTGACGACCACGCGCTGCTTGTCCGGCAGCCGGG
Organism: Massilia agri; assembly: GCF_024753255.1. Taxonomy (GTDB): domain Bacteria; phylum Pseudomonadota; class Gammaproteobacteria; order Burkholderiales; family Burkholderiaceae_D; genus Telluria; species Telluria agri. The sequence goes on from NZ_JANUHA010000001.1 coordinate 1,726, forward strand.
CCAGCCAGTCGCGCACCAGCACGGTCATCTCGTGATGCTCGGCCAGCACGTCCGGCATGACCTCGCCCTCGTCGGGCAGCATGTCCATCAGGCTCGACTGGGGATCGTTGTCGAGCGGGGCATCGAGCGAGGCCGCGTGTTCCGATAGCGCCAGGATGTCCTGCACCTCCTCCACCGGCCGCCCGACCAGGCTGGCGATGTCCTCGGCGGCGGCTTCCTTGCCGTCGTGCTTCTGCGCTTCGAGGTGGTATTTGGCGCGCAGGACGGCGTTCAGCTCGCGCACCATGTGCACCGGCAGGCGCACGGTGCGGGCCTGGTTCATGATGGCGCGCTCGATGCTCTGGCGGATCCACCAGGTGGCGTAGGTGGAGAAGCGAAAACCGCGCTCGGGCTCGAACTTGTCGATGGCGCGCATCAGGCCGATGTTGCCTTCTTCGATGAGGTCGAGCAGCACGACGCCGCGGTTGATGTAGTGCTTGGCGATCGAGACGACCAGGCGCAGGTTATGCTCGATCATCTTCTGGCGCGCGGCGAAATCGCCGGCCTTGGCCAGGGTCGCGACCTGGACTTCCTCGGCGGCGGACAGCAGCGGCCGGGTGCCGATCTGGTTCAGGTAGTGCTGGGTGGTGTCGGTCGCGAGCTCGGCCTGCAGGACCTTGCGCAGCTCGTCGACCGATTCGACTTCGTGGGCGGACGGGAGGACCTCCGCCCCGTCCGTGGCCGCAAGCGCGCCCTCGCTCTCCGGTTCGTCCGGAAACTCGTCCGTATCCTGCGGGTCCAGCGAGTGCGGCTCTTGCGTCATAACTCCCTATCGGCCGGGCAGGAACCTCGACGGATCGACGGGCTTGCCCTGTTGGCGGATCTCGAAATGCAGCTTCACCGAGTCGGCGTCCGAATCGCCCATTTCCGCGATCACCTGGCCCTTGGCCACGTTGTCGCCTTCCTTGACGACGATCTTGCGGTTGTGCGCGTAAGCCGACAACAGGCTGTTGCTGTGCTTGACGATAACAAGGTTACCATAGCCACGGATACCGCTGCCAGCGTACATCACCTTGCCGGCGCCGGCGGCCATCACCGCCTGGCCGGGCTTGCCGGCGATGTCGATGCCCTTGTTGCGGCCTTCGTCGAAGGTGGCGACGATGCGGCCGTCGGCCGGCCACATCCAGCTCAGCTTGTCGTCGTCGTTGGCGCTGACGATGCTGCCGGCGGCGATGCCGCCGGCCGGCGCAGCTGCGGCCGCAGGCGCGACGGCATCGGCGCGGGCGCCGGATTCGCGCGGCGCGCCGGCGACCGTGCCTTCGCTGTAGGGCTGCTTGTCGGCGCGCGGGGTGGTCTTGCGCGGCGGAGCGGCCGGCGGCGGCATCGGGACCGGCTGGGTCTGCATGTTCGCGCTGCGCTCGCCCTTCTCCGGCGGCGCCACGCGCAGGGCCTGGCCGACCTTGATGTCGTCCGGATCAGCCAGGTTGTTCCAGGCGACGAGGTCGCGGTAGTTCTGGCCGAAGTCCAGCGCGATCCGCAACAGCGTGTCGCCGCGGCGCACGGTATACATGCCCTTCTCGTCCTGCTTCGGCTCCTCGGTCTTGGAAGGCAGGGGACGTGGATGGGTGGACGCGGGGGCCGTGGTGCGCTCGACGACCGGGGCCTGGCGCGTGAGGGAGTTACAGCCGGCCAGCAGGCCGAGGGCAAGGGTGAGCAGTGCTAATCGGGGTGCTTGGTTCATTGTCTTTCTGTTTTCTGTTTTCTGTTTCGATTCGTTGGCCGCGACATCTCCATGGGAGCGCACAGGCCGCCGGCGGACCACACGCTGCGGGTCATGCCGGCCGGAGGAGTCCGGGCCACAGGGGCCGGGACCGCGACAGAGTGCCAGACTCTACAACGCCGCTCATGGGTGCGGCGATGACACGGCTGTAAAGACCCTGCCCCACAAGGGATAGGGCCGGTCGGACAGCGCCTAGACGGTGCCCGGGCGCAGCGGCACGAAATGGCACGCTTCCAGCGTCTCGCTGGTCCATTCGCTTTTGCCGATGCGGGTGATGCGTTCAAGGTGCTGGACCTGGGCGCCAACCGGTGCGACCAGGTGGGCGCCGATGGCCAGTTGTTCGAGCAGGGCGCGTGGCACTTCGAGGCCCGCAGCCGCGAGGATGATGCCGTCGAAGGGCGCAACCTGCGGCAAGCCTAGCATACCATCGCCGTATTGCAAACGCAGGTTCGAGATCCGCATCGGCCGCAGATTGGTCTTGGCCAGCTCGTGCAGCGGCTTGATGCGCTCGATCGAATACACCTCGCGCGCGACAAAGGACAGCACCGCGGCCTGGTAGCCGCAGCCGGTGCCGATCTCGAGCACCCGGCCCAGCTGGCCGCCGGCCCGCATCGCCTCGATCATGCGCGCGACGATATAGGGCTGCGAAATCGTCTGGTTGTGCCCGATCGGCAGCGAGGCGTCGATATAAGCCTGGGCCGACAGCGCCGGTTCGATGAACAGGTGGCGCGGCACCGCCTCCATGGCGGCCAGCACGATGCCGTCCTTGACGCCCTGGCGCGCGACTCGGCCCACCATGGCGCGGCGCACCGCTTCCGAGGCCATCAGCTCGGAGCGCTGGGCCACCGGCGCGGAAGGCGCGTGCGCCTGGGCGTAGCCGGGCGGACGCGGTGCGGGGCCGGGCGCGGCCGGCGGCAGGGCCACACCCTTGTTCACGGCCGTGTGCGCGGCGTTGCGGGTCGCGGTCTGGGGCGTGGCCACCGGCGCGGGCACGCGCGGCTTGCGGGCATCGCCGCCGGTCACCGAGGACAGCGGCAGCGGGAAGGTGCTGCGCTTGTCGTTCATACCAGTCCCCGCAGCAGTTCCAGCTGGGCCTTGTGGGTCAGGTCGATCTGCAGCGGCGTGATCGATACCTTGCCCTGGGCAGTCGTGTGGAAGTCGGTGCCCTCGCCCGCATCGCGGCAGGCGCCGGGCGCGCCGATCCAGAAGATCTCGCGGCCGCGCGGATCCAGCGAGCGTACCACCGGCTCGGCCTGGTGGCGGCGCCCCAGGCGCGAGGGTGTCAGCGGGCCGATTTCTTCATACGGCAGGTTCGGGATGTTCACATTGAAGAGGAAAGGCAGCTCGAGCTTGTCGAAGCGGCGTTCGACGATCTCGCGCGCCACCTTCGCCGCGGCATCGACGTGGGCCCAGCCCGCGCTCACCTGCGAAAAGGCGATCGCCGGAATGCCGAACAGATAGGCCTCGGTGGCGGCCGCAACGGTGCCCGAATACAGGGTGTCGTCACCCATGTTCTGTCCGTTGTTGATGCCGGAGACCACGAGGTCCGGCAGCGCATCGCCCATCGCGGTCAGGGCGATGTGGACGCAGTCGGTCGGCGTGCCGTTGACAAAATGAAAACCATTCGCCGCCTTCTGGACCGTGAGCGGCCGGTCGAGCGTCAACGAATTCGACGCACCCGAGCGGTTGCTGTCGGGTGCGACCACCACGATGTCCGCAATCGCGGACAGCGCATCAGCCAGCGCACTGAGACCAGGCGCCAGGTAGCCGTCGTCGTTACTGATAAGAATTCGCATCCTGCGATTTTACCTGAAGCAACGCCCGCTTCGTTCGCCTGTGGCGCGTTTTTTGTTTCCCGACGGCGATTTTTTGTCACCGCCGGTCAGCCTGTCTGGCTGATTACCATTACCACTATCGCAACATCGACGAGCTTGCGCGCTCCGCCTGGAACAGGGCGCCCTCCAGTGAGGCGACCACGTCCTCGGCCCAGGACAGCAATGCATCCTTGTCACCATCCTGCTGGTAGACGCGCTTGATCATCTCGGCCCCGCGCTTGCGTAGCGGATGTGCCACACTGGAACTCAGCACCGAGGGACGCAGGCTGTCGGCCAGGGCGCGCGCCTCGCGCGGACTGTCGCTGTCGATCAGGCTCTGCAGCTGGGCGAGCTGGTGCTGCAGGCTGCTCGATGCCGGGTGGGAGTCCGACTCCGGCGGGGCCATGGCGCCGGCGGGGCCGTCCCGGGGCACAGGTTCGCCGCCCGCCGGCGCCGATCCCTGGCGCAGCACGGCCACTTCCTCGCGCGCCCAGGGCAGCTGGTCCTGGATGCGCCGCACGGCCGCCACATCGCCCTGGGCCGCATACACGTCGGCCAGGGCCTCGCGCACCTGCAGCGTCGCCGCGGCATCCAGGCCGTCCTGGCGCTCGCGGGCGCGCAGCACCGATTCGAGCAGCCGGCGCGCGTTGCCGAGGTCGCCCATCTCGCCGAGCAGGCGGGCCAGGCGCTGGCCGCACAGGAGGGTGTCTTCGTGCTCGCTGCCCTGCAGCCGGCGCCGCCCGTCCAGCACCCGCTCGAACAGCAGGCGCGCCCTTTCGTTCTCGTGCTGCTCGCGCAAGGTCAGGGCCAGGTCTTCGAGGCTGCCGAGGGTGGCCGCATGCAGGTCGCCGAACAGGCGCTCGCAGCCGGCCACCACCTGTTCGTGCAGGGCCAGCGCCCTCTCGCCCTCCCCGAGCCGGCCGAGCACGCAGGCCAGGCGCGAACGCGCCACCAGGGTCTCGGGATCCTCCGCCCCCAGGCTGCGCGCGCAGCGTTGCGCCAGCGCTTCGAATTCGCGGCGCGCCTCGTGCAGGCGGCCGCTGGCGGCGTGAAGATTGGCCAATGCGGCGAGGCCGGCGCGCACCTCGAGGTGGTCTTCGCCCAGCGCATCGTGGCGCATGGCCAGGCTGTCGCGCAGCAGCGCCTCGGCCTCGCTGTCGCGCCCTTCTTCCTGGCACAGGGCGCCGAGCCGCGCAAAGCAGGCTGCCAGGGCGGGGCTGGCGCCGCCTTCCCTGCCCGCATGCGCGATCGCCATGCGCAGGCGCACCTCGGATAGCGGCTGCCAGGGATAGTAGCCCTGCGCGAACCAGCACAGGAGGCTGGCGGCCGGACGCGCCAGCGCGTGGTAGCCTGCGCCGGCCCGCCTGACGGCGACGGCGTCGCAGGCGGGCAGCTGGACCTCGTCGAACCAGCTGCCCAGGCGCAGCCGCGAGTTGCCGTAGGCTTCGCGCAGCAGGGTCTCCAGGCGCGGCTGGTAGCCGGCCATGCCCAGCGCCGGATCGCCGCGCCGCCAGCGCTGGCCCGGATCGCTGCCGGCGCCGAAGGCCGGACAGGCGACCGGATAGACCAGCAAGGGACGCTGCTCGTCCTCGTGGCTGCAGCGGTATTCGATGGCGCGCCGGACCACGCCCTCCAGCCCCTCCAGGCTGCCGGGCGCCGGCGTGAACAGGCCGACCAGGCGGTCGGCCAGCAAGGTGGTGCAGGCGCTGACCGCCGCCGAGCGGCCGGCGCGGCTGGACACCAGCACGTGGCGGAAATGGCGGGCCATGCGCGCGGCGAAACGGCGCAGCAGCGCCGGGCAGGCGTCGAACAGGGCCACCCAGTCGAGGCGCGCGGCGCGCTCGGCGTAGTCCTCGTCGAAGCGGCCGGCGCGCATCAGGTAGAGCGGGTGGCGGCCGTCGGCGCGCGCGACGTGGGCGCGCCAGTCGACCGTGTCGAGCACGGAATCGGCCAACGATTCCGCGACCGGGCCGGTGCTGGCCCCGCGCGCGGGGCGACGGGCGAGCGCGTCGCGCAGGGCGCTGAAATAGTCGACCAGGCCGGGGGGCTCGGGCTCGATGCCCTCCACCGCTCCGGCATCGTGGCCCGGCGCGCCCAGGTACTGGTGCAGCGAAGGCGATTCGAGGTCCCAGTCGATCACCAGCACCGGACCCTGCGCGGGATCGCCCGCCAGCTGCAGCGCCATGGCGGCAAGCAGGCCGTTGCGCGCCGGGCCGCCTTCGTAGGCATACAGGGTGGTGACCGCACCGGGCTTGTCCAGGGATGGAAACGTGTCGCTGTTCTTGTCCATGAGACTCCTCATTTTTTTGGAAACGTCAGGCTCGGTACCGCACGCCATTCGGGTGGGACATCGGGTAGCGCGAATTGGTTGCAGTCATGGCCTGGCGGCGTATGTTTTTTTTGATGGTGATAGTGCGTGGCGATGCGCTGGACCATCTTGTCGATGTCGGGCAGGAAATCCGGGTTGGACTTGAGGTCGCTTGTCGCCATCGTGAAATGGGAAAAATCCACGTAGAAACTGTTCTCCGAAATCTGCGGCGGCAGCGAATCCGGGTGGCGCGTCATGATGACCGGAATGATCAGATGGCTCGGCAGCGGATACCAGGCGGCGCGCTCGGCCTCCAGCAGGCGCATGGCGGCGTACTCGCGGCGGGTGTAGGCATGCGCCTCGTACTTCGGGGTGTAGATCAGGATCATGCAGACGCTCTCGCACATGGCGCGCGCGATTTTATGGTCGAGGTCATCCCCGCCGCCCAGCTGTTCGGTGTCGATAAACAGTTCGTCTTCGTTGTCAAAGTGAGGTTCGAGATAGCAGCGCAGCGCGTCGGCCAGGGCGTTCTTGAACCGACGCATGAGTTCGTGCCTGCCGTGTGCGTAGCTGAAAAAGCACCCGTAGCGGATCGCCATTGCCTGCCCCCCATTCCAATTTGCCAAAGGCGTATCCCCCGACTCTAGCGCTGCCGACCCCGGCCACTTTGCGGACGCACAATCGGGCTAACGGACTCGGCCATGCTGCTATCGAATGGTCTTCAGGCATAATTCCGCGGATTAATGAACGTGACACAGCAACATTGAGGAGAGAACATGAAAGCCGTGCGATGCAAGGATTGGGGGCCGATCGACAGCCTCGTCATCGAGGAACTGCCGGAGCTCGTGCCCGGCGCGGGCGAGGTCGTCGTCGACGTGAAGGCGGCCGGCGTGAACTTCCCGGACGTGCTGACCGTGCAGGGCAAGTACCAGGTGCGCCCGGAACTGCCCTTCACGCCGGGCAACGAGTTCGCGGGCACGGTGCGCGCGGTGGGTGAAGGCGTGACCGCCTTCGCGCCGGGCCAGCAGGTGATCGGCTTCACACGCACCGGGGCGTTTGCGGAGCAGGCGGTGGCGCCCGTCGAGGCCTTGATGCCGATGCCGCCCGGGATGGACTTCGACATCGCGGCCGCCATCACCCTCACCTACGGCACCTCGCACCACGCGGTGGTCGACCGCGCGGCGCTGCAGCCGGGCGAGACCATGCTGGTGCTGGGCGCGGCCGGCGGCGTGGGGCTGGCGGCGATCGAGATCGGCAAGGCGCTTGGCGCGCGCGTGATCGCGGCGGCGTCCAGCGAAGAAAAGCTGGCGATCTGCCGCGCGCATGGCGCCGATGCGACCATCAATTATGAGAAGGAAGATTTGCGCGAGGCACTCAAGGCGGCGACCAACGGACGCGGGCCGGACGTGATCTACGACCCGGTCGGCGGGCCCTACAGCGAACCGGCGCTGCGCTCGATCGCCTGGCGCGGGCGGCACCTGGTGGTGGGCTTCGCGGCGGGCGAGATTCCGAAGCTGCCGTGGAACCTGATGCTGCTGAAGGGCGCCTCGGTGGTCGGCGTGTTCTGGGGCGACTTCGTGCGGCGCGAACCGCAGGCCAACCTGAAGGCGATGCGGCAGATGCTGGGGTGGATGGCGGAAGGGAAGCTCAAGCCGCTGGTGTCGGCAAGGTACAAGCTGGAAGACACGGCGCAGGCATTGAACGACATGGCGGCACGAAAAGTCACCGGCAAGGTTGTGATTTGCCCGTAGGGTGGACGGGGTAATTTCGGCCAATGGCCGGAATTACGAACGTCCGCGCGTTCAAACAGTGGTTGTGCAGAGCCGACAGAGAACGAAGGTCAGGCAACGCATCGTCGGGTTGAACGCGCGGACGGCGAAGCCGTCCACCCTACGCGTTGAGGTCCGCTGCGTCCGCAATTGTCCCCGGCTGGAAAAACTCGATCACATCCGCCTGCACCCGCGTGCGCTTGAACGGCGGCAGGCTTTGCCAGATGCGCCGTCCATAGGGCTTGGTGATGATGCGCGGGTCGCAGATCATCAGGACGCCGCGGTCTTCCACGTCGCGGATCAGGCGCCCCGCGCCCTGCTTGAGCGTGATGATCGCTTCCGGCAGCTGGTGGTGCATGAAGCCGTTCATGCCCTGCTTTTCCATCACCTCGATGCGCGCCGCCAGCACCGGGTCGTCCGGCGGGGCGAAGGGCAGCTTGTCGATGATGACGAGCGAGAGCGCGTCGCCGCGCACGTCCACGCCTTCCCAGAAACTCTGGCTGCCGACCAGCACGGCATTGCCGGCATTGCGGAAGGAATCGAGCAGTTCGGTGCGGCCGCGTTCCCCCTGCACGAACAAAGGAAAATCCAGTCCGCGCTCCGCGAACTCGGCGCGCAGGCGTTCGGCCACCTTGTTCACGGCCCGGATCGTCGTGCACAGGAAGAAGGTGCGCCCGCCCGCCGCCTCGATCACCGGCAGCGCCGTGTCGACGCAGGCGTCGGTGTAGTGCATCGAGTTCGGCTCCGGCAGGCCGGTCGGCACGTAGAGGATGCCCTGCTCGCCGTAGTTGAAGGGACTTGGCCAGGTCATGGCCGGCTCGCCCGTCAGGCCCATCTGGTCGGAGAAGTGCTTGAAGTCGCTCTTCACGGCCAGCGTCGCGGAGGTGAAGATCCAGCTGCGCGGCGTGCCTTCTCTCTGGCTTGAAAAGATCGGCGCGATCGACAGCGGCGTCTTGTGCAGCTGCAGCGAGGACGAGAAGGCCTCGACCCACAGCACGGCCGCATCGTCGCCGGCCACCTTCCCCTTCCTGGGATCCGGTTTCCATGCTTCGAAGGAAGCGGCGAGTTCCTGCGCACGCACGCGGCAGGCCTCGATGGTCTCGGCGCGCGCGGCGTGTTCTTCCAGGACCGTAATCATGCCGGAGAGTTCTTCCTTGAGCTTGTCCAGCGCCGGGAAGAAGTTCGAGGTCGGCAGGATCTGCGGCAGCGAGAGGCGGATGCCGCCGTCCGGGAAGCTCAATCGCAGGTCGCGCGCGGCCTTTTCGACCACGGTGACGACCTTGGCCCAGTCCGGGCCGCGGGCGTGCGCCAGGCCTTCGGCCAGCACGTCGCGGCACAGTTCCAGCACCTGCGAGGTCGACACCGACTGGCCGAAGAACAGGGTCGCGGTATCGGGCAGCTGGTGCGCTTCGTCGAAGATGATGGTGTTCGCCGAGGGCAGCAGTTCGGCGACGCCGGTATCCTTCAGCGCCACGTCGGCGAAGAACAGGTGGTGGTTGACCACGACCACGTCTGCCTGTTGCGCTTCCCGGCGCGCCTTCATCACGAAGCAGTCCTGGTAGTACTGGCACTCCGCGCCCATGCAGCTGTCGCGGGTGGAGGTGACGAGGTTCCAGACCGTGGCGTTCTCGGGCACCTTCGCCAGTTCGGCCTTGTCGCCCGACTGCGTCATCTTGATGAAGCGCGAGATCTCGCGCAGGTGACCGACGTCGTCGCGCGAGGTCAGGCGGCCGTTGTTCAGCGTGCGCTCGAGGTGGAAGTGGCAGACGTAGTTCGAACGCCCCTTGAGCAGGGCCACGGAGACCGGCGCGCGCAGGGCGGCGCGGATGGTCGGGATGTCGCGCAAAAACAACTGGTCCTGCAGGTTCTTGGTGCCGGTCGAGATGATGGTCTTGCCGCCCCACAGCAGGGCCGGGACCAGGTAGGCGAAGGTCTTGCCCGTGCCGGTGCCGGCCTCGGCCATGAGCACCTTCTGCTCGGCGATGGCCTGGGCGACGGCCTTGGCCATCTCGGTCTGCGACTGGCGCGGTTTGTAGGTGCCGACGTTGGGCGCGAGCGGGCCTCCCGCCCCGAACAGGCGGTCGAGCTCTTCGTCGTATTTACCCGGCGGGCGGGCGGCGGCAGGCAGGACATCGCCCTGCTGTTGAGGCTGCGTCGCCACGGCGGTGCCGGTGGGGAGGTCGTCGGTCAAAATGCGTGCTTCTCAGAAGCCTTGTTCAGGCGGGAATATCGGGGACCAGCTGCATCTTCAGCAGCGTAATATGATCCTTCAGCTGCAGCTTACGTTTCTTCAAACGGCGCAGCTGGAGCTGGTCGGCATGGCCATCGGCAGTCAGCATGGAAATGACAGCATCGAGGTCGCGGTGTTCCACGTCGAGTTCAATGATACGGCGCTGGAGGTCCTGGACGTCGGTCATGATTGCTGTTCTGGTCAAAAGCGTTTGCGGGATCGAATGGCGCGGCGCGCCGGAGGCTGGCAGCCGCGCGGGTGTTCGGCTTGCAACACCGGGGCTTCTCAGTGCATAGTTTAATCTACGCTGAGGTTGCCGCCAACAAAGATTGGCGCGGGCGCCAGGAAAACAAGCTATTTATGACAACTTACAAGATCGAAGCGGGAACCGCGCAACACATCGGAAACCGCCCGCAGCAGAGCGACCGCGTTGCCTTGATGACCGGCGCCCGCGCCCCCGGTTATGTCCTGGCGGTGCTGTCGGACGGGATCGGTGGCAGCGCCGGTTCCGAGCAGGTCCTGCACACGGCGCGCCAGGTCTTCGACGAATTCAAGCCGGGCGACCATCCGAGCCTGGAACGCCTGGGCGATCTGCTGCGCGAAATCGTCAGTGAAACCCACCTGGTCATGAAGATGAATGCCGTCACCACCGAGGTCGAGGCGCACGCGAGCTTCGTCGGCCTGGTGTTGACGCCGCACCGCGAAGCGGTCTGGGCCCACGTGGGCGACTCGCGCCTGTACCGTTTTGCGGAAGGCAAATGCCTGACGCGGACCAACGACGCGGCCTATGTCGAGCACCTGGTCGCGAGCGACCGCCTGCCGGAAGAAGCGGCCCGGAACCACCGCAAATCCAAGCTCCTGCTCAATGTGATGGGCAACAGCCGCAAGGATCCCTTCGTCACCATCGGCAGCCACACGGGCCTGGGGCCGGGCGATGCTTTCCTGCTGTGCTCGGACGGCCTGTGGCACTTCTTCACCGATGCGGAGCTGGGGGCGGCGACCCACAAGGCGACGCCGCGCCAGGCTTCGGAAATGCTGATCAACAAGGCTGCCGAACGTTCCCAGGGCAAGGGCGGGAACTGCACGATGGCGATCGTGAAGCTGGTCAAGCCTGCACAGGACGGCCTGGCGGCAAGGGTCGGGCGACCGGTCTAGAGAACCGGCCTTTCTTTCATTTCGCGGCGGGCGCCGGCGGAGCGGCCTTCTTTTCTTCCTCTGCCTTGCGGGCCGCTGCCTTCGCTTCACGCTCGGCCACGCGCCGGGCGACTTCCTTCTGGCGCTGCTCCGATTTGCGCTTGCGCTCCTCGAAGGCGGCCGCGCTGGCCGCCGCCCGCGCCGCCTCTTCCGGCGCGCGTGCGGCTTCTTCCTTCGCCTTGGCATTGCGGCGCGCCATGCGCGATGCGGCCGGGGACGGCTTCGGCGGCGGCAACTCCGCGGCCTCGCGCGGCGCGGCCGGCGGTTCGGCCGCCAGGCGCGCTTCCTCGGCCTTGTACTCGGCCTCGGCCGCCGCGATCTCGCGGTCGCGCTCTTCCACCTTCACGCGGCGTTTAAAACGCTCGGCTTCGATTTCGATATTGCGCTGGGCGACCAGGGCCACGCGGCGACGCTCCTTGGCCTCATCGAGGCAGTGGTTGACGAAGAACTTGTCGTAGCAGACGGCTTCGCGCTCGGCATAGCGCGCCTCGATCGCGGCGCGCTCTTGCGCCACCGCGGCCAGGCGAGCGTCGGCCTGTTCCACCGAGGTGGTCGGCTCGATCGCCGCCACGGAGGCGCCCGGTTCCGGCGTGGCGCAGGCGGCCAGGCCCGCGGCGAGGGCGAGCGCTGCGAGGACACGCAATGCAGGAAGAGAGCTCATGGTTTCCTTTCGATTCAGGCGATGGCGTCGGCGGCGCCGCGGCGCTCGGCCAGCATGTATTCGCGCGACTGCATTTCAATGATACGCGAGACGGTGCGGTGGAATTCGTTCGCCAGCATACCCTGGGTGTAGAGTTCTTCCGGCTCGACGGCGGCCGACATGATCAGCTTGACCTTGTGGTCATAGAACACGTCGATCAGCCAGGTGAAGCGGCGCGCCTCCGAGGACTGGCCGGCCGACATGGCCGGGATGCCGGACAGGATCACCGTATGGAAGCGCGAGGCCAGTTCCAGGTAGTCGTTCTGCGAGCGCGGGCCGCCGCACAGGGTCGCGAAATCGAACCAGATCACGCCGCCGGCCTTGCGCAGCGCGCGGATCTCGCGGTTCTCGATGTGCACGATCGGGCTCTCGTCGGCGGTGTCGGCCACCTTCGCATACGCGTCGCGCAAGGCGTGGTCGGATTTCGCATCGAGCGGCATGTAGTAGGCCTGGACCTGCTCCAGCGCGCGCTTGCGGTAGTCGTTGCCGGCGTCGACGTTGAGGACATCGAGCTTGTCTTTCAGCAGCGCGATGGTCGGCAGCATGCGGTCGCGGTGCAGGCCGTCCGGGTACAGGGTCGAAGGCTCGTAGTTCGAGGTCATGACAAACGAGACACCATTGTCGAACAGGGCCTTGAGCAGGTTGTACAGGATCATCGCGTCGGCAATGTCCGAGACGTGGAATTCGTCGAAGCAGATCAGGCGGTATTTTTTCGCGATGCGCCTGGCGACTTCGTCGAGCGGGTCGGCCACGCCTTTCAGTTCATCCAGCTGGCGGTGGACGGCGCGCATGAATTCGTGGAAGTGCAGGCGCGTCTTGCGCACCACCGGCACCACCGAATAGAAGGAGTCCATCAGGAAGGACTTGCCGCGCCCCACCCCGCCCCACATGTACACGCCCTTCGGCACGTCGGGGCGGTTGATGAGGCGCTTGAAAGCGGACGACCGCTGGGCCTTGTACTGGACCCAGTCGTCGTACGCCTGCTGCAGGCGATCGACCGCGGCTTGCTGGGCCGGGTCGGACTTGAAGCCGCGCTCGGTGAGCGCGTGCTGGTAATACTCTTGAACGTTCATTGATAGATGCTGTTAACGTAGGGTGGGCGGGTCCCCGCCCGCGCGTTCAAATCACGAATCCCGGCCCGCTCCGTGGCCATTCAACCGGGAGTTGAACGCGCGGGCGGCAGAGCCGCCCACCCTACAGGTACTGCTTTTAGAAGTTCAGCGAACGCTTGTCCACCGCCAGCGCGGCTTCCTTGACGGCTTCCGACAGCGAGGGGTGTGCGTGGCAGATGCGGGCGATGTCTTCCGACGAGGCCTTGAACTCCATCGCGACGACGGCTTCCGAGATCAGTTCCGAAGCGACCGGGCCCACGATGTGCACGCCCAGGATTTCATCGGTGGTGGCGTCGGCCAGGAACTTCACCATGCCCGAGGTATCGCCCAGCGCACGCGCACGGCCGTTGGCCATGAACGGGAAGGTGCCGGCCTTGTAGGACACGCCTTCGGCCTTCAGCTGCTGCTCGGTCTTGCCGACCCAGGCGATTTCCGGCGAGGTGTAGATGACCCAGGGGATGGTGTTGAAGTTGACGTGGCCGTGCTGGCCGGCGATGCGCTCGGCAACCGCGACGCCCTCTTCTTCCGCCTTGTGCGCCAGCATCGGGCCGCGCACGACGTCGCCCACCGCCCACACGCCCGGCAGGCTGGTGCGGCACTCGTCGTCGACGACCACGAAGCCGCGCTCGTCCAGCTGCAGGCCGACGGTCTCGCCACCCAGGCCGGTGGTGTTCGGCACGCGGCCGATCGAGATGATCAGGCGGTCGAAGGTGGCCTTCTGCTCGGCGCCGGTCGAATCGACGTACTCGACGGTGACGTCGTTCGCGCCCTTGGTGATCGCGCCGATCTTGCAGCCCAGGTTGATCTTCAAGCCCTGCTTGGTGAACAGCTTGTGCGCTTCCTTGGCGATCTGCTCGTCGACTGCGCCCAGGAAGGTCGGCAGGCCTTCCAGCACGGTGACGTCGGCGCCGACGCGGCGCCACACCGAGCCCATTTCCAGGCCGATGACGCCGGCGCCGATCACGCCGAGCTTGCCCGGCACGGCATCGATCGCCAGTGCGCCGGCGTTCGACAGGATGATCTTCTCGTCGAATTCCGCGCCCGGCAGCTGGCGTGCGTTCGAACCGGTCGCGACGACCACGTTTTTCGCGGTGATGGTGTCGGTGGTCGGGCCGCTCACGTTGATGGTGTAGCCACCCTCAAGCTTGCCGGCGAAGGCGCCGCGGCCGTGGAAGAAGGTGACCTTGTTCTTCTTGAACAGGAACAGGATGCCGTCGTTGTTCTGCTTGACGATGGTGTCCTTGCGCTTGAGCATGGTCGGCAGGTCGAGTTCCAGGCCGCCGACCTTGATGCCGTGGTCGGCAAAAGCGTGGCCGGCGTGCTCGAAGTGTTCCGACGATTGCAGCAGCGCCTTCGACGGGATGCAGCCGACGTTGGTGCAGGTGCCGCCAGGGGCAGGCTTGCCCGCCGCATTGCTCCACTCGTCGATGCAGGCGGTCTTGAAGCCCAGCTGCGCTGCACGGATGGCAGCGATGTAGCCGCCAGGACCGCCGCCGATCACGACGACGTCAAATTGTTTGTCACTCATATTGATTCCTTTTGGGGCCGGACGGCGGGCGCGCGCTTCGAGGCGCACTGCCTGCGGGGACCGGCTTGTTTATTCTTCGGGAACGAAAATCCACAACAGCACGTAAATCGCGACGCCGAAGCCGAAGGTCAAGGTGAACAGCACGAACATCAGGCGCCAGAGCCAGGTCTCGACGCCGGTGGCGAGCGCGAGGCCGCCGCAGACACCGCCGAGCCAGCGGTCCAGGCGCGAGCGGCGCAGCGTGTTGAGGTTGCTGCCGATGACGCTCTCGCCGTTCTTGTCCAGGTTCACGCCAGGGGACGCGGGGCTTGAAGACAGCACCCGCGTCTTGGCCTGTTCGAATTCGGCGTCGCTCAGCGCGCCGGCCTGGTGCAGCTCGTGCAGCCGCTTGATTTCGTCAGACAGGTTCATGCCCTACTCCTTCAAACTGACCGCACGGCGCGCCAGGCAGCGCGCCGGCGAAGTGGATTACTGAATTACAGGTCGAGCAGCAGGCGTGCCGGATCTTCCAGCGCGTCCTTCATGGCCACCAGGCCCAGCACGGCTTCGCGGCCGTCGATGATGCGGTGGTCGTAGGACATCGCCAGGTAGTTCATCGGACGGATCACGATCTGGCCGTTTTCGACGACGGCGCGGTCCTTGGTCGCGTGCACGCCCAGGATGGCCGACTGCGGCGGGTTGATGATCGGGGTCGACAGCATCGAGCCGAACACACCACCGTTCGAGATCGAGAAGGTACCGCCGTTCAGGTCTTCCAGGGTCAGCTTGCCGTCCTTGGCTTTCTGGCCGAATTCGCCGATCTTCTTCTCGATCTCGGCGATCGACAGCTGGTCGGCGTTGCGCAGGATCGGCACCACCAGGCCGCGCGGCGAACCGACGGCGATACCGATGTCGAAGTAGCCGTGATAGACGATGTCGTTGCCGTCGACCGAGGCGTTCAGGATCGGGTACTTCTTCAGTGCGGCGACGGCGGCCTTGACGAAGAAGGACATGAAGCCCAGCTTGACGCCGTGCTCTTTCTCGAACTTGTCCTTGTACTTGTTACGCAGTTCCATGACCGGAGCCATGTTCACTTCGTTGAAGGTGGTCAGGATGGCGTTGGTCTGTTGCGATTGCAGCAGGCGCTCGGCGATACGGGCGCGCAGGCGGCTCATCGGCACGCGCTCTTCCGGACGGTCGCCCAGGTTGGCGCTCGGTGCGGCGACTTGCTGCAGGGCCGGTTTCGCTGCAGCCGGTGCCGGTGCGGCGGCTTGTGCCGGCTTGCCCGCGACAGCGGCCAGGGCGTCGCCCTTGGTCACGCGGCCGTCGCGGCCGGTGCCGGTGGCATCCGAAGCGCTCATGTTGTTGTCGGCCAGGATCTTGGCGGCGGCCGGCATGGCGACGTCACCCTTCGAACCGGTCGCGGCGGCTGCCGGCGCTGCGGCAGCTGCTTCAGGCGCGGCCTGCACCGGGGCCGAACGCACGGCGACCGGGCTGGTCTGCTCCGACGCTTCGGTATCGATGATGGCGATGACTTCGCCCGACACGACGGTGGCGCCATCGGCCTTGAGCAGCTGGACGATCACGCCTTCGTTCGGGGCCGGCAGTTCCAGGACCACCTTGTCGGTCTCGATGTCGATCATGTTCTCGTCGCGCGAGACCTTCTCGCCGACTTTCTTGTGCCAGGACAGGAGGGTCGCTTCAGCAACCGATTCCGACAGTTGGGGGACCTTGACTTCGATTTGTGCCATTTGTGTGTAGCTCCGTTATGTATTCTGTGCAAAGGCCCCGGACCTGGGCCCGGGGCAGTGTTTTTCTTCTTACTTCGTCAGGATGAAACCCTTGAGTTTCGAGAACGCGGTTTCCAGCAGTTCCTTCTGCTGCGCCACGTGCTTGTCGGCGTAACCGACCGCAGGCGACGAGGAAGCGGCGCGGCCGGCGTACGCCAGGCGCTGGCCATCTTCCATGCTTTCGAAGATGTTGTGCTGGATCTGGAACCACGGACCCTGGTTCTGCGGCTCGTCCTGCACCCACACCACTTCGGTCGCGTTCGGGAACTTCTTCAGTTCCGCGGCGAACGACTTGTGCGGGAACGGATACATCTGTTCGATACGAACGATGGCCACGTCGTTGGCATTGCGCGCCTTGCGGGTGTTGACCAGGTCGTAGTAGACCTTGCCCGAGCAGACCTGCACGCGCTTGACCTTCGATGCCTCGATCTTCTCGTCGACTTCGCCGATGACGGTCTGGAAGCCGCCCTTGGCCAGGTCGGTCAGCGGCGAGCCGGCGTCCTTGTTACGCAGCAGCGACTTCGGCGTGAAGATGACCAAAGGCTTGCGGAACTGGCGCACCATCTGGCGGCGCAGCAGGTGGAAGATCTGGGCGGCCGTGGTCGGCTGCACCACTTGCATATTGTTGTCGGCGCACAGCTGCAGGAAGCGCTCGATACGTGCCGACGAGTGCTCCGGACCCTGGCCTTCGTAGCCGTGCGGCAGCATCATGGTCAGGCCCGAGGCGCGACCCCACTTCACTTCGCCCGAGGCGATGAACTGGTCGATGACGACCTGGGCGCCGTTGACGAAGTCGCCGAACTGGGCTTCCCAGATGGTGAGGGTATTCGGTTCGGCGGTCGAGTAGCCGTACTCGAAGCCGAGCACCGCTTCTTCCGACAGCACCGAGTCGATCACGGTGAAGTTGGCCTGGTTGTCTGAGACGTTGGCCAGCGGCAGGTAGATGCCCTGGTCCCAGCGCTCGCGGTTCTGGTCGTGCAGCACGGCGTGGCGGTGCACGAAGGTGCCGCGGCCGGCGTCCTGGCCCGACAGGCGGACCGCGTAGCCCGAGGACAGCAGCGAGGCGAACGCCAGGTGCTCGCCCATGCCCCAGTCGAGATTCATCTCGCCGCGGCCCATGGCGGCGCGGTCGTTCAGGACCTTCTCGACCAGCGAGTGCGGCTTGAAGTTTTCCGGGACCTTGGTGATGCGTTCGGCCAGGCGCTTCAGTTCGGTGATCGGCACGGCGGTGTCGGCCGCGTCGGTCCACTTCTTGTTCAGGAACGGCGCCCAGTCGACGGCGTACTTGTTCTTGAAGTTGGTCAGGACCGGATCCACGGTGTGCTTGCCGGCGTCCATCGCGGCGCGGAATTCGGCGACCAGCTGGTCACCGGTTTCCGGCGGCACGGTGCCCTGCGCAGCCAGCTTTTCCGCGTACAGCTTGCGGGTGCCCGGGTGCTTGGCGATCTTCTTGTACATCAGCGGCTGGGTCAGCGCCGGGGTGTCCTGCTCGTTGTGGCCGAGTTTACGGTAGCAGACGATGTCCACGACCACGTCCTTGCCGAACTCGGTGCGGTAGTCCATCGCGATCTGCGAGGCCAGCACGACCGCTTCCGGATCGTCGGCGTTCACGTG
The DNA here is from genome assembly GCF_024753255.1 of Massilia agri. Taxonomy (GTDB): domain Bacteria; phylum Pseudomonadota; class Gammaproteobacteria; order Burkholderiales; family Burkholderiaceae_D; genus Telluria; species Telluria agri. The sequence continues at coordinate 19,523 of NZ_JANUHA010000001.1, forward strand.
CAGCACCGGTGCTTCGATCATCTTGACGACGTCCGAGCAGTAGATGGTCGAACGGGCGTCGCGCGGGTCCGAGGTGGTGAAGCCGATCTGGTTGTTGATGACGATGTGGACGGTGCCGCCGGTGCCGTAGCCGCGGGTCTGGGCCAGGTTCAGGGTTTCCATGACCACGCCCTGGCCGGCGAACGCTGCGTCGCCGTGCACCAGGATCGGCAGCACTTCCTTGCCCTTGCGGTCGCCGCGGCGTTCCATGCGCGCCTTGACCGAACCTTCGACGACCGGGTTGACGATCTCGAGGTGGGACGGGTTGAAGGCCAGCGACAGGTGGACCGGGCCGCCCGGGGTCGAGATGTCGCTCGAGAAGCCCTGGTGGTATTTGACGTCGCCCGCCGGCAGGTCGTCGGCGTGCTTGCCTTCGAATTCTTCGAACAGGTCGGCCGGGCTCTTGCCCAGGGTATTGACCAGCACGTTCAGGCGGCCGCGGTGGGCCATGCCGATGACGATTTCCTGTACGCCTTTTTCACCGGCGCGCTGGATGACTTCGTCGATCGAGGCGATGAAGGACTCGCCGCCTTCCAGCGAGAAACGCTTGGCGCCGACGTACTTGGTGTGGAGGTAGCGCTCCAGGCCTTCGGCCGCGGTGAGTCGCTCGAGGATGTGCTTTTTCTTTTCGCCCGAGAAGGTCGGGGTCGAACGGATCGACTCCAGGCGTTCCTGCAGCCAGCGCTTTTCGGTCGGGTCGCTGATGTACATGAACTCGGCGCCGATCGAACGGCAGTACGTGTCGCGCAGCCAGTTCAGGATGTCGCGCAGGGGCGCGGTTTCCTTGCCGAAGTAGGTATTGCTGATGTTGAAGACGGTGTCCAGGTCCGCTTCGGTGAAGCCGTAGAAGGCCGGGTCGAGTTCCGGCAGGGGCGGACGTTCCTGGCGCTGCAGCGGGTCCAGGTTGGCCCAGCGCGAACCGAGGTAGCGGTAGGCGGCGATCAGCTGGGTGACGGCGACGCGCTTGCGGCCGAGTTCGGCGTCAGGGTTCGCGGTGACGGTACGGATCGGGCCCTGCTTGGCGCGTTCCGCAAACGAGGCGATGACGGACGAGTGGACCACGTCCGGGCGGGCGCTGCCATCGACCGCAGGCACGTGCTGCATCTGGTCGAAATAGGCGCGCCAGTTGTCCGGGACCGATCCCGGATTGTTCAGATAGGCCTCGTACAACTCTTCCACGTACGGCGCATTACCGCCGAACAGGTAGGAGTTGGCTGTTTGTTGCTGCATCATTCTTGCTCACCTTTCTTCGCGCTTCGCGAGTGTGGGGCGGGTTAGTCTAACCTTCCGCGACACGGCCTGACCGGTTAGCGGATCGCACTTACTACATCAAGTTGTGGGGGAAGGACGAATTCCGGGGACGGCTGCGCGCCATCCTGCCTAATTAGCGCTGGGTATTGTAACGCAAGCGTGATGTCAAGGCGGACCCTGCATCCACAAATTATTTATTTCAGTATGTAAAGCGACATTGTACGGTTGACCACGTAAATGATAATCGTTATCATTTGAAGATGAACTCAACCGGTCCTACCACTTCCACCTCGGCAAACACCGCCGCCGCCCTGCCCGGCGTGCGTCGCGCCCTGTATTTGAAGCAGTTGCATCAATGGCATTGGATCAGCTCGGCGATCTGCCTGATGGCCATGTTGCTGTTCAGTTTCACCGGCTTCACGCTGAACCACGCGGCCCAGATCGAGGCCAAGCCGGAAGTCACCCGCCTGAAGGCCACCCTGCCCGCGCCGCTGCGCGCCCAGCTGGAGGAATACGCCCTCGAGCACGTGGACGCCGAGGTGCCGCTCCCGAGCGAGATCGCGGACTGGGCCAACGCCAGCTTCCCGGTCGACGTGCGCGGCAAACGCGCCGAGTGGAGCGAGGAAGACGCCTATATCGCCCTGCCCCGCCCCGGCGGCGATGCCTGGCTGCGCATCGCCGTGGACGGCGGCGCCGAATACGAGCGGACCGACCGCGGCTGGATCTCCTGGCTCAACGACATGCACAAGGGCCGCAACACGGGCGAAGTATGGAGCTGGTTCATCGACATCTTCGCGATCGCCTGCGTGATCTTCTGCGTCACCGGCTTCCTGATCCTGAAATACCACGCTGCGAACCGCCCCTCGACCTGGCCGGTGATCGGCTTCGGCATCGTGCTGCCGGCCGTGATCGCCCTGCTCTTTGTGCACTGATTTAGAAGTTAAGCAAATAGTCCACCTTTATATATAAGGCAATCCGATGAAACTGTCCCACTCGCTCGCTCTCACGCTGCCGCTGGCGTCCAGCTGGGCCACGGCCGCCGACCTGTCCGTCAAGTTCGAACTGCCGCGGCTAAATGTCGCCGAATACCACAAGCCCTATGTCGCGATCTGGATCGAGAAAGCCGACCAGGCCGTGGCCGCGAACCTGGCCGTGCTCTACGACGTCAAGATGAAGAACAAGGAAGGCGAGAAGTGGCTGAAGGACCTGCGCTCCTGGTGGCGCAAGGCGGGCCGCGACGCCACCATGCCGATCGACGGCGTCAGCGGCGCCACCCGCGCGCCGGGCACCCACACCATGAAGTTCGACGGCGCCCGCCATGGCATCGACAAGCTGCCGGCCGGCGACTACACCCTGGTGGTCGAGGCCTCGCGGGAATCGGGTGGACGCGAAGTGGTCAAGCTGCCCTTCAGCTGGACCGGCAAGGGCAAGGTCGACGTCAATGCGGCGGGCAAGGACGAACTGGGCGCCATCGCGCTCCAGATCCAGTAAGCGAATACATATAAACGACAACAGGAACAACAGGAGAACCTCATGCAACTGCACCGCCTCACCAAGACCATCGCCCTCGGCCTGATCGCCGGCCTGTCCATGAGCGCCCAGGCCCACAACGCCTGGCTGCTGCCGAACGCCACCATGATCGATTCGAAGAAAGAGGCATGGGTCTCGCTCGACGCCGGCATCTCGAACCAGTTGTTCGAGTTCAACCACGCCCCGCTGCGCCTGGACAACCTGATGATCACCGACCCCGACGGCAACACCACGAAGGCCGAGGGCGCGGTGCTGGGCAAGTTCCGCAGCACCCTCGACCTGCGCCTGCCGAAGGACGGCACCTATCGCCTGGCGATCGTCAACAACAATGTGATGGGCAGCTACAAGCTGAACGGCGAGACCAAGCGCTTCCGCGGCGCCCAGGGCAGCCCGCAAGTGCAGATCCCGGCCGGCGCCACCGAGGTGCAGACCACGCAGGTGCAGACCCGCCTGGAAACCTTCGTTTCGGCCAACAAGATGAACGAGACCGCGCTCAAGCCGAGCGGCGCCGGCCTGGAGATGGTCCCGGTCACCCACCCGACCGACCTGCGCGTCGGCGAGCCGATCAAGGTCCGCTTCCAGCTCGACGGCAAGCCGGCCGCCAACCTGGCCTTCAGCGTGACGCCGGGCACCGCCAAGTACCGCGGTTCCTCGGGCGAGCAGCGTCTCACCACCGACGCCAAGGGCGAAGCGACCTTCACCGTGCCGGCGGCGAATATGTACTGGATGAACGCCTCCTTCCCGGGTGGCGAGCGCGGCGGCCAGCAACAGCAGGCGCCGGCCAAGCGCTACACCTACGCGGCGACCTTCGAAGTCCTGCCGCAATAAGCGCAGTTGCCAACGCATGCGCGACATCCTGGTACCCCTCGCGATCGACCTGGCGATGCCGCCGCTGGGCAGCCGCCTGACGAAGGCGGAGGGCCGCAGCATGGGCACGAGCTGGTCGGCCCAGATGGTGGTGCCGCCTGACGTGGACGTGGACCTGGCCGCCCTGCTCCAGCGCGAGCTGGACGGCGTGGTGGAGCAGATGAGCCACTGGGACCAGGACTCGCTGCTGGCGCGCTACAACCGCGCGCCCGCCGGCAGCTGGCATGCGCTGCCGCCGGAATTCTTCGAGGTGATCGACTTCGCGCTGCGGGTGCATGAAGATAGCGCGGGCGCCTACGACCCGGCCGCGGGGCTGCTGGTGAACCTGTGGGGCTTCGGTCCCACGGGCCGCTACAGCCAGGCCGGATTCGCGGCGCCCGGCCCGGATGCCGTCGCCGCCGCGCTGGCGCAGCGGAACCATGCGACGCCGCAGCTCGACCGCGAGGGCCGCCGCCTGCTGCAGCCGGGCGGCGCCGTGCTCGACCTGTCCTCGATCGCCAAGGGCTATGGCGTGGACCGCCTCGGCCTCTGCCTGGAGCGCCTCGGGGTGCGCCACTACCTGGTCGAGGTCGGCGGCGAGCTGCGCGGCGCGGGCGTCAAGCCGGGCGGCGAGCCCTGGTGGGTCGAGATCGAAGGCGTGCCGGACGCGGGCTACAACCCCACCCAGGCCATCGTCGCCCTGCACGGGCTGGCGGTCGCCACCTCGGGCGACTACCGCAGCTATTTTCACCACGGCCCGCGCCGCATCTCGCACACGCTGGACCCGCGCAGCGGCCACCCCATCGCCAACCACGTGGCCTCGACCACCGTGGTGGCCTCCACCTGCATGGCGGCCGACGCCCTGTCCACCGCGCTCACCGTGATGGGCGTCGATGAAGGCCTGGCCTTTGCCGATGCGCGCGGCATCGCCGCCCGCTACCTGGTCCGCCGCGACGGCGCCCTGCGGGAATCCACCTCCGCCGCCTGGCGCGAACTGCTGCAATGATCCTCACCATCGATCCCGTACGCCTGGGCGGCGCGATTGCCCTGCTTGGCAGCTACCTGGCCATGTGCGCCGCCATCTGGCGCGCCCGCCCGAAGGCGCGCCGCGCGGCGCCCTCCGGCAGCGCCGACTGGCTGGTCGTCCACGCAACCCAGACCGGCAGCGCCGAATACCTGGCCGGGCGCACCGCCGCGACCATGGCCACGGGCGGCCTGTCGGCGCGCGCGGTCTGCATGTCCGAACTCGACGCCGGCGCCCTGCACGGCGCCACGCGCGTGCTCTTCATCGTGAGCACCTATGGCGAAGGCGACGCGCCGGACAGCGCCGCGCGCTTCGCGGCCCAGACCATGGGCACGGCGCCGGACCTGTCCCGGCTGCACTACGCGGTGCTGGCGCTGGGCGACACCACCTATGCGAACTATTGCGGCTTCGGCCGTGCGCTCGACGGCTGGCTGGCCGCGCACGGCGCCACGCCCCTGTTCGGACGGATCGAGGTCGACCGCGGCAATGCCGAGGCGCTGGCCGAATGGCAGCACCACGTCGGCCGCCTGGCCGGCACCAGCGACGCGCCGGACTGGGAAGCGCCGGGTTATGGCGACTGGCGCATTGCCAGCCGCATGCTGATGAACCCCGGCAGCGCCGGCGCCCCGCTCTACCGCATCGGCCTGGTGCCGTTCGAGGGCGCCCTGCCCGACTGGGAAGCCGGCGACCTGGCCCAGGTCAGCGCGCCGCTCGACCCGGACCATCCGCGCGAGTATTCGATCGCCTCGCTGCGGGGCGAAGGCGAGCTGGCCCTGATGGTGCGCCTGCAGCGGCGCGAAGACGGCACCCTGGGCGCCGCCTCGGGCTGGCTCTGTGTGCATGCCCTGGAAACGGACGTGGTCAAGCTGCGCGTGCGCGCGCACCAGCGCTTCCGCCTGAACGGCAACGCCGCGCGTCCACTCATCGCGATCGGCAATGGCAGCGGCCTGGCCGGCCTGCGCGCGCTGATCAAGTCGCGCATCGACGCGGGCGATGGCGACAACTGGCTGCTGTTCGGCGAGCGCAATGCGGCCCACGACTACCTGTGCCGCGAAGAGCTGCAGGGATGGCTGGCCGCCAGCCGCCTGGCCCGGCTCGACCTGGCCTTCTCGCGCGACCAGTCGACGCCGCGCTATGTGCAGCACCTGGTGCGCGAACATGCGCAACAGCTGCGCAGCTGGGTCGAGGAAGGTGCGGCCATCTATGTGTGCGGCAGCCTGCAGGGAATGGCAGGCGGCGTGCACGAGGCCCTGGTCGGCGCGCTCGGCGCGGAACGCGTCGAGGCGATGGCGGCCCAAGGCCGCTACCGCCGCGACGTCTATTGATGCGATGGGACGGCCAGGGAGGCCGTCCCGTGAACGCGTTTACTTGTCGTTCTTGTGGCTCTGCGAGCCGGCGCGGGCATGCTGCTCCGGCGAACCGCCGCGGGTGCCGCCGCCGCTCGCCTGGTTGCCGCCCTGGTTGCCGCCGCCCTGGTTACCGCCGCGGCCACCGCTCTGCTGGTTGCCGCCGCCACCGCCGCCGTGGCTCATCGAGCCGGCACGGCGTGCTTCTTCCGAGGTGAACTCGTGCGCATTGCCCGAAGCATGCGCGGCGCGGCCGCCTTCGGATGCGATTTCACGCTGCTTCTGTGGATCCATCGATGCGAAACCGCGGTTGCTGGTGTCGCTCTGGTTGTTGCCGCCCTGGTTACCGCCGCGGTTGCCGCCCTGGTTGTTCGATGCCATAGTTGCCTCCTGTTCATTCGTTAAAGACCAGCCGGAAGTGGCTGAGACAGGACCATCCTAACGACCGCGACCGCTCCGGACCACCCAAATTCGGCAACAGTCTTGTAGGACTGCGCCTTGGGGATTCGGAGGCCTGCGCTGTCAGACACAAATGGGGCTGGAGAAAATTGTTTGGCATTTTTGGCAAGGCGTGGAATAGTATGAGCGTTCACTCGTCCATGGTAGAACAAATAAACCTACTTTCTGTAGTCCTGCACTGACTCGACATTGTGAAATTCTCTATCGAACACCGGCTTTTCCTTTCGGTCCTGCTCGCCATCCTGACCGTGGCGGCCAGCGCCGTCTACCTGCTGCGCCAGAACGTGCTGGCCAGCTTCGGCGACTATGCCGTCGGCATCGAACTCGACCGCCTCGACGAACTCTCGACCGCCCTGGCCGCGCGCTACCGCGCGCAGGGCGGCTGGCGCTTCCTGCCCGCGGGGGATGCCAAACGCGGCTGGATCGCCACCGAGCTGGCGCGCCTGGAAGAAGAACGCGAGCGGCGCGCTTTCGCGGTCCCGCCCGCGCCGGTCGCGCCGGCGGCCCCGGCCGCCGAAGCAAGCGACGCAGCCGAAGCGGCGCCTGCGGCGCCTGCCGCTCCCATGACCGAGCTGGGCGACATCCGCAAGCCCTTCACGGTGCCGCCGCCGGCGCCGCCCGCTCCGCCTGCCCCGCCCGCGCCACCGGCGATGCCGCTTCCGGCCCCACCCGTTGCCGCCCCCTCCCCCGAGGGCGTCACCTTCGACCTGCACCAGCGCGTCACGCTGCAGGGCGCCGACGGCCGCTACCTGGCTGGCCGGCAGCCCGGCGCCGTACCGCTGGCGCGCCGCCCCATCGAGGTCGATGGCCGCATCGTCGGCTACCTCGGCGTCGCCCGCAGCCACCAGCCGAGCGACGCCATGTCGCTGGCCTTCCTGGAACAGCTGCGCAGCAGCCTGTGGCTGATCGTGGCCGTCGCGGTGCTCCTCAGCGCCGTGGCCGGCGCCCTGCTGGCGCGCCACTTCCGCCGGCCGATCGGGCAGCTGGCCAAAGGCGCGGAAGCGCTCGCGGGCGGCCACTACGCGGTGCGCCTGCCGGAGTCGCGCAGCGATGAACTGGGCAGCCTGGCGCGCCACTTCAACGCCCTGGCGCAGCAGCTGGACAGCATGGAAGCCGCGCGCCGCCAGTGGGTGGCCGACACCTCGCACGAGCTGCGCACCCCGCTGGCCGTGCTGCGCGCCCAGCTGGAAGCCCTGCAGGACGGCGTGCGCAGCGCCACGCCGGAGACGGTGGACGCAATGCTGCGCCAGGTGCTGGCGCTGAACAAGCTGATCGACGAACTGTATGCGCTGGCGCGCGCCGACGTCGGGGCGCTCGACTGCAAGCCGACGCCGCAGGACCTGTGGCGGCTCGCCTCCGAGGAAGCCCGTACCTTCGAGGAACGCCTGCGCGGCGCCGGCATCACGCTGGAACTCGGCGCGGCGCCACCGGAGACGGAAGCCCTGTGCGACCCCGACCGCCTGCGCCAGGTGCTCGACAACCTGTTCGAGAACAGCCTGCGCTACACCGCCGCCGGCGGAAAGGTCGCGCTGCATGCGCAGCCGGAAGCGGGCCGCATGCGCCTGGTGGTCGACGACAGCGCACCCGGCGTACCGGGCGAAGCGCTGGCGCGCCTGGCCGAGCGCTTCTACCGCGTCGACGCCTCGCGCAGCCGCGCGCACGGTGGCGCCGGCCTGGGCCTGGCGCTGTGCCGCCGCATCCTGGAAGCGCAGGGCGGAACGCTCGCCTTCGACCATTCGCCGCTGGGCGGCCTGCGCGTGATCCTCACCCTGCCGCTGGCGAAGGAGGCGCAGTGAACCCGCGCGTGATGATCGTCGAGGACGAGCCGGAACTGGCCCAACTGGTGGCCGACTACGCGCGCGCCGCCGGCTACGCGCCGGAAGTCTTCGGCGACGGGGCTGCAGCCTTGGCGGCGATCCGCCAGGATGCGCCGGCGCTGGTCGTGCTCGACCTGATGCTGCCCGGACTGGACGGCCTGTCGCTGTGCCGCGCGGTACGCGAGTTCAGCGGGGTGCCGGTCGTGATGGTGACGGCGCGCGTCGAAGAGATCGACCGCCTGCTGGGACTGGAAGTCGGCGCCGACGACTACCTGTGCAAGCCCTTCAGCCCGCGCGAGCTGATGGCGCGCATCAAGGCCATCCTGCGCCGCGCCGGAGCGGCAGCGCCTGCGCGCGTGCTCGCCATCGACGAAGCGGCGCGCCGCATCCACGTGCACGGCCGCCAGCTGGACCTGACGCCGAGCGAGTTCGCCATCCTCGCCGCGCTGGCGCGCCGTCCTGGCCAGGTCTTTTCGCGCGCCCAGCTGCTCGACGTCGCCCGCGCCGACAGCCTGGAAGCCACCGACCGCGCGGTCGACAGCCACATCAAGAACCTGCGCCGCAAGATCGAGGCCGTGGCTCCCGGCCTCGAGGCGATCCGCTCGATCTACGGCCTGGGCTACCGCTGCGACCTCTAGCTTCCCCAACGTCCATCATTTCTCCACAATTGGCGCGCAGGATGCATTCATGGCCCGCCGCATGGCGCGGGCCGCTGCCAAAAGGAGATGAACATGAAAAGAACGACGAGCGCCATGCTGGCCACCATTGTCCTGGGCGCCTTGCTGGGCGCCGCCGCGCAAGACGCAGAGGCGGGCGTGCGCTACAAATGCACGTCCACCGAGAAGGGCAAGTGCCCGCCCCCGCCGGCGCCGCCGGCACCACCCGCGCCACCCGCACCGCCGGCCCCGCCCGCCCTGCCGCACGACGGGCTGGCCCATGCCGCGCCGCCAGCGCCCCCGGCCCTGCCGGCCATGCCGATGATCCCCGCCCCGCCGGCGCCGCCGGAACCGCCGCCGCTGCCGGAGGTGCCGGCCGCCGCCCACGCCGCCTGCGCGGGCAAGGCCGACGGCGCCCGCCTCACCTACGTGCTGCGCAAGGGCGAGACCATGACCGGCATCTGCGAGCGCGAGGACGGCAAGCCGGTCTTCCAGCTGCGCGAGTACCGCATCGCCGATTGAGCGCTTGTTAACGCACGTCGAGCAGCTCGACCTCGAAGACCAGGGTGGCGTTCGGCGGAATCGGACCGACGCCGCTCTCGCCATAACCCAGCTCGGCCGGCACGACCAGGGTGCGCTTGCCGCCCACCTTCATGCCCAGCACGCCCTGGTCCCAGCCGGGAATGACCTGGCCGCCGCCGGCCTCGAAGCTGAAGGGTTCGCGGCCGCTTGAAGAATCGAACTGGGCACCACGCTGCATGTTGGCGGCCGGGTCGTAGAGCCAGCCGGTGTAGTTGACGACGGCGGTCGAGCCGGCCACTGCTTCCTTGCCGGTGCCGGTCACCGAATCGATCTTCTGGAAAGGCACGGCCGGGGTGGTGGCCGCCGCTTGCGGCGCTTCGCTGCGCTTGCAGGCCGACAGGGTGGAGGCCAGCGCGAGGCCGAGGACGCAGCAGGAGAGCAGTTTTTTCAAGGTCTTCTTTCGGAATGGTTGTCTGGTTGAAAAATCCGTTGCAGCATACCGTGCAGCTATTTTCCTGACAACTTATACACGCGGCCACCCTCGACGCGACGGTCTAGATCATTTATTCTAGAACCATGAACACCCCCGCCGTCCCCGTCAAGCCCACCCCGTCCGAGCTGGAAATGCTGCGCCTGCTGTGGCAGCTCGGTCCCGCCACGGCCCGCCAGGTGCACGAGGCGGCGCTCCAGTCGCGTCCCGACATGGCCTATGCGAACGTGCTGCGCCTGCTGCAGATGATGCACGCCAAGGGCCTGCTCACCCGCGACGAAAGTGCGCGTGCCCACGTCTACGCGCCTGCCCAGCCGCAGGACAGCCACCAGTCCGGCCTCATCAAGGACCTGATCCACAAGGCCTTTTCCGGTTCCGGCAAGGAACTCGTCCTGGCCGCCTTGCGTGGCCATGTCAGCAAGAAGGACCGCGAGGAAATCCAGCGCATCCTGAACGGCGAAGACTGAACGCGCATGCCTTCCCCCCGCCCCGTCCCGCCGGTCCAGCCCGATCTGGAGGATTGCTGCCGCAGCGGCTGCACGCCCTGCGTGTTCGACCTCTACGAGGAAGCGCTGGAGCGTTACGAGCGCGAACTGGCCGCCTGGGAAGCCGCCAACCGTCCCCCGGAACATTCATCCTCCTGAGTCCCACCGCAGCGCACGCCTGAAAATCGACGTATTGCCGATTTGATTACAATGGCCTCATCGGTAACGCTGATGGAGGGGATATGTTTGACATGGATCTTCCCTGGTGGGAATTCATCGTACGTGGCCTCGCCGTGTACCTGCTGCTGCTGGTCATGGTGCGCCTGTCCGGCCGCCGCACGGTCGGCCAGTTCACGCCCTTCGACCTGCTGGTCGTGATGCTGCTGTCCGAAGCCGTGTCGAATTCGCTGAGCGGCGGCGACGATTCCCTTGCCGGCGGCCTGATCGCGGCGGCTACCCTGGTCGCCATCAATTCCTTCGTCGCCCTGCTGAGCTCACGCAGCCAGGGTTTCGAGAAGCTGGTCGACGGCAGCGCCGTGCTGATCGGCCGCGATGGCGTGTTCTTCGACAAGGTCGTCCGCCATTGCCGCCTGTCCGAGTCCGACCTGGAGGAAGCGCTGCGCGAGCATGACTGCCCGCGCCCGGAGATGAAGTGCGCCTTCCTGGAGGCGGACGGCGAAATCACGATCCTGCGCAATCCGCAATAGCCGCCGCCAGCCGCCGATCAGGACGCCAGCGCTTCCTCGATCGGGACATGCCCCCTGAAGGACTCGCTCCTCGCCGCTTCGCCGGCTTCGATGGCCAGCGCAAAGCGCACCGGCGGCATCTGGCGCAGGCGGGCCGCGTGCTGCGCGATCGCGGGGAAGCGCGCTTCGACATCGAACAGGCGGTGGTAGTCCGCCCAGCGCGCGACGGCAAACAGGTAGGCGTCCGCCACGCCGGGCGCCTCGCCGCCGAGCAGCCAGCTGCGCCCTGCCAGCATGTTTTCCACATGTCCGAACTCCTTGACGACCGCAGCCTTGCCTTCATCGAACATGCGGCGCTTCTCCGTTTCGCCCAGGCCTTCGGTTTCGTAGGCTTTCCACAGCGGCGCAAACGAGGCGAAGAAATCGGTCGTGAGATAGGCGAGCATCTCCGCTAGCCGGTCGAACTCGAGCGTGCCCTGCCTGGCGCCGAGTCCGATATCGATGCCGCGGCCCGCGATGTGCTGCAGGATGGCCGCGCTTTCGGTCAGGCCGGTGTCCGCGTCGAGCAGCAGGGCCGGCGTCTTCTGGCGCGGATTCACGCGGGCATACCGTTCAGGCCAGGGGTGTTCCAGCATCTCGATCCGGCACAGGCGGTAAGGCTGGCCGAGCCATTCGAGTGCGATGATCGATGCGAGCGAGCAGCCGCTCGGCACGCCGTAAAACAGTAGTGGTTCCATTGTTTGATTCCCTATCGAAAATGAACAGCGCTCTTGGTGCGCGTGTGATCACTATATCGGTGTGGACGATGCCAGTGAAGATAGGTTAATGTGGAACCATCTTCCACATTCATAGACGATCGATGTTCAATCTTAACGACGCCTTCTACTTCGTCCGGGTGGTCGACCATGGGGGCTTCACGGCGGCGGCGCGCCTGACCGGCATCGCGAAGTCGACCCTGGCGAAAAGGGTCGGCATGCTGGAGGCCGAACTGGGCGTTCGCCTGATCCAGCGCTCCTCGCGGCGCTTCTCCGTGACCGATGCGGGCAAGGACTTCCACCGCCACGCGGCCGCCATGCTGATCGAGGCCGAGACGGCCGAGAACCTGGTGCGCGGGCGGATGGCGGAGCCCAGCGGCGTGGTGCGCATCACGGCCTCCATTCCCACCGCCCAGAGCACGCTGGCCCAGCCGCTGGTCGAGCTGGCGCTCGCCTATCCGAAGCTGCAGGTCGCCATCGAGGCGAGCGACCGCTTCGTCGATCTGCTGCAAGAGGGAATCGACATCGCGGTGCGCGACCACTTCGGCCCCCTGCCCGATTCCGGGCTGCTTCAGCGCACGATCGGCAGCGATCCGATCTTCCTGGTGGCCGCCCCTGCCTACCTGGCTGCCCACGGCCATCCGCAGGCGCCGGCCGAGTTGGCCGCGCATCGCGGCCTAATGAGCGGCTTGCACGCCGAGCTCTGGCGCCTGGAGCATGCTGACGGCGCGGCGCAGGATGCCCGCCCCGTCCCTGTCTTCCGTGCCAACGAGTCCAGCCTGCTGCTGGCGGCGGCCGCGGCGGGCCTGGGCATCGCCTGCCTGCCGCGCAAGCTGTGCCTGGCGGCCCTGGACGCGGGCTCGGTCGAGCGCGTGCTGCCCGACTGGAACGCGGGACGCGTGACGACCACCCTGCTCATGCCGCACCGGCGGGGCCAGTTGCCGTCCGTGCGCCTGGTCGCGGATGCCCTGGCCCGGCACATGTAGCGGGCGGCCCGGACCTTTCTGTAGCCACCCTGCGCAAGGGACTTTTACCCTCCGTACCGTGCGGCTTGTCCGGAATCTGTTGCGCTAACTTTTTCATCAGTACACCCGCCGGGTGTGCTGTCTGGATTCTTTCCTAATCAGGAGGACTGCCATGAAAAAAGTACTGTCCGCACTAGCGCTCGCCGCGGCCAGCCTGGCGCTCGCCCCGCCAGGCATGGCCCAGGACATCTACCGCGCCGTATCGAGCGGGCCGGGCGAGTCGCCGCCCAACGGCTCACCGGGCTCGAGCGTCGCCACCTTCGAGATCGACGGCTCGCTCATGCGCGCCGAGGTGCCCTTCCGCGACCTGCTCAGCGGCACCGTCTCCGCCCACATCCACTGCTGCACGACGGAGGCCTTCACGGGCGTGGCGCCGGTCGCGATCCCGCTGGTCGACTTCCCCCTGGGGGTCACGGCCGGCGCGTACAGCCGGACCTTCGACCTCGGCGACGCCGCCGTGTACGACCCGGCCTTCCTGGCTGCCTTCGGCGGCACGCCGGCCGCGGCCAGCGCGGCGCTGTTCGACGCGATCGCGGACAACGAGGCCTATCTCAACATCCACAGCAGCCAGTACCCCGGCGGCGAGATCCGCGGCTTCCTCGTGGCCGCGCCGATCCCGGAGCCGGCGACCTGGGGGATGCTGGGAGCGGGCCTGGCGGGGCTGGCGCTGATGGCGCGGCGCCGTCCGCGCGGCGCCGTCCGCGCGGCGCGATGACGAAGCCGTAATCAGGTAGGGCGTTCGGCTTCGCCGAACGCGCGTTCAACCATCGCTCGAATGGACGATGCGCCTCTTTTCACCGTGTAGTTGAACGCGCGGTCGGCAGAGCCGACCACCCTACTCGCCCCGTTCGCGCAGCAGGCTGGCCCAGGCCGGGATGGCCGCGCGCCAGAACGCATCCAGCGAATCCGCCGGCCCCGGTTGCAGGCCCAGGAAGCGCGCCGCATCCTGCAGGGCCGCGACGGCCGCCTTCTCGTCACCCGGCGCCACCGCCAGCGCCCCGGTCTGCTTCGAAAGCTTTTCGCCCTGCTCGTTGCGCACCACCGGCACGTGCAGGTAGCGCGGCGTCGGCACGCCGAGCACGCGCTGCAGGAAGATCTGGCGCGGGGTCGAGTCGAGCAGGTCGGCGCCGCGCACCACGTCGGTGACGCCCTGGTCGGCGTCGTCGACCACGACGGCCAGCTGGTAGGCCCAGAAACCGTCGGCGCGCTTGAGGACGAAGTCGCCCGACTCGCTGGACAGGCGCTGGGTCACCTCGCCCGCGAAGCGGTCCCGGAAGCTGATCACGTCGAAACCCGGCTCGGGCACGCGCAGGCGCAGGCTGCGCATGCCACGTCCCTCGGCCAGGCCATGGCGGCAGGTGCCCGGGTAGATGGCCGCGCCGTCCGGCGCGAAGCCGAGGCGCGAATCGGCGATCTCGCGGCGGTTGCAGCCGCAGGGGTAGGTATGCAGGACGATGCGCTCGGCTGCCGCCTCATACAGGGGCTTGCGCCGGCTCTGCCAGACGATCTCGCCGTCCGCATGCATGCCGAGCTGGGCGAGCAGATGCAAGATGCCTTCGGCCGCGCCCGCGACGGCCCGGCCTTCGTCGATGTCCTCGATGCGCACCAGCCAGGTCCCGTGGTGGGCGCGCGCGTCGAGGTAGCTGGCCAGCGCCGCCACCAGCGAGCCCGCATGCAGCGGACCGGTGGGCGACGGCGCGAACCGGCCGATATAGGGTGCGTTCACGGTGCTTGCGTCGATGTTGCGATGGAGGCGGCCACCTTAGCACAGGCGGGCCGCCCGCGGGTACCTGGCGCTTACTTCTTCGCGGCCTTCTCGTGGTCCCGGATGGTCTTGGTGACCTGGTCGACCACCTCGTTCGGCACCGCGACCGACAGCTGGTAATGCACGATCTCGAAGCCCTTGGCGGTCTTGCGGATCACGCCGCTGGCCATGCAGTGGCCCATGTTCGGCGTGTCGAGCAGCTCGTCGAACCAGATCAGGGACTTGTCGGCGGAGGCATAGACGTTGCGGCGGGTGGCCTTGAAGCTCCACGCCGCCTTGCGGTCGAAGTATTTCTTGGCCCAGGTCTTGAAGGCGTCGCGGCCCCACAGCTCGGTACGGTCGGTGCCGATGTAGATGCCGTCCCTGGCGATCTTGTCGAAGTAGGCCATGCGCGCGTTCGCCGCGTCGTCATGCCACTCGTCGACGAAGGCGTTGACCTGCCTGGTGAGGGTCGCGTCGGTTTCGGCCTGGGCCAGGCCCAGCAGGCCAAGGAAGAGAACGGCGGCGGCGAGGAGTCGTTTCATGGTCGCTTTCAATGAAGGTCGGGCGCCTACAATAAAGCAAGCCTCGGCGGTCTTGCAACTAGGCGTTCTCGAAGATGCAGGCGACATAGGCCTGCACCAGCATTCCCATGCGATCGGTATTGCCGATCTGTCCGGGGAAGCGCCCGGAGGTTTGCGCCGCGCAGCCGTCTTCGCGCTCGCGAACGCGCGCGATGCAGGCGCTCTCGGACAGGCCGTACTTGTTGCGTGCGCAGGATTTTTCCAGCCGGCCGGAGAGCGAATGCAGCAGGGTCGCATCCACGCCGGATGCGGAAATCGCCGCGTTGGCGAGGGCCAGGCCCGGGTCCATGTCGGGTTTGTTCTCCTCTTCTTCCCGCATCACCAGCACGGTCACCTGCTCCTCCGGCCTGGCCGCCTGCCCGCGCTCGATCAGCACCTTGAGGATCAGGACCAGCACGACCAGCAGCAGCACCTTGAACAGCCAGCCCAGGCGCAGGCCCCGCCCTTCCACGGCAGGCGCGACGGGTCGAGGCCCTTGCGGGGGGCCGTTGACGAACTTCGCGTAACAGATGCCGCAGTTCGGGCATTGCCAGTCGGGGTTGCTCGCATCAAGCGGCCGCACGTGGCTGCATTTCGGGCATATCACTGCCATGGCATCGTTCTCTTCAGGAAAGCGAGGAGTGTAGCCCTTGTGACCCGCCAGAAAACACGTCAATTGTCACTGTGGCGGAGATGCGGGACACGTCACGCGCCTGTTATGAATGCGGGGTAGCCTTGGCTGACGAGGAAGCGATTGGAGCACACCATGCGTGCAGATGGCGACAAACGTCCGCGTCCCACGGCAAGCGGACGGCAGCGGCGCGGGCACGGACGCTCGACACGTGCCGGGCACATCCTTAACACGAACTTAACGCGTTGTGCGCTAGGCTCCGCAGTGCGGCAATCCGGCCGCGCCATCCAGAGCCCGGCCTTGCCTACCCTCGAGCACCTTCATACCGGCGGACTATCGGTCCAGCACTACCTGATGCTGGAAGGTGTCGCACGCCGGCTCGCGCGCAAGTATCCGCCCGACTGGCTGGAGCGCCACTGGGGCCTACTCTACGCCGGCACGCTGGCGGCCACCTTCCTGCTCGCGGCCCTGCTGGCCCTGGCGTGGGCGCCGTGGTGGAGCGTGCTGGTGCCCCTGTTCGGGCCGACCCTGGTGCTGGTGGCCCTGCCGCGCCTGCTGTTCGGCCGCACGCCCGGCCATCCGCGCTGGGCCCACCGGCTGGCGGTCCTGGACAGCCACGATGCCGCGCTGGTGCGTTCCCTGCTGGGGGTCGAGGGCAGTACGCCGCTCAGCGGCGAGCGCTTCTTCGCCATCTGGCGCCGCGCCCGCTGCCTGGCCGAATACCGCCGCGCCTAGCCGGCGCACAGCTACACTACAATAGATTCATGCGCATCCTCATCGTCGAAGACCATCCCGATATCCTGGCCAACCTCTACGGCTTCCTGGAACCGAAGGGCCACCAGCTCGATTCCGCCCGCAACGGCTACGGCGGCCTGGCGCTCGCGTCCGAGCACGAGTACGACGTCGTCGTCCTCGACATCGGACTGCCGGGCCTGAACGGCCTGGAACTGTGCCAGAAGCTGCGCGAGGAACTCGGCAAGTCGACCCCGGTGCTGATGCTGACCGCGCGCGACAGCCTGACCGACAAGGTCGCGGGCTTCGACAGCGGCGCCGACGACTACCTCGTCAAGCCCTTCTCGCTGGTGGAGCTCGAGGTGCGCCTGAAAGCCCTGGTGCGCCGCTCCAGTGCCGCCCACGCGGTGCACGCGACCATGCGCTTCGGCGAGTTGAGCTACGACCCCGACACCCAGGAAGCGTCGCGCGCCGGCGTGCCCGTGACGCTCACCCGCACCGGCTACACCCTGCTGCGCGCCCTCCTGGGCACGGCCCCGCGCATCGTCACGCGCGAGACGCTCGAGCAGGCCGTCTGGGGCGACGACCGCCCCGACAGCGATGCCCTGCGCACGCACATCCACGCGCTGCGCCAGGCCATCGACAAGCCCTTCGCCACGCCGATGCTGCAGACCGTCGCCGGGGTCGGCTACAAGCTCGTCAACCCCGACAGCAAGCCCGATGCGGCCGGCTGACTCGCTGCGCCGGCGCATCGTCGTCGCCTTTCTCCTGTTCGGGATCGGCGCCTCGGTCTTCTTCGCGATCGTCGCCGCGCTGGCGGTCGAAGGCATCGAGGTGCAGCTGGTCGACAAGCGGCTGGAAGCCGCCGTGGCCTGGGCCGCGCCGCGCCAGGCCGCCGGCCTGGACGTCGACATGCCGGCCGGCCTGCGCTTCCA
The DNA here is from genome assembly GCF_024753255.1 of Massilia agri. GTDB lineage: Bacteria > Pseudomonadota > Gammaproteobacteria > Burkholderiales > Burkholderiaceae_D > Telluria > Telluria agri. The sequence continues at coordinate 37,059 of NZ_JANUHA010000001.1, forward strand.
CCGCGGCGACACCATCCCCGCCCCGCTGCGCGGCCTGGAAGACGGCGTGCACAAGGTCGACGTCGGCACGGTGCGCCTGCACGTGCTGGCCGGCCACGACGCCAGGGGCAACTGGGTGCTGGTCGACCACGAGAGCGACTACGACAAGATCGAGGTCGTGGTGTACTCGATGTTCGCCGCGGTCTTCCTCGGCTTCGTCCTGCTGGCCGTCCTGCTCGGCGGCTTCCTCGGCGCCCGCGTGGTGGCGCCGATCCGCGAGCTGGCGGCCTCGGTCGGCATGGACACCGCGCCGCCCACCCTCACCGGCCGCGCCGACGAGCTGGGCGTGCTGGCGCGCGCCCTGGAGGCCCATACCAGCGCCATGCGCGCGGTGCTCGACCGCGAGCGCTATTTCACGGGTGACGTCAGCCACGAGCTGCGCAGCCCCCTGACCGTGATCATGGGCGCGGCCGAGATCCTGATGCAGGAAGCCGCGCCCGGCGTGCGCGCCCCGGCCGAACGCATCTACCGCGCCGCGCACGAGGCGGCGGAATGCGTCACCGTCTTGCTGCTGCTGGCGCGCGCGCCCGAACTCGGCTCCCAGCCGCTGGTGGCGATCGGCCAGGTGGCCGGGGACGAGGTCGAGAAATACCGCCCGCTGGTGGCCGGCAAGCCAGTCAGCCTGCGTTTCGTCGACGGGCCGGCGCTGGGCATCCGCGCGCCGCGCGAACTGTGCGCGGCGGCCATCGGCAACCTGGTGCGCAACGCCTGCCAGTACACCGACGAGGGCGAGGTCAGGGTTTCGGTGCTGCAGGGGAAAGTCGTGGTCGAGGACACCGGCCCCGGCCTGCCGCCCGCCGTGGTGGCGACCCTGGGAAGCGGCGGCAGCCCGTCCAGCGGCTCCGGCGGCACCGGGCTGGGCCTGGCGCTGGCGCGGCGGATCTGCGATTTCCTCGGGGCCGGATTCGACTATGCGCCGCGCGAAGGTGGCGGCAGCCGCTTCACCATCAGCTTTACACGGCCTTAACATCCCGCTGACAAGCTACTCACAAGCGCTTCGCTATCGTTCCACTCACGCTGCCACTCATGGCCGCGCGCATTCGACGTGGAACACATGCACACCGCACTCCCCCGCTCTACCGGCGCCATCAGCGCCAACACCCTCGTCCTGGCCGTCGCCCTGCTGCTGGCCAGCGCCGCCAACCTGAACTTCTGGTCCACCCTCGTGCACGCGGTCGGCGGCATCACGCCCGGCCACCTGCCGCTGCTGCTGGGCTGCTTCGCGATCGTCGCCCTGCTCTTTCATGGCCTGCTGACGCTGGCGAGCTTCCGCTTCGTGGCCAAGCCGGTGCTGATCCTCATGATCCTGGTCGCGTCAAGCGTTGCCTGGTTCGTCAACGAATACGGCATCGTGATCGACAAGGCCGTCATCCAGAGCATGTTCGAGACCGACAGCCGCGAGGCGGCCGAGCTGCTGAACTGGCGCCTGCTGCTGTTCGTGCTGCTCACCGGCGGACTGCCCTCGATGCTGGTGGCGCGCGCGCGGGTCGACTTTCCAGGCGGCGTGCGCGGCCTGCTGCGGCGCGTCGGCATCAGCGCCGGCTCCCTGGCGCTGGCCGCCCTGATCCTGGTGATGCTGTTCAAGAGCCTGGCGCCGGTGGTGCGCGAGCACCGCGAACTGCGCTTCCTCCTCACCCCGACCAACGCCTTCCAGGCCCTGAACGGCTACCTGCGCAATCGCTGGAGCGCGCCGGTGGCGATCGCGCCGATCGGACGCGACGCGGTCAAGGGCAAGCACTGGACCGGCACGCAGCGCCGCACCGTCAGCGTGATCGTGGTCGGCGAGACCGCGCGCGCCGACAACTTCTCGCTCAACGGCTACGCGCGCGAGACCAATCCGCGCCTGGCGCGCGAACAGGGCCTGATCAACTTCACCCACGTGCAGTCCTGCGGCACCGCCACCGCGGTGTCGGTGCCCTGCCTGTTCTCGGGCCTCGGGCGCGAACACTACGACGACGCCAGGGCGCGCCGCCAGGAAGGCTTGCTGGACGTGCTCTCGCATGCGGGCTTCCGCGTGATCTGGCGCGACAACAACTCCGGCTGCAAGGGCGCCTGCGACCGTGTCGAGACCGTCGACCTGGCCAGCCCCGCGAGCGGCAACCGCCACTGCATGGACGATGAATGCTACGACGAGGGCCTGCTGGAGGGCTTGCCGGAACTGATCAGGAGCGCCGACCGCGACCTGGTCATCGTCCTGCACCAGAAAGGCAGCCATGGACCAGCCTATGCGAAGCGCTATCCGGCCGGCTTCGGCCGCTTCGGTCCCGTGTGCGCGAGCAGCGAGTTCGAACAGTGCAGCCGCGAATCCATCGTGGCCGCCTACGACAACACCATCCTCTATACCGACCACGTGCTGGCCCAGGCCATCGACCTGCTGCGCACCGCCGCGCGCGAGGACGGGGTCGACGCCTCGATGCTCTACTTCTCCGACCATGGCGAATCGCTCGGCGAGGGCAATATGTACCTGCACGGCGCGCCGTGGATGATCGCGCCGCAGCAGCAGACCCACGTGCCGATGATGCTGTGGATGTCGGAGGGTTTCCAAGAGCGCTTCGGCTTCGACCAAGCCTGCCTGCGTGCCCGCCGCGACCAGGCGCTCTCGCACGACAACGTCTTCCACTCCGTGCTCGGCATGCTGGACGTCGACACCGCCGTGCGCAATCCCAAGCTCGACATCTTCCACGCCTGCGTGCGCAATGGTTGAGGAGAGCGCGCGGCAGTCCTCCGCTACTCTACTGGACACCCGCACGGCCGCGTGGATGGCCGCCTGGCTCGGACTGGCCGCCATGGCGATCTTCGCGCTGGGACGCTGGCTTGATGCCGACCTGTGGCTGGCCGACATGTTCTACGACCGTGCGCTGGGAGGCTTTCCCTGGCGTGAGTCCTGGCTGACGGTGACTTTCAGCCACCAGATCGCGAAGGGTGCGCTGACCCTGTTCGCGCTGGCGCTGATCGGGGCGGCGCTGTTCGACGCGGCCTGGCCGCAGCCGCTCCTCGATGCGCCGCTGGCGCGGCTGCGCCTGCGGGTGCTGGCCTGGTCGGCGCTGCTGGTCCCTGCGTCGATCAGCCTGATCAAGCAGGGCAGCGACGCCCACTGTCCCTGGGACCTGGCGCGCTACGGCGGCAGCGCGCCCTATGTGCGCCTGTTCGAGGCCTTGCCTGAGGGCGTCCTGCCGGGGCACTGCTTCCCGGGCGGACATGCGTCGAGCGCCCTGTGGCTGGTGGCGCTGGCGGTCCTGTGGCTGCCGGGACGGCCACGCACGGCCTGGCGCGCGGGCGGCGCCGGCCTGGGGTGTGGACTCTTGCTGGGCTGGATGCAGCAGATGCGCGGCGCCCACTTCCTCAGCCATACCCTGTGGTCGGCCTGGATCGCCTGCGCCCTCGTGCTGTCGATCGTCGTGCTGCTGCAGGCGCGCGCGGCGCGCCTGGCGCCTAGCGGTGAAACACCCCTTCCCGCTCCGGCTGGTACTCGATCCCGCGCACCGTGAGCTCGAACATGGCGCCGTCGGGGCGCTGCCAGCTGATGGTGTCGCCGGTCTTCAGGCCGAGCAGCGCGGTGCCGACCGGGGTCAGGATCGACAGCTGGTCGGGGTCGCCGTGCATGTCCTTCGGATAGGTCAGGGTCATGGCGACTTCCTCGTCCGCCCCGTCGAAGGAAAAGCGCACGCGCGAGTTCATGGTGACGACGTCAGGCGGCATTTCCCAGGGCTCGGCCAACGCGGCGCGCCCGAGCTCATCCAGCAGCGCGTCGCGCGCGGCGGCCTGGGTCGCCGGCAGGGAATCCAGCATGCGGTCGAGGCGGTCCATATCCAGCCACGACACGAGGATCGATGGTTTCATTCTCACTCCTTTGGTTTGCCCGATTCAATCGGGCGAAGACATGGTGGCCGTCACGCGGGACGGCGGCTTGGGGCGATGGAGAAGGCTCGGGAGGACGACAAGCGGCGTGCGGCTGTCCTACCGAGCCCGGACGAGCCAGGCGAGGTTTCGGGACGACAGCTGCACTGCGCGCGCACAGGCGGCGCAGTCACGCTCGACGGACGCGGCGAAGCCCCTGCCTTGGTGGCAAGTCAGGCGATGCAGCGATGCGAGACGTGATGGTGGAAACATGGTGATGTTGTGGCCGGCGCCGATGCCGGATCAGGACCAGTATAGCCTGCTCTACGCAGACGTCAACCTCGACCGCAGGCAAACCGCGAAGGGCACCAGGAAGGGGTACAGGCCCCAGACCGCGCGCCCGTCCACGCGCACGCACAGCGCCGCATACAGGGGTGGCAGGGCCATCAGGAACAGCAGGCTCGCCAGCGGCCGCATCGCGCGCGGCGCGCTGCGCCAGCCCCAGATCGCGAGCGGCACGACGAGGACGGCGCTGCCGGCGATCGACAGCAGCGAGCGCACGTCGCGCAGCGCATGCTGGACGGTCCACCAGTTCGGCTCCCAGGTATAGCCCGGCAGGCCGGTGATCAGGACCCAGCGCAGCGCCACGATCCAGGCGCCGGCCGCGGCCAGGCAGGCCAGGCCCGGCAGGATGGCGATGCGGCGCATGGCCACCAGCCAGACCAGCAGCAGGATGTTCTCCTCGCGCACGGCGGTGCCGACCAGGCCGGCCGCGGCCGCCAGCCAGGGCTGGCCGGACAGCACGGCGAACACGAAGGCGGCCCGTGCGCAGACCGAGCCCGGGTCGACCAGCAGGTAGGGCGCGTACCAGAAAGTCGGCAGCGAGACGATCATCAGGAGGCCCGCCGCGATGGCACGCCGCTGATCGAGCCCTGCGCGCAGCACGGCGGCCGACATCAGGCAGGCGCCCGCGGTGACGAGTATCCAGTTGAGCGCGGCGAAGCCGTTGCGCAGGTCGCCGGGGATGATGGCGGCGATGGCCGGCACCAGCACGCGGTAAGGGAAAGGCGCCACCAGCTGGCTTGCGTCGATTTCGCCGCGCAGGTAGCGGGCGGTGTCGTAATAGGCCTGCGAATCCGCCACCGTGCCGCCCCAGCGCCAGGCCATCAGTGCCAGGGCCAGCAGGGCGAAGGCGGCGATGAGCAGCGGCCAGCGGATGGGCTGGCTGGCTTGTGGGACTGAACGTAGAGGGAATGCGGGCATTGCAGGCGGCAGGGTGGAAACGGCGTGATCATAACATCACGCCCGGCCCGCACATGTCACGATTTTGTAGGGTGGACCGGGGCGCGCAGCCGGCTCCGCCGTCCGCGCGTTCAAACCGAGCGTGAACATCACGCGCCGTATCCATTCACGGGAGTTGAACGCGCGGACGGGGAACCCGTCCACCCTACACGGCCAGCGGCATTTTCGTGATCAGCTTGTCGAGCGTGATCGGATACTCCCGCACCCTCATTCCCGTCGCGTTGTACACGGCATTCGCCACCGCCGCCGCCACGCCGCAGATCCCCAGCTCCGCAATCCCCTTCGCCTTCATCGGCGAGGACATCGGGTCGGTCTCGTCCAGGAAGATCACCTCCTGGTGCGGGATGTCGGCGTGCACCGGCACCTCGTAGGTGGCGAGGTCGTGGTTGACGAAGTAGCCGAGGCGCTTGTCCACCGCCAGCTCTTCCATCAGGGCGGCGCCGACGCCCATCGTCATCGCCCCGATCACCTGGCTGCGCGCGGTCTTCGGGTTGAGGATGCGCCCGGCCGCGCACACGGCCAGCATGCGGCGCACACGCACCTCGCAGGTCGCCGCGTCCACGCCCACCTCGACGAAGTGCGCCCCGAAAGTAGACTGGTGGAAGCGCTTGTCGATGTCGCCGTACTCGATCATGTCCTCGCCGACCAGCTCGCGCTCGCCCACGGCCTGGGCCAGGGGCAGGCTGCGCTCGCCCACGCGGATCAGGCCATCGGCGAAGATCGCGCGCTCCGGCTCGAAGCCGGCCTGGCGGGCGATCGCCTCGCGCAGCTTGATGCAGGCGGCGTAGACGCCGGCCGCCGAATTGTTGCCGCCCCACTGGCCGCCCGAGCCGCAGGAGGCCGGGAAACTCGAGTCGCCCAGGCGCACCTTCACGCGCTCGAGCGGCACGCCCATCATCTCGCTCGCGGTCTGCGCCAGGATGGTGTAGCTGCCGGTGCCGATGTCGGTCATGTCGGTTTCCACCGTCAGGATGCCGCGCCGGTCCAGGCGCACGCGCGCGGCCGACTTGGTGAGCAGGTTGTCGCGGAAGGCCGCGGCCACGCCCATGCCCACCAGCCAGCGGCCGTCGCGCACCTGGCCCGGCTTGGCGGAACGCCTGTTCCAGCCGAAGCGCTCGGCGCCCTGCTGGAGGCACTGGATGAACTGGCGCTTCGAGTACGGCGGATTGGGATTGTGCTTCGTCTGCTCCTCGGGCTTCTTCGACTGCGGGTCGCTCGAGGCTTCCTTCTTCGGATTGTCCGGCACCACCTGGGTGTCGTTCAGGATGCGGAACTGCACCGGGTCCATGCCCAGCTTTTCCGCCATCTCGTCCATCGCGATCTCGAGTGCCGCCATGCCCGGCGCCTCGCCCGGCGCGCGCATCGCGTTCGCTTCCGGCAGGTCCATGAAGGCTACCCGGTTCGCCGTCATGCGGTGCTCGCCCGCATACAGGGCGCGGGTCTGGGTCGCCGCGTTTTCCGGCGAGCCGTCCGGCAGGTTGCCTGACCAGCTCTCGTGGGCGATGGCCGTGATCTTGCCTTCGCGCGTGGCGCCGATGCGGATGCGCTGGATGGTGGCCGAGCGGTGCGTGGTGTTGTTCGGGATGAGGGCGCGCTGCAAGGCCACCTTCACCGGACGGCGCGCCGCTTTCGCGCCCAGTGCCGCCATCACCGCGTCGGCGCGGACAAACAGCTTGGAGCCGAATCCGCCGCCGATGTACGGCGACATCAGGTGCACCTTGTCCTTCTTCAGGCCCAGGGTCCTGGCGACGTCGCCCTTGCCCCAGGCGATCATCTGGTTCGAGGTCCAGACTGTCAACTGGTCGCCGTCCCAGGCCGCGATGCTGGCGTGCGGCTCCATCATCGAATGCGATTCATGGGCCGTGTGATATTCGGCGTCCAGGCGCACCGGGCTTGATGCGAAGGCGCCCGTGAAGTTGCCGACCGCGGTCTCCGCGTTCTCGCCCTTTGGCGCGATGGCCTTGGTCTTGACCGCCTGCAGGTCGTAGTCGCCGTTGTCGCGCTCGTATTTCACACGCACCAGGTGGGCTGCATCGCGCGCCTGCTCGAAGGTCTCGGCCACGACCAGGGCGACCGCCTGGTGGTAGTGCTGCACGCGCGGGCCGGCCAGCAGGTCGGCCGTGTTGAAGTTGCCCTTGGTGAGCTTGCCCGCGTTCTGGGCGGTGACGATGGTGATGACGCCCGGCGCCGCCTTGGCTGCGCTCAGGTCGACCGACACGATGCGTCCCTTCGGGATCGCCGAGCCCACGATGTAGCCGTGCGCCTGGTTCGGCACCACGTCGTGGCGGTCCATCGCGTAAGGAGCCGTGCCGGTGGTTTTCAGCGGTCCGTCGACCCGATCGATCGGCTGTCCGACGACCTTCAGCTGGTCGATCGGGTTGGTAGTGGCTGGTTCGTTGAATTTCATGGTTTATCCCTTGGCTTCAGCGATGATGGAGGCCAGCGTGCGTTCCACGAGCGGCACCTTGAATGCGTTGTCTTCCGTCGTGCGGGCGCCCTGCAGGATGCCCGCGCTTGCCACCTGCGCGCCGCGCGGCAGCGCGCTTTCGGCCGCCTCGACCCGCCAGGGTTTATGGGCCACGCCGCCCAGCGCCACGCGGCCGGTCCCGTCGCGCTGCACGATGGCGGCCACCGACACCAGGGCGAAGGCATAGGAGGCGCGATCGCGCACCTTGCGATACACCTGCAGGCCGCCGATGGGCGGCGGCAGGGTCACGGCCGTGATCAGTTCACCGGGCTGCAGGTTGTGGTCGATGTGCGGCGTGTTGCCCGGCAGGCGGTGGAAGTCGGCGATCGGGATCACGCGCGTCGCGCCCGTGGGCGAGACCGTCTCCACCTGCGCGTCGAGCACGCGCATGGCCACCGCCATGTCGCTCGGGTGGGTGGCGATGCAGGCCTCGCTCTGGCCGACGATGGCGTGCAGGCGGGTGAAGCCGCCGATGGCGCTGCAGCCGCTGCCGGGTTTGCGCTTGTTGCAGGGCTGGTTCGTGTCGTAGAAGTAGGGGCAGCGGGTGCGCTGCAGCAGGTTGCCGGCGGTGGTCGCCTGGTTGCGCAGCTGGCCCGAGGCGCCGGCCACCAGGGCGCGCGAGAGCACGCCGTAGTCGCGCCGCACGCGCAGGTCGGCGGCCAGGTCGCTGTTGCGCACCAGGGCGCCGATGCGCAGGCCGCCGTTTGGCAATGGCTCGATGCGGTCCAGGACCAGGTCGTTGACGTCGATGAGGTGGGACGGCGTCTCGATCTGCAGCTTCATCAGGTCGAGCAGGTTGGTGCCGCCCGCGACGAAACGGGAATTCGGGATGCGCGCGGCCGTGGCGGCCGCTTCCTGGGGTGTCTTGGCGCGCTCGTAGGTGAAGGCCTTCATGGCTTCACCCCCGCCACTTCCGCGATCGCTTCCTGGATGTTCGAGTAGGCGCCGCATCGACAGATATTGCCGCTCATGCGCTCGCGGAATTCCATCGGGCTGGCCACGACCTTCGCGTTCAGGTCGGCCGTCACGTGGCTGGGCGCGCCGGCGCGGATCTCTTCCAGCATGCCCACGGCCGAACAGATCTGGCCCGGCGTGCAGAAGCCGCACTGGAAGCCGTCGTGCTTGATGAAGGCGCGCTGCAGCGGGTGCAGGTTGGTCGGCGTGCCGAGGCCCTCGATGGTGGTGATCTCGTGGCCTTCCTGCATCACGGCCAGGGTAAGACAAGAGGTTGTCCTTCTTCCGTCGATCAGGACGGTGCAGGCGCCGCACTGGCCCTGGTCGCAGCCCTTCTTGCTGCCGGTCAGGTGCAGGCGCTCGCGCAGCGCGTCCAGCAGGCTGGTGCGCGGGTCGACCATCAGCTGGTGTTCGATGCCGTTGACTTTGAGGCGGATGCTCATGGTGGTGGGCGTGGTGTTCGTTGCCGGCTGGGCGGCGGGCGCGGCCTGCGCAGGCTGCGCGAGCTGGGAGGCGACCGCGACGCCGCCGACGGCGACGGTCGACGCCTTCAGCAGCTGCCGCCGGTTTGGATCGAAGTCGGGCATCGTGTTTCCTTTCTGAGCGGGTGGATGGGTGGACCGCGGGAACCTGCATTCGCTGCGACGGGCAGGCGCTACCCCGATTTGACGAAAACGCGCAGGCGAAACCGGAGCCAAGAACATAACGCTTTTCTCGTTTCCGAGGCGTGCAGTTCGTTTGCTGCGGGCATCTGGCGGCATCCGCACCGAAAGTGTGCGCTTCGGCCATGCGGCCCAGGGGCACAGCCCGTCGATTGTAGGGGCGGAAAGGGCTGTGATTCATTGTGAAAAGTGCAAGGGCTTATGAGCGTGGCTCATCAATTCCATCGCGCAATCAGTACTCAGGGTACATAAAGATCTCCTTCGCCACGCTCGTCCGTGCAGGCCTCATTACTTTCTGAACGGCTACCGCGCTTGTCCGCCACACGCCTGCCTACACTGGGTTCGCTCACATGTCATTGATATTGTTGAGCTTTTCCCCCACCGCAAGAATCAGGAGATCCTCATGAAGATGCAGAAATTGTTGAAAGCAATGCTCGGCGCCTCGGTCGCCGCCGCCATGGCCGTGTCCTTCCCTGCCGGCGCACAGACCAGCACCGCCGAGGGCCAGTCGGGCTCGCAGGCAAGCGGCCAGACCTCGGGTAGCTCGGGCAGTGGCAGCACCGGTTCCAGCCAGCAAGACAGTAAGGAGAAGAAGGACAAGAAGCAGAAGAAGAGCAAGTCGGGCAGCAGCGGATCGAGCGGCAGCTCGGCCAGCGGCTCCAGCGGCAGCTCGGGCACCGGCTCGATGAGCGGCACCGGCAGCGGCTCCACCAGCGGCGGCAGCGCCGGCTCGACAAGCGGCCATACGGGCGCGACGGGCACCGGTTCGAGCGGCAATACCGGCGCGATGGGCACGGGCGCCACCAGCGGCAGCGGGACGTCGGGCACCTCCGGCTCGAGCGGCAGCTCGCAAGGCGGCAATACCGGTACCGGCACGACCGGCACCGGAACCACCGGCACGGGAACCACCGGCACTACCGGCACTACCGGCACTACCGGCACTACCGGCACTACCGGCACCACTGGCACCACTGGCACCACCCGCGGCTATTGATTCGCCATCCAGCACGCACCGCATGGGGCGCGGTGCGTGCGCATCCCCTGCCTCATGGGCGGCCCGCGTGGCAGTGCGGGCCGCCTATCCACCACACATGAAACCGCGCTCGTTAATATCGCCTTAAGAACCCGTGGGCTACAGTCTGGCGGTCGCCACTCCGCCATACGGAAAATGAAAACCTGGCCGTTCTCGACTTTCGCCCTCGCCTCGGCGCCCCTGTTCATCGCTTACGCGGACATGCAGGACCGGCCTGCCAATGTGGGGATGGACCCCTTCGCGCTCCAGGAAGCGCCGGCGCCACTGCCGAAGCGGGGCGCGCGTCCGAGCGACGAGGAAATCAGGAAGGCTGTCCGGGAGGTGCTGGCCGAGAACCCCGGCCCAGCGTTCTCGGGCGGCGATCCGAAGGTGCTCAGTGGCGGGCCGTACAAGGAATTCGGGCAGCAGTTCTCCGAGGCCAAACGCCCGCACTGCATGGGTCCGAATGCCTTGAAGCACCAGCCGCACACCATCGAAACGAAGAACTGGGTAGTCGGCGTCGGCGGCATCTTCGCCCTGCCCTTCTGGGCCGCGGCGATCGTGCGCGGGAAGTGCAACTGGACCCGCTGAGGACGCTACCGGATCAGCCCTGTTTCCGGTCTGCCGGGTGATTCACGCCATCGTTGGTCGGGACCTCGCCGAGTTCGAAAGGATTCACGCCCTCGAGACAGCCGACGTTATAGCCGTACTCCTGCGGATTCGAACGGCGCTGGTGGTGCGTGTAGATGCCGCATACGGAACAGAAATAGTGCTTCGCCGTCATCGTATTGAACTGGTACAGCGTCAGGACGTCCTCGCCCTTCACGATCCGGATGCCGGACAGGGGCACCGAGGCCACGATCGCCCCCTTGCGGCGGCAGATCGAGCAGTCGCAGCGGCGCGGATCGACGATGCCCTCCGGCAGGCTCAATTCCAGTTCCACCGCGCCGCAATGGCAGCTGGCCTTGTGCAAGGGCTGGATGACGGTAGTGCCGACTTGCTTGATCATATCCCCTCCTCCAGGGTTTGAGGCGCCTGCGCGCCGGCAGCCACCGTGTTGCGCCGTCCGAGCAGCGCGAGCCCGACGAGACCGGCGACGATCAGGCCGGCGGCGATGAGCTCGGCCTGGGTCGCGTGGATGCCCGCGAAGCTGTAGGGCGGATTCACCCGGATCTGCTCGATCAGCAGGCGCTCCACGCCCGCCAGCAGCAGGTAGAGCGAGAACAGCCAGCCCGTGCGGAAAGGGTGCCTGCGCAGCGCCCACAGCAGCCCGAAGCAGGCCAGGGCTATCACCGATTCGTAGATCGGCGTCGGATAGACGCCGGGTGCGGCGATGACTTCGCCGTAGATATTGTTCTCGTAGGTCTGGGCCCAGAACCAGGTCGGCAACCAGTCGGGCTTGAGGGCCATGTTCGCCATGGTGCCCCAGTCGCCATCGCCGGACACCTGGCAGCCGAGACGGCCGATCGCATAGCCCAGCATCATCGCCGGCGCCACCGCGTCCAGCATCGGGCGCACCGGCAGCTGCCAGCGGCGCACGTAGACCAGCCCCGCCAGGGTCCCGACGATCAGGCCGCCGAAGACGCTCAGGCCCGAGCGGCTGAAAATCATCGACCATGGATCCAGCGCGAACTGGTGGGTGTTCTCCAGGATATGGAAGAGCCGCGCGCCGACGATCCCCGTAAACATGACCAGCATGGTCAGGTTGGACACCAGTTCGTGCGGCGGTTTGACGATCGGCTTGCCGTTCACGAGGCGTCGCCCCGGCAGCAGCGCGCCGAGCTCGTAGAGGCGGCGCAGCTCGGCGGTGAGGCAGGCGGCAGCGGCGAACATGGCGCAGGCGACCAGGATGCCGAAGGTGGCGAAGGGAAGCGGTAGGTCGAGGCCGGTGAGTGCTCTCACCACGTCGCTCAGGTAGGGGTATGACATCGACTGCTCTTCAATATTGTCCGAATGGTGCGTACTGTACCTGAATGCGAATGGCGCCGGGTCCGGCGGTCAGACTGCCAGCGTGCCGTCGACACAGGTCAGCGCGTTGCCGCCGATACGGATTGCCTGCTCCAGGATCGAGAGCCTGAGCACGCCTGCGCGCCCGACCATCTCGCCTTGTGTCGCCAGCAGCTCGCGTCCGAAGGTCCCGAGCTGCCCCGTATGGCGCAGGTAGGCCGCGACCGCGCCGGTCCCGCTGCCGCAGACGGGATCTTCGTTCACGCCATGCGCCGGCGCGAAGGCGCGCACTTCGATGGCCGCCCTGCTCCCCGGTTCGTGGCTGCCGAAGATGACCACGCCCGTGTGCCTGCCCTGGATGTCCTGCGCCTTCATGCGCTGCAGGTCGGGTTCGCATGCCAGGACGGCGCGGGCGCTCGTCAGCTGGGCGACGACCCAGCGTGCGCCGACGTCGACCAGGTAAGGCACGACATTCACCTCGAGGTCGGCGCCGAGGATGGCTTCCAGTTGCGCGGACTGGCGCGCGTCCAGGGCCCTGAGGCTCGGCGGGGGCAGCTCGAAGGCGATCCAGGCCGGTCCCTGCCCTGCCCCCTCGACGGTCAGCCTGACCAGGCCGGCGGCGCATTGCTGCACCAGGATGCCGTCTTTCGCCTGCACGATGCCCGCTTCCAGCAACGCATGCGCGGTGCCGATCGTGGGATGGCCTGCGAAGGGCAGCTCGGCGCCGGGCGTGAAGATGCGGACCTGGTAGTCGGCGCCGGGCTCGGTCGGCGGCAGCACGAAGGTCGTCTCGGACAGCTTCGTCCAGCTGGCGATCTGCTGCATCTGGCCGGCCGAGAGCCGGGCGGCGTCGAGCACGACGGCGACCGGATTGCCCTTGAAGGGGACGGTGGTGAAGACGTCGACGGTCTTGATGGGCAGGCGTAGCAAGCTGGTCTCCCTTTGAAGAACGGCTGGCCACCAGTGTACCGGATAGCGCGGCAGGGCGATGCGCGGCGACTGGGTCAGCCATTGCGTGCTAGCTTGTGCGGCGACGAACCGCTTCCAAAGGAGAGCTCGCATGGTACGGCATCCCGGCATCTTCCCCACCTTCTTCCTGTCCGGCTTCGAATGCTCCAATTTCCTGTGGAAAGACGGTGCGCGGCGCAACCTCGTCAGTGAAACCGGGCACGACTGCCATGCCCCGGAGGATTACCGCATCCTCAGCAGCCTCGGCATCGCGGTGGCGCGCGAAGGCATTCCCTGGCCGCTGGTGGACAGGGGCGGCGCCTGCGACTTTTCCGTGATCGATCCCTATATCGAGGCGATGAACACGTCGAAGATCCTGCCGATCTGGGATCTCTGCCATTACGGCTATCCGGACGACCTCGACCCGTTTTCCGACGCCTTCGTCGATCGCTTCGGGCAGTATTGCCGCGCCGCTGCGCACTACGTGATGCCAAGAGTCCCCGGCCCGCATTTCTTCACGCCGATCAACGAAATCACCTTCTTCTCTTTCTGCGCCGGCGAATGGGGCTGGGCCGCACCCTATCGCTGCAGCCGGGAAGACCGGGCCCGCCTCCTGAAGGCACTCTGCCGCGCCGCCATCGCCGGCGTGCGCGCGATCCGGGAAGTCGATCCGGAGGCGCGCATGGTGCACATCGATCCCCTGGTGCGCGTGGTGGCGCCGCGCGACCGTCCCGACCAGGTCGAAGCCGCGCGCTACGAAACCCACGTCGACACTTTCCTGGCCTGGGACATCCTCTGCGGACGCGAGCTGCCGGAATACGGCGGCTCGCCCGAGATCCTCGACATCGTGGGCGCCAATGTGTATTCCTTCGGCCAGATGGAATACCGCGAAAACGGGCCGCACGCCCCGCTGCCGCCAGGCGACGAGCGCATCGCGCCCTTGTGCGACATGCTCGACACGGTATGGCAGCGCTATCGCAGGCCGATGATCATCGGCGAGACCAGCGGCCTGGGACAGGGCCGTCCCGACTGGCTGCGGGACGTCATGGGGGAATCGCTGGCGGCGGTGCGTCGTGGCATGGACCTGCAGGGGGTGTGCCTGTTTCCGGCGGTCGACATGCCGGACTGGCATACCGGCGAGTGGGTCGGCAACGGCATTTGCGACCTGCACGAAGAGAACGGCGACTTGCGGCGGGTGCCGAACCAGGCCTATGTCGACGAGCTGCGCCGTTGGCAGAAGGAGCTGAACCGGGTCACCAGCCTGGACGAGGATCCGTCCAGCGATCCGGTGGATTTGCAGGATGTGGTGGATGCGGCGCACCGGCTGAATGTGCAGCCCGACAAGGACTGGGCCTGAGCAACATCGGTGTCAGGTCTGACATTCGGACACGACCTCAACAGTAGCAGCCGACTATGGCTGAGACCGTGTCTAGATGTCAGACCTGACACCGAGCTTCTGAAGTGCTTAGAAGTTCATGCGGAACTGCACGCCGTAGGTGCGCGGTTCGGTCAGGATGCCGGTCAGGTTGTCGAAGTCGATCGCGGCCTGGACCTGGACTTCGTCGGTGATATTGCGCACGTAGGCAGCCAGTTCGTACTTGCCGTCGCCCCACTTGTAGCCGGTGCGCGCACCGCCTTCCAGCAGCGACTTGGCCTTGTACTCCCTGGCTTCGTACAGGAACATGTTATAGGTGCTGCGGTAGGCCCAGTCGGTGTCCGCGTAGAAGTCGCCATTGCCGAGCGGGACGCTGTAGCGCAGCGTCAGGTTGGCCTGCCAGCGCGGCGCGCGCGGCAGCGGATTGCCGTCGATGCGCACGGTGCCCGGGAAGGGGCCGACCGGATCGGTCACGGTGCAGCCGGCGCGCCCGCCCGTGTTGGCGAAGTTGCCGCACTGCTGGACGAACAGCGAACCGTCCTTGATCTCGGTGTCGTTGTAGCTGCCGCCGAAGGTCATGCGCAGCGAATCGGACAGCACCGCCTGGAAGTCCAGCTCGACGCCCTGGCCGGTGACCTTGTCCGCGTTAATCAGCTGGTTCATGTTGATCACGCCGCTGCCGGCGGTGAGCTGCTTGTCCTTGACGCGGTACTGGAACACGCTGGCCGACACGCGCGCGCGACGGTCGAACAGCTCTTTCTTGAAGCCGGCTTCCCAGGACAGCACTTCCTCGGCGTCGGCGAAGGACGGACGGTCGGCCAGGCCGTTCAGGCGGCCCTGCATGCTGGGCGCGCGGTAGCCGGTGGCGATGCGCGCGAACAGGTTGGTGTCCTGGTCCAGCGCATAGGTGCCGCTCAGGTCCCAGCTGACGTTGTTCGACTCGTTGTTGATGATGAAGGGCCCGGCCGTGGTGGCCTCGACGCGGCGCGCCGAGAAGTCCTTCTTGTCGTTGGTGTAGCGCAGGCCGGCGCGCACTTTCAGCTTGTCCGACACGGTGTAGTTCACCGAGCCGAAGGCCGCCCACGACTTGGTCGACTGGTCCTGGGTGGCGTAGAACGGGTTCTGCGGATTGCCCGGGGCCAGGGAATCGAAGCTGATGCTGTCGATGCGGATGTCTTCGTTGAAGTAGAACAGGCCGCCGATCCACTGCAGCGGGCCGGACGCGTTGGACTCGGCGCGGAACTCCTGGGTGAACTGGCGGTGCGCCGGCAGCAGGTCGGCCGTCTCCACCACGAAGGGGATGTAGCCCGGCCCCATCGGCTGCGCATATACGGCGCCGTAGCCGCCGTCGACGTCGGCGCGGCTGTAGAAGTCGGCCGTCTCGTAGCCGGTGATCGAGTGCAGGGTCAGGCCCGGCAGGTCCCAGCGCAGGCGCGCGTTGCCGCCCTTGGTGCGCAGGGTCTGCTTGTTGACGCCGTCGGTCGGATAGCTGCCGTAGTCGAAGCCATCGACCAGATCGTTCGTCCCCTGCTTGATGATGTTGGCGCGGAACAGGGTGGCGTTGTTGTCGAGGTCACGGGCGTGGACGTTGAACAGCGCGCTGAATTCCTTGCTCGGCTTGAACAGCACCTGCAAGCGGCCGGCGTTGTCGTGGTAGCCCTCGAAGTCGCGGGTGCCGGTCGGGCGCGGGTTGTGCACGCGGTCGTCGCGGTTCTGCGACTGCAGCGACAGGCGCGCCGCGACCGTCTGGCCCAGCGGCAGGTTGAATGCGCCTTCCGCATTCTTCACGCCATCCTTGCCGAAACCGGCGCTGACATAACCCTCGGTGCGGAACACCGGCCGCACCGAATCGAACTTGATGACGCCGGCCGGCGAGTTACGGCCGAACAAGGTACCCTGCGGGCCGCGCAGCACCTCGACCTGCTCGACGTCGAACACCGGGAAGCCCTTGAGCATCGGGCTTTCCTGGACGATGTCGTCGACCACCAGGCCGACCGGCTGGGAGGCGTTCAGGTCGAAGTCGGTATTGCCCTGCCCGCGGATGTAGAAGCGCGGGAAGGAGCGGCCGTAGTCGGATTCAATGTTCAGGCTGGGCGAGCGGCCGGACAGGAAGCGGATGTCCTGGCCGCCGGCGGTCAGCGTATCGAGCTTGTCGCCGCTGACCGTGGTGATCGACATCGGGACGTCCTTGATGTTCTCCGCGCGGCGCTGCGCCGTCACGATGACCACGTCGAGGCGCTGGCCGCCCTGCCCCGGCGTCTTCTCGGCCGCCGGGGCATCTTGCTGGGCCGGGGCGGCGTCTTGCGCCAGGGCCGCGTTGAAGGGAAAGGCGCTGGCGACGGCCATGCACATCAGGGTGTGGCGGGTCGGGACGGACAGGCGGGAGCGAAGAGCTTTCATTCTTTTCCTTTGCGAATGACACACTTGTAAAGACAAGCAGTCTACCGAACGGTCGTTCAGCTCAGCAAGGAAATGGTGAACAATGCGTCAAAATTGCCACAAGCGCAAATGACAAAGAAATGCCGGTCGAACTCCGCCTACTACACGGTCGGCTGCGCTGTGCAGCGCTGCTTCATCGACTGAATGTCGCGCACCAACAACATGTACTAATTTAACAATGCGAGAGCGCCGGCGTTACCGAATGATAATCGTGGCAGGAAGCTTCATATACCCAAAAATTTCAACATACAAGCAAATCATCGCTACTTTCGACACAAATAGAATGATACGTGTGATAATTTCTCTGCCAGTAATATTTGGATCTACTCACGAACTGAATAAGTGAACATATGGATTGGCCAACGATCATAACAGCAATAACTTCCTCCTTGAGTCTCAGTCTAGCTGGAGCATATTGGCTTGGAAAAAGTTTAATCCAGCACCGTCTGGCTCAGGACCTCGAAAAACGTAAAGCTGAACTCGCTCAACAGTTAGAGAACCAAAAGAGCATGGCGGCGCAGGACCTCGAACAGCTCAAAAAGAAACTCGAGTTGGACCATGCACAAGCGCTAGGCACTATCGATGCGGATGTCAGGCGAAATTTAGAACTCGATCTTGGGCAAGTTAATGCTCAAAGGGAATATGAGTATGAAGCACGACGACGTCTCTATGCGGCAATTGGCCCCCTGCGTTTCCAGCTTTTATTATCTTGTCGCGACCTCATTGGGCGTATAGAAGCCATAGGATCCCGAGAACGTTATAAGCTCGATCTTAGCTCGTATTATGCTCGCAGCACTATTTATCGGATTCTAAAGCCGTTCGCTCTCGCGTCTCTGATAGAAGAACAGATAGCATTATCTGATTTCTCTGTGGATGAAAAGGCTATTGACCTCATCCGTTTCCGTCGAAGTGTCACCCGCATCTTTAGTGGAGATGAATTCGTTGCACGACATCCGAATGTTAATTGGCTGACGCAAGAAGAACATATATTTGCCGATAGACTTTCAGCGTCGGTTCAGCCCATGATCCGCAGAGATTCCAGTAATGCACGCGTCATGCGATTTGAAGAATTCAATAGCCTTATTAACAGCCAAGGTTGGCATGACTTAGCTCCAATTGATCATATATTTTGCGAATTTGAAGCCTCATCTAAGCCAATTCTGTGGGCTAGGCTTGTCGCCTACGCATATTTATGCAATTCGCTGATAAACAGCCAAGGCTCGGCTCTCGGTTTTGAGCTGGAAACATTAAATGTGGAACCGTTATTATCACGTGCAAACGATCTGTTTATATCAGAAAATATTTCACAAATAATTAGCGAATTCGTTAAAATGGAAAACAAACGACTCTAGCTGTCCTTGAGGAGACTCGTAATATTGCGTCGATTCACCCACTCCCCTAAAACTTGATCGGGGCAACGATTACAATCTTATTGTCCCGATCGCCGCTATCTTCGGTTACCTCCGTCACTTCCAAACCCTCTTCGCTAAGGCGAGGAGGCATAAATATGATTGCATCTTTTATTCCAGAAGCAGCCATATATGCTTTCACCTGCTGCAAGCCGTCTCTAATTCTTCGCTTCTTGTCTAACGACGGTCTTTTAACTTCGATAAGAACCGTCGAATCTTCTTTCTGCAAGAGGAGATCGGCTTCCATCCTCTGCGTTCCGTGACGAATTACCGGCGTAGTAGTAGCCTTAATTTGCGGATCAACTTGTTCAATAAATCCAGCCAACTGTCCCAGAAGCTCATATTCAAACTTTGTAGTGCTGTCTCCAGGCGCAATATTTTCCGAGAATTTCGTCAACAACTGGACACACTGCTGCGCGAATGTCAGAGCTCTATAATCGGCAGCATTGGGCGGAGAAGATTGCAGTTGCTGTTCTGATCGTGATTTTTCCATCTCATACGCGTGCTTTTCAAGCATTTGATCTAGCAAGATATTGAAGAATGCCGAGACACTCACAATTGCTAACAACGCTTCTTGCGCAGAGAAGAATAGTTGATAGTCATGCGTAGACTTGTTTCGCCATTCGGTCCGGTAATTCCTTAGCTGCAAGAGCACGCGCTCTTTTAACAGCTTTCCTTGTTCCAAATGCCTCTCAATTTGATAAGGCGATTTCGAAGAAGGTTCCTTTCCGGCAAGCACTCGATATGCTTCTTTAAGTGCTCCTTCATATGCCTGGTTAGTCCGATATATCACATCGGTATAAAGGTATTCCCCTAATTGCCGCCCCAACTCGTAATGTTTTTCGGAAATTTCGATATGTAAGATAACGGCTTCAAGGCCAGGACGTGAGTCCGTATCCTTCAAGCTTGCGCATTTTTCTCTAGTTAATTTTAGTAGGTCCATGTCACTCTAATTCGCGAAACTCAGCCTAAATCTGCACCATACTTGGAAATTCTTACATAAACCGCAAAAGCATCTTAGTAAACATGAGAAGATCACAACATCGAACTCTTCTATGACGGCTACCTCGTGAGTAGCCTCATTCCTGTCTTCCGAATGATCCACCCAATTTGAGCCGTTCTGGGGGGACATATCCCTGTGCTGAAAGAATGCTTACATATTCGATAAACTCCAGACCTTCATTCGCCCCTTGGTGAAGTGCAATGTCCATCAACATTTGTGAAATAGCAATACATATGCAGCAAGCACCGTTGGCTTGTACATTTACAAGCTTCTTCATATAAAGCGTTTAATTCGTCAGGAACATACGAAACGGAGTTTCCCAGTGCGGGTTGCGGGGGCCGAAGCCCGTCAAGCGAAAAGAAGTTTGGACCACCGCAGTTCGGGCATATGTAAACTCCACCTACTTGACGCCCACTACCGTCACACAACTGTCCCAGCTTATATCCTTTAACCGAAGAAACAACAGTGCCACAGAACCCGCAAGCAAATTTTTTATTTTCTACGTCTTGCAGCTTGGACCAGCCGATTTTCTTGTCATGAAGAAATCCGTTTTCCAGATTTAAATTTTGATTATCGAGACCATAAATTATCTCAAGATAAATAGACTTACAATGCAATGCGCATACTTACGACACAACTTCCAATACGATGGCGAAAAAAAGCGGGCCTGAGCCCGCTTTCTTGATGACGCTGTGCTATGAGTTAACGCTTGTCGGTGCCCGGCGCGTCGCGCACTGGCGAGCCGACGAACAGCTGGCGCGGACGGCCGATCTTCTGTTCCGGATCGGCGATCATTTCGTTCCACTGGGCGATCCAGCCTATGGTACGCGCCATCGCGAAGATACCGGTGAACAGCGAGACCGGTATGCCCAGGGCCGACTGCACGATGCCCGAGTAGAATTCGACGTTCGGGTACAGCTTGCGCGACACGAAGTATTCGTCGTTCACCGCAATCTTTTCCAGTTCCATGGCCAGCTTGAACAGCGGGTCGTCCTGCAGGCCCAGTTCGTTCAGCACTTCGTGGCAGGTTTCGCGCATCAGCTTGGCGTGCGGGCCGAAGTTCTTGTAGACGCGGTGACCGAAGCCCATCAGTTCACGCCCGAGTTCTTGTCCTTGACCTTCTCGATGAAGGCCGGGATGTTCTCGACGCTGCCGATTTCCTTCAGCATGGTCAGTGCGGCTTCGTTGGCGCCGCCGTGCGCCGGGCCCGCAGACAAGCGATACGGACTGGGGTGAACAGTCGACAACACCCTCGACCGCAGGCTATCCTACTTCAGTCAATTAGCCGACAGAGTCGTGGAAGTGGAATTGAGATAGATACCGCGCCACGTCTTACAGTCGTCCGAATTCGTTTTGCTGTTGAATGTTATTTCAACGCGACTTTCATTGAAATCGCGTTTAAGATCAAACATTTAACAGTTACATCGATTGTCTCCGCCAGTTCGCGACTGCTTCGGCGTGCCCGCCGATTGGAGCTGACGTCGACCAGCGTTCCCAAAACTCAACAGTTCCGCTGTTCGGCCTTTGCTTAGGTTCCGTTACACGAACTCGTGTTGGCAGCAAGCTGGAATCGCCTACAACTAACGCTTCACCAGTGTCTAAAACCGGAAGAAGATCGCCAAAACCGCCTAACGAATCAGGCAGAAGCCTTCGAACCACTGCTTGGTCATCACCGTTCGTAAGACGCATGGCTACTAAATTATTACATTGACTTAGAACAGTTCTGTTGACTTCAGACGGACGCTGGCTAATCACAACCAGCCCGACTCCGTACTTACGTCCCTCTTTCGCAATTCTTTCAAATATCTCCACCGAAACGCTGCCTGTTGCGCCTGCATCACTCCGTTCCGGGATATACAAGTGAGCCTCATCGCAGAACAACGCAATAGGATGACGTTGTGACGGCTCGCTCCATTGTTGGACAGAAAATGCCAACTTGGCTACCAAACTCACAATCGCCGGCAATATATCACTTGGCACTTCAGAGAAGTCAATGATTTTTACGCCACCGCGCTTATCTTTCTGATCGGCGGTTCCAGCCAACAGAGTGATGACGAGTTTTTCCAGCCATTCAAATTCGAGAGTCTGCGCGCCTCCGCGAAACAGAAATCCAAGACGCCGATCGGTACGTTTATTCTCAAACCTTTGTATTAAGCGACTCAACTTACCATGAAAGTCGCCTTGCTTATCTCCTCTGACACCTTGGACCATTTCCGTATTAACTGCATTAAGCTCATTGATAACGGCATCAATACTAAAAGGAACTGGGCTGTCGATGGTAAAATTTTCTAGAAGTTGGTCTTGCCCAACATCGACAAGGAACTTTCTTTTTGCGTTCACTACGGCTCGTGACATAAGCATTGTCTGGTTTGGCGAGTTCTGGTCGCTTCTATCAACAAACATGGATGTCATTGCGTCGTAACTGAGAAGCCAATAC
Source organism: Massilia agri (assembly GCF_024753255.1). Classification (GTDB taxonomy): domain Bacteria; phylum Pseudomonadota; class Gammaproteobacteria; order Burkholderiales; family Burkholderiaceae_D; genus Telluria; species Telluria agri. Next base: position 58,890 of record NZ_JANUHA010000001.1, read on the forward strand.
GGGAGATAAATAATCCCGTCTTGGAGACCTTGGGAAGTTTCCAAATCGCCTGGTCCGGCGATCCTATAATGGCGTATCCCTTCTCCCGTTAACGGTGCATATTCTCCATGCACGTCAAAGACGATTGCATTAGAGTTTTCGAGTCCGGATACTTGCTCAAGGATTCGGGCAGTCGTCCATGATTTTCCTGAGCCTGTGCTCCCAACAACCACAGCATGGCGTTGGAAAAATTTGTTTCCGTTCAAATACGCAACAGCTTTTTCATCAAGTGTATATTGACCTAGCGATAACCGCTGAGAATCTGAACCGATCGCTGCGATTACACGCATAAATTCAGTTAGACGTTTCTCTTCCAGTGAAAAACAACACGCATCGATTTCCGGGACGGTTTCCAACGTTCTCAAGAAAACGTTAGACTTACTTCCAAGCTTGTCAATAAGAGTTCCGATCAGTGCTATCCGGACCATATTTACTTCAGAAATCTCCTCATCATCTTGCGTTTCGTCTTCTTGAAGAGCATTTCCGCCATCGACTGCATTTCGCGTTATCTTTTGAATTATACCTATGAGGTATTGCCCTGGCTTGCTGCTTTGGAGTACTGCCAGTCGATTTACTTGCAATTTCCGTAAGCGCTCAACGTCGTCAACAACAACAATGACCGTTGCCGTATCGACTGAGCGTACTCGCCCAAGTGCTTCATGATCCTCATATGCCAAAATACTCATGCATGCCCCCCTATGAAACAAGATTCATAAAATCTGCCAGTTTCCACAATGACGCATTCTTGACCTCTATGCCATCAGGAAATTCATTACAGAATATTTTTGTGTTATTACCGCATTCCTCCAAAGCTGCATACCTACGACATTTTCCAGCGCGGAGGAATTGATGCGCAGTTGGACTTATTTCTTTGGTTAAGAGAATCAAAGGAACATCTTCTGACTCACATCGCCCAACCATAAGGGTTTGGATGTGTCGATCATTAAATCCATAGCCAATACATAGATATGCTTTCGCTGAACGGATTGCCTCATCCGCCTGTTGCATTGTGGTGCGGAACGGCTCCTCATGTGTCAGGCGATACTTTTCAATTCCGGGCGTAATAATTACGGGAGTGAGCGACGTCGGTCGAATTGCACTTGGCGGCAGGCTTATTACGGTTCCATCTAAGTCGGAAAACCATCCAAATGAACCGTGCACTTTCCAGACGCTAACTGTACGCGTCTGAGCTTTACCTTGAAAGACACGAGGCCCTGGCACGGGAGAGCGGGAGCCTAGATAGCCGAACGAGAAGCCTGTGTATGCGGTAAAGCCCCCCGCCTCTGCAGCATACTCAGCGAGTCGATCATAGTTCGGAGTCACGACCTGCACTTCTTTATTGGTGCTTCTAAACAGATGTTGATAGAGCTTAGTTAGCGGTAAGTAGCGGCGGTCAGAACAGACTCTTTCAAAAACGTTAATGTCATATTTGTTTAAATAATCCCAAGTGGACGTGACAACATGTGTCGTCATCCGCGCGGTGAGAGTCACGTTTGTTAGCGCACTTTCTAGGTCGGTTGTAGGCAATAGGTTCAGGAACGACTCCCAGCCCTTCTTATCTGTATCCGTTAAGCCGTCTGGCAAAACGGAATTAGTCAGATGCTCACCTAAGTGCCACATACCGGGAATACCGTGCCCGGCAGACGCACCGCTTCCTAGTAATATCAGCGGACTATAACCGACGCAATCCTGTGCCAAATTGGTGATATGTGCTAGCGCGTCCATTTGTAGCGATGAACCAAGTAATTAACTATTTCTTAATAGTACATCATTTTTTATTACGGAAATGTTAAAGATGAACTTGAGAGATTACATACATAAAAAAAAAGCGGACCGAAGTCCGCTTTCCTGATAACGCTGCGCTAAAGATCAGCGCTTGTCGATCCCCGGCACGTCGCGCACCGGCGAGCCGACGAACAGCTGGCGCGGGCGGCCGATCTTCTGTTCCGGATCGGCGATCATTTCGTTCCACTGGGCGATCCAGCCGATGGTACGGGCCATCGCGAAGATACCGGTGAACAGCGAGACCGGGATGCCCAGGGCCGACTGCACGATGCCCGAGTAGAAGTCGACGTTCGGGTACAGCTTGCGCGACACGAAGTATTCGTCGTTCAGGGCGATCTTTTCCAGTTCCATCGCCAGCTTGAACAGCGGGTCGTCCTGCAGGCCCAGTTCGTTCAGCACTTCGTGGCAGGTTTCGCGCATCAGCTTGGCGCGCGGGTCGAAGTTCTTGTACACGCGGTGACCGAAGCCCATCAGCTTCACGCCCGAGTTCTTGTCCTTGACCTTCTCGATGAAGGCCGGGATGTTCTCGACGCTGCCGATTTCCTTCAGCATGGTCAGTGCGGCTTCGTTGGCGCCGCCGTGCGCCGGGCCCCACAGGCAGGCGATACCGGCAGCGATACAGGCGAACGGGTTGGCGCCCGACGAGCCGGCCAGGCGGACGGTCGAGGTCGACGCGTTCTGCTCGTGGTCGGCGTGCAGGATCAGGATGCGGTCCAGGGCGCGCACCAGCACGTCGTTGACCTTGTACTCTTCGCACGGGTTGGCGAACATCATGTGCATGAAGTTCGCGCTGTACGACAGGTCGTTGCGCGGGTACATGAACGGCTGGCCGATCGAGTACTTGTATGCCATGGCGACCAGGGTCGGCAGCTTGGCGATCAGACGGATGGCCGAGATTTCGCGCTGCTGCGGATCGTTGATGTCCAGCGAGTCGTGGTAGAACGAGGCCAGCGCGCCGACGGTGCCGACCAGGACCGACATCGGGTGCGCGTCGCGGCGGAAGCCGCGGAAGAAGAAGTTCATCTGCTCGTGGACCATCGTGTGACGGGTCACGGTGTTCTCGAATTCGGCCTTCTGCGCGGCGTTCGGCAGTTCGCCGTTCAGCAGCAGGTAGCAGGTTTCCAGGAAGTCGCAGTTGACGGCCAGCTGCTCGATCGGGTAGCCGCGGTACAGCAGCTCGCCCTTGTCACCGTCGATGTAGGTGATGCTCGAGTTGCACGAGGCAGTCGACATGAAGCCAGGGTCGTAGGTGAACTTGCCGGTCTGGCCGTACAGCTTGCGGATGTCGATGACGTCCGGGCCGATGGTGCCTTTGTAGATCGGCATGTCGACCGACGGGCTGCCGTCGGAGAACGACAGGGTGGCTTTGGTATCAGAGATATTCATGGCACTTCCTTCTTGTGGGAGTGGATCTTAAAAACAAAAAACGGCTGTCTCACGCTTGCCGCAGGCGCGCCAGCAAGGCGCGCACGTGCGGCCGGTCGACCTCGCCTTCAGGCTCGGAGCGGCCCAGCAGCAGGTCCATCAGCGGATTGTCCGCCAGGTCCAGCAAGCGGGTCAGCGCATCGACTTCCTCGTCGCTCAATTCTTCTTCATGCGCATCGAGGAAGCGCGTGAGGATCAAATCGTTCTCGAGCAGGCCACGGCGGGCGCGCCAGCGCAGGCGGGCGCGGTTCGTGGGGTCGGATTGATGCGTTTTCACTAGAGTCCGTTGTTGGGTCAACATCATACTCCGCATGCCGGGAATAGGCAGTACGGTACTTTTACTGTATTTGCGGCATCTTTTACTGCGTGATGCTGCATTTTGCGGCTATGTGCTACGGCTGGCTGAACGCGCGCACGGCAAAGCCGTGCACCCTACGTAGGGTGGTCGGGTTCCCCGACCGCGCGTTCAAATCACGTTTGAACTGAGCGACGATCTTAGATCGCGCGACGAACCAGCAATTCCTTGATCTTGCCGATCGCCTTGTTCGGATTCAGGCCCTTCGGGCACACGTCCGTGCAGTTCATGATCGAGTGGCAGCGGAACAGGCGGTACGGGTCTTCCAGGTTGTCCAGGCGCTCGTTGGTGGCTTCGTCGCGCGAGTCGGCGATGAAGCGGTAGGCCTGCAGCAGGCCGGCCGGGCCGACGAACTTGTCCGGGTTCCACCAGAACGACGGGCAGGAGGTCGAGCAGCAGGCGCACAGGATGCACTCGTACAGGCCGTCGAGCTCTTCGCGCTCTTCCGGCGACTGCAGGCGCTCTTTCTCCGGCTTGATCGAGTCGTTGATCAGGTACGGCTTGATCGAGTGGTACTGCTTGAAGAAGTTGGTCATGTCGACGATCAGGTCGCGGACCACCGGCAGGCCTGGCAGCGGACGCAGCACGATCGGCTGGGTCAGCTCGTTCAGGTTGGTGGTGCAGGCCAGGCCGTTCTTGCCGTTGATGTTCATCGCGTCCGAACCGCACACGCCTTCGCGGCAGGAGCGGCGCAGGGCCAGCGAATCGTCGACGTCCGACTTGATGCGCTGCAGCGCGTCGAGCAGCATCTTGTCGGTGTCTTGCAGCTCGACGGTGACGTCTTGCATGTAAGGCTTCGTATCCTTGTCCGGATCGTAGCGGTAGATCTTCAGTTGGACGGTGCGTGCCATGTTTTTACCTGTTTTTCACGGGCCGCGACCACGTCGCGGCCCTGCATAAATTAGAAAGTACGGGCCTTCGGCTTGAAGGTGTCGACGGTCAGCGGCTTGGTGACCACAGCCTTGTACTCGAGGCGGTTGTTCTCCGAGAACCACAGGGTATGCTTCATCCAGTTCTCGTCGTCGCGGTTCGGGTAGTCGCTGTGGGCGTGCGCGCCGCGCGATTCCGGACGGGCCGCTGCCGACACGATGGTCGCCTTGGCGGTCTCGATCAGGTTGTCGAGTTCCAGCGCTTCCACGCGGGCGGTGTTGAACACCTTCGACTTGTCCTTGAACGACACGTGCTTGCGGCGCTCGTCCAGCTTCATGATTTCCTTGACGCCCGCATCCAGCAGTTCCTGGGTACGGAACACGCCGCAGTACTTCTGCATGGTGGCGCGGATGTCGTTGGCGACGCCCTGCACTTTTTCGCTGCCGGTCGAGGTCTCGAGGCGGTTCAGGCGCTCGAGCGCGAAGTCGGCTGCGTCGGCTGGCAGCGGCTTGTTCAGCTTCTGCTTCAGGTTCGAGGCGACGACGTGGTTGCCGGCCGCGCGGCCGAAGACCACCAGGTCGAGCAGCGAGTTGGTGCCCAGGCGGTTGGCGCCGTGGACCGAGACGCAGGCGCATTCGCCGATCGCGTACAGGCCATTGACGATCTTCTGGCCGCCGGCGCCGTCAGGAGCGACGACCTGGCCGTGGATGTTGGTCGGGATGCCGCCCATCTGGTAGTGGATGGTCGGGACGACCGGGATCGGTTCCTTGGTCGCATCGACGTTGGCGAACTTGTGGCCAATTTCGAGAATCGACGGCAGGCGCTTCTCGATGGTGTCCTTGCCGATGTGGCGCAGGTCCAGCAGCACGTGGTCCTTGTTCGGACCGCAGCCGCGGCCTTCCTTGATCTCCTGGTCCATCGAGCGCGAGACGAAGTCGCGCGGCGCCAGGTCCTTCAGGGTCGGCGCGTAGCGCTCCATGAAGCGTTCGCCGTTCGAGTTGATCAGGATGCCGCCCTCGCCGCGCACGCCCTCGGTGATGAGGACGCCCGCGCCGGCCACGCCGGTCGGGTGGAACTGCCAGAACTCCATGTCCTGCAGCGGCAGGCCGGCGCGCGCCGCCATGCCCATGCCGTCGCCGGTGTTGATGAAGGCGTTGGTCGATGCGGCGAAGATGCGGCCTGCGCCGCCGGTGGCGAAGATGGTGGTCTTCGCTTCCAGGATCATCACGTCGCCGGTTTCCATTTCCAGGGCCATCACGCCGACCACGTCGCCTTCGGCGTCGCGGATCAGGTCGAGTGCCATCCACTCGACGAAGAAGTGGGTGCGGGCACGGACGTTACGCTGGTACAGGGTGTGCAGCAGTGCGTGGCCGGTACGGTCGGCCGCGGCGCACGCGCGCTGGACCGGCTTCTCGCCGAAGTTCGCGGTGTGGCCGCCGAAGGGGCGCTGGTAGATCGTGCCGTCCGGGTTGCGGTCGAATGGCATGCCGAAGTGTTCGAGCTCGTACACGACCTTCGGGGCTTCGCGGCACATGAATTCGATCGCGTCCTGGTCGCCCAGGTAGTCGCCACCCTTGACGGTGTCGAACATGTGCCAGTACCAGTCGTCTTCGCTCATATTGCCCAGCGAGGCGCCGATGCCGCCCTGTGCCGCGACGGTGTGGGAACGGGTCGGGAAGACCTTCGACAGCACCGCCACGTTCAGGCCGGCTTCAGCCAGCTGCAGCGATGCGCGCATGCCGGAACCGCCGGCGCCAACGATGACCGCGTCAAAACGACGGGTAGGGATTGCAGTTTTGATAGCTGCCACGATTACACACTCCAGAGAATTTGCACGGTCCAGGCGGCGCAGGCGAGCAGCCAGAAGATGGTCAACAGCATCAGGAACAGGCGCAGGCCCGCCGATTTGATGTAGTCCATCCAGATGTCACGGATGCCGACCCAGGCGTGGTAGAACAGGCCGAGGAAGGTCACCAGCGAGAACAGCTTGAACCACTGCTTCGCGAACAGGCCTGCCCAGGCTTCGTACGAGAATTCGTTCGCGGTCAGGAAGGACACCAGCAGCACGATGGTGTAGACGGCCATGACGATGGCAGTGACGCGTTGCGCCAGCCAGTCCTTCACGCCGTAGTGGGCGCCGACAACGAGGCGGCGCGGGCCGATATTATTTTTAGTTGCCATGATTTAGAACACTCCGAACAATTTCAGGCCGACCAGCGCGGTCAGCACCAGGCTCACGACCAGCACCCAGCGTGCGGTCTTCTGCGCAGCGTCCTTGTCCAGGGCCAGGTGGTTGTCCATGAACAGGTGGCGAACGCCGGCGGTGAAGTGGTGCAGGTAGGCCCAGGAGAGGCCCAGCAGGATGATCTTGACGAACCAGTTGTCGACGATGCCCGCGAAGTGGGCAAACGAGTACTCGGAACGCAGGCTTTCCTGCAGCAGGTAGAGCAGGAACGGCAGGAACAGGAACAGGCCGGCGCCGCTCACGCGGTGCAGGATCGACACGATGGCCGATGGCGGCATGCGATATTTACCCGTAATATCCCCAATGCCAACGTTGCGGAACTCCGGCCGCCCTTTTTTTGCTGCATCTTTCACGGCTTCGGACATGTAACACCTCCCTTATGACGACAGTTTTTTAGTGAACCCTTGATTTTCGCCGATTTTGTGACTGGCTCCAAATTCCGTTGCCAGAATCTACAGCCGCGCAACAAACCGGGTACTGTTCGTCGCTTACTCAAAACCAACTAATTTTAATCGCTTCGTGCGATTGCTGCTGACGCCGGCACCGGCCTCTGCAATGGTAGGGTGGTCGGCTTCGCCGACCGCGCGTTCAACTCACGGATGCACCGTGGCGACGCGTGGTCTGGCTGGACGCGCGGTCGGCATAGCCGACCACCCTACGACAATTCATTCTGGTAGTGATGGCGGGCGGTCGAGTAGATCCCCCTGCGCAGCTCCACCGGTTTATCTCCATACGAGAACGACACGCGATCCGCGCACAGGAGCGGCGTACCTTCCGCCACCTTCAGGTGCTCCGCCGCCTGCGCATCCGCCGACACCGCCCGGATCTTCTCGGTCGCGCGTATCATGCGCGTGCCGAACTCCGATTCGAACAGCCCGTACATCGGCCCCTTGTATTCCACCAGCCGCTCCGCCGTCAGCCCCTTGAACAGCTGGCCCGGCAGCCACAGCTCCTCGAGGATGGTCGGCACGCCATCGAAGGACTGCACGCGCTTGATGTACACCACCGTGTCGCCCGAATTCAGTTCGAGCAGGCGCGCCACTTCGGCCGTGGCGCGGATGCGCAGCACGGCGATGAAGCGGTTGTCGGGATGGTGGGGAACGCCCTCGTCGGGCATCAGGCGCAGGAAGCGGAAGTGGGCGCGCTCCTCGGCGTGGGTGGCGACAAACGTGCCCTTGCCCTGGCGGCGCACCACCAGGTTCTCGGCCGCGAGCTCGTCGATGGCCTTGCGCACGGTGCCCTGGCTGACCTTGAAGCGGCCGGCCAGTTCGACCTCGCTCGGCATGAGTTCGCCTGGCTTCCACTCGCCCGACTGCAGGCTCTGGGTGATCAGGGCCTTGATCTGCTGGTACAGCGGACGAAACGACGGCGATGCGTCGGTGCTCGCTGCATCGCTGCTGTGGGGCGGGACGGGATTCATAGACCGCGATTTCACCACAAATGTGCATGCGAGTCCAGTATATGACCGTCAAGACATGTGTCTTATATAAGACATATGATATGAATTGACAGATAGAACACCGGAGGCATACACTCGCGATCGGTTTGGACCTCCGCGTGTCCTCGCACGGCCGCGCGCGATATCCATTTGACAGGGTGCCTGTTTTGGTATCATTGCAGCTTTCGTCATTCAGGCATTCCTTCGGCTCGACCGTTTTCATTCCCACTTTGGAGATTCATCATGGCTAAAACCCCAATGCGCGTCGCCGTGACCGGCGCGGCCGGCCAGATCGGCTATTCCCTGCTGTTCCGCATCGCCAACGGCGACATGCTGGGCAAGGACCAGCCGGTCATCCTGCAGCTGCTCGAGATCGACAACGAGAAGGCACAGAAGGCGCTGAAGGGCGTCATGATGGAAATCGACGACTGCGCATTCCCGCTGCTGGCCGGCATGACCGCCCACGCCGACCCGATGACCGCCTTCAAGGATGCCGACGTGGCCCTGCTGGTCGGCGCACGTCCGCGCGGCCCGGGCATGGAGCGCAAGGACCTGCTGGAAGCCAACGCCCAGATCTTCACCGTGCAGGGCAAGGCGCTGGACGCCGTCGCTTCGCGTGACGTGAAAGTCCTGGTGGTCGGCAACCCGGCCAACACCAACGCCTACATCGCCATGAAGTCGGCCCCGAACCTGCCGGCCAAGAACTTCACCGCCATGCTGCGCCTGGACCACAACCGCGCCCTGTCGCAAGTCGCGGCCAAGCTGGGCAAGCCGGTCGGTTCGATCGAGAAGATGGCCGTGTGGGGCAACCACTCGCCGACCATGTACGCCGACTACCGCTTCGCCACCATCGACGGCCAGTCGGTGAAGGAAGCGATCAACGACGACGCCTGGAACCGCGACACCTTCCTGCCGACCGTCGGCAAGCGCGGCGCCGCCATCATCGACGCACGCGGCGCATCGTCGGCAGCTTCGGCAGCCAACGCGGCGATCGACCACGTGCGTGACTGGGTGCTGGGCACCAACGGCAAGTGGACCACCATGGGCATCCCGTCGGACGGTTCGTACGGCATCCCGGAAGGCACCATGTTCGGCTTCCCGGTGACCACCGAAAACGGCGAATACAAGATCGTCCAGGGCCTGGAAATCGACGCGTTCTCGCAAGAGCGCATCAACCTGACCCTGAAAGAGCTGGAAGAAGAGAAAGCCGGCGTCGCTCATCTGCTGAACTAAGCTGCCGGGTTAAGCAATGCAAAGGCGCAGGCACCCGCCTGCGCCAACCGTGCCATGCCGTTGAATAGACGGCATGGCCGATCCGTTTCAAGACATACCATGCACCCTTCCGAGGTTTTATTCCAGGGCAAACGCCAGCCGCTCCTCCTCCCCGCCTGCGATCACTACGCCGGCTCGGAGAAGCTGATGCGCAAATCGATGACCCTGCAACAAGAGCTTGGCCCCGTCTTCGACATCACCTTCGACTGCGAGGACGGCGCCGCCGCCGGCAGTGAAGCCGAGCACGCGCTGCTCGTGACCCAATTGGTGAACTCCGAGGACAACCGCTTCAACCGCATCGGCGTACGCCTGCACGACACCGGCAGCGAACACTTCGCGGCGGACGTCGCGGTCATCGTCGGCTCTTGCGCGGCGCGCCTGGCCTATGTGGTGCTTCCTAAAGTGGAAAGCGCCGCCGAAGTCATTCGCGCCATCGACCTGATCAACCAGCACGCCGCCAAGGCTGGTCGCAGCGACCTGCCGGTGCACGTCCTGATCGAGACCCACGGCGCCCTGCGCGAAGCCTACGACATCGCCGCCCTGCCCCAGGTCGAGTGCCTCTCCTTCGGCATCATGGATTTCGTATCAAGCCACTACGGCGCGGTGCCGGCCAGCGCGATGCGCACCCCGGGCCAGTTCACCCACCCGCTGGTGGTGCGCGCGAAGCTCGAGATGGTCGCGGCCTGCCATGCACACGGCAAGGTGGCCTCGCACAACGTCACCACCGACATCAGGGACAGCGCGGTGGTCGCCAACGATGCCCAGCGCGCGGGCGCGGAATTCGGCTTCACCCGCATGTGGAGCATCCACCCGGACCAGATCAAGCCGATCCTGAAAGCCTTCACGCCGCGCCTGTCGGAAGTGAATGAAGCGACGAATATTTTGACCGAAGCCATGAACGCGGGATGGGGGCCGATCGCGCAACACGGCCGCTTGCACGACCGCGCGAGCTACCGATATTATTGGACCGTTTTGCAGCGCGCGAAGCTGGCAGGCCTGGCGCTGCCGGAAGCCGCGGCGGCAATCGTCAACCAAACGGATTCCAACTGATGTCCTCCCTCCTCTCCCGATTCCTGGCTGCCGGCGCGTTTGCGCTGGCAGGCATTGGCGTTTGCGCGAACGCATCCGCCGCCCCTGAAAAGCACCCGAAGGCCGAAGCGGTCCTGAAGGCCAAGTCCACCGCCAAGCCGAAGGCAAAGGCAAGGAAAGGCGCGAAAGTCGCCGCCGGCGCCGCCGCTGCCGCAGCCGTCGCCGCGCCGGCCGCCAACCCGCAGGACGTCGACGAACCGGACATCACGGATACCCTCGTGACCGAATACGCTTGCGAACTCGGCAACAAGATCACGATCTACACGAACGCCCAGGACGACAGCCACATCGCCCTGCGCTGGAAGAAGCGCCTGCACCGCCTGAACCGCGTGGGCACGACCACCGGCGCGCTGCGCTTCGAGAACCCCTACTTTGGCCTGATCTGGATCGGCATCCCGGCCAAGGGCATCCTGCTGGACTCGAAGCTGAACCGCCAGCTGGCCAACGAATGCAAGAATGCGGAGCAAATGGCGCCGGTAACGGCCTCGCTGCCCGCGGAAAAGAAAAGCTGATCCGGGGCCGCAAGCCACGGATCGCCTGATGTTTTGCAATTGAAAGAACAATATCCCCACTGAAGGAGAGATGATGTCTCACAACACCCTGAACACTCTGAAGGAATTCCCGGTTGGCGCCGGCCAGACCGGCCAGTACTACTCGCTGCCAGCCCTGGGTGAAGCCCTCGGTGTGAACCTGTCGCGCCTGCCGGTGTCGATCCGTATCGTCCTCGAATCCGTCCTGCGCAACTGCGACGGCAAGAAGGTCACCGAAGAGCACGTGAAGCAGCTCGCCAACTGGGGCGCGACCGCCGAGCGCACCGACGAGATTCCTTTCGTCGTTGCCCGCGTCGTGCTGCAGGACTTCACCGGCGTGCCGCTGCTGGCCGACCTGGCCGCGATGCGCAACGTCGCCGCCAAGACCGGCGCCGATCCGAAGAAGATCGAGCCGCTGGTGCCGGTCGACCTGGTCGTCGACCACTCGGTCACCATCGACCACTTCCGCGAGCCGGGCGCCCTGGACCTGAACATGAAGCTGGAATTCCAGCGCAATAACGAGCGCTACCAGTTCATGAAGTGGGGCATGCAGGCATTCGACACCTTCGGCGTCGTGCCGCCGGGCTTCGGCATCGTCCACCAGGTCAACCTGGAATACCTGGCGCGCGGCGTCATGAAGCAGGGCGACGTCTTCTACCCGGACACCCTGGTCGGCACCGACTCGCACACCACCATGATCAACGGCGTCGGCGTCGTCGGCTGGGGCGTGGGCGGCATCGAAGCGGAAGCGGGCATGCTGGGCCAGCCGGTCTACTTCCTGACCCCGGACGTCATCGGCGTGAACCTGAAGGGCAAGCTGCGCGAAGGCTGCACCGCGACCGACCTGGTGCTGACCATCACCGAGATGCTGCGCCGTGAAAAAGTCGTGGGCAAGTTCGTCGAGTTCTTCGGCGAAGGCACCCGCTCGCTGTCGACCACCGACCGCGCCACCATCGCCAACATGGCTCCCGAATACGGCGCGACCATGGGCTTCTTCCCGGTGGACGAAGCGACCGTCGACTACTTCCGCGGCACCGGCCGTACCGAAGCCGAACTGGCCGCCTTCGAAGGCTACTACAAGGCGCAGGGCATGTTCGGCATCCCGCAAGCCGGCGAGATCGACTACACCCGCGTGCTGGAACTGGACCTGTCGACCGTCACCCCGTCGCTGGCCGGTCCGAAGCGTCCGCAAGACCGTATCGAACTGGGCTCCGTGAAGAACACCTTCACCGAACTGTTCAGCAAGCCGACCACCCAGAACGGCTTCAACAAGTCGCCGGACGACCTGCACAAGGTCTACGAGACCACCAACGGCGTGCGCGTGAAGAACGGCGACGTCCTGATCGCCGCGATCACCTCCTGCACCAACACCTCGAACCCGAGCGTGCTGCTGGCTGCCGGCCTGCTGGCCAAGAAAGCCGTCGAGCGCGGCCTGACCGTGGCTCCGCACATCAAGTCCTCGCTGGCTCCCGGCTCGCGCGTCGTCACCGAGTACCTGACCGCCGCCGGCCTGCTGCCTTACCTGGAGAAGCTGGGCTTCGGCGTGACCGCCTACGGCTGCACCACCTGCATCGGTAACGCCGGCGACCTGACCCCGGAACTGAACGCCGCGATCGTCGAGAACGACATCGTCGCTTCGGCCGTCCTGTCGGGCAACCGCAACTTCGAAGCACGTATCCACCCGAACATCCGTTCGAACTTCCTGGCCTCGCCGCCGCTGGTCGTCGCTTACGCGATCGCCGGCAACATGACCAAAGATCTGATGTCGGAGCCGGTCGGCAAGGACAGCAACGGCGTCGACGTCTACCTGGGCGACATCTGGCCGTCGTCGCAGGAAGTGGGCGAACTGATGCGCTTCGCGATGAACTCGGAAGTCTTCCAGAAGAACTACGCCGACGTGAAGGGCAACCCGGGCGCACTGTGGGAACGCGTGTCGTCGACCGAAGGTCAAGTCTACAACTGGCCGGAATCGACCTACATCGCCGAGCCGCCGTTCTTCGCCGACTTCGAGATGACCCCGAAAGCCGCCGCCGCAGGCATCACCGGTGCCCGCGCTCTGGGCGTGTTCGGCGACTCGATCACCACCGACCACATCTCGCCGGCCGGTTCGATCAAGGAAGACGGTCCTGCAGGTAAATGGCTGAAGGACCACGGCGTCCTGAAGGCCGACTTCAACTCCTACGGCTCGCGCCGCGGCAACCACGAGATCATGATGCGCGGCACCTTCGCCAACGTGCGTATCAAGAACAAGATGATCCCGCCGAAAGCGGACGGTTCGGCGGTCGAAGGCGGCATCACCATCCACCAGCCGTCGGGCGAACAGCTGTCGATCTACGACGCAGCGATGAAGTACATCGCCGAAGGCACCCCAACCATGATCTTCGGCGGCGAAGAGTACGGTACCGGCTCGTCGCGCGACTGGGCGGCCAAGGGCACCCAGCTGCTGGGCGTGAAGGCCGTGATCTGCCGTTCCTTCGAGCGTATCCACCGCTCGAACCTGGTGGGCATGGGCGTGCTGCCGCTGCAGTTCATCGGCAACGACAGCGTCGAGTCCCTGGGCATCACCGGCAAGGAAACCTACGACCTGAAGGGCCTGGAAGGCGAGATCAAGCCGCAACAACTGGCTACCCTGGTGATCCACCGCGAAGGCGGCGAATCGCAGGAAGTCAAAGTGCTGCTGCGTATCGACACCCCGATCGAAGTCGACTACTACAAGCATGGCGGCATCCTGCCGTTCGTGCTGCGCCAGCTGCTGGCTGCGTAATCGGGAGGGGCCCGCTCGCGCGGGCTGCTTGCCAAACGAAAAGGCCGGAACCTGCGAAGGTTCCGGCCTTTTTTACGTCTGGGCATGGCGGCCGCTAGCGCCCGATCCCGAAGCCGATACCGATGCTGCTGCGCCCTCCACTGCCCACGCCACCGAAGATGGAGGTCGATACGCCCCCGCGTCCAGCGTTGGTCGCTGACTGAAGAATGCAATTGCGCCAGGGGTCCGTGTTCGGTACATGGCCCAGCTGCGTACACGCCGGCCCGAACTCAATCATCATGCGCTCCACTTCGGCCTGTTGGGCCAGGGCCCGGTCTTGTGGGGTCGCACATCCGAGCAAGCAAAGTGCGCTTGCCGCCATCAACATGTAAACGCGCATAGCTCTTCTCCTTAAGCAATAGATCGAACTGGCCTCAAGGATGACGGCCGATGGGTCGATCATACGCCTCAATCGAGGCTGCCAGCTTCGGGAACGCGCGGAGCGCTCTTGCAAGCGAGCGCCACCTGCTGAGCTTTCATATTAGGATGAACCCAACAAAGTTATCATTTTATTATGAAAGCACGTCTACTGCCCTTTGGACAGCGCTTCCGGGAAAGCGGCTTTACGCTCGTTGAAACGACGGCTGTCGTCGCCATTGTCGGTACCCTGGCCGCCACCGCCATGCCCAGGCTGGCGGCAATGACCGGCGAAGCGCGCTATGCCTCGCTCGAGAATGCCCGGGCAGCCCTCGCGACCGTGGCCGCGATGTCGCATGCAAAATTCCTCATCAATGGCGCGGCGACACAAAGCTTCGAGGACAGCAAGGTAGCGCTGATCCACGGCTATCCGGCGGCAAGCCAGGCAACCGCGGACGCTGCCGGATTGAGCGCGAGCTATGTGGTATCGTCTGTCGACCCCGGCATGATGTCACTCGTCCCCAAGTCCATCGCAGGCACCCCGAGGGCGAACGACTGCTACCTGGTGTACGAGCAGGCTTCCGCGGCCAACCCAAGGCCGCAGATTAGGATGGGCGACAACACAAGCGCCGAGACCTGCGTCTAGGCTGGCGTTAGTTGGCAGAGATCTTGAGCGCTTCCTGCACCCGGCTGGCGCCAACCCCGACCTTGTCACCGCCACCCATCAGGAAAATGCGGTTACCGACGACAGCGGCGCCATGTCCGTGTCGCGGCGTCGGCATGGCCGGCAGGGCCGACCAGCGGTCCGTCCCGGGATCGTAAACCCAGGCATCGGGGAAGACTCTGATGTTCGGAACAAACTGCTCGCCGCCGAAGGCGTACAGCCTGCCACCGTAGGCCGCCGCAGCCAGGCCACCCTGGGCCTGGGGCATCGGCGCCCTCGTCTCCCAGCGCCCGGTAGCCGGGTCGTAAACTTCCAGCGTCGCCACATTCACCGGGCGCGTCCTGCCATCGGCCTGCTTGAGCATCTGCCGGCCACCCACCACATAGATTTTGTCGTCGATAACGGCCGCCGCCGCGCTATTGCGTGCGGTGGGCGCGTCAGGGATGCGCTCCCAGCGACCGGAACCGATGTCCAGCACCTCGCTCCTGGCGGTATCCGTATGCTCGTTGATGTGCGCCGCATTCAGGCTGGTCGGGATACGTCCACCGATGAAGTAGATCTTCCCCTTGATCGAAGCGACAACGCCTTCGGCCCGAGGCTGCGGCAGGATTGGACCAGGCGACCACCGGTTCGCCTGGCCATCGTAGACGAACACCGTCGCATGCGCGCGCCAGTCTGGAATGGCGCCGGAAAAGCCGCCGATGCCGTAGATCTTGCCGCCCGCCTCGGCCAGGGCGATATGGTGGCGGCCTTCGGGCAAGGGGGCGAGCGTGGTCCAGCGGTCCGTTTTCGGATCGTAGGCTTCGACGTGGTCGGTAAAGCCCGGCGGCTGAGAGAGCACACCACCCGCCACGATGATCCTGCCATTGAGGACGGCGGGGTAGATCTCCTGCCGCGCCACGGTAGTATCGGCAACGCGCGACCATGTGACTGTCGGCGTCGAATCGGCAGATGCCTGCGCTGTGACCTGATACGAGCTTCCCATCAGCGTCATGCCCAGCAATAGTGGCAGAAGTGGTTTCACGGTTTTCCTTTGGATGATCACAGAAACAGAAGGCTGCGTACGTCCGCGCACGGAAGGGCCTGGCAAGAGAGAAGACCATGAACTCATCGGGAAAGCAGGCATCGCAAGCCTGCGACTCTCTTATTCCTAAGCGGAGGCCTATTATGCTTTATACCATTGCTATCATTCTTCTCGTCCTGTGGCTGCTCGGCATGGTCACTTCCGTGGCAGGCGGACTGATCCACATTCTCCTCGTAGCCGCCGTCGTCGTGATCCTGGTGCGCCTCTTCACCGGCCGAAAAGTCCTTTGACGAATACGCGCTGAAAGACAAAAAGCCGGCGCTTCAAGAGTTCCGGCTTTTCCTTGTCCTGCGCTTTACTGCTTCATCTTCCGCTACATCTCCGCCCACATCCTCAGCAGGTTGTGATAATGCCCGGTGATTCCCACCGTCGCATCGCTCTCCCCATAGGCGCCGCGCAGCTTCTGGATGTTCGTATCGAGCTCGAACAGCATCGCGCGCTTCGCATCGTCGCGCACCATGCTCTGGGTCCACAGAAAAGAAGCCACGCGCTCGCCGCGCGTCACCGGCAGCACCTGGTGCACGCTTCCCGAGGGGTACACGATCGCGTCCCCCGCCGGCAGCTTCACCTCATGCGTGCCATAGGCATCCACCACCACCAGTTCGCCGCCATCATAGTCTTCCGGGTCGGACAGAAACACCGTGGTCGACACGTCGGCGCGCACCGGCGGCAGGCCGCCGCGTTGGGCGCGCACGGCGCCGTCCACATGCAGGCCGTAGTGCTCGCCGCCGTTGTAGGCGTTGAAGTAAGGCGCCAGCACGCGCAGCGGCAGCACGCTTGAAAAGAACAGCGGATTGTTCATCAGCGCCGCGCTGACGATCTGCCCGAGCTCTACGGCAAGCGGCGAACCTTCGCGCAGCTGGCGGTTGCGCTTGACCTGGGCGCCTTGCGGGCCGACGCTCTCGCGTCCGTCGACCCACTCGGGGGCGTCCTTCATGCGGGCACGGATGTCGGCCACCTGCTCGCGGCTCAGGACACCCGGGATATGCAGCATCATGATGAAATCCTCTTGATGAAAAAAGCCCCCCTGAAGGTATCAGGAGGGCGAAGTCCGGTTTCCCGGCGGGGGTGGTACCCGGTTACTCAGAACTTGAGGTTGGCCATCAGGCTGGCCGAACGGCCCGCGCCCACGCCGGCATAGTGCGGCGAGGACACGCGGTCGAAGTAGAACTTGTCCGTCAGGTTCTGGATGTTCAGCTGGAACGATACGCTCTGGTTCAGGGTGTAGCTCGCCATCGCATCGAAGCGGGTGTAGGCAGGCGAGTACTTGTTGTTGTTCACGTTGGCGAACTGGCGATCGACGTAGTTGGCGCCGCCGCCAATGGTGAAGGACTTGTTCACCGCATAGGTCGTCCACAGCGAGGCACTGTGCTTCGGCGTGGTCGGGAAGGCGTTGCCGTTGAACGGCGACGGCGTCCAGCGCGGCGCTGCGGCGGTGCCGGTGTTGGTGAAACCGTTGTCGGCGATGATGCCGTCCAGGTAGGTGTAGCCACCGAACACGGTCCAGGCATTGGTCAGCTTGCCCGACAGGCCGAATTCGGCGCCCTTGAGTTCCTTGCGGCCCACGTTCTCCGTGGTGCCGTCAGGCGCGGTGACACGGGCGTTGTCCATGTCGCTCTTGAAGATGGCTGCGCTCAGCGACAGGCGGCCGCCCGGCAGGACTTCCCACTTGGTGCCCAGCTCGACGTTGCGGCTCTTCTGCGGCTGCAGGTTCTGGATCTGCACGGTGAGCGCGTCCAGGCCGTCGCCGCCGTCGTTGCCCGGCGGGGTGGCCGAGGTCGCCCACGACAGGTAGATGCTGCCGTTGGCCTTCGGCTTGTACACGAGGCCGGCCTGGTAGGTGTCGAACTTGGATTCGACGCGGGCGCGGACCGTGCCGGCGGTGGCGGTGGCCGGCGTGAAGAGCGTGCTCGAGAAATCGTCCCAGCGCGCGCCCAGGTTCACCAGCCATTGCGGGCTGAACTCGATGGTGTCGAAGCCGTACACGGCGCGGGTGCGGGTCTCGACCGTGGTCAGGGTCGGCGACTGGGTGCGGGTGTAGAGCCACGGGTCATACGGGTTCGGGTTGACCAGGGTGGTGCAGTTGTACAGCGTCGCCGCGCCCGCGGTCGGGCAGGTCGAGGTGCCGGTCAGCGGGTTGTTGGTGCCCGGGGTGAAGATGAAGCTGCCGCGATCGGTGTCTTCGCGCGAGAACTCGACGCCGACGTTGAAGCTGTGCTTGATGCCGGCGCTGAGGAATTCGCCGTTCAGGCTGGTCGCGTTGGCCAGGGTCTTCGTATCCACCACGCGGGTGTTGGCGCGGCGCCAGACGGTGCCGTAGCGGACGGTGTTGCCCTTCGAGTCGTCCGGCTGGGTGTAGATGTAGTCCTGGCCGGTCTTGCCCCAGCGGGTGACGTTGCGCACGGCGAGGCTCGGGCTGAATTCATGGCGCAGGTCGACGGTGGCGACGTCGGTCTGGGTGTCGCGGAAGTCGCGGTTCTTCAGGCCATAGAAGGCTTCGCGGTCCACGGTGAAGGGGGTGCCGCCGCCGTTCTTCGACACATCGGCGCCGCTGGTGACCGGGTTGTTGAACGGGATGCCGGTGTCCGGGATCTCGCTGCTCTTCATGTGGTAGTAGCTGAGGATCGCCCGGGTCGGACCGTTCAGCCCGAAGGTGACGGTCGGGGCGATGCCCCAGCGTTCGCCGCCGACGACGTCACGGCCGGCGACGTCGGCGTTGTGGACCATCGTGTTCAGGCGGAAGGCGGTATTGGCGCCGATCACACGGTTGATGTCGGTGGTCACGCGGGCATACTTGTCGGTGCCCAGACCCACCGTGGCGTTGCTGAAGTTGGTGTCCCTGGCCGTCTTGGTGACGATGTTGATGCCGCCGCCGGCGGAGGAGCGGCCGCCCAGCGCCGAGTTCGGGCCCTTGACCACCTCGACCTGCTCGATCGCGAAGATCTCGCGCGACTGCGAGCCGGAATCGCGGATGCCGTCGATATAGGTGTCGGTCTGGGCGTTGTAGCCGCGGATGAAGAGGTTGTCGCCCACCGGGTTGCCGCCTTCGGAGGCGCCGATGGTAATACCCGGCACCGTGCGCAGCGCGTCGGTCAGCGACACGGCGCCGGTCTGCGAGATGGTTTCGGAGGTGACGACGGTGACCGATTTCGGGGTGTCGAGCAGCGGCGCGGTGAACTTGTCGGAGCTTGACCTGGTCGGACCCTGGATGGCGCGGTCGCCATTGGCGTTGGCGTTGACGCGCACCTGCGGCAGCTTGCTGCCCTCTTGCAATTCGGGCGCCTCATCGGCCACGCCCCCGGCGTAGGCCAGCGGCATCGCCAGCGTGGCCAGCACGGCGATCGCCGGTGCGCTCAAGGTCGAAGCGGAAGGTCGTGCGTGTTTCTTGCTCTTGATGAAGGTGCTGCCAGCTTGCGGATTATTCTTGGTCATTTTTCTTCTTGGATGAGGTACGGCCGGGCTTGCCAGTCATACAGGAAAGTTATTGATAAGTTTAATGAGAACGATTCGCATTATGGTTTCTATTTAGGTTTTTTGCAAGCGCACATGCCCGCTTCCCTCTCCCAGGCGGAAGGCTTGTGTTCATGGCATGTGGCCGAATCAACTACAATACCGGGGACCAGGGTTTATCATGCCCTTGCGATGTCCACCTTCGAATAAGAGAAACCACAGCGCCATGCGTCGTCCTTCCAAAGATTCAACCCCTAAACTCTCCGTCGACAGCCAGCGTCTCGTCAGCCTTGCACAAGCCATCATGCAGGCCGCCAGCCGGGTCGAAGAACGGACCTGGGAGCGCCAGCTGGACACGCAACTGCAGAAGCTGCTCAAGACCAACCACCAGGACAGCATCGACGCCGCCCTGAACGCCCTGTTCAAGGACGACCTCGCCTCCTACGACGTGCTGATGGACGCCGTCGAGGCGGTCAGCGAGTCGGCCACCATGGTGGAACAGCAGGACGGCAGCGACGTCACCTGGCAGGCCCTGCTGGTGGCTGCGCCCGTGCTCGCCTGGACCCGTTTCAACATCGCCTCGGGCAATATCCCGGCGGAGATGCTGTCCACCCTGCAGGCCCACTTCTCCGCCCACCTGCTGGCCGAGGGCACGCGCATTGCCATGGCGCCGACCCTGTATTCGATCGACCAGCTGCCGCGCACCCATGCCGAGACCTACGCGCTCACCCACAAGCTGGCGGCGGCCGCGCACAAGGGCGGCACGGTCAAGCCCGCCGCGCGCGGCGAGGAAACCGCGCCCTTCCTGGCCGACACCCGCTACCTGCTGGTGGCGATCGTCGCGCCCCAGGGCGCCCCGATGTTCCGCTGGCAGGAGCCGCAGCACCACATCCAGTTCGCCGAAGAACGCAACCGCGCGCTGGAACAGTGGCGCGCCCAGGGTACGGCCAACATCGCGCGCCTGCTGCCGGGCTGTGGCGTCGAGCTGCTGCTGCCGGAAGCGTATTACGTGGCCTGCCGCGAAGCCGACAAGCTGATCCGCCCGATCTCGATTCGCGCGGCCGTCCACTACCTCACCCACACCCTGGGCGTGGAACCATCGGACCTGCGCGCCGTGATCGCCGGCTTCGGCGAAGAGTCGGCCGACATCCAGATCGACGAGTACCGCGTCTCCTTCACGATGCGCCAGGACAGCGACGTCATGTACGGCATCGTGTGGCCGCTCTACGGCCAGGAAGACGAGAATGGCACGCCGATGGAAGGCCCTTACGCCATCGGCCCGGCCCCGCTGACCCCGATCAACGAGATCGTCGCCCACCTGAACGAAGCCGGCATTGCCCACGTCAAGCGCATCAGCGAGCGCTACGTCGCCGAATACTGCGACGACTGCGGCGCCCCGCTGTTCGCCGACCCGACGGGCGAGCTGGTGCATGCCGAAATGCCGGAAGACGCGCCGAGCGGGACCGAGCACTTCCACTGAACCGTAGGGTGCACGGCTCTGCCGTGCGCGCGTTCAACTACCATGTGAATGGATGCGACGCGTGCCGTTCACGCTCGGTTTGAACGCGCGGTCGGCGAAGCCGACCACCCTACGTTATTGCCTCGGTGCTACTGCTCCGTGCTAGAGTCGATGTGTTCCTGCCTCGCAGGCTCCATCCACCTTGCCCGGAGTAGTACGCAATGCCCCGTGTCCTGACCCGTCTCGCCATCGCCGCCCTCGCCCTGTGCACGGCCGGCGCCGCCCTCGCCGCCTCCACCACCGCGTCCACCGCCCGCTCGCCGCAGGTCGCACGCAGCACCAGCATCAAGGGCAAGATCAATTACCTGACCTTCCTGCCGAAGAATTATTCGCCGCGTGGCGACAAGGTCCCGCTGATCGTCTTCCTGCACGGCTCGGGCGAACGCGGCGCCGACCTGGAGAAGGTCAAGACCTGGGGTCCGCCGGCGATCGTCGAGAAGGACCCGGACTTCCCCTTCATGGTGGTCTCGCCCCAGGTGCCCGAGGGCGAATGGTGGGACAGCTACCAGCTGAAGGTGATGCTGGACGATATCCTCAAGCGCTACAACGTCGACCCGAAGCGCGTCTACCTCACCGGCATCAGCATGGGCGGTTACGGCGCCTGGGACTTCGCGTCGCGCTACCCGGATTACTTCGCCGCGGTCGCCCCCATCTGCGGCGGCGGCATCCCGCGCCTCACGGCGCGCCTGAAGAACGTGCCGGTGTGGGTCTTCCATGGCCTGAAGGACGATGCGGTGCCGGAATCGGAATCAGCGCGCATGGTGGACGCGCTCAAGGCGCAGGGAGGGAATGTGAAGTACACGGTGCTGCCGGAGGCCGGACACATCCAGGCCTGGGTACATGCCTATAACGAGGCCGGCCTGTTCGAGTGGTTCCAGCAGCAGCGCAAGCAATGAAAAACGCCGGCGCGAAGCCGGCGTCGTGATCAGAAGCGGAAGTTCGCCGTCAGGCTGGCCGAGCGCGCCGCGCCCGGGGTGTAGCGGTAGCCGCTCTTGTTGATGCTGGCCACGTACTCTTCGTCCGCGATGTTGTACACGTTCAGGCGCAGGTCCAGGTTCGGGCTGAGGCGGTAGGACGCCATCGCGTCGAAGACCCAGTAGGACTCGGTGTACTTCGGCGTGCCGATCGCGCCGTCGGTGCCGCGCTTGAGCTCGTCGCTGAAGCGGGCGCCGCCGCCGATCTTGAAGCTCGGGGTCACGTCGTACGAGGTCCACAGGGTGAAGGAGGACTTCGGCGTGTAGGTCAGGCTGTTGCCGCCGTCCGCAGTGATCATGCGTCCCGCTTCGATGCTGGTGTCCATGTACAGGTAGCCCGCACTCACCAGCCAGTTGGTCGACAGCGCGCCGGTCATGCCCAGCTCGACGCCCTGCACGCGCTTGTGGCCGGTCTGGTACCACTGCAGGTCGACCGGATCCTGCTCGACTTCGTTCTTCACGTCGGTGCGGAACAGGGCCGCCGAGAGGGCCAGCTTCTGGCGCAGCAGGTCGAGCTTGCCGCCCAGTTCATAGGTGCGCGTCGCCTGTGGATCGTAGGCCGGGTTCTGCGCGCTGTTGGCGTTGCCGGAGACCGTGAAGGCCGCGCCCGGCGGCTGCTTCGAACTGGCGACCATGCCGTACACGCTGCTGTTGGCGGTCGGCTTGTACAGGAGCGAAGCCTTGCCGTTGACGAGCGTCTTGCCGACATTGAAGCGGGTCGGGACAAGCACGTTATTGGTCAGGGCCACCGCGTTGTAGGTGCCGCGGAAGCGGTCCACGCGCACGCCGCCGTTGAAGATCCACTTCTCGCCGAACTTCATGGTGTCGAAGACGTACAGGCTCTGGGTGTCGACGTCGCCTTCGTTGTAGGCGCCGGTGCGGACCGGGTTCATGTTCTTGACCGGATCGTGCGGGTTCGGACGGTACAGGTTGGCCGGGTCCATGCTGCCCAGGCCTGTACGGCCGTAGCTCACCTGGGTCTCGTTCACGAATTCCAGGCCAGTCACGAGGGCGTGCGCGACAGTGCCGGTATTAAAATCGGTGGTGAGGGTGGTCTGGTTGGTCAGAATCTTGTTTTCGACGTCCTTGACGGTACGGGTGCTGCGCGCCACGGTCCAGGTCGAGGGGTCGCTTCCGGGCGGCGCAGTGAAGTTGGTCGCGCTCGCCAGCCAGGCGCTCAGGATGTAGTCCTGCTTGGTGCGTCCGTAGCGGCTGACATTCGACAGGCGCATGTTCGGCGCGAATTCGTGCTCGACACGCACGGTCGTCATGTCGGCCTTGATCTTGTCGTAGTCGCTTACCGAGCCATAGAAATTTTTAGGATCAACAGGCGCCGCTTCGGTCAGATAGGGGCGCTTGACGTCCGGGCTGGTGTAGCCCGGCAGGCCGATGGTCGGCACGCCGCCGTCGGGGACGTTGTCCTGGTCCACGTGCAGATAGTCGACATGCACGCGGGTCGAGCCGTTCAGGCCGAAGCCCAGGCTCGGGGCCAGCGCCCAGCGCTTGTTGTTGACCACGTCACGGGCCGGGTTGCCGGAATCCTGCGCCATGACGTTCAGACGCAATGCGATGCCGCGTTCAGCGTTCAGGACGGTGTTGACATCGGCCGTCGCGCGCTTCTGCGAAGCGCTGCCGCCGGTCAGCGAGCCGCCCACGGCTTGGGTCAGGTGGGCTTTCTTGGTAACCAGGTTGACCGAACCGGTCGGCGAACCGCGGCCGGTGTCGGTGCCCGCCGGGCCCTTCAGGACGTCGATCTGCTCCAGGTTGAAGGTGTCGCGCGAGATCGAGCCGATGTCGCGTGCACCGTTCACGAAGATGCTGCCCGAGGTGTCGAAGCCGCGCATGAAGATGGCGTCGCCGGTGTTGGTGTTGCCGTTCTCGCCGAGGAAGAAGGCGCCCACGCCCGGGGTGTTGCGCAGCGCTTCGGTCAGGGTCACGGCGCCCTGCTGCTCGAACAGTTCCTTCTTGATGACCTGCACGGTCTGCGCGGTGTCGAGCAGCTTCTCGGTGTACTTGGCGGACGACGCGTGCTCGGCCTTGAATGCGTTTTCGGTCTTGCCGACGATTTCGACCTTCGACGACGGCTTCATGTCCGGCGCCGCGTTGTCCGCGTCGGCCGCGTGGGCGGCCAGCGGCAGCAGCACTGCGGCCAGGGCTGCGCCCATCACGTGGGGTTGCGGGTGCTTGCGGCTTTTTATTGTTTTCATGTCTTGCGGTTCCTTAGCGATCAGAGAGTGGGGGTTCAAGAATGAAAATTATTGTAAAGAAAATACTCCGACATGTAAACAAGAATCATTCTTATTCGCGTTAACATTCTCAATGGATCAAAGCCTGAGCCGAAAAAGAAACGGCCCGCAGATGCGGGCCGTTGAGCTGGACTTGCGGGACGATCAGCGCGGAAGGCTGGCGATGACCCTGGTGGCGAACTCGGCCACATTGCCGGCATGCCAGCGCCAAACGATCACGAGGTCGTGGTCGGGAGAGACGAGGATGGTGTTGCTGCCGGCGCCGAGGGCCGCGTAGGCATTCGCCGGAAGGCCGGGCAGGTTCTTGCCCTTGGTATTGAGCCACCACAGGTAGCCGTAGTCCGGTCCGTGGGCACTCGGCGTCAATGCCGCCTGCACATAACTCGAGGGCAGGATCTGCTTGCCGTTCCAGGCGCCCTTGCGCAACCACAGGTAGCCGAAGCGCGCCATGTCCCAGGAATTGATCCACATGCCGCCACCCCAGCGGGTGCCGCCGCTCACCGAAGGCGCCTGCTTGCCGTTCAGTTCCACATAACTGTTATGGTAGGGCACCCACTTCCACGCGTTGGAGGCGCCGATCGGGTCCATCACCTCCTGCTGGAACACTTCCGGCACCGGCTTGCCGAACACGCGCAGCAGCGACAGTGCGAAGCGGTTGATGCGCACGTCGTTGTACTCGTAGAAGCTGCCCGGCGCCTGCAAGGCGCGCGGCTTGCGCTCCCCTGCCCCGAAGGCTTCTTTGCCGACGAAGTCGGCGTTCTTGCCCCACAGGCTGCCCTCCCACTCCGACTCCTGCTGCAGGTGCTGCTTCCACGTCACCTGGCTGTTGCGCGCCGAGGCATAGCCGCCATCGTTCACGCGCTTGGCGACCGGTTCATCCACCAGCAGGCGGCCGTCGCGCACGGCCACGCCGGCGACCGTCGCCAGGATGCTCTTGGCCACCGAATAGGTCGGGTCGACAAAGCTGGTGTCGCCGAATTCCGCGACCACATAGCCCTTGTAGATCACCAGGCCATTGGTATGCGCGCGCCGGGTCGGCATCGAGCCCAGGCGGGCCCCGAAAGTGGCTTCCTGGTCCGAGAAGTCGAGGGCGCGCCTGGTTTCGTGCGATTGCGCGAACTGCACGGCGCCGGCCAGGGCTTGCGCGTCGATCCCGAGTTCGGCGGGCGCTTTGCGCGCCCACTCTCCGCTTGGGGGGAAATAGCTTTGCTGGGCCGCGGCGCTAGCCGGCAGCAGCGCCGCGAAGCTTGCCGCAAAGGTCAACGCCAGCAGGCTGCGGCGTGATGCTTGGATCATGGCGTGGTCCACTTCGAGTAAGGCAGCCTGATCAGGCTGGAATTGTAGTAGCGGCGCTCGCCGGTGACTTCCCTGGCGATCCAGTCGGGCAGGTCGAAGACGGTGTCCTCGGCCGGCAGCTCGATCTCGGCCACCACCAGGCCCGCGTTCTCGCCCAGGAATTCGTCGACCTCCCAGGTGAAGCCCTTGACGACGATGCGGCGGCGGTATTTTTCGACGAGGGGACGTTCGCACAGGCGGTCGAGCAGTTCCTCGGCGTCCGCCAAGGGAATCGGATATTCCCATTCGCCGCGGCTGGCGCCTTCGTTCTTGCTCTTGATGGTGAGCACGCCCTGCTCGCCCTCGATGCGCACGCGCACCGTACGCTCCGGATCGGCGCTCAGGTAGCCCTGGCGCAGCAGGACCGGCTCGCCCAGCGTACGCCAGGCATCGCCGGACACCAGGAACTTGCGCTCGATTTCGACGCCCATGCTTTTTCCTTTCAGTCGAGCGTCTGCAGGATCGGCTGCAGGATCGCCGCGCCCAGGGCCGCGCTGCGTGCGCCGTTCCAGCCGACGTGCTGGTCAGGCAGGTTGGCGTTGTCCTTGAAAGGCATTTCGAGCGTCAGGGACAGGCATTTGAAGGTGTGGCCGATGTACTTCGAGGCCAGGGTCAGGAGTTCCTCGTTGTACTTGCTGGCCGCGTAGCCATGGACGTTCTGGAAGTCCGGGCTGGCCGCCATGTAGCGCTGGATGAAGGCGTTCTGCTCTTCCAGGCGTTCCGGGGTGAAGTCGGCCAGCATCTCGCTGCCGGCCACGAAGTTGTAGGGCAAGGCTTCGTCGCCATGGATGTCGAAGAACATGTCGACGCCCGTTTCGTGGATCTTTTCCTTCACGCACAGCACTTCCGGGCTGCGCTCGAGCGAGGGGGTCATCCACTCGCGGTTCAGGTTGGCGCCGGCCGCATTGGTGCGCAGGTTGCCGCGCACCGAGCCGTCCGGGTTCATGTTCGGCACGATGTAGAACACGGCGCGCTGCAGGAGCTTGCGCGACACCGGGTTGGCGTCGTCGAGCAGCGCATCCATCATGCCCTCGACGAACCATTCGGCCATGGTTTCGCCCGGGTGCTGGCGGGCGATCACCCAGATCTTCTTTTCCGCCTGCGGGTTGCCGATCACGACCAGGTTCATGTCGCGGCCGTCGATCGTGGTGCCGATGTCGTGCACGCGCGCGATCGGGTTCTCGGCCACTTCACCGAGCAGGCGCAGGTGGCGCTCCCAGGTGTAGGGTTCGAAGTAGGCGTAGTAGATGCTGTCGAGTTCGGGCGTGTGGTTGACGGTCATCACCTGGCCGTCGAAGCTGGTCGGCACGCGGAACCAGTTCTCGGTGTCGTAGCTGGCGGCGACCTGGTAGTCCTCGAAGCCCTTCGGATAAGTGGCCTGGCCGGCATTCAGGAAACGGATCGTGCAGGCCTGGCCGCGCGCGCCCTGCAGGCGGAAGTGGAACCACTGGTGGATGTCGGCGTGCGAATCCTTGCGCAGGTTCAGGTCGATCTGTTTCGGGTTGCTCGCGTTGACGACCTCGATGGCGCCGGAGTCGAAGGTCTGGCTGATTTTGATGGGCATGGCTGATCCTTGATGGTTGCGAAGGCACGGGCGCCTGGGGCGCGCGACTACCGGCAATCATAAGGCAGGCACCCTGCCCGCTCCGGCGCCGCGCCGGATTTCTTACTGTGCGTCGAGGTCGATCAGGTCCTTGGTGTAGGCGAGCATCACCTGGCGCATCAGTTCGACGTTGCTGCGGTCCAGCACGACCACCAGGTCTTCCTTGGCGTTCGAGACGAACTGCATGCGCAGCTTGCCCGGCAGTTCCTTGCACTGCACGTACTCGGCGCGCGGAGTGTAGGGATTGTCCCAGTCCTGCTGCGTGATCGGGTTGGGAGCCGGCGGCGGCTGCAGGCGCGGATCCTGGTTGACGGGCAGGTGCTTGAGGAGCCAGAACACGATGTTGGCCGGCACCTGGATGCTCACATCGCTCGCGCCATGCGAGGTGAACTTGACCAGCAACAGGTTGCCGACCTTGTCGCACGACATGGACATGCTCTTGACTTGACGAATGACCGCTGATTTCACGACGTAAATCCTAGGGAAAGGTTGGAAAAGGCGCTGCGATTCTAACTCATCCCCCAGGCAAATAGTGTGGTATCGGAAACAAAACGGGGAGCTCGCGCTCCCCGTGGTTCTGCCTCACGCGCCCTGCCGTCCCGCGGCAGCGCGCTTGCCGGCCGGCTTACTCTTTCGAGCCGCCGCGGTTGCCGCCCTGCGAAGCACGGCCGCCCTTGGCGGACGCGGCGCGCGACGGGCCACCCGAACCGGCGCTGGCCGACTGGCGGTTGCCATGGCTCATGCTGCCGGCACGGCGTGCCTCTTCCGAGGTGAATTCGTGGGCAGTGCCCTTGGCGTGGGCTGCCTTGCCACCCTGGCTGGCGATTTCACGCTGGCGGGCCGGATCCATCGAAGCGAAACCGCGGTTGCGGGTGCCGCTGCTCTGGCTGTTGCCGCCCTGGTTGCTACCCTGCTTGTTACCTTGATTACCTGAGGCCATGATGATCTTCTCCCTGTTCACTTATAAACCGCCGCGTCCTGCGGCAGGCTGTTCCGTCACTCCGATGAGTGAGCGCGAAATCATCTTAGGCAGCGCAATTGGATGAGGGTATAGGACGCTTTCAGATGACTTTGTAGGACTTCGCGCGACAGAAAATGCACCAGCGAAAATGTACTTCCAGTAGTCAACAAAGTCTTCAGTAACAGTCCTACACGGCACCCCTACGTCTTCCTATACTGGAACAGGGATGCGGCGCGCATCATGGCAATATCAGGCGGCATATGCGCGCCTCGACACGCGATGAAAGGAGTCGACATGGACGCGAATCAACGCAGCGAATTCAATAACCAGACGAATAACGGCGCCAACGAGAAATGGACGCCGGGCGCCAAGGGCAACACGAAGAGCGGCCCGCTGGACCATACCTATCCGCAGTCGCCCGACCAGCAACCGGTGATCCGCGGCGAGAACGAAATGCGGGGCGCGCAGGATCCTTCGCGCATGGGCCAGCAGGAAGTCGCGGCCGAAGACGGCGCGCGCGCAGACAATGAAACCACGCTGGCCGGCGCCGTCCCCGACGACCTGCCGGGCGGCTCCCTGCAAAGCCAGCAGACCGGCGGCTCCGGTCCCCAGCAGGGCATCACCGACAGCCACCAGCGCCAGATGGAACAGCATTCGCAGGCATGGGGCCTGCTCGAACAGCCGGTCGGCCACCGCGATCCCCATTCCGGCACCGACCTGCGCGCCCACCCGGCCAACCAGGCCGGCCACACCCAGGCCACGCACGTGATGAATCCGCAGAACGCCGCCCAGCCCGAACTGCAGGGCGGCTCCCTGGGCCGTCACCATGACGTGCCGCCGGGCACCTACCAGTCGCAGGGCACGACCGCCCAGGTCGGCTACGGCAACCGGCAGGCCGAGGAGCGCGGCGCCGATCGAGGCGAGGGCACCGGGATGGCGATCGGTCCCGCGAACCAGCAAAGGAGGGAAACATGAGTCAGCAGAATCAGCAGAAAGCCGGCCTGACCGGCGGCCATCAGGGCAGCACCGACCGCGATGGCTCCCAGACCAGCGCCGCGGCGCGCGAAGGCAAGGCGCCGGTGCCGGACACGCCGGTGGTGCACAAGTCGAACGACGTCACAGGCGGGCTGCCGCGCAGCCCCGGCAACAGCGGTCCGCGCGCCGACAACACGGGCTGGAAGCCGGGACAAAGTGTGCAGGCTGACAAGGACCCGGTGCACGAGTCGAACGACGTGGCCGGCGGCCTGCCCAAGAGCCCGGCCGGCGCCAACCGCCTGGCGGGCGACCGCAAGATGGACGACGACACCGGCTTTTCGCGCGGTTGACTGCAAGGGGCGCGCCGCGGCTTTCGCGGTGCGCCCACTTCCACAGGCGGGCCCGGCACTCCGCCGGGCCGCGCCGACGCTTGATCCACCTCCAAGGCCCGTAAGCTCAGCGGAACCCAACCGTTAGGCGCCTACTCCAACCGCACTCAACACGCCTCATTGCCAGCATCGCCGTGCCTTCACGGGCGCGCCTCGTGTCGCACGAAGCGACCCGCATGCGGCAGGGCGGCGGACCAACGCGGAGGTGGAGATGCCTGCAACGGATGACGCAACGCTCGCGGTTTCGGTGGTGGTGCCTGCCTGTGGCCGCATGGACCTGCTCGATCGCAACCTGGACGCCCTGATGCGCCAGCAGCTCGATCCGCAGCGCTTCGAAATCATCGTCGTCGACGACGAACCCAACCACAACACCCTGCACCTGGTCGCCGGCTGGCGCACCCGCACCCTCGAGCGCGGGCCGCGGCTGTGCTACGTGGCCAACTCCGGGCCGAGCGGCCCGGCCTCGGCGCGCAACCGCGGCTGGCGGGCGGCGCGCGCGCCCATCGTCGCCTTCACCAGCGACGACGCGGTGCCCGAGCCCACCTGGCTGTCCGAGGGCCTGGCCGCCTTCCACGACGGCCTCGATGTCGTCTGCGGCCGCATCCGCACGCCGGTACCGGCCCGTCCCACGGAGCAGCAGCGCAGTGCGCGCGTGTTGGAGGAAGCCGACTTCGCCAGCGCCAACTGCTTCTTCCGCAAGCCCGTGCTGGAACGCCTGGAAGGTTTCGACGAACGCTTCAACGTCCCGCGCGGCAGCGACGCCGACATGCACTTCCGCCTGCTGGAACACGGCATCGCCATCGGCCGGGCCCCGCGCGCCCTCGTGGTGCACCCGGTACGGCCGGCCCCCTGGGGCGCCAGCCTGCTGCAGATCCGCCACGCGGTGTTCGACGCCCTGCTGTACAAGAAACATCCGGCCCTCTACCGCCAGAAGATCGAGCCGCGCCCGCGCTGGGACCACTACCTCATCGTCGCCATGCTGCTGCTGGGGCTGGCCAGCCTGCTCGTGGGTCTCACCATCTTCGCGACGCTCGCCTTCGCCGCCTGGCTGCTGCTCACCATCCGCCTGTGCGCGCACCGCCTGCGCGGCGTCGCGCACACGCCGGCCCACGTCGCCGACCTGGTGCTCACCTCCGCCCTGCTCCCGCCGCTGGCCGTATTCTGGCGCCTGATGGGCGCGCTGCGCTACCGCGTCCGCTTCGCCTGAGGCCGCCATGCGCAGACTGAAGGTGCTTACCTGGCACACCCACGGCAGCTACCTGCACTACCTGTCGCATGCACCGCACGATTTTTATGTGCTGTCCCGGCCCGGCTGCCCGCCCGGCTATGGCGGACGCTGCGGCAGCATGCCCTGGCGCGACAACGTGATCGACCTGCCGGCCGAGCAGGCCTGCGAGCGGGAATTCGACTGCATCCTGTTCCAGGACGACTACCAGTGGGAGAAAGACCAGTTCGAGCTCCTCACGCCCGCCCAGCGGGCGCTGCCACGCATCTACCTCGAACACGATCCGCCCCTCGCCCACCCCACCAACAGCCGCCACCCGGTCGACGATCCCGGCGTGCTGCTGGTGCACGTGACCCCGTTCAATGCGCTGATGTGGGACAGCGGCCGCACGCGTGTCCAGGTCATCGAGCACGGCGTGCCCGAGACGCCCGGCCTGCCGCATACCGGCGAGCTGGCGCGCGGCCTGGTGGTCAGCAACCACCTCGCACGGCGCGGGCGCCGCATGGGTCCCGACCTCTTCCTGCAGGCACGCCAGACCGTGCCGCTCGACCTGGTCGGCATGGCGGCCGACGAACTCGGCGGTATCGGCGAGATCGAGCACGCCCGGCTGCCCGCCTTCATGGCGCGCTACCGCTTCCTGTTCAGCCCCATCCGCTACTCGAGCCTGGGCCTGGCGGTGATCGAAGCCATGACGGCCGGCCTGCCCGTGGTGGCCTTCGGCACCGCCGAGATGGCCACTGTCATCGAAAACGGCGTGTCGGGCTTTACCGGCACGCGCATGCCGGCCCTGCTCGGCCACATGCAGGAACTGATCGACGACCCGCTGCTTGCCCGCCAGCTCGGCGAAGGCGCGCGCCGCGCCGCCCGCGCGCGCTTCTCGATCGACCGCTTCAGCAGCGACTGGGATGCCGCGCTGCGCCACGTCACCGGAACCGGCGGCAGTGGCAGCCGTTCCGCCGCCGCCCCAACCAGGCAGGAGAACGTATGAAACTCAGCGAAGTGCAGACCGCCCTGCAGGATGCGGCACAGGACCAGAGCGCGGGGCAGGATGCGGCGCAGGATGTGGCGCCCTCGCCGCTGCCGGGCGGCGCCAGGCCCGCCAGGCTGCGCCACCGCATCGCCATCATCAGCGAACACGCCTCGCCCCTGTCCGCCCCCGGCAGCATCGACTGCGGCGGCCAGAACGTCTATGTGGCCCAGCTCGCGCGCGAGCTGGCGCATGCCGGGCATGGCGTCGACGTCTTCACGCGGCGCGACGCCCCGGGCCAGCGCCAGGTGGTGCACTGGGCCGACGGCGTGCGCGTCATCCACGTCCCCGCGGGGCCGGCGCGCTACGTGCCGAAAGAGCAGCTGCTGCCCCACATGGACGCCTTTGCCCGCTTCGTCACCCGCTTCGTGCGGCGCCAGCCGGTCGAATACGACATCGTGCACGCCAATTTCTTCATGTCCGGCATGGTCGCCGAGCACCTGAAGCAGACCCTCGGCCTGCCCTTCGTGATCACCTTCCACGCGCTGGGCCGGGTGCGCCGGCGCGCCCAGGGGACGGCCGACACCTTTCCCATCGCGCGCATGCGCATCGAAGCCGGCCTGATGCGCGCGGCCGACCGCATCATCGCCGAATGTCCGCAAGACCGCCACGACATGGAGCGCCTGTACGGCGCTCCGCCCTCGCGCATCACGGTTGCCCCCTGCGGCTTCTCGCCCGACGAGCTGTGGCCGGTGCCCATGCTCGACGCCCGCGCCCGCCTGGGCCTGGACAACACCCGTTTCATCGTCCTGCAACTGGGCCGCATGGTGCCGCGCAAGGGCGTCGACACCGTGATCCAGGGCGTGGCCATGCTGCGGCGCCGCCACGGCATCGACGCGGAACTCCTGATCGTCGGCGGCGACACCACGGGCGCCGCGCCGGGCGATGCGGTCGAACTGGCGCGCCTGCGCAGCGTGGCGGCCGACCTCGGCGTTGCGGCCCACGTGCGCTTCGCCGGCCAGCAGCCGCGCGCAGCGCTGCGCGACTACTACAGCGCCGCCAATGTGTTCGCCAGCACGCCCTGGTACGAGCCCTTCGGCATCACCCCGGTCGAAGCCATGGCCTGCGCCCGCCCCGTCATCGGCTCCGAGGTGGGCGGCATCAAGAGCACGGTCAGCGACGGCGTCACCGGCTTCCTGATTCCCTCGCGCGACCCCGAGGCCCTGGCCGAGCGCCTGGCGCGCCTGCACCGCCACCCCGACCTGGCGCAAGTAATGGGCGAAGCCGGCCGGCGCCGCGCCCGCGAACACTACACCTGGCGCCACGTGGCCAGCCAGCTGCTGGCCGTCTATCGCGAGGTGCTGACCGAGACCCGGCCGGCCGCCGTGCCCGCCATCCTTCCAACCTGAGAATTCATCCACATCATGACGCGAGAAGAGCATTCCCCCCTGCAGGGCAAAGCCGCCCTGGTCACCGGCGCGGCAAGCGGCCTGGGCGCCGCCCTGGCGCAGCGCCTGGCCGCATCCGGCGCCGACATCCTCGGCGTCGACCTGCAGGAAGCCCGCCTGGTCGACCACATGGCCGGCCTGCGCCGCCACGGCGTGCAGGCGCACGCGCTGAGCGTCGACATTGCCGACCCGGCCTCCGCCGGCCAGGCGGTGCGCCAGGCGCTCGACCATTTCGGCCGGCTCGACATCCTCGTCAACAATGCCGGCACCGACGTCACCCTGCCGATCTCCGAGATGCTGGAAGCCGACTGGATGCGCGTGGTGGGCACCAACCTGACCGCCCCCTTCCTGCTCTCGAAATACGCCGCCGACGCGATGCGCCGCCTGGGCAGCGGTCACATCGTCAACATCGCCTCCACCGCCGCCAAGCGCGCCTGGCCCAACGCCAGCGCCTACCATGCCAGCAAATGGGGACTGCTCGGCCTCTCGCACGCCCTGCACGCGGAGCTGCGCGCCGACAATATCCGCGTCACGGCCGTGGTGGCCGGCGGCATGCGCACGCCCTTCCTGCTGGAACGCTTCCCGGAGCTCGACCCCTCCGCCCTGCAGGATCCGCAGGACGTCGCCGAAGCGATCCACTCGGTGCTGCTGCTTCCGCCCAGCACCGTGGTGGCCGAACTGACCGTCCTGCCGCTGCGCGAAACCTCCTGGCCCTGACTGACTCACTCCCTATGAAAGCGATTTTCCTCGACAAGGATGGCACCCTGGTCGACGACTTGCCCTACAACGTCGAGCCGCGCCGCATCCGCCTCGTGAGCGGCGCGGGCGCTGCGCTGCGCCTGCTGGCCCGGCTCGACTACCGCTTCTTCGTCATCACCAACCAGTCCGGCATCGCCCACGGCTGCTTCGGCGAAGAAGCGATGGGCCCCGTGGCCGACCGCCTGGCCGACCTGCTGTTCCGCGAAAACCTGACGATGGACGGTTTTTATTATTGCCCCCACCACCCGCTCGGCACGGTGGGGGCCTACGCCATGGTCTGCGCCTGCCGCAAGCCCTCGCCCGGCATGCTGCTCAAGGCCGCGCTCGAGCACGGCATCGACCTGCGCGCCTCCTGGATGGTGGGCGACATCCTGCACGACGTCGAGGCCGGCAACCGCGCGGGCTGCCGCACCCTCCTGATCGACAACGGCAACGAGACCGAATGGCGCCTCGGCCCGCGCCGCGTGCCCACCCGCATGGCGCCCGACCTGTACGCCGCCGCCGTCCTGATCGCCAGCCACGACGAGGACCGATGAGCGTCGAGTGGACCCGGACCTGGCGGCACGCGCGGCGCATCCTGTGCGTGCGCCTCGATTCGCTCGGCGACGTGCTGATGTGCACCCCGGCCTTCCGTGCGCTGCGCGACTCGCTGCCCGGATGCCGGCTGACGCTGCTCACTTCGCCATCGGGCGCGGCCGCGGCGAGGCACGTGCCGGAACTGGACGACGTCGTCACGCTCAAGGCGCCGTGGATGAAGCACGAAGAGCCCTTGAACGAAT
Source organism: Massilia agri (assembly GCF_024753255.1). Taxonomy (GTDB): domain Bacteria; phylum Pseudomonadota; class Gammaproteobacteria; order Burkholderiales; family Burkholderiaceae_D; genus Telluria; species Telluria agri. Next base: position 93,476 of record NZ_JANUHA010000001.1, read on the forward strand.
CCGCCTTGCAGTCCTGCGTCGCCGACCTCGCCGCCCGGCGCTTCGATGCGGCTGTCGTCTTCACGTCCTGGTCGCAAAGCCCGCTGCCGGCTGCGATGCTCTGCCACCTGGCCGGCATTCCCCTGCGTCTGGCATCCTGCCGCGAGAATCCCTACCATCTGCTCAGTCACTGGGTGCCGGAGCCCGAGCGCGAAGGCGCGACGCGCCATGAAGTGCGGCGCCAGCTCGACCTCGTCGCGCACATCGGTTGCCGGACGGCGGACACGGCACTCTCCTTCGCCGTGCCTGATGAGTCCGATCGACAGGTGCACTCGCTGCTGACGGACGCGGGTATCGATCCGGCGGCGCCCTACCTCGTGCTGCACGCGGGCGCCAGCGCGCCATCGCGGCGCTATCCGCTGCGCCATTGGCTGGTGCTGATCGGCCTGCTGGGAACGCGGCTCGGCTATCCAATGATCCTCAGCGGCGCCCGCGACGAGGCGCAATGGCTGCGCCCGCTCGAGGAAAGCTGGGTCGGCCCGACACACTCGCTGATCGGGAAGCTGGATCTGGGCGAACTCGGGGCCCTGATCCGCTCGGCCGCCCTCCTCGTCACCGGCAATACCGGCCCGGCACACATCGCCTCCGCCCTCGGCACGCCCCTGGTCGACCTGTACGCCCTGACGAACCCCCAGCACACCCCGTGGCGCGTCGCACATCGCTTGCTGTTCCACGACGTCAGCTGCCGCAACTGCCTGCGCAGCATCTGTCCGCAGGGACATCACGCCTGCCTCGACAGCCTCTCGCCGCGCATCGTTGCCGAGTCGGTCGTCGACCTGCTTGCCGGCTCACACCAGCGCCCGGCAAGGACGAATGACGTGGCGCTCGCGTACCAGTAAGGAGCGCCACGAAAATTGAAGGCGGAATCATTGCCGCGCCCCAGGTGAGTGGCAGGGAAGGCGTGGGCGGTGTTGCCTACTTCAGCGGCCAGAACCATACTTCCTTCGACGTCCAGTAGCACCCGGTAGCGGTGCCGTCGAGTTCGCTTCCGCAGCGGACATACAGGCCCCAGCGATCTTTCGAAACGATGGCAATATGACCCTGGGGATTGTCGTCACCATGGAGGCTGAAGAAGGAAATGATGCCGCGGCGAGCGCCGATCGCACGTTCCGCCTCGAGACCGCTCTTGAACACCTCCGGCTTGCCGACATGGCGCTTGAGCCAGGCACTCAACCTTCGTTGGCCGGTCTCGATCATTCGACCTTTGTACTTCCCGGCTTTGATCGGCCAGAGCCCTGGATTCGGATAGCCGGCGCCGAGAAGGGCCAGGCTCAAGCGGATCGCGCAGGTGTTGTAGTAACCCGGTCTGCTTGCATTTTCAGGATATCCGATCCACTGATAGAGCTCCTCGCGACTGACGTTGTCGGTATCGGGAAAGTGAGCTCGAAGGCTCGCATAAGGTACTTTCATCGCTCTCTCCTTTGCCCCGCCGGGCACGGCCACGTCTTCTGCCAGACTTCCACGATGAGGTCCGCCGCATTCCGCTTCAGCTGGGCGCCGGGCAGCTGCTGGAGCGCCCGCCGGGCGTCATCCTCCAGTTCATGGGGCATCGGTTTCCCTCCCTTGCTCGGGCACCACTGCTTGCCTTCGGTCGCGTCGTGCACCGCCTGGATGTAGCCGCGGACGAACTGGCCGTTCGACATGTCGAGGTATTCGGCCGCAACTGCCCGGGTCGAGAACGGGCTGTTGGGTGTCATGGTGATTTCGGAAGGGTCCACGTTCCCGAGAAGCTTGACCAGGCGTTCACCAGTCATCCAGGGTTGCACGCTGGCGGGCTGGGCAGCTGCCGGCATGGCGCCCGCGATCAGCACGATGAGGAGCAGCCGCGTCATCGCGCCCTCCGCAGCCATGGCGTTGCCAGCTTGCGCAGTGCGATGCTGATCGGAGCCTGTTGGTAGTCAATGGCCCTGTTCGCCGGTTGGGCGCGGCGCACAGGCAGAGCGTGGGTGATCTTGCCGGACCTGTCGTCGCCCCGTCGTCGTTTGCGATCCATTTTGGCCTCCTGTGTTGATGAGGGGCTATCGTCGCAGAGCTAGGTTTACAGGAAATTGGCAGCGGTCAACGTACAGCAGGAGCCGCATCAAGCGCGCCGTGTCGGCAATGGCCCTCAGCGTGAACAAACCGGCTGCGAGGCGTCCACATAGCGCGCACTTCCTCCGTTCCAACAAACAAAATTGCAGGAAAATATGGCGCAAAAAAACCGCTTCAAGAGCGTATTTGAGATATTAGACGGTGTCTAATATTTTGCCGCGAGCTACTGCGGGAATTCTCGGCGGCGCAGCACCAGTTAAAGGACTCAAGCAGCGCCACTTGCGGGTCGCTGGCGGATTCGAACCTTGCCGCTCGATGAACGCGAAGTAACCTTCCGGGCCCCACCGACTACTTCAGCGGCCATACCTACTTGCAGCGCACGGTCGCCGTCATCTTTCCGGGGGCTTCGCCTCGTTCCTTCAGGTCGCACCGCGTTGCTGCCGGATCCACGTGGTACCAGCGCGGTGTTGCGGGCTCATACCAGCAAGCTACCCACTTCACATCCCCGCGATTGAAGCCGTAGTCAACGTCGACGCCGCCAGGCACCCGCTTGCGACCTCCCATCAGCTCTGCTTCCTTGTGGGCCCCCTCGTACATGCTGGCGCCGATCAATCGCTTCTGCTGATGTGTCGCGGGGCACTCGATGATTTGGAGCGCCCCGCTGGCTGCGACGGTCAGCGCGAAAAGTACGGCGCTCATTCGTGCACCACCACGAAGAACTGGTCCGCATTATCAGAATCGTGGTGGGAATTTCCTTCCGTATGACTCCTCCCTCGCGCCCAGACGTGCCGACTTTTCACCACATCTTGCGGCCGCCGACGCACCCACTGATCCATCATCTCTATGCTCATCGGCTTCCCGCTCGTTTGCCCTCGTCCACCAAATCCCATGAACAGCGCAGCATGATAGCCGTGCCGGTTCGGGAATCGTCCTCTGCCATTTCTGTCGAACACGAAGTTTGCGATCACCGTTCCTGGGTTCAGGTAATGCAGGTCGACCACGCGCGGGCCGGGGCGCCAGCGGCTGGTGTGCCCGACCGATGTCGTCTCCTGCACCAACGCGACACATTCGCCGTCGCGGAAGGGCTTGCGGCCTTCCAGCTTCTCGACATCGCCCGAATAGATGAAGTAGACCATAGCGCCTCCTCGAAGTGACGAGGCATGGTGGCAGAGTCGGATTTACGGCAAGTTGGCGGTGGTCAACGCAGAGCAGGAGCCGGATCAAGTGACCACGTCGGCGCCAGGGTGGAACGCCTGCGCGCTGGAGGCGAGCGCCTCTTAATCACAATGGTGCCCGGTACGACTTTGTCCTACGGCGAGCCGCGCGTCGATCGCCTGGCCGGTGTCATCGTCGCCAGCAATGCGAATTCTTAGGTGGGCAATCCGCTGATTCCATTGCTGTGCAACGCAAAGCTGATCACCATGAACGAACACGGCATGCTGCACAAGGACGAGGAGCGGCCGCAGAGTGATGCAGGACCAGCCTATACTCAGGAGTGGTCCGCTCGACTCGACGACTAAGGCGTGAGAGTGCCCTTCATCTCGACAAGGGCAGACGACACCTCATCGAGCACGGTTTGGTCCCCACCGTAGATGATCCAGTCCAAGCATCGAATTACCATTTCCGACCCGGCAAACATACTCACTCGATAGTCATCGAATGAAATGTAGATCATCTCCCCGTAAAAATACGAATCATAGTCCGAGATTTCTGGCTCTGTAACTTCGTGAACGATTTGCTTCTTCTTTGCAGAGTCGAGATCGAAGTGTTTATTCCCATTGGCGACATCGCTGATTGCGTGGAAGAGCTTTTTGATACTTGGTAATGTGTTTTCTATCAAGAGTCTACGCCCCTTCTGCTCGTCGGTCGCGGGGGACAGTTTCTTGCCACCAATCCAGTCATGGTAAAGATGGTGTGCAGTTAAGAGGAAATTCCAGGAATCGTAAACGCCCCAAGAGTCAACCAACCTTGTTTCCTCCCATTTCAGTTTATCGAACAGCTCTTCGACAGAATCGAGTGGCAGGCGTGGGGATGGCTTGTTGAGCATTTCGAGCTCCATAACCAATAAACAGGTCGTTGAAAAAGCAAAAGGGCTGCACATCGAACGATGAGCAACCCTTGATTGATATTAGATGAACACCTAATATCCAGTGCTGTGGATGTGTACAGGCAGACCTGTACACCCTTGATATTGTTGGTCGGGGCGAGAGGATTCGAACCTCCGACCCCCTGCACCCCATGCAGGTACGCTACCAGGCTGCGCTACGCCCCGACGAACTCCGAAATTATAACAGAGCTCAGCGGAAAACTTGAGCTTTTGTTAGTGATTGCGCATGATTCTTGCGCTGTGACATGCTCTCGCGCCCCAGCAAGCAGCGTTTTCCCGGACCAGTTCCTGACACGCTACCTTTGCGTTCACCTGACCTGCCGGCCAGCGGTGCTATGCTGGACGCCCGCTCATCCGTAGTCCCGATTGCGCCATGGCCGTCCTGTCCCTGCTCTGCTCCGTCGCCCTCGTCTTCACCGTCTGGCTGATCCTGCCCATCTTCATCCTCGGCCCGCTGGGCATCTACTTCGGCTGGAAGTCGTTCAGGCAGGCCAGCACGCGTCTTCCCACGCCGAGTCCGGGCAGGCGCCTTCTGGCGCTGACACCCATGCTGCTTGCCATCGTGACGATGGTGGGAATGATCGCGGTGGTCAACGTCGGCTACCGAGCCTGACGCATTCACGCCGCCAGCTAATACAAGCCCGCCTTCCGATACCAGCGAAGGCAGGCGCTTTCCAGGACGAAGAAGAACACCAGCCCCACTACCGGCCAGGCTTCATGAAAGCCCCCTGCTGCAAGCAAGGGCATGACGGCGAAGCAGCACGCCAGCTTGTAGCCCAGGGGAAGCGCCTCGTAACGCGCGGCCTTCTCCGGATGCCGGCGAAACTCCCTCCGGCTCTCCCACGCATGCAGCAGCATCACCGCCGCATAGACACCCAGGAAGCTCAGCACACCCTACTTCCAGTCGCCCCGCAGCGCCAGCACCTGCTCCTGCAGATACTCGGGCGATGCAGCCTCCGGCGCCACCGGCACGCCCACCGCCAGCGCCAGCTTCGAACGGATCCCGCGTGCGAACGAGCGCTCGAACAGGTTCGAGGGGTCGCGCGTGAACACGCTGCCCCACAGCCCGCGCAGCGCCATCGGGATCACCGGCACCTTGCTGCGTTCGACGATCTTGGCGATCCCGCCGCGGAACTCGTTGATCTCGCCCGTATGGGTCAGCTTCCCTTCCGGGAAGATGCAGACCAGCTCGCCTTCGTGCAGGGCTTGGGCGATGTCGATGAAGGCACGCTCCATCAGGAAAGGATCTTCCTTGGCCGGCGCGATCGGAATCGCCTTGGCCGCGCGGAAGATCCAGCCCAGGAAGGGCATCTTGAAGATGCGGTGGTCCATGACGAAGCGGATCGGGCGCGGGCTGGCGGCGCCGATCACCAGCGCATCGACATAGGAAACGTGGTTACACACCAGCACCGCCGGGCCTGCTTCCGGAATGCGGTCGGCGTCGATGGTGCGCACGCGGTAGCCGGTGTGGATCAGCATCCAGGCCAGGAAGCGCATCAGGAATTCCGGCACCAGCGAGAAGATGTACACGGCCACGCAGGCATTAAGCAGCGCCGTGGTCAGGAACAGTTCCGGAATCGTGAAGCCCTGCCCCAGCAGCACGATCGCCACGCCGGCGGCCGCCACCATGAAGAGCGCATTCAGGATGTTCATGCCGGCGATCGTACGCGAGACGTGCTGGGGGTCGCAGCGGGTCTGGATCAGGGCGAACAGGGGCACGATGAACAGGCCGCCGAACACGCCGATCAGGACCAGGTCGAGCATGATGCGCCACACGCCCGGCAAGGTCACCAGGGTCATCGCATCCACGGTCGCGGTATTCGTGTAGGCGACGCTGGCGAAATACAGGTCGATGCCGAACACCGACAGGCCGATGGCGCCGAAAGGCACGAGGCCGATCTCGACCTTGTGGCCCGAGAGCTTCTCGCACAGCAGGGAACCGGCGCCGATGCCCAGCGAGAACACGGTCAGCAGCAGCATGATCACGCTGTGGTCGCCGTGCAGGTAGTCCTTGGCATAGAGCGGGAATTGCGACAGCACCAGGGCGCCGTAGAACCAGAACCAGGAGTTGCCGAGCATGGACAGGAAGACCGTGCGGTTCTGGCTCGAGAACTTCAGGTTGCGCACCGATTCCACGAAGGGATTCAGGCTGATTTTCAAGCTAGGGACCGGCGGCGGCGAAGCCGGGATGCGCCAGCTGGCCGCCAGTCCCAGGAAGGCGCACAGCAGGGTCCCGCCGGCCACCAGTTCGATGCCCCAGGGTTTGTAACCCACCAGCAAGGTGCCCACCACCTCGCCCAGCAGGATGCCCACGAAGGTCCCCATCTCGATCACGCCATTGCCGCCGACCAGTTCTTCCGGTTTCAGCTGCTGCGGCAGGTAAGCGTACTTGACCGGCCCGAACAGGGTCGAATGCAGGCCCATGCCGACCACGGCCGCGATCAGGATCCACAAGGTGTGGGTCATCCAGCCGATGGCCGCCACCAGCATGATCCCGATCTCGAGCAGCTTCACGAACCGAGCCATGTTGCCCTTGTCGAACTTGTCGGCGATCTGGCCGGACGTGGCCGAGAACAGGACGAAAGGCAGGATGAAGAGGCCGGCGACCAGGTTGTTCAGCAGGGCCGGGTCTTGCGTGGTCCAGCTTGCCGTGTCGAAAGTCAAGGCGACCAGCAGCGCGGTCTTGAACAGGTTGTCGTTGAAGGCGCCGAAGAACTGGGTCCAGAAGAACGGGCCGAAGCGGCGTTGCGTCAGCAGGGAAAACTGGCTCGGTTTGCTCATGCGGTTGGGCTCGTCTAAAAGAAGGAATCCGAAATCTACAATAGCGGGCGCGGCAAACTACCGGGCTCTACTATTGCGTTGCAGATACTAAACCGTAAAGTCGCGGCTGGCGATACCCGATGGGTAAAAAGCATAGACCGCAGCCTCGTTCAAGCGGCGTCCCGCGTAAATCGGGCGCATCAAGAAGCGCCGTTGAAACGTCTCAAGGGAGTTCGGAGTCGCATGAATTGTGCAGCGCAGCGCAGGTAGAATCCGCGGATGACTTCTTCCGACTTCCTCCTCTGCTACGCCAGTGTGACAACCGCGCTGTTCGACCAGATCGAACACGACATGCTGGCCCAAACCTGCGCCTTCATCGACGATGACGAGGCTCCCCTCACCTTCCCCTGCGACGTTCCGGCAAGCCCTTGTAGCCGGCCCATGGACTTGCCGATGACATAAAAAAACGATTCGACTTCCGAAGGCAGCCTCGGGATCGAATCGTTTCCAGACGCCGGACGCCCGCCAGGCTCAGCTCAGCGTTTCGAGGCGGATGCGCGTTACCTTGCTGATGACCGCCGGCAGCTGCTCGATCTTCTCGATGGCGGCATCGATGTTCTTCTCGCGCGTCTGGTGCGTGAGCAGGATGATGTCGAGGTTGACCTGGTCGCCCGGCTCCTTCTGCAGCACGGCGTCGATCGAGATGCCGGCGTCGGCCAGGATGCGGGTCAGGTCGGCCATCACGCCGAGCTGGTCCTTCACATAGACGCGCAGGTAGTAGCTGGTGGTGATCTCGGCCATCGGGACGATGGCGACGTCGGTCATCTGGTTCGGCTGGAAAGCCAGGTGCGGCACACGGCAGTACGGGTCGACGGTGGCCAGGCGGGTCACGTCCACCAGGTCGGCGATGACCGCCGATGCGGTCGGCTCCGAACCGGCGCCCTTGCCGTAGTAGAGCGAAGCGCCGACGGCGTCGGCCTGCACCAGCACCGCATTCATCGCCCCTTCCACGTTGGCGATCAGGCGCGATGATGGAATCAGGGTCGGGTGCACGCGCAGCTCGATGCCTTCGCCGCCCTCTTTACCTTCAGTCTGGGTGCGGCGCGTGATGCCCAGCAGCTTGATGCGGTAGCCCAGTTGCTCGGCGTAGCGGATGTCGCGCGCCTGCAGCTGGCTGATGCCCTCGATATAGGCCTTGTCGAACTGCACCGGGATGCCGAAGGCGATCGCCGACATGATGGTGAGCTTGTGCGCCGCGTCCACGCCTTCGATGTCGAAGGTCGGGTCGGCTTCAGCGTAGCCGAGTTCCTGGGCCTGCTTGAGCACGGTGGCGAAGTCCAGGCCCTTCTCGCGCATTTCCGAGAGGATGAAGTTGGTGGTGCCGTTGATGATGCCGGCCACCGACTCGATGCGGTTGGCGGTGAGGCCTTCGCGCAGCGCCTTGATGATCGGCACGCCGCCGGCCACGGCCGCCTCGAACGCCACCGTCACGCCCTTTTCTTGGGCCGCCGCGAAGATCTCGTTGCCGTGCAGGGCCAGCAGGGCCTTGTTGGCGGTCACCACGTGCTTGCCGTTTGCAATCGCCTGCAAGACCAGTTCACGGGGCAGATCATAGCCGCCGATCAGCTCGACGACGATGTCGATGTCCGGATTGTTCACCACCGCGAACGGGTCGCCCACGACCTCGACGCCGGCGCCGACGACCGCGCGCGCCTTGTCGAGGTTGCGCGCCGCCACCATCGTAATCTCGATACCGCGGCCGGCACGGCGGCGGATCTCCTCCTGGTTGCGTTGCAGAACGTTGAAGGTGCCGGCGCCGACGGTGCCGGCGCCCAGGAGGCCTACTTTGATGGGTTTCATGTGATGTGTCCGTGTATGCGTGATGTCAGCGCGCGTGGCGTCGTCGGTAACCGTCGAGGAAGCGCGCGATACGACCGCAGGCGTCTGCCAGGTCGTCGGAATTGGGGAGGAACACCAGCCGGAAATGGTCCGGGGCGATCCAGTTGAAGCCGGTGCCTTGCACCAGCAGCACTTTTTCCTCGGACAGCAGTTCGCAGATGAACTGCTGGTCGTCCGTGATCGGGTACATCTTCGGATCGAGGCGGGGGAACATGTAGAGCGCCGCTTTTGGCTTGACGCAGGACACGCCCGGAATATCGGTGAGCAGCTTGTGCGCGAGGTCGCGCTGTTTCAGGAGGCGTCCGCCCGGACCGACCAGGTCGGCGATGCTCTGGTAGCCCCCTAACGCGGTCTGGATCGCGTACTGGCCCGGCGCATTGGCGCACAGGCGCATCGAGGCCAGCATGTTCAGGCCCTCGATATAGCCCCTGGCGTGGCGCTTTTCGCCCGAGACCACCATCCAGCCGGCGCGGTAGCCGCAGGAACGGTAGTTCTTGGACAGGCCGTTCAAAGTAAGGAACAGGACGTCGTCGGCCAGCGAGGCGATCGACACATGCTCCTCGCCGTCGTACAGGGTCTTGTCGTAGATCTCGTCGGCGTAGATGATCAGGCCGTGCTGGCGCGCCAGCTCGACGATCTCGAGCAGCACCTCGCGGTGGTACAGGGCGCCGGTCGGGTTGTTCGGGTTGATGACGACGATCGCGCGCGTGTTCGGCGTGATCTTCTTGCGCATGTCCTCGATGTCCGGCAGCCAGCCGGCCTGCTCGTCGCAGACGTAGTGCACCGGGTTGCCGCCCGCCAGGCTGACCGCCGCGGTCCACAGGGGATAGTCGGGGGCCGGGACCAGCACTTCGTCGCCGTTATTGAGCAGGCCCTGCATGGCCATGACGATCAGTTCGGATGCGCCATTGCCGAGGTAAATGTCGTCGATGCCGACGCCGGCAATGTTCTTGCCCTGGGTGTAGTGCATGACGGCCTTGCGCGGCGCGAACATGCCCTTCGAATCCGTATAGCCGGCCGCGCCATGCATATTGCGGATCATGTCGTGGACGATCTCGTCCGGCGGATCGAAGCCGAACACGGCCAGGTTGCCGATATTGAGCTTGATGATCTTCTGGCCGTCGTCTTCCATCTGACGGGCCTTTTCCAGCGCCGGGCCACGAATTTCGTAGCAAACATCATCCAGCTTGTTCGATTTCAGGATCGGTCGCATGTGTCTCCAGCTCGGTGGCGCTTTGTTGCAGTGCGAAAATTACCATTCTGCCGAAAGCGCCCGATTTAAGCAACCTCGCCTCTCCGGGTACAATGGACCGATACAGCAACCAGCACACGGCACCCACGATGAAGCTCCATTCCGACAACAACGAGAAGTACCAGACCGTCACCGGCTACGACGCCGGTGGGGTCGAGATCAATGCCCAGCGTTTCAATTTCAGCCTGACCGTCATGCCGGAAGTGCCGCCGCGGCCCTGGCACGTGACGCGCTTCGAAGACCTGACGGCTGCCCATTTCGAGCAGATCGCCCAGGACCGTCCCGACGTGGTCGTGCTCGGCACCGGCGCGCGCCAGCGTTTCGTGCACCCGAAGCTGGTCGTCAGCCTCTCCAGCATGCATGTCGGCGTGGAAAGCATGGACAGCCAGGCCGCCTGCCGCACCTACAATGTGCTGATGGGCGAAGGCCGCAAGGTCACCCTGGCCCTGATCATCGAAGAACCCGCCGGCGCCTGAGTTCGCCCAGCTCCGCCCCGACGCGCCGTTCGCCACGGCGCGTCGGGCTCATGCAGCCACCATAACAAGAACATGAATTCCTCCGCCTTCATCTTCATCATCACCGGCGTCATCCTGAACGCCGCCGCCCAGCTCCTCCTCAAGGCCGGCACCAATGCCCTCGGCGGCGCCATCCACCTCACCCGCGACAACTGGTTCGCCACCGGACTGAAGGTCGCCACGCAATGGCCGATCATGGCCGGCATGCTCTGCTACGTCATTTCGCTGGTGGTCTGGATCATGGGCCTGTCGCGCACCGACGTGACGGTCGCCTACCCCATGCTGTCGCTGGGCTACGTGATCGGCGCCATCGGCGCCTGGCTGTTTCTCGGTGAAGTGATCTCGCCCCAGCGCATGCTGGCGATCGGGGTGATCATGCTGGGCGTGGTGCTGCTGGCCCGTAGCTGACGGGCCGCGGAACGAAGCAATGAGGAAGAATCAGGCCTTGCGGCGCACGGCGAGGAAGCCGAGCAGGCCCAGGCCGAGCAGCGCCAGCGAAGCCGGCTCCGGCACGTCGCCGCTTGCCGACGGATCCGTCACCACGAAGGACCCGTACACCGGGCCGGTATAGGCCAGCTTGTCGCCGATGCTGCCGCTGACCGCCATGAAACCCCAGGCTTCGCCGAGGCCCAGGTTCAGAGTGTAGGAGGTCGACACGACGGCGTCGCCAGTGGCGCCTGCCAGCAGCGTCATGTTGGCCGGCTCGCCCTGCCAGATGTACATGCCGGTCGACGAGCCTTCCCACTGGGCATTGGAGCTCAGGTCGATGTTCAGCGTCAGCTCGCCGGCCTTGGCGGCCTTGGTGCCGAACACATAGGTCTGGGTCGGCGTACCGATCCAGCTGCCGCCCGCGAGATAATTGTAGGACAGGGTGTTGCGATCGATGGTCACATCGCTGAACCACTCGGTGATATTCCAGCCGTCGGCCCAGCCGCCGACCCATTGCTGGCCCAGCGGGCCCTTGCCGCTGGTCTGCTCGTAGATGCCGATCGGTTCGGCCATTGCCGGAATGGCGGACAGGGCGAGGCTGGCAGCGAGGGCGACGGTGCGGAGAGTGCGCATGAATATTCCTTGATAATAGATTGAAACGATAAATCCATAAAAGCAACATTCATGCCAAAATAAAATGTCCATTCGAAACAAATGCTTATGCACCTGCTTTTTCCCAGATGTAAAAAATCCCGACAGTCATCATGGCAAGGCGAATAAATTTCAATTCGACATCTTGAAAAATTGAAACATTGCCTCATCTTGCCTCCCGGAGCCGTCCATACAGGACTAGCTAGGGAGCACAGCGCCGATTATCATTCTGGTATTCGTCCTGCCCCACCAGGAACCCGGCAGCCAATGCCGCCATGACACGCCAGGAGAGCCCCGTGGCCGAAAGCCTTACCGCCGCACCCGTCGAGAATTTTTCCGCGCCCATGACGGGCGACCAGACCTTCGAACTTGCCGGCCGTCCGGCGAAGTACACCGTGCTGTACTTCTACCCCAAGGACAATACACCGGGCTGCACCACCGAGAGCATCGCCTTCCGCGAAGCGTATCCGGAGATCCAGGCCCTGGGCGCCGACATCTACGGTATCAGCCGCGACTCCCTGCGCTCGCACGAGAACTTCAAAGGCAAACTCGGCCTGCCCTTTGAACTGATCTCCGATCCGGAAGAAAAAGTGTGCAATCAGTTCGCTGTCATGAAGATGAAAAACATGTATGGCAAACAAGTGCGCGGCATTGAGCGCAGTACGTTTATCATTGACGCTCAAGGCCGATTGGTGAAAGAATGGCGTGGCGTGAAAGTCAACGACCACGTGGCCGAAGTGCTGGAATTTCTGAAGAGCCAGCCCTGAAAAATGGATGGCTCCGGTGATTAACTTGCTGGATACCTGCCGCCTATTTTGAGTCACACGTTTCAATCACATCCGCACCAATCCAACCTGGCTCCAGCCGGACCGGCATCCTCCGGCTTGCAGCCTGCATTCCACCAAGCCTTCCTAGTTGCATCGTTCCCGCGCAGCGGCGCCGCTGAGCCGCGTGCATGCGCGTCCCATACAAGCCATTTTTAGATATAGAGAACAAGATGCCACTGCCAAAAATGCCCACGAAGCCGGCCACCATGCTGCTGGCAAAAGATTACCCGAAGGCTGAACCGGGCAAGTCGCCCGTGCGCCCGGCGTCCGCCAAGACCGACGCCGACCTCGAAGACCTGATCAGCGGCCAGGCCGTGCCGACGCCGAAAGCGGGCAAGGCGCGCAAGGGCAAGGCCGCCGCCAACGAACCATCCGTCGCTGCGGGTACCACCGGCACCGCCCCTGTGAACACCATCGCCACGCCGAGCGCCCCAGCCCCCGCTGGCGAAGCGCCGCTGGCCAAGGCGCCCGCCCGCAAGTCGAAGGACAGCGCCACCGCGCGCCTTCCGGATGTCCGTACCCGTGAAACCGACGCCGATCTGCCGCATCCGGCCAAGCACAAGCCGGTCGAAGTCACCGTCAAATCGTCCACCAGCCGCAAGGCCGACAAATCCGGCACCACCAAGGTCTTCGTGCTCGACACGAACGTGCTGATGCACGATCCGACCTCGCTGTTCCGCTTCGAGGAACACGACGTCTACCTGCCGATGATGACGCTGGAAGAGCTCGACAACCACAAGAAGGGCATGTCGGAAGTCGCGCGCAATGCGCGCCAGGTGGCGCGCACCCTGGATGCCCTGATCGCGAATGTCGATGACGATGCCATCGAAGCCGGCATCCCGCTGGCCAAGCTCGGCAACAAGGATGCCCGGGGCCGCCTCTACTTCCAGACCAACCTGGATTCCGCGCCCTTGCCGGAAGGCCTGCCGGAGGGCAAGGCCGACAACCAGATCCTGGGCGTGGTGCGTGCGCTCGAAGACCGGATGGCCGGCCGCGCCATCGTGCTGGTGTCGAAAGACATCAATATGCGCATCAAGGCGCGCGCCCTGGGCCTGCCGGCCGAGGACTACTTCAACGACCACGTGCTGGAAGACACCGACCTGCTGTACTCGGGCATCGTCCAGCTGCCGGACGATTTCTGGAACAAGCATGGCAAGGACATGGAGTCCTGGCAGGAAAACAGGAACGGCAACTCGGCCACTTTCTACCGCGTGACCGGCCCCGTGATTCCGACCCTGCTCGTGAACCAGTTCGTGTTCATGGAACCGCAGAATGGCGAAGCGCCCTTCTATGGTCAGGTGAAACAGATCAACGGCAAGACCGCCGTCTTCCAGACCCTGCGCGACTACAGCCACAACAAGAACAATGTCTGGGGCATCACGGCGCGCAACCGCGAGCAGAACTTCGCCCTGAACCTGCTCATGAATCCGGAGTGCGATTTCGTCACCCTGCTCGGCCAGGCGGGTACGGGTAAAACCCTGCTGGCCCTGGCCGCTGGCCTGGCCCAGGTGCTGGAAACCAAGCAGTACAACGAGATCATCGTCACCCGCGTCACCGTGCCGGTGGGCGAGGACATCGGCTTCCTGCCGGGTACCGAGGAAGAGAAGATGTCGCCGTGGATGGGCGCTTTCGACGACAACCTCGAGGTGCTGATGAAGTCCGACAGCGACGGCGGCGACTGGGGCCGCGCCGCGACCCAGGACCTGATCCGCTCGCGCATCAAGATCAAGTCCCTGAACTTCATGCGTGGCCGTACTTTCGTGAACAAGTTCCTCATCATCGACGAGGCGCAGAACCTGACGCCGAAGCAGATGAAGACCCTGGTCACGCGCGCCGGTCCCGGCACCAAGATCCTGTGCCTCGGTAACATCGCCCAGATCGACACGCCTTACCTCACCGAAGGCTCGAGCGGCCTGACCTATGTGGTCGACCGCTTCAAGGGCTGGGGCCACAGCGGCCACGTCACCCTGGCGCGCGGCGAACGCTCGCGCCTGGCGGACCACGCCAGCGACGTGCTCTGAGCGCATCAAGCCATTGTCCGAAACGCCCGCTCCCACAAGCGGGCGTTTTTCTTTTCAGCCCTCCATTCACCACGCATGCTTTTTCTTCTCAAGCTCCTGCTCGTCCCAACCCTGATCGCCCTCGTCACCCTGGCCGGCCGCCGCTGGGGTCCCGCCGTCGCCGGCTGGCTGTCGGCCTTTCCCATCGTCGCCGGTCCCATCCTGCTGGCGATCGCCCTCGAACAGGGCGCGGCCTTCGCCGCGGTCGCCGCCGCCAACACCCTGGTGGCGGTGCTGGCCATCCTCGTCTTCAGCGTCGCCTACGCACGCAATGCCCGGCGCGGCATGCCGCGGGCGATGCTGGCTGCGCTGCTGGCCTATGCGCTGGCGGTCGCCGTGCTGCAGGCGGTGCCACTGCCGCTGTGGGCGGGTTTCCCTGCCGTGCTGGCCGGCCTGCTGGTGGCGCCGTATCTGTTCGGCCCCACGCCGGAACAGCAGCCTGGCGCCGGCAGGGAGGCGAACGACCTGCCCTGGCGCATGCTGGCCGGCGCCATCCTTTCCCTGAGCGTCACCTATGCCGCCGCTTCGCTCGGTCCGCGCCTCTCCGGCCTGTTCGCGATGTTCCCCGTAATGAGCACGGTGCTGGTCGGCTTCTCGCACCGCGCCAACGGGCCCGGCTTCGCGGTCGCCCTGCTGCGCGGGATGATCAAGGGCTATTTCGCCTTCGCAGTGTTCTGTGTGGCCCTGTCGCTGCTGCTGGGGGAACAGGCGATCGGCACCGCCTTCCTGCTTGCAACCGGGGCCGCCATGCTCGTGCAGTTCGCTGTGAAATGGTGGATCGGTGCGCCGCAGCGTGCCAGCCGGCCCAACGCGACTTAAAATAGCCGGGTCCAAACACGAGGAGACATCCATGCCGCACATGCTGTTGATCCACGAACCGGTCGGCCAGCGCGCCGCCCGCAGCGAACTTGAAGGCCGCGCCCTCTACGAGCGCATGCTCGGATGGGGCGACGAACTGCGCGAGCGCGGCCTGCTGCTCGCCGCCGAATCGCTGATGGGCACGGAAAAGTCGGCGCGCGTGAGCATCCCGGGCGGGAAACTGCGCATCGTCGACGGCCCCTTCGCCGAGGCCAAGGAGATGGTGGGCGGCTTTTTCCTGGTCGACGTCGACACCCACGAGGAAGCGGTGGCGCTGGCGCAAGCCTGTCCGGCTGCCGAATGGGCGACCGTCGAGGTCAGGGGACTGGGGCCCTGCTTCGTTCGCCAGCCCGGCTGAAAAAAATTCCGCAGGCGATGTCGAATCGCCGGTCCGCCCTTCGTCGTAGGGAATGTAAGCCCAATCCACGACAAGGAGACCACGATGCGGTTCATGATCATCGTCAAGGCGACAGCGGACACGGAAGCCGGCATCCTGCCGAGCGACCAGCTGTTCGCCGCCATGCACGACTACAACCAGGAGCTGGCCCGGGCCGGCGTCCTGCTCGAAGCCAATGGCCTGCGCCCCAGCCGGGACGGCTGGCGCATCCGCTACCACGAAGGGCGCCGCTCCTTTACCGACGGTCCCTTCACCGAGACCAAGGAGCTGATTGCCGGCTACACGCTGATCCAGGTGCGGTCGCGCGACGAGGCGATGGAATGGTCGCGCCGCTTCCCCGCCCCGCATGGCGAGATGGTTGACGCGGACATCGAAGTTCGCCCGCTCTACGAGCTCGAGGACCTGCGCACGCCCTGCCCCGCCAGCCATGCCGCCGCCTGAAAGGACATACCATGAAAAAGCAGCTTGCCATCACCCTCCCGGTGCGGGGCCTCGCACGCAGCCAGGCCTTCTTCACCGCCCTGGGCTTCACCTTCAATCCGCAGTTCAGCAGCGAGCAGGGCTCCGGGATGAACCTCTCCGATGACATCTATGTCATGCTGGTCAAGGAAGCCTTCTTCGGCACCCTGACGAAGAAGCCCATGGCCGATCCGCGCAGCAGCACCATTGCCCTGCTCTGCCTGTTCTGCGACAGCCGCGAGGAAGTCGACGCCATGGCCGCCAGGGCCCAGTCGCTCGGCGCCACCCTGCCGGAAGACCCGGAAGACCATGGCTTCATGTACCAGCACGGCTTCGAAGACCTCGACGGCCATATGTGGGCGCTGACCCATATCGCCGAGATGCCCGCGCAGCAACCGGCCGCCGCTTGATGTCGCCAACTTTTTGATCACCCTGAAAGGAGACAAGCATGAACCAGCAGATCTACGTCAACCTCCCGGTCAAGGACCTGGAACGCAGCAAGGCCTTCTTCGGCGCCCTCGGCTTTTCCTTCAACCCGCAGTTCAGCGACCAGAACGCGGCCTGCATGATCGTCAGCGACAGCATCTACGTCATGCTGCTGACCGAGCCCTTCTTCCAGGGTTTTACCAAGAAGCCGATCGCGGACGCGAAGAAAACCACCGAAGTGCTGATCTGCCTGTCTCGCGACAGCCGTGCGGCCGTCGACGACATGGCGGCCAGGGCCAAGGCGGCCGGCGGCGCCTGGCCGAACGAGCCGAAGGACTACGGCTTCATGTACCAGCACGGCTTCGAGGACCTCGACGGCCATATGTGGGAACTGGCATACATGGAGAGCATGCCGGAACAGCAGCCGGAATCCGCAGACGCGGGTGTCTCTATCTGATGAACGCACAGGTCGAACGCAGCATCGCGGCCGTCTGGCGCATCGAGTCGGCGAAGATCGTCGCCAGCGTTGCGCGCATGGTGCGCGACGTCGGCCTGGCCGAGGAGCTGGCCCAGGACGCCCTGGTCTCGGCCCTCGAGCACTGGCCGGCATCAGGCATCCCGGACAATCCCGGCGCCTGGCTGATGACGACGGCGAAGCACGCCGCGCTCGACCGGATGCGGCGCGACCGCCTGCTGCAGCAGAAGCTGGAGCAGATCGGTCTCGACCTCGAAGCACAGGAGGCCCTCGTGGTGCCCGATTTCGTCGACGGCCTCGATGCCCGGCGCAACGACGTCTTCCAGGACGACCTGTTGCGCCTGATGTTCACGGCCTGCCATCCGGTACTGTCGCTGGACGCGCGCCTGGCGCTCACCCTGAAGCTCCTGGGCGGCCTGTCCACCCAGGAGATCGCGCGCGCCTTCCTGGTGCCGGAAGCCACCATGGCCCAGCGCATCGTGCGCGCCAAGCGCACCCTCGGGGAGGCCGGCGTGCCCTTCGAACTGCCGCCGCCCGCCGAACTGGGCGAGCGCCTGGGCGCGGTGCTGGAGGCCGTCTACCTGATCTTCAACGAAGGCTATACCGCCACCGCGGGCGAGGACTGGATGCGGCCTGCCCTGGCGGACGAAGCCCTGCGCCTGGGCCGCATGCTGGCCGAGCTCGCGCCCGGCGAACCGGAAGCGCTGGGCTTGGTGGCGCTGATGGAACTGCAGGCCTCGCGCATGGGCGCGCGCCTCGATGCCGAGGGACGCCCGGTACTGCTGATGGACCAGGACCGCACGCGCTGGGACGGCGTGCTGCTGCGCCGCGGTCTGGCGGCCCTAGAACGGGCCGAAGGCCTCGGCCTGCCGCGTGGTCCCTATCTGCTGCAGGCCGCGATCGCCGCCTGCCACGCGCGCGCCCGCACTGCCGGGGAAACCGACTGGCAGGCCATCGCCGGCCTGTATGCGGAGCTGGCGCAGGTGCAGCCTTCGCCCGTGGTCGAACTCAATCGCGCGGTGGCGGTGGGCATGGCCGAAGGGCCGGCCGCCGGCCTGGCGCTGGCCGACGCGCTGCTCGAAGAGGGAAAACTGCAGGGCTACCACTGGCTGCCCAGCGTGCGCGCCGACCTGCTCGCCAAGCTGGGACGACGCGACGAGGCGCGCAGCGAATTCGAGCGCGCGGCAGGCATGACCGCCAACAGCCGGGAACGCGCCTTGCT
This sequence comes from Massilia agri, assembly GCF_024753255.1. Taxonomy (GTDB): domain Bacteria; phylum Pseudomonadota; class Gammaproteobacteria; order Burkholderiales; family Burkholderiaceae_D; genus Telluria; species Telluria agri. The sequence continues at coordinate 111,883 of NZ_JANUHA010000001.1, forward strand.
GCTCGAACGCGCCCGCGCCCAGCTGTCCTGAGAGATTCCTTCTAGCGGACCACGCAGTCGACCGCATTGGACGGCCCCGGCGGGCCGCCCGCGCCGCTTTCCGGCCCGGCGCCCGTGCCGTTGCCGAAGGATGGCGGCGGCACGAACTGCAGGCCCGGATTGTTCGGCACGATCACCGGTGGCTGGTTCACGTTCGGCACGTAGCCGAACTGTCCGGCGGAAAAGCCCAGCGAGCCGCCGCTGTTGGTCACGACGATCGCCCCGTCGCTGACCGAGACGTGCAGGCCCGGCGCCAGGGGTGTCGTGGCGCGGCCAGCCGGCGCCTCGGGCGGCACGTACTGCGCGATGAAGGTGGTGCCGCGGATGCCGATGGTGGCGTTCGGCGTCTTCAGGGAAAACTTCTCCTTGTTGCGCTTGCCCATCAGGCCGGTGATCGAACGCAGGCCGCCCTTCACCAGGTTGAAGCTGGCCTGGTCCCCGTCCGGTTTTCCTTCCTCATAGGCGAAGTCCTCGACCTTGAAGGTGGTCCCCGGGCGCAGCGTGATTTCGCTGTTGTCGATGAACCTGATCTGGGCGTAGGTGTTCTTCTCGGAGACCAGGGTATCGCCGCTCTCGATCTCGGACTTCAGGCCGAGCACCTTGACGCTGCCATCCGCCTTCTTCGCCATCAGCGGCCCGCTCAGGCGCTCGACCCTGCCCGCCACCTGGGCGGCCCAGGCCGCGTTGCCGAACACGAGGAGCGCCGCGAACAGCAGTGCGCTCCATGCGCTGGCCGCGCCCTTAGTTGCAGTACATTTTTGCAGCTGGTTTTTCATTCTGTGCTCCAGTATTCGGGCCCTGCGCCGGGCCGGCCTGCTTCTCCGATGGCTTGCGGCCGTCGCCGCCGCCATCGCCCGGACCGCTTTGCGCCGGCCCTGCCGGCGCGCGCTCCTGCGTGGTCGGGATGCGGGTATTGATCAGGTTGACCGCGGCCTGCTGGGCGGTGGCGACCGGCTTCTTGCCCTGCTCCTGGGTCGACGGCGCCGGGTTGAACACGGTGCAGCGCGGGTCCGTCGGGTGGGCGCCGCAGAAGTCGGGCTGGGGCAGCACCGCTTCGCAGCCGGCGATGTTCGGGTTCACCGCGCACTGCTCCAGCTTGGGCAACTGCACCGAGCAGCCCTGCAGCGTCGGGCTGCCGATGCACTGCTGCAGGGTCGGCAGCACGACCTGGCAGCCGGCCTTGGTCTTGTCGTTCACGCACTGCGACAGGGTCGGCAGGATGCCGACGCAGGACGCGTCGCCCGGCGTCACCAGGCAGGCATCGAAGGTCAGCTGCAGGACCTGGGTGCAGCCTTCCAGGCCAGGCGTGGCCTTGCAGAGCGCCAGGGCCGGCAGGACGCCGGCGCAGCCGGCGCCGGTCGGGTTGGCCAGGCAGGCGTCGAAGGCGGCGCGCGCCAGCACCGGGGCGCAGCCGAGGATGTTGCCGTCGACGCGGCACTGCTCGAGTGGCGGCAGGATCTCGCCGCAGCCGGCGCCTTTCGGGTTCAGGATGCAGGCCTCGAGCTGCTCGCGCGCCAGCAGCACCGGGGCGCAGCCCAGGATGTTACCGTCGGCCTTGCACGCTTCGATGGTGGGCAGGATCTCGCCGCAGCCCGCGCCTTTCGGGTTCAGGATGCAGGCCTCGAGCTTTTCACGCGCCAGCAGCACCGGGACGCAGCCCAGGATGTTACCGTCGGCCTTGCACGCTTCGATGGTGGGCAGGATCTCACCGCAGCCCGCGCCCTTCGGGTTCCGGATGCAGGCCTCGAGCTGCTCGCGCGCCAGCAGCACCGGGGCGCAGCCCAGGATGTTGCCATCAAGCTTGCAAGCCTCGTAGGTGGGCAGGATCTCGCCGCAGCCGGCGCCCTTCGGGTTCCGGATACAGGCGTCGAGCTTTTCGCGCGCTTCGATCACCACCGCGCAACCCAGGCGGTTCTGGTCGTTCCGGCAGGTGTCGTAGGGCGGCAGGATGGCGCCGCAGCCGGCGCCCTTCGGATTCTGGATACAGGCCAGCAGGGCCGCGCGTTCCATCACCACGGTACAGCCCAGGGTCGCCGGGTTGCGCTCGCAGGCGCCCGTCGTGGGCAGCACCTGGCCGCACTGCGGGCCGTCCATATTGGCGATGCATTCGCGGGTCTTCGCTTCCAGCACGGCGCCGCAGCCATTCGTGCTCGGGTTGCTGATGCAGGTGTCCAGCGGCGGTGTCGGGATGGGATCGGGCCTGTTCGTGTTGGTCACGCTCAGCTTGTCCGGGCTCGACACCACCACGCTGCCCGCGGCGATCGAGGTGCTGCCGCCGGTGATGCTGATGTTGCCCGAGCCGGATGCCACCCGGGCGGAGCTGGTGACGGTCAGCGCCCCGTTGTTATCCGCCAGCAGGCGGATGTTGCCGCTCTCGGTGCTCACATTGCCGGCAATGGTCATCGGGCTGTGGGTCACCAGGCTGATGTCGCCGCTCCTGGTCATGACGCCCTGGCCTTCGCCCGTGGTCTCGGTCACGGTCAGGCCGCCGAAGCTTTCGACCGAGATCGCGCCGCTGTTGCCGGCGCCCGCCTGCACCACGTCGCGCAGGATCACGGCGCGGTCGTTCACGATATTGATCAAGGCGCTGCCGGTCTGGCTGTTCCATGCGGAGAGCACGCCGGCGCTGGTGCGCAGCGGGCTGCCGCTGGCGCCGATGCCGCCGCGCGAGGCCAGGTCAACGAAGTTGCCCTTGATGGTGCCGGCGCCTCGAATCGCGTCGGCGTCGATGAACACGGCCGCGCCCTCGATGCCGGCGCCCGCCGTCAGGGCGCCGCCCGTCAGGTCCACTTCGCTGTAGGCGCGCACGCCGCTTGCATCGGCGACCGCGCCGATGGCCATGGCGTCGCGCCAGTTGAAGCGGAAGTTGCCCATCGAGGCGCTGCCGGCCAGGGTGCCGACGCGGTTCACGCCGAGCATCTGGACCTGGGTGCCGGTTGCCAGCAGCTTCTGCGCCTGGATCGATGCCGCGCCGTTCTGGTACAGGGTGCCGTTCGAACGCAGGGTGATCTCGCCTGCCGCGTTCAGGTCGGCCCCCTCCTGCAGATCGATGCCGCTGCTGCCGGCGTCGATGGCGATGGCGTCGGAGGTCAGGTTGCCCAGCACGCGCACCGAACCGCCGCTCAGGGCGATCTTCCTGCCGGCAGTGATCGAGCCGGCGCCGTCGATCTGGATCGCGCCGCCGCCGAGGTGGGGATGCAGGGTGGCGGTGAAACGGCTGTCGGCGTCGCCCAGCACCACCGGCGCGTTGATGTTGATGGCGCCGCCGGTATCGATCGACAGGTGGCCGCCCATGTCCAGGGTGTTGTCGATGCTGATTGCACCAAGGTGGGCGCTGTTGCCGATACTGATGCCGAAGGCCTCCATATTGGCCAACTGGGAGGGCTTGAGCGTCAGCGCGCCCGGGCTGTCGGTGCCGCGCACATTGATCGGGGTGCTGTTATTGAAGGTACTGAACGAGACGATCGGGAGCACGCCGTCTTCGCCGCGGACACGACCAAACAGGTCCATGCGCTCGGCCTTCAGGTCGATGTAGTTCGGGCTGCGCAGTTCGCCGCGCTCGCCCAGGGTCAGGCGGTTCCCGGCGCGCAGGTCGATGTCGCCTCCGGCGCTGATGCTGGCGTCGACGATCAGGTCGTTGCCGGCCTCGGCGCGCACACTGTGCTCCGTGTCGAGGTTGTTCACGAAGGTGAGGTCATTGCGGGCCTGCAGGACGATGTTCGCATTGGTGTCGCGCAGCGCCGTGGGGTCCACCACGGCGTCCTCGTCGCCGGGCATCTTGTCGAACATGTCGGCGTTGCCGGGCGCGGTCTCGCCGCCGTCGCGCACGACGATGTTCCACGGGTCGAGCAGCCAGGTGCCGCTCTTGCCGCCCTGCTTGCCCCCGGCCGCGTCGATGCGGATGCCGCCGGTCGAGAGCTCGTGGCCCGAAGTCTCGATCAGGCCGCCGTTGCCGCGTCCCGCGCCGCGCGCCGAGATGCTGCCGTAGGCGCCGGTGACGCCATCCGACCACAGCACGACCTTGCCGCCCTCGCCCGAGACGAGCGCGTCGGCGCGGATGCGTGCGTCCCTGCCGAACCAGGTCTGCTGCGCATTGGGCAGTGCGGCGTTCTTGCCTTGATAGTCGCCGCCGGCCAGCACGGTGCCGCCGCCTTGAGCGCCGCTGGCGTCGACCAGGGCATTTCCGCCGATGCCGACGCGCGTGCCCAGCAGCTGGATTTCGCCGCCCTTGCCTGCGCCCGTCGCGCTGGTGACGCTGCCCGCCTCCAGCACGGTGTCGCCGCTCGCCTTCAGGACGATCTTGCCGTTCTCGCCGACCACCGCGCTGTTGGCGTTGACCACGCCGCGCTGGTTGACGAGGGCGCCGTAGATGCCGATACGACCGCCGCTGGAGACCACCTGGCCCAGGTTGATGGCGCGGTCCTGGGGAGCCGAAACCACCACGTCGAGGTCGGGATTGTTCGAGTCGACCAGCTTCACGCTGCGGCCGGCCGCCAGCACCACCTCGCCGTTCGGCGCGGTGATGATGCCGTTGTTCTCGACGCTGGGCGCGACCAGGAAGACCTTGCCGCCGCCCGGCGTCGTGATCGCGCCGTCGTTGCGGACCGCGCCCGCGGTGCTGCCCGCCGTGAAGGTCTTCTTCCCGGCCAGGAAATCGCTGTCGCTGATGTTCAGGGTCGAGGCCACCAGGCCGTTCACGTCCACGCGCGCGCCCTGCCCGAACACGATGCCGTTCGGGTTGATCAGGAAGACCTTGCCGTTCGACTGCAGGGCGCCGAGGATGCGGCTGGGGTCCTGGCCGACGATGCGGTTCAACACCGCGCTGTCGCTGCCCTGCTGGGTGAAACGGGTCACCTCGCCGGCGTTCACGTTGAAGCTCTGCCAGTTGATGATGGCGCCGGGCGTGTTCGTGATCGAGAACACGTTGCCCTGCTGGGAGAAGGTCGCCTGGCCGGCCACCACCTGCGGCGAGGTCGGCGCGGCCTGGGCGCTGCCGTGGCAGGCGGCCACGCAGACGGCGACCCGGGCGAGCTTGACTAATCCGTTCTTCATGAATCTCTCCTAGTAGGCCAGGCCGACGCGCACGTGCAGCTTGCCATTGCCGGCGCCTTTGATGACGCCTTCCTTCACTACCGCGCCATAGTCGACCTGCACGCTGGCGTAACGTCCCGCCGCGAAGCGCAGGCCCAGGCCGCTGCCGGCGATCGTGGTGCTGCGCAGTTCGCCCGGCAGCGCATCGTTGCGCTTGCCCCAGGCGGCATCGATGAAGCCGAGCAGGCGGCACTGCCAGCCGGCGCGGCTGCACAGGTTCGGGGTATACAGCTCCAGGTTCAGGCCGGCGCCGATGTCGGTGGACAGGGCCCGTTCGTCGAAGCCGCGCACCGAGGTGCTGCCGCCGGCGCCGAACTGCTCGCCCGAGACCAGGGCGTCGCCGCTGTACTGCCCGTTGGCCAGCACGCGGGCCTGCCAGTCGCTTGTGCCCAGTGCGCGGGTCCAGGCGCCGGCCAGGCGCAGCGCCGTGTAGCCGGGCTTGGCGCCTGCGCGCGCGGCCTCGAAGTCCTCCTTGCCGCCGCGCGAGCCGCCCGGGATGTTGCGCAGCAGGGTCGCCGAGAAGTTGGCCTCGCCACTGTCCAGGCCGACGCGGCCGATGTAGCCGATGCTGATGGGGCGCACCGTGACGTCGTTGCCGAAGTCCTGGTTGAAGAAGACCACGCTGTTCTTGTAGGCCTTGGTCTCGAAGCCGTAGACGACGCGGCCTTCCAGCTCACGCCCGCCGATGTCGCGCTTGGGCAATACCTGGCTGTAGCGCGCGCCATAGACGGCGCCGCGCCCGCTGACGGCCAGGTCGAACAGGCCGGCCGTCACCACGCCGGAATCGACGTCCGAGTAGCTGGCGTAGAGGTCGAGCGCCCCGCCCTGCGCGTAGAAGGGCAGGTGGTAGCCGATGCCCCAGACGCCGACCTGCGAGGGTTCCTCGACGGTGGTGGTGTACTGCAGGCTGGCCACGTGGTCGCGTCCCCACAGGTTGGCATGCTGGAGCACGGCGCCGGCGTGGGTCTTGCCCGTCTCGCCCGTGCCAGTGTTGTCGAAGTTGGCCATGACGGTCCACGGCCGCTCGTCGACTACCTCGATGCGGGCATCGACCGTGTCCTCGAGCTGGCCGCCCTCGAGGCTCAGCTTGACGCGCTTGGCCGGGTTCTCGTTGGCCAGCTTCAGGTTGGCCGACACCTGTTTCAGGTTCGGGGTCTCGCCTTCACGCAGAGCGGGCAGGCTGCGGCGGATATTGGCGGTATCAAAAACGCGGTTGCCGCTGACCGTCACCTTGCCGACCTTCGTCTGCGCCACGTCCAGGCGCACCACGCCGCCATTGAGTTCCTGCTCGGGCAGCCGGACCGTGACCACGTTGTAGCCGCGCGCGTGGTAGAGGCTTTCCAGGGCTTCGAGGGCGCGCTGGACGTCGCCGAAGTCGCGCGCCGGGCCGGTGAAGGGCGCCACGGCGCGTTCCACCTCGTCCTGGGCGAGCAGCGTATTGCCGCCGACCTCGAAGCGGGTGATCGTGAAGCGGACCACGTCGTCTGCGGGCGCAGCCTCCTGTGCCCAGGCCGCGCTGACGGCCACGGCAAGCACGGAGCCTGCGAACAGGCGTGCAAAGCGTTGTTTCATCGGTTTTGCTTTATGAGGAGTCGTATTGTTCGGTTTTTCTTATAACCGCAGACCGAGCCATTGCCGGATGGGGGACCACAGGGCTCGATAGCAGTTTACCGAGCTTCTTGTTGCAATGGAGAAAAATTGAGGGCAATCTGGAAACTTCCCCCTCGGGAAGGGGGAAGACGCGTCATGCATGTTGCATGGGTGACACACCCACGCCGCATGACTATTTGCTGTCGAAAGTGGTCACGCCATCCCAGTCCACACCCGGTGGGTGGGCCCGGTAGTGGGCGATGCGTTCGAGGTATAGCGCGTACAGGCCGCGTGCGGGATGGCGGGCCGCGAGGGCGGCGATGGCCTGCTCGGCCGCATTCCACTGCTGGGCGCGGACCTGGGCCAGCGCGGCCTCCCATTGCGCCACTTCTTCCAGCACCCCGGCGGCCAGGTCGGCCGGTTTGCCGAGCGGCTCGAAGATCGCGACCGGCTCGTTCTTGCCCTTCACGCGCACCAGGTCCAGCTCACGCCAGGCGAACTCCGGCGCTTGCTGCCGGGTGGCCACGCCGACGGCGATGCCGACGCCATAGACCTTGGTGATGCCTTCCAGGCGCGCGCCGAGGTTCACCGCGTCGCCCATGACGGTGTAGGCGCGGCGGATCTTCGAGCCCATGTCGCCCACGTGCATGGGGCCGGTGTTCAGGCCGATGCCGATCCTCAGCTCGGGCCAGCCGCGCGCAAGGAAGTCGCGGTTCAGGCGCGCCGCGCTGTCCTGCATCAGGAGGGCCGTGGCGACGGCCCGGCTGGCGTGGTCCGGGAAGCTCACCGGCGCGCCCCAGAAGGCCATCACGGCGTCGCCGATGTACTTGTCGAGCGTGCCCTGGTGGCTGGAGCGGATGTCCTCGGACATCGCGGTGAGATAGAGGTTGATGTACTCGCGCAGCTCCTTCGGGCTCAATCCCTCGGAGATGGTGGTGAAGCCGCGCACGTCGACGAACATGACGGTCAGCTCGCGGCTCTCGCCGTCCATATTGTAGGCTTCCGGGTCCTCGGCCATGCGCTCGACCAGCTCGGGCGCCACGTATTCGCCGAAGCGCGACACCAGCGCCCTACCCTTGCGCACCTCGAAGAACCAGCCCCAGGCCAGGTTCAGCACGAACAGGGTGGCCACCAGCAGCAGGCAGATGAAGACGTTCAGGATGACGTCGTACCGGCTGTACATCAGGTAGTTGAAACCTGCGCAGGCGACGAAGGCGGCCGCCGCCAGCAGCACCGACCAGGCGGGGCTGAGCACGGCCAGCAGCAGGGCCAGCGCGACGCCGAGCGCCGCCACCAGCATCGTCTCGACCGGCTGCGCCCAGTACGGACGGACCTTGAAGCGCCCGTCCAGCATCGACTTGATCATGTTGGCGTGGATTTCGACCCCGGGGTATTCGGCATTCACCGGCGTGGCGCGCAGGTCCTGCAGGCCGGGCGCCGTGGTGCCGACCAGGACGATGGTCCCCTCCAGCACGTCTTTCGCCACCTTTCCATTCAGGACGTCCGCCGCCGACACGTAGCGGAAGGCCCCGCCGCCGGGGCCGCCGGGGCCGCGGAACTGGACGGTGGCGATCATCCCCTCGCCGACCGGGAAGGACACCGGCTTGCGGTCGACCCACATCTGCATCGTGTCGAACGCCGACGCGTCGCGGTCGGCCTGGGACAGGGTATCCACGGTGCCGACCATCTTCGGCTTGATTGCGGTGGCACCCAGTGCGGTGGCAAGCGTCGCCGCCGACAGCGACGGATAGTAGCCGTCGCCGATCCTGAACAGCACGGGCGAGGAGCGCACCAGGCCATCGGCATCGGTCGTGGCGGTAAACACCCCGGCGCCCGCAGCGGCTTCCTGCAGGCGCGCGATGTTCGCTTCGTAGCCGTTGACGGTGTAGGCGTTGCCGACGCGCCCGTTCAGGAAGTCCGTCGTGAACGCGGGCTCCGGCAGCACGCCCTTGCGCTGGCCCTCGGAAAGGTTAAAACCCAGCACCACCGGCTGGCCGCGCAGCGCCTCGGCGAACATGCCGTCGTAGTCCAGCGCCGGCTCCAGGCGCTTGATTTCGTCCTTGAGCCCGGGGATTCCCTTCAGCTCGCGGTTCGCCAGTTGCGCCAGCACATCGTAGCCCGAGCTGGTGTCCGGCTCAGGGAAGGAGACGTCGAAGCCCACCGCGCTGACTTCGTAGTGGCGCGTGAGCTGCTCGACCAGCTTCGCCATCACGTTGCGGCTCCAGGGGAAGCGTCCGACCTCGGTCAGGCTCTTGCTGTCGATATCGACAATGACGATGCCCGGCTCGAGCGCGAACGGTTCGAGGCGCATGCGCAGGTCGGAGATGATCGTGTCCTGGCGCGCGATGGTGTGGCTGGTCCACACGTCCAGGGTGTAGAGCACGGCGGCGAGGGTCAGGAGCAGGCCGAGCGCCCAGCGCCCGCCGTAGCGCAAGAGCATCTGCCGGATCCGTCCCATGCCCTCCCCTTACGGCCGGTAACCCGGGATCGTGGACTCGTCCACTTCGTCGATCTGGTGGGCGTCCATGTTCTTGTGCGCGAACTGCAGGTAGACGCGGTTGCGCACGAAGATGTCGAACAGGTCCGGGTCGATGTGGCCGTTGAGGGCGAAGCGGCCCAGGATGTGCAGCGACTCGGACAGCTTCTTGCCCTTCTTGTAGGGCCGGTCGCAGGCGGTGAGCGCCTCGAAGATATCGGCGATCGCCATGATGCGCGCCTGCACCGACATCTGCTCGCGCGTGAGGCCGCGCGGGTAACCCTTGCCGTCCATGCGCTCGTGGTGGCCGCCCGCGTATTCCGGCACGTTCTTGAGGTGCTTGGGCCAGGGCAGCGACTCCAGCATCCGGATCGTGACGTCGATGTGGTTGTTGATGATCTTGCGCTCGTCGTCGGTCAGGGTGCCGAAGCGCACCGTCAGGTTGTGGACCTCGTTCTCGCTCAGGAAGGCTTGTTCCTGGCCGCCCGGCGCCGTCCAGCGATACTGGGCGATGCGGCGCACGCGCTCCTGGTCGTCGGGCGACATGCCCTCGCCGCCCACATTGGCGCGGCGCAGGAATTCGCGGTCGGCCCGGATGCGCGCCTGCTCGGAAGCCAGGCGGTCCTCGATCGCCGCATGGTTCGCATCCGGTTCGCACTTGGCGCGCAGGGCGTGGATCTCGGCATCGCGCAGCAGCACCTCGAAGCGGGTGTCGACCAGGTGGATGCGGTCGAAAATGGTTTCCAGCTTGGTCGACTTGTCGACGATGTGGACCGGGGTCGTGATCTTGCCGCAGTCGTGCAGCAGGCCCGCCAGCCATAGCTCCTTGCGGTCCGCATCGCTCATGCGGAAGGCCGCCATCGGGCCCTCGCTGGTGGCGTGCACGGCCTCGGCCAGCATCATGGTCAGCTCCGGCACGAACTGGCAGTGGCGCCCGGTGTAGGGGGACTTCTCGTCGATCCCGATGTTGATCAGGTTGACCAGGGCTTCCAGCAGGTTCTCGAGCTGCGCGATCAGGAGCTGGTTGGTGAGGGCCACCGCGGCCTGGGTCGCGAGCGCTTCGATGAAGCGCTGGTCGGTCTGGGAAAAGGCGCGGATGCCGCCTGTCTCCGGATCCTTGGCATTGATCAGCTGGAGCACGCCCAGCAGCTCGCCCTCGTGGTCGGTCATCGGCACCGTCAGGAAGGACTGCGAGTGGTAGCCGAAGGCCGCATCGAAGGAACGCATGCCCGAGAAGTTGAACACGTCCGCCTTGTAGACGTCCTCGATGTTCACCGACTGGTTGAAGTTGGCGGCATAGGCGGCCACCGAGGCCAGGTTCTTGTTGCCGTAGCTGTCGCACAGCGGCACCGGCGCGATGTCGATCGGCCGCCCGCTCACGCCGCCCTGGTAGATGCCGAGGGTGTCGTTGATCGAGATGTGGTAGCACAGGCTGCGCCGGTCTTCGCTCGGGCGGTACAGGGTGCCGCCGTCGGCGTCGGTCATGTGCTTGGCCACGCGCAGGATGCGGTCGAGCAGCGCGGCGGTGTCGTGCGTATCCCCGAGCGCCACGCTGACTTCGGTGAGCTGGTGCAGGCGTTGCGCGATTTGTGAGGGGTTCAGCTCTTGCATGGTAGGTGCTCGGACAGCTCGATGAGGCGGGTTCGATATGCATATCAGACTGTTACAACAGACATTTTCTTGTGAAAAAGTCTTTTGCCAGTCGGTAATTTCCGAAGTGTAGCTTTGTTGTGTTCTCCTGTATATGCTCCATCGGATAATTACAATTTTTCGGCCAAGGAATGCCACAAACTGGCTATCATTCGCGATGTTTCAGAAAAATAACTAAACCGAGTCCGGCTGGGAGTAGAGATGAAATTCCGTTTCTGGGGGGTGCGGGGATCGATTCCGTCCCCAGGCCCGCGTACCGCGCGTTACGGCGGCAACACCACCTGCATCGAGGTGAGGACCGACGACGGCACCCTCATCATCCTCGACGGCGGCACCGGCCTGTTCCCGCTGGCCCAGCACCTGCTGGGAAAACTCCCGGTGCATGCCAACATCTTCATCACCCACAGCCATTGGGACCACATCCACGGCCTGCCCTTCTTCACGCCGCTCTTCATCAAGGGCAGCCGGGTGCGCCTGCATGGCGCCCATGACCCGGTCACCGGGCATGGCATCGAGCACGTCATGGGCGTGCAGCTGCAGAACAGCTACTTCCCCGTCAGCGAAACCCAGATGGACGCGACCATCGAGTACCGGACGCTCGACATCGGGGTGCCGATCGAGGTGGGCGACGCGCAGGTACAGAACGTGGTCATGAACCACCCGGTCACCAACCTGGGCTACCGAATTGCTTGCCGCGGCCGCTCGCTCTTCTTCACCGGCGACCACGAGCCCTGGCACAATCCCTACGCCCCGGACGACCCGGCCTTCGACGCCTGCGAGGCGCACCTGGCGGCGCGCCAGGACGCCATCGACGCCGCCATGCGCGGCGTGGACGCCCTGATCGTCGACTGCTCGTACACGCGCGAGGAATACCCGTCCAAGGCCGGCTGGGGCCATGGCACCTTCGATGCCGCGATCGAGATGGCGCTGCGCGTGGGCGCGAAGCACCTCTACTGCACCCACCACGAACCGACCCGCAGCGACGACGACCTGGAGGCGGCCTTCGCCGACGTGCTGGCGCGCCACCGCGAACACCTGGGCGGCCTGCAGGTGCACCTGGCCTTCGAGGGACTCGAGGTCGCGCTGTGACCGGGCAGGCGCTTCCGCCGGAAGAGGCCGCGCGCCGCCTGGCCTTCTTCCAGAAGCTGCAGGCGATCACCAACCGCATCCATGCCACCGCCAACGTCGAGGAGATCATGCTCGACCTGGGCCTGGATTTCTGCGACCTGCTCGACTGCGACCGCTTCACCCTGTATGCGGTCACGCCCGACAAGGAGCACATCGTCTCCAAGGTCAAGACGGGCCTGGCCACCTTCCGCGAGCTGCGCCTGCCGGTCGGCTCGTCCTCGATCGCCGGCTTCGTGGCGGCCTCGCGCCAGCCGGTCCAGATCGACGACGTCTACGACGAGGCAGAGCTCCGGCGCCTGGCGCCCGGGCTGCAGTTCCAGCGCGGGGTCGACCAGCGCAGCGGCTACCGCACCCGCGAGATGCTGGTCGCGCCCCTGGAAGACGCCGATGGCGGGCTGCTGGGCGTGGTCCAGTTCATCAACCACCGCGCCGGCGGGCCTTTCCAGCCGCCCGCTCTGGAGGCGGTGCGGCAGCTGTGCGCGACGCTCTCGGTGGCGCTCGGCCAGCGCCTCGGCCCGCAACGCATGCGCGGCAGGTATGACGCGCTGGTCCAGGAGGGCCTGCTCACCCGCGCCGAACTCGATGCCGCCGGACGCCAGGCGCGCGAGCGCGACCTCGATCTCGAGGAAGTCCTGGAAGGCGCGCTCCGGGTGCGCCGCGCCGCCATCGGGGCGGCGCTGGCGACCTTCTTCAAGGTCCCCTATGAACCCTTCCGCCCGGACCGGGTCAAGCCGGTCGACCTGCTGCGCAACCTGAAGGCCCAGTACGTCGAAGAGAACGGCTGGCTGCCGCTGGAGGATGGCCCGAACGGCCTGGTCGTGCTGGCGCTCGACCCGGAACGCACGGCCGCCTCGCGCATCGTCGGCCAGCTCTTCCCGAAGTCGAAGGTGGCCTGGCGCGTCACCACGCGCGCCGACTTCCGCGACACCGCGAACGCCTTCTTCGGCCTGGGCGTCTCCTCCGAATCGGTGGGCGAACTGCTGTCCGGCCTGGAAGACGACGAAGACGGCGAGCTTGCCACCGAGGTCTCGGAAGCAGTCGAGAACGAACTGGTTCGCCTGCTGAACAAGGTGATCATGGACGCCCACCGCCAGGGCGTCTCGGACATCCACATCGAACCGCAGCCGGGCAAGGGCAAGACCGGCATCCGCTTCCGCAAGGACGGCGTGCTGGTGCCCTATATCGAGATCCCGTCCAGCTACCGCAACGCCCTGGTCGCGCGCATCAAGATCATGTGCGACCTCGACATCTCCGAGCGCAGGAAGCCCCAGGACGGCAAGATCCGCTTCAGGAAGTACGGCCCGCTCGACATCGAACTGCGCGTGGCCACCATCCCTTCGTCCGGCGGGGTCGAGGACGTGGTGATGCGCATCCTGCAGGCGGGCGAACCGATTCCGCTGGCCAAGCTCGGCCTCACCGACTACAACCTCGAGCGCCTGCTGCCGGCGATCGGGAAGCCCTATGGCCTGTTCTTCGTGTGCGGCCCGACCGGCTCGGGCAAGACCACGACGCTGCACTCGATCCTGCACCACCTGAACACGCCGGAGACCAAGATCTGGACCGCGGAAGACCCGGTCGAGATCACGCAGAAAGGCCTGCGCCAGGTGCAGGTCAACCGCAAGGCGGGACTGGACTTCGCCAGCGTGATGCGGGCATTCCTGCGTGCCGACCCGGACGTGATCATGGTCGGCGAGATGCGCGACAAGGAAACCGTCAGCACCGGCATCGAAGCCTCGCTCACCGGCCACCTGGTGTTCGCGACCCTGCACACCAACAGCGCGCCGGAATCGATCGTGCGCCTGCTCGACATGGGCATGGACCCCTTCAACTTCGCCGACGCCCTGCTCGGCATCCTGGCCCAGCGCCTCGCACGCCGCCTGTGCACGGCTTGCCGCCAGGCCTACCAACCGGACCAGGACGAAGTCGACGCCCTGCTGGCGGAATACTGCGAAGACCTGCGCGGCACCGCGTCCTTCAGGGACGACCCGCAGGCCGCGCGCAGCCGCATCGTTGCGGACTGGCGCAGCCGCCACGGCGATTCCGCGGGCCGCCTGACCCTGTATCGCGCGGTCGGCTGCGACGAATGCAACAAGGGCCACCGCGGCCGCATCGGCCTGCACGAACTGATGCTCGGCACCGACACGGTCAAGCGCCTGCTGGTCGAACACAGCCGCGTTTCAAGCCTGCTCGCTGCGGCGCTCGAAGACGGCATGCTGACCCTGAAGATGGACGGGATCGAGAAGGTGCTCGGCGGCTTCACCGACATCAAGATGGTGCGGGCGGTCTGCATCAGGTAGCGGCCATCCGCCAAGGGTAATCTTGCACTGGCCGCCCGGAAACCGCCCCGCTCCGGCACGGGCGGCACTACAATCGTCCCTCTTACCTACCGATTGACGATGGAGTTGGATGATATGAAGAAGTTGATCCTCGCCGCCGTGGCGTCCACCCTGCTGGGCGGCTGCGCGCATGAACCCTCCACCAGCCGCGAGAGCCGGGCCAGGGACGACGATTACGTCTCGGTTGGCAGCCACCTCAAGCGCAAGAAGGGCCAGGCCAGCACCAGCAGGACCAGCACCGGTAACGCAGCCGACGTCGAAGAAGCGAAAATGCAGTAAGCCGCATCCGCCCGCCAGGGGCGGACATGCAAAAAAGGCAGGACGCGCGCGTCCTGCCTTTTTCGTTTTCCGGCGGATGCCGGGCAGGTGATGCCGCCCGGTTCCGGGTCTCCTTCAATCGTCCCCGCGGTTCGCTCCCTTTTCCACGAACACCGCCGCCGTGCGCGCCGGGATGGTGAAACTACCGTCCGCATCGCCGTAGCGGGAGGTCTTCACCACCGGATCGTCCGAGCTGGCCTGCACCTGGTGCAGCTTGAACTTGCGCCCCTTCAGCTCCGGAACCGCGATCGTCCGGGCTTCCTTGTCCACGTTGAACAGCACCGCCACGCTGCGGTAGCGTGCGTCCGGATAGCTGCGCGGCTTTTGCCCGTCGATGTGCATCACCACGAGGCCGGGCTGCTGGTCCGGCCCGGTGTTGTAGAAGCGCAGGCGCTCTTCCACGTCCTGCGCCGTGCGCAGGCGGAACAAGGCGCTGTCGAAGCGGATCCTGAGCAGGTCCTCGAAAGCGGACTTCGCCGCCAGGATCGCCTTGGTGTCCGGCTTGATCAGCGGGTTCTCCAGCACCGGCGTCATCAGGCCCCAGTTGTCGCGGTTCTTGTCGCTTGACGGCAGGCCCACGCCGAAGTTGTTCGAGGCATAGCTGTAGTCGAGGCGATTGAACCAGTCGCCCGCGTTGTAGCTGTCGCGGTCGAGCGACTTGGAGCGCAGCAGTTCCTGGCCCGCATGGATGAAGGGAATGCCCTGCGACAGCATCACGATGGCCGACCCCAGGTTCTGCACCCGCACCCGGTCGGCAAGAGAAGTCGACTGCGGCAGACGCAAGGCGTTGATGTCGAACAGGGTCTGGTTGTCGTGCTTTTCGACGTAGTTGATGGTCTCGACCGGGCTGCCGGTATAGCCGGCGCGCTGGCCGAAATAGTCGATGTCCGCGTTGCTGCGCAGGGAGCCGAAGCGGTCCACGAAGCGGTAGTCGCGCAGGGTGCCCGACAGGCCTACGCGCACCAGATCGGCCAGGCGCAGCGCATCGTCGCGCGACTGCCTCGCCAGGTCGTTCGGGTCGTACCAGACGCCGTTGATGAAGCCCTGCTCCTTGATCAGGTTCTCGCCGCCGTCGCAACAGCCGCCGCCGCGTACCGTGTCGCGCAGGCGGTCGTTGAAGGAACCGATGCCGGTGCCGAACAGGTTGGCCTGGCGCGCCGTCACGAAGCGCACGTCGTTGGCGACGGCGCCGAAGTTCCAGCCTTCGCCGTACAGGTAGATCTCTCGGCCGGCAGCCTGGTTGACGCGCGCCTGCACCTGCTTCATCACGTCGAGCGGCGCGAAGGTCATGATGTCGAAGCGGAAGCTGTCGATCTTGTACGCGCTGGCCCACAGGGCGACCGAGTCGACCATCAGCTTGCCCATCATGGTGTGCTCGGCGGCGGTGTCGGCGCAGCAGCTGTCGTTCAGGTTGCCGCCCTTGTCGTTCAGGCGGTAGTAATAGGCCGGCACGATCTTGTCGAGCACCGACAGCGGTCCCTGCTGCGAGGAACTGGTGTGGTTGTAGACCACGTCCATGGCCACCCGCAGGCCGGCTTCGTGCAGGCCCTGCACCATGGCGCGGAACTCGCGCACGCGCGCGGCGCCGTCGTTGGCGTCAAGGGCGTAGCTGCCTTCCGGCGCGTTGTAGTGCACCGGGTCATAGCCCCAGTTGAAGCAGTCGCTGTCGCGGACCGCTTCCACCGCGGCCTGCTGGTCGGTCGATGCCGGACCGGCGTCCGGGATGACGGGCGTGACGCAACCGGCCTCGTCGATGCTGGCCATGTCGGCGGCCGGCAGCAGGTGCACGTGGGTCAGCCCTGCCTTCGCCAGGGATTTCAGGTGGCGCATGCCGCGCGAATTGCGCTCGGTGAAGGCCAGGTACTTGCCGCGGCGGGCGGCGGGCACCGAGTCGTCGCTGGCCGAGAAGTCACGCACATGCAGTTCGTACAGCGCGATGTCGGCCGCATGGGCCAGGTCCGGGATGCGATGCCGGTCCCAGCCGCGCGGCTTGAGCTGCTCGCTGTCCAGGTTGGCGACAAAGGTGCGCGTGCTGTTGGCGTTCAGGCTGAGCGAATACGGGTCGGTGACGGTGTTCGTGACCAGCGTATTGTTCGCCCAGCGCGACAGCACCTTGACGGTATAGGTGTAATAAGCGCGGTTGGTCCAGGCGGCGTTCGGCGCGGTGTAGCTCCATACCCCGCTGGCGGCATCGAGGCGCATCGGCACATGCGCGCTGGCGGGCGCGTTCGCGTCCGGATAGATGTCGAGCGCCACCGACCTGGCGGTCGGCGCCCAGACGCGGAAGGTCGGCACGCCGGCGCCGTTGAAGGTCACGCCGAGCTTCGCATCGGCCGCGCGGGCGCCGAACACGTCGTCGAGCATGGCGGCCGTCTGCAGGGAGGTGACCTGCACCAGCTTGCCGGCCGTGTCGAACTGGGCGATGGCGAACTGGTTGCTGGCCAGCGCAGCGACCCTGGCCGCATCCTGTTCCGACAGCGTGAAACCGGTGGCGCCCGCCAGGTGCGGGAATTTGTCGCGTACCTGCTGCGGCAGGGGCGCCGGACGCAGGTCCATGCTGCCGTCGGCGCCGGTCACGCCTTGCGCACCGGAGCCGAGGCCGCCGCCCGCCGCGTAGTACAGCTTGTAGCTGCCGGTACCCGGCACGCCCGGCCAGGCGAACGTGGTGCGCGAGAGCCAGTGGGCGCTGGCGGCGGACAGGTTGCCGTAAGTGACCGCCGGCTGGCTGGTATGCACCGTGCAGTCCCCTTCCAGCAGCCAGATCTCGTGGCCGCGGGTGGCCACGTCCGGACCCAGCGGCGCGCCCTGGTCGGCGCCGCAGTTCTTGTTGCCGTTGCCGTCGGTGACCAGGAACCACAGCGCCGTCTTGCCAGGCGCGAGCGGGATGTCGACCCAGCCACCGAAGGCGTCCGCTTGGGTGAACATGAAGCGGTCGGTGATCCAGGCCGAACTCGGGTTCAGGGGACCGTCCCAGGAATACACGCCCCACTCGGCGGTGTCGTTCTGCACCCGACGAAAGTGGATCCGGATCGTGTTCGGCGCGACCGGCGCCGTGGCGGATGCCTCGGGCTGCTGCTGGGCATGTACGGCGCCGGGCACGAGCATGGCGGCGCCGACGCTGAGCGCTGCGCAGAGTACGGCCGAGCGCCATCCTGAAGTCAAACTACGTCTGTTGCGCATCTTGTCTCCGTTGTCGTTGTTTTCATTGGTATTTTCCGCCAGAAAGACTTCAAGAGGCGGTCATGGTGGCGTGCGCCACCATGTAATATTACTACCAGAAACGGAACACGCACCGTCGAGCGTGCATAAAAAAAGCAGGGCTCGCGCCCTGCTTCCTGTTCTTCCAGCCGGTCCGGCTTTACATGATGTGGGTACCGATCCACCAGGCCACCGCCGCCATGAAGGCCGACGCCGGAATGGTGAAGATCCAGGCCCAGACGATGTTGCCCGCCACGCCCCAGCGCACGGCCGACATCTTCTGCGAGGCGCCCACGCCGACGATCGCGCCGGTGATGGTGTGGGTGGTCGAGACCGGGATGCCGAAGAAGCTGGCCATCAGCAGCGTCATGGCGCCGCCGGTCTCCGCGCAGAAGCCACCGACCGGCTTGAGCTTGGTGATCTTCTGGCCCATGGTCTTGACGATGCGCCAGCCGCCGAACAGCGTGCCGAAGGCGATCGCCGCGTAGCACGAGATGATGACCCAGGCCGGGGGCAGCGCGTCGTCCGGGCTGGTGACGCCGGCGGCGATCAGCAGCATCCAGATGATGCCCATGGTTTTCTGCGCATCGTTGCCGCCGTGGCCGAGCGAGTAGCCGGCCGCCGAGGCCAGCTGCAGGCGGCGGAACCAGACGTCCACCTTGCGCGGCGTTGACTTTACGAAGATCCACGAGACCAGCAGCATGATGGTCGAGCCCAGGATAAAGCCCAGCATCGGCGCGACCACGATGAACACCACGGTCTTGATCAGGCCGCCGGCGATCAGCGCTCCGGTTCCCGATTTGGCCACGGCCGCGCCCACCAGGCCGCCGATCAGGGCGTGCGAGGACGAGGACGGGATGCCGTAGTACCAGGTAATGATGTTCCAGGTAATCGCCCCGACCAGGGCCCCGAAGATGACGTAATGGTCCACCACGTGCGCGTCGATGGTGCCCTTGCCGATGGTCTGCGCCACCTTCATGCTGACCACGAAGATCGCGATGAAGTTGAAGAAGGCGGCCATGGCGACGGCGTGGTGCGGCTTCAGGACGCCGGTCGACACGACGGTGGCGATCGAGTTCGCCGAGTCGTGGAAGCCGTTCATGAAGTCGAAGACCAGCGCCAGCAGCACCAGCATGCCCAGCACGTAAATGCTGATGTTAACAGTTTCCATGATTGTTCTTGTTGTTGGACGCGTTAGGCGTTTTCGACGATGATGCCTTCGATGATGTTGGCGACATCTTCGCAGCGGTCGGTGACGGTCTCGAGGATCTCGTAGATGGCCTTCATCTTGATCAGGTTGCGCACGTCCGGTTCGTCGCGGAACAGCTTGGACATGGCGGCGCGCATCACGTGGTCGGCGTCCGACTCGAAGCGGTCGATCTCTTCGCAGATGGCGACGATCTTCTGGGCGTTGCCCATGTCGTGCAGCAGGGCGACCGCTTCCTGGACCTTCTTGCAGGCCGACAGGCACAGCTCGGCCAGGCGCGCGGCTTCCGGCGTCACGGCGTGCAGGTCGTACAGCGACACGGTCTGGGCCGCGTCTTCCATCATGTCGAGGATGTCGTCCATGCTGGTGATCAGCTTGTGGATGTCGTCGCGGTCGAGCGGGGTGATGAAGGTCTTGTGCAGCAGGTCGACGCAGGTGTAGGTGATCTTGTCCGCCTGTTTCTCGATGCTCTCCACGGCGTGGGTGCGGTTTTCCAGGTCGTCGAAATTGGTCATCAGGCCGACCATCTCCTGCGCGCCTTTCACGCACAGGGCGGCGTGCTGGTTGAACAGGTCAAAGAACTTGCCCTCCTGGGGCATCAGGCGTCCAAACATTTTATTCTCCGTTGTGAATCTCTTGGGACTTCGAAACCGCCGCCACGGCTGGCAGCGGCAAAGTGATCCGGCTCGTGGCCGGCTTGATTTATAAGACTTCGTTGGGAACTGCTTTGAAACTTAGTCGCCTTGGTAGATGGCGAGGTTACCGCTGTAGTTGCCGAACTTGGTGTAGGAGCCGATCCAGGTAAGACGAATGGCCCCGATCGGACCGTTACGTTGCTTACCGATGATGATCTCGGCGGTTCCCTTATCGGGCGAGTCGGGATTGTAGACCTCGTCGCGATACAGGAAGATGATAACGTCCGCATCCTGTTCGATAGCGCCCGATTCGCGCAGGTCGGACATGACGGGACGTTTGTTGGGTCGTTGTTCCAGCGAGCGGTTCAGCTGGGACAGCGCGATGACCGGGCAATGGAGCTCCTTCGCCAGGCCTTTCAGGGAACGGGAAATCTCCGAGATCTCGGCCGCGCGGTTGTCGCCCGGCTGACTGCCCTGCATCAGCTGCAGGTAATCGACGATGATCAGGCCGAGCTTCCCGCACTGGCGCGCCAGGCGTCGTGCCCGTGCGCGCATCTCGATCGGGTTCAGCGCCGGCGTCTCATCGATGTAGAGCTGGGCATCGTTCATTTTCTGGATGGCGTGCGTCAGGCGCGGCCAGTCCTCGTCGTTCAGGCGGCCGGTACGCAGGCGGTGCTGGTCGAGCTGGCCCACCGAACCGAGCATACGCATGGCCAGCTGGGCGCCGCCCATCTCCATCGAGAACACGGCCACCGGCAGGCCGGCTTCGATCGCGACGTTCTCGCCGATGTTGACCGAGAACGCGGTCTTGCCCATCGAGGGACGGCCGGCGACGATGACCAGGTCGCCCGGCTGCAGGCCGGAGGTCATGCGGTCGAGGTCGATGAAGCCGGTCGGCACGCCGGTGATCTCGCCCTGGTTCTCGCGCGAATACAGTTCGTCGATGCGCTCGACCACCTGGGTCAGCAGCGGCTGCACCGCGGTCCAGCCCTGGGCGCCGCGCGCGCCCTGCTCGGCAATGGCGAAGATCTTGGATTCGGCCTCGTCGAGCATCTGCTTGACTTCCTTGCCCTGCGGGTTGAAGGCATTGCCCGAGATCTCGTCGGCGACGGTGATCAGCTTGCGCAGCACGCCGCGGTCGCGCACGATCTCGGCGTAGCGGCGGATGTTGGCCGCCGACGGCGTGTTCTGCGCCATCGCGTTCAGGTACTGCAGGCCGCCCACCTCCTCGGCCTTGCCGAGCTGGTTGCAGGCTTCGTAGACCGTGATCACGTCGGCCGGCTTGCCGGCGTTGATCAGGCGGACCATCTGTTCGAAGATGATGCGGTGGTCGTAGCGGTAGAAGTCGTCCGCGTGCATGAAGTCGGCAATGCGGTCCCACGCGGCGTTATCGCGCAGCAGGCCGCCGATGACGGACTGCTCTGCTTCGATGGAATGCGGCGGGATGCGCAGGGAATCGACTTGCGGATCGGCTGGGGAATTCATGGCGGGCATTATACCTTCTCCTGTCACGCGGCTGTCATAAATGACCGGTTTTTCAGGACGTAAAAAAAGCCGGGCGAACCCGGCTTTTTCATTTATACAACAAAAGCTTATGCAGCCTCGCCGACGACGGCGATGGTGATTTCCGAGACGACGTCGGTGTGCAGCGCGACGGCAACCGGGAACTCGCCGGTGGTCTTCAGCGGGCCGGTCGGCAGGCGAACCTGCGACTTCTCGACTGCGAAACCTTGCTTGCTCAGGGCTTCGGCGATGTCGAAGTTGGTGACCGAACCGAACAGACGGCCGTCCACGCCGGCTTTCTGGGCGATGGTGACGGTCATGCCGCTCAGCTTGTCGCCTTGTGCCTGGGCAGCCGCCAGCTTTTCAGCTGCTGCTTTTTCCAGTTCGGCGCGCTTGACTTCGAACTCGGCCACGGCGGCTTGGGTAGCGCGGCGTGCCATCTTTTGCGGGATCAGGAAGTTACGTGCGTAACCGTCCTTGACTTTGACGACGTCGCCCAGGTTGCCGACGTTAACAACTTTTTCGAGCAGGATAACTTGCATATTTATTCTCCAGGATTTCTAGCTGACGTGCCGCGATTTAAGCGTTGTGCAGGTCGGTGTACGGCAGCAGCGCGAGGTAGCGTGCGCGCTTGATGGCGGTGTCGACCTGGCGCTGGTAGTGCGCCTTGGTACCGGTCAGGCGTGCCGGCATGATCTTGCCGTTTTCCTGGACGAAGTCCTTCAGGGTATCCACGTCTTTGTAATCAACCTGTTCAACGCCGGCGGCGGTGAAGCGGCAGAACTTCTTGCGCTTGAACAGCGGGTTCTGTTGCTTGCGCTTGAGTTTTTCTTTGGCTTTGTTTTTGTCGAACTTTTTACCGAATGCCATTTGAGGCTCCTGTATCTGTAATCTAAATAGGCCGTGTCGCTGGGCGACTATGCGGCACTGAAATCAATGATGTGAAACACCAAGGCTTTGCTGTTGCGGTTCTTCCTGGCGAGGAATCCCTCGAAGCGGTAGGCGGCACCGAGTTCGGCGCTGTCCAGCCGGCCTGAAATCCGGCCCGCGCCGAGCGCAGGCATTTCAAACTCGACCAGCCTTGCCACCCCTGCTTCTTCCTGCTGCGAACTATGCTGCAGGATCACGCCCACGATGGGGACGCCGGCGGGGGTATAACGCAGTACGTCACGCTCCGCGATGGTCGCGATGAGCTGGAACTGGTTCACTTCCGTTCAAAGGTTCCCGAGAAAAAACTCAGTGACAGCTTAAGCCGCGGCCGCCGGGGCAGCAGCTGCTGCTTCAGCGCGGTGGCTCTTGGCTGCGTCTTCGCGCTGGACCGACTTCATCATCGGCGACGGTGCGGTTTCGGCCTTCTTCATCTTGACGGTCAGGTGACGCAGGACGGCATCGTTGAACTTGAATGCGGTTTCCAGTTCGACCAGGGTCTCGTTGTCGCACTCGATGTTCATGCAGATGTAGTGGGCTTTCGGCAGCTTCTGGATCTGGTAAGCCATTTGACGGCGGCCCCAGTCTTCCACGCGATGGATGTTACCGCCGCGGCTGGTCACCGTGGTCTTGTAACGCTCGATCATCGCCGGAACTTGCTCGCTCTGGTCCGGGTGGACGATAAAAACGATTTCATAATGACGCATGCAACACTCCTTAAGGACGTTTAAACAAATGCCCACCTCGGCGTCAAGACGAGTGTGGGAAGGGTAAGCCGGCTATTATAGCCTGAAAAACGGGCAAATGGGAACCATGGCGTGGCGGCAGGGCGTTTCGTCGCCGCTGCACAAATTTTTTACACTTTTCCCGTGTTTTCCCTTGCGCATCCGGGAATACTGTACAAAAATACAGTTTGTTTATATAACCCGTGGCCGTAATACACCCATGCTCAAGCTTACTGCAAGGCAAGAACAGATCCTCAACCTGATCAAGGAAGCGATCGAGAACACCGGTTTCCCGCCGACCCGCGCCGAAATAGCGGCCGAACTGGGCTTCAAGTCGGCCAATGCTGCCGAAGAACACCTGCAGGCGCTGGCGCGCAAGGGCGCCATCGAAATCTCGCCGGGCACCTCGCGCGGCATCCGCCTCGTCGGCGCCTCGGTCGAACAGATCCCGATGCCGCCGCCGGCACTCATGATGTCGCTGCCGCTGGTCGGCCGCGTCGCCGCCGGTTCGCCCATCCTGGCCCAGGAGCACGTGGAAGCCACCTATTCCGTCGACGCGGCCATGTTCTCGGCCCGTCCGGACTTCCTGCTGAAGGTCAAGGGCTGGTCGATGCGCGATGCCGGCATCTGCGACGGCGACTTCCTCGCGGTCAAGAAGATCGACAGCGCCAAGAACGGCCAGATCGTGGTCGCCCGCCTGGGCGAGGAAGTCACCGTCAAGCGCTACCGCAAGACCGGCAATATGGTCGAGCTGATTCCGGAAAATCCCGACTTCAAGGTCATCCAGGTCTCGCCGGACGACGAGTTCGCGCTCGAAGGCCTGGCCGTGGGGCTGATGCGCAGCTGGCACTGAGTTCGCGCTTCACGCGACGACGGGGTAGTCGAAGCCGCCGGCCTCGACTACCCCGTTTTCCATGGCGCTGCCAATCTACTGGATCTTCTTGTCCGCCCAGTAGGAATCCTTCTTGGCGTCCTTGACCATCTTGTTGTGCTGCTCCACATAGCTTTCGGTTGCCTTGCGCCAGGCGTCGAAATCGGCCAGCAGCAGCTTCGAGCTCACCCTCGCCTCTTCGCTCAGGTTTTCCTGCAGCTGGGCCAGGTAGGCGTTCGACTTCTCCGTTTCTTCCTTGTTCATCAGCTTCTGGATGTCCGCGGGAACCCGCTTGGCCAGGGGCATCGCGTTGTTCAGGTGAGTGACATACTTGTTGTAGCACTCCTGCCAGGCCTTCACGGCGGCGCCGATGCGGTCGATGTCCGCGTTGATCTTCGACATCGCCGGGATACGCGGCGCCACGCAGCGATACTCGCCCGTCTTCAGGTCGGCGCCGTCATAACCGTTGATCCAGTAGTCGATGTCGGCGCGGCGCTTGGCGCGCTGGTCGATCAGCTCGAGCGAGGCGATCGCGACCTTGTTGCCCTTGGCGGCCGCTTTCCTGAACAGTTCCACCGCCTTGGCCTCGTCGACCTGCCCCGCCTCGCCATAGAAATACATCTGGCCGAGGGCCTGCTGGGCGGCCGGGTTGCCGGCATTGGCCAGCTTGGTGTAGAGCTTCATTGCGCCCGCGTAGTCCTTTTTCTCGAACAGGGCGTTGGCGTCTTCCAGTTCGCCGGCAAAGGCGGCGCCGCACAGCAGCAGGGAGGCAAGGAACAGCTTGGTCTTCATGGTCGCACACGGTGAGGGATGGAACCCCATGATAGCGGCAAGTGCGCCGCTCGCTCAACCGTTGAAACAATTCCGGCAGCCGGGGCCGCCGGAAAGGCTAGCGTCGCGTGGGAGGAACCACGGGCGGCGGCGCCGGCACGCTGCGCGCGCGGTCCATCAACAGGCGTCGATCGTCGTTCTGGCGCCGCTGCTGCTCGATGTACATGCGCTTTTCCTCGTCGGCGCGCGTGGCCAGTCGCTGGTTTTCTTCCTTGGCGAGCGCGTCCGTCGCCTTGTGCCATTCCAGCTGCCTGCTGGCGATGGTGTTGACGTCCGCGATGGCGTTCGCCTTCAGGCTGGCATAGACCGCCTGCACATGGTCCCGGGCGCGCTTGACTTCCGATGGCGTCATCATGCCCAGCACCTCGGCGGGAATATGCTTGCCGCTCGAGACCGTCGCATTGAAATTGGCCATGAAGCCCTGTTGGCAGGAGCGCCAGCTGTCGATCGCCTCCTTGGTGGCCTTGATCTCCTCGTTGGTCTTCGAAGCGGCCGGAATCGCCGGCAGCGGGCAGTCGAATTTGCCTGAACGCAGGTCGGCGCCGTCGTATTGCTGGGTCCAGTAGACAATCTCGGCGCCGCGGGCCTTGCGCCGGTCGAGGACAGCCAGCGAATCCTTCGCGCCCAGATTGCCGGCCGCCGCCGACTTCTCGAACCAGCGCCGCGCGGCGTCCAGGTCCTCGCCGGTGCCTTCGCCGAACCAGTGCATTTCGCCCAGGCGCAGCTGCGCGTCCGGATTGCCGGCGCCGGCGAGGCGGGTAAACATTGCCATCGCCTTGCCGTAGTCCTTGGCGGCCAGCAGCCGGTTCGCCTCCGCCAGATCATCCGCGGCCAGGGCGCCGCAGCTGACGAACATCAGGGACAACAGGATTCTCCGCATGATTACCCTCCAAATATTGTAATTAGGAGTACATCCTAGAACGGAGACTTGCCTCGCTCAAGCTCCGAAGGGGGGATGACGGTAATTCGTTACGATTTCATGCAGATAGGGCAGCGCGGAAGTCTTCGAGCAGATCCTCGGTGTCCTCGATGCCCACCGAGACCCGGATCAGGGACTCGGCGATGCCCATGCTGGCGCGGCGCTCGGGGCCCATCTCGAAGAAGATGGTGTGCGCCACCGGGATCACCAGGGTGCGCGTGTCGCCCAGGTTGCTGGCCGGGATGGCAAGCTTGAGGCGATTCAGGTAGTCGAAGGGATCGATGTTCTCCTTCAGCTCGAAGCTGAGCAGCGAACCGCCCGCGCGGAACAGTTCGCGCGTGATGCCGTGCTGCGGGTGCGAAGCCAGGCCCGGGTAGTGGACGGCGGACACCCGGTCGTCACTCTCCAGCATCTGCGCCAGCGCCAGCGCATTGGCGCTGGTGCGCTCCATGCGCAGGGCCAGGGTCTCGGCGCCGACCGCGATGTGGTGGGCCGCTTCCGGGCCCAGGGCCGCGCCGAAGTCGCGCAGGGCCTTGGCGCGCAGCTGGGCCAGGCCCTGGTTGGCGGCCGGCTGCTTGCGGAAGTTCTGCGCGATGTTCGGGTAGGCGCTCCAGTCGAACAGGCCGGTGTCGGTGAGGGCGCCGCCCAGCGCGTTGCCGTGGCCGCCGATCGACTTGGTCAGCGAGTTCACCACCAGGCCCGCACCCACGCTCTTCGGACGGAAGAGGTAGGGCGTGGTCATGGTGTTGTCGACCACGTAGAGGATGCCGCGCTCGCGGCACAGCTGGCCGATGCGGGCCAGGTCGGCGACCTGGGTGCGCGGATTGGCGATGGTCTCCACAAACACCATGCGGGTATCCGGCTTGAGCGCCGCTTCCACGTGCGCCACATCGGTCGCGTCGACGAAGTCCACCGCCACGCCCTGCCCCGCCACCGTCTGCCACAGGCTGTTGGTGTTCCCGAACAGGAAGGAGGACGAGACGATGTGGTCGCCCGCCTTCAACAGGGCCTGGAACAGGGCGCCGATGGCGCCCATGCCGGTCGCGAAACAGAGCGTGCCGACACCGTCTTCCATCTTGGTGATCTTGTCCTCGAGCGCACCGACCGTCGGATTGCCCTGGCGGCCATAGCGGAAGCCCGGCTCCTTGCCCTGGAAGACCGAGGCCAGCTGGCGCGCATCGCCGTAGCCGAAGGCCACCGAGGTGTGCACCGGCTTGTGCAGCGAGCCCTGCTCGATGCTCTTCCTGCGGTCGTTGTGCAGGACGGTGGTGGTGAAACCGTACTTCTGATCGCTCATGGCGCTTCCTACTCCACTTATTCGGTCACTGCCGGCGTGTTCAGGTTCAGCTGGGTGCGCACCGGGTCCTCGACCTGGTTCTTCTTCGGATTGTGGCGCGCGGTCTCCTGGCGGTCCAGGTATTCCGGGGTCACGTCGCCCGTCACGTAGACGCCGTCGAAGCAGGAAGCCTCGAAGTTCTTGAGCGCCGGGTTGACATCCGAGATGGCGCGCTTGAGGGCGTCGACGTCCTGGTAGACCAGGCGGTCGGCGGTGATCTCCTTGCACACCTCTTCCACGGTGCGGCCGTGGGCGATCAGCTCGTCGCGGGTCGGCATGTCGATGCCGTACACGTTCGGGTAGAGCACCGGCGGCGCGGCCGAGGCGAAGAAGACCTTGCGGGCGCCGGCGTCGCGCGCCATCTGCACGATCTCGCGGCTGGTGGTGCCGCGCACGATGGAGTCGTCGACCAGCAGCACGTTCTTGTCCTTGAACTCGGCGGCGATCGCATTGAGCTTCTGGCGCACCGATTTCTTGCGCATGCCCTGGCCCGGCATGATGAAGGTGCGGCCGATGTAGCGGTTCTTGATGAAGCCTTCGCGGTACTCGACGCCCAGCTTCAGGGCCAGCTGGATCGCGGCCGGACGCGAGGAATCGGGGATCGGCATGACCACGTCGATCTCGCCTTCCGGGATCTCCTTGCGGATCTTGTCGGCCAGGTATTCGCCCATGCGCAGGCGGGTCGCGTAGACCGAGGCGCCGTCGATGACCGAATCAGGACGGGCGAGGTACACGAATTCGAAGGCGCAGGGGTTCAGGCTGGGGTTTTCTGCACATTGCCGCTCGTGCAGCTTGCTATCGTTGTCGATGAAGATGGCCTCGCCCGGCGCGATGTCGCGCACGAAGCGGAAGCCCAGGCCTTCCAGGGCCACCGATTCGCTGGCCACCAGGTACTCGACGCCATGCTCGCCCTCGTTCACGCCCAGGCACAGCGGACGGATGCCGAAGGGGTCGCGGAAGGCCAGCATGCCGTGGCCGGCGATCTGGGCCACTACCGCATAGGCGCCGCGCACGCGGCGATGCACCGCGCTGACGGCCTTGAACACCGCGTCGGTGCTCAGGTTGTAGCCGTCGGCCGCTTCCTGGATCTCGTGGGCCAGCACATTGAGCAGCACTTCCGAATCGGAGTCGGTGTTGATGTGGCGGCGGTCGTTACGGAACAGCTCTTCCTTGAGCGCGGCCTGGTTGGTCAGGTTGCCGTTGTGCGCCAGCGTGATGCCGAAGGGCGCATTCACGTAGAACGGCTGCGCTTCCTCTTCGCTCGAGGAACCCGCGGTCGGGTAGCGGCAGTGGCCGATGCCGGTATTCCCCTGGAGCGAACGCATGTTCCGGGTGCGGAACACATCGCGCACCAGGCCGTTGGCCTTGTACATCGAGAACATGCTGCTGTGATTGGTCGCGATGCCCGCCGCGTCCTGGCCGCGGTGCTGCAGCAGCAGCAACGCATCGTAGAGAAGCTGGTTGACGGGATTGTTCGAGACGACGCCGACGATGCCACACATGGTGTGCTCCTAAAGCTGGACTGCTGATTGCAAAAAATGAAACTTGAATCTCGTTGCCTAATATCGGACGTGCTGCGCGAGCGCAGCGGGAAGGAAGGGCTTGACCGTCCGCGCGCCCGTTTCCGCCATCGGCGACAGCAGCGCGTTCCTCCAGAAATCCTGCTGCGGGATGGACGTCATCCCGCACAATATGACGGCGGCCAGCACGATTACAATGCCGCGCGCCAGGCCGAACAAACCTCCCAGGCCGCGATCCGCGAGCGTGAGGCCGGTGGCGGTGATCACGGCGCCGATCGCCAGCGACAGCAGGCCCATGAGGATGCGCACGCCGAGGAAGAGCACGACGAAGGCCATGATCAGGCGCGCCGTCTCGCCCGGCAGCAGCTCGGGCAGCATCGGCGCCAGCTTCGCGCCGTAGGCATTGGCCACCACGAAGGCCACGATCCAGCCCAGCAGCGAGAGGATTTCCTTGACCAGGCCGCGCAGTGTTGAGATGACGACCGACGAAATCAATACAAACAGGACCAGGTAGTCAAAAATCGTCACGCCACGACACCCTGCATCACACTGCCCTTCAGAGCGGGACCATGGTGCCCGACAGGCCCATGGCAATCAGCTTCGAGCGGATTTTTTCGCCCTCTTCCTTCGTGTACGGGCCCACGCGCACGCGGATCAGCTCACCGTTCTTCTCGGTGAAGGACGACACGCCGGCGGCGCGCAGGCGGCCCTGCAGCTCGTTGACCTTTTCCTGGGTCGCCAGCGCGGCCACCTGCACCACGTACTTCTGCGACGGGCCCGCGGCCTTCACGGCCGGCTTGCCTTCGAGGATGGCCATGGCGCGGGCCGCCTCATCCTTCGCCACCGGCGGCTTCGCTTCCACGGGCTTGGCGGCCGGCTTCTCGATCTTCTTCGTTTCGAGCTCGGCCACCTTCGGGTGGGTTTCTTCGGGTTTGCGCTTGGGCTCGGGCTTCGACGGTTCGGGCTTCACCGGCTCGGGCCTGGCCGCGGGCGCTTCGGCGCGCGGGGTCTCGAGCGTGCGCAGCGGCGGCGGTGGCGGCTCGACAGGCGCCACTTCAGCCTCGGCGGGCGCGGCGTCCTGCGGCTCGACGATTTCCTCGCCGCTGTCGACGGTGCTGGCTGCCGGCACCGGCAGCGGGGCCGCCTTGTCCTTGGCCGGAATGTTGATGGCGATGTCGGTGCCGAGCGGCTTGGGCTCGGAATCGAGTAGCATCGGCAGGCCGACGGCCGCTGCCAGCGCCAGCGCGATCGCGCCCACCAGGCGGCGGCGCGCGCGCTTCTTCTCGGGCAGGATGGGGTCGGCGCCGCGCTTGCTGCGCGCCCCTTCGCCCGCGTGCGACGCGCGCTTGGCGCGGGCCTGCTGGCCGTAGGCGGCATCGTCGTCCTTGACGAAATGACCGCTGTCCCGAGCAGTGTCTTGCTTGTTTTTGCTACCGAACGAGAACAAGCCCATGCGTTTCTAGTATCAGTGAAGAGAGTTTTTGCGGGCCGCCATCACGCCGGCGACCGTATAGAACGAGCCAAAGACCACAATTCTATCATTCTCCCCTGCGCGGCTCACGGCATTCGCATAGGCCTCGGCCGGATTGGAGAAGGCGGTGACCGAAAAATCGTCCCCCTTCGCGCCCGCGGGCTTCAGTTGCGCGAGCTTTTCCACCAGCCTGGCCGGGTCGGCCGAGCGTGGCGAGGGAAGCGCGGTGACGCACCAGTGGTCGATGTACTGGGCCATCGGGGCGATCACGGCGTCGATGTCCTTGTCTTCCATGATGCCGAACACCGCATAGGTGTAGCGGTGGAAGCCCATATTGCCGAGGTTCTGGGCCAGCGTGGCCGCGGCGTGCGGGTTGTGCGCCACGTCCAGCACCTGGGTCGGGCGGCCCGGCAGCACCTGGAAGCGGCCCGGCAGCTCGACCATGGCCAGGCCGGCGCGCACTTCCTGGGCGCCGCAGGGCAGCTGCAGGCGCAGCACCTCGAGGGCGGCCAGGGCGGCGGAGGCGTTGAGCAGCTGGTTGGCGCCGCGCAGGGCCGGATACGCCAGCGAGTTGCGGCGCTGTCCGCGCCCGCCATAGCTCCACTGCTGCTGGTCGCCCTGGTAGTTGAAGTCGCGCCCCAGCAGCCACAGGTCGGCGCCGATGTCTTGCGCGTGCTGGATGAGCGTTGCCGGGGGCACCGGGTCGCTGCAGATGGCGGCTTTGCCCGGGCGGAAGATGCCGGCTTTCTCGAAGCCGATCTTCTCGCGGGTGTCGCCGAGGTAGTCGGTGTGGTCGATATCGACGCTGGTCACGATGGCCACGTCGGCGTCGATCACGTTGACGGCGTCCAGGCGTCCGCCCAGGCCGACTTCGAGGATGGCCACGTCCACGCCGGCTTTCGAGATCAGGTGCATGATCGCCAGCGTGGTGAATTCGAAATAGGTCAGCGAGATTCCGCCGCGCACGCTTTCGACCGCATCGAAGGCCTCCACCAGCGCCTCGTTCGATGCCATCTCGCCATTGATGCGGGCGCGCTCGTTGAAGTCGAGGAAATGCGGCTTGATGTAGAGGCCCACGCGGTAGCCGGACTGCAGCAGCATGGCTTCCAGCATGGCGCAGGTCGAGCCCTTGCCGTTGGTGCCCGCCACCATGATCACGGGGCACTCAAAAGCGAGCTGCATGCGCTCCTTGACGGCGCGCACGCGGTCAAGGCCCATGTCGATATGGGTTTCGGCATGGCGCGACTCGAGCAGCGCCAGCCAGTCGGGCAAGGTGGTCGGTAATTGGGACATAGATGGGAGCACTTCGGTGGTGCGCGCGAGGCGCCGGTGCGGACGCGCGGCGCCCGCACCGATGGGATGGATCAGGCCAGGACGTCGGCGGCCTGGTTCTGCAGCAGGGCCAGGAGGCGCGCGATCTCTTCGCGCATCTTGCGGCGGTCGACGATCATGTCGACGGCGCCCTTCTGGACCAGGAACTCGGCGCGCTGGAAGCCTTCCGGCAGTTTTTCGCGCACGGTGTTCTCGATCACGCGCGGGCCGGCGAAGCCGATCAGGGCCTTCGGCTCGGCAATGACGACGTCGCCCATGAAGGCGAACGAGGCCGAGACGCCGCCCATGGTCGGATCGGTCAGCACGCTAATGAACGGGAGCTTCTTCTCGGACAGCTTGGTCAGCATGGCGGTGGTCTTGGCCATCTGCATCAGCGACAGCAGGCCTTCCTGCATGCGGGCGCCGCCGGTGGCGGTGATGCAGATGAAGGGCACCTTCTGCTCCAGCGCGACCTGCGCGCCACGGGCGAAGCGCTCGCCGACCACGGAGCCCATCGAGCCGCCCATGAATTCGAATTCGAAGCAGGCGACGACGACCGGCAGGCTCATGATCGAACCGCCCTGCACGATCAGGGCATCGGTCTCGCCGGTGGCGTCCATGGCCTGCTTGAGGCGGTCCGGGTATTTCTTGGAATCCTTGAATTTCAGGGTGTCGACCGGCAGGGTTTCCTGGCCGATGTCGTAGCGGCCGCCTTCATCGAGCAGGCTATCCAGGCGCTCGCGGGCGCGGATGCGCATGTGGTGGTCGCACTTCGGGCACACGTGCAGGTTCGACTCCAGGTCGGCGCGGTAGAGCACCGCTTCGCACGACGGGCACTTGACCCACAGGCCTTCCGGCATGGTTTTGCGATTGGCGGCATCGGAGCGCTGGATCCTTGGGGGCAGCAGTTTTTCTAGCCAACTCATCTGTTCTCCTTTGCGGCAAGTCTTCGAGGTGGCGGTAGTGTAGCCGCAAGCGCCCCGCTTGTCGAATGATGCCAGTCAGACAATTAGCATTCAGACATCATGCGGCGGATCTGATCTTCTCGACACTGGAGGCGCCAATCTTCGCTAGGATCACGATGCGTGGCACGTAAAAAAGGACGCCATGAATGGCGTCCCGGACAGCAAGGCAGATTGAATCCGTGGCTGCGGCAACTCAGGCCTGCACGCGGGTTTCCGGCATTTCCTTGATGCTGTATTCAAAGCCGCCGACCCAGCGGGCAACCACGTTGTAGAGCCAGGCTCCCAGGCTGGCGAACAGAAAAGTGATCGCGCCGTAGATGAGCGGCGCGATCACGACGGCCAGGAGGACCACACCGAGGTTGCCCTGGAATGCCCCGGCGAGCGCCATGATCAGCAGCACAGGCAAGGAGATCACCGTGTACAACACGGCCACGACCTTGGCCGACTGGGCAACGGATACGTTCACAATTTGTATTTTCATTGCAGGATCCAGTGAGGATGTTTATCGGAAATACCGATCCACTGTACTGCGATCCGCGGCGGGCAACACGCGCCAGCACAAGGCGCATCTTGCGATGCAGCAACAAATCGAAAGGGGTGCTGGCAACGACTGCGGCGTCAAACCTTCACAGCCAGTGTCAGGTCTGACAAACGGACACGGGCTCGACCGTTATCGCAAGCAACGGTTGAGCTCGTGTCTGAATGTCAGACCTGACACCGAGGTTGACGTATGCCAAGGGCGAGCTCAGGATGCTCAGGCGTCCAATGCGCTGCGGATGCCGGAGGTGAAGTCGCGGACCGCTTCCACAGCCTTCTCCTTCGGCACCGACTCGAGCTCCTGGATGATGCGGCTGCCGATCACGACGGCATCGGCTACCTCGGCGACGGCGCGCGCGGTGGCGCCGTCGCGGATCCCGAAGCCGACGCCGATCGGCAGCTTCACGTGCTCGCGGATCGCGCTCACGCGGCGCGCAACCTCGGCGGTGTCGATGCTGCCGGCGCCCGTCACGCCTTTCAAGGAGACGTAGTAGCTGAAACCGCTGCCGTACTGGGCCACCTGCTGCACGCGTCTGGTGGTCGACGTGGGCGCCAGCAGGAAGATCAGGTCGAGGTCGTTGGCACGCATGGACTCGGCGAAGGCCGCGCACTCTTCCGGCGGGTAGTCGACCACGATGGCGCCGTCGGCGCCGGCCTCCTTTGCGCAGCGGATGAAGTTCTCGGGGCCGATGCGCTCGATGGGGTTGGCGTAGCCCATCAACACAACCGGGGTCGTCGTGTTCGTCCTGCGGAATTCGCGCACGAACCCGAAGACGTCCTGCAGGCCGATATTGAACTTCAGTGCGCGCTCGCAGGCGCGCTGGATGACCGGGCCCTCGGCCATGGGATCGGAAAACGGAACGCCCAGTTCGAGGACGTCCGCGCCCCCTTCCACCAGGGCGTGCATGAGGGGCACGGTCAGTTCGGGGCCGGGGTCGCCCGCGGTGATGAAGGTGACGAGGCCGGTTTTGTTCTCCGCCTTGAGGGCGGCAAAGGTCGAAGCGATTCGGGACATGCTGTTCTTTCTTATCAAAGGTTCACGGGAGCGCAAGCACAGGAGGTCAGCTGAAATCCAGCCCCATCCTTTGCGCCACCGTGTGCATGTCCTTGTCGCCCCGGCCCGACAGGTTGACCAGGATGAGCTGGTCCTTCGGCAGGGTCGGCGCCAGCTTCACCGCGTAGGCGATCGCATGCGAGGACTCGAGCGCCGGGATGATGCCTTCGATGCGGCAGCAGTCGTGGAAGGCCGCCAGCGCCTCCTCGTCCGTGATCGTCACGTACTCGGCGCGCTTGATGTCCTTCAGCCAGGCGTGTTCCGGACCCACACCGGGGTAGTCCAGGCCCGCCGACACCGAATGGGTCTCGATGATCTGGCCGTTCTCGTCCTGCAGCAGGTAGGTGCGGTTCCCGTGCAGCACGCCGGGGATGCCGGCGTTCAGGGACGCCGCATGCTTGCCCGTCTCGATCCCCTCGCCCGCCGGCTCGACGCCGACCAGCTTCACGCCCGGCTCGTCGATATAGGGGTAGAAGATGCCCATGGCGTTCGAGCCGCCGCCCACGCAGGCGACCACGTAGTCCGGCTGGCGGCCGGTCATGGCCGGCATCTGCACGCGGCATTCCTCGCCGATCACCGACTGGAAATCACGCACCATCATCGGGTAGGGGTGCGGGCCTGCCACGGTGCCGATGATGTAGAAGGTGTTTTCGATATTGGTGACCCAGTCGCGCATCGCTTCGTTGAGCGCATCCTTCAGGGTCTTCGAGCCCGATTCCACCGGCACCACGGTCGCGCCCAGCAGCTTCATGCGGTAGACGTTCTGGGCCTGGCGCTTGACGTCTTCGCTGCCCATGTAGACCACGCATTCCATGCCGAAGCGGGCGCAGATGGTGGCGGTGGCCACGCCGTGCTGGCCGGCGCCGGTCTCGGCGATGATGCGCTTCTTGCCCATGCGGCGCGCCAGCAGGGCCTGGCCGATCACATTGTTGATCTTGTGCGCGCCCGTATGGTTGAGGTCTTCGCGCTTGAAGAAGATCTGGGCGCCGCCGCCCTGGCTTGACCAGCGGCGTGCGTGGTAGACGGGCGAGGGACGGCCGACGAAGTGGGCCAGCTCGTAGCGGAATTCTTCGAGGAATTCGGGATCCTGCGAGAAGCGCGCATAGGCTTCGTTCAGCTCGGCCAGTGCGTGCGACAGGGTTTCGGCGACAAAGCTGCCGCCGTAGGGACCGAAGTGCCCGCTCTGGTCGGGCAGCTGGTAATCAGGAGTCTGGAACAGCGGGTTGTTCCCGCTCGGACGGTCTTTCATGATGGTTCTCACTCGAAATGATGGCGTCGGCGCCCCGCACTGCCGCGATGAAGTCGGCAATCCTGCGGGCGTCCTTGATGCCCTTCTGCGCCTCGACGCCACTGCTGACGTCGACCGCGAAGGGACGAACACGTACTACCGCGTCAGTCGCGTTTTGTACGTTCAAGCCACCACTCAAAACGACCCGAGGCGCGA
This sequence comes from Massilia agri, assembly GCF_024753255.1. Taxonomy (GTDB): domain Bacteria; phylum Pseudomonadota; class Gammaproteobacteria; order Burkholderiales; family Burkholderiaceae_D; genus Telluria; species Telluria agri. The sequence goes on from NZ_JANUHA010000001.1 coordinate 146,965, forward strand.
GCTCTTTTGGGACGAGAGACCAATCGAAAACCTTTCCTGCGCCGCCGTAGGCGTCGACCCAGGTGTCCAGCAGGAGGCCGGAGAACCAGGGGCTGGCGGCGCGGTATGTGCGCTCATATTCTAGCAGTTCATCCGGGCTTGTGTCCGGCCTGACGCGGAAGGCCCGCACGAATGGGCGCGACACCGCGGCAGCCAGTTCGGCGCACCGCTCGGCAGTTTCATCGCCGTGGAACTGGATCAGCGCCAGCGGCGCCTGCTGCGCCACCGCCCTCACCTCGTCCACCGTCGCGTTCACGAACAGCGCCACCGCGCTCACATAGGGCGGCAGCGCGGCGCACAGCTCGGCAGCCTGCTCGGGCGTGACGTAGCGCGGGCTCTTCGGATAGAACACGAAACCCAGCGCATCAGCCCCTAGCGCGACGGCCGCACGCAGGTCTTCAGGGCGCGTGATGCCGCAAATCTTGATACGGGTGCGTTGCATGATGATCCTTTTGGGCTGCTTACAGCCAGGGCAGCGGCGACGCCGGCTCCTGCGGCAGTCCCCACTTCGGATCGTAATCGATCCTGGCCAGATACAGGCCGTCCGGCATGAAAGTCGGCGCGGCGACGTCGCGCGAACGGCTTTCCAGCACTTCCTTCATCCAGCCTGGTTCGTTGCGGCCCGTGCCCACATAGATGAGCGAACCGACGATATTGCGCACCATGTGGTGCAGGAAGGCGCTGGCGCGCACCGTGAACACGATCACGTCGCCATGGCGCTGGATGCCCACCTCGTGCATCTGCTTGACCGGAGAGTTGGCCTGGCAGCCTGAAGCCCGGAAGGCCGAGAAATCGTGCTCGCCGATCAGGTACTGGCCCGCTTCGCGCATGCGCTCCACGTCCAGCGGACGGAAAGTCCACCCTGCCCGTCCGGCCAGCAGGCTCGATGGATTCGGGTGGTTGTAGAGCACATAGTGGTAGGTGCGCGAGCGCGCCGAGAAGCGCGCGTGGAACTCGTTGCCCTCCGCATCGGGCTGGACTTCATGCGCCCAGCGCACCACGATCGAGTCGGGCAGGAAGGCGTTCACGCCGCGCACCCAGCTCTGCATGGCGCGGTCCAACTCCGTGTCGAAGTGGACCACCTGCTCGATGCCGTGCACACCCGCGTCGGTGCGGCCCGCGCAGGTGGTGCCCAGGTGCGTGCAGGCGAACTTCTCGAGCGCGATCTCGAGCTGGTCCTGGACGGTATTGCGCGCCGGCTGCTTCTGGTAGCCGTTCCAGGCGGTGCCTACGTACTGGACACCAAGGGCGATGCGCCTCACGCCAGCAGGGAGCGCATGGCGCTGGCCTTGCTCACCTGCTCGCTGCTGCCACCCTTGATGACTTCGTCGAGCAGTTCGCGTGCGCCTTCCTTGTCACCGATTTCCTGGTAGGCGATCGCGAGATCGAGCTTGGTTTCCATCTCCATGTGCTCGGGCGACATGGCGGCCGGTTCGAGCGCCTCGCCGACTTCCGGCAGGGCTGGCGCAGCTACGGCCCCGGCGCGGTCGAAGTCAGGCAGCTCGAGGTCGATGTCGGCCATGTCGAAGGCCGGCTCGACCGGCACGCCCGGGCTCGGGGTGGCAACAATGGCCGGCGCGGCGGCCGGGGTGTCCGGCAGCGCGAAGGGATCACCCGCGTCCGGCTCAGCCAGGTCGAAGGAGAACTCTTCCTTCGGCTCGCTTGCCGGCGCCGGCGGCGCATCGAATTCGAAGGGTTCCGCCGCCGGCTGGGCGGTCGCGGCGGGCGCCGGCTCGGCCGGGCTGCCGAAGTCCATGGCGTCGAGGTCGAACAGCGGGTCCTCGACGCCGGCGGTCGGCGCCGGGGCGCCGAGGATGGCCGGGACCTCACCGTGGAAAGGCGTCGCCTCGGCCACGGCGGCCGGCTGGGCCGGGGTCGGCGGCAGGCCGAAGTCCATGGAGTCGAGGTCGAACAGCGGATCCTTGTCGAGTGCCTCCGCATTGTTCGACGCCGGCTCTTGCGCCACTTCCGGCAGCGGCGGCAGGTCGAACTCGGCGGCCAGGCCGGCCATGTCGACCGGGGCGGCGGCAGCGGGCGCCTCGGTGCGCAGCGCATCCTGCGACGCCGGCTGCGGGTCGCCGAAGCTCATGTCGAAGGCCAGGTCGAAGGGCTCTTCCTCGGCCGGGGCCGGGGCAGCGGTGACGTCTGGTGGCGTGATCGGATCGAGGGCGAATTCCAGGTCCGGCACGGCGGTCTCGTCCTGCGCGCCGGCATCCGGGCCGTTCATCGCGATCGGCTCGTTGTTCGTCACCGGCTCGAAGGTCAGCCCGCCGAGGTCGAAGTCGAGCGAATTGTCCTCGCTGCGCGCGGCCACCGGCTCGCTCTCGAAGCCCGGTACGGCGGTCGCGTCTTCCTGCTTGTCCTCGTCCATCGCGGCATAGGCGGCGCCTGCCGCCGCACCCGCGCCGAGGACGGCTGCCGGAGCGGCGCCGCCACGGAAGGCGTCTTCCAGTTGCGCGGACAGCAGCGACTGCTGGTCGCGCTCCTGCGGGCTCTGGGCGGGCGCAACCGGCGTGGCGCCGGTGGCGCTGGCGTACAGCGGATTGGCGGGATCGATGCTCTGGCCGAGCGCGGCCGCCTGGGCCCACTCGTCGCCCTGGCCGCGCGTCATGCCATACAGCTCGCTGGCCTGGGTTTCAAAAGCGCGCAGGTCCTTCCGTGCGGCGTAGATCTCGAGGAGCTTGAGTCGCACCGGATGGCGTTCCGGATGGGTGCGCAGGGCCTCCTTGAGGATTTCTTCGGCCTGGGCGTCGCGGCCGTAGGCGATGTAGACGTCGGCTTCGGCGACCGGATCGACCTCGTTGGTGTCGAGCTGGGAAGCCGAGGGGGCGAAGCTGGAATTGAAGACGCTGTTGCTGGTGTCGACGCTCTGGCCGCCCGCCTCCGCGAACAGCGAGTGCGCGCCCTGGGTCGGCACGCCCAGCACCGAAGGCTCGGCGTCCAGGTCACGGGCCTGCTGCGCCTTCTTGCGGCGCTGCGAGATGCCGAGGGCAGCCAGCAGCAGCACGAGGGCGCCGCCGGCCACGATGTTGATGTTGTCCATCAGGGTGTCGGCCAGGCTCTTCTCTTCCGGCACGACGGGCTTCGGCGGGGTGCTCGGCTTGGCGGCCGGCTTCGCTGCCTGCGCGGCCGGGGTGTTGTCGACGCCGGCGACGGCGCCGGCGGCAGCTGCGGCGGCGTTCTCGGCCTCGCTGCCGGCGCGGCTCTTCACCGTCATCAGCTTTTCGAGGTCGTTGACGTTGCGCTCGAGTTCCTTGACGCGCGCCTGTGCCTGGGCCAGTTCCTTTTCGCGTGCGATCGCATCTTCCGCGCTGGCGGTGGCCGTTGCCGCGCCGTTCGCGCCCGCGGTCGGCTGGGTGGCTTTCGACAGCTGCAGCTTGTCCTGCGATTCGTTGGCGGCGGTCGGGCGCTCCTCGACCTTGGCGGTAATCTTGCCGGCCGCGCTCTGGCCCGCCTGCGGGGTGCGCTGCGGCGCCGCGTTCGCGACCTGGCCGGCCAGCTTGTTGCGGTAGGCATTGAAGTCGGCCGCGTGGGCGACGACCATGGCGCCGGCTTCGGCGCTGTCCGTGCCGCGCAGGGTGTCCGAATCGGGCACCCGGAGGATCTGGCCCGACTTCAGGCGGTTCATGTTCTGGCCGATGAAGGCGTCCGGGTTGGCGCGGTACAGCGCCACCAGCATCATGTCGAGCGAGATGTCGGACGGCTTCAGGCGGGTCGCGATTCCACCCAGGGTGTCGCCCGGGCGCACGCGGTAGCTGGTGGGCGTGTCGACGGCCGGTCCCGCTGCGCGCGGGGGCGGTGCGGATGCTTCGCGGCGCGGCTGCTCCTGCGGCGCTTGCGCGACCGGTGCGGCAGGCTGGGCGGCGCGCGGCTGGGCTGCCGGACGCGGGGCCTCGGCCGCCACCTGGGCCGGCTGCGTGGCGCGCAGTTCGGCCGGGTCGAGCAGGAAGGTGTATTCACGCACCAGGCGACCGTTATTCCAGGACAGCTCGAGCAGCATGTCGACGAAAGGCTCGTTCAGCGGCTGGGTCGAGGTGACGCGGATGATCTGGCGGCCGGCGCGCTGCTCGACATTGAAGCGCAGCGACAGCAGGGCCGGGTTGAACTCGATGTTCGCCGCGCGGAAGGCTTCCGGCGAAGCCAGTTTGACGGCCAGGCTGGACGCATCCTCGCCCGCGGTCGTCGTCAGTTCGATCTCGGCGCGAAGCGGCTGCCCGAGCGCCGACAGCACCGTCAGCTTGCCGAGGCCGGCAGCCGAGGCGGCGGACGACAGGAGCACGGCGCTGGCCACGGCCGCGGTGACTGTTTTCAGCGCGGTTGCCATGAGCGGAGGACGGTGAGAAAAAGGCATAGTCAGGATGCGAAAGAAAGTTGGCCGGAGGAAAGACGATTTCCTGGGAGTCTCAACATATCATCATGCTCTGGAGCATGCAAGCTTCCCGCGCACACGGAGGCTGCCGCAGGGAGGGATGTGTGGCCAGAATGACCGATGCGGAGGGCGTTTGATAGCGTTTGATTACAAGCGCTTAGCAATTTTACAGCGGGTGTGGCAAGGCTGCCAATACGGTGCGCAGGGTGGACGGCGCTGCCGCCCACCCTCCGGGATTACTTGTCCAGCACGATGCGCAGCATGCGGCGCAGCGGCTCGGCGGCGCCCCACAGCAGCTGGTCGCCGACGGTGAAGGCCGACAGGTAGTCGTTGCCCATGGCCAGCTTGCGCAGGCGGCCGACCGGGATGCCCAGGCCGCCGGTCACGGCGGCCGGCGACAGGTCGCGCATCGAGGCTTCGCGGGTGTTCGGCACCACCTTCACCCACTGGTTGTGCGAGGCGATGATGTCGGAGATCTCGTCGAGCGGCACATCGCGGGTCAGCTTGATGGTGAGCGCCTGCGAGTGGCAGCGCATCGCGCCGATGCGCACGCACAGGCCGTCCACGGGAATCGCCTTATTTGCGTCACCCTTACCGAAGCCTTCGCCGCGGCCCAAGATCTTGTTGGTCTCCGCGCCGGCCTTCCACTCTTCCTTCGACTGGCCATTGCCCAGGTCCTTGTCGATCCAGGGGATCAGGTTGCCGGCCAGCGGCACGCCGAACTGTTTCGTTTCTTCAGCGGACAGGCCATGCTGGGTCGCCAGCACGGTGCGGTCGATCTCGAGGATGGCCGAGGCCGGATCGTCCAGCAGCGGCTTGACCGACTGGTTGATGGTGCCGAACTGGGTCAGCAGTTCGCGCATGTGCTGGGCGCCGCCGCCCGATGCGGCCTGGTAGGTCATCGAGGTCATCCACTCGACCAGGCCCTGCTCGAACAGGCCGCCCAGGCCGATCAGCATGCAGGACACGGTGCAGTTACCGCCGATGAAGTTCTTCACGCCGCGCGACATGGCGTTCTTGATCACGTCCTTGTTGACCGGATCGAGCACGATGACGGCGTCGTCGTTCATGCGCAGGGTCGAGGCCGCGTCGATCCAGTAGCCGTTCCAGCCGCTGGCGCGCAGTTTCGGGAACACTTCCGTGGTGTAGTCGCCGCCCTGGCAGGAGATGATGATCTCGCACTTCGAGAGTTCCGCGATGTCCGTCGCGCTCTTCAGGGTGGTTTCGTTCTTCGCCATCTTCGGCGCGGCGCCGCCCGGGTTCGAGGTAGTGAAGAACACCGGCTCGATGTGGTCGAAATCGCCCTCTTCCTGCATGCGCTGCATCAGGACCGAGCCCACCATACCGCGCCAGCCAACCAGGCCTACTAATTTCATTATCTTCCCTCAGGTATAAAAATATAAGTCTTGTATTAACGCATCAGGCCAGCGCCGCGACGACAGCGTCGCCCATTTCTTTTGTGCCGACCTTGGTGCTGCCCGGCTCGTGGATGTCCGGGGTGCGCAGCCCCTGCGCCAGCACGCGCTTGACCGCGTTCTCGATGCGGTCCGCCTGCTCGGTCTTGCCGAAGGTGAAGCGCAGCATCATCGCGGCGGAGAGGATGGTCGCCAGTGGATTGGCCACGCCCTTGCCGGCGATGTCCGGCGCCGAACCGTGCGACGGCTCGTACAGGCCTTTGCTGTTCGCGTCGAGCGAGGCGGACGGCAGCATGCCGATCGACCCCGTCAGCATCGCCGCGGCATCCGACAGGATATCGCCGAACATATTACCAGTGACGAGGACATCGAACTTTTTCGGGGCTCGGACCAGCTGCATGGCCGCGTTATCGACGTACATGTGCTCGAGCTCGACGTCGGGGTATTCCTTGTGCACATCGGTGACGATGTCGCGCCAGAACTGGAAGGTTTCCAGCACATTGGCCTTGTCGACGCTGGTCACGCGCGAGTCGCGCTTGCGCGCGGCCTGGAAGGCCACGTGGGCGATGCGGCGGATCTCGCCTTCGGCATAGCGCATGGTGTCGAAGCCTTCGCGCTGGCCCGCGAACGGGCCGTCCGGGCATTCGCGCACGCCGCGCGGCTTGCCGAAATAGATGTCGCCGGTGAGTTCGCGGATGATCAGGATGTCCAGGCCCGACACGACCTCGGGTTTGAGCGTGGATGCGCCCGCAAGTTCCGGATAAAGGATGGCCGGACGCAGGTTGGCGAACAGGCCGAGTTCCTTGCGCAAGCCGAGGATGGCCTGCTCGGGACGCAGGGCGCGCTCGAGGCTGTCGTACTGGTAGTCGCCGACGGCGCCGAACAGCACGGCGTCGGCCGCCTTGGCCAGTTTCAGGGTGCCTTCCGGCAGCGGGTGGCCGTGGGCGGCGTAGCCGGCGCCGCCGACCTGCGCGGTTTCGAGTTCGAAGGATTCGCCCAGCGCGTCCAGGACCTTGACCGCTTCGTTGATGATCTCCGGACCGATGCCGTCACCCGGCAAGACTGCAATCTTCATGCGTTCTCTTTCTTAGATGGTGTTGGCGAGCCAGGGCTGGGCGGCCAGGTGGCGTTGTTCGAAGGCGCGGATCTCGTCGGCGTGGCGCAGGGTCAGGCCGATGTCGTCCAGGCCGTTCAGCAGGCAGTACTTGCGGAACTCGTCGATGGCGAAGCCGTACGACAGGCTGCCGTCGCTCGTTCCGATGCGCTGCTGCGCCAGGTCGACCACCAGCTTGAAGCCGGGGTTCGCTTCGACCGCCCTGAACAGGCCGTCGACTTCCTCTTCGCCCAGCACGATCGGCAGCAGGCCGCTCTTGTAGCAGTTGTTGAAGAAGATGTCGGCGAAGCTCGGCGCGACGATGGCGCGGAAGCCATACTGCTGCAGGGCCCATGGAGCGTGCTCGCGCGAGGAGCCGCAGCCGAAGTTCTTGCGTGCCAGCAGGATCGAAGCGCCCGCATAGCGCGGCTGGTTCAGCACGAAGTCGGGATTCACCGGACGGGTGCTGCAGTCCTGGCCCGGCTCGCCGTGGTCCAGGTAGCGCCACTCGTCGAATAGATTCGGGCCGAAGCCGGTGCGGCGGATCGATTTCAGGAACTGCTTCGGGATGATGGCGTCGGTGTCGACATTGGCGCGGTCGAGCGGCGCCACCAGGCCTTCGTGTACGGTGAATTTATCCATTGAATCGTTCCGCCTTTTCTTCTTGATTGATTACTTGCCGCCGGCGCCGGTGATGACCTGGCCGGCCTTCTGCACGTCCCGGCCAATGCCCGAGATGGTGTTGCAGCCGCTCAGCACGATGGCGGCGATGGCGATGACAAATGCTTTCTTCATGATGTTCCTGTGTTTCGGTGTGTCGGGATGCTGATAACGTTTCAAAGCGCGCGCACGTCGACAAAGCGGCCTGCGATGCCCGCCGCCGCCGCCATCGCGGGCGACACCAGGTGGGTGCGGCCGCCCTGCCCCTGGCGTCCCTCGAAGTTGCGGTTCGAGGTCGAGGCGCAGCGCTCGCCCGGTTCCAGGCGGTCGGCGTTCATGGCCAGGCACATCGAGCAGCCCGGTTCGCGCCATTCGAAGCCGGCGTCCTTGAAGATGCGATCGAGGCCTTCGCGTTCGGCCTGTTCCTTCACCAGCCCGGAACCCGGCACCACCATCGCCAGCTTGACGTTCGGCGCACGCTGGCGGCCGCGCACGACTTCCGCGGCGGCGCGCAGGTCCTCGATGCGCGAATTGGTGCAGGAGCCGATGAAGACCTTGTCGATCCGGATCTGCTCGATCGGGGTGTTGGGGGCAAGGTCCATATAGGCCAGCGCCTTCTCGATGGCGCCGCGGCGCACGCTATCGCTTTCCTCTTGCGGGTCCGGCACGCGGCCGTCCACCGAGGTCACCATCTCGGGCGAGGTGCCCCAGGTGACTTGCGGGCGGATCTCCGACGCGTCGAGCTTGACGACGGTGTCGAAGGTAGCGCCCTCGTCCGAGTGCAGCGTGCGCCAGTAGGCGACCGCCTGCTCCCACTGCTCGCCCTTGGGCGAGAAGGGACGGCCCTTCACGTAGTCGATGGTGGTGTCGTCCACCGCGACCATGCCGGCGCGCGCGCCCGCTTCGATCGCCATGTTGCAGACCGTCATGCGGCCTTCCATCGACAGCGCGCGGATGGTCGAGCCACCGAATTCGATGGCGTAGCCGGTGCCGCCCGCGGTGCCGATCTTGCCGATCACCGCCAGCACGATGTCCTTGGCGGTCACGCCCGGCGGCAGCTCGCCCTCGACCTGCACCAGCATCGATTTCGATTTCTTGGCCAGCAGGGTCTGCGTGGCCAACACGTGCTCGACTTCCGAGGTGCCGATGCCGTGCGCCAGGCAGCCGAAGGCGCCGTGGGTGGAGGTATGCGAGTCGCCGCAGACCACCGTCATGCCCGGCAGGGTCGCGCCCTGCTCCGGCCCGATCACGTGGACGATGCCCTGGCGCTTGTCGTTCATGTCGAAATAGGTCAGCCCGAAACCCTTCGCATTGGCGTCCAGCGTCTCGACCTGCAGGCGCGAGGTTGGGTCGGCGATGCCGTGGGCGCGGTCGGTGGTCGGCACGTTGTGGTCGGCCACGGCCAGGTTCGCCGAGGTCCTCCATAGGCCGCGGCCGGCCTCGCGTAGCCCGTCGAAGGCTTGCGGGCTGGTGACTTCGTGCACCAGGTGGCGGTCGATGTAGAGGACGGTGGTGCCATCGGCGTCGGCACGCACGACATGGGAATCCCAGAGTTTGTCGTAGAGCGTTTTTTGCATGGTCTATCCAGTGAACGCGCCTCGCCATATGCGAGGTCGGTTTTTGATTATGCCATAATTGTGCAGTGCCGCACCAAGAGGGGGCGGCGCATTTTTCTGCCAATGAGTGCAATTTCATGCAAATTTAATTTGCATAGACAACTACCAATGCAAATAAAAAAAGCCTGAGCTGGAAAGCTCAGGCTTTTGTATGCGTTTTTATGACATGGCGGCGCGGCATTCGCATGCCGCATCGCGTCAAGACATCTCAGGCGGCGAGTCGCACGTTGCTGCGGCAGCCGTCCATCAGGAAGGACAGGCCGACCACCAGCACCAGTTCACCCTCGGCGGAACGCGCGGTACCGGTGATGCCCTCGACGGACAGGGCCGTCATCGGCTTGATCACCAGGTCGGCCGTGCCATCGACCGCCGCCACCGCCAGGATGTAGGGCTGCGGGGCGTTGATGACGATGCCGACGCGTTCCGAGCAGGCTTCGTAGCCCAGCGCCAGGGCCAGCGAACGCACCGGCAGCGGGCGTCCCTGGTCCTTCAGCACCGGGGCGCCGCCCACGCAGGAAAACTCTTCCGGCAGCTCGACCACGCGCTCGACGACGGCCATCGGCAGCGCCAGCGAAGCGTTCGAGGTCGACACCAGCATGGTCGGCACGATCGACAGCTCGATCGGCAGGCGGATCGCGAACTTGGTGCCGTGGCCGAGCGAGGAATCGATGCGGATCGCGCCGCGGTTCTTTTCCACCGCCGTCTTGACCACGTCCATGCCCACGCCGCGGCCCGAGACCGAGGAAGCCACTTCCTTGGTCGAGAAGCCCGGCAGGAACACCAGCTGGTAGGCGTCGTCGTCGTTCGGGGCGCCGTTCTCGCCGATCAGGCCCTTGTCGATCGCCTTGCGGCGCAGCTTGACCGGGTCCATGCCCTTGCCGTCGTCCTGCAGCACGATCATGACGCTGTTCGCCTCCTGCCATGCTTTGAGCAGGATGAAGGCCTTGGCCGGCTTGCCGGCGGCGACGCGCTCTTCCGGCGACTCGACGCCGTGGTCGAGCGCGTTACGCAGCATGTGCACCAGCGGGTCGTAGAGGCTGTCCACCACGACGCGGTCGACCTCGGTCTCGGCGCCTTCGATGGTCAGCTCGACGTCCTTGCCGAGGTCCTTGGCCAGCTCGCGCACCAGGCGCGGGAATTTCTGGAACAGGCGGCCCACCGGCTGCATGCGAGTCGCCAGCGTGGCGCGCTGCAGTTCGGCCGAGTAGCGCGAGGCGCGTTCCAGGGTCTCGGTCAGCGTCGCCATCAGGGCGGCGGCGGGACCTTCGAACTTGAACTGCTGCAGGCGCTCGAGCAGCACGGCGGCCTGGTTGGCGGCCTGCACCGACTCGCCCGCCACTTCCAGCAGCGCGTCCAGCTTGACCGCATCGATACGGATGCTTTCGTCTTTCGCAGGCGCGGCGGCGGCGCGCGCATCGGCGACCTTGTCGTTGGAGCGGCGTTCCACGCCATCCCAGCCCGAGGCCTTGGCCGCCGGGGCGCCCTCGGCCTGCGCGGCGGGCGCCGAGGGCGCGGCGGCAGCCGCGGCGACCGGCGCCGGCGCTGCGGCTGCCGGGCCAGCCGCGATCGCGGCGCTTTCCGGCACCACGGCGTTGTACATGCCGACCCAGTCCAGGCCATCGTCGCCGACTGCGGGGCTTGCTGCGACCGGCGCGGCGGCAAGCGGCGCGGCGGCGGCCGGTGCCGGCGCGGCTGCGGCGGCCGGCGCGGCAGCCGGGACGCTCGGCGCGCCCTTGCCTTCGATCGCGTCCGTCAGGATGCGCTCGAGTTCCGCCGGCATCTGCGCCAGGCCTTCCGGCGGGGTGCCGTTGTTCAGGTCATTGAGCTGGTCGGCCACGAAGCCCGAGGCTTCCAGCGCGGCTTCGATCGCCAGCGGGGTCACCGGCGCCTGGCCCGTGCGCAGGGCGTCGAACAGGTTCTCGGTCAGGTGGCAGGCCGCGACCAGCGCGGGCAGGCCCATGAAGCCGGCGCCGCCCTTGATGGTGTGGAAGGACCGGAACACCGCATTCAGCGTTTCCTTGTTGTCCGGATCGCGTTCGAGGCGCAGCAAATGTTCTTCAACATTTACCGCAAGGTCCATCGCCTCGACGACGAAGTCCTTGAGCATATCGTCCATTAGAATCCCAGATCGGCGAGAAGGTCGTCAACGTTGTCCTGGTTCAGCGCCGTATCCGGCACCGAGGGGCCCTGCATCAGCGGGGCCGCCGCCGGCGGAGCTTCTTTCTTCGCGAGCTTCTCTTTCAGGTCAGCCGGCGCGTGGTCGCGCAGCAGCTGGGCCAGTTCCTGCTCGACCGTCTGGGTGATCTTCACCACTTTCTTGATCAGCTGGCCGGTGATGTCCTGGAAGTCCTGCGCCATCATGATCTCGAGCAGGCGCGCCTTCTCGGCTTCGGTCGCTTCGTTGACGGTGGCGGCGAACTGGCGCGAGTCGCCGGCCAGGGCCTTGAACTCGTCCAGGCTGAGCTTGCCCGAGAACAGGTCGGCCCAGCGGTTTTCCATGTCCTTGGCCTGCTTCGACAGCAGGTCCTGGGCCGGCATGCCGTCATCCAGGGTGTTCAGCACCTTGTTGGCGGCCTGTTCGGTCAGGGTGGCGACGTATTCCAGGCGGTCCTGGGCGTCCACGATGGCCGAGGAGGCTTCGGTCAGCGCCTTGTCGTAGCCCAGTTCGCGCAGCGAATCGTGCAGCAGGCGGACGATGCCGCCCAGGCGTTCGAACATGCCCTGCTCGCCTTCACCGGCGGCGTGTGCGGCGGCGGCCGGCGCCACGGCCGCGACTGCGGCAACGGCGGGAGCCGCGGCCACGGCAGGCGCGGCGCTCGCCGACACCTGGTCGAACAGCGACTCGAGGTCGTCTTCATCGGCGGCCGCGGCCACCGGCTCCGGTGCGGGCGCCGGTGCGGCGGGGGCGCTGGTGCGCTGCGCCGCCACTTCCTCGAATAGTGCGTCGAAATCGTCAGCGGCGTCGGTCATAATCCCTGCTTCTCCATGATGTATAAGTTCGCAATGAGCGTTTGCAATTCGGTCGGTACTGCGCCCACCTCCGCGCCGCGCGGGCACGATCAATGATGGTAAGAGTCTGCATGCGAGTGTAGCAGCGTGGTTGCCCTAGGTAAATGTCGGCGACGGCGACGCAACGAAATGGACAGCGAAACTTAATTCCGCGACAATTAAAACGTGCAGTTCCTGAATATTTACACAAGGGAGGTGTTGTTTTTCGTAACGTCCTGGCTGCCGCAGCGGTGTTCACGGGCCCCGGAACAGCAGCCTGAAGTTTGATCGAGCTCAACAGTTTGCGTTCTCGCAATCGCCGCCGCGTCCAGGACGCTTCAGAATGGCGTGGCCATTGGAGGAGTCAATATGTACCGCAAAATCCTGATCACCACCGACGGCTCGGCCGTGTCGCAGCATACGGCCTGCGCCGGCGTCAAATTCGCGCAACAGATGGGCGCCGAGGTGCTGGCCCTGTTCGTCGCGCCCGATTACCAGTATCCCGTGTACGTGGAGATCATCCCGCCCTCCTATCCGAGCGAAGAGGAGTACATCGCGCAGATGCGCCGCCTGGGCGAGGAATACATGGGCAAGATCATGCGCTCCTGCGGCGCGGCCGGTCTCAAGCACGAATGCATGACGGCGTTTTCCGACACCGCCGCCCTCAAGATCGTCGACGTGGCCGAGCAGGAAGGCTGCGACCTGATCTTCATGGGCTCGCACGGACGCAGCGGCTGGGGCCAACTGCTGCTGGGCAGCGTGACCAACAAGGTGCTGTCCCACACCACCAAGCCGGTGCTGGTGCACCGCCTGATCAGCGAGCCGGTGGCTAGCTGATCCACAGCCTGCCTTGCGGGGCGGCCGTGAAGAAAGAACGACAAATGACCGCGCGAACCTGTGTTAGCCTGAACCGGTCAGCGTCGCTTCACTGAAGGAAGATTCATGATTCGCATTGTTATTGCCGACGACCACACGATCATGCGCGAGGGCCTCAAGCGCATCCTCGACGGTGCGCCGGACATCGACATCGCCGGCGAAGCGACCAATGGCTTTGAAGTGCTGGCCCAGGTGCGCCAGGGCGGCTTCGACCTGCTGCTGCTCGACCTGTCCATGCCGGGCCGCAGCGGGGTGGACCTGATCCGCCAGGTGCGCAGCGAGGCGCCCAAGCTCGCCATCCTGATCCTCACCATGCATGAGGAAGAACAATACGCGGTGCGCGCCATCCGCGCCGGCGCCCAGGGTTATCTCACCAAGGAAAGCGCGGGCACCCAGCTGGTGGGCGCAATCCGCAAGGTAGCCTCCGGCCGCCCTTATATCAGTACCGAAGTGGCCGAGCAGCTGGCGCTGAACATCATGGCGCCGAACGAACAGTTGCTGCACAAGCAATTGTCTGACCGGGAATTCGAGGTGTTTTCGCTACTCGTCAGTGGGAAGTCGATCACCGAGATCGCCAACGGCCTGCATTTGTCCGTCAAGACCGTCAGCACCCACAAGACGCGCATCATGCAGAAGATGGGCATGACTTCGCTGTCGGAAATGGTGCAGTACGCGGTCGCGCACCGGCTGCTGTCGCCAATGAAGGCCTAATCGAATTAGACACGCGGGCCCGCCCTTGGTGCGGCCCGCGCCACGCTGTTTCCCTCCCGCCCTGCCCCCTCCAGGCGCCAGGCTGCAATGCCATCCACCGGGTTTTCCCTCTGTCGCCAAGGCTGGCAGTCGGAGAATTCCTACAAGCCTAGCAACCGTCCTACCTACATATTCAGCAATAGCTGATATTCGTGCCGGACTCGTGTTGGCATACTGAATTCACCGTTTCGACTTGCTTGCGATCCAAGTCCCAGCGTGAGCCAGCCGCCAGCGGGGTCCGCCTCCACCGAGCCGGTAGCAAGCTTCGCCCCGTGGTCGCCGCCCAAACCATGAGTCTTTCACTGGAGATGAGCATGCAGTCCCAGCCAACAGAACAACGCAACGTCACCCAGCCGACCCTGCACTCGCCCATGGAAGCCGGCCGCCAACGCCAGGGACGCCTCTGGTCCAACCTCAAGGAAGTGTGCGACCTGCTGCGCATTCCCGCCAGCGTCTCGGTCACGTCGGAAGAACTGCTGTTCCAGCACGTGCAGTTCAAGACCGGCCAGCGCGTCCACACCATCGGCCAGGCCTTCGACACTTTATATATCGTCAACTCGGGCTTCCTGAAGACCGTGCTGATCGACGAATTCGGCAACGAGCAGGTGCTGAGCTTCCCGATGAAGGGCGACATGCTGGGCGTGGACGGCATCCACACCCGCCACTACGCCTCGGAAGCCGTCGCCCTTTCCGACTGCGACCTGATCCTGCTGCCGTTCAAGAAACTCACCGCCCTCGGCCGCGTCCACGCCGAGCTCGAAAACATGATGTACGGCGTCATGAGCCGCGAGCTGGTGCGCGAGCAGACCATGATCGGCATGCTCGGCGCCTTGTCCGCCGAAGCGAGAGTCGCCCGCTTCCTGGTCTCCCTGGCCGACCGCTTTGCCGCCATGGGTTACTCGAGCAAGCTGTTCAACCTGCGCATGACGCGCCACGAGATCGGCAGCTACCTCGGCCTCACGCTCGAGACCGTCAGCCGCACGCTGTCGGCCTTCAACGAGATCGGCCTGATCACCGTCGACCAGCGCACCATCGGCATCAAGGACGCCGAAGCGCTCAAGACCCTGCGCCGCCTGCCGCCCTCGCGCTCGCGGACCAAGGGCGGAGCGAAGCAGAAGGCGGAGTCGGAGCAGCCGGGTGACGATCAGGTGTTGGCAACGGCCTGACGGCGTCCTCGACTAAACAAGAAGGCCGGCGTTCCTCACGGACGCCGGCCTTTTCTTTGTGAACACTGCGGGTACTATCTATACATAGGGTGGTCGGCTCTGCCGACCGCGCGTTCAACTCACCGCTGCTCAGAGACGCAATTCGCGTAGATGCTACTGAAGTTTGAACGCGCGTTCGGCGGAGCGTGATTCAGTCCACAGGACTGAATCACCCCTACTGGTCACGGGTCAGGACACCGTTGCTGACGCGCACACGATCCCCCTGGCGCACGCCGGGGTCATTGTCGTACTGCAGCGTCTGCGTCGCGCCGCTGGTCGAATACCGCACCACCACCTCGAAGCGCTGTTCCTTGTTCATATTGCGCTGGATATTGCGTCCTGCCAGACCTCCCGCCACGGCGCCAGCCACGGTCGCCGCGGTACGGCCGCTGCCGCTGCCGACCTGGCTGCCCAGCAGACCACCCACCACGGCGCCGCCGGCCGTGCCCAGGTAGTTGCCATTACCCGACACTTCGATCACGTTCACCGCTTCCACCACGGCGCAGTTGCTGCAGTAGCGCGCCTGGCGCGGCTCGCTGACCCTTCCGCCGCTGAGCAGCGGACGGCCGAGCACGGTGGTGGCGTAGCGACCGTCGGCGCGGATGGTCGCGGTCACGCGGCTGCCGGAGGTGATGCGGTCGGTGTTGCGGATCGTATAGATGGCGTCGTATTCGCCCGGACGCACTTCCGGCAGGAAGAACACGCCGCGCGCGCCGGCGATGGCCACTTCGACGCGGGCGCCCGGCGTGCCGAAGACGGTAAAGCGCAGCTCGTTGCCCGGGCTTAGGTCCGGGCTGCCCTGCACGTCGAAGCGTTCCACGCGCGGCTGCGAGGCCAGCTGGCCGCGCTGGCTGCGCGGGGCGTTCGGCTGCAGCAGCGATTCGCTCAGCAGGCTGGTAGCCACCTGGTTGCCCAGTCGCAGGTTGGCGGTCACGCCGCTCTCCGGACGGATGCGGTCATGGGTGCCGATGGTGTAGGTGCCGGTGTACTGGCCGGGCTCGACCTCGGTCAGGTTCAGGTTACGGGTCGCGCCGTCGATGCGCAGCGTGGCCACGCCGCCGGGGCTGCCGTAGAGGTCGAAGTGCAGCTCGACACCCGGGTTCAGGCGGCGCACCTCTTCCACATTGAATCCATTGATCACCGGGGCATAGTTGCGGCCCCCCTGGTAGGCCTGCGCCTGGGCGCCGCCAAGGACAGCCGGGCCGAAGGCCAGCATGGCGGCAAAAGCGGCATGTAAAAAGGTGCGGAAAAGCATGGCTATTCCTCCATGAGCGATTGACGTTCTGTCCTACTAGAACTTACGCCTCAGCACATGGGAAGTCAGTACGCTAACGTACGCAGTGGACGGCGTCGCCGGAGCTCACGTAGATCGTGTCGCCCGGCTCCGGCCGGATCGCGTGGCCGCCCGTGAAGGAACCGAAGGAAGGCAGGATCATGCGCTCGCTGCCCACCACGAAGCACGGCAGGCGCAGCGCGTCGAAGCGGGTCGCCAGCACGTAGACGGGATGGATGTGGCCGGCCAGCGCATAGCCCGGCGTGTCGAGATCCGGATGGTGGCAGAAGGCGAAGGGACCGACCTGGTGCGGTTCGTCCACCAGTTCGATTCCCAGTTGCGCCGCCGGGTCGCCTGCGTGGCGGTCGTGGTTGCCACGCACGAGGGTCAGGCGCAGGCTGCTCCTGCGCGCGCGCCAGGCCAGCATCGCCTGCTGGGTGGCGCTGGCGTGGGCCGCGCGCGCATGCAGGAAGTCGCCGAGGAAGACGATGTGCTGCGCCCCATGCGCGTCGACGAGGGCGTCGAGCCCCGTCAGGTTCTCGGTCGTGGTCCCGCGCGGCACCGGCACGCCCAGCGCCCGGAAGGCGGCAGCTTTTCCGAAGTGGATGTCGGCCACGATCAGCATCTTCTCCGCCGGCCAGTACAGTGCCTTCTCCGGCAGCAGCAGCACCGTTTCGCCGGCCACCCGCGCCGCCACGCTCGTCGTGTGCATCATGCAGCCGCCGCCTTCTCCAGTTCGCGCACCATGCGCGCCACCCGGTCCGACAGCTTCTCGGTACTGACCTTCTCGCGGAAGCGCTCCACCATCAGCGCGAAGCCGAAGGGCGTGGCGCGCTTGACTTCGCGGAAGGCGACGCGGCGTCCATGCAGTTCGTCCAAGGTCTCGCGCAGGCGCGTGAGTTCCAGTTCCTGCTCCAGCACTTCGCGCTGGGCCTGCGTGAGCAGCAGGTTGCCGCTGTCGTGCTTGCGGAAGACTTCGAAGAACAGGGACGAGGAAGCCTGCAGCTGCCGGTTCGACTTCGGCTGGCCGGGATAACCCTGGAAGACCAGGCCGGCAATGCGCGCCACTTCGCGGAAGCGCTGCTGCGAGAGCTGGGTCGCGTTCAGGCTGCCCAGCACGTCCTCCAGCAGGCAGTCAGTAGTGAACAGGTCCACGTCCGCGCCCGTCTCGGCATCGAATATGCGCGCCCAGTCGACCGGCTCCGGTGTGAGTAATTCAAAGCCGTAGTCGTTCACGGCGATCGAGAAGGTCGAGGGCTGCATGCGACCGATCCGGTAGGCGAACAGCGACGCCAGGCCCGTGTGCACCGAGCGCCCGGCGAAGGCGAACACGAAGAGGTGCCAGCCTTCGCGACTCTTCATGCTTTCCAGGACCAGGGTTTCGCTGGTGGGCAGGGCGGACCAGCGGCACTGGATCTCGATCAGCGGCCGCAGAGCCTGCATCTCGGGGCTGTCGTAGATGCCCTGGGAAGCCAGCCGCAGTTCTTCCAGCGCCGCGTGCGCCAACTCGGAAGACATCGGCATCTTCGCTCCGCCCCAGCGCGCGATGGCGCCGCGGTTGCTGGTCGCGCGTTTCACGAAGGCCGTCATCTCGTGCACGCGCACGAATTCCAGGATGCGCCCGCCGAAGAGGAAGTGGTCGCCCGGCTTCATGCGCGAGATGAAGGATTCCTCGACGCTGCCGATGCGGCCGCCGCTCATGTACTTTACCGAGATGGTCGAGTCGGACACGATGGTGCCGATGCCCATGCGGTGGCGGCGGCCGATCGCCGTATCCGGCACACGGTAGACGCCCTCCTCGTCCGGCAGCACGCGGCGGTACTCCGGGTAGGCCAGCAGGCTCTGGCCGCCGCGCGCGACGAAATCCAGCGCCCACTGCCACTCTTCCTCGTTCAGGTTCCGATAAGACCAGGCGCGCTTCACTTCTTCATACAGCTCGCTTGAAACGAAGCCGCCGCCCAGCGCCACCGTCACCAGGTGCTGCACCAGCACATCAAACGGTTTGTTGGGTACGTAGCGCCCTTCGATGCGGCGCGCCGCCACCGCCTTCTTCGCACCGGCCGCTTCCAGCAGTTCAAGGCTGTTGGTCGGCACCAGGGTCACGCGCGAGACCCGCCCCGGCGCGTGGCCGCTGCGGCCGGCCCGCTGCAGCAGGCGCGCAATGCCCTTGGCGCTGCCGATCTGCAGCACGCGCTCGACGGGCAGGAAGTCCACGCCCAGGTCCAGGCTGGCCGTGCAGATCACCGCTTTCAGTTCGCCCTTCTTGAGCCCCATCTCGACCCACTCGCGCACCTCGCGGTCGAGCGAGCCGTGGTGCAGGGCGATCACACCGGCCCAGTCCGGACGTTCGTCGAGAATGTTCTGGTACCAGATCTCGGACTGGGCGCGGGTGTTCGTGAACACCAGGGTCGCGTCGTAATGCTCGATTTCCTTGATGACGGGCCCCAGCATCTGCAGGCCCATGTGGCCACCCCAGGGGAAGCGCGCCACGTTCTCCGGAATCAGGCAATCGACCAAGATCTGCTTGCGCAAATCTCCCTCGACCAACACGCCCTCGTCACCGCCCAGCAGCACCTGGCGCGCAAGATCCAGGTTGCCCATGGTCGCCGACACGCCCCAGATCAAGAGCTCGGGACGCCAGTGGCGCAATCTC
The DNA here is from genome assembly GCF_024753255.1 of Massilia agri. Lineage (GTDB taxonomy): Bacteria > Pseudomonadota > Gammaproteobacteria > Burkholderiales > Burkholderiaceae_D > Telluria > Telluria agri. The sequence continues at coordinate 165,902 of NZ_JANUHA010000001.1, forward strand.
GCCAGCGCCAGCTGCACCTGCACGCCCCGCTTGCTGCCCATCAGTTCATGCCACTCGTCGATGACGATCATGTCGAGGTGCCTGAACTGCTCCGCAGCCTGGGCGTGGCTCAGCATCAAAGACAGGCTTTCCGGCGTGGTGACCAGGGTCGCCGGCATCTTGCGGGTCTGGCGCGCGCGCTCGGCCGAGCTGGTGTCGCCGGTGCGGGCGCCGATCTCCCACTCGGGCATCAGCTCGGCGGCCGACTCCTCCAGCGCCCGCGTGGTATCCGCGGCAAGCGCCCGCATCGGCGTGATCCACAGCACGCGCAGGCCGGCGGTATGGCGCCCGGTCTTGAGGCCCGCGCGCTGCAGCGCCGCGAACCAGACGGCGAAGGTCTTGCCGGCGCCGGTATTCGCATGCAGCAGGCCGGACTGGCCTTTGAGGGCCGCCTTCCACACATTGCGCTGGAAAGGAAACGCGGTCCAGCCTTTCGCCGCAAGCCAGGCGTCGATGCGTTCGGTGACGGGATTCTTGCTCATGGACTTGCCGCGGCCAGCAGGCCTTTCAGGGTATCCAGGGTATCCGCCTCCTCGACCGGCTTGTCGAAGCGCCGCCGCAGGATGCGCGGGAAGCGCACGGCAATGCCGGCCTTGTGGCGGGTCGACAGGGCGATGCCTTCGAAGCCGATCTCGAACACCATGGTCGGTTTGACGGATCGCACCGGCCCGAACTTCTCGATCGTGGTCTTGCGCACGGCATTGTCCACTTGCGCGATCTCGGCGTCGGTCAGGCCCGAATAGGCTTTGGCGAAGGGCACCAGGCGGCGCTCGTCTCCTGCCCCGTCCCACACCGCGAAGGTGTAGTCGGTGTACAGGGAGGCGCGCCGTCCGCTGCCGGCCTGGGCGTAGATCAGCACCGCGTCCACCGTATAGGGATCGATCTTCCACTTCCACCAGGTGCCGACGTCCTTGGTGCGGCCCACGCCGTACTGGGCGGAGCGTGCTTTCAGCATCATGCCCTCGACGCCACGCTCGCGCGACTCGGCGCGCAGGGCTGCCAGGTCATCCCAGCTGTCGGCCTTGATCACCGGGGACAGCCGCAACTGGGACGAGTCGATGGCCGCTACTTCCGTCTCCATCAGCGCACGGCGCTCGTGCTGGGGCAGCGCGCGCAGGTCGACGCCGCCGAATTCCAGCAGGTCGTAGCAGCACAGCACGGCCGGCAGCTCGCCCAGGATCCTGGGGCCGAGCGTCTTGCGGCCGATGCGCTTCTGCAGGTCGGCAAAGGGCGCCGGGGCGTCGCAGCCGGGCTGCCAGATCAGCACCTCGCCATCGAGCACCGTTCCTTCCGGGAGGCGCACGTTGGCCAGTTCCGGGAAGCGTTCCGTGATCAGGTCTTCGCCGCGCGACCACAGGAAGTTCTGGCCGCCGCGCCGCACCAGCTGGGCGCGGATGCCGTCGTACTTCCACTCCACCTGCCAGTCGTCGACCTCGCCCAGCGCGCTTGGCTCACCCTGCAGCTGGTGGGCCAGGAAGAAGGGATAGGGCTGGCCGCCGCGCAGCTTGTGCTCTTCATCCGACTGTTCGGCGATCAGCTGCAGGAAGCTGGTGGCGGTGGGCCGGACCGAATTGTCGGTCCAGCCCATCAGGCGCTGGGCGATCAGTTTGCTGTCCACCGCCGCGATAGCCGCCAGCGCGCGCGTGACGAGCAGGCGCGAGACGCCCACGCGAAACCCCCCGCCGATGAGTTTCACGAAGAGGAAGCGTTCTCGCCAGTCGAGTTCATCCCAGGCCGCGTACAGGGCCTCGCGAATGGTGCCGGGGTCGGCGCCGCGCAGGGGGCCGATGCGTTGTTCCATCCACTCGGCCAGGCCGACGTCGCTGCGCCGCGAAGGTGGGGGCAGGATGTGGGCGATGGTCTCGGCCATGTCGCCCACGGCGTGGTAGGACTCGTCGAACAGCCACTCGTCCAGGCCCGCGTATTCGATCGCGTACTGGCGCAGCAGCTTGGTCGGCACCGCCTGGCGCGGCTTGCCGCCGGCCAGGAAGTAGACGGCCCAGGCGGCGTTCTCGGGCGCGGCCCTGGAAAAATAGGTTTGCAGGGCGTCGAGCTTGCGGGTGGTAGAGGTGGTCTCGTCGAGTTCCGCATACAGGCGGGCGAATTCACGCATCGCTCTCTCCCGCCGCAGTTCCCCCCCCCTTCTCCTGGTGGGTTTCCTTCGACGCCGCGGCGCCCGCAGGCGGCAGCGCCTCGTCCTCTTCCTCGTCGCCGTACTCGGTGTCGAAGCCCTTGGCATCCAGCCCGTTCTGGCACAGCCAGCGCACCATGGTCGGAATCGAACCGTGGGTGACGATGATCTTCTGTGCCTCGGTGGCCTTGATGGCGCTCATCAGGCCGGGCCAGTCGGCGTGGTCGGACAGCACGAAGCCGCGGTCCACGCCACGCCGCCGGCGCGCGCCGCGCAGCAGCATCCAGCCGCTGGCGAAGGAATCGCTGTAGTCGCCGAAGCGCTTCATCCAGGGCGAGCCGCTGGCCGACGGTGGTGCGATGACGATGGCGCGCCGCAATGCCGCTTTCTCGATCTCGCTGACCATCACGGTATCGGGCAGCTCGACGCCACCCGCACGGTAGACGCGGTTGAGCGGCTCCACCGCGCCGTGGCAGACGATGGGGGCGATGGTCGGATCGAGCCGGGACAGGATGCGCTGCGCCTTGCCGAAGGCATAGGCGAACACCACGCTGCAGCGGCCCTCCTCGGCATTGCGGCGCCACCAGGCGTTCATCTCGTCGATCACCTGCTGCTCCGGGTCCCAGCGGTAGATCGGTAGTCCAAAGGTGGACTCGGTGATGAAGGTATCGCAGCGCACCGGCTCGAAGGGTGCGCAGGTTTTATCCGGCTCGACCTTGTAGTCGCCCGAGGCCACCCAGACCTCGCCGCCGCACTCCATGCGGACCTGGGCGGAGCCCAGCACGTGGCCGGCCGGGTGCAGCGAGATGGTCACGCCGTTGTGAACGACGGTCTCGCCATACTCGACGCCCTGGACATTGATCTCGCCGAGCCGCGATTTCAGGACATTCACGCCCGGCGCGGCCGACAGGTAGTGGCCGTGGCCATAGCGGGCATGGTCGCCGTGGGCGTGCGTGATCACCGCGCGGTCGACCGGCCGCCACGGGTCGATGTAGAACCCTCCGGGTACGCAATACAAGCCTTCCCTGCGAACGACGACCATGTCTCCCATGCGGTCCCTTCCCGGCTCAGGCCGGCTCTAGATACTCGGCCAGGAAGGTACGCGGCTCATCCTGGTCAGGAAATTCCAGTGTGACCTGGTCTCCGGCGACGGCGACGATCACGCCCTCGCCGAACTTCGGCGACCTGGCGCGGCCGCCGACTTCGTAGTGCGGACCGCTGGGCCCTGGCGCCGGCTCGCGATCGAACTCATCGTCGCGGATCTCGATATCCTCGATCATGGCCGCCGGCGGGTTGCGGCAGTTGTCGCACTTGCAGCACTTCTCGAAGCCTTCGACTTCGTCGCCAAAATAGTCCAGCAGCAGCTTCCAGCGACAGAAACCGCTCACCGCATAGCCTACCATCTGGTCGAGGGCCACACGGTCGCGCTCCGCCTTCTGGACGTAGACCTCGGCCAATTCCCCGAACAGATCCGGGTCAGGCTCCCTGTTTGTGGGCAGGTACTCGAGCTTGCGGTTCTGGCGCAGCAGCTTGCCGTCCTTGAGCAGCTTCAGGCAGACCTTGAGCTTGGCCTCGCCCGCTTCCTCGAGGGCCTCTTCCAGGCGCGCCATGGTCAAGGGCCCTTCCTCGGCCAGCTCGCGTGCCACGGTGTAGACCGTCTGCAGCTCGGCCGCCGCCGGGTAATGCTTGACCAGGAAGAATTGCTGGATGCGCTTGTCATCCTGCAGGAAGAGCAAGGTGCACTGCGCGTCCAGGCCGTCGCGGCCGGCGCGGCCGGATTCCTGGTAATACGATTCCAGGTTGGCCGGAATCTGCAGGTGAATGACGAAGCGGGTGTCGCTCTTGTCGATACCCATGCCGAAGGCATTGGTCGCGACCATCACGCGGCGCTCGCCGTTCATGAACATGTCCTGGTTCAGCTTGCGCTCGGCGGCGCCGAGCTTGCCGTGGTAGATCGTGACCGATTCGCCGGCTTCTTCGAGTACGGCCAGCATTTCCTCGGCCACCTTGACGGTGGCGGCATAGACGATGCCCACGCCCTCGGTCTGCTGCACCAGCTCCAGGGCCCGGACCAGCTTTTCCTGCTGGTTGGTGACCTGGACCACGCCGTAGTGCAGGTTCGGCCGGTAGATCCCCGTATTGATGACGTTCATCCTGCGGCCCAGCTGCTTCGAGATATCGTCGACGACATCCTCGGTGGCGGTCGCCGTCAGCGCCAGCACCGGCGGTTTGCCGAGGGCGTCGATGGCGGCGGAGAGGCCGATGTAGGCGGGACGGAAATCGTGGCCCCACTGCGAGATGCAGTGGGCCTCGTCGATGACGACGATGTCGAGCGTGACCTGCTTGAGCACCGCGATGAACTCGGGCGAGACCAGGCGCTCCGGCGTGCAGAACACGATCTCGCAGGCTTCGTTCGCGATCGCTTCGATGGCGGCAGCTTCTTCCTCGGCGTTCAGGCTGCTGTTGACCTGGACCGAGCGGATGCCGAGTTCTTCCAGCTTCTCGAGCTGGTCCTTCATCAGGGAGATCAGGGGAGAAACGACGATGGTGATCCCCTCGAGCATCTTGGCGGGGATCTGGTAGCACAGCGACTTGCCGCCGCCGGTAGGCATGATGGCCAGCGTGTCCTTGCCGTCGAGGACGCTGTCGATCACGCGTTGCTGGCCTTCGCGCAGCTGCTCGATGCCGAAGACGGAGCGCAGCAGGCGGCGGATGGTGTTGCGGCGCACGGCGAGCAGGCCGCGGTGCAGGAGCTTGGGTTCGTGTCGGGTCATGATGCTGGCTACTGTATGCCCGGTGCATGGGGCGTACTATAGGACGGAACCTACCTGACCCGTAGGAGCTCAACTTTAAGCGTGTCGGGTGGTCGCCGCGACATTGTCACAAGGTCTATTCCTACAAACTCGCGGAGTTTTTGCCGATGGCTACGGATGGGCCGAGCGCCTAAGATGGCACCATCACCACTACGAATCGATCGATCAGGGAGCTCCATCATGGCACGCCATCATCCGAAGACCTGGACCGCAGTCCACCTGGCGCTGGCCAGTGCGGCGACATGGCTGCTGCTGGAGACCGAGGCACTGACAGGCGCCTTGCTGGTCGCGTTTCACTGATCATAAGGCATTTGCCCGCATCGGGCGCGCACGCTAGCGCAGCCGTGTAAGGCGCATCTTCGCCGAAGATACAAAAACAAAACGCCATCTTCGCGTGAAGATGGCGTTTTTTACGTCAGGCGAGGAGCAGGCCTTGCGGCCCGCTCGCAGATTTACGCTGCCTTGGCTTCAGCCGTCAGCGCTTCCTCTTCCACCGGCTGGCGCATCAGGTAGTCGAATGCCGCCAGCGAGGCCTTGGCGCCCTCGCCCACCGCGATGACGATCTGCTTGAACGGCACCGTGGTGACGTCGCCCGCGGCGAACACGCCGGGGATCGAGGTCTGGCCCTTGGCGTCGACTTCGATCTCGCCGTGCGCCGACAGGTCCATCGTGCCCTTGAGCCACTCGGCGTTCGGCACCAGGCCGATCTGCACGAACACGCCTTCCAGGTCGATCTTCTTCAGCTCGCCGCTATTGCGGTCCTTGTAGGACAGGCCGTTGACGATCTTGCCGTCGCCGTGGATCTCGGTCGTTTGCGCCGACTTGATCACGGTGACGTTCTTCAGCGAATAGAGCTTGCGCTGCAGGACCGCATCGGCACGCAGTTCCGCGCCGAACTCGATCAGGGTCACTTCCTTGACGATGCCCGCCAGGTCGATCGCCGCCTCGACGCCCGAGTTGCCGCCGCCGATCACGGCCACGCGCTTGCCCTTGAACAGCGGGCCGTCGCAGTGCGGGCAGTAAGCCACGCCATGGTTGCGGTACTCGCGCTCGCCCGGCACATTGATCTCGCGCCAGCGGGCGCCGGTGGCAATGATCACCGACTTCGATTTCAGCACGGCGCCGGTCTCGGTGTGCACCTCGATCAGCTTGCCTTCGACCAGCTTGCTTGCGCGCTGGGTATTCATGATGTCGACGTCGTAGTGCTTGACGTGCTCTTCCAGGGCGACGGCGAATTTCGGGCCGTCGGTTTCCTTCATCGAGACGAAATTCTCGATGGCGAGGGTGTCCAGCACCTGGCCGCCGAAGCGGTCCGACAGCACGCCGGTACGGATGCCTTTGCGGGCGGCGTAGATCGCCGCGGCCGCGCCGGCAGGGCCGCCGCCGACGATCAGCACGTCGAAGGGGTCTTTCTTGTTCAGTTCAGCGGCCTTGCGGGCGCCGGCGCCGGTGTCGATCTTCGACAGGATTTCTTCCACGCTGGTGCGGCCCTGGCCGAAGTGCTGGCCGTTCAGGAACATCATCGGTACCGCCATGATCTGGCGCGCTTCGACTTCGCTCTTGAACACGCCGCCGTCGATGGCGACGACCTTGATGCGCGGGTTGATGACCGACATCGAGTTCAGCGCCTGTACCACTTCCGGGCAGTTATGGCAGGACAGCGAGATGAAGGTTTCGAAGACGTAGTCGCCTTCCAGGTTCTTGATCTGCTCGATGACGGCTTCGTCGAGCTTGATCGGGTGGCCGCCCACCTGCAGCAGGGCCAGCACCAGCGAGCTGAATTCGTGGCCGAGCGGGATGCCGGCGAAATCCACGCCGATATCGGTACCCACGCGCTTGATCGAGAAGGAGGGCTTGCGGGCATTGTTGCCGTCGTTGCGCACGGTGATCTTGTCGCTCAACGCGGCGATTTCGCGGAGCAGTTCATCCATTTCGCGCGCTTTCGGCGAATCATCCAGCGATGCAACGAGCTCAATCGGCTGCACCACTTTTTCCAGATAGGCTTGCAACTGCTTCTTGAGGGTTGCGTCCAGCATGATGTTTTCCTTGACTATGACGTTGTTCTTAAAAGGGTATGACAGTGCCTGGAACCAGAAAGTGGCTCCTGAAATGAACCGGGCCGCCACGGCGGCCCGGGACAGGTACTACTGAACTGCTATTTAGATCTTGCCGACCAGGTCCAGCGACGGGGTCAGGGTTTCAGCGCCTTCGGTCCACTTGGCCGGGCACACTTCGCCCGGGTGCGATGCGACGTACTGGGCAGCCTTGACCTTGCGCATCAGTTCCGATGCGTCGCGGCCGATGCCGTTGTCGTGCACTTCCATGATCTTGATCTGGCCTTCCGGATTGATCACGAAGGTGCCGCGCAGTGCCATGCCTTCTTCTTCGATCATGACTTCGAAGTTGCGCGACAGGGTGCCGGTCGGGTCGCCGATCAGCGGGTAGTTCACTTTCTTGATGGCGTCCGAGGTGTCGTGCCATGCCTTGTGGGCGAAGTGGCTGTCGGTCGACACGCCGTAGACGTTCACGCCCATTTTCGCGAATTCAGGCTGGAAAGCAGCCAGGTCTTCCAGTTCGGTCGGGCAGACGAAGGTGAAGTCGGCCGGGTAGAACATCAGAACCGACCAGGTGCCCTTGAAGTTCTCTTCCGTCAGATCGATGAACTTGCCGTTGGCGTATGCGGTTGCTTTGAACGGCTTGATCTGGGTGTTGATGAGGGACATGTAATCTCCTGTTTTCGGGGTGGTTAAAGATTTGATAGACGTCAGTGTACCGAGGCCAACGTCTTTTGTGAAATTGATTAAAACGATACAGTCGATTGATTTTGGCTATCGAACAAGTATTGCTTCCCCCTCTTGCGAAGGAAAACCGGGCCGGCGAGCCGGCGCGATCCGTGAAGTGTGGACGAAACGACAGCCGCATGCAAGCCACGAGGCAATCGTACGGGGGAAATTGATAGATTTCTTTGGCGCGCGGGACATGACCCAGCAGCTATTGTAGGGTGGTCGGCTTCGCCGACCGCGCGTTCAACTACACGGTGAATTGACGCGTATCGTCCGTTTTTACGCTGCCTGAACGCGCGGTCGGCAGAGCCGGCCACCCTACGAATTCAAGCGGTCGTGGCCGCGGGAACGGTCTGCTCGCAGGTCGGCAAGCTCAGGGTAAAGGTCGAACCCTCCCCCGGCTTGCTCGTCACGCGCAGCTCGCCGCCGTGGGAGACGGCCAGCTGGCGCGAGATGTACAGGCCCAGTCCGAGCCCTTTCGGCTCGCCATTGCGGGCGCCACGTTCGTAGGGCTCGAAGATGCGCTCCAGGTCTTGGGGCGCGATGCCCTTGCCTTCGTCGCGCACGTGGATGCGCACCATATTGTCGGCGTACTGCACGCTGACCTCGACCGGCTGGCCGCCGCCATAGCGCAGCGCATTGGTCAGCAGGTTGACCACCACCTGCTCGATGCGGAACTCGTCCCAGCAGCCCTGCACGGGCGGATGCTCCTGCAACGAGAGCTTGCAGCCGGTGGCGGTGGCCTGCAGCGACAGGTCGCTCACCACGCGCTCCAGCAGGGTCATGAGCTCGACCTGGGCCGGGCGGATCGAGAGCTGCCCGCTCCTCATGCGCGAGACGTCCAGCATGTCGTCGATCAGGCGGATCATGGCCTTGATCTGGCGCTCGTCGCGCTTGATCATGGCGTCGAACTGCTCCGGCTGGATCGATGCCAGGGTGCCGCGCTTGAGCTGCAGGCTGCGCATCTGCGTTTCCAGGAACAGGGTATTGAGCGGGGTGCGCAGCTCGTGGGCCACCAGCGACATGAACTCGTCGCGCATGCGCAGGGACCGCTGCAGCTCGCCCTGCGTCTGGTTCAGTTCGCGCAGCAGGGTTTCCTGCTCCTGGCGGCTGCGTTCCAGCGCGGCCATCTGGCGCTGCATCTGGCGGCGCTGCTGGTCGAGCGTGACGAAGACGTTGACCTTGCTGCGCACCGCGTCCGGATCCAGCGGCTTGTACAAGAAGTCGACGGCGCCGGTCTCGTAGCCCTTGAAGGCGTAATTCAGCTCGCGGCCGGCGGCCGAGACGAAGACGATCGGGATGTTGCGGGTGCGCTCGGTACCGCGCATCAGCTCCGCCAGCTCGAAGCCGTCCATGCCCGGCATCTGGACGTCGAGGATGGCCAGGGCGAACTCGTGTTCCAGCATCAGCGCCAGCGCTTCTTCCCCGCCGGAGGCCTGGAACACCAGGCGCTCTTCGCCGCGGATCAGGGCGTCGAGGGCGCGCAGGTTTTCCGGCAGGTCGTCGACGATGAGAAGTTTACTTGGATCTTGGACGCTCATGGTGTCTCCAACAGGGGAAGCAGTGCCCGGATACCGGACAGCGGCAGGACGAGGTGCGGGGCGCAGCGGCGGATCGCCTCGCCCGGCATGGCGCTGGCCTGGGCCTCGTCCGGGTCTTGCACGATCGTCAGCCCGCCGCGCTCGCGCACGCGGCACATGCCGTCGGCGCCGTCGTAATTGGCGCCGGTCAGCAGGATGGCCGCCATGGCCGGGCCGTAGGCGTCCGCGCTTGACTCCATCAATACATCGATGGCCGGACGCGCGAACTGCACCGGCGGCTCGCAGCTGAGCGAGAAGGTGCGGTCGCGCTCGACCGACAGATGATAGCCGGAACCGGCAAAATAGATCACGCCTGGCTCAATGGATTCCTTGTCGCGCGCCTCGCGCACCGGCAGCGCGGCGCGCAGCTCGAACAGCTCGGCCAGGCGGCTGTCGCGGTCGGGCGGCACGTGCAGGATGCACACGACGCTCGAACGGAAGGTGGACGGCAGCACCGGCAGCAGTCCAATCAGCGCGTCGACGCCGCCCGCCGAGCCGCCGATCACGACCAGCTCGATGCGGCGGCCGGCCAGCAATTCCCTTGCTTCTTCCGGCAGGACGGCGCTGGCGCTCATGCGGCGCCCTTGCGGAAGATGCGCTCGCGCCGCGCCAGCACGTCGAAGCGGTTGGCATAGCTGGAGAAATCGATGCTCTCCTTGCTGCCCAGGCCCAGGAAGCCGCGGTAGCACAGCGACTCGTGGAACAGGCCCAGCACGCGGTCCTGCAGCTTGCGGTTGAAATAGATCAGCACATTGCGGCAGCTCACGAAATGGGTCTCCGAGAACACGCTGTCGGTGGCCAGGCTGTGGTCGGCGAAGGTCACGTTCTCGACCAGGGTCCGGTCGAACAGCGCCCCGTCATAGGCTGCCGTGTAGTAGTCGGAAAAGGCGCGCTTGCCGCCCGCCTTCTGGTAGTTCTCGGTGTAGAGGCGCATGGCATCGAGCTTGAACACCCCGCGCCGCGCCGCCTCCAGCGATTCCGGATTGATGTCGGTGGCGTAGATGATGGCGCGCTCGAGCAGGCCCTCTTCCTGCAGCAGGATGGCGAGCGAATAGACTTCCTCGCCGGTGCTGCAGCCCGCCACCCAGATCTTCAGGGACGGGTAGGTTTTAAGAAAAGGCACCACCTGCTCGCGCACCGCCAGCCAGTATTCCGGGTCGCGGAACATCTCGGTGACGGGAATCGTCAGGTACTGCAGCAGCTGGGCGAAGCCATCCGGCTCGTGCATGACCTTGGCCTGCAGGCTCGACACGGTTTCGCACTCCATCTCGCGCATCGCGACCAGGATGCGGCGTTTCTGCGAGGCGCCCGTGTAGTCCCTGAAGTCGTAGTTGTACTTCAGGTAGACGGCTTCGACGAGCATTTTCAGCTCGATGTCGAAGTCGTCCGGCGGGTGGGTCAATGGTGGCAGGTTCAAATCCGCTCCAGGGTCGGCATCCACACCCGCAGCAGCGAGTACAGGCGCGAGAGGTCGATCGGCTTGGCCAGGTAATCATTGGCGCCGGCCGCCAGGCACTGCTCCTGGTCGTCCTTCATGGCCTTGGCCGTGATGGCGATCATCGGCAGGCGGTCGAAGCGGCCGTCGGCGCGGATGCGGCGCATCGCCTCCAGGCCATCCATGCCCGGCATCATCACGTCCATCAGCACCAGGTCGACATTCGGTACTTCGTCGAGCTTCGCGATTGCTTCGAAACCGTTCCTGCCCACTTCGACCCTGGCGCCGCGCGCTTCCAGGGCGCTGGTCAGGGCGAAGACGTTGCGCACGTCGTCGTCCACCAGCAGGATGGTACGCCCTTCGAACACGCGGTCGCGTCCGCGCACGGCCTTCAACATGGTCTGGCGCTCGGACGAGAGTTCGCTCTCGACCTTGTGCAGGAACAGCGTGACCTCGTCCAGCAGGCGCTCCGGCGAACGGGCGCCCTTGATGATGATCGAGCGTGAATACTTGAGCAGCTCGGCCTCTTCGTCGCGGGTCAGGTTGCGGCCCGTGTAGACGATCACCGGCGGGAACGAGCACAGCTCTTCCTGCGACATGCGCTCGAGCAGCTCGCCGCCCTGCATGTCGGGCAGTTTCAGGTCGATGATCATGCAGTCGAAGATCTCGGCATGCAGCAGCTCGAGCGCCTCGCCGCCCGTGCCGACCGCGCGGATCTCGACGTCGGCGTCCGTGATCAGCTGCACCACGCTCTCGCGCTGGCGCTCGTCGTCCTCGACCAGCAGCACGCGCTTGATCTTCTGGCTCGACTTTTCCTGCAGCTTGCGGAACACCTCTTCCAGCTGTTCGCGCGAGGTGGGTTTGAGGGCATAGCCGATCGCGCCCAGGTGCAGGGCCTCGCCGCCGTTCTCCATGCTCGAGACGATGTGCACCGGGATGTGGCGGGTGGCCGGGTTGTCCTTCAGCTGCTGCAGCACCGAGAGACCCGAGCTGTCCGGCAGGCGGATGTCGAGCAGCACCGCGTCCGGCTTCTGGCTGGCGGCCAGGGCCAGGCCCTCGCCGGCGCTCAGCGCCACCAGGCAGCGGTAATCCATCTCGTGGGCCAAATCGAAGAGGATGCGCGCGAATTCGGGTTCGTCCTCGATCACCAGCACGGTACGCGCGCCATCGGCGGACACATCGCGGTCATCCGGGAACACGGCCGGCGGCTCGACGTCGGCCGCTGCCGCTGCCGCAGCCGGCGCCGCGACGCCTGGCGCGGGCGCCGCGGGCAGCCCCTGCCATGCCGGCTGGGCTGCCGGCATGGCAGGGGCGGCGGGCGGCGTCGCCGCCACCGCGCCGTTGCGCGGCAGGCTGAGGGTGAACAGGCTGCCCTCGCCCGGCGTGCTGGCCACGCTCAGGGAGCCGCCCAGCAGGTTGGTCAGGTCGCGCGAGATCGACAGGCCCAGGCCCGTGCCGCCGAAGCGGCGGCTGGTGGTGCCGTCGGCCTGGTGGAAGGCGTCGAAGATCTTGTCCTGCTGCTCGGGAGCGATGCCGATGCCGGAGTCGCGCACGCCGAACTGCACCCAGCCTTCCGGCGTCAGCGACACCGTCATGCTGACCGCGCCCTTGTCGGTGAACTTCACCGCGTTCGACAGCAGGTTCTTGAGGATCTGTTCGACGCGCTGGCGGTCGGTGGTGATCGCCATCGGCACGTTCGGATCGACCGTCACGCTGAAGTCGAGCAGCTTCTGGCGCGCCAGCGGCTCGAAGGTGCGGGCCATGCCCTCCACCATGCGGCGCAGCGGCACCTCTTCCGGCACCAGCTCGAGCTTGCCCGCCTCGACCTTCGAGATGTCGAGGATGTCGTTGATGAGGTGCAGCAGGTCGTTGCCGGCCGAGTAGATGGTCTGGGCGAAGCGCACCTGTTCTTCGTTCAGGTTGCCATTGGCGTTGTCAGCCAGCAGCTTGGCCAGGATCAGCGAGCTGTTGAGCGGCGTGCGCAGCTCGTGCGACATATTGGCCAGGAACTCGGACTTGTAGCGGCTGGCGCGCTCCAGCTCCAGCGCGCGCTGGCGCAGCTGTTCCTGGGCGTTGGTCAGGGCCGCATTCTTCATGTCGAGGTTGAGCGCCTGCTCGGCCAGCTGGTCATTGGTGGCGCGCAGCTCGGACTGCTGGTTCTCCAGCGCCGACTGCGACTCTTCCAGCGCGCGCGACTGCTCTTCGAGTTCCTCGTTGGCGGTGCGCAGCTCTTCCTGCTGCACCTGCAGTTCCTCGTTCAGCGTCTGCGTCTCTTCCAGCGCATGCTGCAGGCGCAGGCGGTACAGCACCGCGGCCATCGAGGCGCCCACTGCCGGCGCGATCAGGTCCATGAATTCGCGGTCACGATCCGTGACCGGATGCAGGAAGCCGATCTCGATCACGCCCTTGATCTTGCCATGGTTGTGCACCGGCGCGATCAGGAGCTCGCGCGGCGCGGTCTCGCCCAGGCTCGAGCTCACCTTGATGTAGCCGGGCGGCAGGTCGTGCAGCACCAGCAGGCGGTTTTCGCGCACCGCGCGGGTTGCCAGCGAATCGCCCGGCTGGATCACCTGCTTGTCGTCGCTGCTGTCGTAGGCGAAGCCGTAGGCGCCGATGCGGCGCAGCACGCCGTCTTCGCCGTTCACGTACATGGCGGCCACCACGCCGTCGAGGTAGCGCGTCACGTGGCCCAGCACCGCATCGGCCAGCGGCTCGAGCGAATGGATGCCGGCGCTCGCGACCGCCAGTTCGGCCTGGCCGGAGCGCAGCCAGTCCTGGTGGCGCAGCTGGGCGTTGTGCTCGGCCTCGTGCTCGAGCGTCTCCTGGTAGGAAGTCGAGAGCGAGATCAGCTGGCGGCGGCCGAACAGGGCCAGGCCGATGCCGACCGCGAGGCTGAGAAGCAGGAAGCTGACCACCGACCAGGTGGTGACGCGGCGCGCCTGTTCGTTACGCTCCTGCAGGATGCGGCGCTCGGCGTCCAGGAACAGTTCGAAGTTGCGGCGGATCTCGTCGGTCAGGCTCTTGCCGCCGCCGGAACGCACCGGCCCGACGAAATCGCCGTCGGCGCGGCGCAGGGCGATCATGCTGCCGGCGAACTGCTCCCACTGGGTCTCGGCCGACTGGATGCGCCGCACGCGCTCGACCTGCACCGGATTGTCCTCGACCATGGAGGCGAGGTTGCGCAAGCCATCCTCCATCCGTTGGCGGGCCAGATTGTACGGCGTCAGGAAGGCCTCGTCGTCGGCGATCAGGTAGCCGCGCATGCCGGTTTCCATCTCGGCGGACAGCTTGCTGACCTCCTGGGCATTGCCGATGACCCGCTCGGAGTGCTCGACCCAGTTCAGGACATTGATCAGGTAGGCGATCAGGCCGACGAAGACGATCGCCGTCACCACGCTCATGCCCAGAGGCAGGGCGACGTTGCGGGTCAGGATGCGGCGAAACTGTGAATTATCGATGGTGGGGCCGGCCATGCGTGACGAAAAGTTAGGAAAAAAATATCCTAAGTGTAACGCATCAGCCTGCTTTCACCCCACACGATTGAATGTCTGTTTCTACACAATCATTGTAAGCACAGAAATTTAATTGAGACAAATGTAATACTGGTTCAGGGCAGGTGCGCGGCCAGGTAAGGCGCCGTCCGGCTGGCCTTGCAACGGGCAACTTCCGCCGGCGGCCCCGCGCAAATCAGCTTCCCGCCCTCGTCCCCGGCGCCCGGTCCGACGTCGATCACCCAGTCGCAGCCGGCCACGACCCGCATCGTGTGCTCGACCACGATCACCGTATTGCCGGCGTCGACCAGGCGGTTCAGCTGCAGCATCAGGCGGTCGGCATCTACCGGGTGCAGGCCGGTGGTCGGCTCGTCCAATACATAGAGCGTGTTGCCGCGTCCGGCGCGTTGCAGTTCGGACGCCAGCTTGATGCGCTGGGCCTCGCCGCCCGAGAGTTCCGTGGCCGGCTGGCCCAGGCGCAGGTAGTCCAGGCCCACCTCCGCCAGCACCTCGAGCGAACGCTCGACCAGGGGCTCGCCCTCGAAGAAGCGGATTGCCTCGCCCACCGTCATGCCGAGCACCTCGGCGATGTTCTTGCCGCGGTAGCGCACTTCCAGCGTCTTGGCGTTGTAGCGCGCGCCCTCGCAGGTCGGGCATGGCGCGTACACGCTGGGCAGGAACAGCAGCTCGACCATCACGAAGCCTTCCCCCGCGCAGTGCTCGCAGCGGCCCTTGGCCACATTGAAGGAGAAGCGGCCGGCGTCATAGCGGCGCTTTTTCGCATCCGGCGTGGCCGCGAACAGCTTGCGTACCTGGTCGAACAGGCCCGTATAGGTGGCCAGGTTCGAACGCGGGGTGCGGCCGATCGGCTTCTGGTCGACCCGCACCATGCGCCGCACTCCTTCCATCCCGGCCACGATCCTGCCTTCGAGCGGCAGGGCCGCTTCCTGTTCCAGGCCCGGCTCTTCCGTCTCGGCTGCCTCGGCTTCCGGCGCCGCCTGGCCGAGCGCCGCCCCGACCAGTTCGACCAGCACCTGGCTGACCAGGCTCGATTTGCCGGAACCGGATACGCCGGTCACCGCGCTCAATACGCCGAGCGGGAAGGCGGCGTCGATGCCGTCGAGGTTGTTGCGGCGCACGCCCTCCAGGCGCAGCCAGCCGGTGGGCTCGCGCGGCGTGCGCCGGGCCAGGGGCGCCTCGTTGAACAGGTAGCGCCGCGTCTGCGAGGCCTCGACCTTCTTCAGGCCATCGGGCACGCCGCTGTACAGCACCTGCCCGCCCTGCTCGCCCGCGCGCGGGCCGACGTCGACGATCCAGTCCGCGCGCCGGATCACGTCCAGTGCGTGCTCGACCACGAACAGGGAATTGCCGGCGCTCTTCAGCTGGGCCAGCGCGCCAAGGAGGGCCTCGGTATCGGCCGGGTGCAGTCCGGCCGAGGGTTCGTCGAGCACGTAGACCACGCCGAACAGGTTGGAGCGCACCTGGGTCGCCAGGCGCAGGCGCTGCAGCTCGCCCGGCGACAGGGTCGGCGTGCTGCGCTCCAGCGCCAGGTAGCCGAGGCCCAGGTCGAGCAGCACGCTCAGGCGCGCGCACAGGTCCTGGGCGATGCGCTGGGTGACGATCATCTGTTCCGGATGTTCCTTCGCGCGCGCCTTGTCGACCCTGGCCTCGCCGGCCGCATAGGGTTTCAACAGGTCGGCCAGGCGCGCCAGCGGCATGCGCGACAGTTCCATGATGTCGATGCCGGCGAAGGTGACGGACAAGGCCTCCTGGCGCAGGCGCTTGCCGCGGCACAGCGGGCATTCGGTGCTGACCATGTAGCGCGCCACGCGCTTCTTCATCGAGGCGCTTTCCGTGTTCGCGAAGGTCTGCAGCACATAGCGGCGCGCGCCGGTGAAGGTGCCCTGGTAGCTCGGCGTTTCCTTGCGCCTGAGCGCCGCCTTCGTTTCCTTCGGGCTCAAGCCCGCGTAGACCGGCACGGTCGGGGTCTCGTCGGTGAACAGGATCCAGTCGCGGTCCTTCTTCGGAAGGTCGCGCCACGGGGTGTCGACGTCATAACCCATGGTGACCAGGATGTCGCGCAAATTCTGGCCGTGCCAGGCCGGCGGCCAGGCCGCCACCGCCCGCTCGCGGATGGTGAGCGAATCGTCGGGCACCATCGACTGCTCCGTCACCTCGTAGACCCGGCCCAGGCCCGAGCATTGCGGGCAGGCGCCTTCCGGCGTGTTCGGCGAGAACGATTCGGCGTAGAGCAGCTCCTGGCCGGGCGGATAGTCGCCGGCGCGCGAGTACAGCATGCGCAGGGAATTCGACAAGGTGGACACGCTGCCCACCGAGGAACGCGCCGTCGGCGAGCCGCGCTGCTGCTGCAGGGCCACGGCGGGCGGCAGGCCGTCGACCTCGTCGACTTCCGGCACCGGCATCTGGTGGAACAGGCGGCGCGCATAGGGCGAGACCGATTCCAGGTAGCGTCGCTGGGCTTCCGCATACAGGGTGCCGAAGGCCAGCGAGGATTTTCCCGAGCCGGACACCCCGGTGAACACGACCAGGGCGCCGCGCGGAATGTCGACGTCGACGTCCTTGAGGTTGTGTTCGCGGGCGCCGCGCACCCGCACGTAGCCCGACAGGTCGGCCCGCTGGCCTGCCCCCTCCATCTGTTTCTTGCGCATGCTGCCCCCGGCATCCTGGACTCGATGCCGTATTTCACCTCATCTGCGGGAAATTTACCGTGCGCTCACCCACAGTCGCGAGCGCCGGGCCGCCAGCAGGGCCAGGCCGCCTGCGAACATCATCCAATGGGCGGGCTCCGGCACCGGGTTGACCTCCCAGCGCGCATAGGCGGGCTCATCGGCCACCAGCAGGGTCGAGCCCGAAATCGTTCCACCGGGGCACGTGGCACAAGGAAGGGTGCCGCTCAGCGACAGGTAGAGCGGAGGGAGCCAGGAACCCATCTCGTCGCGCCGGTTGCGCACGTCATAAAAGTCGATGGCCTCGCGGTAGTCGTCCGCCACCACGAACTGCTCGGAGCCACTTTCCGGTTCGATCACCGCACGCGCGTATACCTCCAGGCCGGTGGTGGTATCCACGCCGCCTGCGAAGACGAATGCGCTGTTGAATTCCCGGTTCAGGCCGGCCTCGACATCGCCGTCGAAGCCCCAGTAAAAGGTTTGGCTGTGCAGGTTCAGGACACCGAAGACATGGCCGACGCTATCGCCACCGGGACGGAACCAGGCATAGCCGGGAGAGACGGTCCCGAGCAGGCCGGCGGTGTCGATCGTGATCGATGACGAAAAGCCCAGTCCTTCATGGGACATTCCCGCCGGGCCGAACAGGCCGAGACCGTCGTCGACGACCATCAGTTGGCCCCAGCTCGAGAAGGTGATGGATTCCTGGGCGGCGGCAGGCACGGCGCACAGGCTCGCGGCGATAGTCAGTGAAGCCAGGCAAGCTTTCATGGGCCCCTCCCCTTCGATCACAACAAGCTAGCACCAGGCGCTCCTACACGGCGCACACCTGCCGGACGCGTCGCTTTTTCGTCACGCGGCAAGTTGCGTCAACTGCGAGAACAAAGGCCCCAGCTCGGCCGGCGCCGTCATCGCCGCCACCCTGCGGCAATCTTCAAGCATGGCGGCGTCGCCCATCAGGCGCCCCAGCTGCCGGCGCAGCCGCCCGGCGGTCAGGCCGGATGCATGCAGGCTGTCGCCGACGCCGAGCGCCCTCACCCGCGCCGCGTTGTCGAACTGGTCGTGCGCCAGCGGCACGACGAGCTGGCGCGTCCCTGCGCGCAGGGCTTCGGCCGTGGTGCCGATGCCGCCGTGGTGCACCAGGGCGGCGACGTGCGGCAGCAGCGCGCGCAGCGGCACATAGTCCTGCCACAGCGCGGGCGTCGGCAAGTGGCCGGGGAGCTGCTCGCGGTGCGGCGTGAGCAGGATGGCGCGCAGGCCGAGCCGCGCCGATGCGTCGAGCGCGCAGCGGAAGTAGTACGTCGCCTGCCGGTTGCCGGTGCCCGGCGTGAACACCACCGGCGGCGCGCCCGCTTCCAGGAAACGCGCCACCTCCGGGGACAGCCCGGCATCCGGCGACGGGTCGTAGAGCGGAAAGCCGATGCGCGCCAGGGGCTGTGGCCAGTCCGGCTGGGTGGGCGCGAACCAGTCGGGGAACAGGGTGATCGAGAGGTCCGGCACCGCCATGATGTGGTCGACCAGGCTGGAGACCGGCGCCAGGCCGTGGGCCGCGCGCGCGGTGTTCACGTCCGGCAGCGCCACCGGGTCGATCAGGACGGCCGTCAAGCGCCGCAGCAGCCAGCGCCGCGCACTCAGCGGCACCCAGCGCGGCACCGGGTAGGGCCCGAGCAGCAGCGGATCGTGCACGGTGGGCAGGTTCGACGGCGCCAGGTAGGCCGCGGCCACCTTCAGGCCCGGCCGGCGCGCGCGGCACAGGTCCGCTTCGGGCAGGGCCAGGGGATGGGCCAGCAGCACCAGGCGCTCGGCCGGCGGCAGCGAGGCGACGAAGGCCGGGATCTGCGCCATCGCCGGCCGCGTGGCGCGCCATACTACGGCCAGGCCGCGCGTCGGGTGCCACAGGTCCGGATGGTCGAGCACCGCTTCGTCGGCCGGCAGGCCCTGGAAGGCCAGGCCGGTCGGCGCGACGAAGGGCCGGTGCTGCTCGGGGCCGAGCATGGTGACCCGGTGCCCCGCGCCCTTGAGCGCCAGCGCCACCCGCATGAAGGGGAACAGGTCGCCGGCCGAGCCGATGGTGACGACGAGGAAGTGCGGCACGCTTCTAGTGCTCAAGAGCTAGAAGGTCAGCCTGCCCTCGATCGAATCGTCGAGGGTCTTGCCGATCACGGCGCCGACCACCACCTTGGCGCCCGCCACCGCGTCCCCATGCTTGTTGTCCCAGTAGTAGCCGCGGCGCGGGGTGACGCGGATCGCCGTGATGCGCGGGTCGTCCTCGCCTTCGGTGAACCAGGTCTTCAGCATGAAGTTCCACAGGTCCTTGATGCGCTGGCGGTCTTGCACGATCTCGGCGTGGCCCTCGACTTCGAGGAAGCCCGCGTGGGCGTTCTTCTGGAAGTAGAGTTTGACGGCCGGATTGGCCTCGATCTCGGCGTTCTTGTGGCTGTCGCTGGCGCTCAGGAACCACAGATGCCCACGCTCGTCCGCCTCGCGCACGCTCATCGGGCGCACGCCGCGGTTGTCGCTCAGGCCACCCTGGGTGACGAAAAAGCAGGAGTCGGCATCCTGCGCCATGTCGCGCAGGCGTTCTGCGGCATCAGGGCCGCTCAGGTCGCGCCGGTTGGCTTCGGGCTGGTTACGGTTGATCGAATCCATGGTGGCTCCGGTTGGCAATGATTGCCGACTCTAGCTGCGATCCGGCAGCCGGTCTGTGGGCGTGCGTACGCTGCCCGTCCACAGATGCGGGTCAATCGCGCGGCAGCTCGTCCTCAAGCGCTGTGGCCTGGGCCAGCCAGCGCGCCACCGTCTGCAACTCCTCCTTCGTGAAGCCGGCCGCCAGGCGGCTGTTCAGGTCCGCCAGCGCGCTGCGCGACAGCTCGGCCGCGCCGAGGCCGGTCGGGGTCATCCGCAGCCGGGTCAGGCGCGCATCGCTTGCGTCGGCGACACGCTCGACCAGGCCGGCAGCCTGCATGCGCTTGGAGAGATTGGTCACGGCGGCAGGCGCCACGCCGAGGTCCTGGGCGATCTCGCCGATGGCCGCGTCGCCACGCGACCTCAGGACGAACAGCAGGCCGACCTGGGCCGCGCTGATGCCTTCCCAGGCTTCCGGACGCCCCTCGATCCAGCGCTGGGTGGCGCGCTGGGCGCGGTTCAGCAGCTGGACGAAACGGTGCTTAACCGGCGGCATGTGCCGGCTCCTCTACCCTGGCCAGCAGCCAGTCACCGACCGACTTCCACAGCACCGCCTCGCAGCGGCGGCGGAAGAATCCCATATGCCCGACCGCCGGTACCCCGGCCTCGCGGGGATGGATGTTGCGGCGCTCGATGCTTGCATTCGGCAGGTGCGACAGCAGGATGTCGACGGCCTGGCGGTTGGCCCAGGGGTCGTCTTCGAAACCCAGGACCAGTAGCGGAATGTCGACCCTCGCCATGCGCCGCGCCGCATCGACTGCCGGGTCGTCGAAGAAGTAGCGCGGCATCGCCGTCCATCCCGCCCATTGCAGCATCACGCCGCGCGGCAGGTCTTCGCCGAGACCGATGCGGCGGCCCGGCATGTAGCCGAACAGTGCGCACAGGACCGGCGCCAGCACGCGCAGCACGAAGCGCACCCGCAGCCGCTCGCCGAAGCCGCGCACCAGGGCGCTGACGCCCGCGTGCGAGGCCACCAGCACGGCCGCACGCAGGCGCGCCGTCTCGCTCGACAGGCCGATCGCATGGCCGCCCACGCTGTGGCCGACCGCCAGCAGCTGCAGGTTCGGAAAGCAGGCCGCGGCCCAGCGCGTGACGGCGCCGACGTCCTCGTCGACCCATTCGCGCATGGTGGCGTGATAGCCGCGCAGGCTGCGCGGGCGCGAGCGGCCGGTGCCCCGGTAGTCGTAGGTGAGGACGTTGAAGCCCCGCCCCGCCAGGTAGCCGGCGAAGGCCGCGTAATAGGCCTGGGTCACGGCCGTGGCGGGATGCAGGATGACGGTGGCGCGGGCATCGGGCACCGTCCAGCAGCTGGCGCCGAGCGGCGTGCCGTCGGGGGCGCAGATCGAGAGGGTTTCGGGTTCCATGGCGCGGATTTAGTTAACGTGTTAACGACTTTAGCGCAACGGAGCCGGCCGCGCAAGCGGCCGGCGCAAGCGGTTCAGGGAATCAGGCGGGCGGCGCGCAGCTGGGCGAACAGGTCGAAGAAGGATTCGTCGGTGGCCTGGTAAGCGCTGAAGCCGAGCTTGCGGCTCTTCGCCATGTCGGTCATCACCTCGATCGGCCGGCCGAGGTCGAGGTCGGTGTGCCAGGGCGACGCCAGGCGATCCAGGTCGGGTTCAAGCAGGCCATGGCGCGCCGCGATGTCGCGCCACAGGGCGTGGTCGTTCGCCATCGCCGCTTCCAAAGGCTGGACCGTGCCGCTGAAACCCGCGGCCTGCACGCCGAACCAGTCCGCGATGCGGCCCCACAGCCAGCTCCAGCGGAACAGGTCGCCGTTGACGATGTTGAATGCCTCGTTGCGGGCGGCATCGGTATCGGCCGCCCAGACCAGCTGCCTGGCGAGCATGCGTGCGTCCGTCACGTCGGACAGGCCGTTCCACTGCGCGCCTGAACCGGGAAACTGGAAGGGCCGCCCGGTTTCCTTGCAGATGGTGGCATACACGGCCAAGGTCGTGCCGAGATTCATCGCATTGCCGACCGCCATGCCGATGACGGTATGGGGACGGTGCACGGTCCAGCTGAAGCGGTCGCGTGCGGCGGCCGCATAGACCTCGTCTTCCTGGGCGTAATAGAAATTCTCGATGGGAAGGCGCGGCTGGCTTTCGCGCAGCGGCGTGTCCGGCAGGGTGCCGGAGGCGGCGTAGGCTTCGAAAGGACCGAGGTAGTGCTTCAGCCCCGTGACCAGGGCGACGTGGCGCACCGTGCCCTTGCCGGACAAGGCGTCCAGCAGGTTGCGCACCATGGCTGCGTTGACGCGGATGTTTTCCGCTTCCGTGTCCTGGCGCATCCAGGTGGTAATGAAAACGTGGGTTGGCGCCACATCGGCCAGCGCAGTGGCGAGGCCGCCCGGATCGAGCAGGTCGGCCGCGACCGGCTGCAGTCCCGGCATGCCGGTATCCGGCCGGCGCGCCAGCCCGTAGACCGTCCACCCTTGCTCGAGCAGCGCCCGGGCCGTGTAGCTGCCGCCGATCCCGCTTGCTCCCACCACCAGTGCCGTTCGCTTCATCGCCGCCGCCTCCATTCAGGAGGAAGACCATAGCACGGGCGCGAGAAGCACCGCGCTTCAAAGGGAACTACAGGAAGCGGTCGAGGATCTTGCGGCTGTGCTTATCGATCCGGAACATGTCGCGCACCAGGAAGTTGATGCCGTGGTTGTCCGCGATCAGCAGCGACGTCTCGCCGACGCGGCGGATGTCCTCGTCCACCTTCAGCACGAACTCGGTATCGCCGCGGTCGGTGGTCACATACCAGGTGCAGGGCGTGGCGAAGCTCGACACGTCCTTGATCGTGAGGATCTCGGGGATGAATTCGCGGCCTTCGATCTCTTCCTGCACCAGGGCGCGGATCTGCTCCGGCAGGTCTTCCAGGTCGTCGATCCAGGCCGCTTCCTTGCCGCCGTCGCGCACCAGCGAGATGCCGCGGGTAGGCGCCTGGATCGGGAAGGCGCGCACCGGGATGACACCGACGTGTTCTTCACCTTCTGCGGTGGTGAGAACGAGTTTGCCGAATGGGTCGCGGCGCAGCTGAAAATTCACGGTCATGCTTTATTCCTTGTCGTCCGGGTCCTGGTCCACGTTGCGCGCCTGCGCTTCGTAGAGGCGGTGGTAAGCGCCCTCGCGCGCCATCAGCTCATCGTGGCTGCCCTCTTCCACCACCACGCCGCGGTCCAGCACCACCAGGCGGTCGGCGCGGTGCAGCGTCGACAGGCGGTGGGCGATGGCGATCGTGGTGCGGCCCTGCACAAGATTGTCGAGCGCCTTCTGGATTTCCTTCTCGGTTTCCGAGTCCACCGAGGACGTCGCCTCGTCGAGGATCAGGATCGGCGGGTCGATCAAGAGCGCGCGCGCGATCGAGATGCGCTGGCGCTCGCCGCCCGACAGGCCCTGGCCGCGCTCGCCCACCATCGAGTCGTAGCCCTGCGGCAGGCGCAGGATGAACTCGTGGGCATGGGCCGCGCGCGCCGCGGCGATGATTTCTTCGCGGGTAGCGCCTGGTTTACCGTAGGCGATGTTCTCGGCAATGGTGCCGAAGAAGAGGAAAGGCTCCTGCAGCACGAGGCCGATGTTGCGGCGGTAATCGCTGACCGCAAACGAACGGATGTCGGTGCCGTCGAGCAGGATGGCGCCTTCGGCCACATCGTAGAAGCGGCAGATCAGGTTGACCAGGGTGCTCTTGCCCGAACCCGAGTGGCCGACCAGGCCGACCATTTCGCCCGCCCTGATTTTCAGGGAAATGCCGCGGTTGACTGCGCGGTTGCCGTAGCGGAAACCGACTTCGCGCAGCTCGATATTGCCTTGTACCTTGTCGACCTTCACCGGGTTGGCCGGATCCGGCACGCTCGACACGTGGTCGAGGATGTCGAAGATGCGCTTGGCCGCCGATGCCGACTTCTGGGTGACGGACACGATGCGGCTCATGGAGTCGAGCTTCACGTAGAAACGGCCGCTGTAGGCGATGAAGGCCGAGAGCGTGCCGACCGTGATGTCGCCGCGCGAGACCTGCCAGATGCCGAAACACCAGATCACGAGCAGGCCGATTTCGGTCAGCAGCGAGACGGTCGGCGAGAACAGCGACCAGACCTTGTTCAATTTGTCGTTGACGGCCAGGTTGTGCTTGTTCGCCTCGCGAAAGCGCCGCGCTTCGCGCTTTTCCTGGGCAAAGGCCTTCACCACGCGGATGCCGGGGATGGTATCGGCCAGCACATTGGTCACTTCGCCCCAGACCCGGTCGATCTTCTCGAAACCGGTGCGCAGCCTGTCGCGCACCACGTGGATCATCCAGGCGATGAAAGGCAACGGCACCAGCGTGACCAGCGCCAGCCAGGGATTCATGCTGAACAGGATTACGCCCGTCATGATGATCAGGAGGACGTCCGACAGGAAGTCGAGCAGGTGCAGCGACAGGAAGACACTGATCCGGTCCGAGCCGCTGCCGATGCGCGACATCAGGTCGCCCGTGCGTTTGCCCCCAAAAAATTCGAGCGACAGGCGCAGCAGGTGCTCATAGGTCGTCGAACGCAGGTCGGCGCTGATGCGTTCGGACGCCAGCGCCAGTACATAGGTCTTGCCCCAGCCCAGCGCCCATGCCAGCAGGGAGGCGCCCAGCAGCCCGCCCATATAGAGATAGATGAGCGAAGTGTTGATTTCCTGCCCGTTCTGGTAGGGGATCAGGACGTTGTCCATCAGGGGCTTGGTCAGGTAGGGCGGAATCATGTGCGCGCCCGTCGAGCCCACCATCAGGAGGAAACCGAGCAGCAGCTGGCCCTTGTACGGTTTCGCGAAGCGCCACAGGCGGAACAGGGTCCAGGTCGAGGGCGGCGTATGGAGCACCTTGGCGCAGACGGCGCATTCGGCGTCGTCCGCTTCAAGCGGGGCCTTGCAACTCGGACAAGTATGCTGCTCGGGCGGGACCACCGGCACCCCGGTGGCGTGGCTCTTCGCCTGTTCCGTGAAATGGTCGACCACACGCACGGCGTGCAGGTTCTGGCCAAGGGTGAAGCGCCAGGCGCCCAAGCGGCTGTGTTCATCCACCAGTTCAAGGTGGCCGATGCCGGCGTGGTCGTGGTGGTGCAGTTCAAGATTTGGACGGTAAGCCCAGTCGGCCCAGGCCTCTTCGCCGGGCGCGCGCGCGAGCAGGCGGCGGTTAGTGACCACCACCAAGCCCTTGGTGAAACGTAATTTCGCGTCGAGGTCAACCTCCACGCTGGCTAAAACGTTTTCCCCTGGTGCAAGCTGTTTCGTAACGTCATTTTGCCAATGTTCAGGCAAGAGTCCGGCGGATACCGCCAGGGACGACGGAATAGCAAGTTGTTGAGTTGTCATGTATTGCGCCCGAGATCAGGCTTTTCATTCTGGTAGGGGGAGGACAAGGCTGTCGGCTCGCCAGCGCACAAAAAAGAGGCTGGTCGGCTGTTTGCGTGAAACGCTCCACAAACAGGCATAACGTTCCAACGTATCCTTTGGATGACAGGAATGGTGCTGGCAGAAAAGGTTTCGGCCCAGCAAGCAGCGGGCCGGCAAGTATACAAGATGTGCGCTGCGGTATTTCTTCTTTCGGTACCGTGGTGACAGGCAGGCAAATATAGGTAAAACGCCGGCGATGCGGAACACGATCGCCGCCGGCAAAGACAACTTCATGAACAAGAAGAACGACATCAAGTTCCTCCGCGTCAGTCATCTGCGCGGCCCGAACATCTGGACCTACCGACCGGTGATCGAAGCCTGGCTCGATATCGGCGAACTCGAAGACTGCCCCTCGAATACCCTGCCCGGCTTTACCGAACGCCTGGTCGCCTGGCTGCCCGGCCTGGTCGAACACCATTGCGGCGTCGGCCACCGCGGCGGCTTCATCGAACGCCTGGAGAGCGGCACCTGGGCCGGCCACATCCTCGAACACATCGTGCTCGAGCTGCAGAACCTGGCCGGCATGAAGACCGGCTTCGGCAAGACCCGCTCCACCGGCGAGCACGGCATCTACAAGATGGCCTTCCGCACCCGCGACGAGACGGTCGGCCGCGCCGCGCTGGAAGCCGGCCACGCACTGATGATGGCGGCGATTAACGACACGCCCTTCGACCTGCCTGCGACCGTCGCGCACCTGACCGGGCTGGTCGACCGCTGGTGCCTGGGTCCGTCGACGGCCCACATCGTCGATGCCGCCACCGATCGCCGCATTCCCTCGATCCGCCTCACCGAAGGCAACCTGGTCCAGCTCGGCCACGGCGCCGCCCAGCGCCGCATCTGGACCGCCGAGACCGACCGCACCAGCGCCATCGGCGAAGGCATCGCCAGCGACAAGGACCTGACCAAGACCCTGCTCGCCTCCTGTGGCGTGCCGGTGCCGGAAGGCGCCCTGGTACGCAGTGCCGAAGCGGCCTGGGAAGAAGCCCAGGACATCGGCCTGCCGGCGGTGGTGAAGCCGGTCGACGGCAACCACGGCCGCGGCGTGACCCTGAACCTGATGAGCGAAGCGGACGTAACGGCCGCCTACGCGATCGCCTCGGAAGCGGGTGACAGCAACGCCGTGCTGGTCGAGCGTTTCATCCCCGGTAACGAGCACCGCCTGCTGGTGGTCGGCCGTGAAGTCGTCGCCGCCGCCAGGGGCGAATCGCTGTGGGTGACGGGCGACGGCAAATCGACCGTCCTGCAGCTGTGCGACAGCCAGATCAACACCGACCCGCGCCGCGGCGAGAGCGAAGAGCACCCGCTGGGCCGCGTGAATCCGCATGACCACGAGATCATGCTCGACCTGAAGCGCCAGGGCCTCACGCCCGGCTCGGTGCCGCAGGCCGGCCAGAAGGTGCTGATCCAGCCGAACGGCAACGTCGCCGACGACGTCACCGACCTGGTCCACCCCGAGGTCGCCCACGTGGCGGCGCTGGCTGCGCGCGTCGTCGGCCTGGACATCGCCGGCATTGACCTGGTGTGCGAGGACATCTCGCGCCCGCTGGCCGAACAGCGCGGCGCCATCATCGAAGTCAATTCCAGCCCGGGCCTGCTGGCCCACATCAAGCCGGCCAAGGGCACGCCGCGCAACGTCGGCAAGGCGATCGTCGACAACCTGTTCGCGGAAGGGGAAACCGGCCGCATCCCGGTGGTCGGCGTCACCGGCACGCTTGGCGCGAGCCTGATCGCGCGCCTGGTCGGCTGCCTGGTCCACATCACCGGCAAGCACGTGGGCGTCGCCAACGGCGAAGGACTCTACCTGGACGCGCGCCGGGTGACGAACAAGGACGCCACCGGCTTCGACGCCGGCCAGCGCCTCCTGATCAACCGCACCGTGCAGACGGCCGTGTTCGAATCGAATGCACGCACCATCCTGGCCGAGGGCCTGCCCTACGATCGCTGCCTGGTCGGCATCGTCACCGACATGGAAGGCCTGGCCGAACTGGACGAGTTCTACGTCCGCGACGAAGACGCGCAGTACAACGTGATCCGCAGCCAGGTCGACGTCGTGCTGCCGGAAGGCGCGGCTGTCCTGAACGCGGCCAACGAGCGCGTCGCCGCGCTGGCCGAACTGTCCGACGGCCGCGTGATCTTCTATGCGCTGGACGAAACCAATCCGGTCATGGCGGAGCACCGCGCCAAAGGCGAACGCATCGTGTTCGTGCGCGACAACCGCATCGTGCTGGCCGAGGGCAGCGAGGAAACGATCCTGCTCGAACTGTCGAAGATCCAGCCGGCGACGGTGAAGCATCCGGACAGCGTGCTGGCGGCGGTGGCCGCGGCCTGGGCGCTGGGCGTGCCGTCCGACCTGATCTGCGGCGGCCTGCGCGCATTCGACGCGACGCCGAAGAAAACGAATTACTAAACATCTCGATGCCCGGTGTGCGGGCACTGGCGCCCTTCGACACTGCGGCGGGCGCCGCGAAAGGAATGAAGGTTTATGGAAGTATCACGCGTACGGGCCCTGCGTGGCCCCAACCTCTGGAGCCACCACACCTCGGTCGAGGCGATCGTTTCGTGCACGCCTGAAGAAGAATCGATCCGCGAACTGGACGGCTTCGAGACCCGCCTGCGCGCACGCTTCCCTCAAGTCGGCGAGCTGCAGCCCTATGGCCACGACGACACCGTGTCGCTGGCCCAGGTACTCGAGCAGGTAGCCCTGGCCCTGCAGGCCGAAGCCGGCTGCCCCGTCACCTTCAGCCGCACCACCGCCACCATCGAACGCGGCATCTACCAGGTGGTCGTCGAGTACAGCGAGGAAGACGTCGGCCGCCTGGCCCTCGAACTGGCCGAGCAGCTGGTCGACGCCGCCCGCAAGGACGCCCCCTTCGACCTGGCGGGCGCACTCGCGCGCCTGCGTGAAGTCGACGAGGACGTGCGCCTCGGCCCGTCCACCGGCTCCATCGTGCAGGCAGCCGTCGCCCGCAACATCCCCTTCCGCCGCCTGACCGAGGGCAGCCTCGTGCAGTTCGGCTGGGGCAGCCGGCAGCGCCGCATCCAGGCCGCCGAGATCGACGCCACCGGCGCCATCGCCGAGACCATCGCCCAGGACAAGGAACTGACCAAGAAGCTGCTCGACGCCGCCGGCGTGCCGGTGCCGATGGGCCGCAGCGTGAGCGATCCGGAAGACGCCTGGGCGGCCGCGCTCGAAGTCGGCCTGCCGGTCGTGATCAAGCCCAAGGACGGCAACCAGGGCAAGGGCGTGACGGTCAACGTCACGACGAAAGAACAGCTGACCGCGGGCTTCCACACCGCTTCCGAGTTCCGCGACGACATCCTGGTCGAGCGCTACCTGCCGGGCCACGACTACCGCATGCTCGTCATCGGCGACAAGCTGGTGGCCGCCGCGCGCCGCGATCCGCCTTTCGTGGTCGGCGACGGCGTGCACACGGTGCGCCAGCTGGTCGAGGAAGTGAACAAGGACCCGCGCCGCGGCGAGGGCCATTCCACTTCCCTGACGAAGATCCGCTTCGACGACATCGCGCTGGCGACCCTCGCCGCGCGCGGCCTGAACGCCGATTCCGTGCCGGACAAGGGCCAGCGCGTGGTCCTGCGCAACAACGCCAACCTGTCGACCGGCGGCACCGCCACCGACGTGACCGATGACGTCCACCCGGACGTCGCGGCGCGCTGCATCGCGGCCGCCCACATGGTGGGCCTGGACATCTGCGGCGTCGACCTGGTGTGCGACTCGGTGCTCAAACCCATCGAGGAGCAGCACGGCGGCATCGTCGAAGTCAATGCCGCGCCGGGCCTGCGCATGCATCTCTCGCCCTCCTTCGGCAAGGCCCGCCCGATCGGCGAAGCCATCGTCTCGACCATGTTCGCGGAAGGCGACGACGGCCGCATTCCGGTGGTGGCCGTGACCGGCACCAACGGCAAGACCACCACCGTGCGCCTGATCGCCCACCTGCTGACCGCCTCGGGCCTGCGCACCGGCATGACCAATACCGACGGCGTCTACATCGAAGGCCGCCGCATCGACAGCGGCGACTGCTCGGGCCCGCGCAGCGCGCGCAACGTGCTGCTGCACCCGGACGTCGACGCGGCCGTCTTCGAGACCGCGCGCGGCGGCCTGCTGCGCGAAGGCCTGGCCTTCGACCGCTGCCAGGTGGCGGTGGTGACGAATATCGGTGCGGGCGACCACCTGGGCCTGAACTACATCACCACCCTGGAAGACCTGGCCGTACTGAAACGCGTGATCGTGCAGAACGTGGCCGACGGCGGGATGGCCGTGCTGAACGCCGCCGATCCGGTGGTGGCGGCGATGGCCGAAGTCACCCGCGGCGACGTCACCTTCTTCGCCCTCGACGTGAACAACGCCCTCATGGCGATGCATCGCGCCCAGGGCCGCCGCGTCGTCTTCGTGGAAGACGGCCACCTGGTGGCGGCGCAGGGCAAGATCGAACACCGCGTGCCTCTGGCCGAGGTGCCGATCACCCGCAACGGCGCCATCGGCTTCCAGGTCGAGAACGTGATGGCCTCGGTGGCCGCCGCCTGGGCCGTGGGCATCGACTGGGACCGCATCCGCGTCGGCCTGAAAACGTTTGTGGGCGAAAGCGACAATGCGCCGGGCCGCTTCAATGTGTTCGACTACCGCGGCGCGACCGTGATCGCCGACTACGGCCACAACCCGGACGCGATCGCCGCCCTGGCCAATGCCGTGGAAGCGATGCCGGCCAAGCGCCGTTCGGTGGTAATCAGCGGCGCCGGCGACCGCCGCGACCAGGACATCACGCAGCAGACCCAGATCCTCGGCAAGGCCTTCGACGATGTGCTGCTCTACCAGGACCAGTGCCAGCGCGGCCGCGCGGATGGCGAAGTGCTCGCCCTGCTGCGCCGCGGCCTGGACGGGGCCACCCGCACCAGCCACGTCGAGGAAATCAACGGCGAGTTCGTCGCCATCGACCGGGCGCTGTCGCGCCTGGAAGCCGGCGACCTGTGCCTGATCCTGATCGACCAGGTCGACGAAGCCCTGGCGCACATCGCACGCCGCGTCGCCGAGGGTTGATGCCCGCCTCCTCGCCGCATGTGCCGGCGCTGCCGGCCATGGGTATCGGCATCCTGCTGCGGGCCCTGCTCAAGCGCCCGCGGCATCCTCTTCCCGGCTCGTTGCCGGAACTCGCCAGCAGCTATCGTCTCGACGGGCTGCCGCTGGACGAAATCGCCCGCTACCGCACGGCCTTCGGCTTCGAAGGCAGGCATATTCCGCTGACCTGGTGGTACCTGCTGGCACAGCGCGCCCACCTGGCGACCATGCTGGCGCCCGGCTTTCCCTTCCGGATCGCCGGGCTCGTCCACATGGACAACGCGCTGCGCGCGTATCAAGCGCCCGCTGCCGGCCAACCCATGCTGATCGATACCGTGCTGCGCCTGCTGCCGCCCTCCGCCGGCGGCGCCCTGCGCTGCGTGCTCGAGACCACTGGCAGCAGCGATGACACACCAGTGTTCAGTTGCACCAGCACTTACCTGGTCCGGCGCGGCTCGCGTAGCGGTGCAAAGCAGGAGGAACCAGTCACGCCGCAGGGTACGCCGCTGACGCAGTGGAGCTTGGCCAGCGATGCCGGCCGCCGCTACGCCCGGTTGTCGGGCGACTGGAATCCAATCCACCTGACCCGCTGGAGCGCACGGCTCATGGGCATGCGCGCGCCGATCATCCATGGCATGCACACCCTGGGAAGCGCCTGCGCGGCGCTGGAGCGTGCGGCGGGCCGGCACGCGCGCGCCATCGACTGCCGCTTCCGTGCGCCGGTGGCGCTGGGCAGTACGGTGGCGCTGTCGTTCGACGCGGCGTCAAGCGAATTCGTGGTCGCAGCCGCCGGCAAGCCGGCGGTGACGGGATCGATCGCGCTGGCTTGACTGCGAAGCGCGGGTCAGGCCTCGCGGCGCTGGCGGCGGCGCAGTGCGCCCAGTGCGAACAGGCCGATGCCGAACACGGCGAAGCCGGCAGGTTCCGGCACGTCGGCCGGCGCATCCGCGCTGTTGAAGATCAGGCTCGAGGAGAACACCTCGAGCGGATCGCTGCCGGTGGTATCCCCGAAATACAGCTTCCACTGACCGAACATGTCAATCCCGTCGAAGAGGCTCAAGGCCTGCACCGGCCGGAATGCGCCGCCCTGCACGCGCTTGCCCAGGCTGGCGCCTTCGTCATCGAAGGTCAGGGTGATGCGGCCGATGCCAGGCGTATCGCCCTGGTCGAAGGTATTCGGCTCGATCAGGCTGAGGATGCGGCCATCCGGGCCGACGAGGCGCATGACGATTTCGTTCTCAAAAGGCGTGTCCCGGCCAACGCAGGCGCTGCCCGCCGGATCGATATACGGGTTGTCGCATTTCGAGAACTCGACGGCGATATTCAGGTCGTCGATCAGGCCGTGCGTGGTGACGTTGAAGGTGACGTAGGCCGACGAGGCGTCGAAGTCGCGGTAGGTCTTGTCGGTATAGATGACGCCGGCCTGCGCGCTGGCTGCAGCAAGCATCAAGGCCATGCCGGTAAAGAGTGAGCTGATTGCTTTCATAAACATCCTATAAAATTTCCTTAGTACAAGCAATTTTCGCACCAACTAGCACTTCCTTTTTAATTACAAACACTTACGCGCGTTGCTCGAATAGAACGGTTTCCGAGTGTAAAATTTCTCGACAGTGTAGTGCACCAGAAGGACGCTGGCCGAATTGTCCCTTTTGCAGCCCCCGCTCATCCGATCGCGGTAAAATGACAAGCCTTGGCTCCGCCCCGCTTTGCCGCACGACCACCGAAGAAATGAACGCTCCCTCCGAGATCAACTCTGCCGCCCTCAAGGCCAGCACGGCCGAAAAGCACACCCCGATGATGCAGCAGTACCTGCGCATCAAGGCCGGCTACCCGACCATGCTGGTGTTCTACCGCATGGGCGACTTCTACGAACTCTTCTTCGACGACGCCGAGAAGGCTGCGCGCCTGCTCGGCATCACGCTGACCGCGCGCGGCAAGTCCGACGGCGAGCCGATCAAGATGGCCGGCGTGCCCTTCCATTCGCTGGACGGCTACCTGGCCAAGCTGGTCAAGATCGGCGAATCCTGCGCGATCTGCGAGCAGATCGGCGACCCGGCGCTGTCGAAAGGCCCGGTCGAGCGCAAGGTGGTGCGCGTGGTCACCCCCGGCACCCTGACCGACAGCGACCTGCTGCCGGAAAAGGCCGATCGTCCGCTGCTGGCCCTGTGCATGCACAGCCAGCGCAAGACCATCACGGTCGGCATGGCCTGGCTGTCGCTGGCCAGCGGCGTGCTGCGCCTGATGGAGTTCTCGGGCGAGCAGCGCGCGGTGGAGTCGCGCCTGGCGCACGAACTGGAGCGCATCGCCCCGGCCGAGATCCTGCGCGCCGACTGCGCCGACCTGTTCGAATCCGAGCCGGTGGCCCATACCCAGCGCATGCCCGAGTGGCACTTCGACGTCCTCAAGGGCCACCAGGCCCTGCTCGACCAGCTGAGCGTGGCCACCCTCACCGGCTTCGGCGCCGACGGCCTGGGCGCCGCCTTCGGCGCGGCCGGCGCGCTGCTGCGTTACGCGCAGTCGACGCAAGGCCGCGGCCTGCAGCACGTGAAGAGCCTGGCCTGCGAACAGGAAAACGAATACATCGGCCTGGACGCCGCCACCCGCCGCAACCTGGAACTGACCGAGACCATCCGCGGCCAGGAGTCGCCGACCCTGTTCTCGCTGCTGGACGGCTGCCGCACCGCCATGGGTTCGCGCCTGCTGCGCCACTGGCTGCACCATGCGCGCCGCAACCAGCGCGTCGCGCGTTCGCGCCACGAAGCCATTGCCGCGCTGGCGCAGGCCGAAGCCACGCATGGCCTGTCCGCGACACTCGCGAACGTGCCGGACATCGAACGCATCACCACCCGCATCGCCCTGCTGTCGGCGCGCCCGCGCGACCTGTCCTGCCTGCGCGACGGCCTGAAACAACTGCCGCTGCTGCGCGAGCAGGTAGCGCGCTGCTTCGTCCCGGGCGACACCTCCCTGCTGCGCGAAATCCACGACCTGCTCGAGCCGCCAGCAAGCTGCGTCGACCTGCTGTGCCGCGCGATCGCGGAAGAGCCGAGCGTGCAGGTGCGCGACGGCGGCGTGTTCGCGCGCGGCTATGACGCCGAGCTCGACGAACTGCGCGCCCTGTCCGAGAACGCCGGCCAGTTCCTGGTCGACCTCGAGACGCGCGAGCGCGCCCGCACCGGGATTGCCAACCTGCGCGTCGAGTACAACCGCGTGCACGGCTTCTACATCGAAGTCACCAACGGCCAGGCCGACAAGGTGCCGGTCGACTACCAGCGCCGCCAGACCCTCAAGAACTGCGAGCGCTACATCACGCCGGAACTGAAAGCCTTCGAGGACAAGGCCCTGTCGGCGCAAGACCGCGCCCTGTCGCGCGAGAAGATGCTGTACGACGCTCTGCTCGCCGAGCTGGCCCCTTTCATCACGACCCTGCAGTCGGTCGCCGGTGGCCTGGCCCAGCTCGACACCCTTGTTGCGCTCACCAGCCACGCGGTGCGCAACAACTGGTGCGCCCCCCAGCTGGTCGACGAGCCCTGCCTCAGCATCCATGAGGGCCGCCACCCGGTGGTCGAGAACCAGATCGAACGCTTCATCGCCAACGACTGCCGCTTGTCGGACGACCGCCGCCTGCTGCTCATCACCGGCCCGAACATGGGCGGTAAATCGACCTTCATGCGCCAGGTCGCCCTGATCACGCTGCTCGCCTATGTGGGCAGCTACGTGCCGGCGACCAGCGCGACGATCGGCCCGATCGATCGCATCTTCACCCGCATCGGCGCCAGCGACGACCTGGCCAACGGCCGCTCGACCTTCATGGTCGAGATGACCGAGTCGGCCGCCATCCTGAACGGCGCCACCGAGCACTCGCTGGTGCTGATGGATGAAGTCGGCCGCGGCACCTCTACTTTTGATGGCCTGGCGCTGGCCTGGGCCATCGCGCGCCACCTGATCGAGACCAGCCGCAGCTTCACGCTGTTCGCGACCCACTATTTCGAGCTGACCCAGCTGCCCGAGACCCATCCGAGCGCGCTCAACGTGCACCTGTCGGCGGTCGAGCACAAGGACAGCATCGTCTTCCTGCACGCCGTGCAGGACGGCCCGGCCTCGCAGAGCTACGGCCTGCAAGTGGCCCAGCTGGCCGGCGTGCCGCCAGCCGTGATCCGCGCGGCCCGCAAGCACCTCGCGCGGCTCGAGTCGCAGGCGCTGGATGCGACGCCGCAGCTCGACCTGTTCGCCGCACCGGGCGACGACGCTGCGGGCGAAGCGCCCGCACCCGTCATGGAAGCCGCCCTTGATGACGCGCTGAAATCCGCGCTCGACGCGATCGATCCGGATGCGCTCACGCCGCGCGAAGCGCTGGAACGGCTCTACGAGCTGAAACGGCTGGCCGCCTGATGCGGGCGCACCGTCCCTTCCTCTTCGCCGCGGTGCTGGCGGCCGCGCTGCTCGCCAGCGGCGGCGCTGGCGCCGCGCGCGACAGGAAGAAGGACAAGGACGGCAACGCCCATCACTTCGCCGTCGTCGGCCACCGCGCCGCCAACGGGGGTGAGGACGGCTTGAAGAGCGCCCTCGACGACGCGAAGGACGAGGATCTCGCCTTCGTCGTCGTCACCGGCATCAAGGGCGCGAACGAAGCCTGCGGCGACCGCGTCTACCAGAAACGGCGCGATCTCTTCGACAAGGCCAGGCGCCCGGTGATCCTCTCGCTGTCTGGGAACGACTGGACCGGCTGCCGCAATTCGGCGGGCCGCACCAATGCCATCGAACGCCTGAACCGCCTGCGCGAACTGTTCTATGGCGAGCCCGAATCGCTGGGCAAGGACAAGATTCCGATGACGCGCCTGTCGAGCAGTCCGCGCTTTCGCAGCTATGCCGAGAACGCGCACTGGCGGGTCGGCAAGGTGCTGTACGCGACCATCAACCTGCCGGCGCCGAACAACCACTACCTGCCAGCCGCGGGGCGCAACAGCGAGTTCGAAGACCGCGCGGTGGCCAACCGCTTCTGGCTCAACCGCCTGTTCGCGATCGCCAAGCAGGACAAGGTGAGCGCGATGGTGCTGTTCGCCGAAGGGAATATGCAGCCTTTGCTGCAGCCGGCCAACGGCCTGCGCGCCCTGCTGCAGCGCTCACCGACCGGCTACGACGGTTTCGCCGACACGCGCCGCCAGGTGCAGATGCGCGCTGCAAAGTTCCCGGGCCAGGTGCTGGTGGTGGACAGCGCGGGGCTGCCGAAGGAAGCGAAGCCGGCGATCGAGTGGCACGGCAATATGGGACATCTGTCCGTCGGGGCGCACGCGGTCGAGGTGCGCGTGGCGGAGGATGGGAAGAACGTGTTCAGCCTGGGCGACGTGCTGCGCTGAAGGCGCAGGCACGCCCGCGGCGCTGGTCAACGCCGCAGGCATCGCCTTGATCAGTTCAGCGGCTGGCTGCGGAAGTGGTCGCCTTCGTCGCTGTCGTCCATCGCATGATGGTGACCATGCTCGCCATGCACGTGGCCGTGGGCGATCTCTTCGTCCGAAGCGGCGCGCACGTCCACCACCGACAGTTCGAAACGCAGGGCCATGCCGGCCAGCGGGTGGTTGCCGTCGAGGACGACCTTGTCGTCGGCGATGTCGGTGACGGTGAAGATGGTCGGCTCTTCGTCCACGCCTTCGGCCACGCCTTCGAACTGCATGCCGACTTCGAGCGGCTCCGGCAGGCGCTTGCGGTCTTCGACCTTCACCAGCGCCGGGTCGTAGTCGCCGAACGCGTCTTCCGGCTCGACCTGGATCGTCGACGAATAGCCCTTTTCCTTGCCGTCGAGCTCTTCTTCGATCTTCGGCAGGGTGTTCTCGTAGCCGCCGTGCAGGTACACCATCGGCTGGGAGCCCTCCTCGATCAGGTTGTTCTGGGCGTCCGACAGCTTGTAGTTCACCGTCACGACCGTATCCTTGGCAATTTTCATCGCAAATCCTTTCGTTGTGAGGTCGGGATTATAACCCCTGCCCGGCCGTGGCTTTGGCTTCGCTGGTTATAATGGCGCATGAAAAAATTACAGCTCCTTGGGAATATTACTCCCGCCCAGTTCCTGCGCGATTACTGGCATAAAAAACCGTTGCTCATCCGCGGCGCCATCCCGGGTTTCAAGCCTTTACTGAAATTCGAGAAGCTCGCCGAGCTCGCCACCCAGAACCATGTCGAGTCGCGCCTCGTGACCATGAAGGATGGCCAATGGGACATGCAGCACGGCCCGCTGCCCGCACTGCCATCACGCAGCGAGCGCGAGTGGACCATGCTGGTGCAGGGCGTCAACCTGGTCGACGAGCGTGCCGACGAATTGCTGCGCCAGTTCCGTTTCGTGCCGGATGCGCGCCTGGACGACCTGATGGTCAGCTTCGCCACCGACGGCGGCGGCGTCGGCCCCCACTTCGATTCCTATGACGTGTTCCTGCTGCAGGCCCACGGCAAGCGCCGCTGGCGCATCGGCGCCCAGCAGGACCTGAGCCTGGTCGAAGGCCTGCCGCTGAAGATCCTGGCGAATTTCGAGCCGGAAGAAGAATTCGTGCTCGAGCCCGGCGACATGCTCTACCTGCCGCCCCACTACGCCCACGATGGCGTGGCCGAAGGCGAATGCATGACCTACTCGATCGGCTTCCGCTCGCCCTCCTTCCAGGAACTGGGCGAAGCCTTCCTGCAGTTCATGGCCGACTCGATCGACCTGCCGGGCCGCTATGCCGATCCGGATCTGCAGCCGGCCAAGAGCCCGGCCGAAATCCCGCGCGAGATGCTGAGCACCATTACGGAAGAGCTCAACAAGGTCCGTTGGGACGAGGAAGACGTCACCATCTTCCTGGGCGAATACCTGTCCGAGCCGAAGCACAACGTCTTCTTCACCGGACCGGCCAAGCCGTTGACCGTGGGCCGCTTCATGGAAACTGCCGCCAAGCGCGGCCTGAAACTGTCGAGCAAGACCCTGATGCTCTACCGCGGCAAGAACGTCTTCATCAACGGCGAATCCTTCGCCGTCGGACGCGCCGACAAGGCGGTGCTGGACGTGCTGGCCAACGAGCGCCGTCTCGACGGCGCCGTCCTGGCGAACGCGACCGACGACGTGCTGGAAGCGCTCTACACCTGGTACCAGGACGGCTGGGTGGAACTGGGCTGATGAGGGGCTGAAAAGGAGGCAGGCATGCAGGAACCGACCAAGGAAGGAAGCGCGCGCTTCGATACCCGCGCCGAGCTCGAGACCCACTTGCGTGCCTGCCTGGCCGCCGCCCACGTCACGCTCGACCTCTTCGATCCGGATTTCGCGGTCTTCCCGCTCGGGAGCATTGAGACCGACACCCTGCTGCGCGCCTTCCTGGGGCGGGGCGGCATGCTGCGCCTCGCCATGCATTTGCCGGCTCACATCGAAAGACATTATCCGCGCCTGCTGCGCCTGCTGCGCGACTACAGCCATGCCGTCGAGTGCCGCGCCACGCCGAAAGCACTGCACAATCTGACCGATTCCTTCTGCATCGTCGACAACCGGCATGTGCTCCGGCGTTTTCATAGCGACCATATGCGCGGCGAGATGGCGTTCGACGCGCCGGGCGCCGTCGATGTGCCGCGTCACCGCTTCGAGGCGATCTGGGCGGAATCACGTCCGGTTCTGCAGCCGACCACGACAGGTTTATAGCCTGTCAACCGATCCCTTGATCAGTCCGTTAACAGCTCAGTTACCTGGGAATTTGCTGCGGTTGCATCTTGTAACAAGATAAACCTTGGCAATGCACAAAATACTTTCGCCAGAGCATGAGTTTTCTGTTGCGATTCAGTAAATTTGGCTATAATATCAGGTCAGGAGATTCCGTTGCTTATGCGGCAGTATTGCCTCATATGAAAGCGCGAGAATTCCTCTGAGCAATAATTACCGGTAATTATTATTCAAACAAGCAGTACTTACTTTTTAAGATATTAAGGAAAATCATGAAAAAATCCCTGCTGATCGTTTCCCTGATGGCTGTTGCTCTGGCTGCTTGCAGCAAGAAAGAAGAAGCCGCTCCGGCCGCTCCGGCTGCTGTCGAAGCACCGGCTGCTGCAACCACCGACGCAGCTGCTACCACCCCGGCCGCTACCGACGCTGCTGCTACCACCGCTCCGGCTGACGCTGCTGCTGCCGCTTCGGCTGCTGCTTCGACCGCTGCTGACGCTGCTGCTGCTGCTTCGACCGCTGCTTCGCAAGCTGCTGACGCTGCTGCTACCAAGTAATCAGCGCAAGCTCGATTCGAAAGACCGGCCTGCGGGCCGGTTTTTTTACGCCTGTAGGTTTATCGTAGGGTGGGCGGAATCCGCCCACCGGACAACGGCGCATAAAAAAACCGGCCCTCAGGCCGGTTTTTCATTCGAAGCGCTGAAACTGATTACTTCAGCTCGTCCGTCAGCAGACGCAGGATCTTCGCGCCGGTCTCGCCGGTTTCCGTCTTGCCGTCGTTGGTCTGCACGGTCACGTCGCTGCTTGCGGCGCCCTGCTCGGCCTTGACGATCACGCGGTAGCGCTGGGCTTCCTTGGCTTTCTCGTCGGCGCCGAAGGTGAACAGGCGCTTGAAGAAGCCGTCCTTGTTGGTGGCGTCCGGATCGACGTAGCGGACGAAATACACGCCCTGTACGCGGTCGCGGTCTTCCACGGTGAAGCCGACGCGGTCGAGCGCCAGGCCGACGCGGCGCCAGGCGCGGTCGAAGCCCTCGTCCACGCGGATCACGCCGCCTTCGAGCTTGGCCTGCGGGGCGGCGACCGGTGCGTTGGCGACCATGGTCTCGGCCTGCTTGGTTTCCTTCTGGCCGGTCAGCTGGGCCACCAGGCGGCTCAGGAACTGCGACTCCAGGCCGGGATCGTTCGGACGCACGGTCCAGATCGTGGTTTCCTTCTGGCTACCCTGCAGCACCTCTTCGGCGCCGCGGTGGCTGATCCAGATCTCGGTCGAGCCGTCCGGCAGGCGCTCGAGGCGGGTGCGGAACTTGTCGCGCTCGCCGGTCGAGTAGGCGCGGTCGAAGACCTTGCCGATGGCGTTGCGGATGAAGTCCTGCGGGATCTTCGAACGGTTCTCGACCCAGTCGGTTTCCATGGTGCCGGTCGTGAGCGACTCGGTCGCGACGGCGAAGCCCTGGTTTTCCCAGAACTGGCGCAGTTGCGGCCACAGCTGCTCCGGGGTCTGCTTGACCACCAGCCAGCGCTGGTCGCCGTTGCGCTGCACGCTGACGGCATCGGTCGAGATCGGACCGACGGTGCCGGCGATGCCCGGCGCGCCGGCGACTGGCGCACCCGCCTGGGCGCCCACCTGCTGCTGGTAGCCCAAGGCGGTCGCGACGCCCTTGCCGTCAGGGATGGCATAGCGGTTGTCGCGCTGCAGCGCGGTCAGGTCCGGCGGGACTGCCAGGTCGGCGGAACGCTTGGCGCCACGGTAGTCGACCTTGTCCGATTCGAAGATGGTGGTGCAGGCCGAGACGCTCAGCGCGATCGCGGTAAGCGTCAGCACGCGCGCGGCGGCAGGAGTCGTGATAGTGCGTTTAGTCATGTGTTCGATATCAGGTAAGGAACCCTCGCGGGTTCAGGCAGAGAGAAGGCCCGCCTGGGCCAGTGCGCCGCGCACGGTATCGTGCCAGGACGAAGACAGCGGCGCCAGCGGCAGGCGCAGGCCGGCCGGCATCTTGCCCATTTCGGCCAGCGCCCACTTCACCGGCACCGGGTTCGGCTCGACGAACAGCTTGGCGTGCAGGTCGAGCACGCGGTTATTGATCTCGACGGCGCGCTTGACGTCGCCGGCCATGGCGGCGGCGCACAGCTCGTGCATCGCGCGCGGGGCGACGTTGGCGGTCACCGAGATATTGCCGGCGGCGCCGCAGAACATCAGGGCCATCGCGGTCGGGTCGTCGCCAGAGTAGACCGCGAAGGAGCTGTCGACGCTGCGCAGCAGTTCGA
The DNA here is from genome assembly GCF_024753255.1 of Massilia agri. Classification (GTDB taxonomy): domain Bacteria; phylum Pseudomonadota; class Gammaproteobacteria; order Burkholderiales; family Burkholderiaceae_D; genus Telluria; species Telluria agri. Next base: position 205,947 of record NZ_JANUHA010000001.1, read on the forward strand.
TGCCGCGGCCGACGTTGCCGGTGGCGTCCTTGATGCCGACGATATTGTCGATCTGGGCCAGGCGCACGACGGTCTCGTTGGCCATGTCCGCCACGGTGCGGCCCGGCACGTTGTACAGGATCACCGGCAGGTCCACCGCTTCGGCGATGGCGCGGAAGTGGCGGTACATGCCTTCCTGGGTCGGACGGTTGTAGTACGGCACCACCTGCAGGGTGGCGTCGGCGCCCACTTCCTTGGCGTGGCGGGTCAGTGCGATGGCCTCGACCGTCGAGTTGGCGCCCGCGCCGGCGATCACCGGGATGCGGCCGGCGGTGTGTTCCACCGCGAGCCTGATCAGTTCGCCGTGTTCTTCCGGAGACACGGTGGCCGATTCGCCCGTGGTGCCGACGATGACGATGCCGTCGGTGCCCTCGGCGATGTGCCAGTCGATCAGCTTGCGCAGGGAGTCGCGGTCAAGACTGCCGTCCTCGAACATCGGGGTGACGATTGCTACGATGCTGCCCTTAATCATATGCGTGACGCTGCCAGTTAGTTAAGAAAATACATAAAACGCTGATTGTAGCGGATCACCCGCCTCTATGGTTCATTCGCTACCAGATTATGGTCGAGCTTCGCCTCGGTTTTGGCGAAGGCCGGGCCGGCCGCGCACAGGCGCTGCACCTGGGCCGGATTGGGCCGGTCGACGTGGCCGTCCTCGTAGGCCAGCACCTGCAGGCCACCCTCGCGCGCCAGGCCCAGCAGCTCCTCCGGCGCCAGCAGGAAGGCCGGATTCGACGGCTTGCCGTAGATCTGGTTCCCTTGGGCGAAGGTTTCATAGATCAGGATGCCATCGGGCGCCAGGCTGCGCGCAAGGTCCGCGAACAGCGGGCGGTGCAGGTAGTTGGTGACCACGATCAGCGAAAAGCGCCCCGCTTCGAAGGGCCAGGCGGCGCCCTCGGCTTCCAGGTCGTGTTCCCACGTCTGCACATTGTCGCCCGCGAGCGGCGCCAGCAGCTCGGCGTTGCGATCCAGCGCCAGCACCCGCAGGCCGCGCGCGGCCAGGTAGCGCGTATGGCGGCCGCTGCCGCAAGCCAGGTCAAGGGCCTCGCCGCTGCTGACGAGCGGGGCGAACCGTGCGACCCACGGCGACACCGGCAGGTTCAACATGGGATTCATGTGAGCAGCAACGAGAACGGCGAGGCGAACAGCTGGATCAGGATGCGGCCCAGCTGCATCACCGGCATGACCCAGAACGACAGCAGGTTAAAGAACAGCAGGGCCAGCACGATGTAGAAGCCGTAGGGCTCGATGCGCGCGTATTTGTAAGCCAGGCGATTCGGCAGCACGCTGGTCAGCACCCGCCCGCCGTCCAGCGGTGGAATCGGCAGCAGGTTGAAGGCGAACATCAGCAGATTGGCGATGATGCCGGCCTGCGCCACCTTGTGCGGGAAGGCCTCGTCCACGTTCAGCGCCACCAGCAGGATGCCCAGGATCAGCCATCCCAGCGCCATGATGAAGTTCGCGCCGGGTCCGGCCAGGGCCACCCAGGCCATGTCGCGCTTCGGATTGCGCAGGCGGCCGAAATCGATCGGCACCGGCTTGGCGTAGCCGAACACGAAACCCGTTGTCAGGTAGAGGACCAGGGGAATGACGATGGTGCCGAACAGGTCGATGTGCACCAGGGGATTCAGGGTCATCCGCCCCGCGGCATAGGCGGTGTTGTCGCCGAAATAGCGGGCGACGTAGGCGTGGGCGGCTTCGTGCAGGGTAATCGCAAAAAGAACGGGGAGCGCGTAGACAGCGATGTTGCGTATCGTTTCATCCATACCGGGATTCTATCAGAGCCGATTGCCCGCAGTCTGTGCCTTCAGGCAAGCTTAAGGACAGCTTATCTGGCCCGCTTATAAGCCGAAGGCGGCCGGATCTCCCCTGCCCTCGCGCACCAGTTCCGGCGTGGGGCCGGTCAGGTCGACCACGGTGGTCGGCTCGAGCGTGCCGGCGCCGCCGTCGATGACGAGCTCGATCTGCTTGCCGAGGCGCTCGAACACCTCGTCCGGGTCGGACAGCATGTGGTCGTCGCCCGGCAGCTGCAGGGTGGTGCCGATCAGCGGTTCGCCCAGCTCCTCGATCAGGCCGAGCAGGATGCGGTTCTCGGGAACGCGCACGCCGATGGTCTTGCGCGAAGGGTGGGACAGGCGGCGCGGCACTTCGCGCGTCGCCTCCAGGATCACGGTGTACGGTCCCGGCATGGCGGCCTTCAGCAGGCGGTACTGGGCATTGTCGACGCGCGCGAAGTGGGCGATCTCGGACAGGTCGCGCACCAGGAGGGTCAGGTGATGCTTGTCGTCGACCCCACGGATGCGGCGCAGCTTCTCGACCGCGGCCTTGTCGTCCAGGCGGCAGACCAGGGCATAGGCCGAGTCGGTCGGCGCGGCGACGATGCCGCCGCTGCCGATGATCTGGGCGGCCTGCTTGAGCAGGCGCGACTGGGGATTCTCGTGGTGGATCTGGAAATGCTGGGCCATCGCAACCTTTCTTTACGCGCCTTGGCGCAGCGCCTGCAGCGCGGCAATGCGCTGCTCCATCGGCGGGTGGGTGGAGAACAGCGCGCCCCAGCCGCCACCGCTGCCCGAGATGCCGGAGGCGGCCATCGACGAAGGCAGCGCGCCGGGCACGAGGCCGCCGAGGCGGGCCAGCGCATGCTGCATCGGTACGGACGAGCCCAGCAGCCTGGCGGAACCGGCGTCGGCGCGGAATTCGCGCTGGCGCGAGAACCAGGCGACGATGATCGAGGCCAGGATACCGAACAGGATCTCGCAGACGAAGACGGTGATCATGTAGCCGATGCCGGGGCCGCGGTCTTCGCTGCGGAACAATACCTTATCCACAAAAAAACCGACCACGCGCGCCAGGAACACGACGAAAGTGTTGACCACGCCCTGGATCAGGGTGAGCGTGACCATGTCCCCATTGGCGATGTGCGCGACCTCGTGGCCGATCACGGCCTCGACCTCGTCCTGGTTCATGTTCGCGAGCAAGCCCGTGGACACGGCCACCAGGGCGGAATTCTTGAAAGCGCCGGTCGCGAAGGCGTTCGGCTCGCCATCGTAGACGGCCACTTCCGGCATGCCGATGCCGGCACGCTCGGACAGGCGGCGCACGGTGTCCACCAGCCAGCGCTCGGTGCTGTTGGTGGGCTGCTCGATGACGCGCGCGCCAGTGGACCACTTGGCCATGGGCTTGCTCATCAGGAGCGAGATGATGGATCCGGTGAAGCCGACCACCAGCGAGAACACGGCCAGCGCGCCGACGTTGATTCCTTCCCCCGTGACGGCACGGCCCACGCCGAGCAGGTTGAGCACGAGCGACACCACCAGCACGACGGCAAGGTTGGTGGCGAGGAACAACACGATACGTTTCATGGACGAGCCTCCTGGCAGATGAAAAACGATGTCAGGCTGCCAAGATAGGGATGAGATCGAAAAACTCAAGGACGTAGGGTGGACCGGGGCGCGTAGCCGGCTCTGCCGTGCGCGCGTTCAAACCGTGCAAGCGCAGAGGCAGCGTCTGTTCATGCGGGAGTCGAACGCGCGTTCGGCGAAGCGTGCTCCGGTCCACTGGACCGAACCACCCCTACCAATCGTGCCAGACCGGTGTCAAATTGCCCGGCAAGGGCGGCAGCTCCGCAAACTCGACGCGCGACTCGCCCGGCGCATGGAAATCGGTTCCGCGCGAAGCCAGGAAACCGTAGCGCCGCGCCTTCTCGGCATACTCGCCGTACTGGTCCGGCGTGTGGCTGCCGGTCACGACCTCGATGGCGGTGCCGCCCAGCTGGCGGAATTCGTCGAACAGCGCGCCTTCGGCCGTATCGCTGAAGGGATAGCGCCCCGGATGGGCGATCACGGGGATGCCGCCGGCGCCGCGGATCCAGCCGACCGCCTGCTCGAGCGTGGCCCAGCGGTGCGGCACATAACCCGGCTTGCCCTCGGTCAGGTATTTGCGGAACACCTCGGCCGGCGTGGCGCACACGCCGATCTCGACGAGATAGCGCGCGAAATGGGTGCGCGACATCAGGTCCGGGTTGCCGACGTAGCGCAGCGCGCCCTGGTAGGCGCCGGGGATGCCGGCGCTTTCCAGCTGGGCCGAGATTTCCATGGCGCGCGCCTGGCGGCCGTTGCGGGTCGCGGCCAGGCCCTCGATCAGGGCGCGGTTGTCTTCATCGATCTGCAGGCCGACGATGTGCACGGTCTCATTGGCCCAGGTGACGGAAATCTCGACGCCGGACACGAAGCGCATGCCGAGCTCGCCGGCCGCCTGGCGCGCGGCCTTGATGCCGCCGACTTCGTCGTGGTCGGTGAGCGCCCACACATCGACGCCGCTTTTACGGGCGTAGGCCGCCACCGCGGCGGGGGCGAGCACGCCGTCGGAGACGCTGGAATGGCAGTGGAGATCGACTTTCATGTGCGGCAGTTCGCAAAAGCAGTAGAGCGGAACATGGCATTGTACGCGTCAATGGCCTGTTCCGCTTCCCGCGGGCCGCGGTGGAAGAATCCTAGTTGGATTGCAGCATCGAGCGCACCGTCGCCTCCTTCGCCAGCACGTAGTCGTGGCCGGCAAGCACGAGGTTGGTGGTCGGCTGGATCACCTTGATGTTCACGAACACGGCTTCGCGGGTTTCGGCATAGGAGCCGACCACGACCGCCTGGGCATTGTGGGTGTGCGCCACGTCGCCGATCTCGCGCGTGAGCATGAGTTCGCCCTGGCCGCGCTTGAGGTAGACGCTGTTGCGCAGTTTCATTTCCAGCATCTTCATGCCGCCCTGGGCGAGGCGGGTAGACAGCTGCTCGGATACCAGGCGGCCCAGCATCGAGGTCTGCTCCAGCGCGTCGATGTTGACGATGGTGGCCATGATCAGGGGCTTCTCGTCAGACAGCTTGCCACGCAGCTGCAGCGCCAGTGCATCGGCGGCGCGGTAATTGGCGGCGACGAAGGCGTTCGCCGAGACCGAGGTGTAATCGGTGTCCGCCTGCTGGGTCGAGCAGGCGCCCAGCAGCAGCGGCAGGGCCAGGAAGGCGGCGCGGATAAGCGGGGATCGCATCATTGGGCTCAATAGTTGCGGACCGCGAAGGTCTTCGATGGCTGGAAGGCGGCGTCGTACAGGGCGCGGTCGGAGTCGACCGTGTAGTACACCATGGTGCTGCGCGCGTAGTAGCGCGAATCGTCGGCCAGCGAGAGGTTGACGATGATCTCGGTCCTGGGCGTGTCGCCGGTGGCGAACTGCGAGCGGAACCAGGTGTAGGCATCGTGGCCGGCGATCGCGACCGTGGCCAGCCATTCGACGGTATGGTCGACGCCGGTCAGCACCCAGGCGCCGGCCACCAGGGCGGTGCGCTCGCCCGCGAACTTGTATTGCGGACGCTTGGGCGAGAAGGCCACCACCTGGGTGTCGAGCTCGATGCGCAGCGCGTTCGCGTCCGGCACCTTGACCACGGCATAGCCCTGATTGACGAGGGCCGTGACCAGGTGGGAGCTGACGCCCTGGGCGAAAGCGCTCGACTGCTGCGATGTCACGTAGAGCGGACGCTTGGCGTTCACCTTGAGCGAAGGCGCCAGCTGGCCCGCCATGTGGCGCGCGATGACGCCCCAGTGGGCGGCCGCCTGCAGCTTGTCCTGCTGGGTGCTCGGAAAATTGGTGGCCACCGGGGCCGGGCTGTAGGGGACGGCGCAGCCTGCCGTCAGCAGGGCGCCCAGAAGCGCGAGGCCGGCTCGAAATCGCATGAAGATGAAGGTCCTGTCAGTCTGTCTCGATGGCGCCGGAACGGCGCGGGTTCGGGATGGGACTGTAGCACAGGAGTTTCCCTACAGCAATTACGCCATATGGCTGTGATGGCTGCCAACAACGCTCGAGGCTCAGCCTGGGACCTCGGCGTCAAGCAGGAAGGCTTCGATCATGGCCGCCAGCAACTCCGGCTGGTCATGATGCAACATGTGCCCGGCGCCCGGCATCATGCGCGCCGTCACCTTCGCCAGGTGCTCGCGGCGGCGGTCGATTTCCGCCCTCGCCTGCTCCTTCGGCCCCATCCAGCGCCACATTTCCGTTTCTTCCGCCTCGACCCACAGCACCGGCGCCGTGATCTGGGTCCAGCAGGCCAGCACCTCGTCCGCATGGTAGAGCAGCGGCCCGGTCATCTTGTGGGCCGGGTCGCCCAGGATGCGCCACTGGCCGTCGGCGTCCCTGGCAGACCAGTGCCCGGCCAGGAAAGCGGCGCGTTCGCCGGACAGGCGCGGGTTGGTCTTCTGCAGGCGGCCGGCCACCTCCTCCAGGCTGGCGTAGCCGCGCATCTCGGGCTTGGCGCGCAGTTCGTCCAGCCATTTGGCGTAGCGGCCCGGGGCCTGCGAAGGGCGCGTGGCCGGCAGGCCGAAGCCCTCCAGGTTGATGAGCTTCGCGATGCGCGCCGGACGGATGCCCGCGTACAGGCTGACGATATTGCCGCCCATGCTGTGCCCCAGCAGGTTCACAGCCTCGCCCGGCGCGTAATGGTCGAGCACGGCTTCGAGGTCGGCCAGGTAGTCGGGGAACCAGTAGGTGTCGCCATGGGTGCGCTCGCTCAGGCCGAAGCCGCGCCAGTCGAAGGCGATCACGTGCCAGTCGCCCTTGAGCGCGTCGACCACGAACTGGAAGGAAGCCGCCACGTCCATCCAGCCATGCTGCATGAAGATCTTCGGCGCACCCTCGCGGCCCCAGTGGCGCACGTGGCACTTCAGGCCGCGAATGGCCAGGAATTCGGAACGGGAGGCTTGCATGGCTTCTCAATAAAAGAACGATCGTTCGCATTATACGGCGTCGAACTTGATTTCGCACGGGATGCCCCCATTTGCTGGCGACCGGACGATGGCGGACGCAGGGTTTACAATAGCGGCATTTCAACCTTCCGCGAGCACATCCATGGCGATTTACCAGCTGGGCGAGCATGCGCCCGAGATCGACGCTTCAAGCTTCGTGGCCGACTCGGCTACCCTGATCGGCAAGGTCACGCTCGAGGCCAACGCTTCGGTGTGGTACGGCGCCACGCTGCGCGGCGACAACGAACGCATCACCATCGGCGAGAACAGCAATGTGCAGGAAGGCACGGTGATGCATACCGACATGGGCTTTCCCCTCACCCTTGGCAAGAACGTGACGGTCGGCCACCAGGCCATGCTGCATGGCTGCACGGTCGGCGATGGCTCGCTGATCGGCATCCAGGCCGTGATCCTGAACGGCGCGAAGATCGGCAAGGGCTGCCTGGTGGGCGCCGGCGCCCTGGTTACCGAAGGCAAGGAGTTCCCGGACGGTTCGCTGATCCTGGGTTCGCCTGCCAAGGTCGTGCGCACCCTGACGGAAGAAGACATGCTGCGCCTGCAGGCCAGCGCCGCGAGCTATGTGGCGCGCGGCCAGCTGTTCAAGGCGCAGCTCAAGCAAATCGGATAAGACAATGACTGAAGCAATGACCACCCCGCGCGACACCCTGCAAAAATTCATCTTCGACAACGCCGCCGTACGCGGCGAGCTGATCGAGATTTCCGACACCTGGCGCGAGATCCAGGCGCGCCACGCCTACCCGAAGGCGGTGCGCGCGGCGCTCGGCGAGATGGTCGCGGCCAGCGCCCTGCTCTCGGCCAACCTGAAGTTCAACGGTGCCATCGTGATGCAGATCTTCGGCGACGGCCCGGTGCGCCTGCTGGTGGTCGAATGCGACGCCCAGCTGCGCATCCGCGCCACGGCCAAGCTCGCCCCGGACGCCGAGATTCCCGAGACCGCCTCGCTGACCGACATGTTCAATGTAAACGGCAAGGGCCGCTTCGTGATCACCCTCGACCCGGCCGACAAGGTGCCGGGCCAGCAGCCCTACCAGGGCGTGGTGCCCCTGATCGGCGAGGACATGGCGACCGTCATCGAGAACTACATGCTGCGTTCCGAGCAGATGGACACGCGCCTGTGGCTGGCGGCCGACGACAGCGTCTCGCGCGGCCTGCTGCTGCAGAAGCTCCCGCGCCACAGCGGCAAGGACGACCAGCAGAAGCAGGCCTCGGAAGCGGAAGACCTGGAGACCTGGAACCGCGCCGTGATGCTGGGCCAGACCCTGAAACGCGACGAACTCCTGGCCACCTCCATCGAAACCCTGCTCAAGCGCCTGTTCTGGGAAGAGACCATCCGCGTCTTCGACCCGCAGCACCCGCAGTTCCACTGCAGCTGCACGCGCGAAAAGGTCGGCAACATGCTCAAGATGCTGGGCCAGCCGGAAGTCGAGTCGGCGCTGGCCGACCTGGGCGAACTGGGCATCAACTGCGACTTCTGCGGCAAGCACTACGCCTTCGACAAGGTCGACTGCGCCCAGCTGTTCGCCAGCGACACCCCGGTGGAAACCATGATGCCGGCCAGCGGCAGCATCCAGTAAGGACCAGACGACGATGCGCGACACGCCCCGTAGCCAGTTCCCCCACTTCCTCGCGATTCCCACGCGCTGGATGGACAACGACAGCTACGGGTATGTCAACAACGTCAACTATTACAGCTTCTTCGACACGGCGGTCAACCGCCACCTGATCGAGCAAGGGGGGCTGGACATCCACCAGGGCGGTGTGGTCGGCCTGGTGGTGGAAACCGGCTGCCAGTATTTCAGCTCGATCTCCTTCCCCGATACCGTGCATGCCGGCGTGCGCGTGGCGAAGCTCGGCAACTCGAGCGTGCGCTACGAGATCGCGCTGTACCGCAACGACGATCCCCTGCCCTCGGCCGCCGGCCACTTCACGCACGTCTACGTGGACCGCGCCACCAACCGGCCGACGCCGATTCCCGCCGCGACGCGCGCCGTCCTGGAGAAGGTTTTGTAGGGTGGGTCCGGGCGGCCCCGCGGTCCCCGCCCACCCTGCAAACCGATCCGGCCATGTCATGGCGTGGCGGCAGGTTCGGGCTCCGCGAAGGTGTACACGATCAGCGCATCGTTGTCCCAGCTCTTGTCGCGCAGCGGCGTCTGGAACACATGGCCGTTGTCACGCAGCGGCAGGCCGGACTTGCGGTCTCCGGAAACCACCACGGCCGAGAGCAGGCGCTGCGGCGCGCGATACAGGTAGGCCGTCATCGGCAGGTTGCAGATGCCGCCTGCGGCTACCGCGCCGGCGCGGTACATCAAGGGAATCTCTTCCTTGCGCACCGCCGCCCGGACCTCGCACTCCAGGCGCAGGTCGCCCAGCCGGCGCGCGTTCGCCGGCACGCCGGGCGTGTTCACGCGCGGACGCCAGCGGAACTGTTCCTTCTTGCGGTTCAGGATCAGGTCCGCATTGTCCGACAGCGCTTCCTGGCTGCGCGGCAGCACGAAGGTAGCGTCCTTGTCGAGCGGCAGCGCGATATCGACCGTGTTGCCGGCAAGGCGCAGCTGCAGGCCCTCGGCGTTCGCCATCTTACCGTCCCTTGTCCATAGCTCGAAACGCAGGCTGGCCTGGGGCGCCAGGCGCGCGCGCTTTTCATCCCACACGTCCAGGCCGCGCACCATGTGCCGGTAGGGCTGCAGCTCGGGGTCCTTGATGCTGCTGACCTGAACCTGTTCAGCAGGGGTGTCCTGGATTGCCGCGTCCTGGGCGAAGGCGGGAGCGGCCATCGTCAGCAGGACGGCCATGATCGACAAGGGTTTCATGCGTCTCCAATCAGGATTTCGATCCGTGGATTGTAAAGACTTCCATGGACCGAAAATGCGCACATCGTCACGACCCGCTGATGAACCGGGACACTCGAAATACGCGTTTTTTTCAGCGGTGATAAGCTGATGCATCTTTGACAGTGTTGTCGATTTATACAAACACTGCAGTACTCACCACAGGAGAAATGCGATGCACATGGATACTGGAATCAGCACCGAAGACCGTGCCAAGATCGTCGAATCCCTCTCGACGGTACTGGCCGATGCTTACATGCTTTACCTGAAAACCCACAACTTCCACTGGAACGTGACCGGCCCGCTGTTTTCGAGCCTGCACGTGATGTTCGAGGAACAGTACACCGAACAGTGGAATGCGCTGGACGAAATCGCCGAGCGCATCCGCGCCCTGGGCCACTTCGCGCCGGCCACGTACAAGCGCTATGCCGAGCTGTCGAGCATCAAGGAAGAGCCGGAAGTGCTCTCCTCCAAGGACATGCTGCGCCAGCTGGTCGACGGCAACGAGACCCTGATCCGCACCCTGCGCGCGGGCGTCAAGGTTGCCGACGAGCTGGAAGACTATCCGACCGCCGACATGCTGACCACCCGCATGGAAGTACACGAGAAGAATGCCTGGATGCTGCGCTCCTTCCTGGAGCAGGGCGCCGGCGCGCAACAGGGCGACGCTTCGTCGGACTGAGCGGCGAAGGCCCCAATGAAAAACGCGCCGGAAGGCGCGTTTTTCATTGAGCGGAAGGACGTTTCAGCCCCGCCCTCCCGACATGTGCAGGTCGACCACCTTCATGATCTCGAGGGTGAGGTCGAGGTTGAACTCCTCGGCCATCAATGCCGCCTGCAGTTCCTCGCGCGGCATGCCGACGCTTGCCGCCAGTTCGCCCAGGCCCGGCGCCTGGGCCACGGCCCTCATGGCCGCCGAGATGGCGGCGCCATCGCCGTCCTCGAAGGCATCGGCCAGCAGATCGGCGATCGCGTCGAGCGAATCGAGTCCGCCCTGGTTCCTGGTTGCGCTCATGATGTTCCGTGATTCCGTGACGCCGCTCAGTGCGTCACCTTCTGCTTGTCCTTGTTCTTCGGCTCGGGTGGTGGCGGCGGCACGGTCATCGAGACCACGGGCTGCTCGTCCTTGCGCAGCACCTGCACGAAGATTTCGTTCTGCTTGATCATGCCCAGATCGAAGCGCGCGCGCTCCTCGACCGCCCCCAAACCGTCGCGCAGGTCGCGCACTTCCGATTCGAGCATGGCGTTGCGCGCCTTGAGCTGTTCGGTCTTGAGGCGGGTCGCCTCGACCTGGTCGCGCATGTCGGCGACCAGCAGCCAGCTGCCCTTGCCCAGCCACAGGGGGTACTGGATCAGGATCAGCAGGGCGGCGAGCGCAATGGTGATGAGTCGCATGACGGAGACGAAAAGACCGGCCTTGAACAGCGAGGCCGGTCGGCTTTACATTACTTCAGGTTGTAGAAGGCGTCGCGGCCCGGGTAGCTGGCGACGTCGCCCAGGTCTTCCTCGATGCGCAGCAGCTGGTTGTACTTGGCCATGCGGTCCGAACGCGACATCGAGCCGGTCTTGATCTGCAGGGCGTTCAGGCCCACGGCGATGTCGGCGATGGTCGAATCCTCGGTCTCGCCCGAACGGTGCGAGATCACGGCGGTGTAGCCGGCGCGCTTGGCCATCTCGATGGCGGCGAAGGTCTCGGTCAGGGTGCCGATCTGGTTGATCTTGATGAGGATCGAATTGGCGATGCCCTTCTGGATACCCTCTTTCAGGATCTTGGTGTTGGTGACGAACAGGTCGTCGCCCACCAGCTGGACCTTCTTGCCCAGGGCGGCGGTCAGGGTCGCCCAGCCTTCCCAGTCGCCTTCGGCCATGGCGTCCTCGATCGAGATGATCGGGTACTTGTCGCACCAGGTGGCCAGCATATTGGTGAAGTCGGTCGCCGACAGCGACAGGCCCTCGCCTTCCAGGACGTACTTGCCGTCCTTGTGGAACTCGCTCGCGGCGCAGTCCAGGCCGATCGCGATCTGCGGACCGGCGACGTAGCCGGCCTTCTCGATCGCCTGCATGATCAGCTGGATCGCTTCCTCGTGGCTGCCGACGTTCGGCGCGAAGCCGCCTTCGTCGCCCACCGAGGTGGCCAGGCCCTTGTCGTGCAGGATCTTCTTCAGCGAATGGAACACTTCGGCGCCCCAGCGGATCGCTTCCTTGAAGCTCGGCGCGCCGACCGGGATGATCATGAATTCCTGGATGTCCAGGTTGTTGTCCGCGTGCGCGCCGCCGTTGATGACGTTCATCATCGGCACCGGCATCTGCATCGCGCCCGAACCGCCGAAGTAGCGGTACAGCGGCAGGCCGGCTTCCTCGGCCGCGGCCTTGGCCACCGCCATCGAGACCGCCAGCATGGCGTTCGCGCCCAGGCGGCTCTTATTCTCGGTGCCGTCGAGGTCGATCAGGGTACGGTCCAGGAAAGCCTGTTCATTGGCGTCCAGGCCCATGATCGCTTCGGAGATCTCGGTGTTGATATTCTCGCAGGCCTGCAGCACGCCCTTGCCGAAATAGCGGGACGGATCGCCGTCGCGCAGTTCGATCGCTTCGCGCGAACCGGTCGAGGCGCCCGAGGGCACGGCGGCGCGGCCCATCACGCCCGACTCCAGCAGCACGTCGCACTCGACGGTCGGATTGCCGCGCGAGTCAATGATTTCACGGCCGATAATATCAACGATGGCACTCATGTTCTACAGTCTCCGGAAGTAAAAAGTCAGTGTATTCGGGTACGCGCACGCGCCCCAGCCGCAGGGCGCGCGCGGCTGTTGGTGCAGTTACTTGAAGTCGGCTTCGAGGAAACCGGTCTTCTTGACGATGCGGTCGATCTCGACCAGGGTCGTAAGCAGTTCCTTCATGCGGCCGAGCGGCACGGCGTTCGGGCCGTCCGACAGGGCGTTGGCCGGGTCCGGATGGGTTTCCATGAACAGGCCCGAGACGCCGGCGGCAACCGCCGCGCGCGACAGCACCGGCACGTGTTCGCGCTGGCCGCCGGACGAGGTGCCCTGGCCGCCCGGCAGCTGCACCGAGTGGGTCGCGTCGAACACCACCGGGCAGTTCGATTCGCGCATGATGGCGAGCGAACGCATGTCCGACACCAGGTTGTTGTAGCCGAAGGAGGCGCCGCGCTCGCAGGCCATGAAGTTATCTTCCGGCAGGCCGGCTTCGCGTGCGGCGGCGCGCGCCTTGTCGATCACGTTCTTCATGTCGCCCGGCGCCAGGAACTGGCCCTTCTTGATGTTGACCGGCTTGCCCGAACGCGCGCAGGCGTTGATGAAGTCGGTCTGGCGGCACAGGAAGGCCGGGGTCTGCAGCACGTCGACGACGCTGGCCACTTCCGGGATCATTTCTTCGTCGTGGACGTCGGTCAGGACCGGCACGCCGAGCTGCTTGCGCACGTCGGCGAGGATCTCCAGGCCCTTCTCGCGACCCGGGCCGCGGAAGGATTTGCCGGACGAGCGGTTGGCCTTGTCGAACGACGATTTGTAGATGAAGGGAATGCCCAGGCTACTGGTGATTTCCTTCAGGGTGCCGGCGGTGTCGAGCGCCATCTGGCGGGATTCGATCACGCAGGTACCTGCGATCAGGAAGATCGGCTTGTCAAGGCCGACCTCAAAACCGGCGAGTTTCATGCTGCGTCTCCTTGCAATGCAGATGCCGAGTTGGCTGCGACATTCGTGTTGGCGGCCTGGTGCTTCAAGGCCGCCTGGATGAACGAGGTGAACAGCGGGTGGCCGTTACGCGGGGTCGACTTGAACTCCGGGTGGAACTGCACGCCGATGTAGAAGGGGTGGACGTCGCGCGGGAGTTCCATGATCTCCAGCAGGTCTTCGTTCGGGGTACGCGCCGACACCACCAGGCCCGCCGCTTCGATCTTCGGCAGGTAGTAGTTGTTGCCTTCGTAGCGGTGGCGGTGGCGCTCGGTCACGACATTGCCGTAGATCTCGGCGGCCAGCGTGCCCGGGTTCACCGCGCAGGTCTGGGCGCCCAGGCGCATGGTGCCGCCCAGGTCCGAGTTGACGTCGCGCTTCTCGACCTTGCCGTCATGGTTCTGCCACTCGGTGATGAGGGCGACCACCGGCTGGTCGGTTTCCGGATCGAATTCGGTCGAGTTCGCGTTCGGCAGGCCGGCCACGTGGCGCGCGTATTCGATCAGCGCGACCTGCATGCCCAGGCAGATGCCCAGGTAGGGGATCTTGTTCTCGCGGGCGTAGCGGGCAGCTTGAATCTTGCCTTCCACGCCGCGCTTGCCGAAGCCGCCCGGCACCAGGATGGCGTCGTACTTGGCCAGATGATCGCAACCCTTGCTTTCAATCTCTTCCGAGTCGAGGTATTCGATGTTGACGCGGCTCTCGGTGTGGATGCCGGCGTGGCGCAGCGCCTCGGTCAGCGACTTGTACGACTCGATCAGGTCGACGTACTTGCCCACCATGCCGATGGTGATTTCGTGCTTCGGGTTTTCCAGGGTGTGGATCAGCCTGGTCCACATCGACAGGTCGGCCTTCGGTGCTTCCAGGCCGAGCGCTTCGAGGATGATGTCGTCCAGGCCCTGGTCGCACAGCACCTGCGGCACCTTGTAGATGGTGTCCACGTCCCACACGGAGATGACGGCCTGCTCTTCCACGTTGGCGAACAGCGAGATCTTGGCGCGCTCGTCGTCCGGGATGCGGCGGTCGGCGCGGCACAGCAGCGCGTTCGGCGAAATACCGATCTCGCGCAGCTTCTGCACCGAGTGCTGGGTCGGCTTGGTCTTGAGTTCGCCGGCCGATGCGATGTAAGGCACCAGGGTCAGGTGCACGAAGGCGGCGCCCTTGCGGCCCGAGCGCAGCGACAGCTGGCGCGCGGCTTCCAGGAAGGGCAGCGATTCGATGTCGCCGACGGTACCGCCGATCTCGACCAGCGCCACGTCCACGCCTTCGGCGCCGCGGCGGATGTAGTCCTGGATCTCGTTGGTGATGTGCGGGATCACCTGCACGGTCTTGCCGAGATACTCGCCACGGCGCTCCTTGCGAATCACGGATTCGTAGATCTGGCCGGTGGTGAAGTTGTTCACCTTCTTCATGCGGGTGCTGATGAAGCGCTCGTAGTGGCCCAGGTCCAGGTCGGTCTCGGCGCCGTCGTCGGTGACGAACACTTCGCCGTGCTGGGTAGGACTCATGGTGCCCGGGTCCACGTTGATGTACGGGTCGAGCTTGAGCATGGTGACTTTGAGGCCGCGCGATTCGAGGATCGCGGCTAGGGAAGCGGCCGCGATCCCCTTGCCCAGGGAAGACACGACGCCGCCAGTGACGAATACGAATTTGGTCATTTGTACTGAAGGTGCCGAATGGCACGCGCGGGAAATAGAAATTATACCTTAAACGGCGCAAATACTCCCGGCCGCCCGGCCAAATCGTGATAAAAGCGTCCATCTGGCGGAAAGTACGCCGCTGTCTCCCCAATAGCAGAGCCGGCCCCGACTTCACTCTATGCCTGGCAAATTGACCGCCGGGTGGGGGCGCATCCTATACTGCGATTTTTTGTGGCGCCGCCATGCATACACTCATCGACCAGCCCGCCGACGCCATCGTCGCTCCACCGGATCCCGGACCGCGCACCCTGGCCCTCTCCTTCACCGGCGACGGCCGCGAGTACTTCCGCATCTGGGTGGTCAACCTGCTGCTCTCGCTGGCCACGCTCGGCATCTACTCGGCCTGGGCCAAGGTCCGGCGCCTGCAGTATTTCGATCGCAACACCATTCTCGCCGGCGCCACCTTCGATTTCCACGGCAACCCACGGGCAGTGCTGGTCGGGCGCCTGCTCTCGGTCGTGCTGCTGGGCGCCTACCACTACGCCTTCGGTTTCTCGACCGCCTTTGGCCTGGCCGTCATCCTCGGCCTGCTGGCGGCCTTCCCCTACCTGATGCGCGGCGCCCTGCGCTTTCGCCTCGGGAACACCAGCTACCGCGGCCTGTGGCTGGGCTTCGACGGTTCCATCACCCAGGCCTACCTTGCCTGGCTGCCACCGGCCCTGGTCTTCCTGCTGCCGGGCGTGCTGCTCGCGCTCTATCCGGAGCGCCCGGAACTGGCGGCGCTGCCGCTGCCCTTCTACCTGGCCTGGCCGCTGATGCACGCCCAGCTGCGCCGCTTCCAGCATGCCCACCTGCTGCTGGGCGACCAGCATTCCAGCTACGCGGTCAAGGCGCGCAGCTTCTACAAGCCATATCTTGTCGCAGGCTCGCTGGGAATCGCTGTGGTGATGACGGCTGGCATCCTGGTCGGCGTCGCCGGGGCGATGATCGCAGGCCCGCGCCAGGCCGGCATGGTCGCCGGCCTGCTGACCGCCGTCATCACGGTGTACGTCATGTACCTGCTGGCCGGACCCTATATGGTGGTGCGGATCTCGAACCTCGCCTGGTCGAACACCACCTTCCCCGGCGTGCGCATCCGCTCCACCCTGCCGGCGCGCGCCTTCATGAAGCTGCAAACGAAGAACGTGCTGCTCACCCTGCTCACCCTGGGCCTGTACCGCCCCTTCGCGGTGGTGAGCGTCTACCGCTTCCGCCTCGCCCACGTGGAAATCGAGGTCGACGGCGACATCGAAGCCTTCGCCACCCACGTCGCGAAACGCGGCGGCGCGGCCGGCGACGGCGCCGCCGACGGTTTTGGCATCGACCTTTCCTGGTAAGGACATCATGAGCGCAGCCCATTATTTCGACGGCCACAGCGCCCGTCTGCACGTCGTCCAGCTCAGCACCGGCAACGGCGCCATCCACCTGCACGGCGAGACCACGCGCAGCTATTCCCTGGCCGGCACGCGCCTGGCCGAACCCTTCGAGCACGCCCCGACCGTCCTCTACTTCAAGGACGGCAGCCATGCCGAGGTCCTCGACCCGGGCGTGCGCCCGCAACTGATGGAGGCGCTCGGCTACCGCAAATCCTGGGTCGTGCGCTGGCAGGAACACATGGCGGCCAGCCTGCTTGCGCTGGCGCTGCTGGTGGCCCTGATCGTGGCCGCCTGGTTCTGGGGCCTGCCGGCGGCGGCCGAGCGCCTGTCGCGCGAAGTGCCGCCCTCGGCCGACCAGGCCCTGGGCGAGAATGCCCTCGCCCTGCTGCAGAAACAGAACCTCCTGCAGCCCTCGCGTTTCAGCGAGGACCGCCTGGCGGCGCTGCAGGGCCTCCTGCAGCGGGTCCAGCCGGCATCGCCGCGCATTCCGCTGCGCCTGAAGGTGGTGGATGCACCCCTGCTCGGACCGAACGCGCTGGCCTTCCCGGACGGGACCATCGTCCTCACCGACCAGCTGGTGCGCACCGCCCTCGGCGAAAGCGGCGACCTCGACGCCAGGGCCGCCGCCATGCTGGCCGGCGTGCTGGCGCACGAGGTCGGACACATCGAGATGCGCCACAGCGTGCGCAGCATGACGCGCGCCTCCCTGACGGCAGCCCTGTCGGCGACCCTGTTCGGCGACTTCAGCGCGGTCGCCGCCGGCCTGCCGGCCCTGCTCGGCAATATGGAGTATTCGCGCGACATGGAGCTGGCCGCCGACGGCTACGCGGCGGCGGCATTGCACAGGCGCGGCATCTCCACCCTGCCGCTGGCCGACCTGTTCGACCACCTGGACGAGCAGGCGGACAAGACGACGCCGAAGATGCTGCGCCAGGCGATGTCCTATGCCTCGACCCACCCGGACGGCTATGCGCGCAGCCAGCGCCTGCGCGAAGCCGCGCCCGAGCCGGAAGAAGCGCTGTCGGAATGATCACCAATTGTTGCTAATCGTCTATACGAGCATGGGTGAATGCACATTCTGAGTGCGTTTACATTTCGGTTGGGCAATAATTCTTACTTTTCGTTCTTGAGAAAGTAAGCGGCGCCTGCCGACGGGGCGCCAGCCCGACCGACCCATGCGCACCTTTCACAATCTCACCATCGGCGTGCGGCTTGCCGCCGGCTTCGCCCTGACCCTGTTCATGGCCGTCCTGATCGCCGGCACCGGCATGTGGCGCCTCGACCAGGTTGCCACCGCCGCCCGCGTCACCCTGGCCACGCCGCTGGCCAAGGAACGCCTGATCGCCGAGTGGCACACCCAGATCTTCGGCGCCGTGCGCCGCACCGCCGCCATCGTCAAGAGCAGCGACCCCTCGCTCACCGCCTTCTTCAAGGAAGACGCGGCCGTGACGGCCAAGGCCGCCGCCGACCTCGTCAAGCAGATCGAACCGCTGGTCGCGGGCGAGAAGGAAACCGCCCTGTTCCAGCGCATCATGGAGCAGCGCAAGCAGTACGGCGCCGCGCGCGACAATGCCGTCAAGGCCAAGGAAGCGGGCGACCAGGCGCTGGCCGACCAGATCCTCGACGAGAAATTCACGCCGGTCTCCAAGGCCTACCAGGATTCGATCCATGAACTGCTGGCCATGCAGCGCGACAGCATCACCTTCACCGCCGCCGAGATCGATGCGACCGCCGAGCGCGGGGAGAACTGGATCGCCGGCCTCACCGCCTTGATGGTGCTGCTGGGCGCGCTGTTCGCATGGACGCTCACGCGCGGCATCACCCGTCCGATCCGCGAAGCCGTGCAGGCCGCCGAGACCGTGGCCGCGGGCGACCTCACGGTGAGAATCGCATCGAACAGCCGCGACGAGACCGGCGCCCTGCTGCGCGCCCTCTCCCACATGAACGACAGCCTGGCCAGGATCGTCAGCGAAGTGCGGAGCGGCACCGATACCATCGGCACCGCCTCGGGCGAGATCGCCGCCGGCAGCATGGACCTCTCGAGCCGCACCGAGCAGCAGGCCGCATCGATCGAGGAAACCGCCGCTTCGATGGAAGAACTCACCGGCACCGTGCGCCAGAACGCCGACAACGCGCGCCAGGCCAACCAGCTGGCCATCACCGCCTCGAGCGTCGCGACCCAGGCCGGCACCGTGGTCGAGCAGGTCATCGCCACCATGGGCTCGATCAACGATTCGTCGAAGAAGATCGTCGACATCATCGGCGTCATCGACGGCATCGCCTTCCAGACCAATATCCTGGCGCTGAACGCCGCCGTGGAAGCGGCGCGCGCCGGCGAACAGGGCCGCGGCTTCGCGGTCGTCGCTTCCGAAGTGCGTACCCTGGCCCAGCGCTCGGCCGCCGCCGCCAAGGAAATCAAGGGCCTGATCGGCGACTCGGTGGAAAAGGTCGAAGCGGGCACCAGGCTGGTCGACCAGACCGGCGAGACCATGGACCAGGTAGTGAGTGCGATCCAGCGCGTGACCGACATCATGGCCGAGATCTCCTCGGCCAGCCAGGAGCAGATCCACGGCATCGACCAGGTCAACCAGGCCATCGGCCTGATGGACGAATCGACCCAGCAGAACGCCGCCCTGGTCGAGGAATCGGCAGCCGCAGCCGGCGCCCTGCAGGAACAGGCCGCGCGCCTGGCCGGCCTGGTGAACGTGTTCAAGCTCGACGCGCGCATGGCGTCGAAAGTGGAAATGCCCGCGCGCGCCCTGGCCGTCGTGGCCCGCCCCGCCCCCGCCAAGGCCGCCCGGCCCGCGGCGCCTGCGCGCGCCGGCAGCAAGGTATCCGAGCAAGAGTGGGAAACCTTCTGATCCGGCTGCCTTGAAGCCGAAATAGAAAAACGGATCCACGTCGAACGTGGATCCGTTTTTTTTCGTCCGGCCGCTTCCGCGCTGGCGGAAGCAGCCTTCGGATTACTTCTGGCCCGGCTTGAGCAGGTCCAGCAGGATCGCGGTTTCCGCGGTGATGAAGGAGCGCACGGTCGGCTTGAAGTCCGGCGCCCACTGCGGCGAGTGGGTGCCCGGCGGGTACTTGCCGGCGGCGCGCGCCGCGGCCAGCTTGCCCGGCTCCACGGCGCCCACGTGCAGCAGCACGGCCTTGACGCCGGCCTGGCCGTAGTTGGCGAAGTCCTCCGAGGTCATCTTGGCCGGCATCTCGACCACCTTGTCGGCGCCGAGTGCACCCTGCACCGCCTTGACGGCGCGCGCGGTCAGTTCCGGATCGTTGTAGACCGAGTCGGCGCCCGGCTTGATTTCCACCAGCGGCTCCTTCGGCATGCCGGAGGCGATCGCCTCGCCCTTCACTTCACGCTGGATGCTGGCCAGCACGCGCTTGCGCACTTCCGGCTTGAAGGTACGCACGGTGAGCTGCAGCTTGACCTGGTCCGGCACGATGTTCGCCTGGGTGCCGCCGTGGATGCTGCCGACGGTGATGACGACCGGGTCGGCCGGGTTGTTCTCGCGCGAGATCAGGGTTTGCAGCGCCATCACGACGCGGGCCGACAGCACGACCGGGTCGCGGGTTTCCTGCGGCGTGGCGCCGTGGCCGCCCTGGCCGAACAGGGTGATGGTGACGGTGTCGGCCGAGGCGCGGAAGTGGCCCGCGCGGTAGCCGACCTGGCCCGCCGGCAGCGTGCCTTCGTCATGCATCGACAGCGCGTAGTCCGGCTTCGGGAAGCGCTTGAACAGGCCGTCCTTGAGCATGGCTTCGGAGCCGGTCAGCGGCTCTTCGGCCGGCTGGCCGACCAGCATCAGCGTGCCGCTCCACAGCTTGCGGTTTTCCGCCATCAGCTTGGCGGTTGCGTACCAGGCCGACATGTGCACGTCGTGGCCGCAGGCGTGCATGGTCGAGACGGTTTCGCCGGCGGCGTTCTTGGCGGTCGCCGTGCTGGCGAACGGCAGGCCGGTCTTTTCCTGGACCGGCAGGCCATCCATTTCGGTGCGCAGCATGGCGACCGGGCCTGGGCCGTTCTTGAGGATCGCCACGACGCCGGTGCCACCGACGCCGGTGGTCACGTCGAAGCCCAGCGCCTTGACGCGTTCGGCCAGCTTCTTCGCGGTCTGGTGCTCGGCAAAGGCGAGCTCGGGGTTGCGGTGCAGGTCCTGGTAGATGGCCTCGATGGCGGGATAGTCCTTGTCGAGCTGGGCGGCGATGGCCGGCGGGAGGGAGGTCTGGGCCTGGGCGCCGGCGGCGGCGAAGGCGCAGGCGGCGGCGACGAAATGGGGGATGAGGCGAATCGTTGGTTTCATGAATTGCTCGATGTGGACGAAAAGGTACCTGACCCGGCATGCGGATCACAGGCGGGTCAAAAGCGTAACAGCCACGGTATGTCGCAGCAATATTTAACAATTAACATAGCACCCCTTCTGTGTAAAAGTGTCGTAAAAATTTCTCTACATCACTTTTTCTCTTCCGCAACACCCGATCAGCCCGTACAATTCCCGCCTTGTTCCGCATTTGTCCCGCGTCCGCACCGCCCGGTGCCGCTGGCGGGACCCTGCGCAGCCGGTTCCCGCCGGCCCACTCTCTCCTAGCACATTCGAAGGAAGCTTCATGGGTTTCATTTCTAACATCAAGATCGGCAAGCGCCTGGGACTGGGCTTTGCCATGATCCTGGCGATGACCGTCCTGATCGCCACCGCGGGCGTCTGGCGCCTGAGCGAAGTCGCCTCCGCCACGCGCGACATGATGGCCGCCCCGCTGACCAAGGAGCGCCTGATCACCGACTGGTACAGCCTGAACTACGCCTCGATCCGCCGTACCGCGGCGATCGTCAAGAGCACCGATCCGGCGCTCGGCCCCTACTTCAAGGAAGACGCCGCAGCGTCGGTCAAGAAGGCCGCCGAACTGCTCAAGCAGATCGAGCCGCTGGTCGCGGGCGAGCGCGAGAAGGCGCTGTTCGCTGCCATCCTCGAGCAGCGCAAGGTCTACAGCGCCTCGCGCGACGGCGCCGTGAAAGCCAAGGCGGACGGCAATGCCGAGGAAGCGGCGCGCATCCTCGACCAGGAATTCACGCCGGCCGCGACCAAATACCAGAATCTGCTGCACGACCTGGTGGTCATGCAGCGCAGCAGCATCGACGAGACCGCGAAAGCGATCGACGCGACCGCCGGCCGCAGCACCACCACCATCACCGTCCTGACCGCCGGCGCGGTGGCCCTCGGCGCCATCCTGTCCTGGCTGCTCACCACCGGCATTACCCGCCCGATCCGCACTGCCGTCGAAGTGGCCGAGACCGTGGCCGGCGGCGACCTGACGCGCCGCATCGACGCGTCCGGCAAGGACGAAACCGGCGCCCTGCTGCGCGCCCTGCGCCACATGAACGACAGCCTGGTGGCCATCGTCAGCCAGGTCCGCAGCGGCACCGACACCATCGCCACCGGATCGAGCGAGATCTCGGCCGGCAACCTGGATCTCTCGGCGCGCACCGAACAGCAGGCCAGCGCGCTGGAGGAAACCGCCGCCTCGATGGAAGAACTGACCACCACCGTGCGCCAGAACGCCGACAATGCGCGCCAGGCCAACCAGCTCTCGATCGCCGCCTCGGAAGTGGCGGCCCAGGGCGGCGCGGTGGTCGGCGAGGTCATCACGACCATGGGCTCGATCAACGATTCGGCCAGGAAGATCGTCGACATCATCGGCGTCATCGACGGCATCGCCTTCCAGACCAATATCCTGGCGCTGAATGCGGCGGTCGAAGCGGCGCGCGCCGGCGAACAGGGCCGCGGCTTCGCAGTGGTCGCTTCCGAAGTGCGCACCCTGGCGCAACGCTCGGCCGCCGCCGCCAAGGAAATCAAGGGCCTGATCGGCGACTCGGTCGAGAAGGTCGATGCGGGTACTCGTCTGGTCGACCAGGCCGGCGCGACCATGCAGCAGGTGGTCGAATCGATCCGCCGCGTCACCGACATCATGGGCGAGATCACCCACGCCAGCCAGGAACAGACCGGCGGCATCGAGCAGGTCAACGCCGCCATCGGCCAGATGGACGAAGTGACCCAGCAGAACGCCGCGCTGGTCGAGGAATCGGCAGCCGCCGCGACCTCGATGCAGGACCAGGCCGCCAAGCTGGCCCAGGTGGTCGGCGTGTTCAAGCTCGACGCGCGGGACGAGGCGGCCCGCACGGTGGCAAAGCCGACGCCTGCACGCGCACTGGCGGCGCCCGCGAAGCCTGCGGCGCGCCCGGCCAAGCAGGCGGCGCGCGCCAAGGCCGCGCAGACTGCCCAGACCGCGCAGACCGAATGGGAAGAATTCTGATTTTCGCTTCCTGAATCACAAAGAGCCCGGCAAACTGCCGGGCTTTTTACTTGCGCTGTCAATTCATGGGCAAGACAGGTAGCGTTTCGCGCTCCCCGGCAAGGCGCCTTGCGCTACCTTGCCGGTTCCGGATGCGCGCCGCGCCCGGTGGCGCTATGATCGGCCCCGCATTACAGCCGCCGGATCGGGCGGCGCGATGCGCCCCCCCATACCTGCGACACGGAACCATGCACACCAACCACCGGCCTTTTCCTACCACCGTCCTGCGCCGCGGCGCCCTGCCCGCCGCCCTGATCCTTGCCCTGCTGTCTCCCCTCGCTGCCGCGCCGGCCGGCGCCGGCATCCTGGACGACGTCCCGGACATCAAGGCCGTCACCGACTACCAGCCCAAGATCCCGCTGCGGGTGTACTCGGCCGACAAGGTCCTGATCGGCGAATTCGGCGCCGAGCGGCGCGAATTCGTGCCGATCGCGAAAATCCCCGCCCTGATGAAGGCCGCCGTCCTGTCGATCGAGGACGCGCGCTTCTACGACCACGGCGGGATCGACTGGATCCGGGCGCTGGGCGCCGCCAAGGCGAACCTGTCCGGGAGCTTTCGCCAGGGGGGCTCGACCATCACCATGCAGGTGGCGCGCAACTTCTTCCTCACCCGCGACAAGACCCTGCCGCGCAAGCTGACCGAAGTCGCCCTCGCCTACAAGATCGAAGAGGCCCTGAGCAAGGACCAGATCCTCGAGGTCTACATGAACCAGATCTACCTGGGCCAGCGCGCCTACGGTTTTTCCAGCGCGGCGCGCACCTATTTCGGCAAGGGCCTGGACCAGCTGTCGCTGGCCGAGATGGCCATGCTGGCCGGGCTGCCGCAGAATCCCTCGCGCCACAATCCGGTCGCGAATCCCGAACGCGCACAGCAGCGCCAGCGCATCGTCCTGCGCCGCATGTTCGAGCTGAAGCACATCACGGAAAGCCAGTACCGCCGCGCCCTGGCCGAAACCCTGGTCGTGCGGCGCGACGGCGGCGGGCCCCTGCCCGGCGCCGAATACGTCGCCGAGATCGCGCGCCAGGCCGTGCATGCGCGCTTCGGCCAGGCGGCCTACGAGCGCGGCTACAGCGTCACCACGACCATCCTCGCGGCCGAACAACGCGCCGCCTATGACGGCGTGCGCACGAGCGCCATCGCCTACGACCGCCGCCACGGCTACCGCGGCCCCGAAGCGCGCATCACGCTGCCAAAGGACGAGAAGGCGCGCGAGGAAGCGATCGCCGAAACCCTGCAGAAGCGCCCTGCGGTGGACGGTTTTACCCCGGCCGTCGTGCTGGCGGCCTCGCCGAAGCGGGTCAAGGTCGCGCTGCGCGACGGCGACACGGTCGAGATCACCGGCGCCGGCCTGGCCCTGGCCGCGCCCGCCCTCTCGGCCAAGGCGAAGGCCGGCCAGCGCCTGTCCGCGGGCGCCGTGGTGCGCATCAGCAGTACCGGCAAAAGCTGGGCGATCAGCCAGGTGCCGCAGGTGGCCGCCGCATTTGTCGCCCTGGACGCCCAGACCGGCGCCTACCGCGCCATGGTCGGCGGCTTCGATTACGGCCTGCAGAAGTTCAACCACGTGACCCAGGCCTGGCGCCAGCCGGGGTCCGCCATCAAGCCCTTCGTGTATTCGGCGGCGCTCGAGCGCGGCTTCTTCCCGGGTACCCAGATCCTCGACGAGCCGATCGACTTCTCCGCCGAGCCGGCCTATGCCGACTGGTCGCCGCGCAACGACCACGGCGGCTTCGAAGGGCCGATCACGGTGCGCTACGCGCTGGCGCATTCGAAGAACGTGCCGGCCGTGCGCCTGCTGCGCACCCTCGAGATGGATTACACCCGTGATTTCCTGACGCGCTTCGGCTTCGACGCGGCGCGCCAGCCCAGGACCCTGAGCCTGGCCCTGGGCACCGGCACGGTGACGCCGCTGCAGCTGGCCGGCGCCTATGCCGTGGTCGCCAATGGCGGCTACCGGGTCGAACCGTATCTGGTGACGGGCATCCTGGACCGCGAGGGCAAGCCGGTGTTCGAGGCGAAGCGCCCTGCGCTACTTAGCGAAGCGGCCCGTGTGCTGGACGCGCGCAACGCCTTCATCACCGACAGCATGCTGCGCGACGTGACCCGCTACGGCACCGGCGCGGAGACGGTAAGGCAGCTCAAGCGCGGCGATATCGCCGGCAAGACCGGCACCACCAGCAATGCCGTCGACGGCTGGTTCGCCGGCTACGGCGGCAAGGTGGTGGCGGTGGCCTGGATGGGCTATGACGAGCCGCGCTCGCTCGGCAGCCACGAGTACGGCGCGACGGTGGCGATGCCGGCCTGGATCGACTACATGCGGGTGGCGCTGGCGAAGGTGCCGGAGCGCGCGCCGCTGGTGCCCGAAGGCGTGGTGCGTTCGGGCGAGGACTGGGTGTATGCGGAGTTCGCCGAACAGGCCCCAAGCCAGGAAACACCACCGGCGCCCGTGCAGGACGCCGGCGCGGCGCCGGTCAGCGTGCAGCTGCCCTGAGGCTTGCCGCTTACTTCGGCGGCGCCGGGAACTGGATGAAGGGACCGGCCGGGGTACGCTCGGGCGGCACATAGCTGGGGGCCGGCTTGCCGGCCTTGCCGAGGTGACGCACGTAGCGGTAGATCGCGCGCAGGTCTTCCTTGTCCATCGCGTGCAGGGTGAACCAGGGCATCGGCGGGCGCGTCTTCATGGACTGCGCCATGCGAATCCAGTCGTCTTCCTTGACCGCGTTCATCGACAGGCGCAGGTTGGTCGGGTAGGTCGTGCCCCAGGGGCCGCGCCAGCCGAGACCGTCGCCGGTCAGCCATTCCTTTTCCGGCACCTGGCCGGCGCTCATGCCGTAGCCGGGCGTGTGGCAGTCGTTGCAGCCGCCGACCTTGACGAGGTAGCGGCCGCGTTCGATGTACTTGCCATGCGCCGAGGTGCCGGCCAGCGGCTGGTTCTCCTGCGCCGCGAAGGCGGCGGCGGGCAGCATCAGCGCCAGCAGCAGGGCGGCGCGCGTGGTGGTGTTGGTGATCATGGGGGCTCCGTTCTGGATATCGTTGTCCATGCCAATGGTGCGGCATCCGGCCGCGCATGGTTTTGATGTGCAGGAAGATATCCGGACACGGAGCCCGGCGACAGCCCCACGCAGGGGGGATCAGTCCGGACGCGTGTCGCGCAAGGCTGCCAGCGCCTGTTCGACCAGCCTGTCCGGCGGATCGCGCAGGTCCAGCGTGATGCCCGCTTCGTCCGGCTGCAGCGGCTCGAGGTCGCGCAGCTGGCTGTCGAGCAGGGACGGCGGCATGAAGTGTCCCGGCCGGGCGGCCATGCGCTGCGCGATCAGGGCGCGGTCGCCATGCAGGTGGACGAAGCGTACATCGTCGCGATTCGCACCGTTGCCGCGCAGGATGTCGCGGTAGGCGCGCTTGAGCGCGGAACAGGACAGCACCACCGATTCTCCCGCCTCCATGGCGCGCGCGATCT
This sequence comes from Massilia agri, assembly GCF_024753255.1. GTDB lineage: Bacteria > Pseudomonadota > Gammaproteobacteria > Burkholderiales > Burkholderiaceae_D > Telluria > Telluria agri. The sequence goes on from NZ_JANUHA010000001.1 coordinate 232,159, forward strand.
TGCTGCGCAAGGTAGCCAGCCAACCGTACCGGTCGGTGTCGTCCAGTGGCACGCCGGCGCTCATCTTCGCCACGTTTTCCGGCGGGTGAAAAGCGTCGCCTTCGATGAAGCGCACACCCAGGGCCTGCGCCAGGCGGGCGCCCACCGCGCTCTTGCCGCATCCGCTCACGCCCATCACGACCCAGGCAGTTTGTCTCATTCGGAGGTATCCACGTTTCAGTTATTGTGTTCAAGCGAATTGCCAGGTGCTTACTTTACTGAATTTGTTCGTGATCTGTGGCTTCTTAGCGGGCGGTCTGGTGCGGGGGATGATGCGGCTGGTGTAGCGGGAGATGGTTTGTCCCAGAATTTCGGTTCTCCGGGCTCCCATGTGTAGGTATCCGTACCAACACCGACGTCGATCATGAAAAGGTAGGGCGGCTTGCCTCTGGCACAACCATGCGCGCACCAGATGCGGAAGGTCATACCGTATTTTTTTGGGACATACAGGCTGAGTGTTCGCATGTCCCGTTCCAGCAGGTGAGCGAACAAGCGCTTTTTCCCTTCGGGTGTGAAATCGAACCACGTGCTTCCATCTGTTTCGAACAGGATCCAGCCGCCGGACTTGAACTGATTCTGCAGGTCTTCAAGGACGACGACGGCTTCGTCGAAGGACAGCTTTTCCAGCATCGGCGACGTGGCAAGCGTTACGGCGCGATTGTCCTGGTAGCTCAAGGCTGCGAACTTTGTCGGCGGCAGCTTGAAGCCATGGCGTGGATCATTGAAGTGGATGATGACAGCAGGCTTCGTGACCCAGGTGACCCCGAAGCGATTACGCCCCGGATCGTCCGCTGGTCGGTTTGATCGCTCCAAAACAGGATAAGTCGAATTCTTGGCAACCTCTTCGAAAGACTGGCCAATGCGGAATGAAAGCACTGTTGCGTCAGGTATATAGTTGTGCCACCAGATTACAGCGACAAGCAGGCAGACTACGAAAACTCGTCGGCGCCAAATGCGTTTCACGTCAGCCCTCCCCCAGCAGCAATCTCGCGAATGGACACCTCGACCTGAGAACGCTGCGATCCGTTAAGGAGCGTGTCGAAACGACGTGCAGCGTTCAACACGAATCGCATACGTTCTTCGGCTACCCATAGCTTTGCGTTTTTGTTCCGTGAAAACCAGGTGGTCCAGCCCCGCGCGGCCTTGCATTGCGCTGAAAGCGTCAATGCAATTTCTTGGTAATACCCGCTAGGGAATTCAGTCGCCCATGCGAACTGATTCCAAGCAAGCAGCACCTTGCCTTCCTTGACAGGCTTGACGTTCCGCTAGACCGGAATGCCGTGGTACTTGTGCTTCGGGAAGGCCAGCATGGCGTTTCAATCGGAGGTGTGCGCGCCGTCGACGTGCCAGGCGACGATGGCGGCGCGCTCGGCGGCCGTCAATGGTCGGGTGGCGCCATTCTGGTCGAGCGTGCCCGAAATGACCTTGTCCGCGAGTTGCAGCCGGTAGGCCTTGCCGCGGAACGGTTCCTGGGTATCGATATCGCGCAGCACGAACGGAGCGCGTTCCGGCGGGGCGTCGGCAAGCGCATTGAATCCGGCCGCCGCCTGGGTCGCCACCTCGGTTTGTTGCGCATATCAATCGGCAGACAAGACCTGGCAGGCCAAGGTCTGGATGGCGACCAGGCGCGGCGGCGGGCTGCATCCGCACAGGCACAGGTCGTCGCCGAGGGCGACTTCCCGTCCCTCGTAGCGCTCGGGCAGGCGCGGTCCGTCGAGGGCGATGACTCCCTCCGAATCGCAGCCGGGACACTGCACCCTGTCCCCTTCGAGCGCGACACCGACGCCGTCGATGGTGTCGAGGTGGCTGGCCGAGATCACCTTGCCGCCGGCGGTGGTGCCGGCGCCGAGCGTGATGGTGTAGCGTTTGATCATGGTCCCTGCTCCTTTGCCGGCTGATCATGACCAGCCAATCTAAGGGCGGACCGCCTCGAATGCCTTGAGAGGAAGCAAAGCCTGCCACAAACCCGCAAACCTCGGTGTCAGGTCTGACATTTAGACACGAGCTGAACAATAACTGCCCGCTGCTCTGGAAGCGATGCGGCGCTACAGCCGCGTTCGTGTCCGAATGTCAGACCTGACACCGGTGTAGGCGCGTTCGTGTCCGAATGTCAGACCTGACACCGGTGTAGGCGGACACCGGTGTAGGCGTTGAGAGGAAGCAAAGCCTGCCGTGCCTGCGATCAGCAGAAGTCGCGGCTCGGTGTGCGCAGCTTGCCCAGCAGGTGCGACATGTCAACCAGGCGCTTGGCCACCAGGTGACGCACCTCGCCCTGGCGCTGCCACACGCCATACACCCCGAGCAGCGGCGCGTTCAGCACCTCGCGCCGCTGCTGCTCCACCAGGGTCGGCCAGACGATCACGTTGACGTTCCCGGTCTCGTCCTCGATGGTCATGAAGAGCACGCCCTTGGCGGTGCCGGGCCGCTGGCGCACCGTCACCAGGCCGCAGGCGCGCGCCAGCTGGCCATCCTGGTAATCCATCAGGATCGAGGCCGGCATGAAGCGCTTGGCCAGCAGGCCTTCGCGCAGCAGGGCCAGCGGATGGCGGCCGAGCGTCAATCCCTGGGAACGGTAGTCGCCGACGATCTCGTCGGCCTCGGACGGCGCCGAGAGTAGCGGCGTTTCCTCCTGCGGCGTGGTGGGACGCAGCAGGTCGCGGTCGGGCACCGCGCCCACCGCCTGCCACAGGGCTTCGCGGCGGTGCCCTGCCAGCGAACGCAGGGCATTCGCCGCCGCCAGCACCTGGAGGTCGGCGCGATCGAGGTTGGCGCGGCGCGCGAGATCGGCCACGCTCTCGAAAGGCCGGATGGCGCGCGCATCTTCGATACGGCTTGCCGCCTCCTGCTTCAGGCCGCGCTGCAGCGAAAGCCCCAGGCGCACCGCGGGCTGGCGTGAGCGGTCGACCGGGTCCAGCTCTTCCAGGGTCGAGTCCCAGCCGCTGATGGTGACGTCGCAAGGGCGCACCTCGATGCCGTGGCGGCGCGCGTCCTGCACCAGCTGCGAAGGGCTGTAGAAGCCCATTGGCTGGCTGTTGAGCAGCGCGCACAGGAAAGCCGCCGGCTCGTGGCACTTGAGCCAGGAGCTGGCATAGGCCAGCAGGGCGAAGCTGGCCGCATGCGATTCGGGGAAGCCGTATTCGCCGAAGCCCTGGATCTGGCTGAAGATGGCCTCGGCGAATTCGAGCGTGTAGCCGCGCTCCAGCATGCCCTTCACGATGCGCTCGTAGTATTTTTCGAGCCCGCCCTTGCGCTTCCAGGCCGCCATCGCGCGGCGCAGCTGGTCAGCTTCGCCCGGCGTGAAGCCGGCGCCGAGGATGGCCACCTGCATCACCTGCTCCTGGAAGATCGGCACACCCAGGGTGCGCTCGAGCGCCACCTTCATCTCCGGACTCGGATACACGACCGGCTCGAAGCCCTGGCGCCGCTGCAGATAGGGATGGACCATGCCGCCCTGGATCGGCCCCGGGCGCACCACCGCCACTTCGATGACCAGGTCGTAGAAGCGGCGCGGCCGCATGCGCGGCAACATGCTCATCTGCGCGCGCGATTCGATCTGGAACACGCCCACGGTATCGGCCGCGCAGATCATGTCGTAGGTGGCCGTGTCGTCAGCCGGGATGTCCTGCATCTCGAACAGGTTGCCGTGGCGCTGGCCGACCAGTTCCAGGCCGCGCCGCATCATCGACAGCATGCCCAGGGCCAGCACGTCGACCTTCATCAGGCCGAGTTCCTCGAGGTCGTTCTTGTCCCACTGGATGACGCTGCGCTCCGCCATGGTCGCGTTCTCGATCGGCACCAGGCGCGAGAGCTTGCCGCGCGCGATGACGAAGCCGCCCGGGTGCTGGGACAGGTGGCGCGGGAAGTTCAGCAGCTTCTCCGCCAAAGTCGCCCACTGCTGCGCCAGGCGCGATTCCGGATCCAGGCCCGCCTCGGCCAGGCGGCCCAGCAGGTCCGCGCGGCTGTCGAACCAGTGATGGGTCTTGGCCACCTTCTCGACGATGGCCAGGTCGATGCCGAGCGCGCGGCCGCTGTCGCGCAGTGCGCTCTTGGGACGGTAGCTGATCACCACCGCGGCCAGGGCCGCGCGCTCGCGCCCGTATTTCGCATAGATGTACTGGATGACTTCCTCGCGCCGCTGGTGCTCGAAGTCGACGTCGATATCGGGCGGCTCGTTGCGCTCCCTGGAGATGAAGCGCTCGAACAGCAGGCTGGCGCGCGCCGGGTCGACCTCGGTGATGCCGAGGCAGTAGCACACCGCCGAGTTGGCGGCCGAGCCGCGTCCCTGGCAGAGGATGTGCTGGGAGCGCGCGAAGCGCACGATGTCGTAGACGGTGAGGAAGTAGTGCTCGTACTTCATCTCGGCGATGAGGGCAAGCTCGTGCTCGATCTGGGCCTGCACCTTGGCGGGAATGCCCTCGCGGAAGCGCCGGTGCGCGCCGATATACGTTTCCAGGCGCAGGTAGCTGGTCGCATCGTGCCCCGGCGGGACCACCTCGTCCGGGTATTCGTAGCGCAGTTCATCCAGCGAGAAGGTGCACAGGCGCGCAATGCGCACCGTCTCGGCCAGCGCCTCGCGCGAATAGATGTTCGCCAGGCGCAGGCGCGCGCGCAGGTGCTGCTCGGCGTTCTGCGCGAGGCCGTAGCCGCATTCGGCCACCGGCTTTCTTAGCCGCGTGGCGGTGAGCGTGTCCTGCAGGGGTTTGCGCGAGCGCACGTGCATCACCACGTGGCCGAGCGCCGTGATCGGCAGGCCGTGCTGCCAGCCCACCTCTTCCACCGTGGCGCGGTGGGCTTCGTCGAAAGCGCGGTGCAGCAGGGTCAGGCCGAGCCAGGCGCGGCCCGGGAAGGTATTCGCGACCCAGGCGGCCTGCGCGTGCAGGCGGTCCACGTCCTGGGCCTCGTGGCCCGGGTAGGCCGGCAGCAGGATCGCCAGGCAGTCGGGCATGTGCTTCAGGTGGGCGTATTCGGGCGCGGGCTCGGCCAGGTCGTCAAGCGTAAGGAAGTAGCTCCCCTTCTCGGCGCGGGTGCGGCCCAGGGTGATGAACTCGGAGAGGTTGCCGTAGCCGTTGCGGTTCTGGGCCAGCAGGATCAGGGACAGGGCCGGGCTGCCGTCGCGGTGCTCCAGATGGAAGTGCGCGCCGATCACCAGGGGCAGGCCGGCCTTCTTCGCTTCGGCATGGGCGCGCACCACGCCGGCCAGCGAGCATTCGTCGGTGAGCGCCAGCGCGAAATAATCGAGCTGCACCGCCCGCGCCACCAGTTCCTCCGCATGCGACGCCCCTTCGAGGAAGGAGAAATTCGACAGGCAGAACAGCTCCGCATAGGGAGGCAACGCCTGGGGAACTGCGGGGTTGGGCGGCTGGAGCGGATCGGTCATCGGCAAGGCTGGAACAAAGGGGCTACAATGCAATCAAAGTAGCAAGACTGTATAAAAACACAGTATAACCGACGCGTGTCGCACAACAAGGGGAAAGCCATGCAGGTCCATGCATTGAAGTGTTTCGGCGAAGGCCCGGGCGACGGCAATCCGGCCCTCGTCATCGAAGGCGACGCGTCTGGCGAAGAAGCGCGCCGCGCCTTCGCCCGCTCCCGCAATACCACCTGCGTCTTCCTCGATGGCGACGTCGTCGACTTCTACTACCCACATACGCGCAGCCCCCTGTGCCTGCACGCGACGCTGGCCGTGGCCCATGTGCTGTTCGCGCGCCGGCCCGACGCGCCCCTGCTCGCAGTGACGACGGCGATGCGTGGCCAGGGGCTGGAACTGGTGCGCGATGGCGAAGCCTTCTTCATCCGCCTGCAGGCGCAGGACGTGGCCCAGCCCACGCTCGAAGCAAGCCTGCCTGCACGCCTGCTCGCCATGCCAGGCCTGCATCTCGCGTCGACGCCGCGCGTGGCCTCGGTCGGCAGCCCTAAGCTGCTGGTCGAAGTGCCGGACGCCGCCACCTTGCACGGCCTGCGCCCCGACCTGGAAGCCATCACGGCCTGGGGCAAGGAGGCGGGCATCAACGGCATCTATGCCTGGTGCCGTCGTCCCGACGGGCGCTTCGAAGGCCGCAACTTCAACCACCTCGACCCGCTGCTCGAAGACGCGGCCACCGGTGTCGCCGCGGGCGCGCTCACGGCCCTGCTCGGACACGGCCTCGTGCTGCTGCAGGGGCGCGCGACAGGCCAGCACTGCCTGATCGCCACGCGCATCGAAGACGGCGCCATCCTGGTGGGCGGACGCGCCGAAACGGCGGCCGTCGTCACCTCCTTCGCCGGACGCTGAATCCGCAACGCCGCCCGTACTTACAGGGAAATTTGGCTGTTCTCCCCTGGCAAGCTGGTATACACTTTCGCGCACAATAAAGCGCCTATCCCGGGCGCATACCAGACCGCAGAGATGAAACCTACCTTCCTTGCCTACGCCCTCCCCGCGCTGTTCGCTCCCCTTCTGCTCGGCGCCAGCGCCACCGCGCGCGCCGACGTCGACTACCAGCTGAAAATCACCAACGCCGCCCAGCACCTGGCCGAAGTGCGCGCCACCTTCCCGGCTGCCACCGGCACCACGCTGGACGTCTCGATGCCGAACTGGCGCACCGGCCGCTACAACATGCTGAACCTGGCCAACGGCGTGCGCCTGTTCAAGGCCTTCGACGCCAAGGGCGCGGCGCTGCCGGTAGAGAAAACCGACAAGGGCACCTGGCAGGTCAAGACGAAACCGGGCGACGCGGTCACCGTGCAGTACGAGCTGTATGCGAACACCCTGGGCGAGCGTACCCGCCACATCGACGACACCCACGCCTACCTGGACGCGAGCGGCGTGTTCGTCTACGCCGCGCCCTTCCGCAAGGAGAAGGTCAACGTCAAGCTGGACGTGCCGCAGGGCTGGAAGTCGCGCTCGGGGATGGACAGCGGGGCATGCGACCACTGTTTCGTCGCCGCCGACTACGACGTGCTGATCGACGCGCCGATCGAGACCGGCCTGCACGAGTTCTACACCGATAAAGTCGATGGCCGCACCATCGAACTCGCCATCTGGGGCCGCGGCAACCACGACGGCAAGCAGATGATGACCGACCTGAAGAAGATCGTGCATGAAACCGCGAAACTCTACAACGGCAAGTACCCGTTCCAGCGCTACCTCTTCATCGTCCACGCGACCGACGGCGCCGGCGGCGCCACCGAGCACGCCAACTCCACCGTCATCCAGAAGCCGCGCTGGACCTTCGCGCCGCGCAAGCAATACCAGGGCTTCCTGCGCGTGGCCGCCCACGAGTTCTATCACACCTGGAACGTCAAGGCCTACCGTCCGAAGGAGATGGTGCCCTACGACTACCAGAACGAGAACTACAACCGCCTGCTGTGGGTCGCCGAAGGCCACACCTCCTACTTCGAAGAGCTGATCGTGCTGCGCGCCGGCCTGGTCAAGCGCGACGAGTTCTACGAGGAATACGCCAAGCTGATCGACGACTACCAGCACCAGCCTGGCCGCTTCCAGCAGAGCGCCGCCGATTCCAGCTTCGACGAGTGGATCGCGGTCGGCGGCGAGCGCGCCCGCAACGCCTCGGTCAACATCTACTCGAAGGGCCAGCTGCTGGCCCTGATGATGGACATCGAACTGCGCCGCCAGACCGGCAGCAAGAAGGGCCTGGAAGACGTGCACCGCATCCTGTTCGAGAAGCACTCGACCGCCCAGGGCGGCTACGACGTGCCGGCCGTCCTCGCCGCGCTGCGCAGCGTGAGCGGCCAGGACTGGAGCGGCTGGTGGAGCCAGTACGTGGACGGCACCGCCGAGATCCCCTTCGACACCCTGCTCGCCCAGGTCGGCCTGCGGAAGCTGATCGACGTGCCGAAGGACCAGGAACAGAAGACCGAATGGTGGGCCGGCTGGACCCTGCGTGAAGGCAGCGACCCGGCCGTCGTCACCGTCGTCGAGCGTGACAGCCCGGCGTGGAAGGCCGGCGTGGTCTCGGGCGACACCCTGCTGGCGGTGAACGGCCTGCGCGTCTCCGCCAAGGACATCGGCGACAAGATGTCGCTGTCGAAAACCGGTCCGTTCAAGGTCCACCTGTTCCGCCGCGACGAACTGGTCGAGCTGCCGATCACCCCGGTGCAGCAGCCGAAGGGCAAGGCCAAGGTCAAGACCCTGGACAAGCCGAGCGCCACCCAGCAGTCGATGAACGCCGCCTGGACCGGCGTGGCCTGGCCGAAGGAAGAAGCCAAGAAGCCGTAATCCTCTCCTGTTCCATGCGAACCGCGGCCCCGGTCCTCCCGGCGCCGCGGTTTTTGTTTGATGGACCGTATGAATTTTGACTATGTCATGACAATGTTGCGTTATTAATACATGACCACCTTGGGTATATACAAATTTGATTAATATGCAATTTTGCCCTTGGAGATATCCGTGTTCAAACTGAGACTGTTACCGCACGCCGTGCTGCTCGCCCTATATGGCAGCGCCCTCGCCTTCGCTCCCGCCGCCCAGGCACAGACCACGGACGCCCCCAGCGCGCCGACGGCCCAGAACCAGGACCAGGTCATCCCGAGCGTGAGTGTGGTCGGCTCGCGCCGTGTCGGTAATGCCTCGTCCACCGACACCGCGGTCCCGGTCGACTTCATCCCGATGACCAAGGCCACCGAACAGGGCGGCCAGTTCGACCTGGCCCAGGTCCTGAACAACGTCTCCCCTTCCTTCAACTCGACCCGCCAGACCGGCGCCGACGGCGCCGACCTGGTCGACTCGGCCGCCCTGCGCGGCCTCGGCTCGGACCAGACCCTGGTGCTGGTCAACGGCAAGCGCCGCCACACGGTCGCCCTGGTCAACCTGTTCGGCGCGCGCAACCGCGGCAACACCGGCACCGACATGAACGCGATCCCGCTGATGGCGATCCGTAACGTGCAGGTGCTGCGCGACGGCGCCGCCGCGCAATACGGCTCGGATGCGATCGCCGGCGTGATCAACATCGAACTCAAGAAGACCCTGGGCTGCGAATCGGTGCTGGGCTACGGCCAGTACACCGAAGGCGATGGCGAGAACTGGCTGGCCTCGGCCTACTGCGGTGTGGCCGTCGGCGGCGGCGTGCTGGGCATCACGGGCGAATACTATGACCGCGGCCGCTCCAACCGCGCCGACGCCGACAGCCCGCGCATCATCGGCGACACCAAGTCGCAGAACCAGACCGTCTACCTGAACGGCGAGTTCCCGGCCGGCCCCGGCAAGCTGTACTTCACCGCGGGCGCCCAGCGCCGCGACGCTTCCTCGGCCGCCTGGGCGCGCGAAGGCATCGGTTCCGAGGACATCCCCTCGCGCAACTCGGCCGCCATGTACCCGAACGGCTTCGTCCCCTTCATCAACGGCGACGTCGACGACCGCTGGGGCACCGTGGGCTACCGCTGGCAGCTGGGCGAATGGAATGCCGACCTGTCGCAGACCTACGGCTACAACCGCCTGATGTACACCATCGCGAACACGCTCAACGCCTCGATCGCCAACCTCGACCTGCTGGGCGGCGGGCCGGGACGCAGCGCAAGCAGCTTCGACGCGGGCGGCTTCTCCTTCCGCCAGGCCACCACCAACCTGGACTTCTCGCGTTTCTACAACGGCATCGCGAACGGCATGAACGTGGCCTTCGGCTTCGAGCACCGCCGCGAGAACTACAAGATCTTCGCCGGCGAAACCGGCTCCTGGATCGACGCCGACGGTGTGGGCGTGGGCGGCAATGCCGGCAGCCAGGGCTTCCCGGGCTTCCAGCCGGGCGACCAGACCGACGCCGACCGCCACTCGAGCGCCGCCTACCTCGACATCGAGACCGACCTCTCCGACCGCTTCAAGCTGCAGACCGCGCTGCGCCACGAGCGCTATTCGGACTTCGGCTCGACCACCACCGGCAAGCTGGCCGGCGCATACCGGATCAACCCGACCGTGCTGCTGCGCGGCTCGGCCAGCACGGGCTTCCGTGCCCCTTCGCTGCAGCAGGCCTACTTCTCCTCGACCTTCACCGACTTCGTCAGCGGCCAGCCGCTCGACGTGGTGCTGGCGCCGACCGGCGGCCGGGTGGCGAACGCCGCCGGCATCCCGCAGCTGAAGGACGAGCAGTCGAAGAGTTTCACGTTTGGTGTCACCTTCACCCCGACGCAATCGACCTCGATCACGGCCGACCTCTACCGCATCGACATCGACGACCGCATCGTGCTGTCGGGGCGTTTCGACGCCGACAACTACCCGGCGCTGGGCGCCACCCTGCAGCAGTTGGGCGTGGGCCAGGCGCAGTTCTTCGTGAACTCGGTCGACACCAAGACCCAGGGCCTGGACATCACCATGTCGCACCGCATGGACCTGGGCGCCGGCAAGCTGAACGCCTTCCTGGCCCTGAACTTCGGCAAGACCGAAGTCACCGGCGTGCATGCGCCCAGCAGCCTGGCCGGCTTCGAGGACGTGCTGCTGTCCGAGCGCGAGCGCCTCTTCATCGAGGAAGGCGCGCCGCGCCGCAAGGCCACGCTGGGCTTCGACCACACCATCGGCAAGCTGGAGACCGGGCTGCGCATCGTCCACTTCGGTCCGCAGACCCTGGGCACCTTCTCGGGCCCGCCGGTGCCGAACCAGCACTACAAGGCCAAGACCTCGGCCGACCTGTCCTTCACCTGGGCGTTCACCGAGAAGACCAAGTTCACGCTGGGCGGCACCAATATCTTCAACGTGAAGCCGACGGCGCAGGATCCGAACGAGACCGACAACGGTTTCAAGTACGAGAGCGTGCAGTTCGGCCTGAACGGCGCGGCCTGGTTCGCGCGCCTGTCGCACCGCTTCTGATCGTCCGCCACTCCCGCAAGGGCTCCGTTCAGGAGCCCTTTTTTCTTTGCGGCGATCGTTTCCATACACGGATGAGCTGCGTTAGGAAGGGCACCGAATTCATGGGAGGGATGCGTATAATGCCTTGCATCTCTCCCTGTCTGCCTGCGCGCGGCACCGATAGGCCGCTGATGAACACCGCTGATACGACCCGCATTTCCACCGGCATTGCCGGCCTCGACGACATCCTTGGTGGCGGACTCACGCCGCAGCGTGTCTACCTCGTGGAGGGCTCGCCCGGCGCCGGCAAGACCACGCTCGGCCTGCAATTCCTGCTCGACGGCGCGTCCCGCGGCGAGTCCGGCCTGTACATCACCCTGTCCGAGACGGCCGACGAGCTGGCGGCGGTGGCGCGCAGCCATGGCTGGTCGATCGATGTCCTGTCGGTGTTCGAGCTGGCCGGCGAGACCGCGCTCGACATCGACGCCCAGCAGTCGGTCTTCCACCCTTCCGAAGTCGAGCTGGGCGAGACCACCCGCAACGTGATGGACAAGGTCGACGAGGTGAAGCCGGTACGTGTGGTCTTCGACAGCCTGTCCGAGATGCGCCTGCTGGCGCAGAACCCGCTGCGCTACCGGCGCCAGATCCTCGCCCTCAAGCAGTTCTTCACGGCGCGCGACTGCACCGTGCTGCTGCTCGACGACAAGACCAGCCAGTCCGACCAGCACCTGCACTCGATCGCGCACGGCGTCATCAGCCTGGAGCAGATCGCCAAGGAATTCGGCAAGGAGCGCCGCCGCGTCAACATCATCAAGATGCGCGGCATCCGCTTCCGCGGCGGCTACCACGACTACATCCTGAATACCGGCGGCATCACGATGTTTCCGCGCCTGGTGGCGTCCGAGCACCTGCGCGACTTCGTGCCGGCGGTGCGCGCCACCGGCGCCGAAGGGATCGACGCCCTGCTCGGCGGCGGCCTGGTACGCGGCACCAATACCCTGATCGTCGGCCCCTCCGGGATCGGCAAGACCACGGTGTCGACGCGCTGCCTCCTGACGGCCCTGGAGCGCGGAGAGAAAGCCGCCTTCTACCTCTTCGACGAGGGCCTCGGCACCTTCTTCGCGCGCTGCCTGGCACTCGGCATGGACCTGCGGCCCTACGCGGACAGCGGCCAGTTCACGATCCACCACATCGACCCGGCCGAGCTGGCGCCGGGCGAGTTCGCCCAGATGCTGCGCGATGCCGTCGAGCTGCACCGCACCGAATTCATCGTCATCGACAGCCTGAACGCCTACCTGCAGGCGATGCCGGGCGAGCAGTACCTGGTCCTGCAGATGCACGAACTGCTGTCCTACCTGAACCAGCAGGGCGTCACGACGCTGCTGGTGCTGGGACAGCACGGCATGGTGGGCGAGGTGAAGTCCGATGTCGACCTGAGCTACCTGAGCGACAGCACGCTCCTGATGCGCTTCTTCGAATCGAACGGCCGCCTGCGCCGCGCCATCACGGTCATCAAGAGCCGCGCGGCCGCGCATTCGCTCACCATCCACGAGCTGCAGCTGGGCCGTGACGGCATCCGCATCGGCGAGGCGCTGGAAGGTTTCGACGGCGTGCTCAGCGGCCTTCCCAGCTACCGCGGTTCCACGCCCATGATGGCGATCGTGCCGGATGCAGACAGCTAGCCCGCACGACGAGCGCATCCTGCTCCTCGCGCCGCGCGGACGCGACGCGGAAGTCATGTGCTCGGTCCTGGCGCAGGACGGCGCCGCCTGCGCGGTGGTGCCCGATTTCACCGGCCTGGCCGCCGCCATCGCCGAAGGTGCGGGCACCGCCATCGTCGCCGAGGAGGCGCTGCATGGTGTCGACGCCGCGCCCCTGCATGCCTGGCTGGCGCGCCAGGCCCCCTGGTCCGATTTCCCCTTCGTGATCCTGCTGGCCCGGCAGATCGGCCTGCCGGCCGACGGCGCGCGCGCCCGCCTCGACCAGCTGGGCAACATCATCCTGCTGGAGCGTCCGCTCAATGCCCAGACCCTGCGCAGCGCCGCCAGCTCCGCGCTGCGGGCACGCCGCCGGCAGTACCAGGCGCGCGACCTGCTGGCCGAACGCGAAGCCGGCGCCGCCAGCCTGCGCCAGAGCCGGCAGGACCTGCTCAGCCTCAACGAAACCCTCGAGTCACGCATCGAGGAACGCACCCGCGCGCTGGCCCAGGCCAACGACCGCCTGATGAACGAGGTCATCGAGCGCGAGCGGGTGCAGCAGGCCATGGTCCAGTTGCAGAAGATGGAGGCGATCGGCCGCCTCACCGGCGGCATTGCCCACGATTTCAACAATCTTCTCAACGTGGTCCAGGGCAGCATGGACCTGATCCTGCTGCTGTCCAAGGACGAGGTGGCGCGCCAGCGCGCCGAGATCGCGCGACGCGCCTGCCAGCGCGGCGGCAAGCTCACCGGCCAGCTGCTGGCCTTCGCGCGCAACCAGAACCTCGACCTGCGCCAGGCCTGGCTGCCGGCCCTGTTCGACGGCGTGCGCGAACTGGTCGCGACCTCGGTGGGTTCGGCGATCCGCCTGCGTTTCGATATCGAGGCGGACTGTCCGAGCGTGCTGGCCGACGCCAACCAGATGGAGATGGCCCTGCTCAACCTGGCCATCAATGCGCGCGATGCCATGGACGGCGGCGGAGACCTGGCCTTCCACGCGGGCCCGGCCGCGCCGCCTCCCGGCCTGCTGCCGCCGGGCGACTACGTGCGCATCGCCGTCACCGACAGCGGCCCCGGGATGACGCCGGAGCTGGTCGCCAAGGTCTTCGAACCCTTCTTCACCACCAAGGAGGTCGGCAAGGGCACCGGCCTTGGCCTGAGCCAGGTATACGGCATGGCGCGCCAGTCGGGCGGCGCCGCGCGCATCCTGAGCGAACCGGGCTTCGGCACCACCGTCGAGATCTGGCTGCGCGCCTGGGGCGGCGGCCAGGCGGACATGCATGCCGAGGATGCGCCCGCCGCCCTGTTCCATGCGCGCGGCGGCGCCAGCATCCTGGTCGTCGAAGACGACGCGATCGTGCGCGAGTCGATGGTGTCCTCGCTCGAAGCCTTCGGGCATACCGTGGCCCAGGCCTCGGACGGCGAGTCCGGCCTGCGCGCGCTGGCCGAGGCGCGGCCCGACCTGCTCATCACCGACTACCTGATGCCTGGCATCACCGGCGCGGAACTCATGCGGCAGGCGCGCGCGATCTACCCCGGCATGCCGATGATCATCGCCACCGGCTATGCGGACATGCACGCGATCGACCAGGTGCTCGGCAGCGACATCCTGCTGCGCAAGCCTTTCCAGCTGGCCGAACTGGCGGCCAGTGTCGAGCGGGCGCTCGACCGCGGCCACTGACGGTGGCGGACGCCACTGAAATCGACTTCGTGCCACACTCGTCGCAAAGCAGTCGCATGCAACGAGGAGTCAATCATGAGCAATGAACAGAAGGCCCAGGACCAGCAGGTGCAACAGGGCCAGCAGCAGGATCAGGCACAGGGCCAGCAACAGGGCAATGAAGCGAAGGCGCCGGACGTGGACGGCCTGAAGAACAAGAAACCGGAAGAGCTGACGCCGGACGAGCTGCGGCTGATGGCGGACACCATGCCGGGCGAAGGACCGGGCGACTGATGTTCCTGTTCTTCTCGAACAAGCTGGGCTGCCTGGGCTCGATCCTGGTGTCGGCCGTGCTGACCCTGCTGGTGCTGCTGGTGCTCGGCGTCTTCTAGGGCGCTTCAGGGAGTTGGCGCGCGCACCGGCTGGCCGGCCTTCATGACGAAGACCACGCGGTTCAGGGCCGCCAGCTCCACCATCGGATCGCCCTGCACCGCGATGATGTCGGCGTGGGCGCCCGTCTCGATCACGCCCAGCCCCGGCACGCCGAGCAGGCGCGCGCTGTTGATGGTGGCGGCCTGCAGGATGTCGCGCGGCGCCAGCCCCGCCTCAACCCAGGCCAGCAAGGCGTGCCGGGCGGCGTCGCCGCGTCGCGGCTGAGCGCTTGCGTCGGAACCCGCGGCGAGCGTGACCCCGGCGGCCCGGGCCCGTCGAAGGCGCTCGCCGAAGGGCTGGAGCGGAACCATGGGCACCGACTCCTGGCGCATCCTGTGCAGCGTCTCGCCTGAGGCGGCCTCGCCATGCTCGATGGCGTCGACGCCGGCTTCGAGCGCACGCGCGATCGCCGCGTCGCTCGTGGCATAGGCCGTGACCTTCAGTTTTGCCGCATGGGCCTCGCCCACCGCCGCCTGCATTTCCTCGAGCGACAGCATGGTGTCATCCACGCCGTCGGCGTCGATGCGGATCAGGTCGACGCCCTGCCCGGCATGTTCGCGCACCGCGGCGCGCGCGTCGTCCGCCCCGCGCACGATGCGTTCGTCGCCGCCCGCGGCGCCAGGCGCCAGCGCGGGGCCGGAAACGAACAGCCGCGGACCGGGCACGCTGCCCTCCTCGATCGCCCGCTTGAGCGCCACGTCGGCATAACGCCCTGCCTTGCCGAGATTGCGCACGCTCGTGTAGCCGGCCTCGAGATAGCTGCGCGCATGCCCCGCGCCGCGCAGGGCGCGCAGCGATTCGCCCGCCGCGGCCGGGGGTGCGGAATCGTCCACCAGCAGGTGGGCGTGGGATTCGATCAGTCCCGGCAACACCGTGTAGGCGCGCAGGTCGATGCGTCGCGTACCCGGAGGAACGGCGATCGCCGAGCCGATCTCGGCGATCCTGCCGTCCTGCACCAGGATCAGGCGCGGACCCAGCATGCGACCGCCTTCGCTGTCGAAGACACGGCCCGCGTAGATGAGCGTCGGCTGCGCCGCTTGCGCGGGCCCTGCCTGCAGCGCCCCCATGAGCGCGGCCAGCGGCAGCAGCGCCTTACAGCGCGCGCGCATGGACCAGCACCTCGTCGACCCGGCCTTCGGCCACGGCCTGCGCCGGCGACTTGCCGCCCAGCGCCGCCAGCGGCGCTTCCATCCAGCTGCTCGCCGCCTCGTCGCTCTTCAAGGCGCCGCGCGCCGCGTGCATGACGGTGTAGTAGGCCTGCGCCTTCTTCGACTGCTGGCCGAACCTGGCCTGCAGCGCGGCGAAAGCGTCGGGCGTGACGCGGTCTTCGTCGGCCATGGCGCGCGCTCCTTACTTGGTGACCGTCAGGAGCGAACGCTTGCCGCCCTTGAAGGTATACAGGGTGATGGTGCCGTCCTTGATGTCGCCGCGCGCATCAAAAGCGATCGGGCCGGTCACGCCCTTGTACTGGATCTTGGCCAGCACCGGCAGGTATTTCGCCGGCTGGTAAGAACCGGCCTTGACCATCGCCTCGGCCATCGTCATCACGGCGTCGTAGGCGTAGGGCGCGTTGATCTGCACGTCGATGCCGAAGCGCTTCCTGTAGTCGGCGCGGAATTTATCCAGCGCGGCGCGCGCTTCGCCCTGCACCCCGCCCGCTTCCGCGCACACGACCTGGTTATCAAGCATGGTGCCGCCGGAGAGCTTGTGGATCTCGTCCGAGCAGATGCCGTCGCCGCCGATCATGCGCACGTTCATGCCGAGCTGCTTCATCTGGCGCAGCATCGGGCCGGCGGTGGCGCTCATGCCGCCGAAGAAGACCAGGTCCGGCTTGGATGCGCGGATGCGCGTGATGATGGCGGAAAAATCGGTCGCCTTGTCGTGGGTGAACTCCTTGGCCACCACGGTTCCGCCCTGCTTCTGCAGGCTGCGCGAGAACTCGAGCGCCAGGCCCTGGCCATAGGCGGTGCGGTCGTCCACCACGGCGACGCGGCGCGCCTTCATCTCGCCCACGGCGTGGCGGCCCAGCGCCTGGCCGAGCTGGATGTCGTTGGCCACCACGCGGAAGGTGGTGTTGAAGCCCTGCTGGGTGTATTTCGGACCGGTGGTCGAGGGCGAGATCTGCGGGATGCCGGCCGTGTGGTAAATCTTGGAGGCCGGGATCGTGGTGCCCGAGGTCTCGTGGCCCACCATGCCGTGGATCTTCGCGTCGGCCAGCTTCTGCGCCACGGAGGTCGCCTGCTTCGGGTCGCCGCCGTCGTCTTCCGCCATCAGCTGGAAGCTCACCTTCTTGCCGCCGATCGTCACGCCCTTCGCATTGAGCGCCTCGATCGCCATGCGGGCGCCGTTCTCGGTGTCCTTGCCGAAGTAGGCCACCGGGCCCGTCACGGCGGCCGCATGGCCGATCTTCACCACTTCCTGGGCCGAGGCCGCGCCGGCCAGGGACATGGCGGCCAAACCTGCGGCCAACGCGACTGCTTGCTTCTTCATCGATTCCTCGTCAATTCTGTAAATCCGGGCTCGCGCCAAACGGCCCATTTTACATTCAGAGCAATCGCGTTGCAGGACGGCACAGGGCAATCGTCACAGGGACTGTTCCCACACCAGGCGCACGGTCGGACGGACCTGGTACAGGCTGGTGCGCGCCAGCGGCGCGGCGCCCTCGTAGACGAGGCGCTCCCGGTAGCTGCGCTGCCCCAGGTTGGACAGGGCCAGGCGCAGCCGCGCCTGGGTGTCGAACTTCCAGAGCGCGTACAGGTCGAGCTGGCGCCGCGGGGCGTCGAGGCTGAAGACCGGGCTGCCGGCGCGGCTGGCGACCGTGCCGCGGTAGCTGAAGGTTCCGCCGGCCTCCAGGCGGCTGGAAGGCGCGCTGACGTCCAGCCCGAGGTTGCCGCTCCATGCCGGCTGGTCCTCGATGCGGTTGTCGGGGCCCGGCACGCTGTCCAGGCGCGACCAGTTGCGCGCCAGGTTGACGCGCGCGGCCAGCGACCCGCGCGTGATGCGGCCTTCGAACTCGAGGCCGCGCGCGGTCGCGCCGCCGTGGTTGTCCGGCGTGGCGGTCCACGCGCCGCCCTGCAGGGCGATGCGGGTCAGGATTTTGTCGCGGATGCGCTTGTGATAGGCGCTGACGCTGACCATGTCCGCCTTGCCAAAATAGCGCTCCCAGGCCAGGTCCACGTTTGTCGCGAGTTCGGGCCGCAAGTCCGGATTGCCCTGCAGGTCCGGGTTGGTGGCGCTGTTGTTGTTGTCGACCGTGTAGCGGCGCGGCATGAGCTGGACGATGTTCGGCGCCTTGTACGTGCGACCGAGGGCGAAACGGAACTGGTCGCGCGGCTTGCCATCCTCCTGTCCCTGCTGCGGCTTGAAGAGCAGCTGGAAGACAGGACTCCAGGCGCCCGCATCGACGTCGACCGGCGCGGCCGCGTTGCCCTGTCCCTTGGTCGTCAGGTCTTCGCGGCGCAGGCCGAGATAGGCCGACCAGTCGGCGCCCATGTCCCACTCGTCCTGGACGAAGAAGGCGCTCCTGTCGACTTCCGCGAAGTAATCCTCGTCGCTGGTGTAGAACTGGCTGCCTTCGGCATCCAGGTGCCGTTCGCGCCGGTACTCGCTGCGGTCCTTGCGCCCGAACTCCCAGCCGGCGGCCAGGGAGTGGCTGCCCCACAGCGGCTGGCGCC
Source organism: Massilia agri (assembly GCF_024753255.1). Lineage (GTDB taxonomy): Bacteria > Pseudomonadota > Gammaproteobacteria > Burkholderiales > Burkholderiaceae_D > Telluria > Telluria agri. The sequence goes on from NZ_JANUHA010000001.1 coordinate 250,435, forward strand.
AGCTGCCGCTGAAGGTCCATTCGCGCTCGACGGGGCCGGAGGCGACGAGATGGGATTCGCGCAGCCGGTCCAGGCCGTCCATGCCGTGGAACACGAAGTCGCCCTCGCGCCGCATGCGGAAGCCCGCCAGCTTGTTGCTCAAGCGGGCGCCGCCCGCGAACTTGCGGGTCCAGGCCAGGTCGGCGTAGAGGTGCAGCGGGCGCGTCTCGAAACGCTGCCAGTTATGCGGGAATGCCGTCGGCGCGCCCACCTCGAGCGTTTCGCTTTCGCGCTTGACGTTGTGGATGTAGCGCCAGCGCACATAGCTCTGCGAACTGATGCTGTCGACGGCGCTGGGCTGCCAGGACAGGCGCGGCGCCAGTTCCGCGACATCCTCGACCAGGTGATCGGTCCAATCCGTATGGCGCAGCAGGGCCGGCGCCGAGCCTTCCTCGGTGCTGCGGGCCGCGATCGGGTTCACGTTGCGCTTGAGCGTTGCCGCCAGCGTATAGGCGAGCGCGCCGCGCTTGCCGCTGTGCTGGGCCAGCAGCTGCGGCGCCGCGTGGCCGCGCTGGAAGGCGCTGCCGGCCTTGATCTCGTTCGCGGGCGCGCCCTTGGCCGGCCCGGCGCGGCGCATGATCACATTGATCGAGCCCGCCACCGCCTGGCTGCTGGTCTCGGCCGTGGCCGCGCGCTGGATCTCGATGCGCTCGATGAGATCCGGGCTGATCGATTCCAGCGAAAAGCCGCTGGGCGCCGGCAAGCCATTGAGCAGGATGGCGACGTAGCCGTTGCCGAGGCCGCGCATGCGGACCTGGGCGTCCTTGCCGGGACTGGCGTCGACGGTGACGCCGGGCTGGCGTTTCAATACGTCGGCCAGGCTGGCGTCGCCCTGGCGCAGGAGTTCCTCGCGTCCGACGATGATGGCAGTGGTGGTCGACTGCGCGCGCTGCTGCTGCTCGCCCGCGGCTGCGGCGCTGACGACGACCTGCTGCATGGGTTCGACGGCGGTCTGGGCGCAGGCGCTGGAGCAGGCGGCGAGCAGCAGCGCGCAGGCAGAGGCGGTTCGGGTGATTCGCATGTGTGATGACGCCCTATTCTCGATGGTTGACCCCATTGTGCGTACAGGGAGGCGGCGCGCCACCAGCTGTGTGACGAATCGGCGTTTCCGTGGGATGGCGCTTGCCGCCGCCGGGGCGTGGGGCACGACCGCGCTGCTATACTTTTCCGATGACGTCCTTCGCCCACCGCATACCGCCCTCCCTCAGGATCGCCGTCACCGTGCTTTGCCTGTGGACGGCGATCAGCGTGCTGGGGGCGCTCCAGACCTACAGCGACAACCTGCGCGCCGGCGCCGACAGCCACTACCCGGCGCTATTGCAGACCTGGTTCGTCGAATATGCCGTGCCCCTGATCGTCCTGAGCTGGTCCTTGTCCATGACGCTGACGCGCTGGCCCGCCCTGCTCGACCGGCCGCGCAACGTGGTGTTCCTGTTCGCCGCGCTGGTGCTGCTGTTCCAGCCCTTGCAGTGGACCTGGATGGCCTGGCAGCGCGGCTACCTCGACATCGCCACGCTGGACGATGCGCGCCGGCTCTTGATGAAGATGCTGCTGGTGGGCTGGTTCTCGACCACGGGCACCTTCGCGGCCGTCCTCGCCTGGTTCTATTCGCGCCGGGCAAAAGAACGCGAACTGGCCTGGCAGCGCTCGCAGACCGACATGCTCAACCTGCGGCTGGCGCTCGAGGAACAGCGCATGCTGGCCCTGCGCGGCCAGCTCGAGCCGCACTTCCTCTTCAATGCCCTGAACGCGATTAGCGCCCTGGTGCGCAGCGACGACAAGCCGCTGGCCCTGCACGGCATCAATCTCCTGAGCGAGCTGCTGCGCTATGTGCTCTCCGCCAGCGCGCGCAACACGGCCACCCTGGCGGAGGAACTGCGCTTCGTGCAGGACTACCTGGACCTGCAGCGCCTGCGCTACGGCGAGCGCCTGCAGGTGCATGTCGATGATGCGCAAGACCTGGCCGGCGTCGCCTGCCCACCGCTGCTGCTGCAACCCCTGGTCGAGAACGCGCTGCGCCACGACCTCGAATGTTGCGAGGATGCCAGCGACATCCGCCTCTCCTTCGTCCGGGAAGACGGCGCCATGCTGGTGCGCGTCTCCAATCCGGCGCGGCGCGGGGTCAAGGCCAACCCGGGCGCGGGACTGGGCATTCCCAACACCCGCGACCGCCTGCGGCTCATGCACGCCGAAGCGCGGCTGCGCACGCAGCTGGAGGGCGAGCGCTTCGTCGCCGAGATCCGGCTGCCGCTGGCCGAATGAATACCATCCATGCCATCCGCTACCTGATCGTCGACGACGAGATGCCGGGCCGGGTCAACCTGCGCCTGGCCATGGCCGCGCATGCTGGCTGGCAGCTCGCCGCGGAGTGCGGTGGGGCCGCCTCCGCCCGCGCCGCGCTGGAGAAGCAGCCGGTGGACGTGGTCTTCCTCGACATCCGCATGCCGGGACAATCGGGCCTCGAACTGGCGCGCGACATCAGCCGCCTGCCGGAGCCGCCGCTGGTCATTTTCGTGACCGCCTACAGCGAGCACGCCATCGATGCTTTCGATGTACACGCCCTCGACTATCTCCTCAAGCCCATCGATGACGTACGCCTGGCCCAGGCCGTCGAGCGCGCGGCCGCGATGCTGGGCCAGCGCGAAGCTTATGGCGCGGCGCTGCGCCGCTACGTGAAGGCGGGCAAAGGAGGCCGGCCGCTCGACACCATCAGCGTGCGCTCGGTCGGCCGCATCGAGCAGGTCAAGGTGAGCGACATCCTGCGCATCGAATCGGCGGGGAATTACGTCGAGCTGCACCTGGCCGGGCGCACGGTGCTGCACCGGATGACGATCAGCCGGCTGGAAGGTCTGCTGCCGCCGGGCGAATTCCTGCGCGTACACCGGGGAACCATCGTGCGGTGCGCGGAAATCGTCCGCCTGGAAAGCGGCGGCGACGGCGGTTATGCCTTGACGCTGCGTGGCGGCGGCACGGTGGCGGTCAGCGAGCGCTATGTGGCGGCCCTGAAGCTGGCGCTACAGGCTGGACAGCGGCCGTGACAATTGGATAGAATCCGGCGCCGCGAACTCTTGTATGCTCGCCGGCTGACCAAAAAGAGAGAGGGCCGGCGCCGCCGGGCAGCCCTCCAGTATCCGGAGACCACCATCAAACCCCATTCGATCCGACGCGCCCAGGGCGCGTCGCTGGCCGCCATTGTCCTCGCAGGCGCGGCCGCCGCAGTCCAGGCCCAGCCCTCCTCGCCCCGCTACGCCGCCCCCATTTGCCAGGCGGGGGTCAAGTCCGGCTCGCCGAAACAGGCTTGCGCGAACGCGCAGCGCCTGGAAGTCGCCGCGGTCCGGCGCCGCAAGCCGGACCTCGCCACCCAGCGCGAATGCCGCTTGCTGGGGTCGGCCATCCTCGAATCGGAACAGGCGGAACGCCGCGCCCGCGCGGCGATGATGGAATCGATCCAGCAGGACCTCTTCATCCTGCGCAAGCGCTTCCGCAAGCTGGGCTGTTAAGCCGCCGCAGCGGGAAGCGGGAAGGTGACGGTGGCCGCGAGGCCGCCCAGGCGCGCCGACTGGCCCAGGGCCAGGCTGGCGCCGTGCCGCTCCGCGATGGCCTTGATGATGGCCAGCCCCAGTCCGCTGCCGGCGGCCTCGCTGCCGGCCACGCGGTAGAAGCGGTCGAACACGCGCTCGCGTTCTTCCGCCGGGATGCCGGGGCCGCTGTCCTCGACCGTGACCGTGACCTGCGCGGCGCCATCCACCACCTCGTTCCTTACCGAGATGTCGGCGGTGCCGCCGCTCGGCGTGTACTTGATCGCGTTGTCCACCAGGTTGCGCAGCAGGATCTGCAGCGCGTCCGGCTGCCCTTCCACCTGGGCCGCGTCGGCCTGCTGGACGCCCACGTCGACGCCCTTGGCGGCCGCCACGCCGGCGAGATCGGCCACGGTGCGGCGCGCCAGTTCCGACATGTCCACCGGACGGGTGGCCGCGCCGCCGGCGGCCGTGGCTTCCTGGCGCGCCAGCACCAGCAGCTGCTCGACCAGGCGGGTGGCGCGGTCGATGCCCGCGGTCAGGCGCGAGACGGCCAGCTTGCGCGCTTCAAGCGACTCGGCGCGGTCCAGGCTCTGGGCCTGCAGGCGCAGGGCGGCCAGCGGCGTACGCAGCTCGTGCGCCGCGTCGGCCACGAAGGTCTGCTGGGCATCGAAGGCGGTCTTGACGCGCCCGAACAGCAGGTTCAGTTCCTGTACCAGGGGTCGCACCTCGTCCGGCAGGCCGTTGTCGGATACGGGAGACAGGTCGTCCGCCTGGCGCGAAGCCACCTGCGAGCGCACCCGCGCGACCGGCTCCAGCGAGCCGCTCACGACCCACCACACGACCAGCATCAGGATCGGCATCATGACCGCGATGGGACCGAGCGTGCGCAGGGCCAGGTTGCCGGCCATGTTGCGGCGCACGGCCAGGTCCTGGGCCACCTGCACCGTCTGGTTCGCGGTCTGGATCGAGAACACGCGGTAGGTGGTGCCGTTCGACTTCACATTGGAAAAGCCCAGCACGGCGCGCTGCGGCAGCTTGGCGCGCGAGACGCTGTGGAAGACCTGCACCCCGTCGGGGGACCACATCTGCACCACCATGTCGTCGCTGCTGTTGCCACCCTCGCCGCCCGCCGCCTGGGCGCCGCCTTCGGCGGCCTGGGCGGCGATGCGCTGCTGCGCCTCGGTGTTCGACAGCGGGGTGCCCGAGCGCAGCGACAGTGCCATCTGCTGCATGTGGTAGTCGAAGATCTGGTCGGCGTCGTGCAGCGCGGTGCGATAGGCGATCGAGGCCTGCGCCAGGGCGGCGATGGTGATCGCCGCCAGCAGGTACCACAGCAGCCGGCCGCGCAGCGAGTGCGTGACCCTGGACTTCAGCTTCATGCCTTCGGCACCATGTAGCCGACGCCGCGCACGTTCTGGATCAGGTCACTGCCCAGCTTCTTGCGCAGGCCGTGGATGTAGACTTCGACCGCATTGCTCGAGACTTCGTCGCGCCAGCTGTACAGCTTTTCTTCCAGCTGGGCGCGCGAGAGCACCGCGCCGGGACGCGCCACCAGGGCTTCCAGAACGGCCCATTCGCGCGCCGACAGGGCGACCGGTGCGCCGTCGACCAGGGTCTCGCGGGTGGCGGGATTGATGGAGATGTTCTTGTACTCGAAGACGGGCTCGCCGCGCCCGGCGGCGCGGCGCAGCAGCGCACGGATGCGCGCCAGCAGTTCGTCGAGGTCATAGGGTTTGAGGACGTAGTCGTCGGCGCCGGCATCCAGCCCGGCGATGCGCTGGGCCACCGAGTCGCGCGCGGTGGCGACCAGTACCGGCGTGCGGTCCTTGCGCGAGCGCATCGAGCGCAGCACGTCGAGCCCGTCCTTGCGCGGCAGGCCAAGGTCGAGCAGGACCAGGTCATAGTTCTGGTTTTGCATGAGGGCCGTGTCGGCCATCTCGCCGTCCTTGACCCAGTCGACGGCGTAGTGCTCGGCCCTTAGCAGGTCGAGCACTACTTCGCCGATCATCGTATCGTCTTCCACCAGCAGTAGCCGCATGAATTCCCCGTTCTTGAAACCGTACTAGCGGCGGACGCTACGCTTCCTTACCCAATCCGCACAGGAATGAAGATTTTGTCACTCCCGCGCTGAATCAGCAAGGCCACAGACTTGCTGGCTTTCGCCACCACGTCGCGGACCTGGCCGACCGTGTTCACCGGGCGGCCGTTAACCGAAATCAGTACATCGCCCGGCTCGACGCCGGCGATGGCTGCCGCGCCCGAGGCGTCCTCGATCACGAGGCCGCTGGCGATGCCGCTCTGGCGGCGCTCGATGGGCTCGAGCGGACGCAGGGCCAGGCCCAGCCTGGCGCTGTTGTCCGAGTTCGAGGCCAGCTCTTCCTGCGGCGCGCGCCGGCCCTTCTCGTTGGCGTCGCCCAGGGTCGCATCGATGCGCACCAGCTTGCCGTCGCGCCAGACGTCGAGCGCCACCTTTTCGCCCGGCTTGGACAGCGCGATGTTACTGGACAGGTCGAGCGAGGACACGATCGGCTGGCCGTTGATGCGGCGGACGATGTCGCCCGACTTCAGGCCGGCGCGCTCGGCCGGGCTGCCACGCTCGACGCTCGCGATCAGTGCGCCGTCGGGCGACTCGAGCCCGAAGGAATCGGCGAAGTCCTGGCCGATCTCCTGCACGCTCACTCCCAGTTTGGCATGCTGCACCTTGCCGGTGGCGATGATCTGGTCCTTGATCTTGACCGCGACGTCGATCGGGATCGAGAAGGCCAGGCCCTGGTAGCCGCCGGTCTGGCTGTAGATCTGCGAGTTGATGCCGACCACCTCGCCGCGGGTATTGAACAGCGGGCCGCCCGAGTTGCCGGGGTTGATCGCCACGTCGGTCTGGATGAAGGGCACCTGGCCGTCCGACAGGTTGCGGCCGGTGGCGCTCACCACGCCGGCGGTGACGGTGCTCTCGAGGCCATAGGGCGAGCCGATGGCCAGCACCCACTCGCCGGGAGCCAGATTGCGCGATTTGCCGAGCGGCGCGACCGGCAGGTTTTTCGCATCGATCTTCAGCACGGCCACGTCGGTGCGCGCGTCCGAGCCCAGGACCTTGGCGCGGAATTCGCGGCGGTCCTGCAGCTTGACGGTGACTTCGTCGGCGCCTTTCACGACGTGGGCGTTGGTCAGGATGACGCCGTCCGGGCTTACGATGAAGCCCGATCCGGCGCCGAAAACGGGAGCTTCGCGACCACCGCCGCCGCCGAAGCGCGGATCCTGGAACTGTCGGAAGAACTCATACAAAGGGTGATTGCGCGGCAGGGACGGCACATCGGCGCGGTTGCCGGTCTTGATCCCGCCGACGACGCGAATGTTCACCACCGCCTTGCCGTTGGTGGCGGCGATGCGGGTGAAATCAGGAAGGGTCACCGTGGCCGCCGGGGCGGGCGCAACGCTGGGGGCTGGCGCCACGCTGGCCGCGGGCGCAGGAGCTGCGGCTGCCGCGGCTGCGGTTTCGGCCGCGACGTTGTTGTGGTTGACTGCAAGCGCACCCACCGCTCCGCCGACGACGCCCGCGGCACACAAGGCCAGCGTGAGGCGTTTGGCAGTGATGGCAGTGACGGCACCTTGGTTAGGCATATTGTGCTCCTGATGAAAATGGTTGACCGATGATGGTGTCTATCGATGGGCTTATCTTCCCAAAGCTGGCTTAGAACATGCTTAATTTGATACTTAGACGTCTCTTAAGTAGGGTGTTCGGCTCCGCCGAACGCGCGTTCAGCTCCGGCTCGCGCAGTCACAGCGCATCCGTGAGTTGGACGCGCGGTCGGCGAAGCCGACCACCCTACAAAAACGCGGCCCGATCGTCAAAAAGGGCGCCACCTGGGCGCCCTCTTTCAAGCTGCTGCTAGTACCTTATGCGGCGCGCTGTTCCAGCGTCTGCACATTGTTGGTGTTGCCGTTGGCGTCGCCAATCGCGATCTTGCGCGGCTTGAAGGCTTCGGGCACTTCGCGCACCAGTTCGATGGTCAGCATGCCGTTATCGAAGGAAGCGCTGGTGACCTTCACGTGGTTGGCCAGCTGGAAGCGCTGTTCGAAGTCGCGGGCTGCGATGCCACGGTGCAGGAAGGTGCGCTGGGTCTCGTCCTTCTGCTTGCGGCCGGTGACGTGCAGGGTGTCGCGCTCGGTCACGATTTCCACCTCATCGCGGGTGAAGCCGGCGAGGGCCATCACGATGCGGTAATTGTCTTCGCTCACCAGTTCGATGTTGTACGGCGGGTAGCTCGGCTCGCTGCGCTGCTCGAGCAGGCTGGCCAGGCGATCGAAACCGATGGCGGAACGGTACAGGGGAGTCAGGTCAAAAGTACGCATGGTATATATCCTCGTAAAAGTTAAGCGATATGTTGCCGGACCTCATCGTGAGCATCCGGTGAGTCCAATCTAATACCCGGCCAATGGATTTTCAAGGCATACGAAATACGGATTTTTAGGTCACTATGCAAATTTTATTTGCATTCATGCTTTGGTCCAATTTTTACCCCATGGACTGCGTGCTAGACTCGTCCGCCTGTTTTTTTCGAATGAAAGCGGCACCATGAAGACCATCGGTCTGCTCGGCGGCATGAGCTGGGAATCGACCATTCCCTACTACCGCAGCATCAACGAAACCGTGCGCGCCCTGCGCGGCGGCCTGCACTCGGCGAAGATCGTGATGGTGAGCGTGGACTTCGACGAGATCGAGCGCCTGCAACGCCTGGGCGACTGGGACACGGCAGGCAGCCTGCTGGGCGACTGCGGCCGCAGGCTGGCCCTGGCGGGCGCCGACTTCCTGGTGCTGTGCACGAACACCATGCACAAGGTGGCGCCCGCGATCGAGGCGCTGGCTGGCATCCCGCTCCTGCACATCGCCGACCCGACGGCCTCGGAGATCCGCGCCGCCGGCTTGCGTACCGTGGGCCTCTTGGGCACCCGCTTCACGATGGAGCAGGATTTCTACCGCGCGCGCCTGGAGAAGGAGCATGGCTTGCGGGTGCTGGTGCCTGACGATGCCGGGCGCACGCTGGTGCATCGCGTGATCTACGAGGAGCTGTGCCAGGGCCAGGTACGCGATGCTTCGCGCGAAGGCTACCGGGCCGTCATCAGGCAGCTGGTCGACGCCGGCGCCGAAGCGATCATCTTCGGCTGCACCGAGATCGGCCTGCTGGTCCAGCAGGCCGACAGCCCGGTGCCGGTCTTCGACACCACCGCACTGCACGCGCGCAAGGCGGCCGAATTTGCTTTAATGTGACGGTCCCTGCACCTTGACCGCTTCCGCATGTTTTCGATCGTCCTGAATATCGTCGGTTCGCTGTTCCATCTTTACGTCGTCGCCCGCCTGTACGCCCTCGCCCCAGTCAAGAGCCGCATCCCGGCGCGCGCCTGGTGGATCGGCGCCCTCCTCCTCTGGTTCGTCTACATCGCCGGCGTCCACGTGGGCGACGCGGCGCTCGACTGGCGCTGGTGGCCGGGGCAGTTCGCCGTTACCTGGCTCGGCATCACCTTCCTGATGTCGATGTGCCTCCTGGCGGCCGACCTGCTGAGCGGCTTCGGCTTCTGGTGGCGCGCGCATACGCAAACGATCCGTCTGGGGGGCGCCGTCGCCGGCGTGCTGCTCGCGGCTTTCGCGCTGTTCCAGGGCATGCGCGCGCCCGTCATCGTCGAACAGGAAGTCGTACTGCGCGGCCTGCCGCCGGCGCTGGACGGCACTGTCATCGCCGCCGTCAGCGACATCCACCTGGGCGCCCAGCGCCGCTCGGATTGGATGGCCGCGCGCGTCGAACAGATCAACGCCCTGAAGCCGGCCGCCGTGCTGCTGGTGGGCGACCTGGTCGAGGACGAGCCTGTGGGCGAGCCCCAACTGGCCGGCGTGTTGCGCGGCCTGCGCGCGCCGCTGGGCGTGTGGGCCGTGACGGGCAATCACGAGTTCTACGGCGACGCCGAGACCACGGTGTCCGAATTTGCGGAAGGCGGCGTGCGCTGGCTGCGCGACCGCCAGGTGGAACTGGCGCCGGGACTGGTGCTGGCCGGGATCGAGGACATCGGCGCCACCATGCGCCGCGGCGGCAGCCTCACCACGGGCCTGGCCGGCACCCTGGGCGCGCAAGAGGACAAGGCGACCATCCTGATGTCGCACATCCCCGCCACCCCCGTCGTCATGGAGGCGAGCCGGCGCGGCGTGGACCTGATGCTGTCCGGGCACACCCACGGCGGCCAGATCTGGCCCTTCAGCTATGCCGTCGCGCGGCGCTTCCCGAAGTACGCGGGCTCCTACGACGTCGGGGGCATGATGCTGTACGTGACGCGCGGCGCCGGCAGCTGGGGGCCGCGCATGCGCCTGTGGAAGCCGGGCGAGATCATCAAGCTGACCTTGCGCGCGCCGCGCCAGGCGCCTTCCGCCTAGTTTTCCAGCGCGGCGTACCACGCGGCATAGGGCGTGTTCACGGCCATCCTGCGGTCGTAGTCCGGCGCGCCGTCGTCCCACCAGACGGGCCCGCGTTCGCCCAGCGCCCGCTTGGCCGCGTCGACCTGGCTGCGCGCGGCGCGCTCGGCAATCTCGTCGCCGGCCTTCTTCGCACGCCCGACTTCTCTGCGCGCATCCATCAGGCGCTTGACAAGGCGCTCCCGTTCCTCGGGTGCGAGATGGGGATTGCTGGTGCGCCAGAGGCGGCCTTTCACCACGAAATAGCGGCCGTCCGGGGTGTGAGGATAAGCAGGCATGCGCCTACTCTACCCGATGGCGATCCGGCAGGCCGTCCGCCTCAGACCTCCCACTGCAGCTTGAAGGTCAGCGATTTGCTGCGATTGCCCACCAGCGGCATCTTCTCGTCGACATACCCCGCCGACACCGAACGTCCATGGCGCCAGAGGTAGCGGTACAGGAAGGAGCGGTGCACCTGGCGCTCGTTCCAGGCTTCCAGCTGGGTCACGCCGTCGTCGCGGCGCGCGGACCAGGTGTTCTGGGCCAGCAATCGCAGCGAGTCGCGCGGGGTCAGGTGCAGCATGGCGAGCCAGCGCCAGGAGGTGTCGGCGAACGCCGCTTGCCCCAGGGTGCCGCGGACCCAGGCGCGGTTCACGTGGTGGTCGAGTTCCAGCGCCCAGCCGCGCACCAGCGGAAAGCGCAGGCCCGCGTCCAGCGTGACGTTGCCGCCCGGACCGACGCGGTCGGCGTCAACGTCGAGCTGGCGGCCGAGCGTCACTTCGCCGGCGATCTTCGTCACCCAGGGATAAGGCGTGGTTTCGAAACCGAAGTGCAGCGCGCGTGTGTCGTGCAGCTTGCCGCCGGTGCGGGCGCGCTGCCGGTCGAAGCCGAGCTGGGTCCAGAACTCGGTCTGGCGTCCGGCCGCGAACCAGATCCCCGGCCGCAGCTTGCGTTCGACGACCTCGTTCCCCGGCTGGCCGAGGCTGCGGTCGTGCAGGGTGCGGATCTCGTGCAGGCCGAAGTGAAGCTCGAACTCGTACATGTCCAGGCCGGCGACGCGGTGCTGTCCCAGCACGCGATTGAGTTCCGCATCGAGCTTGACGATGCCGGCCTGCGGCACGAAGCCGTTGTCGTTGACAAAGCCCGGCCCGATTGCCTCGACCATCGCCTCGTTCCACCAGCGCTCCGAACTGTGGATGACCTTGCCGTGCAGGTAGGCGCCATTGCGTCCATCGGTGCGCGAATGCATGGCGGTGACGATGGCCTGGCGCTGCACGCCGTCCTTGCCCGTGCCGCGCCACTGCATGTCCAGGCCGAGGACGTCGTTGCCCCCTCCTCCCGCCACCTTCCGCTGCGAAGCGAGCGCCCCCAGCAGCAGGCCCTCGCCATGCCAGCGCATGCGCAGCAGGCTGGCGCGCGTGGGCCGCTCCTGGAGCGTTTCCAGCGTCTCGTAGGGACGGCCGCGCAATACCAGTCCGCCCTCCTGGTCGCGCAGGCTCATGGCCGTGGCGCCGGCATCGGCCGCGCGCCAGGTGGCGCGCAGGCCCCAGCTTGGGTTGCCCACGGTGCGCGAATAGAAGGCCGGCAGCGGCAGGCCGAGGACGTCGGCGCTTTCGAGGAAGAAGCCGCGCTTCTCGGGCAGGCTCATGGCGATGTTGCCGGCGCCCTGGGACACCGGCTGGTCGACCTCGACCTGGGAATAGTCCGGGTTGATGGTGGCGTTGAACACCCAGTCGGCGCGCGGCCGTGCATTGATCTCGAGCCCGAGTTCGGCGGCCTGGCTGCGATGGCGCAGGCCATCGGCCCTGGCCCGGTCGCCGCGCACGGTCAGCTCGGGCCGCAATTCCAGGAAGCGCCGGTCGCGCACGGCGGCCACGGTCGTGTCCATGCCGCCGACCTCGCGCAGGAAGGACAGGTGGCTCAGTGCGTCGGTGCGCAGCGGCGCGCTCACCAGCAGCAGGCCATCGGCATGCGGCACGCTGCGCTCGACCAGCACCTGCCAGTCCTTGCCGCCGGCGTAGGGAAAGCGCAGGTTCGACAGCGGCCAGCGCACTTCCATGCTGTAGCCATCTAGAAGCTGCTGCACGCCCGCGTCGATCGGGAAGTCTGGCCCCAGGTCCGATTCATCGTCGTCCGCCCGATGCAGGCCATCGCTGAGGACACCGGCCAGGTTCACCCGCACGAACTGGGCGGCGCGGCCATGGCCGACCGGGTCGATCCAGATTCCGATGAAATCCTGGTCCAGGGCGACCTTGTCGCGCCGCGCCAGCGAGCCGCGCATGCGTTCGGGGCGCTCGTCCCAGGCGCGGATGCCGAACACCAGGGCGTCCTCCCGGACCAGCATCTTCACCGTCGTGCGCAGGCCGGCATCCAGGGGCTTGCCGTCGCGCGGAGCGTGCTTGTGGAAGTCTTCGAAAGACGGCGCATCCCGCCATGCCGCTTCATCGAGCCGGCCGTCGATGGCGAGCGGCGCCGGGGCGCTGCTCCGGTGCGCGAGCAGGCCGCGGCGCTTGTCGTCGAGCTCCGGCGCGGCGGCCAGGGCGCTCCCGGCGAGCATGCTACTGGCAAGAAGGACGGAAGGAAGGCGATAGGGGAAACCGGGCACGCGTGAAATCTTGAGTCGAAACGGCGGGCCGGCAGTCTAGCACTGCGCAGCGAGCGCCCGCCTCCTCCGGATGGCAGAGCCGGCCCTAGTCCGGCAGACGGGTGTCGCGTGTCACCATTTCCTGCAGCGTTTCCTTCGACAGCGCGGGACTGAAATAGTAGCCCTGCATCTCGTCGCACTGGTGCTTGCGCAGGAAGGCGAGCTGCTCGCGGGTCTCGACGCCTTCCGCGATCACCTTGAGCTTGAGGTTGTGGCCGAGCGCGATGATAGCGCGGGTGATCACGAGGTGGCCGTCATGTCCGACGTTGCCCAGGAAGGAGCGGTCGATCTTGATGTAGTCGACCGGGAACTTCTGCAGGTGGCTCAGGCTGGAATAGCCGGTGCCGAAGTCGTCGATCGACAGGCGCACGCCGAGCGCCTTGAGCTGGGCCAGCGCTTCCAGTGCGTCGTCCGGATGGTCCATCAGCTGGCTTTCCGTGACCTCGAGCTCGAGCTTGCACGGTTCGACGCCGTGGCGCTCCAGGGTGGCCCCCAGGCGGTCGGCGAACTCGCGCTGGCGCAGCTGGCGCGCCGACAGGTTCACCGAGATCACGAAGTCCTCGATGCCGAGCATCCGCATGGCCTTGAGCGCGCCGCAGGCTTCGTCGATGACCCATTCGCCGAGCGGCACGATGAGGCCCGTCTCCTCGGCCACGGGAATGAAGCGGTCGGGCGCGATCATGCCATCGACCGGATGGCGCCAGCGTACCAGGGCCTCGGCGCCGACCACCTTGCCGGTGCGCAGGTCGACCTTGGGCTGGTAGTCCAGCACCATTTGATGGTCGCGGATTGCGCGGCTCAGGCTCGCTTCCAGCAGCAGGTGCTCGTGCACGATCTGGTTCAGCTCCTCGGAATAGAACTGGAGGTTGTTCTTGCCGAGGGTCTTGGCGTGGTACATGGCGGCGTCGGCGGCGCGCAAGATCTTGTCCGAGTTGTCGCCATCGTCGGGGAAGAGGCTGACGCCGATGCTGGTGCCGGGGAAGATCTCCTGGCCGTCGACGTGGACCGGGCGCATGACGCTGCGGCGCACCCGCTCGAGCAGGTCGGCCAGGCGCTCCCGGCTGGCGACGTGACAGACCAGCAGGACGAATTCGTCGCCGCCGAAGCGGGCGATGGTGTCTTCCTCGCGCATGTTCTCGCTGAGGCGCCGGGCGACTTCGCGCAGCACCGCGTCGCCGGCCTCGTGGCCGAAGCTGTCGTTGATGTGCTTGAAGTTGTCGAGGTCGAGGAAGGCCAGTGCGCCGCAGCTCTCGTTGCGCATGGTGTGCTCGATGGCGGTGCGCAGCTTTTCCTGCAGCAGGGTGCGGTTGGCCAGTCCGGTGAGCGGATCGTGGTGGGCCAGGTGGTGCAGGCGGCGCTCGTAGTGGCGCGCCTCGGTGATGTCGTTGATGACGCCGACGAAGTGCGTGATCTCGCCGTCGAGGTTGGCCACCGGGTCGATGCGCAGGTCGTTCCAGAAGATCTCGCCGTTCTTGCGCACGTTGCGCAGCACCGCGCGCACGCCCTCCTTGCGCTTGAGGGCCTCGCGGATGCGGCGCCGCTCGTCGAGGTCGTGGCCGTCGGCGCGCATGAAGCGCGGGTCCTTCCCCTTGATCTCGGCGAAAGGATAGCCGGTGATCTGTTCGAAGGCCGGGTTGACGTATTCGATGCGGTGCTCGCCCTCCTCGCACTGGGTGATCACGATCGCGTTCAGGCTCGAGGACATGGCGCGCTCGCGCACCAGCATCGCGTGCTCGCTGCGCTTGCGCGCCGTGATGTCGACGCCGGTGCCGAACACGCAGGGCACGTTGCCCAGGCTCGAACGGGCGCACTGGAACAGGAAGGTGGTGCGCTTGCCGTGCTTGCCGATCATCTCGGCTTCGTGCCAGGAGCCGCCCCGCTCGAAGGCGCTCAGGATCTTTTCGACGATCCCCGGACGGTCCTTCTCGTCGAAGAAGAACTTGACGTTGGTGGTGGGCAGCTCCTCGGCCTGCATCTCGAGCGCTTCCTCGAGCTGGCGGTTCCACAGCAGCAGGTGGCCGCTCTGGTCGATGACGTAGAACACGCAGGGCAGCGCCTCAATGATGTCGCCTACCGGCAGGTCCTGGATCAGGGCATAGCGCGGCGGCAGCTCGCCGGCGCGCGGGATCACGATGACGCTGTAGGTGCCGGGCTGTTCGAGATCGAAGGATTGCGGCGCCACCATCACCCGGACCGGCAGGCGACGGCCGTCGGCGCAGACCAGCACGGCCTCGTTCTCGGCGTCGGCGCGTGCCGCCATGCGCGGATGCGTGCCCGGCGGATCGTCGAACTCGATGATGCGTTCGATGGTCATGCCATGGATGGCGGCCGCGTCGTAGCCGGCCAGCTTTTCGCAAGCCTTGTTCCAGCTGGCGACGGCGCCGGAAGCATCGACGACGAAGACGGCGAGAGGCAGGGGCGAGAGGTTCAAGGGGTCTCCAGCGTGTCCAGGTATCCAGGCTCTCCAGGCCGGTGGGACCGGCGCTGCGGGCTTGCAGTGGTCAATCCGTAAATACATGATAGCGCAGCAATCCGTCGCAAGCGAATGCCCGCTGTTGTCGTGCGGCACAGGGCACGGAGCGCCGCGGGCCGTACAATGCGGCCTGGGCGGATACAGGACAGAAGATGGCAACGATCAATCCGGCGGAAGTCGAGTTCAGCGCGATCCGGGCGCAAGGCCCGGGCGGGCAGAACGTCAACAAGGTCTCGTGCGCGGTGCATGCGCGCTTCGACGTGGCGGCCTCGTCCTTGCCGGACCACATCAAGGAGCGCCTGCTGGCGCTGCGCGACGGACGCATCACCCAGGAAGGCGTGATCGTGCTGAAAGCCCAGGCCTCGCGCAGCCTGGAACAGAACAAGCTCGACGCCTTGCGGCGCCTGCAGGAGCTGGTCGACGAGGCCGGCGTGGTGCGTGCCGTGCGCCGCCCCACCCGCCCGACCCGCGGCTCCCAGCTGCGGCGCCTGGACGCCAAGGCGCGAAGCGGCCGCATCAAGGCGCTGCGCGGCAAGGTCGGCGACTAGCGCGGACTTTCCCCCTTGGTGTCACCCCTTGGTGTCAGGTCTGACAATCGGACACGGCCTCGTCATTGGCAGCCGGGCCTATGGTTGAGACCGTGTCTAAATGTCAGACCTGACACCGGGGTTGCGCGCCGCCCCACCCGCCCGACCCGCGGCTCCCAGCTGCGGCGCCTGGACGCCAAGGCGCGAAGCGGCCGCATCAAGGCGCTGCGCGGCAAGGTCGGCGACTAGCGCGGGCTTTCCCCCTTGGTGTCACCCCTTGGTGTCAGGTCTGACAATCGGACACGGCCTCGTCATTGGCAGCCGGGCCTATGGTTGAGACCGTGTCTAAATGTCAGACCTGACACCGGGGTTGCGGCAAGGTCGGCGACTAGCGCGGACTTTCTCAGGCGCGGTATCATCGGAGGACTCCTGCTCAACCATTTTGCCTGGACAGCATGAACCCGTTCGACCTCTCCCCTTCCCTGCATGCGGCACTGGACCGGCCGGTCTGGTCGTCCCTGAACGGCGGCCATCGCCATCTCGCCCTCGGCGGACCGCTGGCGCAGCGCTACCCGCGCGACATCGGGCCCTTCGCCGCGCTGGCGAGCGAGGATCCGCCTGCCTGGATGGCGCTGGCGGAGTTGCTGCTACCGGGCGAGGCGGCCATGCTGGTGACGCCGGGCCCGGCCGCGGCGCCGGCGGACGCGGGGCTGGTCTCGACGCCGCTCGAGCCGGTGCTGCAGATGGCGGCCACGCGCGAGTTGCCGGCCTCGTCCCTGCCCTTCGCGGTACTGGGCGAAGCGGATGTGGAAGCGATGCGCGTGCTTGCCGGGCTGACCAATCCGGGACCGTTTGCCGCGCGTACCCATCAACTCGGCGAATTCATCGGCATCCGCGAAGGCGGGGAGCTGGCCGCGATGACGGGAGAGCGGATGCGCCCGGATGGTGCGATCGAGGTGAGCGCCGTCTGCGTGCATCCGGCGTACCGGGGAAAGGCCTATGCGCGCCACCTGCTGGCGGAGCGGACCCGGCGCATTGCGGCTGGCGGCCGCCTGCCTTTCCTGCACGTCTATCCCAGCAACCGTGGTGCGATCGCGCTGTACGAATCGCTGGGCTATGTGGTGCGTAATCAGTTGCACCTGACGCGGGTGATGCGGGCCGGCTAAGGCGGATTCAGGTGCGCAGGAGCTGGAGCAGCTGCTCGATGCGGTAGGGCTTGGCGAGGAAGAGGCGCTTGAGCGGCTGCCCCCGGGTCATGTCTGGCGCCATATAGCCCGATGCCAGTACGACCTTTACTTTAGGATATTGCTCGTCGATCTGCTCGGCCAGTTCGAGGCCGTTCATGCCGGGCATCATGACATCGCTGACCACGGCGTCGATGTCGGGATGGGCGGCCAGCATGCGCAGGGCATCGGCGGCCGAATAGGCGACGATGGCTTCCAGTCCATGGGCCGCCAGCAGGACTTCGGCCATGTCTGCGACGTCGGGCTCGTCGTCGACGACCAGCACCTTGCGAACGCGGCCTACCTCCCCCTCCGCATCCTGCCTGGACACGGGGGCGCCGCGGGGCCCCAGGGGCGGCTGCCCCTTGCCCACAAACATGCGGCTATGCATTGCTCCAAACACTTGTCCTCCGTCGTGGAATTGCTGGCTGTCCGCGCATGACTGCGCATGCGGCGGATGGGCATAGTATCAGACAAGATGGGTAATCGAAGCGCCCGGTTAACGCCGCGGACGCGAGATGCGGCGCAGAACGAGTGGCGGGCATTCTCCCTGCTAAACGATGCCGAACATGTAATACAGGGCGATCACCAGCAGTACGGCCGAGGTGGCGACCAGGACCGTCACCATGAAGATATCCCGGTAGGATTGCCGGTGCGTCAGCCCCGTCACAGCAAGCAGGGTAATGACCGCACCGTTGTGCGGCAGGGTATCCATGCCGCCGCTGGCCATCGATGCCACACGGTGCAGCACTTCCATTGGAATATGTGCTTCCCTGGCGGCGGCGATGAACGTATCGGACAGCGCTGCCAACGCGATGCTCATGCCTCCGGAAGCGGAACCGGTGATGCCTGCGAGAACACTCACACTCACCGCTTCGTTGATCAAAGGATTCGGCACGCGTTCGAGGGCGGCGGTAATGCTCGAGAAACCTGGCAAGGCGGCGATCACCGCGCCAAAGCCGTATTCGGATGCCGTGTTCAGCGATGCAAGCAGGGCGCCCGCCACTGCGCTGCTGGAGCCTTCGGCGAAACGTGACGCGACGGAGCGGAAGGCAAACAGCAGGATCCAGGCGATACCGGCGAGCAGCGCGCCTTCCACCGCCCAGATCGCGACCATGGGCGTGACTTCCACGACCAATGGCTGACCGCCCGGCTCGAGCGTGACCGTGCTGCCGAAATACAGCGGGATCAGGTGGGTAAACAATGCGTTCAGCACGCCGACGACGACAAGGGGGGAGATGGCGAGCAGCGGATGGGGCAAGCTCAGGTCCGGAAACGTTTCAGGCTCGTTGCGGTGCCCCTCCCCGTATCCCTCGCCCTTGCGCGCGGCCTGGCGACGGCGGGACTCCAGGTAGAGCACCCCCACCGCGACAATGAAGACCGAACCGGCCAATCCGAGGAAGGGTGCGGCCCAGGTGCTGGTCGCAAAGAAGGTCGTTGGGATGATGTTCTGGATCTGGGGCGAGCCCGGCATGGCGGCCATGGTGAAGGTAAATGCGCCGAGGGCGATGGTGGCCGGTATCAGCCGTTTGGGAATATCGCCTTGCCGGAACATTTCAGCCGCAAATGGATAGACCGCGAAGACGACCACGAACAGGGAGACGCCACCGTAGGTGAGCACCGCGCATACGAGGACGATGGAAAGAATGGCCCGCTGGCGTCCCACTGCCTGGATAACGGCTTTGACAATTGCTTGGGAGAACCCCGACAGCTCGATCAGCTTGCCGAATACCGCTCCCAGCACGAATACGGGAAAATACAGCTTGACGAAAGCGACCAGCTTTTCCATGAAGACGCCGCTGAACATGGCCGGCACGGATGCGGGATCGGTCACGAGCACGCCAAGCATGGCGCAGACCGGGGCGAACAGGATGACGCTGTAGCCGCGGTAGGCGGCCAGCATCAGTAGCGCCAGGGCAGAGAGGACGACCAGGACTTCCATGTGCGATGCTCCTTGCAAGATTGGCGGCGGATGAGTGAACGCAAGTATATCCATCCCTGGCGGCAGCACGGCCGAGACGAGGGACACTGGCGTACACCGGCCGACTGCGCTACCCTTGCCGCATGCATGCCGGACATCCCATCCATACCCTCGAATTGCACGTGCGCGAAGCGGGACAGCTTTTCAATTCACTCGATCCCTCGCCCTTCCTCAACAAGGACCTCGACCGGACCTGCGAAGCCTATATCGAAAGCTGGGCGCTGGCCCTGCCTCACGAGAGCCGCCTGCACCTGAGTATACGCGTGGAACGGCTCGATTCCGCGGAGCAAACCAGCGAACTGCTGTCGGAGGCGATCCATAATTATTACGGCTACAAGACCGAACTGGTGCGTTCCGAACTGCGCCAACTGCTGCGCCAGGGCCGCACCAGTCTGGCGATCGGCCTGGCATTTGTATGCGCCTGCCTGCTGCTCGCCGAGCTTGCGGTGACCGTCATGACGGGGCCCGCCAGGTCGATCATCCGCGAAAGCCTGACCATCATCGGGTGGGTCGCAATGTGGCGGCCGGTACAGATCTTCCTGTACGACTGGTGGCCGCTCAAAGGCCGCATCCGGGTGTTCGACAACCTGAGCTTCGCACGCATCACTGTCGTCCAGGCCTGATATAGCTGTATTGCCTGAAAGTACGCCCCCGCTATCCGAACAGACCATGCAAATACCAGCGCGGCTCGGCATCCGCGCCGGACCCGACGATGCGTTCGCGGTAGATCCAGTACAGCGTATGGTCCTGCCCTTCCGCGATGAAATAGTCGCGCGTCTGCGTCTCGCTCCACCAGCCCGCCTCGATGCGCTCGGGTGTCGAGGCGACCTTGAGCGGCGAACCATAGAAAGGCCGGTGGTTGCGCATCAGGAGTGCGATCGGCTTGGCCAGCAGCCAGCTCGGGCGCGGCAGGCTGGCCACATCCGGCGGCAGGCGCGCTGCGCGCTCGGAGGGCCGCACCTTCTGCTGCACCGGCACCCATTCGTTGGCGACCTCGGGCCGATAGTCGGCCTGCGGCAGCGCCTGCAGCACGTTTTCCGGCCCCAGGCGCGCCACCAGCAGCTCGAGCATGCGCATGCGATCTTCTTCCGTGCCGCCGGGTTCGGGAAACAGCGACTCCGTGGGCGGCGCCATGGCCCGCACCTGCAGCGCTTCCAGCGCCAGCCCGATCACGGGTGCGGGTAATTCCTGCTTGGCCAGGCGTTCCTTCAGCAGGCGCATCAGGTGCTCGTCGCGCCAGGTGGGCTCGGCCAGGGCGATCTCGAGCGGCGTGGGCGGCATCGCCACCCTCCCCCGTTCGTGCTCCATCAGCAGGGTGATGCGCTCGACCGCGAATTGGCGCGCGCACAGCCAGCCGACCAGCTGCAGCACCAGGTGCCCGGCGCCGGCCAGGAGCAGGTCGGCCTGCTCGATGCGGTCGAACAGTTCGAGCCGGGCCCGGAAGCTCTCGGGCGGCGCCACCCAGTCGAACAGTTCCGGGCACAGGCCGTAGGCGGCGTCGAGCATGTCGAGCAGCTCGCGTCCGCAGCGGCGCTGCAGTCCGGGACGCGGCAAGCGGCGCAGCTCGCCCAGGCGCTCGCAGCCCAGGCCTTCGAACCAGGCCGCGTACAGCCGCGCCGGCGGCAGCAGCGCCACCGGCAGGCGGTCGAGCCGGCGTTCGAGCGAGGCCATGCGCAGGGAACGTCCCGGCACACGGCCGTACGCCCCGCCACGCCCGCCGTGCTGCCCGCCGTAACGCGCCAGCAACCAGGCCGCGCGCGCCGTGGGCGCACAGCTGACCGCGGCGGTGAAGCCGAGCGCGCGCAGGCTGGCGCGAACTCGTGCACACAGGGCCCGGATGCCGCCGAACAGGCGCAGGCTGGCGCCGATGTCCATCAACAGCGTCGCCTCCTCGGCCAAGGCCACCTGGGGCGTGTACTGCAGCATCGCCAGCGCCACCGCGTCCAGGGCCTCGGCCTCGCGCGCCGGGTCGCGCTCGTACAGGCGCGCCTCGGGCAGGAGCATCAGGACGCCGCCGCGCCGCATGCCGCGCCCGATGCCGGCCGCGCGCGCCGCCGGCGAGAGGGCCAGCACGCGCTCCTGCTCCAGCACCACGCTGCCGGGGTCACTGCACCAGTTGGGGCTGAAGACCTCGAGCGGCAGCTGGGACAGGGACAGGCCGATCCACAAACGCATGTCGTTGCAATAAAGAAGGAGTAAGGGGCAGGAACAGCGGCGCGTCGCGCTGCGGTCCCCGGCGTTTGACGAAGTCGATGCTCATGCCGCCGGCCGCCGGGCGCAGCGCCAGGCGCAGCGGCGCGGGTGAAGCGTCTTGCGCCGCGGCCAGCGGGCGCAGCATGAAGAACAGGGTTTCGCCATGCTGGGCCGCCAGGTGCAGGCGGCGCAGGCTTTCGCCGCGCACATGGTTGGCCCAGAACAGCAAGGCGCCGCAACTGCCGCTACGCAGCACCTGTTCGGCCGCCCACAGGGCGTCGGCGCTGCGTTGCGTACGCAGCCATAGCAGTTGCGAGGGCGGCAGGCCCAGCGCGGCCAGCGCCAGGGCTTGCGGCGGATGCGGCGGCTGCAGCAGGACGATGCGGCGCTCGGCGCAGGCCTGCAGGGCCGGGCGCAGCAGGCGCATCTCGCCGATGCCGGGCTGCTGCTGCAGCAGTTCGACGAGGGTGCCGACCGGCCAGCCGCCGCCGGGCAGCTGGGACGAGAGCGGCGCATGCCCGGTATCGACGCAGCGCGTGCTGCCCCGCGCCAGCTGCGATGCCCGCCAGAGCGCAGGATGCAATGTCTCCGGCGCAGTGGAAATGGATGAGCAAATCATAGGGTGTTGGCAAAATATACTGTATAAACATACAGTACTCGCTGAGCCCGGATTTGGCAAGGTGTATTCAAACAGGCTATACCAGTTACCGATTGGTATTGACAGAAGCTAAAGGTGCCGCATCCTCCTGAAAGTCAGGCCTGGCGCGGAAAACGTGGAATAATGTTGGCTTCTTCATTAGCAGCAAGACAATGACCAATCTGTCTCCCGCACGCCACGGAGTGCATCCGTGACCACGATCCAGCTCGTCGGCGCCATCCTGTTCGCCATCGCCCTCGTCCATACCTTTTCCACCAAGCTGTTTCACTCCCTGGCCCAGCGCCACCCTCGCCATGCCGGCCTCTTCCACCTGCTGGGTGAAGTCGAAGTCGTGTTCGGTTTCTGGGCCTTCGTGCTGGTGCTCGCCATGGCCCTGCTGGCCGGGAGCGGGAACGCGATCGGCTACGTCGAATCGCGGCACTATACCGAACCGCTGTTCGTCTTCGTGGTGATGGTGATCGCCGCCTCGCGCCCGGTGCTGGACGCCGTGCGCGACCTGCTCGCCCTGCTGGCGCGATTCGCCCCGGTGCGCACCGAGGTGGCGCTGTGCTGGCTCGGCCTGGCCCTGGTGCCGCTGGCGGGTTCCCTGATCACCGAGCCGGCCGCGATGACGCTGGCGGCCCTGATGCTGGCGCCCCAGGTATTCCGGCCCGGCATTCCCGAATGGATGAAGTACGGCGCGCTCGGCGTCCTGTTCGTCAACGTCTCGATCGGCGGCACCCTCACCTCCTATGCCGCGCCGCCGGTGCTGATGGTGGCCGGCACCTGGGGCTGGGACAGTGCTTTCATGGCCTCCACCTTCGGCTGGCGCGCCGCGGTGGCGGTGTGCTTCAACGCGACCGTCATCACCCTGCTGCTGCGCCGCCACCTGGCGCCCCGCGCGGTGGTCGAAGACGTCAGGATGCCCTGGGTGGTGTCGAGCGTGCACCTGGCCCTGCTCGCGGGCGTGGTGCTGCTGGCCCACCATCCGGTGCTGTTCATTGGCCTGTTCCTGCTCTTCCTCGGCTATACCCAGGCCTACCCGAAACACCAGTCGCCCCTGATCCTGAAGGAAGGCCTGCTGGTGGGCTTCTTCCTGGCCGGCCTGGTGGTGCTGGGCGGGATGCAGCAATGGTGGCTGCAGCCCCTGGTCTCGAGCCTGGAGCCGACCGCCCTGTTCTTCGGCGCGCTGGCCCTCACGGCAATCACCGATAATGCGGCCCTGACCTACCTCGGTTCGCTGATCGAGGGGCTGTCCGACCATGCCAAGTACATGCTGGTGGCCGGCGCGGTCGGCGGCGGCGGCCTGACCGTGATCGCCAACGCCCCGAATCCGGCCGGCGCCGCCCTGCTGCGCGACGGTTTCGATGAAGGCTCGATCGGCATGGGCGGACTGTTCCTGGGCGCGCTGGCCCCGACCTGCGTGGCGGCGGCGCTGTTCCTCCTGTAAGACCTGAAAGGGAAACGCAATGGACGACGACATCCTGGTAAGCAAGGCCGGCACCATCGAACGCTGCTGCCGGCGCGCCCGCGAAGAATACGAGAAGGACCCGACCACGTTCGTGAGCGACGTCACACGCCAGGATGCGGCCACCCTCAACGTCATCCGCGCGTGGGAAGCGGCCATCGAGATGGGTGACTACGTGATCGGCAACGCCAGGCTCGGCCTGCCGCATGACGAGCGCGAAGTCATCACCCTGCTGGCCGAGCACGGCTGGATCGACGCGACCTTGGCCGAAGACCTCAAGCGCACGGGCGAATTCTGCCGCGCGGAATGGGATTACCAGGAGGCGCCATTGCCGGCGCTGGTGACCATCATCAAGCGCGGGCTGGATGATTTCGGGGTGTATGCGCAGGCGCTGGTCGCCGGCGCGGGGACCCAATCGTAGGGCGGACGTTCGTACTTCAGGCTAGTGGCCTGAAGTACGAACGTCCGCGCGTTCAACTAAAAATAGTGTCGCCACAATGCATTCGTGAGTTGAACGCGCGGACGGCAGAGCCGTCCACCCTACGGGTTATCGGTACGACATCTGTACAGGCATATTGGGCTTCGGCTGCGTCGACAATGCCACGATCGCACTGCCCGCCGCGACCACCAGCGCGTCTTCGATCAGGCCGCTCTTGGTCTGGCCGATCTTCGCCATCGCCTGCTTGCGGCCGGCCAGCGTCAGGTAGGCCAGCGGGACGGCGGTCGCGATCGCAACGGCCGCGCCCGCCTTCTCCTTCCCGCGCGGGGCCAGGGCGGCGCCCGCGATCCCGGCGCTCATCACGCGCGCCAGCAGGCCCATGAAGACCGTGCGGTCGGGCGCCGTCTTCATCTTGTCGCCGGCCAGTTCACCGAGGCCCATGGCCAGGGCGCCGTACTTGAACAAGGGACGGTCCAGCAGGAACAGTTCTCCCGGCGTCTTGCGGTGCGCAAGGCGCGCCGTCGCGATGGTGGCCATGGGCGTCATGGACCGCGCGCTGGCGACGGCGCCGATCAGGACGGAAGACAGCAGGCTGCGCATATTCATTGATTCCTACTCCTATTCAGGTTGAGATTCCTCTTGCCGGGACACCCTGGGGCTCGGGCTCGTGCACATCGTCGACTTCCACCGGCTCGGCCGCGATCTTCTCGTCCGCCAGTTGATGGTCTTCCTCGTCGGCCTCCAGGCCCTCCTGCTCCATGCCGTTGGCGCGGTCGTAAGTGAGCTCGACCAGCATCGGGAAGTGGTCGGAGCCGAAGGACGGCAGACGCCGGATGAAGGACAGCGTGAAATGCTGGCTGTGGAACAGGTGGTCCAGCGGCCAGCGCGCGAACCAGAAGTCGGCGTGGAAGGTATTGAACATGCCGCGCCCGATACGCGGGTCGAGCAGGCCGGAAATCTTGCGGAACAGCCGGGTGGTGGTCGACCACGCCACGTCGTTCAGGTCGCCGGCGACGATGACCGGGGTGTCGAGCCCCGCCACGCTCTTCGCCACCACCAGCAGCTCGGCGTCGCGCTGGGTCGATTCCTCGTGCTCGGTCGGGCTGGGTGGCGTCGGGTGCAGGAAGTGCATGCGCACCTTGTGGCCGGATTTCAGTGTCACGAGGGTATGCATGGAAGGGATGTCGTCCTCCACCAGGAACTGGATCTCGCTGTCCTCCAGCGGCAGGCGCGAATACACGTGCATGCCGTACAGATTGTCGAGCGGGCACTTGATTGAATACGGATAGTCAGGGTCGAGCACGTCCAGCCGCTCCTGCCACCAGGAATCCGTTTCCAGGGTCACGAAGATGTGGGGCTGGTGCTCGCGGATCAGGGCGATCAGGCCGTCCGTGTTGCGGTTCGGCGTGTAGACATTCGCCGTCAGGATGCGGATCTGGCGGTCGGGCGCGGCACCCACCGACATCTTGACCTCGTTCGGAAACGGTTTCGTATAGGGGATGATCCACCAGGCCTGGTAGGCCAGGCAGGCGGCATTCACCAGGGCCAGCAGGTGAAAAAGGCTGTCGCTCCAGTCGAGCAGGATGCATTGCGCCACCAGCACGACCAGCGACAGGATGGCCAGCTGCAAACGCGGGAAATCCAGGTCGCGGATCCACCATTTCGTACAGCGCGACAGCGGCAGAAGCGTCGCGCACACGATCAGGGCAACCAGGATCTCGAAAGTGGGAAACATGGCAGTGTCGGCGAATACTCATAACAGAATGCAATGTCAGAAGCATGCGCCGTCCCAACGCGACAGTCTGTGCGCTAGCGTGCACAACGCGCCGCGAACACGCCCGGGGCGCCTCAGCCCAGGCTGCCGACCAGGATCAGGGACACCGGTTTGCCGATCTCCGGATGCAGCGGCTCGCGCATCTCCACCAGGCGCAGGCCGTGGGCCGTGAACAGGGCGAGCCAGCTTGATACCGTTCGGAAATACCACGGCGGCGCGTCGGCGAAACCGCTGTTGAAGCCGGCCCAGCTTCCGCTGCGCCAGCCATCCTCATAGGGGGCGTCGCCACAGGACGCCAGAGGGTGCACCGTCTGCACGACCAGGGTCCCGCCCTTGCGCAGATAAGTCGGCGCGGCACGGAACAGGCCGTCGACGGCCTCCTTGCCGATGAGGGAGAAATTACACACGGCCAGGTCCACCGCGAGATCGAGCTCGCCGGCCGCGATCTGCTCATAGGACAGCCGGCGGAACTCGCCGCCGCCGGCCCGCCGGGCCGCCTCCACCAGTTCGGGAACGGCATCGACCCCGACCATGCGCACTTCCGGCAGCGCACGCACCAGCCAGCCTTCGCCGCAGCCGAGGTCGAGCGCCGTGCGCGGATGCCGGGCGCGCACCGCATCGACAATGGCGGCATTGGTGACCAGCACGCGCGAGGCGATTTCATTCTCGCGTACGGCCGTCACCCAGGGATCGGCATTGCGGGACCAGGAAGCGAGGACGGCGGCGTCGGTGTGTGCAGACATGGGAACTCCGAGTAAGTTCCTCCATTATGCCCGGCTCGTTCTTATTACAGGAACTTACACAAATCCCACAGCCAGCCGCTTCTCAACCGTTGCTCCGCCTTGTACCATAGTCCCTGTCCAGAACAAGCAAGAAAGAGCACCATGAATTTCAGCACCATCCTGCGCGCGCTTGGCCTCGCCGCCTTCGCAGCCGCCGTCACCGCCCCGGTCCAGGCCGACAGCTTCACCTCCTCGGCCTCCAGCGCGGGCTCGGCCTCCTCGGCCAGCATCTCCGACAGCATTTCCGATTCCTTCGGCAGCTCCAGCAATTCCGGTGAAGAAAAGCGCGTGGCCGCGGGTGAATACCGTGTGATCAACGTGGCCCAGGCGCCCACCAAGCCGGACGCCACCCGCATGACGTTGCGCGCCACCGCTCCAGGTGCCACCCGCGAGTTCCACCTCGACGTGCCGAACCGCGCCCTGGCCGCGCGCCCTGTCGCCACCGGCGAGCTGGTGCAGGTGAACGAACGCGCCTATGGCTACGAGTTCGCCCACGCCGACACCAAGCGCTCCTTCTTCCTGGCCCTGCAGGACGACTGGTACCGCGAACTCGGTTCCCGCAAAGTCACCATCTAATGGAAACCCCGCCAAACCTACTGCGCGTTGCACTGTCGGTCTGCGATGCTCGCTGTACTATTCGTACAGCTGCGCTTCTCGACCGACAGTGCTGCCGCTCGCGACGGTTTTGCGGGGTTCCCTAATGTTCCTCCGCTCCGCGCTCGCCGCGCTGCTCCTGACGGCGAGCGCGGGCGCATGGGCAGGCCTGCCCACCTTCTGCGAACGCTCGACCGACATCTCGGCCGCCGAGCAGGACCGCGTGCTGCGCTTCGCCGGCGCCGTCAAGGACGAATTGCATCGTTCCGGATCGCGCGTCGCCGTGATCGCCCGCGCCGGGCTCGACCTGAGCCGCTTCGGCCTGCTCTATTCCCACGCCGGCATCGCCCTGCGCGACAATCCCGGCGGCCCCTGGGCCGTGCGCCAGCTCTACTACGCCTGCGAGGAATCGCGTCCCCAGCTCTTCGACCAGGGCATCTCCGGCTTCGCGCTCGGCGCCGATGCCCCTTCACGCGGCCACATCGCCCTGCTGTTCCCGCCCGAAGAAGCGGCCGCCCCGCTGGAACAAGCTGCGCTCGACAAGCGCCTGGCCCTGTCCCTGCTGGCCGGGAAGTACAGCGCCAACGCCTATGCCTTCGGCACCCGCTACCAGAACTGCAACGGCTGGGTGGCGGAGCTGATTGCCAGCGCCTGGGGCCGGCTGGATACGGGCGAACATGCGCGAGAGCACGCACAGCAGTGGCTGCGCGAACAGGGCTACACGGCAGGCCCCGTCAGGATTCCCTCGCACTGGCTGATGTTCGCCGGCCAGTTCGTGCCCCTGGTGCACCTGAACGACCATCCCCTCGAGGATGCCCACGCGCTGGCCCTGCACGTGAGCGTGCCGGCCTCGATCGAAGCCTTCGTCCACAAGCAGGCGCCGCAGACCAGGCGGGTCGAGCTCTGCCACGCCAATGGCCGCATCGTCGTGCGGCGCGGCTGGGAGCCGCTGGGCGCCGCCTGCGAGCCGGGGCCGGGCGACGAGGTCATCCCCATGGCGCCCTGAAGGCGCCTGTTTCTATTTGCCGTTGATGCTCAGGATGTTTCTGTCCGGGTCTTTCAGCCACGTCACCTTGAACCCTTCCGTCACGTACAGCTCGCCCTCCAGGCGCATGCCCGGGACGTCGTAACGCTCGAAGGTGGCGCCCTTGGCCTTCAGGCCGTCGACGATTTCCACGATGCGCTCGCCCACGTCCCAAGTGATGGCGGTGGCCTGGTTGGTCCCCGCATAGTCGGAACGGTAGACCTGGACCCAGGTGTTGCCGCTCCTGAAGATCAGGACATCGGGCTGAGGGCAGTCGCCGGGCTCGCCTTCCTGCAAGCCCAATACATTGCCGTAGAACTCGCGCGCCGCCTCGATATCGCGCACGCCCACCGTTGCAATCGCATCCGCATGTGCCAGCATCGTCGCCTTCACAAGATTGTCAGCTTCCCGTGTAAGCATAACCGCCGCAGCCGCGGGCGCAAGCATCCTTTGCCGGAAAAACAAACGCCCTGCGCGAGGCAGGGCGTCGTCGTGGCGCAGGCGAACGCGGCTTAAGCGGCGGCGGCGTGCTTGTCCAGCTCGCGCAGCACGGCGGGGGACACGGAGTCGCGGCCGCGGCTCAGGCTGTAGAGGGTCCGGAGGTCCGCCCCTTCGGTGCTGCGCGCCGCCGGCTTTGTCCCGAACAGGCGTGCGATGAAACCGAAGGCGACACTGGCAACGTTGGCGGAAACCGGCAGGGAAGTGGACATGATGTTCTCTCAGGAAAATTTTTGGATACCTCCAGTATGGTCGCTTCCAGATAGAAATCAAATTGCGATCCATGATGATCGCCATTCACCAAACCATTAACTTGGCCAACGAGCTTTCGTTTCCCTATGGAACGAGAGAGCCAAGGCATCCCGGCCAACTACCAGGACAGCAGCGCGTGCTGCGCAGACACCACAGCTGCATTTGTGCAAATATGTTGTTTCCGCTACAATTACGGCTCAGCTGGCCTTTGCCAGCCCGCAATTCCACTCGCCCATCCATGGGCGCATCCAGACCACGCACGCCTGCCCGACCGATACCGGGACATGCCCGCAACGCGGGATCCGGCGTGCCGCCAACCCCGCCATTCCGGTCCTGGCCGCGCGCTTTGCCGCGCCCCGCCGGACGGCGCCGCATGCACTGACAAGGAGGCACCATGCAAATGCTCTGCTCTGCGGGCTTCATCTTCCTGATCGTCCTATGGGGCATCATCGCACCAAGCAATATGGCGAGCGTGTTCACCACCCTGCTCGCCTCCCTCACCCGCAACTTCGGCTGGTTCTACCTCTGGGTCGTGCTCGGCCTGGTGCTGTTCGCCGCCTACGTCGCCTTCAGCCGCTACGGGCAATTGCGCCTGGGCGGAGAGGACGAGGAGCCCGAGTTCAGCATGAGCAGCTGGTTCGCCATGCTGTTCGCCGCCGGCATGGGCATCGGCCTGGTGTTCTGGGGCGTGGCCGAGCCGGTATCGCACTACGTCACCGCGCCGCCGGGCATCACCGCGGGCACGCCCGAGGCCGCCAACGCCGCCATGCGCTACGTCTTTTTCCATTGGGGCATCCACCCCTGGGCCGTCTATAGCGTGGTCGCCCTGGCAATCGCCTTCTTCCAGTACCGGCGCGGCGGCAACTCCCTGATCAGCACCGTCACCGATTCCCTGCCCTGGCGCCCGGTGCGCGCCATGTCGGGACTGTTCAACGGCCTGGCCGTGGTGGCCACCGCCTTCGGCGTCGCCGCCTCGCTCGGCGTCGGCGCGTTGCAGATCAACAGCGGGCTGAACGCCGTGTTCGGGCTCGAGATCGGCCCCGCCTCGCAGGTCGCGATCATCCTCGTGACCGCCGCCATGTTCATCGGTTCGGCCGTCAGCGGCGTCGACAAGGGCATCCAGTTCCTGTCCAACCTGAACATCCGCGTGGCCGCGCTGCTCGCCCTGGCCGTGTTCCTGATCGGCCCCACGGTGGCCATCATCGACACCCTGACCAATACCCTCGGCAGCTATGCCAGCGAATTCGTCCGCATGAGCCTGCGCTCGACGCCCTTCCGCGACAGCAGCTGGGTCGCCAACTGGACCATCTTCTACTGGGCCTGGTGGATCGCGTGGTCGCCCTTCGTCGGCCTGTTCATCGCGCGCGTCTCGCGCGGGCGCACCATCCGCGAATTCATCGTCGGCACCGTGCTCGCCCCCTCGCTCGCGGCCTTCGTCTGGTTCTCGATCTTCGGCGGCACCGCGCTCCACATGGAAATCTGGCAGCACGTGCCGCTGTCCGAAGCGGTCAAGGCCGACGTGGCCACCGCGCTGTTCGCGATGTTCGACGCCATGCCCTTCGGGAACATCATGTCGGTGGTGGCGACCCTGCTGGTGGTGGTCTTCTTCGTGACCTCGGGCGATTCGGCCGTGCTGGTGCTGGGCATGATGAGCCGCAACGGCGATCCGAATCCGCCGACCCGCACCAAGCTGATCTGGGGCGCCCTGATCGCCGGCATCGCCATCAGCCTGCTGCTGGCCGGCGGCATCGACGCGGTGCAGACCGCCACCATCCTGTTCGCCCTGCCCTTCGCGCTGGTGATCGTGCTGATGGTGATCGCGCTGTGGCGCGCGCTGCGCGAGGAGTGGCTGGCGGAAGCGCGGCGGGAGCGCGAAATCCGGCGCAAGATGCGCGAGATGGCATCGCGGTAGGGTGCACGGCTTTGCCGTGCGCGCGTCCAACTCCCACATGCGCAGTGGTTACGCAAACACCGTTTAAACGCGCAGTCGGCAAAGCCGACCGCCCTACAAACGGCAATGGACGCGCGTGCCTCCCATGTGGCTGAACTGGTATCATGCGCGTTTTCCGGACCCTGGCCCCGGACGCTGTCCGACAGTGCGCCTGGTCCCTTACCCTACAGAACATCAAGAATGAACACACCAAACCAGCTGCCCGGCTTCTTTAGCCGGCTTTCGATCGCCTTCGGCGCCTTCTTCAAGTCGCTCGGTGACGCGGAATTTGCCGCGCGCGTGCGCGATGACGGTGTCGGCCCCGTTGTGGCACCACCTTCGGCGCCCGCACCTGCCCCGGCGCCTGCACCGGCGCCCGCGCCGGCCCCGGTGCTGCGCGCCCCGACCGCCGAATCGGCCCTGCAACTGCTGAGCCTGTTCCAGCGTGAGGCGCGCCTGATCGACTTCACCCAGGAAAACCTGGCCGCCTATTCCGACGCCGACATCGGCGCCGCCGCCCGCGTCGTGCACGAAGGCTGCGCACGCGTGCTGCGCGAGCACTTCATCATCGAGCCGGTGCGCAGTGAAGCCGAAGGTTCGCGCCTCACGCTGGAAGAAGGTTTCGACGCCGCCAGCGTGCGCCTGACCGGCAACGTCGTCGGCCAGGCCCCGTTCAAGGGCACGCTGTCGCACCGCGGCTGGCGCGCGACCAAGGTCGAGCTGCCGCAACTGGCCGAGAAGCACGACGCGCGCGTGCTGGCGCCGGCGGAGGTGGAACTGTGAGCATGCCTGACAATGCACGTTACGCCATCGGCATCGACCTGGGCACGACGCACAGCGCCCTGTCCTATGTCGACCTGCAGGCCAGCGACGGCGAGAAGACCGTCGACGGCGTCTTGGGCGTTCCGCAGCTGACCGCGCCGGGTACGGTGGAAGCGCTGCCGCTGCTGCCCTCCTTCCTCTACCTGCCGCACCCGGACGAACTGGCGCCGGGAGAGCTCGGCCTGCCCTGGAATGCGGACGGCGAAGGCTTCGTGGCCGGCGAAATGGCGCGCAGCCGCGGCGCCACCACCCCGATCCGCCTGGTGTCCTCGGCCAAGAGCTGGCTGAGCCACCCGAGCGTGGACCGCCGCGCCGCCATCCTGCCGCACGATGCGCCGGAAGAGGTCGCGCGCGTCTCGCCGCTCGAAGCGTCGACCCGCTACCTGGCCCACCTGCGCCAGGCCTGGAATGCGGCGCATCCGGACGCGCCCTTCGATCAACAACAAGTCACCGTCACGATTCCGGCATCGTTCGATCCGGGCGCGCGCGAACTGACGCTTGACGCGGCGCGCAATGCCGGCTTCCAGCCCACCCTGCTGGAAGAACCGCAGGCCGCCCTGTACAGCTGGATCCAGGGTAGCAAAGGCTCCTGGCGCAAGCAGGTCAAGGCCGGCGACATCGTGCTGGTCGTGGACGTGGGCGGCGGCACCAGCGACTTTTCCCTGATCGCCATCCTCGAGCGCGACGGCAAGCTCGAACCGCACCGCGTGGCCGTGGGCGACCACATCCTGCTGGGCGGCGACAATATGGACCTGGCGCTGGCCCACTTCGTGGCCCGCAAGCTGCAGGCGAACGGCACCCAGCTCGACGCCTGGCAGATGCGCGCCCTCACCTACGGCTGCCGCAGCGCCAAGGAACACCTGCTGGCCGACGCCAACGCGACCGTCTGGCCGATCGTGGTGCCGAGCCGCGGCTCGAAGCTCATCGGCGGTTCGATCCGCACCGAACTCACGCGCGATGAAGTCACGGCCTTCATTACCGACGGCTTCTTCCCGCGCGTCGAAGCCGCCGCACGTCCTGCCGTGCGCACCCGCGCCGGCCTGACCCAGGTCGGCCTTCCCTATGCGCAGGACGCCGCAATCACGAAGCACCTGGCCGCCTTCCTGGCGCGCCAGGCCGGCGCCACCGCGGAACTGGAAGGTTTTAGTGGTGCCGTGAACGCGGACCACAGCTTCCTGCACCCAAGTGCCGTGCTGTTCAACGGCGGCGTGTTCAAGTCCGACATCCTGGCCCGGCGCGTGATGGACACCATCAACGACTGGCTCTATATGGAAGGCGCGGAACCGGCGCGCATGCTGGAAGGCGCCGACCTGGACCTGGCAGTGGCACGCGGCGCGGCCTACTTCAGCTATGCCCGCCGTGGCGGCGGCGTGCGCATTCGCGGCGGCACGGCCCGTTCCTACTACGTGGGCGTGGAGTCGTCGATGCCGGCGATTCCGGGCATGGAGCCGCCGATCGAAGCCTTGTGCGTGGCGCCCTTCGGCATGGAGGAAGGCAGCGAACTCGAGCTGCCGGGCCAGGAGTTCGGCCTGGTGGTCGGCGAGCCGGTCAACTTCCGCTTCTTCGGCTCGACCACGCGCCGCCAGGACCGTATCGGCGAGGTGCTCGACTTCTGGGGTCCGGAAGAACTGCAGGAGCTGGGCGAGATCCAGGCCACCCTGCCGGCGGAAGGCCGTGTGGCGGGCGACGTGGTGCAGGTCAGGCTGCATGCGCTCGCAACGGATGCGGGCACGCTGGAACTGGCCGCCGTCTCGCGTGAAGGCCAGCGCTGGAAGATCGAGTTCGACGTCCGCCAGCAGTGAAGTACCTCGTCAGCATCGACCTGGGCACCACCAATACGGTGCTCGCCTATGTTGCGCAGAACAAGGCGCAGGTCGAGCTGTTATCCATCGAGCAGCTGGTCGCGCCCGGCGAAGTCGCCGGTTCGCCACTGCTGCCCTCGATGCGCTACCACCCGGCCGAGGGCGAGCTCGCGGCCGGAGAGCTTCAGCTGCCGTGGACGTTCGATGATCCGGCCGGCGTGGAACGTGTCGCCGTCGGACGCCTGGCGCGCGTGCTTGGCGCGCAGACGCCGGGCCGGCTGGTGGCCAGTGCCAAGAGCTGGCTCTCGCACGCGGGCGTGGACCGCATGGCGCCGATCCTGCCGTGGGGCGCCGAGGATGCCGACGTTGCCAAGGTCTCGCCGGTGGCGGCCAGCGCCAGCTATCTCGCCCACCTGCGTGCCGCCTGGGACAAGCGCTTCCCCAAGGCGCCCCTGGCAAAGCAGCAGATCGTCCTCACCGTTCCCGCTTCCTTCGACGAAGGTGCGCGTGCGCTCACGCTCGAGGCGGCGCGCATGGCAGGCCTGCCCGAGCTGCGCCTGCTCGAAGAACCGCAAGCCGCCCTCTACGACTGGCTGTACCGCCACCGCGCCAACCTGGCCCAGGACCTGGCGCAAACGAAGCTGGTGCTGGTGGCCGACGTCGGCGGCGGCACCACCGACTTCAGCCTGGTCAAGGTGGAGTTGGGCGAGGACGGCCAGCCGAAACTCACCCGCATCGGCGTGGGCAACCACCTGATCCTCGGCGGCGACAATATGGACCTGGCGCTGGCCCACCTGGCCGAATCGCGTTTGGGGAACCCGGAACGCCTGAGCGCCAGCCGCCTGGCCCAGCTGATGGAGCGCTGCCGCGCCGCCAAGGAACAGCTGCTGGCGCAAGACGCGCCGGAACAGGTCACCGTCACCCTGCTCGGCGCCGGCTCGCGCCTGATCGGCGCCAGCCGCTCGGCCACCATCACGCGCGAAGACGTCGATAGAATCGTGCTGGACGGCTTCTTCCCCCTGAACGAAACCCAGGAGAGCCCGAAACGGGCCCGCGCCGGCATCGTCGAATTCGGCCTGCCGTATGCGAGCGACGCCGCGATCACGCGCCACCTGGCCGCCTTCCTGCGCCAGCATGCGCAGGGCGTGCCCGACACCCTGCTGCTCAACGGCGGCGTGTTCCGCGGCGCGGCCCTGGCCGAGCGCCTCGCCACCGTGCTGTCGAACTGGCGCGGCGCGCCGGTCACGGTGCTGCACAACGACGATCCGGACGTGGCCGTCGCGCGCGGCGGCGTCGCCTATTCGCTGGCGCGCGCGGGCCAGGCGCCGGGCATCGAAAGCGGTTCGGCGCGCAACTACTACCTGGTGCTCGATACCGAGCAGTCCGGCGACACGGTGCGCGCGGTCTGCCTGCTGCCGCGCGGTGCGCCGGCCGGCGAGGAAGTGCGCCTCACGGAGCGCAGCTTCGCCCTGCGCCTGGGCCGGCCGGTGCGCTTCCACCTGGTCTCGTCCACCGGCGACCCGGACGGCAAGCTGCCGCAGGCCGGCGAGCTGTTCGACCTGCCCGTAGCAAGCATCGTGCGCCTTCCCGCCATCTCCACGGTACTGAGGAGCTCCCGCACGAGCGACATCCCGGTGCAGCTGGCCACGCTGCTGTCGGAGGTCGGCACGCTGGAAGTCTTCTGCGTGGCCGAGGACGACGCATCACAGCGCTGGCGCCTGGAGTTCCAGCTGCGCGGCGAGGGAGAAGCGTCTGAAGAAGATGCCGTGCTGCCGATGGAGCTCGACGACGCCATCGCCCGCATCGATCGCATCTTCGGCAACCGCTCGCAGCAGGTCGACCCGCGCGAGGTGCGCCAGCTGCGCGCCACGCTGGAACAGCTGCTGGGCGGGCGCGAACGCTGGACCACGCCGCTGCTGCGCCGCCTGTTCGACGCCCTGCTCGCACGCGCCAAGGGACGCCGCCGCTCGGCCGAACACGAACGCGTATGGCTGAACCTGGCAGGCTACTGCCTGCGCCCCGGCTTCGGCCACCCGCTCGACGAATGGCGCATCGAGCAGCTGTGGGCCATGTTCGACCTGGGTGCGCAGTACCACAAGGACAGCCAGGTGCGCGCCGAGTGGTGGACGCTGTGGCGGCGCGTCGCAGGGGGCCTGTCCACCGAAGCGCAGCTGCGCCTGCTGGACGATTTCGCCTTCAACCTGCAGGCCGACGAATCCGAGCGCGGCCGCCGCCCGGTGACGCTGGTCGACGGCAGCGAGGACGACATGCTGCGCATGGGTGCTTCGCTGGAACGCATCCCCTCTGCCTACAAGGCCGAGATCGGCGACTGGCTGATCGAGCAGATCATGGTCATGCCGACCGGGCCGAAGATCGATGCCCGGGCAACGGCGCGCTACGCGCGCTACCTGTGGGCGCTGGGCCGCGTGGGCGCACGCCAGTCCTTCCATGGCGCCGCGCATGAAGTGGCGCCGGCTGCGTCGGCGGAAAGCTGGCTGGGCCAGCTGCTCACGCTCGACTGGAAGAAGATCGAGCCTGCGGGCTTTGCCGCCGCCCACATCGCCCGCATGACGGGCGACCGTTCGCGCGACATCGGACAGGCGGTGCGCGAGGAGGTGCTGCGCAAGCTGTCCGCGAGCGGCGCCCCACCCGCCTGGCCCGCGATGGTGCGCGACGTCGTGGAACTCGACCAGGCGGTGGAAACGCGGATGCTGGGCGACGCGCTGCCGCCGGGCCTCAAGCTGCTGCGCTAGGCGACATTGCCGACCTGCTGTTCGCGGCCCAGGCCACCAGCAGGAAGGCCAGAATGCTCACGGCCGCGCCGCCGAACAGCACCGCCGGATACGCGAGACCCGCATTCAGGATCGCTGCGCCCAGCGCCGCGCCGATCGCATTCCCCAGATTGAAGGCGCCGATGTTGACCGACGACGCCATCCCCGGCGCTTCGCTCGCCGCGCGCATCACCCGCATTTGAACCGGCGGCACCAGGGCAAAGGCCGCGGCGGACCAGACGAACAGGCCGATGGCGGCGCCCGCTTCGCTCGCCGCGAGCCATGGGAAGGCGATCATGGTCACGGCTTCGACAGCCAGGAAGAACAGGATGGTCTTGTCGACCGAGCGGTCGGCCATCTTGCCGCCGATGGTGTTACCCACCGTGAAACCGATGCCGATCAGCGCCAGCATCATGGTGACGAATGCGGGGGAGGCCTGCGTGAAGGTCTGCAGCACCGGATTGATGTAGGTGTAGAGGGCGAACATGGCGGCCGAGGACAGCACCGTCGTCAGCAGCGCCTGCAGCACCACCGGACGCGCCAGCACCTTCAGCTCGCGCCGCACTTCCAGCGCCTCTCCTTTGCTCCCGGCCGGCAGGAACATCAGCAGCGCGGCCATCGCGATCACGCCCAGCACCCCGATCGCAGCGAAAGACTCGCGCCAGCCCAGGTGCTCGCTGAGCCAGGTCGCCGCCGGCACGCCGCCGATGTTCGCGATCGTCAGGCCCAGGAACATCATCGCCACCGCACTGGCCTGCCGCTCGCGCGGCACCACGCTCGCCGCCACGACCGAGCCGATACCGAAGAAGGCCCCGTGGGCCAGGCTGGTGACCACGCGGGCCGCCATCAGGCTGGCGTACTGCGGCGCCAGCGCCGACAGGATGTTCCCAATGGCGAAGATGGCCATCAGGGCGATCAGGGCCCGGCGCCGCGGCCAGCGCGCCAGCAGCAGACTCATGACGGGCGCGCCCGCCATGACGCCGATGGCGTAGGCGGACACCAGCATGCCGGCCGCCGAAATGGAAACGCCGACACCGCCGGCGATCGTCGGCAGCATGCCCATGGGGCCGAATTCGGTGGTGCCGATGCCGAAGGCGCCGACTGCCAGCGCCAGCAGCGCGAACCCGGCGCCGCGCTCGGCGCTTGCAGGAGAAGAGAGATCGGTTGAAGAAGATGATGCGTGCATACTCGGCTTTCATGTAACGGGCCGAGCATTATCTCGACAATCATTTTTCGGATAAAGTAGGCAATCCAAGAAATACTTTTGCGAGAATTGAGAAAATCGAGAAAATGAAGATCGAGCTGGATGAACTGGTCGTGTTCCTGGCAATCGTGGACACGGGGTCGATGACGGCGGCCGCCGAGCGCCTGGGCCAGCCGGTATCGACGGTGAGCCGGCTATTGGGCCGGCTGGAAGAGAAGCTGGCGACGCCCCTGCTGCGCCGGACCACGCGCAGGCTCGACCTCACCGACGAGGGGAATGCCTTCGTGCCTGACGCGCGCGGCATCCTGAACGCCGTGCAGGCCGCCGAAGACCGGCTGGTGGAGCGGCGCGGCCAGCTGTCGGGACAGCTGCGCATCGATGCGGCGACGCCCTTCATGCTGCACGTGCTGGTGCCCCTGATACCCGAGTACCGCGCCCTGCACCCGAACGTCACGCTCACCCTCAGCAGCAACGAAGGCTTCATCGACCTGCTGGAACGGCGCGTGGACCTGGCGGTGCGGATCGGCGAACTGAAGGACTCGACGCTGCACAGCCGCCTGCTGGGCCATGCGCGCCTGCGCCTGGTCGCCAGCCCCGGCTACCTGCAAACGCACGGGACGCCGACGACCATCGCGGAACTGATACGCCACGAACTGCTGGGCTTCAGCGAACCGGATAGCCTGAACGTCTGGCCGCTGCGCGACCCGGACGGCAAGCGGGTGCGGATCGAGCCGACCCTGAAATCGTCCAGCGGCGAAACCCTGTGCCAGCTCGCCCTGCAAGGCATGGGCATCGCCAGCTTCTCCGATTTCCACACCTGGGCCGACCTGGAGGCGGGCCGCCTGGTCGAGGTGCTGCCCGAGCTGACGATCCCGGCGAGCCGGCCGATCCAGGCGGTGTACTACCGCCACTCCGCGGTGTCGGCCAAGATCGAATCGATGGTGGGCTACCTGGCCGACGCCCTGCGCCGCCAGCCGTGGCTGAGCTAGCAGAACACGAAATCTTCATTGCAGCCCGGGCAGAGGCGCATCACGGAAGCGACGAAACGCCAGGCGAAACCGGCAACGGGGAGTAACAGCAACCAAAGGGCAGACATGACAATCTCCTTGCACACAAGATTTCGCACACCTGTGCGAAATCAATCCAAAAAAAGGGACGGGCATGCCCGTCCACCAACAACTCCTTAATCCAGGTCGCCGAAACTCTTGTAGGTCGATATCAGCCGGTTGAAGGCCCGCTGCGCCCTGCGCGGTGTGGCGTCGGCCCGCAGGAAGCGCGCATCGTGCATGACCCCGATGGCCAGGCTGTAGATCTCGAACACCAGCTGCCCGGGTTCCGTATCCGGCCGCAGGTGTCCGAGCTCCATCGCCTGCAGCACCGTCTTGCGCATCGAGGCGCGCCAGCGATTGACGCCCTCCTCGATGCGGTCGCGCAGCGGGCCCGGCACGTCGTCGAACTCGAAGGCGCCCGCCGTATACAGGCAGCCGCCGCGCGCCGTCTCGTTGCCGATCTTGTTCAGCCACAGCTCGACCTGCACCGTCAGGCGCGGCAGGCCGCGCGGCACCTCCAGCGAAGGCAGGAACACCTCCTCCGAAAAGCGCCGGTCGTATTCGTCCAGCACCGCCGACTGCAGGGCTTCCAGCGAGCCGACGCGGGAAAAGATGCCGCTCTTGCTGATGCCGGTGCGCTTGGCCAGTTCGCCCAGCGACACCTTGCCCAGCCCTTCGGCCCCGGCCATGTCGTAGGCGGCCGCGAGGATGGTCGCGTAGGTGGCTTCGCTCTTGGCGGTAGCGCTTTTGACGGTAGTGTCCATGCACCCACTTTAGCACACCTGTGCGAAACCACAAGAAAAATCGGGGCCGGTCCCCGAACCCGGAAACCGGCCCCCTTCCCGCTTACCAGAATTTGTAGCTGGCCGAGAAGGCGTACTGGCGGCCGAACAGGTTCTGGCTGTGGTTATAGCCTTCCCAGCCGTTCGGGTCGTAGTACGGTTTCTTGTCGAGCACGTTCTTGATGTTGAGGCCCAGGTTCAGGTTCTTCATCGGTTTCCAGTTGAAGCCGAGGTTCACCGTCGTGAACGAAGGCGCCCCGCCGCACAGGTTTTCCGGCAGCGAAACGCCGGCGGCCAGGCAGCTCTCCGGCGTGTTGACGGTATCGAACTGGTCGTAGGCCCACTTGGTCTTGCCCGTGTAGTTCACGAACAGGCTGGTGGTGAAATCGCGGTAGACCCAGTCGGCATTGAAGGTGCCGCGCAGGCGCGGCGAGCCGTAGTAGCCGACGTAGTTGCCCGAGAAGCCACTGCCATCCTCGTAGTCGTAGGTCTCGCGGCGGCGGATCGTCACGGCGGCGCCCAGGTTCAGGCGGCCATAGTTGCCCAGCCCGACGCGGGTGCGCGCATCGATGTCGAAGCCGTCGACCAGGGTGCCGCCGCGGTTCAGGTAGGAGTTGATCAGGCCGCCCAGGTTGCCCACCGAGTAGGTCGGCAGCGGGCCGGCGCAGGCCGCCGCGTTGGCCGGGTTGGCGCACATCGTCGCCACGGCCGCCATATTGGCGCGGTCGGCGTCGGTGAGGTCGTTGCGGATCGCCTGGGTGGTGCCGGCCAGGGCCGGGCCATGCTCGGCAACCAGCAGGGTGAACAGCTGGTTGAAGTCCTGGCGCACGATCTCGTTGCGGCGGTTGATGTACCAGTAGTCGAGCGAGACGCTGACGTCGCGCACCGGTTGCAGCACCACGCCCAGGGTGGCGATCTTCGCCTTCTCGGGTTTCAGGTCCGGATTCGGCGGCGTCAGGCCGCCCACCGTGGTCGAGCAGTTCGAGTTGAGCAGGCTGCGGCCCAGGTCGACCTCGGCGCTCGATACCGACTTTTGCAGCAGCCGCGCCATGGCGTTGGTCTCGTCGCAGCGCACGGTGTCGCGGATGCCGCCCACCTGGGCGAACACGCCGCCCTCGCCGGATTCGGCCAGGTTGGGTGCGCGGAAGCCATGCGAATAGGTGCCGCGCACCATCACGTCGGGACGCGCGCGCCACACCACGCCCAGCTTCGGCGCCAGGTTGGCGCTGAAGTTCGGGTATTTGTCGAGGCGCGCGGCGACGTTCAGTTCCAGGGTCTCCGTGAGCGGCGCCACGACCTCGCCGAACAGGGCCGAGATGGTGCGCTCGCCGTCGAACCAGGAGCCGCCCTGCTGGGTGATCAGGCCGTTGGCGGCGTCCGCATTGCCCGGGGTCTCGAAGCTCTCGCGCATCAGGCTGGCCCCGAAGGCGGCGCGCACTTCGCGGTCGCCGATCTTGGCCAAGGTGCCCTCGATCTTGCCGTCCCAGGTGATCAGCTTGGTCCAGGACTGGATGTCGAAGGTCGGATAGGCTTCTCGGATCAGCGCGGCATTGGCTTCGCTGATCTCGCCGAATTTATAGGCCGGATTGTCCGAGATGTAGGTGCGGCCCGTCACCGGATCCTTGGTGAAGGGACCGAAGGCCTTCTCGAAGCCCTTGGTATTGATGTTGACGGTCTGGTAGAGCGTCGAATGGCTGCCCGCCACCGCGACCGCGGTCTCGAACTCCCAGTCGCCGAACACGGGGCCGCGCACGCCGGCCAGGGCGCGGTAGCTCTGGTCGGTGTTCTTCTGGCCGAAGTGGTTGGTGGCGTCCTGCAGCAGGTAGTTCAGGCCGGACGCCCCGCCCATCAGCGCGGCCATCTCCGGCGCCAGCCTGCCCTTCAGGTAGACGTTGTTCGGTCCCAGGTAGGGCGTGGTGAAGGTGTTGAGCCTGGTGCCGGTATTGCGCGAGAACCAGTTGCTGGTGCTGCCGCTGTTGAACGAGGTCGGACCGTTGCGGCCGACCATCTTGATGTGGGTGTAGGCGGCTTCCGCGAAGCCTTCGAAGCCGTCCCCGAAGCGCATGCGGCCGGAGAGGAAGCCGGTCGCGCGGTCCGAGCTCGGGCCGGTGTCCAGGCCGTTGGGCAGGGTGTTCCAGACGCAGCGCGTGCCGGAAGCCTCGGTGATCTGGGTCGGGCAGCCGCCCACCGCGCGCTGCACGCGCGCATTGTTGCGATTCGGGTCGAAGACGAAGAAGGTGCCCGGATTGAGCTGGCCCGGTTCGCTGCCGACGCCGATGCGCATGTTCGGGATGTAGTTCGGGTTGTTGACGTAGAAGTGGTCGGGGCGCTTGTCGTAGGTGTCGGCCAGGGCGATGCGGTCGCGCTGGTAGACGTTGAGCGAGCCGATCACGTTGAAGCCCTGGCTGGCCAGGTCGCCGGTGCCGAACACGATGCCGCCCTGCTTCTCGCCATAGGAATCGACCCGCTCCGACATATCGTAGGTGCCGCGCACTTCCAGGCCCTGGTAGTTCTTCTTGGTGATCACGTTGATCACGCCCGCCACCGCGTCCGAACCGTACACCGCCGAGGCGCCGTCGGTCAGGATCTCCATGCGCTCGATCGCCGCGGCCGGAATCGCGTCGATGTTCACGAACATGGTCTGGAAGCCGGACGGCGCGCCGTAGAAGGACAGGCGGCGGCCATTGAGCAGC
The DNA here is from genome assembly GCF_024753255.1 of Massilia agri. GTDB lineage: Bacteria > Pseudomonadota > Gammaproteobacteria > Burkholderiales > Burkholderiaceae_D > Telluria > Telluria agri. The sequence continues at coordinate 291,993 of NZ_JANUHA010000001.1, forward strand.
ACCAGCGTGCCCTGGGCGCCGAGGCCGCGCAGATTGGCCTGCGAGCCGCCGTCCGAACCCGTGAACATCGAGCGGAAGTCCTGCTGGGCCGGACGCGCCGCCGGCAGGTTGTCGAGCACCTGCATCAGCGTGCGCGCCCCCATGTTCTCGATCTGCTTGGCGTCCACCACCTGCACCGGCGACGCGGTCTCGGCGTTGATGCGCTTCAGGCTCGAGCCCGTGACTTCCACGCGCGCCATCTTGCCGTCCTTCGTCTCCTCCGGCTTGGTGGCGGTTTCCTGCGCCAGGCTGGTCGTGGCCAGCCCGGCGGCCGCCAGCGCGGCCATCAGTTTCTTGAGTTGCATGTGTACCTCTCCTGTTGTTATAAGTGGTCTCTTTTGTTTATTGCATCGGCAGCGTGCTGACGTTCACCGCGGGTGCGCTGCCGGTCGCGGGACGGGTGAAGTTCTGGTTGATCGGGACGGTGTCGCTGAAGAAGCCGCCGTTGCGCAGGTAGAAGCGGCCGTTGCGCAGGCCGCCCGCATAGTCCATGCGCTGGCCGTTGGCGGCGGTGGCGTCGCCGGTGAAACGTGCGCTCGTGATTTCGGTCCAGGCGCCCGCCGTGCTGCGCGCCCACTGGTTGCCGTGTTCGGCCTGGCGGCCCAGGTAGCCCTTGGTGTCGATGAAATTCTCGAGGAAGGAATAGACGCCGGCGTGGTAGGTCGTCGTGGCCGGGCGCTTCCAGGTGGCGATGTAGCGCCAGGCGCCCGTCTCCGGCGCGAAGAACCAGGCCGAGAAGTCGGTGCCGCCGGCGCCGTCCGGCCGTGCGCGGGTGATGAAGCGGTAGGTGTTACCGGCCACCCAGTTGTAGACCAGGTAGGTCTGCCCGCCCGTGCCCTCGCCGCCGAATCCGTTGTCGATCACGCCGGCGCCCTTGCTGACCAGCGTCGTCTTGGCGCCGTTGTCCGCATCCCAGATGGAAAACAGCACCCAGCGCTCCGAGGGCGACTTCACCTGGATGCCGAAGTAGCCGCCATTGAAGCCGTTGGCCATGTAGTAGGAGCCGATCGCATCCTGGCCTTTCGGCACCGTGACTTCGCTGTAGAAGTACTCCGTGTTGGCGGGCACGGCGTAGCCCAGGTGGACCGAGGGTCCGCGCCGCGACCAGTAGTAGTTGGCCGCATCGTTCGCATAGTTGAGGGGCGAGTTCGTCGTGACCTTGATGGCGGAGACGTCGCCGAAGTAGCCGCCGTCCTTCCTGACGCCCTGCAGGTCGACCCGGATGTAGCCGGCCGGCAGGCTGAGGGTGCCGACCTCATAGGTTTTCAGCGCGCCTTTGGTAAGGTTGACCTGGAAAGGCGTGCCGTTCACCGTCACCTTCACCGTGCTCGTATTGCTGCCGGCCAGGCTGGCGTCCAGGCCGATGGTCGCGACGCCAGCCTCCGCCATGCGGAACCACACGCTGCTCACGGTCGACTTGGTGGTCCAGTTGGCCAGGCCGCTCGTGGTGATGATCTCCGTCGCGCCGGTGCCGGGCTTGGTGACGAAGCCGTTGCCCGGCAGGGCCACGGTGGCGGGGGTCTGGGCGGAGGCAGGCAGGCTGCCTGCACCGAATACAAACAGGGCGGTACTCAACATCAGCTTCAAGCGTTTCATCTTGTTCTCCCGGGAAGGTGGAAAAGCGGTGATGCGGTGGCTTCAGTGTCGAATCAATAACGGTCGTCGAAGGCGAAGATCGGTTTGCGGGTGCGCCATTTGCCGCCCGTGAAATCGGGGAAGTCCAGGGTATGGAAGCCGAGCGCGATCGACTGCTCGGACAGCGGCGTGATCGCGCTCCAGGTGATGGCGTCATAGATATCGATGGGCATCGGCGCGTTCTCCTTCAGCGCCTCGATGAAGGCGTGGATCACGAAGAAGTCCATGCCGCCGTGGCCGGCGCCGGCCGCCTGCTCGCCGTACTTGCGCCACAGCGGGTGGTCGTACTTCTCGAACCAGACCCTGGCGTCGTCCCATTCGTGGGGCTTGCTGATGCCTTCCACGTGCACCGAGCGGTTCAGGTCCATCCACAGGCCGCGCGTGCCTTGCACGCGGAAGCCCAGCGAATAGGGGCGCGGCAGCGAGGTGTCGTGCTGCAGGATGATGGTCTCGCCGTTGTCGCAGGCCAGGGTGGTGGTGACGATGTCGCCCAACTGGAAGCGGGTGCGGGCGTTCGGATGGTCTTCGCCGCCGTTGCGCACCACATAGTCGTGCAGGCCGGCGGCCTTGCTGGCGAAGGCGTTGATGCGGGTGAAGCGGTTGCCGCGGTTGATGTTGGTGTACATCGCGCAGGGGCCGATGCCGTGGCTCGGATACAGCTCGCCGTTGCGGCGCACCGAGTGCTCGGTGCGCCAGCGCGCTTCCGACCATCCTTTCGCCCCGAACTCGACGCCGCCGCCATAGGGTTTGGTCGGGTCGCCGCTGTTGAACTTCACGGCGCGCAGGTCGTGCTGGTAGCCGCCCTGCAGGTGCACCAGTTCGCCGAACAGGCCGGAGCGCACCATGCGCAGCACGGCCAGCACGTCGCGTCGGTAGCACACGTTCTCCAGCAGCATATAGGGCGTGCCGGTCTTGAGCTGGGCGTCGAGCACGTTCCAGTGGTCCTGCAGGCTCACGCCGGCGACTACTTCGCAGCCCACCGGGACCTTGGCCTGCATCGCGTCGATCGCCATCTGCGCATGCCATTCCCAAGGCGTGGCGATGATCACGCCATCGAGCTTGCCCGAATCCAGCATGCGGCGGTAGGCGTAGCCGTCGCCGTTCTCGCCGAAGGTCGCGGGAGCCGGCTTGCCTGCGGCCGTGACCATCTGGACCGCACGGCCCAGCATGATCGGCTCGATGTCGCACAGCGCGGCCACCTCGACGTCGTCGCGCCGCACCAGCTCGCGCAGCAGCACCTGGCCGCGCATGCCGGTGCCGATCATGCCGATGCGCAGCCGGTCACGGCCAGCTGCCGCCGCGCCGGGCATGGCGCCCGCATATAGGGCGCTGCCCGCCAATGCCGAACCGAGGGAGAGAAAATTGCGTCGCTTCATATGCTGTTTCCGTTCTGTTTTCAGAGGTCGAAGGATGTAAGAGGCCCTCCCCGTCCGCGGAGGGGCTCTTTGACTGCAAGTGTGTGAGGTGGCTTAGCGCAGCTTGAGCGTGGCGCCTTCCGTACCGGTCAAGGCGGCGTTGGCCCAGTTACCGCACGTTCGGGAAGCCTTGTCGCCCAGGGTGCGCAGGCTGAGCTGGCGCAGGCCGCGCACGTCGATCTCGGGCTTCACGACCGCCGGCGCCTTGACGATGCCGCTGTCGTACAGCAGGCGCTCGCCGCTCCAGACCTGGAAGCGCATGCTGCCCGCAGTCCGGCAGCTGTCGTCGACGCCGAGGTCGGCGCGCAGCAGCTGCCAGTTGCCGCTCAGGTCGAGATCGAGGCGGCTGTTGGGGCCGACGCCGACACCCTTGTTGAAGCGCAGGCCGTTCATGCGCATCTCTGCGGCCCCGCTGGCCGGCTTGTCGCGCTTGAGGTTCTTGGGCAGCGGCAGCTCGCTGACATACTTGCGCAGCTCGCGGCCTTCCGGCAGCTGGTGTTCGAGCACACGGAATTCGGACAGCGTGATCGGCGACACCTCGAGCGGCGCGGAGGCGTCGAAAGCGCGGGCCGGGGCGCTGCCGCCCGCCGCGGTGACCATTGGGTCAATATTGGACGCGCCGCTGCCGTCCGGGTTCTGGGTGCTCAGCACGCGGAAGCGCAGCAGGCGACCGGCGGCGGCCGGGAAGGCGATCGCCTGCGTGGTTTCCTGCAGCTTCAGGGTGCCGCGCTGTACCGGCGCGCCCCACTCGCCATTGCTGTCGGCGATGTAGATCTCGTAGTCGCGCACCTGGCCGTGCTTCCAGTTCTTGTCGTTCCTCGGCGCGATCTCGATGCCGTCCACCAGGCGACGGTCGGTGAAGCCGATGGTCCACTCGTGGGCGCCGCTCTTGACGGCCTGGCTGCGCACCGTGCGGAACCAGGTGTCTGGCTTGCCGTCGAAGGCGTTTTCAAGCGGATGGCCCGCTTCTTCGGCCGGGCGGTTCACGACGATCATTGCATCCGGCGGAAGCGCGCGGCCCGGTTTCGGTGCAGCCGGGAAGGCGTCATCAACCGATGGACGGGCGATGCCCTGCAGCGTGAAGGCAAGCGGCTGGCGGATGTCCTGGCTCGGCGCTTTCACGTGCACGGTGCCGAGGCGCTCGGCCGCGTCGAAGAACCAGCCGGCGTCCATCGCATCGAACTCGGCGCGGCTGGCGGCCTGCTTCAAGGCCGCCGCACCAAACGTCACGCCGCCTGGCTGCCGGCGGCTCGGCAGGCGCAGGCTGTAGCCGCGGCGCGCTTCCTGGCCGTCATAGCTCCCCTCGACCGGATGGATGGCGACATCCACGCGGCCGCCGGCCTCGCGCATCGTGATCTTCTGGCGGCTGGAAGCGCCTGCCTGGTATTTGCGGGTAGTGCCGTCGTCCTCGTACAGCACGTACTCGGAGTCCCCTTCCGGATAGAGGTCGAGGGTCAGGCGGTCCTTCGGCTTGTGGCCGTCGTAGAGCATCTCGGGGTACATCGGGATGATGGCGCCGGCGCGGACAAAGACCGGCAGCTTGTCCAGCGTGACCTGCAGGTCGATGTCGCGTCCCTGCTCGCCCGCCACCACCTGGCGTCCGTCCCAGTAGTCGATCCAGCGTCCCTGCGGCAGGTGGATTCCCTTGCGCCAGCCCTGGCTGACGGCCTGGCTGCGGTAGACCGGTGCGACCAGCAGATCGCGCCCGAGCAGGAATTGGTATTTGTGCGTCTCGCCGAGCGCGGCCGGGTCGTTAGGGTAGTCCCACATCAGGCCACGCACCAGCGGCGCGCCGCTTTGCTCGGCCTCCTGCGCCAGCGTGTACATATAAGGGGTGAGGCGCATCTTGAGCTTCAGGTAGCGCCGGTTGATGCTGCGGTAAGGCTCGTCGAACCACCAGGGATGCTTGCGCGCGCTGGCCGACCAGCCCGACATCCCCATCAGCACCGGCGTGAAACTCTTCCACTGCAGGTCGCGGGTATAGGTTTCGGGGCTGCCGCCGAAGATGGCGTCGACGTCGCCGGTCGCATAGGCCTGGCCCGACAGGCCCGAGCCGATCAGGGTCGGCACGTGCCAGCGGATGTAGTCCCAGCTGGCGCTCTGGTCGCCGGTCCAGGCCACCGCGTAGCGCTGGGTGCCGGCCCAGCCCATCACGGTCCAGATGAAGGGGCGGCTGTCGGAGTTGTTCAGGATGCCGTCGTAGGCGGCCTTGTTGGCGTCCAGCGAGAACTGGTAGCCCTTGCCGGTCCAGGCCACGTCGAGCTTCTGGGCGCGGCTGCCGGCCTGGCCGACTTCCCAGGCGATCTTGTCGACGCCGTTCTCGGTCCACAGGCCGGTGCGAAAGCCATGCTTCGCCAGGCCCTTCACGGTCTCGGGCAGGTTTGTATAGCCGCAGCCGTAGCCGTCGTTGGGCAGGATCCAGCCGCCCGGCATATCGTGTTCGCGGTACTGGCGCGCCACGCTCTCGATGACGTCCGGCGTCTTGCCAGTGGGGCCGTCGGTCCAGCCCTTCGGCACCGTGCCCGGCTTCTTGACGTTGTCGCCGTCGTTGTAGCAGTCGGCGTCGCCGTACTCCAGGGCCCAGCGCGGCAGCATGCGCGCACGGCCGGTCCATTCGGTATACCGGGCCAGCACCTCGCGCATCGACTTGCCGACGAAGTAATAGGCGTCGAAGCGGCCTTCCGCATGCTGCAGGGTGACCTGCTCGTCCTCGCGCAGGTCGTAGTTCCCGTCCGCCCAGGTATTGCGCAGCATGCCCCAGCCGCGTGAGCTCATGAGGAAGGGCGCCGGGTTCGGGCGGTCGCCCTCTTCCCAGCCGCCCGAATAGGAGACCGGCAGCTCGCGGCCCTTGAACTCAAAGCGCCCGTTCTGCTGGCCACCGCCATAGAAGCGTTCGTCCTTGCTGCTGGAGAGTACCTGCACATTCTGCTTCTCTTCCAGGTCGAGCGGCTGCAGCTCACGCCACAGCGGCTGGGTTTCGCCGGTGCGGTAAAGAGTGAAGCGCAGCGGCGCGCGGTCGACGCGCAGGGTCAGGGCGCTGGTGCGCAGCACCAGCTGGCCGTTCTCTTCCTTGAATTCGTGCGGCACGTCGCTTGCCGCCTGCGCCACCACGATGGGCGCCGCCTTGTCGCCCGGACCGCTCAATGCCTTGCGGCCGGCCTGGATGTGCAGCACGTCCGCGCGCGGCAGGCTGACCCGCACCTTTGCGCCGGATTCCGAGACCAGGTCCCAGGACGGGCCGTCGGCATTCCCGGGGCTGACCGTACGCAGCTTGCCGAGTGGCGCCGCGAAGGCAAGGGCCGGCAGGGCCAGCACCAGCGCGGGTACAGTAAAGGAAGGGCGCAGACGGGACGTATATTTCATGACGGTCTTTTGGTTCGTGTTGCGTTTTGATGAAGATAATGTATGAACAAAAACAAAGCTGGTCAACAAAAAGGAAAGAAAAAATACAAAAAAGTTCGAAATGACGTGCGAACCATGCTTTAAACCTTTCGTTTCACGGAATTATTGCTCGGATAGCTTTCGAAACGAGTGAAGGATGATGCGAAAAACGCACAGCCATCTGCAGGAAATGCCGCATGCATGGGACTGAGACGCTCGGCTAACTTTCGATATCTTTCGTATTTGACTTTCGCAAACTTTCTATTTAAGATTCACGACACTGAAAACTCTTTAGATATCTTTCGATGACTACTCTTCTGCAGCGAAGCCAACAAGCGTGGCGCGACATCGGTGGCCTGCATACCGCCGAGGAGATCGCACACCAGCCCGCGCTCTGGCGCGAACTGGCCGCGAGCCTGGAGGACGGGCGGGAAGCAGTCGCCGCCTTCCTGGGCGACAGCCTCGCCAATCCGCTGCAGCGGGTGATCCTGACCGGCGCCGGCAGCTCGGCCTATGTTGGCGAGATCATTGCCGACGAACTCAATGCGGCCTGGCCGGCCCAGGTGCGCGCGATCGCCACCACCACCCTGCTCACCCACCCCGAGCTCTACCTGGAAGCCGGCGCGCCCACTTTACTGGTTTCCTTCGCGCGCAGCGGCGACAGCCCGGAAAGCCTGGCCGCCGTGCACCTGGTGCGCGACCTGGTGCCCGGCGCCCGCCTCCTGAACATCACCTGCAATCCGGAAGGCCGGCTGGCGCGCGAAAGCGCACTGGACGCCGATGCCTTCAACCTCCTGATGCCGGCCGCCAGCTGCGACCGCGGCTTCGCCATGACCAGCAGCTTCACCTGCATGCTGCTGGCCGCGCTGGCGGTGCTGGGCAAGGACGTCCCGCCCGATCGCATCGACACCCTGGCCGGCCTGGCCTCGACGGCCATGCAGGCCTGGGAAGCGCCCGTCGCGGAGCTGGCCGCCGTCGAAGCCGGACGGGTGGTCTATCTCGGCAGCGGCCCCCTCGAGGGCCTGGCCAAGGAAAGCGCCCTGAAGCTGCTGGAACTGACGGCCGGGCGCGTGCCGGCCATCGCCAACACCCCGCTGGGCTTCCGCCACGGGCCCAAGTCGGTGCTGACGGAGGACGCCCTGGTCTTCGTCTACGGCAGCAGCAAGGCGCTGTCGCAGCGCTACGAGGCCGACCTGGTCGAGGAACTGCGCCGCGACGGCGTGGCCGGCCGGGTGCTGACCATCGGTGTGAATGGCGACATCGGCATCGACGCACCCGACTGGCCCGATGCCTGGCTGGCGCCGCTGTGGTTGCTGGTCGCCCAGCAGATCGCCCTGCACCAGTCGGCTGCCCTGCAGCTGCGTCCCGACAATCCTTTCGCCAGCGGCACGGTCAACCGTGTCGTCAAGGGCGTCACCATCTATCGCCATGACGAACACTGAAACGCGCGGCTACCATGGCATCGACATCGGCGGCAGCAAGATCGAGCTGGTCGCCTTCGATGCGGCCTTCCTTGAAGTCTTCCGCGAGCGCGTCGCCACGCCCGGCCATGACTTCCTCGCCTTCGTGCAGGCCGTCGCCGGGTTGGTCAGGCGCGCGGATGCGGCGCTGGGCTTCGCTGCACCCGTCGGCATCGGCCTGCCGGGTGTCGCCGACGCCCAGACCGGCCGCCAGCTCAGCTCCAACGTGCCGGCCCTGAACGGCCGCCTGGTCGCGCCCGCGCTCGAAGAAGCGCTCGGCCGGCCGGTCGTGATCGGCAACGACTGCCAGTGCTTCGCCCTGTCCGAAGCGCAGGGAGGCGCGGCCGACGGACTGCCGACCATGTTCGGCGCCATCCTCGGCACCGGCGCCGGCGGCGGCTACTGCGCCCGCGGCCTGCTGCAGCGCGGCTTCAACGGCGTGGCCGGCGAATGGGGCCACTGGTCCGTCCCCGCCCACCTGCTGGCCCGCTACGGCTTGCCCGTCATCCCCTGCGCCTGCGGGCGCCAGGGCTGCTTCGAGCGCTACGTCTCCGGCCCCGGCATGAGCATGCTGCACCGCCACCTCGGCGGCGATGGCGCGGAACCGATGGTCATCGCGGCGCGCGCGAATGCCGGCGACGCGCTGGCGCAGACGACCCTCGCCACCCACCTCGACCTGCTGGCCCACGCCCTGTCAAGCCTGGTGCTGGGGCTCGATCCGCACGCGATCGTGCTGGGCGGCGGCCTGTCCCAGCTGCCGCATCTCTACCAGCACTTGCCGGCCGCGGTGCGCCGCCACCTCTTCCCGGGCGCGCAAGTGCCGCCCGTCCTGCCGCCGCGCTTCGGCAACGCCGGCGGCGCGCGCGGCGCGGCCCTGCTGGCGCGCCAGCACATCCCTTCGAACTGAACGCGAGCGCACATGAACCAGGACCTCTCCCCCATCCAGCAACTCGTCAAGGCCCACCGCCGCGGCGAGCCGGTCGGCCTGTACAGCGTCTGCTGCAGCCATCCGATGGTGCTCACGGCCGCCATGCAGGTGGCGCAACGCTACGATACCCTGCTGCTGGTCGAAGCGACCTCGAATCAGGTCGACCAGTTCGGCGGCTACACGGGCATGAACCCGGAACAGTTCCGCAGCTACGTGCACCAGCTGGCGCACGAGCGCGGTTTCCCTCTCGAACGCCTGGTGCTGGGGGGCGACCACCTCGGCCCCAACGCCTGGCAGGCACGCCCGGCCCTCGAAGCGATGGCGAACGCCGACGTGCTGATCGCCGCCTATGCGGCCGCCGGCTTCCACAAGATCCACCTCGACTGCAGCATGCGCTGCGCGGACGACCCGGCCACGCTCGACGACGAAACCGTGGCGGCGCGTTCGGCGCGCCTGGCGGCGATCGCGGAAGCGGCGGCCGCCAATGCCGGCCATCCGCCGCCGGTCTATGTCATCGGCACCGAAGTGCCGGTGCCGGGCGGCGAATCGGCACTCAGCGACGCCGGCGCACCGACCTCGCCCGGGGCGGCCGCACGTACCCTGGAAGTGCATTGCCGCGCCTTCCTCGACGCGGGCCTGCATGCCGCCTGGCGCCGCGTGATCGCGATGGTGGTGCAGCCCGGCGTGGACTTCGACGCCAGCCACATCCAGCACTACGACGCCGCCCAGGCCGCGGACCTGTCGGCTTTCGTGGCCGGCCAGCCCGGCCTGGTGTTCGAGGCCCACTCCACCGACTACCAGCGCGAATCCAGCCTGCACCAGATGGTGCGCGACCACTTCGCCATCCTGAAGGTGGGCCCGGCCGCTACCTTCGCCCTGCGCGAAGGCCTGCTGGCCCTGTGCCAGATCGAAGACGAGCTGCTGCCCCCTGAACGCGCCTCGCGCCTGATGGGCGTGCTGGACGAAGTCATGCTGGCCAAGCCGGAGCACTGGCGCAAGCACTATCCGGGCAGCAGCGAAGAACAGCGCCTGATGCGCCGCTACGGCCTGTCGGACCGCTGCCGCTACTACTGGAACGAGGCCCCGGTGGCGGCCGCCGTGGAGACGCTGTGCGCCAACCTCGATGCGATCGAGATCCCGCTGCCGCTCCTGAGCCAGCACCTGCACGAGCAGTACCTGGAAGTGCTGCAGGGCCAGCTCGAGGCGAAGCCGCGCGCCCTGCTGGAACACAAGGTCGGCCGCGTGCTGGCCCAGTACGCGCGGGCCTGCAACCGGAATGCTGCGGCGCCTGTCAACACGACAGCATCGATCTGTTAAGCTCGGCGTTTTTGAACGCCAACCGAGCCGCCACCATGCGAAACACGACCCAACGCCGCGAAGCCATCCTCCAGCAACTGACCCGCAAGGGATCGGTCCAGGTGACCGACCTGGTGCAGGAGTTCGGCGTCTCGGCGGTCACCATCCGCAACGACCTCAGTGCGCTGGAGACACAGGGCCTGGCCACGCGCAGCCACGGCGGCGCGACGCTCACCCGCACCCCGCCGCCGGAGCAGTCGATCCGCCAGAAGGATGCGATCAACCAGGAGCAGAAGGACCGCATCGGCGCCCTGGCCGCCACCCTGGTGCAGGATGGCGACAACATCATCATCGACTCGGGCACCACCACGATCTACCTGGCGCGCCACCTGCGCGAGGCCAACGGCGTCACCGTCATGACCAATGGCCTGAACATCGCCTGGGAGCTGGCCGACACTGCCGGCGTGGAGCTGATCCTGACCGGGGGCCTGCTGCGCAAGCAGTCCCTGTCGATCCAGGGCAGCCAGGCCGAGGCGACGCTGCAGGCCTATAACTTCGACAAGCTGTTCCTGGGCGTGGACGGCTTCGATCTGCAGTTCGGGGTCACCACCCATCATGAAGCCGAGGCGAGCCTGAACCACAAGATGGTCGAGCGCGCGAAGAAGATCATCGTGCTCACCGACGCCTCCAAGTTCGGCCGGGTCAGCCTGCACCGCATCGTGCAGCTGGACCGGGTCCATACCGTCATCACCGATGCCAGCATCAGCCCGGAGTACCGCGAGGGCTTGCAGAAGCTGGGCATCGAATTACTCATAGCGGACTAAATGCTCAGCGGCAGAATCCTGACTCCTTCCGGCTGGATCACAGGCAGTATCGATTTCAGCGATCGCATCCACCGGATCATCGAAGGCCCTGCCGCAAGCGGGCACACCATCCTCCCCGGCTTCGTCGACCTGCACGTGCATGGCGCGGCCGGCACCGACATCATGGAAGGCGGGGATGCCGGCGCAGTCGTGGCCCGTACCCACGCGCGCCATGGCACCACCTCCCTGCTCGGCACCACGCTGACCGCGAAAGAAGACCACATCCGCCGCGCCCTGGAGGGCATGGCCGGCGTGATCGCGCAGCGCCCGCAAGGGGCCGCGCGCATGCTGGGCGTGCACCTCGAAGGGCCTTTCCTGAACCTGCAGCGCCTGGGCGCCCAGCCGCCCGACGTGGTCCCCGCCCGGCTTGACCTGGTGCGCAGCCTGCACGCCATCGCCCCGATCCGGGTGCTGACCATGGCGCCCGAGGTCGACAACAATCTCCTCTTGATCCCGCAATTGGCGGCGCTCGGCATCCGCGTGCAGATCGGCCACAGCGCCGGCACGTACGAAGACGGTGTAGCCGCGCTGCACGCCGGTGCGGCGGGCTTCACCCACCTGTTCAACGGCATGAGCGGCCTGCATCACCGCGAACCCGGCATGGTGGGCGCCGCCCTGGCCCATGCCGAGTACGCGGAAGTCATCCCCGACCTGCAGCACGTCGCCCCCGGCGCCTTGCGCGCCGCCCTGCGCTCCATTCCCCGCCTCTACGGCGTGACCGACGCCACCTCGGCGACCGGCATGCCGGACGGCGAATATGCGCTCGGCACCCAGCGCGTGTTCAAGTGCGGCGCCTGCGTGCGCCTGGCGACCGGTTCGCTGGCGGGCAGCGTGCTGACCATGGACCAGGCCCTGCGCAACTTCGTCGAGCTGGGCCTCGACCTTGCCGACGCCTCGCGGCGCCTGTCCCTGTATCCGGCCGACTACCTGGGCGAACACGAACGCGGGCGGCTCATCCCCGGCGCCTGGGCCGACATCGTGGTGCTGGATGAAGCACTGCGGCCAGTCGGCGTGTATGTCGAAGGCGAAGCAATCGCGCTCGCACAATAAGAAGTACAAGCACCACAAGCACAACAACACGGAGACAACATGATCACTACGCCAGAGCGCGCGCGGCGCTATCTGCTGTTCATCGCCGGCATGGGCGGCCTGCTGTACGGCATCGACGTCGGCATCATCGCCGGCGCCCTGCCCTACCTGGAGTCGACCGCCACCCTGGCCTGGAAGCTGAGCACCCAGCAGCTTTCCTTCATCGTGGCGGCGGTGCTGCTCGGTTCCGTGCTGTCCTCGCTGTTCGCCGGGGCGCTGGCCGACCTGGTCGGGCGGCGCTGGTGCATGGTGCTGGCGGGAGCCCTCTTCACCATCAGCATTCCGATGATCGCCCTGTCCGACGGCTACGTTCCCCTGCTGCTGGGCCGCCTGCTGCAAGGCATCAGCGGTGGCCTGATCGGCGTCGTGGTGCCGCTCTACCTGGCCGAGTCGCTGCCGGCGGACGGGCGCGGAAGGGGCGCCGCCCTGTTCCAGCTGATGCTGACCATCGGCCTGGTGGGCGCCGCCGTGATCGGACTCACCCAGGCGCAGCAGGTCGATGCGGTGACCCAGGCCGCCGCTTCGCTGGCGCCCGCGCAGCGCAGCGCGATGGTGTTCGCGGCCCAGGACCATGCCTGGCGCACGATCTTCTGGCTCTGCCTGGCGCCGGGCGTGGTGTTCACCGTCGGCAGCCTGGCGCTGAAGGAGTCGCCGCGCTGGCTGGCCCTGCGCAGCGGCGCGAAGGTGAAGACCGCCAGCGCGCCGGCCCCGGCCCGCGATTCGCTGGCCAGCCGCCGCTACGTGCTGCCCTTCCTGCTGGCCTGCCTGGTGCTGGCGCTCACCCAGGCCACCGGCATCAACTCGGTGCTGGCCTACGTCGTCACCATCCTGAACCAGGCCGGCCTGCCCGGCGCCACCGCCAACACGGCCGACGTGGCCCTCAAGGTGCTCAACGCCGTGATGACCGTCGTGGCCGTGGTGCTGGTCGACCGCAAGGGCCGCAAGTTCCTGCTCATGCTGGGCAGCGGCGCCATCGTCGTGGCCCTGGTGTCGGCCGGGCTGCTGTTCCGCGGCGCCGAGGGCACGCAGGTCGATGTGCGTGCGCTGATCGAGGCCCGGGTGCGCGACAACAGCCTGGCGCTGCGCCTGGACGAAGACCTGCTGGCCACGCTCGGCGCGCGCGGCAGCGCGCCCCAGCAGCTGACGGTCGCCTACGCCTACGGCCCCTTCACCAATGTGAAGTCGCTGCGCAGCGACGATCCCCTGCTGCCCACCGTCCTGCTCAAGCGCGAGGACGCCATTTCGGAAGACAGCGTGATCGGCGCCACCCTGCGCCGCTGGCACCTGAACCCCTTCGCCGACCCGGCCGACGGTCGTGCCGCGCCCCTCGTCATCGAGCGCGCCTGGCTCGGCACGGTGCCGGCCGAAGCGCACGGCTGGCAGGTGGCGCTGGCGATCTGCCTCTTCGTGGCCGGCTTCGCCGTGGGCCCGGGCGTGTGCGTGTGGCTGGCCCTGTCCGAGCTGATGCCGACCCGGATCCGCTCGAACGGCATGAGCATCGCCCTGCTCATCAACCAGTTCGTCTCGACCGTGATCGCGGCCATGTTCCTGCCCACGGTCGGCTTCTACGGCTACTCGACCGTGTTCTTCGTCGGCGCGGGCTTCTCGGTGCTCTACTTCCTGACGGCGGCCTTCCTGCTGCCCGAGACCAAGGGCAAGACGCTGGAAGAGATCGAACTGCACTTTACCGGTGCAGGCAAGCCCCAGGCGACATGAGTTTCTTTCTGCCGAGCTAGCTGGCACCATGCCTGTTCGATAAGGTCTACCATCGCTGGTCCCGTTGATCTTCAGGAGCCAGCATGGATTCGGACCAGAACAAACCCGACGCCGTCGCACCCTCGCGCCGGCGCTTCGTCAGCACTGTCGCCACCGGTATCGCGGCCTCCGCCGCGGTCGCGCCGGCGATGGCGCAGCAGGCAGGCGCCGACATGGCGAACCAGCCGCCGCCGGGCCGCGCCCGCGAGGCGGCGAAACGCTATCCGGCGCCGCCCTTCCCCAACCAGTCGCAGCCCTGGCCGGGCCTGGCCAGCAAGATGACACCGCGTCCCGACCACGGCGAGACCACCTATCGCGGCAGTGGGCGCCTGGCGGGACGCAAGGCCCTGGTAACGGGCGGCGACTCGGGCATCGGCCGCGCCGCCGTGATCGCCTTCGCGCGCGAAGGCGCGGACGTGGCCATCAACTACCTGCCGGCGGAAGAGCCTGACGCCAAGGAGGTCGTGGAACTGATCCGCCAGGCCGGCCGCAAGGCGGTGGCGATTCCCGGCGATATCCGCGACGAAGCCTTCTGCCGCAAGCTGGTCGACGAGGCCGTGCGCCAGCTGGGCGGGCTGGACCTCCTGGTCAACAATGCCTCGCGTCAGAAATCAAGCGACTCGATCCTCGACATCTCGACGGCGGACTTCGACTGGACCTTCAAGACCAATGTGTATGCGATGTTCTGGATCACGAAGGCGGCGGTGCCGCACATGAAGGCGGGCAGCTGCATCATCAACACGGCCTCGCAGCAGGCCTTCGACCCGTCGGAGAACCTGGTGGACTATTCGATGACGAAGGCGGCGGAAGTGGCGCTGACGAAATCGCTGGCCAAGCAGCTGGCATCGAAAGGCATCCGTGTCAATGCGGTGGCGCCGGGGCCGGTGTGGACGCCCTTGCAGGTGTCGGGCGGGCAGACGCAGGAGAACCTGAAGAAGTTCGGCGGCGATACGCCGATGAAGCGTCCGGGCCAGCCGGCCGAACTGGCCCTGGCCTACGTGACGCTGGCGGCGGACGAATCGAGCTTTACCACCGGACACGTCTACGGCGTCTCCGGTGGCAACGGTCAATAAAAGTCCCGAGACTGGCGCGCGCGGGCTGGGGCCAGCCCGCGCGCGACGCCCCGGCTCAGCGGCGGCTGAACCAGCTCAGGCGGGCGAACAGGGAATTCAGCGAGCGGGTCGGGATCAGTTTGCCCAGCGGCCCGGCGTAATTGCAGCGCGATGTGACAGTCATTTCTTTTCTCTCCGAAACATTGCTTAGCACAATAACCACGTTGCAATAACTCTTCTGTGCGCCAGTTCGCATAGCGCCACGCCTGCCGCGCGCGCCTCCACGCGATTGAGTCATATCATCCGAAACGCAGGGCCGGGCCCTATCCTTGACGGGTATGCCCGCCTTGCAAAGCCAACCCAACAGGGAGACAAGCCATGAGCTACGCAGATCGTGACAAATACGGGATGTACCGGAATACGCGCAGCACCGGGCCGGGCCCGGCGCTGATGGGCGCCGACACCCTGATCGGCGACAGCGTCGTCAACGCCGCCGAGGAAGACCTGGGCGACATCAAGGAAATCATGCTGGACATGCAGACCGGCCAGGTGGCCTACGCCGTGCTGGCCTTCGGCGGCTTCCTCGGGCTGGGCGAGAAGCTGTTCGCCGTGCCCTGGCAGGCGCTGCACCTCGACACCGTCAACAAACGCATGGTGCTCAATGTGGAAAAGGAACGCCTGAAGAACGCCCCCGGCTTCGACAAGGACGCCTGGCCCGACATGAGCGACGTGAGCTGGGCCAGCGGCATCCACTCCTTCTACGGCACCGACCCGGCACGCTCGGGCGCACCGACGATGGGGCCGGGGTCGAGCATGGGCGGTATGAGTGGCGGCATGGGAGCCGGCTCGGCGATGGGCAGCGGGATGGGGTCAGGCATGGGGGCCGGCTCGGCGGGCAGCAGCACCGGGGCCGGCAGCGGCCTGAGCGGCGGCGCCTGTAGCGGGACGCTGCATGGGGACTCGTACGGGGTCAGTGGCAGCCCCGACCCGCGTCCCGGGCATGACGGCGACGACAAGGACCTGAGCCGTATCCGCGGCAGCAATATCGGTTGATGTCATATGGTGGGTGGGGTAACCCCGGGCCAATGCCCGGGGCTACAAACGCCCACCGTGCAAACCGCGGTCAGCGGATCATCGACTCCCACACCTTCTGCAGGCGCTTCGCCGACACCGGCATCGGCGTCCTCAGCTCCTGCGCGAACAGCGACACGCGCAGCTCTTCCAGCATCCAGCGGAAGTCAAGCATGCGCGGATCGTTGTTCTTGCCCGCCTGGTTCTTCAGCGTGCGCTGGAACTGGCTGGCCGCGTTCTGCCATTCCGCCATCAGCTGGGCGTCGCGCGAAGGATTGCCGCGCAGCTTCTCGAGACGCACATTGATCGCCTTCAGGTAGCGCGGGAAGTGCGACAGCTGGCTGTACTCGTTGTCCGCGATGAAGCGTTTGTGGATCAGCCCCTGCAGCTGCGACTGGATGTCCGCCTGCACCGCCGGCGGCAGGCTCTGGATGCGCTTGGGCATGCCGTGGAACTCGGACAGGATGGAACCCACCAGGCGCGCGATCTCGTTGATCAGGAGGCCGATGCGCCCCTTGCCCTCGTCCTTGCGCTTGTTGAACTCCCCGGAATTGATCGGCAGCGGATCCTGCAGGCAGGCGATGTCGATCGCCTTGGCGATGATCTGGTCGCGCAGGTCTTCCTGCGTGCCCACGCTCATGAACTGCATGCCCATGCCCTGCAGGCCCGGGATGTTTTTCTCCGCGAACTTGAGCTGGTCCTTCAGCTGGAGCGCGAACAGGCGGCGCAGGCCGACGCGGTGGGTGCGCGCCGCCACGTTCGGGTCGTCGAACACTTCCAGGTCGCAGTGCGTGCCCTTGTCGGCCAGGGCCGGGAAGCCGATCAGGGTCAGCTTGCCCTGGGTGATCTCCAGCAGCTCCGGCAGCTCGCCGAAGCTCCAGGTAGTGAGGCCCGTATGCTGGATCGCGCCAGCCGCAGGTGCGGGGGCTGCGGCTTGCGCAGCCGGCTTCGTTACCGGCGCATTGCCCTTGCCCTTGGCAGGCGCAGGCGGCGCCGCCGGCGCGGCAGCCTGCAGCTTCGCAGGCGCGGCCGTCGGCGTCGCTTCCGCCATCTTCTGGAAGCTCTGGCGCGCCTGCCCGCCCAGCTCCGCCTGCAGCGTTGCCAGGTTGCGGCCCATGTCGAGCTGGCGTCCGTGCTCGTCGATCACCTTGAAGTTCATGAACAGGTGGGCCGGCAGGGTCTCGAGCTTGAAGTCGGTCGTGAGCACGCGCGCGCTGGTGTGCATGTGGATGTCGGCGATCAGGGCGTCGATCAGGTCGCCGCGCCCGAAGCGCAGCGGGTCCTGGTGGCGCTCGAAGAACTTCGCCGCGTAGTCCGGCAGCGGCACGCAGTGGCGGCGCAGCTTCTGCGGCAGGGATTTCAGCAGCAGGTGCACCTTTTCCTTCAGCATGCCCGGCACCAGCCAGGCCGCGCGCTCTTGCGGAATCTGGTTCAGTGCGAACAGCGGCACGGCGAGGGTCACCCCATCGCGCGGGCTGCCCGGCTCGAAGTGGTACGTCAGCCCCATCTCGATGCCGGTGACGTTCATCGTCTTCGGGAACAGTTCCGTGGTGACGCCGGCCGCCTCGTGGCGCATCAGCTCTTCGCGGTTCAGGAACAGCAGCTTCGGGTTGTCGCGCGAGGCGTCCTTGTACCACTTCTCGAAACCGGCGCCGTTGACGACCGTGTGCGGGATCTCCTTGTCGTAGAAGGCCGCGATCAGCTGCTCGTCCACCAGCACGTCCAGGCGACGCGACTTGTGCTCGAGGTTCTCGATCTCGCGCACCAGCTTGTGGTTGTGCGCGAAGAAAGGCGCACGGGTCTCGTAGTCGCCGGCGACCAGGGCGTCGCGGATCAGGATCTCGCGCGCCTCGACCGGGTTGTGCAGGCTGTAGTTGATGCGGCGGTTGCTGTAGACGACGATGCCGTACAGCGTCGCGCGCTCCAGCGCCGTGACTTGCGCCTGGCGCTTTTCCCAGCGCGGCTCGCCCCAGGATTTCCTCAAGAGGTGTCCGCCGATCTTCTCCACCCACTCCGGCTGGATCTGCGCGATGGTGCGCGCATACAGGCGCGTGGTCTCGACCAGTTCGGCCGCCATCACCCAGCGTCCCGGCTTCTTGGCGAGGTAGGAACCCGGCCAGATGTGGAACTTGATGCCGCGCGCGCCCAGGAAGACCGGCTCGTCCTCGGCCTTGAAGCCGATATTGCCGAGCAGGCCGGTGAGCAGCGCCATGTGCAGCTGCTCGTAGGTCGCGGGCGCGGCGTTCAGGCGCCAGCCCTGCTCGCGCGCCACCGTCAGCAGTTGCGAATGCACGTCGCGCCACTCGCGCAGGCGCAGCTGCGAAAGGAAGTTGGCGCGGCAGTTTTCCTGCAGCTGGCGGTTGCTCTTCTTGTGGGCAATCGCGTCTTCGAACCAGGCCCAGATCTTGAGGTAGCTGAGGAATTCCGATTTCTCGTCCGCGAACTTCTTGTGCTTCTCGTCAGCCTGCTGCTGGTACTCGATCGGCCGGTCGCGCGGATCCTGGGTCGACAGGGCCGACGCCACGATCAGCATCTCGGTCAGGCAGTCGTTGTCGACCGCGGCCAGGATCATGCGCCCCACGCGCGGGTCGAGCGGCAGCTTCGCGAGCTTCCTGCCCAGCGGCGTGAGCGCGTTGCCGTCGTCGACCGCGCCGACTTCCTGCAGCAGCTGGTAGCCGTCGGCGATCGCGCGGCCCTGGGGCGGCTCGATGAAGGGGAAGGTCTCGACGTCGGTCAGGTGCAGCGACTTCATGCGCAGGATGACCGAGGCCAGCGAGGAACGCAGGATCTCCGGGTCCGCGAACTTCGGACGCTTGTTGAAATCGTCTTCCTCGAAGAGACGGATGCAGACGCCGTCGGCCACGCGGCCGCAACGGCCGGCGCGCTGGTTCGCCGAGGACTGCGCCACCGGCTCGATCTGCAGCTGCTCGACCTTGTTGCGGAAACTGTAGCGTTTGACGCGTGCGAGGCCCGTGTCGACCACGTAGCGGATGCCCGGCACCGTCAGCGAGGTCTCGGCCACGTTGGTCGCCAGCACGATGCGGCGCGCATTGGTGGTCTTGAAGACGCGGTCCTGTTCTTCCACCGACAGGCGGGCGAACAGGGGCAGGATGTCCACGTGCGGCGGATGGTGCTTGCGCAGCGCCTCGGCGCAATCGCGGATCTCGCGCTCGCCCGGCAGGAAGACCAGCACGTCGCCCTGGCCGATGCGGCACAGCTCATCGACGGCGTCGACCACCGCGTCCATCAGGTCGCGCTTGTCGCGCGCGACCTGGGCCTTGGGAGCAGGTTCGCCCGGCTTCGGCTGGATGGTGACCGGGTCCTTGTCCACCGGACGGTAGCGCACCTCGACCTTGTACAGGCGGCCCGAGACCTCGATCACCGGCGCCGGCTTCTCGTTCGTGCCGAAATGGCGCGCGAAGCGCTCGGCGTCGATGGTCGCCGAGGTGATGATGACCTTCAGGTCCGGACGGCGCGGCAGCAGCTGCTTCAGGTAGCCGAGCAGGAAGTCGATGTTCAGGCTGCGCTCGTGCGCCTCGTCGATGATGATGGTGTCGTAGCCGCGCAGCAGCGGATCGGTCTGCGTTTCGGCCAGCAGGATACCGTCGGTCATCAGCTTGACCGAGGCGCCCTTCTGCAGGGTGTCGTTGAAGCGCACCTTGAAGCCCACGTGCTCGCCCAGCGGCGAGCCCAATTCCTGGGCGATGCGCTTGGCGGTCGACGAGGCCGCGATACGGCGCGGCTGGGTGTGGCCGATCAGGCCAGCCTGCCCGCGGCCGAGCTCCAGGCAGATCTTCGGCAGCTGGGTGGTTTTACCGGAACCCGTTTCGCCCGAGACGATGACGACCTGGTTCTCCGCAATCGCCTTCGCGATCTCGGCGCGGCGGCTTGAAACCGGCAGGTCTTCCGGGAAGGTGATGGCCGGGAGCGGGTTGCGGAAGGGCGGGGTCCGGCCATCCGGGGTCCGGCTATCCGGGGTCCGGCCATCCGGGGTCCTCGGCTCGTCGCGCGGCGGGCGTTCGCCCTGGGTACGCGGCGGCGCACGGCGCGGCTCACGCGCCCTGCCCTGCTCGGCGCTACCCGCTTGTTTGGTCTGCAATTCGCCATCGCGCGTCTGCGTCATGGGCGCGCGCAGGTCTCCTGCCGGCCGCGGCTTGCGCGGTTCGGATGGGGAAGTGTTCTGGGAAGCGGCGCGCGCCGTGTGCGGCGAAGGCTTGTTACTCTGTTCAGACATTGATTTTTACAAGGTATTTGGTGCGCACATCGCGCAGCGAATTATAATGCGGCAAATGGAAAATCCTACCCAATTCGTCCAGTGGCTGCGCTCCGTCGCGCCGTATATTCATGCCTTTGGCGGCAAGACCTTCGTTGTCGCCTTCCCGGGCGAACTGGTCACCTCCGGCGCCCTGCCGGTGCTGGCCCAGGACCTGTCCCTGCTGCTGGGTCTCGGCATCCGCCTGGTGCTGGTGCACGGCTCGCGTCCCCAAGTGGCCGAGCAGCTCGAACTGCGTAACGTCGAGGGCCGCTTCCATAACGGTATCCGGATCACCGATTCCGCCGCGCTCGAATGCGCGAAGGAAGCCGCGGGCGAATTGCGTCTCGACATCGAAGCCGCCTTCAGCCAGGGCTTGCCGAACACCCCGATGTCGAACGCCCAGATCAGCATCGTGTCCGGCAACTTCGTCGTCGCCCGCCCGCTGGGCGTGATCGACGGCGTCGACTTCGAACTCACCGGCGTGACCCGCAAGATCGTCGCCGAGAAGATCCAGCCGATGCTGCAGACCGAGGACACCCTGGTGCTGCTGTCCCCGCTGGGCTTCTCGCCGACCGGCGAGATCTTCAACCTGACAATGGAAGACGTCGCCGCCTCGGCCGCGATCGCCCTGCACGCCGACAAGCTGATCTTCATCACCGAGACCCCGATGATGCAGGACGCCGCCGGCGCCGAGATCCGCGAACTGTCCTCGCACCAGGCCGAAGCCGTGCTGCAGGCCGGTTTCCTGCCGGCCGACGCCGCTTTCTACCTGCAGCACGCCATCAAGGCCTGCAACAGCGGCGTGGACCGCGCCCACATCGTGCCTTTCGAGATGGACGGCTCGGCCCTGCTCGAACTGTTCACCCACGACGGCGTGGGCACCATGATCTCGCACGAGAACCTGGAAAGCCTGCGCCAGGCCACAATTGAGGACGTCGGCGGAATTATCAAGCTCATCGAGCCCCTGGAAGCCGACGGCACCCTGGTGTATCGCGGCCGCGAGCTCATCGAGCGCGAAATCGACCAGTTCTCCGTCATCGACCACGACGGCGTGATCTTCGGATGCGCGGCCCTCTACCCCTTCCCGGAGTCGAAGATGGGCGAGATGGCCTGCCTGACGGTGAGCCCGGACGCCCAGACCCAGGGCGATGGCGAGCGCATCCTCAAGCACATGGAAAACCGCGCCCGCGCCGCCGGCCTGACGAAACTGTTCGTGCTGACCACCCGCACCGCGCACTGGTTCAAGAAGCGCGGCTTCGTGCCGGCCACCGTGGACGATCTGCCCAAGGATCGCCAGCACATGTATAACTGGCAGCGCCGATCACAGGTCCTGATCAAAACCTTATAATGACGGCCTGACCCGCATTCATTGCGCTATTAACAGGATTACAGGAGTACACCATGGCCCGCACCGTCCAATGCATCAAACTGAACAAGGAAGCCGAAGGACTGGACTTCCCGCCGGTTCCAGGCGAAATGGGCAAGAAGCTCTACCAGTCGGTCTCGAAAGAGGCATGGCAGGCATGGCTGAAGCACCAGACCATGCTGATCAACGAAAACCGCCTGAACCTGGCGGACGACCGCGCACGCAAGTACCTGGCGACCCAGATGGAGCGTCACTTCTTCGGCGACGGCGCCGCCGACCAGGCACAGGGCTACGTGCCGCCGACCGCCTGAAGACAGTCAGCAAGTCCCACCGGCTGGCGGCACGCGCTGCCGCTAGCCCACCCACCCCAGCTCCCCATCCAGCGCCGCCCTGATCGGCCCCGGCGTCAAACCCGTCCAACGCTTGAACGAGCGCCTGAAATTGGCCGCGTCGTGAAAGCCCAGATAGCGCGCCACCGCCTCGTTGTCCGCCCGCTCCACCTGCAGCAGCCATAGCGCCACGTGGGTGCGCACCTGGTCCAGCTCACCCTGGAAGTGCGTATGGTGGCGCAGCAGCTGGCGCTTGAAGGTGGCGGGACTGACGCCGAAGTCGCTCGCCGCGCGCTCCAGCGTCGGCGCGGCGCGCACATTCTCCAGCAGGTAATCGTAGAGCGCCGCCAAGATGCCCGGCGCACGTGGCGCTTCCAGCGCGGCTTCCTGCAGCGCCAGGCGCGCCGCCAGTTCGCTCGCGCGCGGCCACGGGCGGTCCAGCCAGCTCGATGGCAGCAGCATGGCGTCGAGCTGGCAGCCGAAGCGCAGCTCGGTGCCCAGGTGGACGTGGTGCTGCTCGACGTGGCGCGGCGCGCCCCGGTTGAAGCAGAAGCGCCACGGCAGGCGCTCGCCGCCCAGCCAGCGGCACAGGCCGACCAGGGCCGTCATGTGCATCTCGACCAGGGCCGCCTTGACGCCTGGCGCACCGAAGGCATCGACCCAGTACACCAGCGCCACTCCGTCCCAGCTTTCGAAACGCGGCCGCAGCAAGGGTGTCAGGCGCGCATGGAAGCGGCACAGGGTTTCCAGCAGCACCCGCAAAGTCGGGGCCTGCACGAGGGCGTGGCTGACGGCGCCGTCATGCCCCGGCAGCAGGAGCTGTCCCAGCATGAAGCTGGTGTCCGGACTGTCCAGCGCGCGCAGGGTGTTCGTGAGCTGCTGCAGATACTGGCTCGGCGAAACCAGGCCGTCTGGCGCCAGGCCGGTGAGCAGGCCGGTATCGCGCAGCAGCTCATCGTCAAGCGCGTCGCGCGAGCGCCCGTATTCGAGGGCCAGCGCCGGCTGCTGGCGCGCCGGGATCGAGGGTTCTCCCGCCGGCTGCCAGGCGATCACGCCGCATCCATCCGGCGGCACAGGTCGGCCAGCAGCGCATCCGGCGCCCCGCGCGTCGGCGCGCAGCCGTGGCGCAGCGTGATCGCCAACGGCCCGCCGGGCGCATGGTGGCGCATCGCCGACACCATGCCGCACAGGTGGCGCGCCGCGTCGGCCGCTTCCTCCACGCCGAGGCCCGGCATCAGGACGGCGAAGCGGTCGCCGGCATAACGGCACAGCAGGTCTTCATTGCGCAGGTTCAGCAGCAGCATGTGCGCCACCGCCTGCAGCACGCGGTCGCCCTCCGCGTGGCCGTGTTCGCGGTTGATGCGGTGGAAGCCGTCGATATCGAAGAGCACCAGCACGCAGCCGTTGCCGCCGTCGCGCCGGATCTCCAGGCGCAGCTGTTCGCGCAGGTAGGCGGCGTCGGCCAGCTGGGTGATGCGGTCGAAGGGACGGTGGCTGCGGAACAGCCGTTCGCGCTTGCGCATGTGGTCGGACAGGGTGGCTTGCTCCTGGCGCCAGTAGTACAGGCCCACGGTCAGCACCAGCATCCCCAGCGGCAGCAGGGCCTCCAGGGCGTTGTCCCACAGGAAGCGCTTGTCGACGTCGATTGCCTCGTCCAGACAGTCGGCCCAGGAACCCAGCATGATGCAGGCCAGGCCACCCGCCAGCAGGCGGGTCACGCGCCCGTCAGGGCGGCTGCCCAGGACGATCAGGCACCACACGGCCGCCAGCAGCGCCGTGCCGCCCTCGCCCGCGATGTCCATCCAGTTCCACTGCGCGAGCGGCAGGACAGTGCCGGTGGCGGCGAACAGCAGGAGGAGGCTGCACAGCAGGCCGGCGACGAGGAGCACAGGGCGGAAGGCGAACATCATGGACGGAAACCGGAACGTGGATCGGCCTACCCTAGCGCAGCCGCGTGACGGCAGCATGACAGGACGGCAAGGCCGTGGCATCGGCGCACGGGTCCGAACGGCTCACCGGCGTGACGCAACGCTGTGCCGCCATGCGTGCCGGCACAGGATGAAGCGCCGTGGACGACGGGTCAATTCGGCTCATTCCAGGCCGCCGGGCTCTGCCAGCGGGAACGACGTCACCGCTTCGTCATATTCGGGCACCAGAATCCGCCGCATTCCAACAACACGGTGCCCCCATGCGCTACTTTGCCCTCCCCGCCCTCACCGCCGGCCTCCTTGCCTCGGCCGGCGTCCACGCCGCCGACGAGCCCAGCGTGATCATCATTGGCCAGCGCGCCAGCCTGGCGCGCGCCATCGCCGCCCAGGAGCAAGCAAGCAACATCGTCAGCGTCGTCAGCAGCGACGACATCGGCCACCTGCCGGACAAGAACGCCGCCGAAGCGCTGGCGCGCATGCCGGGCGTGTCGGTGCAGCGCGACCAGGGCGAAGGCCGCTACGTCGTGGTGCGCGGGCTGGACGCCGACTACAACAGCGTGACCATCAACGGCGCCCTGGTGCCGTCGCCGGAAGCCTCGCGCCGCGCCGTGGCGCTGGACGTGCTGCCGGCCGGGCTGGTGCGCTCGCTGGAAGTGTCGAAATCCTCCACGCCCGACCAGGATGCGAACTCGCTCGGCGGCAGCGTCGAGGTCAAGACCCTGTCCGCCTTCGACCTGCCCGGCACCCTGTTCAGCGTCGGCGCCGCAGTCGGCCGCGACGGCAACACCCGCCAGTACAGCCCGCAGGGCAACCTGCTGTGGGCCCAGCGCTTCATGGACGGCAAGCTGGGCATCGCGGCCGGCCTGTCCGGAGAAAAGCGCAAGTTCGGCTCCGACAACGTGGAAACCGGCGGCGCCTGGTCCGGTGAGCGCCTGGAGGGCTTCGAGCTGCGCGACTACCTGCCGCAGCGCGAACGCCGCGCCGGCGCCGTCAACCTCGACTACCGTCCCGATGCGCAGACCAGCGTCGCCCTGCGCGCTTTCGTGAGCCGCTTCTCGGACGAGGAATCGCGCGACCGCCTCACCGTCGGCGACTTCGAAGACGACGACGTCGCCGAGGGAGAACTGGGCACCGCCCGCCTGGAACGCCGCCTGCGCCAGCGCAAGTACACGCAGGAGATCCGCTCGCTCACCGGCGCGTTCGAGAAGCGCTTCGGTGACGGCTGGAGGCTGCACCTCGAGGCGGCCGCCAGCCAGGCCACCGACGAAACCCCGGACGCGCTGGGTGATGCGCGCTTTCGCAATATCGACGATTTCTCCGGCATCGGCTTCACCAATGGCCGCGTGCCGCACCTGATTGCCCCGGAAGCGGCCTTCGATGCGGCCAACTACGAGCTGCGCGGCTTCGCGCTGGAACGCAGCTACGCGAAGGACAAGACCCGCCAGCTGCGCCTGGACCTGCAGCGCGACTTCGCCGCAGGCGACTGGAGCGGCGCCCTGAAATTCGGCGCCAAGGCGACCCGCCGCGACAAGAACAACGAATCCGAGCAGTGGGAATTCGGCAGCGATGACCCGGAGGACGGCGACTACTTCGGCGCCGGCTCCACATCGCTCTCCTCCTTCGTCGGGACGCGGCAGCTCGACTACAGGCTGGGCCGCATCGGCTACGCGATCGACCCGGCCCTGGTGCGCGCCCGCATTGCAGGCCTCGACCGCGCCGGCGCCCGCCTGGACGCCGAATCGGCGCTGGATGATTTCCGCATGAAGGAAGACATCGACGCCGCCTACCTGCAGGCCAGCCTGCGCAGCGGCGCCTGGTGGCTGCTGGCCGGTGTGCGCGCCGAGCGCACCCGTTTCGGCGCCAGAGGCTTCCAGGTGTCGGAAGACGAGATCGAAGCCCGCAATGCCAGCCGCTCCCATACCAACTGGCTGCCCGGCCTGCACCTGCGCGTCGACCTGGATGGATCGACCAGCGTGCGCGCCGCCTGGACCAATTCCGTGGTGCGCGCCAACTTCAGCCAGCTGGCGCCGGCCATCAGCATCGACGGCGACGAAGCCACCATCGGCAACCCGGAGCTGGCCCCGCTGCGCTCGCACAACCTGGACTTCGGGCTGGAGCGCCTGGTCGGCAGGGAGGGCGTGATGTCGGCCTATGTGTTCAGCAAGAAGATCCGCGACTTCACCTACGCCACCAACCTGGCCGGCTCGGGCGCCTGGCTTGAATACGCGAGCGCCCTCTCCTATGCCAACGGTGACGATGCGAAGGTGCGCGGCATCGAACTGGCCTGGCAGCAGCCGCTGCGCATGCTGCCGTCACCCTTCAACGGGCTGCTGGTGGGCGTGAACGCCACCCTGACCCACTCGCGCGCCCACATCGACAGCGCGGATGACGATGGCGTGCGCGCCAGCCGCACCATCCGCATGCCGGGCCAGTCGAACCGGGTCGGCAACATCATGGTCGGCTACGAGCGCGGCCCCTTCAGCGCCCGCCTGGCCATGAACTACAAATCGCCTTATTTGCTTGAACTGGGGGAGGACGTGCTCGACGCCGGCCAGGACCGCTGGGTCGACACCCAGAAGCAGCTCGACCTGTCGATGTCCTGGAGCCTGAACAAGCGCTGGCAGCTGACCTTCGACGCAAGTAACCTGAACAACGAAAAATACTATGTCTACCAGGGCGACAAGAACCGCAACGCCCAGCACGAACAATATGGCCGCACCTACAAGATCGGCCTGAAAGCGAGCATCTTCTGATGAAACGACGCCTCATTCCAAGCATCCTGGCCCTGCTGCTGGCCGCTCCCGCGACCGCAGCGGAGGTGCCTGCCGCCCTGAACAAGGCCGAAGAACTGGCCGCGCTGCCCGGCGGCGCCTGGCTGTCCCTCGACAAGCGCGGCCTGCGCCTCGTGGCTGCCGATGGCCGCGAGCGCGCCAGCCTGCTGCTCCGCGGCGAGCAGCTCGACCTGCGTCCCGCCGACGGCGGCGCTTTGGCCATCGTGATCGACTCGAATGCCGAGCGCCTGCTGCCGGTGCGCGTCGATACCCGCGCCGGCACCCTGGCCGTCCTGCCCGCCCTGCCGGACACCGGCTTCGGCATCGAAGCGGCCTGCATGTACCGCGACCGGCAGGGGCTGGACCACGCCTTCCTGGTCGCCAAGGATGGCCAGGCACAGCAGTGGCTGCTGGGCAGTGAGCCGCGCCTGGTGCGCCGCCTGGCGCTGCCGACCGGCGTCGAGCACTGCCGCGTCGACGATGCGCATGCGACCCTCTTCGTGTCCGAGGAAGAGATGGGCGTCTGGGCCTACGGCGCCGAAGCGGAAGGACCGTCCGCGCGCACGCCGGTCGCTTTGCACGCGCCCTGGGGCAAGCTGAAGGAGACGGTCGGCGCGCTGGCCGTGCTGCCGGGCGGCCTGGCCGCCATCGACGACAAGGGCGCTCTCTTGAGCTGGCGCCGCGAAGGCGCCAGCTGGCGCGCCCTGCCGACGCGTCCGCTCGGTGCGCGGCAACTGGCATCCAATTCGCTGCTGGTGCAGACCGGCAAAGGCTGGCAAGCGCCCCTACTCAACTGGAAGGCCGGCACGGCGCCGGCGCCGGCCTTGCCGGTCGTCCTGCCGCGTATGCAGACCGAACCCGTTGCCCGCGCCGGCGATGCGGCGGACGACCCGGCCATCTGGGTGCACCCGACTGACCCGACTCAGTCGCGTGTCCTCGGCACCAACAAGAAGCAGGGCCTGCTGGTCTACGACCTCCAGGGCCGCCAGACCCAGCTGCTCGAATCCGGCCGCCTGAACAACGTCGACCTGCGCCAGGACATCCGCTTCGGCCTTGAGCGTTTCGACCTGGCCGTGGCCACCCAGCGCGACGAGAACGCGATGGTGCTGTTCACCATCGACACAAAGGGCGAACTGCGTGAAGCAGCGCGCCTGCCGACCGGACTGGGCGACATCTACGGCACCTGCGCGTTCCGCACTGCCGAGGGAGGCCTGGATGCCTTCGTCAACGACAAGGACGGCCGCTACGAGCACTACCGGATCACCCGCGCCGATGGCCGTTTCGGCGCCAGGCTGGTACGCACCTTCAGGCTGGCATCCCAGCCGGAAGGCTGCGTCGCGGACGACAGGAGCGGCCTGCTCTTCGTGGGCGAGGAAAAGCGCGGTCTGTGGGTGACCTCGGCGCGCGCCGACCAGCCGGCGACCTTGACGATGGTGATGCCGGTGGGTCCGCTGCTGCATGCGGACGTCGAAGGCATGGGCATCTACCATGGCGCGGACAAGAGCTGGCTCGTGGTGTCGAGCCAGGGGAACAACAGCTATGTGGTGCTGGATGCGGCGGCGCCGTTCACGGTGCGCGGGGCCTTCCGGATCGGGATGGATGCGGCGAAGGGCATCGACGGCGCGTCGGAGACCGACGGGCTGGAGGTGACGTCGGCGAACCTGGGCGGGGTGTACGGCAAGGGGATGCTGGTGGTGCAGGACGGTTTCAAGCGCATGCCCGACGGACCGCAGAACTTCAAGGGCGTGGCCTGGGAAGATATCGCCGCCGCCCTGAAGCTGGACAGCGGCACGAGACAATGAGCTGCCTTACATCCTTTTGCACTGCCTGAGCTCGCAGCGCGCGGTGAACACCTTGCCGCGCATTGCGCCATCCTCGCAGCGCATGCGGTAGACCTCGACCGGCCCCGCCTCGGTCATCAGGCCGGCGCCCTGTCCACCGGTA
Organism: Massilia agri; assembly: GCF_024753255.1. Lineage (GTDB taxonomy): Bacteria > Pseudomonadota > Gammaproteobacteria > Burkholderiales > Burkholderiaceae_D > Telluria > Telluria agri. The sequence continues at coordinate 320,570 of NZ_JANUHA010000001.1, forward strand.
CATCCCTGCTCTTTCGCCATCTTCTCGACGGTGGCGGAAGACACCCCGGTACGGAAGGGCACGCGCTCGATCGGCGTGCCGTTCGGATCCTGCAGGCCGGGCGCAGCCGGCTTTACGACAGCGACGGGACGGCGCACCGGCTCCGGCTTGCCCTTGAACAGCGAACAGCCGCCCAGCATGACGGCGACCACCAGTACCAGCGCGCGTTTCATCGATCCTTCTCCGATCAGAAAGTCAGGGTCTTGACGCCTTCAGGGGTGCCCAGCAGGCAGACGTTGGCGCCGGCCTTGGCGAACAGGCCGACGGCGATCACGCCGACGATCTGGTTGATCTTCTCTTCCAGGCCAATCGGATCGGTGATCGACAGGCCGACCACGTCGATGATCTCGCCGCCGTTGTCGGTGATGTAGGCGTCCTGCGTGCCTGCCTTCAGGCGCAGGCGCGGCTCGCCGCCCAGCGCCGCCAGCTGGCGCATGACGGATGCGCGCGCCATCGGGATCACTTCGACCGGCAGCGGGAACTTGCCGAGGGTCTCGACCAGCTTCGAGCCGTCCGCGATGCAGACGAATTTCTTCGCGACCGAGGCCACGATCTTCTCGCGGGTCAGCGCGGCGCCGCCGCCCTTGATCATGGCGCCGGTGCTGGTGATCTCGTCGGCGCCGTCGATGTAGACCGCCATCGAGGTGACCTCGTTCAGGTCGAATACCGGGATGCCGTGGCCGCGCAGGCGCGCCGCGGTGGCTTCCGAGGAGGCGACCGTGCCCTTGATGCGGTCCTTGATCTTGGCCAGCTCGTCGATGAAGAAGTTGGCCGTCGAGCCGGTGCCGACGCCGATGATCTCGCCGTCCACCACATAATCGATGGCGGCGCGGGCCACGGCTTGCTTGAGTTCGTCCTGGGTCATGATGCGAAAGGAAAAGTGAAGTGGAAAAGAATGCGCCATTTTAGCGGATCACGCAGTTCACCCCTCGAATTTGACCGTTCGTCGCACCAGATCGCCAGTCGATGCATCGTGCATTGCCAAGGTGTCATCCACACCGCACACTGCGATTTTCATGGCTCTCTACATAGGCAAGATGAAACTCTTCACGAAGAAGCGGGTGGCCATCGCGGCCGCGGTGGTCGTGGTCGGCGGCGCGGCCGCCGCCTGGCTGGCGCCGAAAGGCGCGCCGAAGGTGCCGCCCTCGAAATACCGCACAGCGGTGGTCGACACGGGCGCCATCAACCAGACCGTCACGGCGACCGGCACCATCAATCCGGTGGCGCTGGTGAACGTCGGCTCCCAGGTCTCCGGCACCGTGGTCGAGCTGAACGCCGACTTCAACGACCGCGTCAGCAAGGGCCAGGTGCTGCTCAAACTCGACCCGACCATCTTCAACGCCCAGATCCGCCAGGCCGAGGCCAGCCGCGCCTCCGCCATGGCCAACCTGAAGCTGGGCGAAGCCAATTACGCCCGCAACCAGCAGCTGGTGGCCCAGAACTTCGTCTCCAGCACGGCGCTGGACCAGTCGCGCCGCGAGATGGACGTCGCCCGCGCCAACGTGCAGCTGGCGCAAGCCCAGCTGGACCGCGCCAGGGCGGACCTGAACAACAGCGTGATCCGCTCGCCGATCGACGGCGTCATCATCAAGCGCACCATCGACCTGGGCCAGACGGTGGCGGCTTCGTTCAACACGCCGAACCTGTTCCAGATCGCGCGCGACCTGACCAAGATGCAGATCGACACCAGCGTATCGGAAGCCGACGTCGGCGCGCTGAAAGACGGGCTGCCCGCGCGCTTCGTGGTCGATGCCTATCCGGACCGCGAGTTCCACGCCACCATGCGCCAGTTCCGCCTGGCCGCCAACGTGGTGCAGAACGTCGTCACCTACAACGTCGTGCTCGACGTCGACAACAAGGACGAGATGCTGAAACCCGGCATGACCGCCCAGGTGCGCCTGGTGGTGGCCAACCGCCCCAACGTGCTGCGCATCCCGACCACCGCCCTGCGCTTCCAGTTGCCCGAAGAAGAACAGGAAAAGCTGCGCAAGAAGGAAAAGGAAAGCGGCGTGAAGCAGGTGGCCTTGAGCCCGGCCCCGGCGCCGGACGATGACCTGGCCTTCCGCAGCGCCGCCGAAACCGCGCGCATGTTCAAGGTCTACCGCCTCGACGCGATGAACCAGCCGCAGCCCGTGGACATCCGCGTCGGCCTGTCCAACTTCCGCTACACCGAAGTGGTGTCCGGCGGCCTGAAGGCGGGCGACAGGATCGTCACGCGTACCCTGGCGGAGTCCAGGAACGAATGATGGGCGCCTCCCTGATCGATATCCGCGGCGTCACCAAGACCTACCTGAGCGGCAGCGTCGAGACCCGCGTCCTGCACGGGATCGACCTGCAGGTGGCGCGCGGCGATTTCGTCTCCGTCATGGGCCAGTCGGGCTCCGGCAAGTCGACCCTGATGAACATCCTCGGCTGCCTCGACCAGGCCACCGGCGGCAGCTACCTGCTGGGTGGGACCGACACCCGTTCGCTGTCGCGCGCCCAGCTGGCCGACATCCGCAACCGCAGCATCGGCTTCGTGTTCCAGAGCTTTAACCTCATCAAGCGCATGAGCGTGGCCGAGAACGTGGCGCTGCCGCTGATCTATGCCGGCGCCAGCCGCGGCAAGGCGCATGCGCGCGCGGTGCAGGAGCTCGAGCGCGTCGGCCTGGGCGGGCTGGCCAAGCGTACGCCGAGCCAGCTCTCGGGCGGCCAGCAGCAGCGCGTGGCGATCGCCCGCGCCCTGGCCACCGACCCGCCCCTGCTGCTGGCCGACGAACCGACCGGCAACCTCGACACCCAGACCAGCGACGACATCATGAACAGCTTCCGCCAGCTGAACAAGGAGCGCGGCATCACCATCGTCCTCGTCACCCACGAGGCCGACGTCGCCGCCTACAGCCGGCGCCTGGTGCGCCTGAAGGACGGCCGCGTGCTGTACGACGGCCCGTCTGCCGAAGGACTGCGCCAGCTGGCGGCGAGCCCGCATCTCTCTTCTCCTGAGGTGCCGGCATGAACTTCATCCAGATCCTGGTCGAGTCCTTCCGCTCGATGGCGGCCAACCGCCTGCGCACCGCGCTGACCATGCTCGGCATCGTCATCGGCATCGCCTCGGTGGTGCTGCTGCTGGCGATCGGCGACAGCATGCAGCGCTTCATCGGCAAGGAGCTGCAGGCGCTCGGCACCAATATGCTCTACGTGTTCCCGGGCGGCGACCGCACCACCGAGCGCCGCGCCCGCGCCGGCGCGATCCAGTCGATCACCATGGCCGACGCGGAAAGCCTGAACCGCCTTCCGAGCCTGGTCGGCGCCGCGCCGGCCCTGCAGGGCAGCTTCAAGCTCAGCGCCGGCAACGAAACGTCGAACAGCACCGTGCACGGCGTCACGCCGGCCATGTTCAAGATCCGCAACTGGAAGCTCGACCAGGGCGACAGCTTCAGCGAAGCCGACGTGCGTGCCTCGGCGCGCATGGTGGTGATCGGGCAGAAGGTGGCCGACCAGTTCTTCTATAAAGCCGACCCGCTGGGGCGCACCATCCGCATCGAGAACGTCGCCTTCCAGGTGATCGGCGTGCTGGCCGGTGAAGGCAAGCAGATCGACGGCGGGAATATCGCGGACATGGTGCTGGTGCCGATCACGGCCGCCAGCGCCAACCTGATCCGCACGCCCTTCCCTCAGAACGTCCACTACATCGCGGCGCAGGGCAAGCCCGGGCTCTCGCTCGACGAAGCGGTGGAAGACATGAAGGAACTGCTGCGCGGCCGCCACCGCATCCGTGTCGACGATCCGGACGACTTCCGGGTCGAGAACATCGCCTCCTTCGCGGAAACCGCCAACAAGATCAGCGCCGGCGTCGCCCTGCTGCTCGGCCTGATCGGCGCCATCTCGCTGCTGGTGGGCGGCATCGGCATCATGAACATCATGCTGGTCTCGGTCACCGAGCGTACCCGCGAGATCGGCATCCGTATGGCGATCGGCGCCAGGCCCGGCCACATCCTGATGCAGTTCCTGGCCGAGTCGGTCGTGATCTGCATCGCCGGCGGCCTGGTGGGCGTGGCGATCGCCATGGCCGGCGCCGCGGCGATCACCTCGACCGGCCAGTTCGACGTCTTCCTGAGCTTCCAGGGCGTGGTCGTGGCCTGCGGCTTCTCGACCGCGGTGGGCGTGTTCTTCGGCTTCTATCCGGCGCGCCGCGCATCGCGCCTGCTGCCGGTGGATTGCCTGCGCTATGAGTGAGCGTCTCGTGCTGCGGAGGGCCCGCAGCGCCGACATCCCCGCGATGTCGGCGATCAGGCTGTCCGTCACCGAGAACGTGCTGTCCGATCCGACGCGCGTCACCCTGCAGATGTACGAGGACTACCTCGACAGGGATGGGCGCGGCTGGGTGGCGGAAATGGACGGCGAGATCGCCGGCTTCAGCTACGCCGACCGCCACGAAGCGTCGATCTGGGCGCTGTTCATCAGTCCCCGATACGAAGGCCGCGGACTGGGAAAAGCCCTGCTCCACCTGGCAACGAGCTGGCTGTTCGAACTCGGCCACCCACGCATCGCGCTGGGCACCACGCCCGGCACCCGCGCCGACCGTTTTTACGCCGCGCAGGGCTGGACCCGGACGGCGGGCGCGGGAAGGGAAGTCTGCTTCGTCCTCGAACGCCCCCGGCCCTGAACAGCTCAGGCGCGTTCGAGACGCAGCGCGTAGCAGCCGTAGGCCCGAAGCGTGCCAGCACGAAGGCGGTGTCCTCGCGTCCGAAGAGCTTCGCCAGGTCGTCCGCGGCGGCCTCGGGACTGCTCAGGCAAGCATCGACGATGCGCTCCTCGCGCGAGTAGGCACGCAGCACGAAGCTGGCGCCCAGATAGGGCCGCCCACCGTGCACAGGCAAGCCGTCGAGGTCGGGCATGGCCTGCGCCTCGCTCGAGACGAAGACCGGGCCGTATTCCTTGTAGGGCCCGGCGACCGTGAACGGACAGTAGCTCGCCAGCAGGATCGCCTCGCCCGGCCTCGCCCGGCGCAGACAGTCGCGCAGGGGTTCGCCGCCGCTGGCGACATGGCGCTCGACGGGCTGCCCCAGGTCGTCGAGGCCGGCCCGGGCGCGGGCCAGGAAATCGGAAGGCAGCGCGACGATGCGCAGCGCTGCTGCGGGCGTCGCGGGAAGGTGGGATGCGGGTGCGTTCATGTCGGCGGTATCGTGTGTCGAAAACACGCATGATGGGCGCTGGCGCCGCAGGCCGCACTCCGCTTCTTGCTGCGCAATGCGCGGTCAGGTCTCGTGCGTGGAGTGCATGTCCATTGCCGAGCCAAACGCCTCGTTGTGCCCGTAGGTATTGCCTGCGACGTCGAATCCGCCGATGCCATCGATCATGGGCAAGCCGCTCGCCGGATTGATTTCCGTGATCATGCTCTGGAGCTCTTCCATATTCATCAGGGCGACGCCACCCGCCCCGACCGCGGCGCCGGCCAGCACGCCCGACATGTCGTGCTGCGGCGCGTCGATCCACTGTTGCAGGACCCGGCCGACATGTCCCTGCTGGTGCAGTTCGTTCCAGGTGAAGACCGGAATGCCGAGCACCCGTGCGGCTTCCCCGTTGCGGCGCAGCTTCTTGTTGATCACGAAGGAACGCGGCTCGCGCAGGGCGCCCGGATTCAGGCTCTCGTAGCCGCTCGGGCCCAGGTGGACCACACCTTTCCAGGCCGGGAAGCAGATGTTGAAGACCAGCCGCGCGGCGAAGGCAGGCAGCCAGTTGACGCAGGTGCACACGATGGCGACGAGAAGTGCGGCGATCTCCAGCAAGAAGACACCGACCGCCGCAAGCAGGCCGATTCCGAAGCCTTGCAGCATCCTGAAGAGCAGCGCCGCGCCCTGCAGATCCCCCGTCTTGTCGTAGTACAGGTAGTATGCGGCTCCGCCTATCATGCCCAGGGCACTCATGGCGCCGCCAACGCCTTGCGCCGTCAAGGCGCTGTATACGCTCAGCACGGCGTACACCAGGGCCGCTCCGATGATCACGAATACCTTGTCGGCCGCCGCCGCAGGCGCCCATGCGCTCAGCACCGCGTGGACCGCAATGCTCGCGACGACCCAGAGCACAAGGATCTGCAGCAGATGGCTCCAGAAGTCCCAGACTTTCAGATAGCGGACTGCGCCCCGGTGCCGGGGCAGGTCGAGTAGTTCTGTTTTATAAAATTTTTGCAAGATGCACACCTCTCAATAAGCGTGCACATACTACTATGCAACATTAGTTGCTAATAAGCACTATTTATCTTGCATGACGGCGGATGTCGTTTTTCTGCCGCGTCACCCGCCGGGTACTCGCCTAGTACACCGATCCACCTGGCTGGGTCGAACTCAGCACGCCCTGCACCGCCGAGATCGCATAGTTGGTGGTGGAGCCGTAGCCAGCCCAGTTGTTCAGGTCGAAGATGCCGCTACCCGACAGGCGCTGCACACCGACGTTGCGGTAGGTGAGCGGCGTCTTCGGCGCGCAGACCTGTGGCAGGCCGACGGTCTGCAGGAAGTAGACCGAACCCAGGCCGACGCGCTGGGCCTGGCCGTTCTCGACCAGCAGCGCCGTCTCGACGTCGACGCCGAGGCCGCGCGCCGTGCCGCTCCAGCCGTCCTGCACGATACGACCCAGGAAGGCCACGAGGCGGCCGATGCGGTCGCGCGTGTCGAGGTGTGAATCCGTGATCACGCGGCCCATGGTTGGCAGCGTGAGGAAGTCGCGTCCCAGCGTGACGTTCTTGCCGTAGGGGTTGGCCAGGGCCTCGGGCGAGGTCACCGACTGGTTCTCGCCCGTGTAGATGAACTGGCCCAGCACCGCCAGGCCGGCGCTGGTGCCGCCGATCGGGATGTTGCGGTTGGCCAGCTCCTGCAGCGCCGTATCGAGCGGAGTGTCCTTCCAGTAGCGCATGTAGTCGCTCTGGTCGCCGCCCGCAATGAACACGGCTTCGGCATTGCGCACGCGCTCCAGCACGAAAGGGTCGCTCGCCGCGGTGCGGCTCGGGATGATCAGGGTCTCGACCGAACGCACCCCGCCCATAGCGTAGATATAGGGGTTGTAGGCATCCGTACCGGTTGCGCGGATCACGACGAAATTACCCCCGCCCGACTTCTGGATCATCCATTTGAAGGCGGCGTCGACATCCGGTCCGCCGCCCATCAGCACAAGCGAGGGATAGACGGGCTTGGGAAGAACGACGTTGCCGCCGTCGCCGGTGACGAAGTGCTGGTAGGGCTTTCCCGCGAGGGCGGTGTGGGAAGCGCCGAATGCGAGGGTGAACAGGACGATGCGGGAGAGCCGCGAGAAGAGCGAGGTGTTCATGAGACCCTTTCAGATGAGAAAGCGGAAACCCATTCTCGCACCGAAAACGAAGCGCACACAACCGGCCGGTCGCGCAATCGGGCCGGATCAACCGTGCTGCATACAAACCTGGCGTGCCCGCTTGCTCAAGGCGCCTTGTCGCGCGCTGCCGGCCGAAGGTCGCCATCCGCCTGGCGCCGCAGGCGACATGCGCCATCGACTTGCATCGGTTTCAAGACTGTTGGATTTGTCGCAAATTTGTATCTTATGGGCAACTTCCACCATGGGTGGGGGAAGCGATTCCTGGCCGCTCACCACAGGGAAAAACGCTTTTAGAATGCGGACAAGCCGGCCACGAGGAGTCCATCCCGATACCGGCTCCGCCGCGGGGTGTCCCGCCGATTACCCGCCCAGGAAACCATCGTGCAAGCCAATCCAAGCAAAAGCCCCATCACTCCCCGGCTTGATACCGCACCGGCATGCCGGCGCCGCCTCCTGATCGTCGACGATGACGTCGGTACGGCCACCGTGCTGGCCATGACGATGAGCGAGTACGGGCACAGCGTCGAAGTCGCCCACAACGGCGCGGACGCGCTGGCCGCCGCCGAACGCTTCCGCCCGGACGTGGTCTTCCTCGATCTCGTCATGCCCGGCATGAGCGGCTTCGAAGTCGTCCGCGCCCTGCGCGCCCTCCCCGGCCTGTCCAACGTCGTGGTCGCCGCCCTGACCGGCTGGAACGACCAAGTGACCAGGGTGGCCGTCGTGGAGGCGGGCTTCGACCGCCACCTGGTCAAGCCGCCCTACCTGGCGGAGATCTTCGACGTCATCGCTTGCGCGGCGCAAGGCCGTGGCGCGGTCGCCTAGCAAGGAGAGCGTATTTTTCCGAAGACCCTCAAGGGCCGCCTCACCGCCGCCGTGACGGCGCTGGTCGCCGGCGCCTGCGTGCTGGTGGCCGCCGTGGCGCTCGACATCGCCTACCGCGAGATGCGCGAGGCGACCGGGCGCCAGCAGTACGCCATGCTGGCCAGTGCGGCCGCCCATCTCGAGTCCGAACTGGACACCAAGCGCATGCTGCTGCGCACGCTCGCTGAGGAGCTGATGGCGCAGCCGGAGCGAAGCCGCCTGCACGAGGTGCTGGCGCGGCACCCGGGCCTGCGCAGCGCCTTCGCGGACCTGGCCCTCATGGACGCCGAGGGACGCGTGCTCGCCAGCCAGCGCGGCGGCTACCTGCATGGTGCGCGATTCGCCGCCGCCTCCTGCTTCCAGAAGACCCTGCGCGAAGGGCGCGGGCTGGTGTCGGAACCCATCGCGGACCGTGAGACGGGGGGCGCCGTCGTCCTCATGGCCGAGCCCGCGCTGGATGCCGGCGGCCGGGTCGCCTTTGTGCTGTGCGCCGGGATCGACCTGGGCGACTCGTCCTTCTTCGCCCAGCTTGCGCGCCTGCGCCCGGACGCCACCGGTCACCTGTTCGCCTTCACGCGCGGCGGCGTCAATCTGCATCACCGCGACCGCGGCCGCCTGCTGCGCAGCGTCGAGGACGAGGCCGTGCTGGAGGGCTCGGTCCGCTCCGCCCTGCGCGGCTGGGAAGGCTGGGCCGAAGGCAGGGACAGGGATGGCGCCGAATCGCTCGTCACCTACAAGCAGGTGCGCGGCGTGGACTGGGTGCTCGGCTCGATCTTCCCCGCCGACAAAGCCTTCGCCGGCATCGCCAAGGCGCGCCGTTATGCCTGGATCTGCGCGGTCGGCATCGCCCTGCTCGCGGGCGCCATCGGCTGGGCCACCATGCTGGTGCTGCTCAAGCCGCTGCGCGCCCTGCGCCGCCACGTGCATGCGGTGGAGCGCGAGGAGGCGGGGATCGAGGTGCTGGACCTGAGCCGGCAAGACGAGGTCGGCGCGCTCGGCCGGGCCTTCCACTCGCTGTCGCTCAAGCGCCAGCTCGCCGAGCAGCAGCTCAAGGAACTGTGCCTGACCGACCCGCTCACCAAGCTTGGCAACCGCCGCCAGTTCGACCACGACGTCGCCCTGCTGGCCGAGCAGGCCGCGCGCTACCGCTTCGGCATGGCGATCGCTTTTCTGGACGTCGACTGCTTCAAGGCCATCAACGACACCTATGGCCATGCGGCCGGCGACGCCGTGCTGCGCGAATTCGGCCGGCGCCTGCGCGGCCTGACCCGCCCCACCGATCGCAGCTACCGCCTGGCGGGCGACGAGTTCGTGATCGTGTCGGAACGGCTCGAGACGGCCGAGAATGCGCGCCGCTTCGCCGCCAAGATCCTGCGCGCGATCCGCCGGCCCTTCGAGTTCGAGGGCGCGCCGCTGGTCGTCACGACCAGCATCGGCATCGCGGTGTCGCGCTTTCCGGTGCCCGCGGTGGGCGATCTGCTGCAGCACGCGGATGCGGCCCTGTACCGCACCAAGCGGGCCGGGCGTGATGGATATACGGTAAAGGAACTGTCGACGCCCCAGGCGGCCAGCAGCACGGAAGTGGCCTTGCGCTACCGCCCGGCGGTCCAGTAGGCGGCGCGGCGCGCCAGGCGCCCGTGCAGGTGGCTGCGGCTGCGCGGATTGTCGAGGAAAGAGGCGAGCACGCGCTCGTACAGCGCCAGGCTGTCGCGGTAGCGGCCCTGGCGCATGGCGCCGGGTTTACGCAGGAATTTCAATACAAAGTAATCGGCCAGCAGGTCGCCCTGGGCCTCCATATTGTAATCCGCCAGGGTGGCGTCCTCGCGCAGCGTGTAGGCATAGGGCAGCCCGATGCGCACCGCGCCGCGCAGGCGCACCGGGTAGCCCAGCTGGTGCTGCCACACGTGCACCATCTCGTGCATGAACCAGTGGATCGCGCCGGGGTCGCCGCGCGTGTAGTCGGGGAGGAAACAGGAACGGTGGAAGTACATGCTGCCGTTCGGCGTCATGCAGCAGTTCTTCGGCTGGAAGGGCATGTAGCGGCGCCCGTGGATACGGACGCGCCGGTAGTCGATGGCGTCGCCGAAGAGCAGCGACGCCATCGCGATCTCGTTCGCCGTCAAGGGACGGGAACGGGGCCGTTTCTCTACGCTGTTATGCAGCACGCAGCGCGGAAGCCGCTTTCGCCAGTTCGGTGATGCCGGCCCAGTCGCCGGCCGCGATGAGGTCCTTCGGCGTGAGCCAGGAGCCGCCCACGCAGGCCACATTCTTACAGGCCAGGAACTTCGGCGCGGTCTCGATCGAGATGCCGCCGGTCGGGCAGAAAGTCACGTCCGGCAGCGGGCCGGCGATGGCATTGAGCATGCCGACGCCGCCCGCCGGCACCGCCGGGAACAGCTTCAACTGCTTGAAACCGTGCTCGCGCGCGGCCATCACTTCGGACGGGGTCATCACGCCCGGCAGCAGCGGCAGGCCGCTCTTCTTCGCCGCTTCGATCATGGTGGCGGTCAGGCCCGGCGACACGCCGAACACCGCGCCCGCATCGCGCGAGGCTTCGAACTCGTGCGGCTGGGTGAGCGTGCCCACGCCGACGATGGCGCCTTCGACCTGGCTCATGGCGCGGATGGCGCCGAGCCCGTGCTCGGTGCGCAGCGTGACTTCCAGCACGCGGATGCCGCCCGCCACCAGGGCCTTCGCCAGCGGAACGGCGTGCTCGGGATCGTCGATGGCGATGACGGGGATGACGCTCGCCGAGCGCATGATTTCAAGTAAGCTCATTTGTCCCATGGTTTGTCCCATTATTTTTGCGTCCTGAAGAGAAAGTCTTCGTCCGAACCCGGCTGCCCTTCTTCGACGTGGGCGCCTTCGTGCAGCGGTACGGTGGTGTCGATCGGCGATGGCAGCGGGAAGCTGGCCGCCCCCTGCTCCGCCGGGCTGGAATGGGCACGGAACATCGCGAACAGTTCGCGGCCCATGCCGATGTGGCTCTTGGACAGGTCGGCGGTCGCCATGCTGCGCGACGCCCATACCTCATCCGGCACCAGGGCGTCGAGTTCGCCGGTGGTGGCGTTCACGCGGATCAGGTCACCGTCGCGCACCAGGCCGAGCGGGCCGCCGGCCAGGATCTCGGGCGAGACGTGGATCGCCGCCGGCACCTTGCCGGAAGCGCCCGACATGCGCCCGTCGGTCACCATCGCGACCTTGAAGCCGGCGTCCTGCAGGTTCGACAGCGCCGGGGTCAGGGCGTGCAGCTCCGGCATGCCGTTGGCGCGCGGGCCCTGGAAGCGGATCACGGCCACGAAGTCGCGGTTCAGTTCACCGGCCTTGTAGCGATCCATGAAGGCTTCCTGCGAGTCGAAGGTGATGGCCGGCGCCTCGATCACGTGGTAGTCGGACTTCACCGCCGAGATCTTCATCACGGCGCGGCCCAGGTTGCCCTGCACCAGCACCATGCCGCCGTTGTTGGCGAAGGGGTTGCTGGCCGGGCGCAGCACGGCTTCGTCGCCCGACTGTTCGGGAACGTCGCGCCACACCACCTTACCGTCCTCGCCCAGGAAGGGTTCCTTGCAGTGGGCGCGCAGGCCGTGGCCGAGGATGGTGTTGACGTCTTCATGCGCCAGGCCCGCGTCCAGCAGCTCGCGGATGATGAAGCCCGGGCCGCCGGCGGCCTGGAAGTGGTTCACGTCGGCTTCGCCGTTCGGGTAGATCTTCGTCAGCGACGGCACCACTTTCGACAGCTCGTCGAAGTCGTTCCAGTCGATCACGATGCCCGCAGCGCGCGCGATCGCCACCAGGTGCAGCGTATGGTTGGTCGAGCCGCCGGTCGCGTGCAGCGCGACGATGGCGTTGACGATGCTTTTCTCGTCGACGATGCGGCCGATCGGCATGTACTCGCCACCCTGCTGCGAGATCTTCACCGCCTGCTGGGACGCGGCCCGGGTGAGCGCGTCGCGCAGCGGGGTGCCCGGGGTGATGAAGGCGGCGCCCGGCATGTGCAGGCCCATCATTTCCATCAGCATCTGGTTACTGTTGGCGGTGCCGTAGAAGGTACAGGTGCCGGCGCCGTGGTAGGACTTCGATTCGCCCTCGAGCAGCTCGTCGCGGGTGGCTTCGCCCTTGGCGTAGCGCTGGCGGATGGCCGCCTTTTCCTTGTTCGAGATCCCGGTGGTCATCGGACCGCCCGGCACGAAGATGCCCGGGATGTGGCCGAAGTGCAGCGCGCCGATGAGCAGGCCCGGCACGATCTTGTCGCAGATGCCCAGGTACAGGGCCGCGTCGAACATATTGTGGGACATCGCCACGGCGGTCGCCATGGCGATGGTGTCGCGCGAGAACAGCGACAGCTCCATGCCCGGCTGGCCTTGCGTCACGCCGTCGCACATGGCCGGCACGCCGCCCGCGAACTGGGCCACCGCGTCGACTTCGCGCACGGCTTCCTTGATCACCTGCGGGAAGTATTCGAAGGGCTGGTGGGCCGACAGCATGTCGTTGTAGGACGAGACGATGGCGACCGAGGGCTTCTTGTATTCCTTGAGTTTCAGCTTGTCGTTGGCCGGGAAGGCGGCGAAGCCGTGCGCGAGGTTGGTGCACGAGAGCGCGCCGCGCTGCACGCCCTGGATGCGGGCCGCTTCGAGGTGGGCGAGATAGGCCGCGCGCGAGGGGCGGCTTCGCTTGATGATCCGGTTCGTTACCTGTTCGACTACGGGGTGCAGCGCCATGATCGTTCCTTCTTGAATTTGGTATCTGAAATTTTACTACAGATTTGAAGCCAGCGCAGAAAGCGCAATTTCCCTATCACGGCTGACCAAACGCATCAGCACTCGGGATTTCGCGCGATGACCACCCTTGGTAATCGGCTACATTTTTATGTAGTGAATTTACGCCGGCTTCCTGTATTATTCGATAATCTGCACTTGACAATATTGTTTCTTCAATACCGACCCCATGCGCACGCCCTCCCTTACCAGCACCGCCAGCTTCCAAGCCCTCGAAAACCATGCCGCCCAGGCGGAAGACTGGGAAATGCGCAGCCTCTTCGCTGCCGATCCCCAGCGCTTCGAGAAACTCTCGGTCGAGGCCGCGGGGCTCTTCCTAGACTATTCAAAAAATCGCCTCGACGGGCGCACGCTTGAACTGCTGGCAGAGCTGGCGCGCGAGCGCGGCGTGGAGGCGCGCCGCGACGCGATGTTCGCTGGCGAACGCATCAACAATACCGAGAACCGCGCCGTCCTGCACACCGCCCTGCGCGCACCGCGCGGCGCGAAGCTGGTGGTCGACGGCCAGGACGTGAATGCCGACGTGCACGCGGTGCTCGACCGCATCAGGACCTTCACCGACGCGGTGCGCAGCGGCGAATGGCTGGGCCATACCGGCAAGCCGATCACCGACATCGTCAACATCGGCATCGGCGGCTCCGACCTCGGTCCGAAGATGGTCGTGCTGGCCCTGCGCCACTACACCCATCCACGCCTGAAGATGCACTTCGTGTCGAACGTCGACGGCCACGACATGGACGCGGCCCTCTCCCAGGTCGATCCGGAAACCACGCTCTTCATCGTCGCGTCGAAAACCTTTACCACGGCCGAGACCATGATGAACGCGCAAACCGCGCGCAGCTGGTTCCTCGAGCGCGCCGGCGAAGAAGCGCTGGCGAAGCACTTCGTCGCGGTCTCGACCAATACCGAGGCCATCAAGGCTTTCGGCATCGACCCGGCCAATATGTTCCCCTTCTGGGACTGGGTCGGCGGCCGCTACTCGGTGTGGTCGGCGATCGGCCTGTCGGTGGCGCTGGCCGTCGGCTTCGGCTACTTCAGTGACTTCCTGGCCGGCGCCCACGCCCTGGACGAGCACTTCCGTACCGCCCCGATCGAGCAGAACATGCCGATGCTGCTGGCCCTGGTCGGCTTCTGGAACCGCGAGTTCCTGGATGCGCATTCGGTCACCATCGCGCCCTACCACCAGGACCTGAACCGCTTCCCCGCCTATCTGCAGCAGCTCGACATGGAGAGCAACGGCAAGTGCGTCACCCGCGAAGGCGAGCCGGTCGACACCCCGACCTGCCCGGCGATCTGGGGCGAACCCGGCACCAATGGCCAGCACGCCTACTTCCAGCTGCTGCACCAGGGCACCGACCTGACCCCGATCGACTTCATCGCCGCCCTGCGCCCCGCGCACGAGATGGAACACCACCACACCGCCCTGCTGGCCAACTGCTTCGCCCAGTCGGAAGCCTTCATGAAGGGCAAGACCATCGACGAGGTGCGCGCCGATCTGCAGGCCCAGGGCCTGCCGGCTGACGAGATCGAACGCCTGGCGCCGCACAAGACCTTCCCGGGCAACCGTCCGAGCAACACCATCCTGATGGAACGCCTGACGCCGAGCACCCTCGGCGCCCTGATCGCGCTGTACGAGCACAAGACCTTCGTGCAGGGCGTGATCTGGAATGTCAACAGTTTCGACCAGTGGGGCGTTGAACTGGGCAAGGTGCTGGCGAAGAAGATCGAAGCCGAGCTTCTGGGCGAACCCCAGCCGGCGAACCACGACAGCTCCACCAACGGCCTGATCGCCCGCGCCAAGGCCGCGTTCTGAACCTATCCATTTACTCTTACATGGCAACGGATAAATTCGAGGTAGTGCACGACGCGCCCATGCTCGTCGGCGAAGCGGCGACCTGGCACGAGGTCGAGTCGGCGCTGTACTGGGTGGACATCAACGGCCACACGGTCAACCGGGTCCACCCGGCAAGCGGCAAGTACAGCTACTGGAAGATGGGGTCGGAGCCCTCGGCGCTGGCCGTCGACGGCGACAACAACCTGATCGTCTCGACGCGCACGGGCCTCATCTGCCTGAACACGACCAGCGGCAAGGAAACCCCGATCGCCGACGCGCCCTACGATACGAAGATCGTGCGCTTCAACGACGGCCGCGTCGACCCGGCGGGCCGCTTCTGGGTCGGCACCATGTACGAGCCGCGCGACAAGCCGGCGGCCGAGATGTACGTGCTCGAGCGCGGCCAGCTGCGCCGGGCCTGGGCGGGGGGCATGACGAACTCGAACGGCCTGGCCTGGAGCCTGGACGGCCGCACCATGTTCCATGCCGACACGACCACGCACCGGATCGACTGCTACGACTACGACCCGGCAAGCGGCGCGCATTCGAACGGACGCACCATCAAGACCTTCTCGACCGACAAATCGGCCGCCGACTACGGCGGCCGTCCGGACGGCGCGACGATCGACAGCGAAGGCGCCTACTGGGTGGCGATGTTCGAAGGCGGCCGCGTGCTGCGGATCGCGCCGGACGGCGAGATCCTGCGCGAGATCCTGCTGCCCGTGCGCTGCCCGACCTCGGTCGCCTTCGGCGGCTCGGACCTGCGCACGCTCTACATCACCAGCGCCAGCCACGGCCGCCCGGCTGCGGAACTGGAACAGTACCCGCTCAGCGGCAAGGTGCTGTCGATCCGTGTCGACGTTGCTGGCCGCGAAGAACCAGAGTACGTGCACCGGTAGGGGTGTTCCAGTCCAGTGGACTGGAACACGCTCTGCCGAACGCGCGTTCAAATACACGGTGAGATGAGGCGAACCGTCCATTTTCACGCTGGTTGAACGCGCGGTCGGCGAAGCCGACCGCCCTACGAAACCCAGCCATTCCGTAGTAGATTTTCTTGCCTGACGCTTATTCGTGTAGTAAATTTACACAAAGCTCTCATTCCCTTCTGAAGAAACCCATGGCCCTTTCTGATTTCGATCTCGTCTTCTTCGGCGGCAGCGGCGACCTTGCGATGCGCAAGCTGCTCCCTGCGATGTACGCGCGTGACGTCTGCGACGACCTGCCCGACACCGCCCGCATCATCTGCGTCGGCCGCGACGACTTCTCGCAGGAAGACTTCCTCCAGTTCGTCGAGAAGAACTCGAAGCCGAACATCAAGGAAACGCCTGTCGAGGCGACCTGGGCGCGCTTCCTGAAACGCATCGTCTACGTGGCCCTGAACGCCACCGACGTGAAGACCTATGCCCCACTGGTCGAGGTATTGCGCAAGGACGAATCGCTGACCCGCGTCTACTACCTGGCGACGCCTCCCCACCTGTTCGCGACCATCTGCGACAACCTGGCAGCCACGGGTCTCGCGACGCCGAATTCGCGCGTGGTGCTGGAAAAGCCGCTGGGCCGCGACCTGGCCTCGGCCAAGCAGATCAACCTCGACGTCGGCAAGGTCTTCGCCGAGTCGCAGATCTACCGGATCGACCACTACCTGGGCAAGGAGACCGTGCAGAACCTGCTGGCCCTGCGCTTCGGGAACATCCTGTTCGAGCCGCTGTGGCGCCGCGAATGGATCTCGGACGTGCAGATCACCATCGCCGAAAAGATCGGCGTGGGCAACCGCCTGGGCTACTACGACACCTCGGGCGCGCTGCGCGACATGCTGCAGAACCACCTGCTGCAGCTGCTGTGTATCGTCGCCATGGAGCCGCCGACCTCAATCGCACCGGACGCCGTGCGCGACGCCAAGCTGCAGGTCCTGCGCTCGCTGAAGCGTTTTACCCCGACCGCCCTGTCGCAGAACATCGTGCGCGGCCAGTACCGCAGCGGCTACGTCGACGGCCAGGCGGTGCCGGGCTACCGCGACGAGCCGGACGCGCCGAAGCAGTCGAAGACCGAGACCTTCGTTGCGATGAAGGCCGAGATCGACACCTGGCGCTGGGCCGGCGTGCCCTTCTACCTGCGCACGGGCAAGCGCATGGCTGACCGCCTGGCCGAGATCGTGGTGCGCTTCAAGCCGATACCGCATTCGATCTTCAACCAGCCGACTTCGAGCTTCCAGCCGAACAGCCTGGTGATCCGCCTGCAGCCGGACGAAGGCCTGTCGATGAACCTGATGGCCAAGACCCCGGGCGACTCGATGCGCCTGAAGCAGGCCGAACTCGAACTCGACTTCCGCGAGCAATTCAAGAGCCCGCGCATGGAAGCCTACGAGCGCCTGCTGGTCGACGTGCTGCGCGGCCAGCTGACCCTGTTCATGCGCGGCGACGAGCTGGAAGCGGCCTGGGAATGGGTCGAGCCCATCCTCGAGCACTGGGAGCAGGACGACAGCGCGCCGGTGCCCTACACCTCGGGCACCTGGGGCCCCGCCGCCTCGAGCGCGCTGATCGGCCGCGACGGCCTGCAGTGGCGCGAAGAAGTGCTGCCCGAAGACTGAGGGTCAAAAAACGCCATGCTGCTCGATTCCATCCGCACCCAGCTCGACTCGCTCTCCAAATCGGAGCGCAAGGTCGCGCTCGCGGTGCTGGCCGCGCCCAACGTCATCGTGACCCAGAACATCACGGCGCTGGCGAAGAGCGCCCAGGTGTCCGAGCCCACCGTGGTGCGCTTCTGCCGCACCCTGGGCTACGACGGCTGGCATGAGTTCAAGCTCAAGCTGGCCCAGGGCCTGGCGCTGGCCCTGCCCGGCGCGAACGAGCAGCCGGCGCCGGACGACCTGGCCTCGGACCTGGTGAATAAAATCTGCAGCCGCTCGATCAACACCCTGCTCGACCTGCGCAACAACCTCAAGCCGGAACTGATCCAGAAGGCGCTCGACATCCTCTCGCGCGCCAACAAGATCGAGTTCTACGGCCAGGGCTCCTCCGGCTTCGTGGCCGCCGATGCCCAGCACAAGTTCTTCCGTTCGGGCGTGCCGACGGTGGCCTACACCGACCCGGCGATCCACTCGATCGCCGCGGCCCTGCTGCGCGAAGGCGACGCGGTGGTGGCGATTTCGCAACGCGGCAATAACCCCGCCCTTACCCGGTCGGCCAAGCTGGCGCGCCGTGGCGGCGCCGACGTGATCGTGCTGGCGCCGTCAGGCACGCCGCTGGCCGAGATCGCGACCCTGTTCATCCCGATCGACCTGGTATTCGCGATCGACCCCTACACCCCGATCTCGGCGCGCCTGGCCTACCTCGTCGTGATCGACGTGCTGGCCGTGGGCCTGGCCCTGCAGCGCGGGCCGGAATTCCGCAAGAAAATGCAGAACGCCCAGAAGGCCTTGCAGGAATTCGATATGCAGTTTGATTCTTTCATCGGTTAAGCCAAACCCGCCACAGGTGTAAAATACCCGGTTTCCATCGCATTCCCGGGTATGCCCATGCACATCAATCCAGAACGCAGCTCCCGTCCCGACTACCCCCTGCTGGTGCGCCAGGTCGAGAGCGTCCTCGAAGGCGAACGCAGCTTGACCGCGAACGCCGCGCAGTTTTCCGCCCTCGTCTACGACACCCTGGCCGACCTGAACTGGGCGGGTTTCTATTTCACCGTCCCGGCCCGCAAGGGTGAAGGACAAGACCTGCTGGTCGGCCCCTTCCAGGGCAAACCCGCCTGCGCCCGCATCCCCTTCGGCCGCGGCGTCTGCGGCACCGTCGCCGTGGAGCGCAAGACCATCGTCGTGCCGGACGTGCACGCCTTCCCCGGCCACATCGCCTGCGATTCGGCGTCAAGCTCGGAGATCGTGATCCCGGTGATCAAGGACGGCGAACTGCTGGGCGTGTTCGATATCGACAGCCCCGTCCCGGACCGCTTCTCGGAAGAAGACCGGGCCGGCCTGGAAGAAATGCTTGCCGCCTTCATCGACGGCACCGATTTTTAATCTGTAACCCACCTTCCCGCCATGAACCAACTCGAACAGCTCAAGCAGTACACCACCGTGGTCGCCGACACCGGCGACTTCCAGTCGATCAAGGCCTATGCGCCGCAGGATGCGACCACCAATCCTTCGCTGATCCTCAAAGCCGTGCAGAAGCCGGAATACCGTCCGCTGCTGGAAAAGGCCATCGCCGACGCGCCGCACGCGAGCACCGAGGAAATCGTCGACAACCTCCTGATCGCCTTCGGCGTCGAGATCCTGAAGTACGTGCCGGGCCGTGTCTCGACCGAGATCGATGCCGCCCTGTCCTTTGACACCGAAGCCACCGTCGCCAAGGGCCGCGAACTGATCGCCCTGTACGAAAAGAACGGCGTGGCGCGCGAGCGCGTGCTGATCAAGATCGCCTCGACCTGGGAAGGCATCCGCGCCGCCGAGATCCTGGAGAAGGAAGGCATCCACTGCAACCTGACCCTGCTGTTCTCGCTGTGCCAGGCGATCGCCTGCGCCGAAGCGGGCGTCAAGCTGATCTCGCCTTTTGTGGGCCGCATCTATGACTGGTACAAGAAATCGACCGGCACCGACTACCAGGGCGCGGAAGACCCGGGCGTGCAGTCGGTCAAGCGCATCTACCAGTACTACCGCAAGTTCGGCTACGACACCGAAGTGATGGGCGCGAGCTTCCGTAACACCTCGCAGATCCTGGAACTGGCGGGCTGCGACCTGCTCACCATCTCGCCGGACCTGCTGCAGAAGCTGGCCGACTCGGATGCGCCGGTCGAGCGCAAGCTGGTGGCGGACGCGAATGCGGCGATTGTTGATATCGAGAAGATCGCCGTCGACGAGAAGACCTTCCGCTTCATGCTGAACGAAGACGCGATGGGGACCGAGAAGCTGTCCGAGGGTATTCGCGCCTTCGTGGCGGATTCGATCAAGCTGAAGAAGATGATCGAAGAGCTGAAGAAGTAAAAAAGAAAACCCGCCAAATGGCGGGTTTTTTGTAGGGGTGGCCCAGTCCAGTGGACTGGGCCACGCTATGCCGACCGCGCGTTCAGCTCCCGGACGCGTAGTAGCAAAGCATACCGGAGTCGAACGCGCGGTCGTTCGTAATTTCGGACATTGCCCGAAATTACCCCGACCACCCTACGAGACCCTAAGGCCAGCCAGGTAGGTATCGATCACCGTTCCACCCAGCTCCTGCAAATTGAACATGGTCGGCTCGAAGATCCAGTTGCGGATCAGCCCATCGACCATGATCCAGCCGCCCTGCGCGGCCTCGCGGGTGCTTACCCCGGGCCGCAACATCCCCTTCTCCTGCGCCAGTTTCAGGTGCCCTTCCATCCGGTCCTGCCACAGCCCGATCGATTCGCGCCGGCGCGCGCGCACCGAATCCACCTCGTCGATGAACTCGGTCTTCAGGGTCGCGATCTCGAACACGCGGCGCGCCTTCTCGTCTTCGACCACGATGCGCAACACGGTCATCATGTCGTCGCGCAGGCATTGCAGCGGGTCTTTCACGTCGCGCTGGTTGTCGAGGACCTGCATCGCCTCGTCCATCGGCATCTTGGCGCGGTCGAACATGGCGTTGAAGAGCGCGCCCTTGTCCAGGAAATGCCAATAGATTGCGCCGCGCGTCACGCCCGCAGCGCTTGCAATATGCTGTAAAGTCGTTCTTGAAACTCCTTGTTGCGCGAACAATTTTTCAGCTGCATCAAGGATGCTGTCGCGGGTGACCGCGGCTTCCGCTTTCGTCTTACGTGCCATTTTTTTGTTGCCCTCCCATTTGAAGGGGTGCTCCAGCAATAAACATACAGCCGTGATAGTATATAAAACTGTCCCCAATTGCCAGTGACGATTCGTAAGCGGTCGAAGTGTCTGCCTGCGGTAGTCGAATTAATAACGAGAAGGAAGCATACGTAATGCGCTCAGACCACTCCTCCATTTCCCTGACCCGGATCGCAGCAGCCACGCTCGTGGCTGTGACCCTGCTCTCGGCCTGCGGCAAGAAAGACGCTCCGGCCGCTGGCGGCCCCGGCGGCGGCATGCCGGCGCCGGAAGTCGGCGTCATCACCACCCGATTCGAACCGGTCGCGCTGCAGACCGAACTGCCGGCCCGCGCCGAGCCGGTCCGCACCTCGCAGGTGCGCGCGCGAGTCGACGGCGTCGTCCTGAAGCGCCTGTTCACCGAAGGCAGCGAAGTCAAGCAGGGCCAGTCCCTGTTCCAGATCGACCCGGCGCCTTACCAGGCCCAGCTGGCCGCCGCCCAGGCCGACCTCGGCCGCGCCCAGGCCACACTGACCCAGGCCGCCGCCCAGGCCAACCGCTACAAGCCGCTGGTGGAAGCGAACGCCATCAGCCAGCAGGAATACACCAACGCCGTCGCCGCCCAGAAGCAGGCCGAAGCCGCCGTGGCCGCCGCCAAGGCGCAGGTGCGCATCGCCCAGATCAACCAGGGCTATGCCAATGTCTACGCCCCGATCTCGGGCCGCATCGGCCGCGCCCTGGTGACCGAAGGCGCGATCGTCTCGGCGGCCCAGGCGACCGAACTGGCGCTGATCCAGCAGACCAACCCGATGTACCTGAACATCACCCAGTCGGCTTCCGAACTGCAGCGCCTGCGCAAGCAGGCCGGCCAGAACGGCGGCAACGCCAAGGACGTGCCGGTCACCGTGATCCTGGACGACGGCACCGAACTGGGCGCACGCGGCAAGCTGCTGTTCTCGGACGTCACCGTCGACCCGAGCACCGGCCAGGTCACCCTGCGCGCCACCGTGCCGAACCCGGACAACTCCCTGCTGCCGGGTCAGTACGTGCGCGTGCGCATCGCCCAGGCCCAGATCCCGAACGGCATCGTCGTGCCGCAGCAGGCCGTGACCCGCGGCGGCCCGCAGGGCGATACGCTGATGGTCGTCGGCGCCGACAACAAGCCGGCCCAGCGCACCGTCAAGATCGCATCGCAACAGGGCGCGAGCTGGGTCGTCACCGAAGGCCTGAAGGAAGGCGAACGCGTGATGGTCGACGGCTTCCAGAAGCTGCAGATGCTGCCGCCGGGTACCCCGGTCAAGGCAGTGCCATGGCAGGCATCGGCGCAGGCTGCGCCAGGCGCCGCCCCGGCGCCGGCCACCGCGAACGCCGGCGCAGCCGCCGCCAACAATGCGCGCCAGCTTCCGGCTTCGGCCCCGTCGGGTTCCACCGCCGGCGCCGCGCCGGCCGCTGCCTCGACTGGCAAGTAATCCGCCGGAACAGAACAGGACATATTCATGGCACGTTTTTTTATTGACCGCCCCATTTTTGCGTGGGTGATCGCGCTGTTCATCATGGTGATCGGCGGTGTGTCGATCACCCAGCTGCCGATCGCCCAGTATCCGAACGTGGCTCCGCCATCGATCGTGATCAATGCCGCCTATCCTGGCGCATCGGCGCAAACCCTGGAAGACTCGGTCATCTCCGTCATCGAACGCGAGATGAACGGCTCGCCGGGCCTCGTCTACATGGAATCGAGCAGCACCGCCAACGGCAGCGGCTCGATCACCCTGACCTTTGAAACCGGCACCAATCCGGAGCTCGCCCAGGTGGACGTCCAGAACCGCCTGTCGCGCGCGGCGCCGCGCCTGCCGGCGGCCGTGAACCAACAGGGCGTGCGCGTCGACAAGGTGCGTGCGAACTTCCTGCTGTTCACCATCATCTCCTCGGACGATCCGGCCTGGGATCCGATCAGGCTGGGTGACTACGCCTCGCGCACCATCCTGCCCGAAATCCAGCGTATCAAGGGCGTCGGTACCGCGCAGCTGTTCGGTACCGAGCGCGCGATGCGCGTCTGGATCGACCCTGCCAAGCTGGTGGGCTTCCGTCTGTCGCCGGCCGACGTGAACAACGCGATCCGCAGCCAGAACGCCCAGGTGGCGTCCGGCACCATCGGCGACCTGCCGCTGGCCCAAGGCCAGGAGATCACCGCGACCGTGGTGGTGACCGGCCAGCTCTCGACCGTCGAACAGTTCGGCAACATCGTGCTGCGCGCCAACCCGGACGGCTCTACCGTGCGCCTGAAGGACGTGGCCCGCCTCGAGATCGGCGGCCAGGCGTATTCGACTTCGGCGCGCCTGAACGGCAAGCCGTCCACCGGTATCGGCGTGCAGCTGGCGCCGACCGGCAACGCACTCGAGACCGCGCGCCTGGTGCGGGAACGCGTGGACGAACTGGCGAAGTTCTTCCCGGCCGGGATGAAGGCCACCGTGCCGTTCGACAGTACGAAGTTCATCGACATCTCGATCGAGCAGGTGCTGCATACCCTGGTCGAGGCGCTGGTGCTGGTGTTCCTCGTGATGTACCTGTTCCTGCAGAACTTCCGCTACACCATCATCCCGACCATCGTCGTGCCGGTCGCCCTGCTCGGGTCGCTGGGCACCCTGCTGGCGCTGGGCTACTCGATCAACGTGCTGACCATGTTCGGCATGGTGCTGGTGATCGGTATCGTGGTCGACGACGCCATCGTGGTGGTCGAGAACGTCGAGCGCATCATGTCCGAAGAGGGGCTGCCGCCGTTAGAGGCGACCCGCAAGGCAATGGGCCAGATCTCGGGCGCCATCGTCGGTGTGACCGTGGTCCTGATGTCGGTGTTCGTGCCGCTGGCTTTCTTCGCCGGCGCCGTGGGTAACATCTACCGCCAGTTCGCGGTCGTCATGGTGTCCTCGATCGCCTTCTCGGCCTTCCTGGCGCTGTCGCTCACCCCCGCCCTGTGCGCCCACCTGCTGAAACCCGTGGAAGCGGGTCACCACCACGAGAAGCGCGGCTTCTTCGGCTGGTTCAACCGCAAGTTCGCGGCGACCGCGAAGGGATACGAAGGCTGGGTCGGCAAGCTGATTCGCGGCTCGGGCCGCGCGCTGGTGGCCTTCGTGCTGGTCTGCGGCCTGGTGACGCTGTTCTTCACCCGCATGCCGAGTTCCTTCCTGCCGAACGAAGACCAGGGCTACGTGATCGCCAACATCCAGCTGCCGCCTGGCGCGACGCTGGAACGCACCAACGAAGTAATGCGCACCGCCGAAGCCTTCATCATGAAGCAGCCGGAAGTGGCGAACATGGTCAGCGTGCTGGGCTTCTCGTTCTCGGGCGCGGGCCAGAACATGGCGCTGGCCTTCATCCCGTTGAAGGACTGGGACGAGCGCAAGGGCGAGGGTTCGAGCGCCCAGGCCCTGGCCGGCCGCATCATCGGCGGCCTGTCGGGCGTGCGCGACGCCTTCATCTTCGCGCTGTCGCCGCCGCCGATCCCCGAACTGGGCCGCGGCACCGGCTTCAGCTTCCGCCTGCAGGACCGCGGCGGAAACGGCCACGACGCCCTGCTGGCAGCCCGCAACCAGCTGCTCGGCATGGCCGCGCAGAGCCAGATCCTCACCGGCGTGCGTCCGGAAGGCCTGGAAGACGCGCCGCAAGTCATGCTCGATATCGACCGCGACAAGGCACAGGCCCTGGGTGTCACTTTTGACGCGATCAACACCGCGATCTCGACTTCGCTGGGCTCGTCCTACGTGAACGACTTCCCGAACGCCGGCCGCCTGCAGCGCGTGGTGGTGCAGGCCGAGGCGAGCGCCCGCATGCAGCCGGACGACCTGCTGCGCCTGAATGCGCTCAATGTGCAGGGCCAGCCGGTCCCGCTGTCTTCCTTCGCGACGACGCGCTGGGTGACCGGTCCGATGCAGACGCTGCGCTACAACGGTTATCCGGCGATGAGCATCTCGGGCGACGCCAAACCGGGCTATTCGACCGGTGACGCGCTGGCAGAAATGGAGCGTCTGGCAGGCCAGCTGCCGCCGGGTTTCGCCTTCGAGTGGACCGGCCAGTCGCGCGAAGAACAGCTCTCGGGCGGCACCATGGGCATCCTGATGGCCTTCTCGCTGCTGGCGATCTTCCTGGCCCTGGCGGCGCTGTATGAAAGCTGGTCGATCCCGGTGTCCGTGCTGCTGGTGGTGCCATTCGGTATCCTGGGCGCCGTGCTGGCGGCCATGATGCGTGGCTACCCGAACGACGTGTACTTCAAGATCGGCCTGGTGACCATCATCGGCCTGGCGGCGAAGAACGCGGTGCTGATCATCGAGTTCGCGAAAGACCTGCAGGCGCAGGGCAAGTCGCCGGCGGAAGCGGCGATCGAGGCGGCGCACCTGCGCTTCCGCCCGATCATCATGACCTCGCTGGCCTTCATCCTCGGCGTGCTGCCGCTGGTGATCGCAGGCGGCGCCGGCTCGGCATCGCAGCGCGCGATCGGTACCGGCGTGATGGGCGGTATGATTACGGCTTCCACGCTGGGCGTGCTGTTCGTGCCGCTGTTCTTCGTCGTCGTGCGCAAGATCTTCAAGGGCAGCAAGCGCCAGCAGGAGAAGTACGCGCACCACGCGGAACAAGCCCAGGCCGTCGAAGGAAAACAACCATGATCGATACGATGAAAAAACTGACCCCCTTGGTCCTGGCCATGAGCCTGGCCGGCTGCATGTCGCTGGCGCCGAAGTACGAGCGTCCGCAAGCGCCGGTGGCCCAGGCCTTCCCGGAACTGCCGAAGCCGGCCAATGCCCCGGCCGCCCAACTGGCGAACGAGGCGCCGGTGAACCTGGCCTGGCAGCGCTTCTTCCCGGACGCGCGCCTGCGCGGCCTGATCGAGCAGTCCTTGAGCAATAATCGCGACCTGCGCGTGGCCATCGCCAACATCGAGCAGGCCCGTTCGCAGTTCCGCATCCAGCGCGCCGACCGCCTGCCTTCGGTGGGCTTCGGCATCAGCGGCCAGCGCCAGACCACCGGCGAAGACCAGCCGATCGAGAGCCTCTACCAGTCCGGCCTGTCGGTGTCGGCCTTCGAGCTCGACCTGTTCGGCCGCGTGAAGAACCTGTCGGACGCGGCCCTGGCCCAGTACCTGGCGACCGAGGAAGCCCGCAAGGCGACCCAGATCAGCCTGGTCGCGTCGGTGGCCAACGCCTACCTGCAGCTGCTGGCGGACGAGGAACTGCTGCGCATTACCCAGCAGACCCTGGAGACCCGCCAGGAATCGCTGCGCCTGACGCAGCTGCGCTTCGACAACGGCGTGTCCTCGCGTTTCGAACTGCAGCAGGCCCGCTCGCTGGTGGAAACCGCGCTGGCCACGCTGGCCGCGACCCAGCGCCAGCGCGCCCAGGACGTCAACCTCCTGACCCTGCTGGTCGGGGGACCGGTGGGCGACAGCCCGGCCGGCGCCACCCTGGCCCAGACCGAGCTGCCCGACCTGCCGGCCGGCCTGCCCTCGGATCTGCTGGCCAACCGTCCGGACATCCGTTCGGCCGAACAGCAGCTGATCGCGGCCAACGCCAACATCGGCGCGGCGCGCGCGAACTTCTTCCCGCGCATCACGCTGACGGGGTCGGTGGGCAGCGCCAGCACCGAGCTGTCCGGCCTGTTCAAGTCCGGCTCCTACGGCTGGACCTTCGCGCCGCAGGCGGTGCTGCCGATCTTCGACTACGGCCGCAACAGCGCCGTGCTGGGCAGCGCTCGCGCACAGCGCGACATCGCGGTGGCGCAGTACGAGCGCTCGATCCAGCAAGCCTTCCGCGAAGTGGCGGATGCGCTGGCCGGCCAGTCGACCTTCAGCGAGCAGCTGCGCGCCCAGCGCGCCGTGGCCGAGGCCGAAGCCGACCGCTTCAACCTGGCCGACCTGCGCTACAAGAACGGCGCAGCCAGCTACCTCGACCTGCTGGACGCCCAGCGTTCGCTATTCCAGGCACAGCAGCAGGCGGTGCAGGCCAACCTGCAGCGCCTGCAGAACCAGGTCACGCTCTACCGCGTGCTGGGCGGCGGCTGGAGCGAGCCGGCGCAGCCGGTGGCGGCACGCTGAGCGTCATCACCTGAATCGAACCGGGCCCTCTGTGGCCCGGTTTTTTTTCGCCCGCCGCTTCAGTACCAAGCCCACAACCTCGGTGTCAGGTCTGACATTCAGACACGAGCTGAACCATCAAGGCGTCAGACGCTCAGTCCTTTCCAGCTGAGCCTGTGTCCGAATGTCAGACCTGACACCGGTTGGTGTTCCAGCTGAGCCTGTGTCCGAATGTCAGACCTGACACCGCTTGGTGTGAATCGAACCGGGCCCTGTGTGGCCCGGTTTTTTTACGCCTGCCGCTCGCGCCGGCGGCGTGCGGCGTTGTCCAGGTCCGCGATCGGCGACAGGATCTCGCGGTCGAAATCGAGAATAGTCTTGCCCTCGCGCACGCGACGGGGCCAGTCGGCATGGGTCAGCGCTCCGCGCCCCAGCGACACCAGGTCGGCCTCGCCATTTGCGACCATCGCCGCGGCATGCGCCGGATCGTGCAGAGAGCCGTTGGCGATCACCGGCAGGCCCGCATACTGTTTGGCCAGCGCCGCCAGGCTCGGGCCGTCGCCGAAGGCGCCTTTCCAGGCCTCGAATTCCGTGGTGTGAACATAGTCGACCGGCAGCCGGCCCAGGACGCCGAAGACCTGCGCCGCGTCGGCCTCGGCGCCGCGCCACTTGTGGGCGAAATCGTTGACCTTGCCCTGCGAGATCCGTACCCCGACCGTGAAATCGGCGCCGACGGCGGCACGCACTGCTCGCGCGACCTCGGCGATCAGGGTGACGCGTTGGGCCACGTTTCCGCCGTAGTGGTCGCAGCGTTGATTGATCCCCTCGCTCAGGAACTGGTCCAGCAGGTATCCGTTTGCCCCATGGATCTCGACGCCGTCGAAGCCAGCCTCGCGCGCCCTGGCGGCGGCATCGGCGAAGCCGCGGATCGCTTCGGCAATCTCGGCATCACTCATCGCCTGCGGAACGGGATAGGGGCCGCTGCCGCGATAGAAAGACATCTGCTCCCCCCGCGGCTTGACAGCCGAGGGACCGCGCGTGCTGCTCCTGTGCGGATTACCCTGCGACAGGGCGCCCGCATGCATCAGCTGGGCGACGATGCGCGCGTCGCCGGCATGCACGGCGCGCACGATCGGCGCCCACGCCTCGCGCTGCGCGGCGTCGGACAGGCCGGGCTGGTACAGGTAGCCCTGGGAAAACGCCGCGTCCGTATAGATGCCTTCGGTGATGACCAGGCCGAAACCGCCTTCGGCAAAGGCGGCGTAGTAGTCCCGCATCGCCGCGTTCGCCCGCCCGTCGGCCTCCGCGCTGACGCGCGTCATGGGCGCCACCACCAGCCGGTTGCGCAAGACCATGCGGCCGATGGCCGGCGTGTCGAACAGGCCGCGCTCCTGCGGCTGCCGCGCGCCCATCAGTTTCCCCCTTCGCGGCGCACCGCGGCGATGGCCTCGATTTCGATCATCGCCTTCGGATCATAAAGGGCGCGGATCTCGGCGATGGTGTCGGCCGGGTACGGCGCCGAAAAGAACTCGCGGCGCAACGCCACCACGTCCTGGAAATGCCCCATGTCGGTGACGAAGATGGTGACCTTGACGACGTCGCGCAGGCTCGATCCGCCCGCCTCGAGCGCACGCCGCAGGTTGGAGAAGGCCTGGCGCCCCTGGGCCAGGAAGCCGCCCTCGACGATCCTGCCGTCGTCGCCGGCGCCGGCCTGGCCCGAGATGAACAGCAGCTCGCCGAAGCGGATGCCCTGCGACAGCAGGAAGGGGGCGTAGTTGTCGGGTTGGGTGACGATACGTTCCAGCATGATGAATCCTTTCGATACGTGGTTGCCGGCCGTGTGCCGGTACCGGAACGATAGGCCTGGAGCGAAACGTTGACAAACTAGTAATTATCAGGCATAAGGTGAATTAATCTCACCCGTCCCGATATGCGGCGCCTCCCTCCTCTCTCGTCCTTGCGTGCCTTCGAGGCCGCGGCCCGTCACGGCAGCTTCAAGCAGGCCGCGGCCGAACTCGCCGTCACGCCGACCGCGGTGAGCCACCAGATCCGTTTTCTCGAGGAGTACACCGGCCTGGTGCTGTTCGACCGGCAGGTGCGCAGGGTGGTCCTGACCGAGGCCGGCGCCGCGCTCTACCCGGTGCTGCGCGACGGCTTCAACGCCTTCGAGACCGTGCTGCGCCGGCTCGGCGCGCCGCAGGCGTCGCGGCCGGTCACGATTTCGGCGACGAACGCCTTCATGGCCCATTGGCTGGCGCCGCGGATCGCCGACTTTCGCCGCCAGCACCCGGACATCGACCTGGAACTGCATGCATCGGACCAGCTGGTCGAACTCGGCGGCGAGCAGGCCGACCTGGCGATCCGCTACGGGCGCGGCCCCTATCCCGGCATGGTGGCGCAGCCGCTGTTCGCGGATCGCTTCGCGCCGCTGGCCAGCCCGGCGCTGCGGGACGCCGATCCCGCCGACGCGGGGACCCCGCTGATCGCATTCCAATGGACACGCGAACACCCGCTCAATCCCACCTGGCCGGCCTGGTTCGCGGCGGCCGGCCTGCCATGGCCGGCGCGTCCGGGCCAGCTGCGCTTTTCCGACGAGGGCCACGCCATCCAGGCGGCGCTCGCCGGCCAGGGTGTCGCCCTGCTCAGCCTCGAACTGCTGGCCGGCGAACTCGCCGCGGGACGCCTGGTGCGGCTGCCGGGTCCGGCGATACCGGGACACACCTATACCCTGGTCAGCAGCGCGGGACATGCGCCGGAACCGCAGGTGGCGGCCGCCCAGGCCTGGCTGCGCGTCCAGGGCGCCGAGATGGGTCGGGGTCAGGCCTGACCCCGGTTTGTGAGGCGGTATAGTGACGGCTGGCGACGCACAGGAGAACGACATGTACCAGCAAACCCTCATCGCCGGTTGGGGCGACATGGACTTCAATGCCCACATGCGCAACACGGCCTACCTCGACAAGTCGGCCGACGTGCGCATGATGTACTTCGCCGCGCACGGCTTCCCGATGTCGGAGTTCGCGCGGCTGCAGCTCGGGCCCGTTGTGATGCGCGACCAGATCGACTACTTCCGCGAATGCCAGCTGCTCGACGAGATCACCGTCACGCTCGCCCTGGCCGGACTGTCCGACGACGCCAGCCGCATGATGCTGCGGAACGAGTTCTTCCGCGAGGGCGCGCTGTGCGCGCGCGTGACCTCGACCGCCGGCTGGTTCGACCTCCGCCAGCGCAAGCTGGCGGTGCCGCCGCCGAACCTGGCCGAACCGCTGCGCGCGCTCGACCGCACCGAGGACTTCCAGGTCCTGCCCGGCAGCGCGCGCTGAGTGAAGCACGGAATTGAAGCGCGGAATTGAACCGGTATCGGATGCGCAAGCTCGCTACACTGGACGCATGAATGCCTGCGGGCTGAAGCCCTGGAAAGACCAGCTGCCATGCGCAAATTCGCCCGAACCCACTGGAAGACCCTCATCGTGATCCTGGTCGCGATCGCGCTGGCCACCCTCACGCTCGAAACCGACTCGGCGGACCGCTCCCCTGGCACCGCGGCGCGGCTGCAGGCGCATGCGCGGGTGCTGGCCGAGGGCAGCGGACAGGCTGCCGTGCCGCATCTGGCCGCCACGCTGGGCGCGTATGGCTATCGCCTGCGGCGGGAGGGAAAGGAGATCGAGGCCGCACTGTCGAACACGGCGACCGGCAGACGTCCGGAGCGCATGTTCATCGTCGGCGTGCGCACCGGCGGGGACGGCAGCGGCGCGGCCGCCCTGCTCGAGCTGGCGCGCCTGCTCAAGGGCATGGCGCCCAGCCGTGGCACCGAAATCCGGCTGGTGTTCCTGGAACAGGGAGCAGGCAGTTTCATCGCCTTCGCCGGATCGCCCTCCGCTTCCGCCCGCGTGCGCCAGGCCCTCGGCGCCTTCACGGCCCAGCCGGATGCGCCGGCACAGGGGCTGGCGAGCCCCGCACACGCCATGGGCCTCACGCTATCCGGCCATGCGGCGGGAGGCTATTCCAGCCTGATGGTGACCGACACCGCCTTCCAGCGCTATCCCTACCACCAGACCGCCACGCGCGAACCGGACTACGAGGCCACGGCGCGCGTCGTCGACGCGCTCGCGCGCACCATCCGCGCCCTGGCGGGCGCCCAGCGCACCTGAGGAATCAGGCCGCCAGGAACATCTCCTGCAGGTCGTTCAGGAAGCGCTGGCCCAGCTCGGTGGGCTTGATCAGCTTGAAGTCGCGGTACAGCAGGCCCTTGGCTTCGGCCTCGTTGAGGGCCTTCGTGATGGCGCTGATGTTCATGCCGGTGCGTTCGCCGAACAGGTTCGGGTCGAAGCCCTCCGTCAGGCGCAGGGCGTTGAGCATGAACTCGAAGCCCATGTCGGCGCGTGCGATCTCGTGCTCTTCCTGCACCGGATTGCCGCGCCTGGCCGCCTCGATGAAGGAGCCCGGCTGCTTGTAGCGCGCCTGGCGCAGCACGCGGTGCGGGAAGGAGATCTTCGAATGCGCGCCCGCGCCGATGCCGAGGTAGTCGCCGAACTGCCAGTAGTTCAGGTTGTGTTTCGCGCGGTGGCCGGCCCTGGCGTAGGCCGAGACCTCGTAGTGCTGGTAGCCGGCGTTTGCCGTCGCTTCCAGGATCATGTCCTGCATGTCGGCGCTCGTATCGTCATCCGGCAAGGCCGGCGGGTACTTGGCGAAGACCGTGTTCGGCTCCATCGTCAGGTGGTACATCGACAGGTGCGGCGGCGCGAAGGACAGCGCGGTTTGCAGGTCGCGACGGGCTTCGTCCAGGGTCTGCGAAGGCAGCGCAAACATCAGGTCGAGGTTGAAGTTGTCGAAGGTCGAGCGCGCGATCTCGACCGCCTTCAAAGCCTCGGCCTCGTCGTGGATGCGGCCCAGCGCCGCCAGGTGCGCGCCGTTGAAGCTCTGGATGCCGATCGACAGGCGGTTCACGCCGCTGTCGCGGTAGGATTTGAACCGCTCGGCCTCGAAGGTGCCGGGATTGGCTTCCATCGTGATTTCGGCGTCCAGCTCCAGCGGCAGCAGGGTGCGCACGTCGGACAGCAGGCGGTCCAGTCCCGCCGCCGACATCAGGCTCGGGGTGCCGCCGCCGATGAAGACGGTGTGGATCTTGCGGCCCCAGATCATGGGCAGCGACTGCTCCAGGTCCAGGCGCACGGCGTCGAGGTATTCCTTCTCCGGCAGCTCGCCCTTCGCCTCGTGCGAATTGAAGTCGCAATAAGGGCACTTGCGCACGCACCAGGGGAAGTGGATGTAGAGCGACAGCGGCGGCAGTGCGGCCAGGTTCAGCGCCCCCGGCTGCAGGTATTGCAGGGCCGTGGCCGCAGGAGAGCGGGGTTCGCCCGGCGCAGGGTTGGAGCCGGCGACTTTAATCGGGATCATTTCAGTTTTTCTACCAGTGCACGCAAGGCCTGGCCGCGGTGCGAGTGGGCGTTCTTCACGGCCGGATCCAGCTCGGCAGTGGTCTTGCCGAGCGACGGGATCAGGAAGTGCGGGTCGTAGCCGAAGCCGTTGGCCCCGCGCGGGGTATCGATGATCTCGCCGCGCCACATGCCGTCTGCGATCACCGGTTGCGGGTCGTCGGCGTGGCGCACATAGACCAGCACGCAGTAGTAGTACGCGGACTTGTCCGCATGCCGGGCGAGGTCGGCGACCAGCTTCTCGTTGTTGCGGGCGTCGGACTTCGGCTCGCCGGCGAAACGCGCCGAATAGACGCCGGGCGCGCCGCCCAGCGCGTTGACGCAGACGCCAGAATCATCCGCCAACGCCGGCAGGCCGGTCAGGCGCGAGGCGTGGCGCGCCTTGGCCAGCGCGTTTTCGACAAAGGTCCCGAAGGGCTCCTCCGCTTCCGGGACGTCGAATTCGCCTTGCGGGTGCAGCTCGAAGCCGATGGGCGCGAGGATCTGGGCGAACTCCTTGAGTTTGCCGGCATTGTTGGAGGCGAGGACGAGGCGTTGGGTCATGGCGAGGGAAAGCGGATGGACAAAGCAGGTATTTTACCGCTTCCGCCCGGTCCACATCGGCCTGCCGGAGCGTTGCAGACGGCACACAGCAGGGTTTTCCCGACACCCGGCGAAGCGTACAATTGTTCCCATGAAGAAACTTTTGCTTACCCTCGGCCTCGCTTTCGCCGCGCAGGCCGCCTGCGCCACCGAGTGGTCCGATCCCTACCTCGACCGTGTCCGCGATCTCGACACCGCCACCCTCGAACGGCTGCACGCGCAGCGGGACATGCCCGCCACCGTGCAGCTGGCCTATGAAATGATGGCCGAGCGACGCTTCGACCGCGGCTATGAGCTGATCGGCATGGCGGCCGACGCCAACGTGCCGGCCGCCCAGTACCTGTTGGGCACCTGGCTCTGGTATTGCCTGGGCGGCTGTCGCGACAAGCAGCGCGCGATCGAGCTGTTCGAGCGCGCCGTGCAGGCCGGCCATCCGGTGGCCCACGAACGGCTCGCCGACATCTATAACCGCGATACGAAGTTTGCGAAAAAAGACGACGCCCGCGCCTACGCCCTTTACCTGGCCGGCGCGAAGCACGGCTTCGTCTCGTCCATGGCCAGCGTGGCGATCAAGCTGTGCGCCGGCGAAGGCGTCGGGAAAGACGTCAAGGCCGGCCGCGCATGGGCCGACCTGGCGCAAAAGGACCAGCCGGCCAAGCTGTCCTACGAGGACTTCGGCTGCTGAAACGCCGGATCAGGCGGCCAGGCCGAGCGCGCCTTTCTGCAGGCGCACCAGTTCCGCGATGCCGCCCTGGGCCAGGTCCAGCAGGCGGTTCATCCCGGCACGGTCGAAGGCCGCGCCTTCCGCCGTGCCCTGCACTTCGATGAAGTGCCCGGTTTCCGTCATGACGACGTTCATGTCGGTGTCGCAATCCGAATCCTCGACGTAGTCCAGGTCGAGCACCGGCATGCCGCGGTAGACGCCGACCGAGATCGCGGCCACGAAATGCCGGACCGGCACGGCCGCGAGCAGGCCCTGCCCCACCAGCGCCTGGAAAGCGTCATAGGCCGCCACCATGGCGCCGGTAATCGAGGCGGTGCGGGTGCCGCCGTCGGCCTGGATCACGTCGCAGTCCAGGTGCAGGGTGCGTTCGCCGAAGGCTTCCAGGTCGAAGGCGGCGCGCAGCGAGCGGCCGATCAGGCGCTGGATTTCCTGGGTGCGGCCGGACTGCTTGCCGCGCGCGGCCTCGCGGTCCATGCGGGTGTGCGTCGAGCGCGGCAGCATGCCGTATTCCGCCGTCAGCCAGCCCTGGCCCTTCCCCTTCAGGAAGCCGGGCACCTTTTCTTCGATGCTGGCGGTGCAGATCACCTTGGTGTCGCCGCATTCGATCAGCACCGAACCTTCGGCGTGTTTGGTGTACTGGCGGGTGATGCGGATGGCGCGCAGCTGGTCGACCGCGCGGCCGCTCGGGCGTTGTTCGAAGCTCATGGATGTCCTTGTTATTTGAGTAATTGGGAAGACTTCTCGATCGCCTGGCGGATCTCGGCGATCGCTTTTTCGATCTCGTCTTCGTCGAAGGCGTCCGCACCGGAAGGCAGCGGCTCGCCGGTCGTGATGGTCGAGCTGACCTCGTTCTCGGGCAGCATCTGGGTCGAGATCACGCCGGGCGCATTGCTCGCGCCCGCGCCCTGCCAGGTGATGGCCAGCGCGGTCGTGTTGTCGGCGCGCGCGCCGCCGATCGCGGCCGCCATCGCAACCATGTCGGGCACGGCCTGCACGACGGTCGAGGTGGACAGGCGGTGCACGATCTCGGTCTCCGGCAGCATCGACCACAGGCCATCCGAACACAGCAGCAGGGTGTCGCCTGTTTCCAGGCTGGCCTGGTTCGAGATCTCGATCCTGGGCGACTGGCCGGCGCCCAGGCAGTTGTACAGCTTGTTGCGGTCCGGGTGGGTATTGCGCTGGGCCTCCGTCGCCCGGCCGCGTTCGATCAGGTATTCGAGGTGGGAGTGGTCGCGCGTGCGCGCCAGCACCTGGTTGCGGCGCACCCAGTACAGGCGCGAGTCGCCGCAGTGGGC
This sequence comes from Massilia agri, assembly GCF_024753255.1. Classification (GTDB taxonomy): domain Bacteria; phylum Pseudomonadota; class Gammaproteobacteria; order Burkholderiales; family Burkholderiaceae_D; genus Telluria; species Telluria agri. Next base: position 355,263 of record NZ_JANUHA010000001.1, read on the forward strand.
CCACACGGCGCAGTTGTGCTGGACCAGGCAGGCCACCACCGTGGTGCGCGGGGTCTCGGGCAATTTGTGTGTCTCGGCATAGCTCAGGATGTCCCAGTGGGCCTGCATCAGCGCTTCTTCGAGGAAGCGCTCGGGCTTCTTCACGTAGGGGCGCGCCTGCATGCGGAACATCATCGACAGGGTCTGCAGGGTGATGGTGGCGGCGATCTCGCCGCCCAGGTGCCCGCCCATGCCGTCGGCCAGCACCAGCAGCAGCGCGTCGCGCGTGAAGCTGTAGCCCATGCGGTCCTGGTTGACCTTGCGGCCGCCGATGTGGGTCTGCTGGTAGACGGAAAACTGCATGCTGCCTCCTGTGTGCTCCTGTGTGCGTTAACCGCGCGCGCCGCGCTTCAAGCCGATGCGCTGGGCGATGCCGCGCCAACCTCCCGGCGCCTGTTCCGGTTCCGGTGCCGCCTCCACCTGCGGCGCCAGCGTGGGCGGCGCCTGCAGCACCTTCTGCATCGCGAACACGCTCTGCGGACGCAGCAAAGGATCGAGGGCCAGGCAGGCGCGCACCATGTCGACCAGCTCCGGCGAATAGCTGCCCTCGAGTTTCGCGAGCTGGGCCTCGCACTTGTCCTCGGCCTTGCGCGCCTCGACCGGCTGCGGCATGGCGCGCGTCATGCAGGCATACATGGCCGCGCCGATGCTGTAGATGTCGGTCCAGGGGCCGAGCGCTTGCGCCTTGCTGTACAGCTCGGGAGCGGCGAAGCCGGGCGTGTACATCGGCGCCAGCATGGGCGCGTCGATGTTGATCGTCTGGCGCGCCGCGCCGAAGTCGAGCAGCAGGGGCGAACCGTCGCTGCGCAGGTAGATATTGGCCGGTTTCAGGTCCAGGTGCAGCAGTTTGTTCGCGTGGACTTCGCGCACGCCGGCGCAGACGCCGTTGAAGAGCTGGCGCAGCGCGGTCTCGTTCACACGGCTGCCCTTGGCGTGCAGGCGGGCGATGTGGTCCTGCAGGGTGTGGCCGGATTCGTAGGCCATCACCATGTACACCGTCTCATTGGCGCGGAAGAAGTTCACCACCCGCACCACGTTCGGATGGACGATGCGCGCGAGCGCCCGCCCCTCCTCGAAAAAACACTTCAGGCCGATACGGAACACCGGCAGATTGGGCTTGGAGACGGTCGGCGCGAGCTCGCCGGGCGCACGCAGGGCGAGCTGGCTGGGCAGGTATTCCTTGATGGCCACCGCATTGCCTTCGGGGTCATATGCCAGATAAACAATACTGAACCCACCGGACGCAATTTTCTTTACAATGCGATATCCAGCAATTTCCAGCCCATCAGGCAGGGGTGCGTTATTCTGTGCGGCCATCCGGGAAGGTTTCCTTGCTTAACAGGGCAATTGTGTGGGATAAATGTCGGCCTTGTAAAGAATAAAAACCGGGGATCCCTTTGAGCATTTCTAGCATGACAGGTTATGCGGTTGCCACCAGCGAAGGCGCTGCCGGCACCCTCACGATCGAGATCAAGAGCGTCAACTCGCGCTTCCTCGATCTCCAGTTCCGCATCAATGACGACCTGCGCGCCCTGGAACCCGACCTGCGCTCGGCCATCATGGCCGCCATCACCCGCGGCAAGGTCGAAGTGCGCCTCTCCTTCGGCCGCAAGACGGCCGGCGGTTCGCAGGCGCTGAACCAGGAGCTGCTGGCCGACCTCGCCCGCCTGCAGAGCGAAATCACGAAACACTTCGCGTCCGCCCCCCAGATGACGGTGGCCGAACTGCTGCGCTGGCCCGGCGTGATCGAGGAATCGACCGTGGGCCAGGAGTCGCTGCAGGCGGACGTCGCCGCCCTCACCGCCACCACGGTCGCCGCCTTCGTCGACAGCCGCAGGCGCGAAGGCGCGGCTTTGGCGACGATGCTGCTGTCACGCATCGAATCGATGGAAGCCATCGTCAAGCGCATCACCCCGCTCATCCCGCAGGTGATTTCGCAGTTCCAGCAGAAGGCGGTCGAGCGCATGCAGGACGCGCTGGGCCTGGCCGGCCACGGCAATCCTTCGGTGCTGAGCCGCCAGGAAGTGCTGGAGCGCATCCGCCAGGAAGTGACCTTGTACGGCATCCGCATCGACGTGTCCGAAGAGCTGTCGCGCCTGTCGGCCCATCTGAACGAAACCCGCCACATCCTGAAAAAAGGCGGCCAGGTCGGCAAGCGCCTCGACTTCATGATGCAGGAGCTGAACCGCGAGGCGAATACGCTGGGCGCGAAGGCTTCCGTCAAGGAGCTGGCGGATGCGTCGATGGAGCTCAAATTGCTCATCGAGCAGATGCGCGAACAGGTCCAGAACCTCGAATAATTAGATTGTTGTCGTTGCGCAACAGCGCGACGGTGATTTGAACGCGTGGGCGGGGGACCGCCCACCCTACGAACAGCCAAGCGGTTTTCGTAGGGTGGGCGGGTTTCCCGCCCACGCGTTCAAACTTATGATGAACACCAAGCGGCCATCGATACCGCAACGAATGAACGTAACAAGGAATACAACATGATCACTCCCGCCCTCTCCGGCAGCCTGTTCGTCGTCGCCGCCCCCAGCGGCGCCGGTAAATCGACCCTGGTCAACGCCCTGCTGAAGCTGGAGCCGGGCATCAAGCTGTCGATCTCGACCACCACCCGCCCGCCGCGTCCGGGCGAGCAGGATGGCCGCGAATACCACTTCACGACGGCGGAAGATTTCGTCTCGCGCGCCGACCGCGGCGAGTTCCTGGAATGGGCGGAAGTGCACGGCAACTACTACGGCACCAGCCGCCTGACCGTGGAACAGGAAATGAAGCTCGGCACCGACATCCTGCTGGAGATCGACTGGCAGGGTGCGCGCCAGGTGAGGAAGCAGTTCCCCGACGCGGCCGGCATCTTCATCCTGCCGCCGTCGATCGAAGCCCTGGAGGAGCGCCTGCACAAGCGCGGCACCGACGAGCCCCACATCATCACCCGCCGCCTGCTGGCCGCCGGTGGGGAGATGGCTCACGCTCCGGAGTTCGAATATGCTATCATCAACGAAGAGTTCAACGTCGCCCTCGCGGAACTGCAGGCGATTGTCAAAGCGACACGTTGCCGCTTCGCCCAACAGGCCGCGCGCAACGCCGACTTGTTTGCCCAGCTGGGAATCCACGCGCAACAACCTACGTAATACCCATCAGCGGCGCCGCAAGGCATGCCGCATTTGTACTTTCAGGAGTGAACATGGCCCGCATTACCATCGAAGATTGCCTCAAGAACGTCCCGAACCGCTTCCAGCTGACCCTGGCCGCGACCTACCGCGCACGCCAGCTGCTGCAGGGCCACACCCCGAAGGTCGAAGCGAAAGACAAGCCGACCGTCGTCGCCCTGCGCGAGATCGCCGCCGGCAAGGTCGGCCTGGAGATGCTCAAAAAGGTTCCGATGTAATACCCGGGGGCTCGATAAACCTACTGCGCGTTGCGCTGTCGGTTTGCGATGCTCGCTGTACTACTCGTACAGCTGCGCTTCTCAACCAACATCGCTGCCGCTCGCTACGGTTTCTCGCCCCCCCCTTCTAGTATGGCGGGTTTAGGTATATCGATATTCTGTTATTCTGTGCCTACACTGGCTGATCGATATTACATATGAGTTTGTCTTCCCCGGATTCGACCCATCCAGGAACCCCTGCCCGCTCCAAGCGACCGGGCAAACCGCAAGACGCCGAGGCACCGGCGCCCGCGCCGGGCGTCGCCTCGGTCACGCAGCTCATCAACAAGCTGTCCGACTACCTCACTCCCGCCGAGCTCAAGAAGGTCAAGGAAGCCTACCGCTTCTCCGACGAGATGCATCTCGGGCAGGTCCGCAAGTCGGGTGAACCCTACATCTCCCATCCGATCGCCGTCGCGGAAATCTGCGCCGAGTGGAAGCTCGACGCCCAGGCCATCATGGCCGCGCTGCTGCATGACGTGATCGAAGACCAGGACGTCAAGAAGGACGAGCTGATCGAGCGCTTCGGCGCCCAGGTCGCGAACATGGTCGACGGCCTGTCCAAGCTCGAGAAGATCGAGTTCCAGAGCCAGATCGAGGCCCAGGCCGAGAACTTCCGCAAGATGCTGCTGGCCATGGCGTCGGACGTGCGCGTGATCCTGATCAAGCTCGCCGACCGCCTGCACAATATGCGCACCATGGGCGTGATGGTCCCGGCCAAGCGCCGCCGCATCTCGCGCGAGACCATGGAAGTCTATGTGCCGATCGCCCATCGCCTCGGCCTGAACGACATCTACCGCGAGCTGCAGGACCTGTCCTTCTCGCACCTCTACCCGCTGCGCTACTTCACGCTGGCCAAGGCCATCAAGGCGGCGCGCGGCAACCGCCGCGAAGTGGTCAAGAAGATCCTCGAGGCGGTCAAGAACCAGCTGGCGACAAGCGGCATCCAGGCCGAGGTCTACGGCCGCGAGAAGACCCTGTACGGCATCTACAAGAAGATGCGCAACAAGCACCTGTCCTTCTCGCAGGTGCTGGACGTGTACGGCTTCCGCGTGGTGGTCGACACGGTCCCGAACTGCTACGTGGCGCTCGGCACCCTGCACGCCCTGTACAAGCCGATGCCCGGCAAGTTCAAGGACTACATCGCGATCCGCAAGATCAACGGGTATCAGTCACTGCATACCACCCTGATCGGCCCCTACGGCACCCCGGTCGAGTTCCAGATCCGCACCCAGGACATGCACCGCACCGCGGAAAGCGGCGTGGCGGCGCACTGGCTGTATAAAACCGGCGATTCGAACATGTCGGACCTGCAGCAGCGCACCCACGCCTGGCTGCAGTCCCTGCTCGACATCCAGCAGCAGACCGGCGACTCGGCCGAGTTCCTCGAGCACGTCAAGGTCGACCTGTTCCCGGATTCGGTCTACGTGTTCACGCCGAAGTCGAAGATCATCGCCCTGCCGCGCGGCGCCACGGCGCTCGACTTCGCCTACTCGATCCACACCGGCATCGGCGACCACACGGTCTCGGTGCGCATCAACAACGAGCCGGCCCCGCTGCGCAGCGAGCTGCACAACGGCGACATCGTCGAGATCGTGACCGATCCGGAATCGCGCCCGAGCCCGACCTGGCTGAGTTTCGTCCGCACCGGCAAGGCGCGCTCCGCGATCCGCCACTACCTGCGCACCGTGAACGTGAACGAGTCGGTGGAGCTGGGCCAGGAACTGCTGGCCGGCGCCCTCGCCGCGCGCAACATCGGTCCGGAGCTGCCGCCGGCGACGGTGGAAAAGCTGCTGGCCGAATCCTCGGCCAAGTCGATGGAAGAGCTGTACGCCGACATCGGCATCGGCAAGCGCATGCCGGCCCTGGTGGCGCGCCACATCTTCGGCCTGATGGAAGGCGACCCGGAGCTCATGCCGACGGCCCAGCCGCTGCCTTCCAGCGACATCGACCCGGTCACCATCTACGGCAGCGAAGGCGTGTCGGTGCAGCTGGCGCCATGCTGCCTGCCGATCCCGGGCGACCAGATCACCGGCCAGCTGCGCCGCGACCAGGGCCTGGTGGTGCACACCGAGGACTGCCTGCCGGCCAAGCGCATCCGCGCCAAGGAGCCGGACCGCTGGATCGCCGTGCAGTGGGGCGAGGAGCTGAACCGCCGCTTCGACTGCCGCATTCGCCTGCTCATCAACAACGAGAAGGGCATCCTGGCCCGTGTCGCCGCCGAGATCGGCGAGTCCGACGCCAACATCACCTATGTGGGCATGGACGAGGACGACGAACACCTGATGACGCAGCTGCGCTTCACCATCCAGGTGAAGGACCGGGTGCACCTGGCGCAGCTGATCCGCAACCTGCGGCGCGTCGCGGGCGTGAACCGGGTCGAGCGCGAACGCTCCTGAAGCGGTGGTCGGCGCGGCCTTCGACATCCTGGCCGAACGCTGGCTCGACGACGCTTTCGACCAGGAGAACGGCCTGCCGCTGCCGGGTCATCAGTGCCGGCGGCCGCCGTCCGGCGTCGCCGGAACCAGTTCCGTGAACACGAGCGTGTCACCGGAAAGCAGCGCCGCCTCGTCGTGGCGGTAGCCGCTGAGCGCGGTGGCCAGCATGAGCGGCACCTCGAACAGCCAGTCCACCTGCGCGTCCTCGCCGCCCTCCTCGTCCTGGCTCGCCTTCATTTCGGTATGGATGGTGTCGAGTAGCGCAGGCGGCGCCCCGTCCACCGCGAGGTGGTAGAGGCCCTGGTCCGCCAGGTGCACGACGTCCCATGCCTTGACGCCGTCCTTGTACAGGAAGGCGGCGCTCGCCATGACATTTTCCTCCACCTGGCAGCCCAGCGCTTCGCATCCATCGGACAAGCGCGTCATGTTCGGCGCCTGGGTGGCCGCGTGCGCCATGTCGTTGAAGAACAGCAGGTAGCTTCCGTCCGGCAGCGCGGCCCCGGACACCGGGCTTTCGTTCGCCTCATCCGGCGCGCCCGTGTCGGCCAGCGCCAGCTGGGCGAGGATGTCTTCTTTCGTCTTGCCGCGTACCAGAATCCAGGCGATGGAATAGCCCATGTGCTGCGTCCTTTCGAGTGCTCGTGTCGTGAGGCGCCAGTGTGGGGCAAGCGCCTGGCAATCGCAAGGGCGTCAGGCCGGCTGCGCGGCCAGGGCCAGCTGCCCGTGCGCAGGGCGGGCGCGCAGCCCATGCGGCTCGCGCTCGAGCTGGAAGGTCCCGACCAGCGCCGACAGTTCCGCCGCCTGCTCCTGCATCGCCACCGCCGCGGCGGCCGCTTCTTCGACCAGGGCCGCGTTCTGCTGGGTCACGCGGTCCATCTCGACGATCGCACCGTTCACCTGCTCGATGCCGGCGCGCTGCTCTTCGCTGGCGTCGGCGATCTCGTTCACGATGGTGCTCACCTGGCCGATGCTGCGCACGATCTCCTTCATCGTCACGCCTGCGCGGTCGACCTGTCCGCTGCCCTCCTCGACCTTGGCCACGGAATCGTCGATCAAGGCCTTGATGTCCTTCGCCGCCGCGGCCGAGCGCTGGGCCAGGTTGCGCACTTCGGAAGCCACGACCGCGAAGCCGCGGCCCTGCTCGCCGGCGCGCGCCGCTTCGACCGCCGCGTTCAGCGCCAGGATGTTGGTCTGGAAGGCGATGCCGTCGATGACGCCGATGATGTCGGCGATTCTCCGCGAGGCCTCATTGATCGCACCCATGGTCGACACGACTTCCGCCACCATGTCGCCGCCCTGGTCGGCGATCATCGCGGCCTCGCCCGCCAGGCGGTTGGCCTGGCGCGCATTGTCCGCGTTCTGCTTCACGGTCGAGGTCAGCTCTTCCATCGAGGCCGCGGTTTCTTCCAGCGCGCTGGCCTGCTGCTCGGTGCGGCTTGACAGGTCCTGGTTGCCGGCCGCGATCTCGCCGGATGCCACCGAAATGGTGCCGGTGCCGGTGCGCACCCGGCCGACGATGGCGGCCAGGTTGTCGTTCATCTTGCCAAGCGCGCGCATCAGCTGGCCGGTTTCGTCGCGGCTCCTGGCGACAATGTGGCTGGAGAGGTTGCCGCTGGCGACCTGTTCGGCCACGGCGACGGCTTCGCGGATCGGCAGCGTGATCGAGCGGCCGATCCACCAGGCGCAGGCCACGCCCAGCGCGACGGCGGCCAGTCCCAGCGCGATCAGGATCACGCGGGTGCTGGCATAGGAATCGAGAATGGAGGCGGCCACGCCGTCGGCCGCGGTGATCTGCATCTTCGCGAACTTGTCGATCGCCGCGTAATACGATGCCGCACGCGGCTTGAGCTGCTCGCGGAAGACCGTGGCCGCCAGTGCGTCCTCGCCTGCGAACTTGGCCTTGAACAGGGCATCGCGCACGGCCAGGTAGGCGAGGCGCTCTTCCTTCACGACCTTGAACTGCTCCTTCACGCCGGGATTGCGCAGCGATTTTTCGATGTCGTTCTGCAGCTCGGTGGAACGCGCCGACACCTTCTTCATGCGCTCGGCAACGTCGGCGGCCACCGCCGGATCGCTCACCATGATCGCGGTTTCGAGCTGAAGATTGTTCATCTCGATGAGCTTGGCCCATTCGGCCACATTGCGCTGGTTCTTGATGCTGGTGTTGACCAGGCGGTAAGTGAGGTCGCCGGCCGTCTGCATGCGCGCCAGGGCGGTCACGGTCACGACGAGCAGCAGGACGAGGACGACGGTAAAACCAATGCCGAGCCGGGCACCGATCTTGAGGTTTTTCACAGCGGGTTTCCTTCTGGGATGCGGCGCCATGCGGCGACCGGGAAATGGATGAATCGTTGACGGGAGTCCGTCGTCTGATGGTGCGCGCGGCCGGACCGCGGCGCAGCGCCGAAGAATAGCATTGCCGTACGGAAACCTGGCCGTATTGCGGCATATCCGCAACTCAGGGTTTTTACGGATTCACAGCCCGGACTGGCGCCTGGCATGAGCAGCCCCGGCCTTGACCCTCATGGGGCCATCCACTATCGTAGCCCCATGCACCATTCGACCAGCACCGCCTCCGGCGACGACATCCAGCAGCTCGCGCGGGACGCGATGCATTCCGCACAAGGCGACATCGAGTCCGGCCGCTTCGCACAGGCGGCCGCCCTGTACGAGGGCGTTCTCACGCTCCTGCCCGGCCACGGCGGCGCGCATGCCGGGCTCGCGCTGCTCGCGCGGCAGGCCGGGCGCCTGCCCGATGCGATCGCGCATTGCGCGCAGGCGCTCCAGGCCGATCCTGCCCGCGAAGACTACTGGATCGCCTATCTGGAAGCCTTGATGGAGGCGCGCCAGTTCGACACCGCCCGCGAGCTGCTCGCACTGGGCCGGCAGCATGGACTGCAGGGCGCGGCGGTCGACGCGATCGCGCAGCAACTCACCGCGCCTGGCGCACCGAGCGAGCAAGAGACCGACGCGGCCACTTCCCTATTCACCACGGGCCACCTGGAGGCGGCCGCGCAGGCGGCGCGCCTGCTGTGCGAGCGCTTCCCCCGGCACCCCTTCGGCTTCAAGCTGCTCGGCGCCGTGCGCCACCTGCAGGGCGAGCTGCGGGGCGCCATCGAGGCCATGGCCGCGGCGGCGCTGCTGGGACCCGTGGACACCGAGACTCTCGGCAACCTGGGCCAGCTGCTCAAGCACGCAGGCCGGCTGGAGGAAGCGGAACAGGTCGCACGCCGGGATCTGTCCTTGCGGCCTGGGAGCGCCGGGGCGCACAACAATCTCGCGGTGGTGCTGGCGGAGGCCGGGCGGCTGGAAGAGGCCCATGCCAGCGCCGCGCAGGCGGTGGCCTGCGACCCGCAGCACGTCGAGGCCCGCAACAGCCTGGCCGTGGTGCTGGCGCGCCAGGGCCGCGCCCGGGATGCCGTCGCGGCCTACCGCACCGTGCTGCGGCTCGATCCGGCGCATGCGGATGCGTACAGCAATCTGCTGTTCTGCCTGAGCCAGATGGAAGGCATCGCGCCCGCCGATCTGTTCGAGGAACATCGCCGCTACGGCGAGGAACTGACGCGACGCCTGGGCCCTCCGCAGCCCTGGCCCAACAGCCGCGACCCGGAGCGTGTGCTACGGGTCGGCTTCGTCTCGGGCGACCTGCGCCACCATGCCGTGGTCAGCTTCCTCGAGCCGGTGCTCTCACGCCTGGCCGGGCGGCCCGGCCTGCGGCTCCATGCCTACCATACCAACGTGCACGAAGATGCGACGAGCGCGCGCCTGCGCGGCTACATGGCAGTCTGGCACAACGTTGCGGCACTGGACGATGCGGCGCTGGAAAACCTGGTGCGCCGCGAGGGCATCGACATCCTGGTCGACCTGTCCGGCCACACGGCCCACAACCGGATGCGCGTGTTCGCGCGCAAGCCGGCGCCGCTGCAGGCGACCTGGATCGGCTACCCCTTCAGCACCGGCCTGCCGACCATGGATTACTATTTCACCGACCGCGTGAGCATGCCGCCCGGCGAATACGACCACCTGTTCACGGAAAAGCTGCTGCACCTGCCGGTGACGGCGCCCTTCCAGCCGGCGGCGGACGCGCCCGACGTCGTGCCGCCGCCGATGGCGACGAACGGCTACCTCACCTTCGGCAGCTTCAACCGGCTCAGCAAGATCAGCCGCACCGTGATCGCGGTGTGGAGCCGCATCCTGCGCGGCATCCCGGATGCCCGCCTGGTCGTGGCCGGCATGCCCGAAGGCGGCGGTCACCAGGAGCTGCTGGGCTGGCTGGCCGAGGAAGGCATCGCCGCCGAACGCGTGCGCTTCTACCCGCGCACCGGCATGCGCGACTACCTGGCCCTGCACAACGAGGTCGACGTCAACCTCGACACCTTCCCCTATTCGGGCGGCACCACGACCCTGCACGCGCTGTGGATGGGCGTGCCGACCCTGACCGTCGAGGGCGACACGCCGGCCGGACGCCAGAGCGCCACCATCCTGCGCCAGAACGGGCTGCCCCAGTACGCCGCCCCGAACCTCGACGAGTTCGTGGAGCGCGGGCTCAGCTTCCCGGGGAGGCTGGCAGGCCTGACGAATATGCGCGCGAAGATGCGCGCCCACATGGCCAGGCCCACGGAGGATGCCATGCGGCGCGTCGCCGACGGCGTGGAGCTCGCGCTGCGCGCGATGTGGCGGCGCTGGTGCGCCGGCCTGCCGGCCGACAGCTTCGCAGTAACGCTGCCGCCGACGCAGCCGGCAGCGCAGGGCTGAGGCTTCAGCCGGCCAGGGCGGCGCGCTGGCGTTCTTCCTGTTCGCGCAGTTCCGGCGTCATTGCCTCGCCAAAATCGTCCATCTCGAAGATCTGGCGGATCTCGATCTCGGCTTCGCCGCTGAGCATGGGCATCGGGACCCGCTTGACCCAGTCGATCGCCTCCTGCTTCGACTTGACCTGCCAGATCCAGAAACCGGCCAGCAATTCCTTGGTTTCGGCGAAGGGACCATCCGTCACGCGCACGCCGCCGTCCTTGCTGAAGTGTACCCGCGCACCGCGCGAGGACGGATGCAGGCCCTCGCCGCCGACCATCACCCCGGCCTGGATGAGTTCATCGTTGAACTTGCCCATGGCCGTGAGCAGTGCCTCGTCGGGCATCTCGCCCGCTTCGCTGTGTTTGTCCGCTTTCAGCAAAATCATGAAACGCATCGCATCCTCCGTCTGGTTGTTTGAACAATCGGCGTGATTGGCCCGCCTTTGACAGTACGACGATCCGGATGGCGCGGATTCGACACGGCTTCCGGATTTTTCACCACTATTTTTTCAGCGGCGCCAGCGCGAGGATGGCGTCGAAGGCGGCGCAGGCGCCCGAGCAGGCGTCCGCGATCGCTTCCGGGGTGTCGACCTGCGTGCGCAAGGCTCCCAGAAAAACGCGCCAGCGCGGCCCCGGCCCGCCCTCCTCGCCGCGCAGGTAGCGCAGCGGGTGCGGAGAGAAGCGCGCCGCCAGACTTTTATACAGCACGGCGCCGCCCAGTTGCGAGCCTTCGATCACATAGGCGACGCCCCAGCGCCATGCGGGGCTGGCGTCCGGCGGCCAGGCGGCTCCCGGCCGCATCGGCGGGACCTCCGGCATGCCCGGCTCGGCCAGGTCGGCCTGGATCAGCGCCAGGCGCCCCAGGGGCGGCAACGCGGGCTCTACCTGCGGTCCGTCGGCGAAGCCGGCCAGCCAGCTTTCCAGCGGCGCGAGCCAGTCGCGCACCATGCGCAGGTGGGCGGCGTAGTCGTCGAGGGAGGGATCGGGTGCGGACAGCGGCAGGCCGCTGTCGAGCCGCTCGTGCCGCGAGGCAGTCGCGGTCCGCAGCGCGGCCAACACATCGGTGTCGCGCGCGGAGTCGATGGGACGGTTCATGAGTGCGTGGTAAGCGGCGAATCGCCTATCTTACCAGCCGGCCGCTTCAGTCGGTGACGGGTTCCGGATAGTCGACGGAAAGAATCTCCAGCTCGTCGACGCCGAGCGGCGTCTGCAGCGTGACGACATCGCCTTCGCGCCCCTTGGTCAGGGCGCGCGCCACCGGCGAGACCCAGCTGATCTTGCCCTTGAGCGGGTCGAGCTCGTCGACGCCGACGATGGTGACGGTGTGCTCCTCGCCCGCCTTGTTCAGGTAGCTGACGGTGGCGCCGAAGAAGACCTGGTCGTTGCCATAGTGCACACTCGGATCGACCACGAAGGCCGAATCCATGCGCTTGGTGAGGAAGCGGATGCGGCGGTCGATCTCGCGCAGCCGGCGCTTGCCGTAGATGTAGTCGCCGTTTTCCGAGCGGTCGCCGTTCGAGGCCGCCCAGTGCACGACCTTGACCACCTCGGGCCGCTCGACGTCGATCAGCTGCAGCAGCTCGTCCTTGATGGCCTTGTAGCCGGCCGGGGTGATGTAGTTCTTGGCCCCGGCGGGAATGGCCTGGGCCAGCGCCGACGCGTCCGCGTCGTCGTCATCGTTGTCGCTCTCTTTTACGAATGCCTTGTTCATGGCCTTATTCTAACGGCAACTGGCGCCCTTCCGCCCATGCTTGCCGTATCATGCGCAGCATGAGACGAGCCCACCAGCGCCCCCGCCTGCTCGCGCCCCTGGTCCACCTGGCGGCGCTGGTCCTGCTCGCCGAGGCCTGGTTCTGGGAAACCGGCAGCCGGATCGCCGCCGCCATGGCACGCTGGGGTCCGCTACGCTGGCTGGAAAGCCGGATCCGCGTCCTGCCGCCCTGGGCCGCCCTGTCGGCCTTCGTGCTGCCGGGGCTGCTGCTGTTTCCCGTCAAACTGCTGGCCCTGCTTGCCATCGCCCACGGCCACGCCCTGTCCGGCGTCGCCGCGTTTGTTGCCGCCAAACTGGGCGGCGCGGTGGTGGTGGCGCGCATCTACGTGCTGACCCTGCCGACCCTGCTCACCCTGGGCTGGTTCGCGCGCTGCCACGGCGGCTTCCTGGCGCTGCGCGACCGCTGGCTGGGCTTGCTGCGCGCCAGCCGCTTCTGGCGCAGCACCCGCGCCGCGGTCGCCGCGATCCGCCGCAATGGCCGCCGGCTGCTGCGCCGCGCCGGCCGCCAGCCCAGCCACCTGGCGCGCGTGCTGCGCCGCTTCACCACCCGCTTCCGGGCGCGCCGGCACATGCGCCGCCAGGAACAGCTTGATTCCGAACGTCCATGAGTCCTTCCCCCACCCTGGCCGCCGAAATGCAGGGCGCCGCCTCCGAAATCTACCTGCTGGATGCCGCGACCCTGGCCGTGGTCGACGCCAACCAGGCGGCGCGCCTGAACCTGCAGATGGATGCGTCCGCGCTCCAGGCGCGCGATTTCTACGCCATCGCACCAGGGATCAAGCGCGCCGAACTGGCGCAGCTCCTGGGAAGCCTGGGCGAGGAAATCGGCGCCCAGGTGGGTATCCGCGCCCAGCTGCAGCGCCTGGACGGCAGCCGCTATCCGGTCAAGCTGACCTTCCTGCGCATCGTGCGCGACGGTCATGCCCTGCTGCTGGCGATCGCCGACGACCTCACCCTGCAGGACGCCGCCGCCCTGGCGCTGGTCCAGTCGCAGGCGCGCTTCGACGCGGTGGTCCGCAACACACCGGGCCTGGTCTACCAGTTCCTGCTCTATCCGGACGGGCGCATGGCCTTCCCCTGGCTGAGCGATGGCTGCTCGGCCCTGCTCGGCCTGTCGAGCCTGGAACTGCAGCACGATGCCACCCTGTTCGAGGGCCTGATCCTGCCCGAGGACCGCAAGGGCTACCTGGACTGCATGCGCGCCTCGCGCGACAACCTCTCCAGCTGGAACTGGGAAGGCCGGATCTGGATCGACGCCTGGAAGGACGTCAAGTGGATCAACCTGCGCGCCACGCCCCACCTGCTCGAAGACGGCGCGGTGCAATGGGATGGCATCATGAGCAATATCACGGCCAGCAAGCTGGAGCAGCAGGAGGTCGTCCGTTCGCGCGCCCGCCTGGCCGAGCTCACCGAGCACATCGAGCAGGTCAAGGAACAGGAGCGCACCCGTATCGCGCGCGAGATCCACGACGACCTGGGCGGCAACCTCACCGCCATCAAGATGGCATTGTCCATGCTGGCGGCGCGGTTGCCGGACGACCAGCCCCAGCTGCTGGAAAAGGCGAACTACCTCGACGACCTGGTCGACCGCACCATCGAGGCGGTGCACCGCATCTCGCTCGACCTGCGCCCCACCATGCTCGATCTCGGCATCGTCGCGGCGCTGGAATGGCAGGCGCGCGAGTTCGAGAAGCAGATGGGGATCGCCTGCGTGTTCCGCGGCCCGAATGAAGACGTCAACCTGGACGACGACCACACGGCGGCGCTGTTCCGCATCTTCCAGGAAGCACTCACCAATATCGCCAAGCATGCCGGCGCCACCCGGGTGACGGTGAGCCTGCGGCGCCAGCGCGCCCACCTGACACTCAGCATTTGCGACAATGGCCGCGGCATCCAGGCGGCCGACCGCCTCAAGCCCCACTCCTTCGGCCTGCGTGGCATGAGCGAGCGCGCCAAGGCCCTGGGCGGCACGCTGGCCTTGTCGCAATCGCCTGGAGGTGGCACGATGGTGACTATCAAGATCAGGCTGGCCAGCGCCATTGCAAAAGAAGAATGAGTGACAAAGCAACAGCAACTATCCGCGTGTTCATCGCCGACGACCATGCCATCGTCCGCGAAGGCCTGAAGCAGATCCTGGCCGAGCAGCGCGACATCATCGTGGCCGGCGAAGCCGAGACCGGGCTGGACGCCGTCAAGCTGGTCGGCAAGGCCAGGCCGCACGTGATGCTGCTCGACATCTCCCTGCCCGACCGCAACGGCATCGAGGTGCTCAAGCAGGTACGCAAGGACAAGCCGGAACTGGCCGTGCTGATGCTGTCCATGCACCGCGAAGACCAGTACGCGATCCGCTCGCTGAAAGCGGGCGCGGCCGGCTACATGACCAAGCAGAGCGCGCCGAAGGAACTGGTCACGGCGATCCGCCAGGTGGCGGCGGGCCAGAAATACGTCAGCGCCGCCCTGGCCCAGACCCTGGCCGCCCAGATCGGGGAGGACCACGAGGCGCCGCTGCACGAAACCCTCTCGGACCGCGAGTACCAGACCTTGACCATGATCGCCTCCGGCATGTCGGTCAGCGACATCGCGCGCGAGCTGTCGCTGTCGGTCAAGACGGTGAGCGAGTACCGGGCGCGGCTGCTGGTGAAAATGAAGCTGAAGAACAGCGCGGAACTGACGCATTACGCCATTCGCAACCAGTTGGTCGGCTGAAAAAGCACGTTTCCACCACGGATGGTGTGTTGTAAAGCGGGATAAGGGGATTTTGTTACCGTTTTTTAATTGATGGTTGGCAAGAAAGCTGCTTATCATGTCGACAGCCCGCCATTCGCGTCATTACAGTCATGTCCATCACGTCGTCCCCGTCGTCCGTCAACCCGAAGTTGAATCCCGCTGACATCGCCCGCGAAGCCTTCCGTCGCCTGGCGACGCGGCGCATCGCGCCGACGCCGGACGCCTACCGGGCCATCTACGACGAGATCGCCGGCATCCCGCCGGTCGCACCGGCGCCCCCGGCAGGAAGTGGCGCCGCGGAAGTGCTCTCCACCTTCGCCCGCAAGCTGGCCGACACGCCGGGCGAGGTGTCCGAATACGGCCGCCGCCTGCTGCGCGCGGCAAAGACCGAGGACTGGACCGGCTATGCCCAGGTCCTGAGCCAGGTTGCCGAGCGCCACCTGCGCCGCAACACCCCGGTGATGGCGCTGGGCGACGAGGATCCCGATGCGCGCCACCTGCGCGAAATGCTGGGGCGCACCCTGGTCTATGCCCTGGCCACTTTACTGGCCGGCGACCCGCAGCAGGTGGCGGAAGCCGAATCGCTGGGCGCCGCCGTCAAGGTCGCGCGCGGCGAAGCCGACATGGCTGAACTGTCCAGCCGCCTGAAGCAGCTGTGCTACCAGATCGAACTGCGCAGCGGCGACTCGGCCGAGGAGCAGGAACTGCTGCTGCGCCTGTTCCGCCTGCTGCTCGACAACGTCACCGAGCTGCTCGACGACGACAGCTGGATGCGCGGCCAGATCGCCGCCGTGCAGGACCTGATCGCCGGCCCCCTGGACGCGCGCGCGCTGGAAGACGCGACCCGCAGCCTGAAGGACGTCATCCTCAAGCAGGGCCAGCTGCGCCACAGCATCTCCGACGTGCGCGCCACCATGAAGAACATGATGATGACCTTCATCGACCGGCTCGGCTCGGTGGCGGCGTCGACGGGCGACCACCACGCGAAGCTGGCCGGCTACGCCGAGCGCATCGGCCGCGCGGCGAATATCGGCGAGCTGAACGAGGTGATGGAAGAAGTGCTGCGCGAGATGCGCGCGGCCCAGGACGAGGCCCTGGCCTCGCGCGACCGGATGGTGCAGGTGCACCAGGAAGTGCAGGAAGCCGAGGAGCGCATCCGTGTCCTGGAATCCGAACTCCAGCATATGAGCGAGCTGGTGCGCGAAGACCAGCTGACCGGCAGCCTGAACCGCCGCGGCCTGGACGATGTGTTCGAGCGCGAGAGCGCGCGCGCCGACCGCCGCAACATGCCCCTGTGCGTGGCCATGCTCGACCTCGACAATTTCAAGAAGCTCAACGACACCTACGGCCACCTGGCCGGCGACGGCGCCCTGAAACACCTGGTCAAAGTGGTGCGCGACACCCTGCGCTCGATGGATGTGATCGCCCGCTTCGGCGGCGAGGAATTCCTCATCCTGCTGCCTGAGACCACGGTCGAAGCGGCCGCGGCCGCCATGGTGCGCGTGCAGCGCGAGCTGACCCGCCACTTCTTCTTGCACGACAACGAGAAGATGCTGATCACCTTCTCCTGTGGCGTCGCGCTGCGCCACCCGAACGAGGACCAGGCCAGCCTAACCGCGCGCGCCGACCGCGCCATGTACCAAGCCAAGAATAGCGGCAAGAATCGGGTGGTGATCGCCGATTGATGCCGGACGGGGGGAAGGTAGACTGGCCGCATTCTCCTCTTCCTCGCCCGCACCATGGCCATCCTGCATCCGACCCGCACCTATCCCGCCCTGCTGCCGCGCTACGTCAGCCGTTTCCGCTGCAGCGGTTCGGCCTGCCCGGATACCTGCTGCACCGGCTGGTCGGTTACCCTCGACAAGAAAACCTTCACCGCCTATCGCCAGAGCCGGCACCCGGAGCTGAAGGACATCTTCGACACCAGCCTGCGCCGCCAGCGCAGCCAGGGCAGCGACCTGAACTACGGCCGCATCGAGATGACCGCCGGCGACATCGCCTGCCCCCTGATGCAGGGCGGCCTGTGCGGCGTGCAGAAGCACATGGATGAGAGCCACCTGTCGAACACCTGCTTTACCTATCCCCGCATCGCCACCAGCCTCGGCGGCCAGGTCCAGCAGGCCCTGCAGCTGTCCTGCCCCGAAGCGGCGCGCCAGGCCCTGCTGGCGCCCGACGCCTTCGACTTCATCGAGGACAGGATCACCGTCCGCAGCGGCGAACTCGGCAGTGTGCAGGCCTCGGGACAGGCAGGCAGCGAACTGCTGCGCGACGTGCGCATCTTCTGCCTGCAGCTGATGCGCGCCGAGGGAATCGAACTGTGGCAACGCCTGGCCATGCTGGGAGTCTTCTGTGAACAATTGAGCAAGACCGGCCCAGCCGGTATCGCGCCGCTGATGGATGAATTCGCGCGCCTGGTCGAAAGCGGGGCCATGCTGGACGCCCTGGGCCAGCTGCAGCCGAACCATGCGGCCCAGGCCATCGTCTTCGCCACGCTATGGAGCGAAAAGGAGGCGCCCGGCCGCACCGCGCGCCAGCGCGCCGTGATCGACGCGGTGGCAGGCAACCTCGGCGCCGACCCGGAGACCGGGGTCACGGCGATCGACGACCTGGTCGCCGCCTACACGCGCGGCGTGCAGCGCCTGCCGCAGGCCCTGGCGGCGGCGCCCCACCTGCTGGAACACTACCTCCTGAACGAGATGTTCCTGCACGTCTTCCCCTTCGACGCCCGCGACGCCTACGAGAGCTACCTGCAGCTGGTGTCGCGCTATGGCCTGCTGCGCCTGATGCTGGCGGCCCGTTGCGTCCCTGAGGGTCCCCTGCCCGATCCCGACACGCTGGTCGAGACCGTGCAGGTCTTCTGCCGGCGCTTCCGCCACGACCCGAAGTTCGCCCGGCGCGCCAGCGAGGCCTTGCGCAGCGAGGGCTGGGACAGCCTGGACAAGCTCTACGGCTTCCTGCGCCATTGATTTTCCTTGGCAGGATGGCATCGAAACGCGGCTCCGGCCGCGTTTTTTTATGCCCGCGCCACTCGCTTGAGGCCTTTTCCGAAGAAAAAATAAATTTTTTTTGGCCCTAAAGTTCCCCCAAACCCCGTCGTCTAGACGCGCCGCGTCGGCAAACTTGAGCAAAACTTTCGCGATTTATTTTCGTTGCCCACCATAAAGCTTTTACGGGGCACTCCGTTACCAGCATCAACAGCGGTGTGATCGTCACGGAACAGCGTGGCGCACCAAAGTGAACAGGGTACAGTCGCCCGCCCCATAAAGTAGTAAGTCTGGAGAATTACCATGGCATCCGTCATCAACACCAACATCGCTTCGCTCAACTCGCAACGTAACCTGACCTCGTCGCAGACCTCGCTGACCACTTCCCTGCAGCGTCTGTCCTCGGGTCTGCGCATCAACAGCGCCAAGGACGATGCAGCCGGCCTGGCGATTTCGGACCGCATGAATTCGCAAATCCGCGGGATGAACCAAGCTTCCCGTAACGCCAACGACGGCGTCTCGATGGCCCAAACCGCAGAAGGCGCTCTGGCTAACTCGGGCGACATCCTGCAGCGTATCCGCGAACTGGCAGTCCAGTCCTCGAACGCCTCGAACTCGGCCGGCGACCGCAAGGCACTGCAGACCGAAGTCACCCAGCTGACCTCGGAACTGAACCGCATCGCCAACACCACCTCGTTCAACGGCCAGCAACTGCTGGACGGCACCGGCGGCACCTCGAACTTCCAGGTCGGCGCCAACGCGAACGAACTGATCTCGATGTCGGGCTCGAACTTCACCACCAGCGCCTACGGCAACAATCAGGTGGCAGTCGATGCGGCACAAGTCGCTCTGAGCACGGCGGGCGCCACTTCGAACCTGGCGTCGGGCGCCGCTATCACCATCAATGGCTCGCGTGGCAGCGCGACCGTCAGCGGCACCAGTGCCAAGGCGATTGCCGCCTCGACGAACCAGAACTCGGGCACCACTGGCGTCAGCGCCAGCGCGCAGACCCAGACCAACCTGAGCCTGGCCACCAACGAAAGCTACAGCCTGGAACTGAAAGGCGACAATGGCACCGCCGTGAAGATCTCCTTCACGACCGGCACCGGCACCTCGGCTACCGACATGCAAGCCGGTATCGCAGCCTTCAATGCCCGTTCGGCCGAAACTGGCGTGACCGCCGAGTACGATTCCAAGAGCAAAGGCATCAAGCTGACCCATGCCAGCGGCGAAAACATCGACCTGAAGAACGTCAAGACCGGCGGCAACACCAAGCTGGACGTGTCGAACTACAAGACCGACACTACCACCACCCAGGGCGAACTGGTTGGTACCGCGGTAAGCATGAGCACTGCCAACGACCGGATTGTCGCCAACGGCCACGTCACCTTCGATTCGGAAGGCAGCTTCGCGATGGTCGACGCTGCAAACGCATCGGGCCTCGCTGTCAACGGCAAGGGCTCGGAACTGAAGTCGGTTGCTTCGCTGGACATCAGCACCTTCGCCGGCGCACAGCAAGCCATCAAGATTGCCGATGCCGCACTGGGCACCGTGAACACCAAGCGCGCCGAATTCGGTGCACTGCAATCGCGCTTCTCGTCGGCCATCTCGAGCCTGCAGTCGAGCACCGAGAACCTGTCGGCATCGAAGAGCCGTATCGTCGACACCGACTTCGCAGCTGAAACCGCAAACATGACCCGCGGCCAGATCCTGCAGCAAGCCGGTACCGCGATGCTGGCCCAGGCCAACTCGCTGCCGAACGGCGTGCTGTCCCTGCTGCGTGGCTAATCCGCTGACAACCTAGCGCTGTAAGCTCCCCGGCTGATTTCGATCAGCCGGGGTTTTTCACTTTGGGGTCCCACGATGAACATCCAGCCTTTTGGTGCGCCCGCCACGCCGAAGCTCGACGAACGGCCGGCACCCGACAGCATCGCCACCCGCGCACCCGCTGCGCGCCAGCCCGAGGAAACCCGTGCCGGCCAGGAAGCACAGCAGCCTTCGCGCAAGGAACTCGACGAAGCGGTCAAGAAGATCAACCAGTCCCTGCCCGCTTCCTCGCAGAGCCTGGAATTCTCGGTCGACGACGAGAGCAAGCAGACCGTCGTCAAGATCATCGACCTGAGCACGAAGGAAGTGGTGCGCCAGATTCCTTCGGTCGAAGCGCTCGAGATCGCCAAGTCGCTCGACAAGGCGATGGGCCGCCTGATCAGCCAGAAAGCCTGATTCCCGGCTTGCCGACGCCGCCCTCCCCTACGGAGGGCGCGTTGTGTTTCTTGTACGAATTTCCCAAGCCACAAATAAGCAGGTAATTCCTGCTCTCAAGTCCCGTTTGCTCCTGTCGATAATGACTTACATTATCTACTTTCGTAGGAGAAACAAGTGGCCATTTCCTCAGCCGGCATCGGTTCCGGTCTCAATGTAGACGACCTCGTCAGTAGACTGATGGCGGCCGAGTCTGCGCCGCTTACCAAATACGATGCGCGCACCGCCGCCTTCCAGACCAAGCTCGACGCGCTGAGCAAGCTGAGCAGCGCCGTGGGCAGCTTCCAGGGCTCGCTGTCCTCGCTGACCTCGAGCGCGACCTTCAAGGCCCTGAGCGCAAGCGTCTCGAACAGCGACGTGCTCAAGGGCAGCGCCACCGCGGAAGCGGCGGCCGGCACCTACAAGGTCTCGGTCAACCAGCTGGCCCAGGCCCAGACACTCAACAGCGCCGGTTATGCCAGCATGACGTCCTCGATCGGCGGTGGCGCCAAGACCACCCTCACCTTCCAGTTCGGCACCACCTCGGGCGGGCGCTATGGCGTCGATGCCAGCGCCCTGTCCGGCGCGGTGGCGACCACGGGCATTGCCAACGGTTCGCTCACCATCAACGGCACCGCGATCACCACCAGCAACACCACCCGCAGCGCCCAGGCGCTGGCGGCGGCCATCAATGCGGAAACCGAAGACACCGGCGTCACCGCCGTCGCCCAGCAGACCGCGACGGGCGCGACCCTGTTCGGCGGCGCGGGAAGCGCCAGCTTCGGCGGTGTGACCACCACTGCCGGCGCCAGCTACTCGCTGTCCGTGGGCGGTGTCCAGATCGCCGCCCAGGCCGCCGGCATCGCCGCCGGCGCCGCCGGCAGCGTGAGCGCGGCGTCGATCGACGACGCCCTTACCGGCAACAATGCGACCACGCAGGCGCTGGCCGCGGCCGGCATCACGTTCACCGGTTCCGCCGCCAACGGCGACCTGCAGTTCTTCTCGGTCGAAGGCGCCAACATCACGGTCAGCGAGAGCGTCGAAGGCAGCGTCACCGGTGGCCTGAACAACAGCGGCACGGCCAACAACGGCATGACGACCACCGTCACCGCCGGCATCAGCCTGAGCTCGAACAACGGCAGCGCGATCTCGGTCGCCGGCAGCAACCCGTCCCTGGCCGGCCTCGCCGCCGGCAGCAACGGCAGCTACCTGGGCGCCAGCTTCGCCCAGGACGGCGACAAGGCCAGTGGCGTAGTCACGCTGGAACCTGGCGAGCAGTCCCTGCAGGGCATCCGCGACGCCATCAACAAGGCGAATATCGGCGTGCAGGCCAGCATTGTTTCGGACGGCAGCGCCTCGCCCTACCGCCTGGTGCTGACCTCGACCAAGACCGGCGAGAAGTCGTCGATGAAGATCACCCTCAGCGGCGAAAACGGCACCACGGCCGACCCGGCGCTGCAGGCCCTGCTCGGCTACGACCCGGCCGGCGCCCAGGGCATGAAACAGACCAGCGCGGCACAGAGCGCCAAGCTGGACGTGAACGGCGTGGCCGTCACCAGCGACACCAACAACATCAGCGGTGCGATCCAGGGCGTGACCCTGGACGTGAGCCAGACCGGCAAAAGCAACGTCACGATCGCCAAGGACACCAACGCGGTCAAGACCAGCGTCGATGCTTTCGTGAAGGCCTACAACACGCTCAACAGCACCATGAAAAGCCTGACCAGCTACGACCCCGAAACCAAGAAGGGCGGCCCGCTGGTGGGCGATTCGACCGTGCGCTCGGTGCAGACCCAGCTGCGCGGCCTGCTCGGCAACGCGGTCGGTGAAGGCAAGCTGAACACCCTGAGCCAGGTCGGCATCACCTTCCAGAAGGACGGCAGCCTGGCCGTCGATTCGAGCAAGCTGAACAAGGCGATGACCGAGAACTTCGGCGAGATCGCCGGCCTGTTCGCGGCGGTCGGCAAGGCCTCGGACGCCAACATCAAGTTCAACGCCTCGACCTCCAAGACCCAGCCGGGCACCTACGCGGTGAGCATCACCGAGATGGCGAGCAAGGGCAATGTCACCAGCACCGCGGCGCTGGGCGCCACCACGACCATCGCCCCCAACACCAGCTGGATGGTGACGCTGAACCAGACCGACCCGGAGACCGCCAGCCGCACCGCGACCGTCAAGCTCAATGCCGGCACCTACACGCCGGAGGAGCTGGCCTCGATGATCCGGGCGGCGATCAACGGCAACTCGAATTTCGTCGAGAACGGCGACACGGTCGAGACCAAGATCGAGGACGGCAAGCTGTCGCTTTCCTCGACCCGCTGGGGCAGCGGCTCGAACCTCAAGATCGAGCCCATGACCGGCAGCTCGGTGGACGATGTGTTCGGCGCCGGCGCCGTGTTCAACAAGGGCAAGGACGTGGCCGGCACCATCGGCGGCGCGCCCGCCACCGGCAGCGGCCAGACCCTGACCGCCGCCGCCGGCTCGAAGGCCGAGGGCCTGAAGATCGACGTGACCGACGGCGTCGCCGGCGAGCGCGGCACCATCAGCTTCACCCAGGGCTACGCCTACCAGCTGAACAACCTGGCCACCAGCTTCCTGGGCAAGGAAGGCCTGATCACCAACAAGGCCGACGGCCTGAACGTCTCGATCAAGGCGGTCGACAAGGAGCGCGTGCGCTTCACCGAACGCCTCGAGCAAACCGAAAAACGCTACCGGGCGCAGTTCACCGCGCTCGACTCGATGCTGGCTTCGATGCAGGCCACCTCGAGTTACCTCACGCAGCAACTGGCCGCCCTGGCGGCCAATAGTTAATCCATATTTTTGGAGAAGAATATGTTTGGTTCCATGCAACGCGGCGTCAACGCCTATGCCAAGGTCGGTCTCGAAACCGGCGTGAGCGCGGCTTCGCCCCACAAGCTGATCGTCATGCTGTACGACGGCGCCCTGGTGTCGATCCTGAACGCCGCCGCCAACCTGAAATCCGGGAACGTCGCCGCCAAGGGCGCCGCCATCTCGAAAGCCATCAACATCGTCGACAACGGCCTGCGCGCCGCCCTCGACAAGAAGGTGGGCGGCGAGATCGCCCAGAACCTCGACGCCCTGTACGAGTACATCAGCGCGCGCCTGTTCAAGGCCAACCTGGAAAACGACCCGGCGATCCTGGACGAAGCCCATGCCCTGCTGACCGACCTGCGCGACGCCTGGAACGCGATCGACCCGCAGGCCGGCCAGGCCGCCGCGCCGGCCGCCGCCGCCCCGACCGCGCCGCTGCGCGCCCCGACCCTGATGAGTGCCTGAACCATGCCGCACATGACCAGCGACGACATCGTCGACACCTACGAGACCATGGCGGTCATCACTGACCAGATGCTGCGCGCCGCCAACGACAACGACTGGGACCGCCTGGCCCTGCTGGAGCAGCAGTGCGCCCTGCACGTGCGCCAGCTGAAGGAAAGCGAGCCGCAGCCACTGGCCGGCGCCCAGCGCGTCAAGAAGGTCGATGCGATCCGCCGCATGCTCGACGCCGACCGCCAGATCCGCGACCTGACCACGCCATGGATGGCCAAGCTGTCGGCCATGATCGGCAACACCTCGACCGAACGCCGCGTCGCGCGCGCCTACGGTATCTAGGGGCCCCGGCCCTCCTGTAGCACAGCATGCTGCCGCGCGAGCTCGTCTCCACCGTCGGCCCGATCACGCCCGGCCGTCCGGCCGAGCAGCTCGCCGATCCGCGCCAGCAAGCCCTCCAGCGCGCCCTTGCCCCCCAGCTGGGCAAGGCGCTGCACGGCGAGGTCCTCGCCAAACTGACCGACGGCAGCTTCGTCGTCAAGGTCGCCGACATCCCCACCCGCATGCTGCTCCCGCCCGGGGCCAGGGTCGGCGCCGACGTGCCCCTGACCCTGGTCGCGGTGCAGCCGCGCCCGACCTTCCAGATCGGCACCGGCACGCCCGTGTTCAGCGAAGCCGGACCGCCCCTGCCCGAGGGCGCCGATCCGGCCAAGGCGCCGCTCCTCATGCGCGAGGGCGCCACGGCCGCCGGCGTCGGCCGCGCCGCCGCCCTGCTGCAGGCCGCGGCAGCCGGCGCAGCCAGCCTGGCGGGCGGCGCGGAAAGCCGGCACACCACCCTGAGCCGGACCGGCCAGGCCATCGGCGGGGTACTGGCGGCCGCCGCCAAGGCCGAGACGCCGCAGACGGCGGCGCTCGGGCGCACGCCCGTCGTGGCCGCGGCCAGCCTTGATGCCGCCAGCATCGCCCAGGGCCTGCAGCAGGCCGTGGGCAAAAGCGGCCTGTTCTACGAATCGCACGTGGCCGAGTGGGCCCAGGGCGCCCGTGCGCTCGCGGATTTGAACGCCGAACCGCAGCAGCAGGCCGCGCGCGAAGGCCAGCGCCCGCTTCCGACGGACCCGGCCACGGCCCAGTTCATCAACCTCCAGCTGGCCACCCAGGAGCAGGCGCACCTGAGCTGGCAGGGCAATCTGTGGCCCGGCCAGCCGATGCAGCTCGAGGTGCGGCGCGAAGTGGACGAGGAACAGGAAGGACAAGGCGAAGGCGAGGAAGCCGCGGCGCGCGCCTGGCACAGCCGCCTGCGCCTGACCTTCCCCGGCCTCGGCGACGTCGATGCGCGCCTGACCCTGGTCGGCGGCGCCCTGCAGCTGCGCGTGTCCGCCAGCGAGGACAGCGCCGCCCTGCTGCGCCACAACCAGCCGAGCCTGGCCGGCGCGCTGGACGCCGCCGGCACGCCGCTGGCCGCATTCGAGGTGCGCAGCACGGGCGAACCGGACAAGGGCAAGCCGTGAACGCGCCCCAGGACAAGCGGCGCCAGAGCGCCGTCGCGCTCGCCTATGGCAAGGGCGACCCGGCGCCGAAGGTCGTGGCCAAGGGCCAGGGCCTGGTCGCCGAACAGATCATGCGCAGGGCCAGGGAAGCCGGCGTCTTCGTGCACGAATCGAAGGAACTGGTCCAGCTCCTGATGGGCGTGGACCTCGACCGCGAGATTCCGCCCGCCCTGTATCGCGCAATTGCGGAACTGTTGGCGTGGCTATATCATATTGAGTCGGCTCAAAAACAGGGAGCGCCCCTGCCGCCCCCGCCCGATCCGACGCCCCACCTCAACCTGGAAGATGCGGCCAAGGCCGATACAAGCAATGAATAATCAGGAACTGGAGAACTGGCACGACTACGAGGTGGAGTCGCGCCGTGAGATCGTTGCCCTGCTGCGCCAGATCGGCGAAAAGAACCAGCTGATCCGCATGCTGGTCAAGGGCGAGGCCGACGTCTGCGTCACCTCCATCCTCGACGTCGATCCCGACACCAATACCGTCGTGCTGGACCGCTCGATCGACCGCGAGCAGAACGAACGCATCGTGGCTGCCGGCCGGGTGCGCTGCGAAACCTACCTCGACAAGATCCGCATCCTGTTCACGGCCGAGGAGCTGGCCCCGACCCTGTTCGAGGGCAATGCCGCGCTGCGCGCGGACATCCCGCCGACCCTGATCCGCCTGCAGCGCCGCGAGTACTACCGCATGGAGACCCCGGTTTCGAACCCGGTGCGCGCTATCCTGCCGCTGCCGGCCGAACTGGGCCTGGGCACCGCCGTCTTCCCGCTGCACGACATCAGCTGCGGCGGCATCGCGGTAATGGACCACAAGAACCAGCTCAGCACCGTCATCGGCGAGAACCTGCCGAACTGCCGCATCGAGCTACCCGAGATCGGGCCAGTGACGGTGACGCTGCAGATCCGCAACTCGCTCGACGTGACCATGCTGAACAACAAGACCAGCCGCCGCATCGGCCTGCAGTTCATCGACATGTCGCGCGGCGGCGATGCCGCCGTGCAGCGCTACATCACCAAGCTCGAGCGCGAGCGCAACGCGCGCCTGGCCGGCCTGGCCTGACGTTTCCGTCGATCTCTACGTATTGCTACGTAGCAAGGTTGGCGCTTGCCGGCAAGTTAATTCGGCTACACTACGCGACTCCGTTTACGACGATGTCGATGCCATGCCGATGCCGACCAGCTTCCCTTCGCCCGAGCACTTCGCCGCCGCCTTCGCCCAGTCGGCGGTCGGCATGGCCCTGGTCGGATTGCAGGGCCACTGGCTGGACGTGAATGCGGCCCTGTGCGCCATGCTCGGCTACCGGCGCGAGGCGCTGCTCGAGCTGACCTTCCACGACGTCACCCACCCCGACGACCTGGCGCAGGACCTGGCGCTGACCGAGCGCATGCTGGCCGGCGACATCGCGTCCTTCCAGGTCGAGAAGCGCTATTGCCAGCCGGGCGGCGCCGTCGTCTGGGGCCTGCTGAGCGTCACGCTCAGCCGCGGCGCGGACGGCGCGCCCCACTGCTTCATCGTGCAGGTGGTCGACATCACGGCGCAGAAGCACGCGCTGGAAGAACGCGACGCCCTGTTCGCGCTGTCACCCGACCTGCTGGCGATCAGCAGTCCGGAGGGCTACCTGCTCCAGGTCAATCCCGCCTGGCACGAGCTGCTCGGCTGGGACGACGCCGCCCTGAAGGCGCGTCCCTTCTACGACCTGCTCCATCCCGAGGACCTCGCGCGCACGCGCGAGGCTGTAGAACGCATGGCCGGGGGCGGCCAGGTGCGCGGCTTTCGCAACCGTGTCCGCCACGCGGATGGCGGCTGGCGCTGGATCGAATGGAGCACCCGGATCGCGGCCAATGGCTCCATGTTCTGCTCGGGGCGCGACGTCACCGAGCAGATCGACAACGAGGCGCGCCTGCGCGGCCAGGAGCAGAAGATCCGCCTGCTCATCGAACACGCCAACGACGCCTTCCTCGGCATGGACCGGCATGGCTCGATCACCGAATGGAACCGCCAGGCCGAAACCACCTTCGGCTGGAGCGCCGGGGAAGCCATCGGCCAGCCGATGGCCGAGCTGCTGGCGCCGGCGCGCCTGCGCCAGGCCCACCTCGACGGCGTGGCGGCTTTCCTGCGCGCCGGCACGCGCGAGGCCAGGAAGCGCGTGGAGGTGCCGGCGCTGCGCAAGGACGGCAGCGAGATCCTGGTCGAATTCACGGTGGGCGTGGTGCAGCTCGACGGCGAACCCTATTTCCACGCTTTTCTCCGCGACGTCTCGAAGCAGCGCCGCATGTCCGACCAGCTGCACTATCGCGCCACCCACGACTTCCTCACCGGCCTGCCCAACCGCTACGAGTTCATGAACCGCCTGCAGCGCAGCCTCGCGCTCCCTGGCGCCGCGCCGGCCCTGCTGTTCATCGACCTGGACGGCTTCAAGGCGGTCAACGACATCTGCGGCCACGAGACGGGCGACGCGGTGCTCATCGAGTTCGGGCGGCGCCTCTCCGGGGCGGTGCGGGAGCGGGGCCAGGTGGCGCGCCTGGCCGGCGACGAGTTCGTGGTCCTGCTCGAGACGGGGGACGGGGCCGAGCCGCTGTGCGCGGCCATCCTCGGCGCCGCCGCCCAGCCCTACCCCCAGCTGGACGGGCGCACACCCCTGGGCGCCAGCATCGGGCTGGCGATCGCCGCCCAGGGCGAAGGCGTCGACGCCCTGCTGGCGCGCGCCGATGCGGCGATGTACGCGGCCAAGAATGCGGGCAAGAACCGCTATGCCTTCGGGCGGCGCGGCGAGTGGACGGTGCGTCCGGGCTGAATGTCGATTTTTTTGGCTGTGTTCGCGTTAATTCTGCTCTCGCAGCTACCTTCACTAAGCTTGTCGTACCGCAGTACACAGCCACTGCGCTGGCGTACGCAACGCTTGCGCGTCCAGTAATCGCCGCCATCCCGAATAGTTCGCCAGGTAGCGGCTGGCCACACCCTTGAAGCGCACGAGCCAACCCTTGAAGCGGCTGTGCCAGCCATTCACGTTCTGGATGTGGATCGCGCCGCGCGCGCGCCGCCCAGCCCGGACATTGACGGGCTCGTGCGTGATCCCGGCGTCGGCGGCAAACCGGACATAGGCCGCGGCGCCATCGCTGATGAGCAGCCCGTCGTGGGGCAGTACCGGTTGCAGGCAGCTGCGTAGTTGCGGCGCGGTCACGGGACCCCGTCCCGTATGAAAATCCAGCGTCGCACCACTGCGGTCGCGCGCCACCAGCAGGCAATCATGCTCGCGGTTGATGCCGCGCCGACGGGCAAGGCCACCGCGCTTTCTCGGCGGGCGCGTCAGGCTGCGCGACCCCTTCTGCGATTCCAGCCGGTAGGTTTCGTCGGCCTCGACGATTGCCGACAGGATAACCGGACGGTGGCGCGCGGCGCCCGGCGCGAACCGGTGGCGCCAGCGAAAGCTGGTGGTGCGATGCACGCCGGTGGCGAGCGCCGCGTCGCGCACGGTGCGCGATTCCAGCAAGCACTGGATATAGGGCAGCCAGCACTCGCGCTTGCGCAGCCGGGCCAGTGGCGTGCCGGTCAGCGCATTGAAGGAACGGTGGCAAGCCAGGCAGCGAAAGCGCTGCAGGCCGCTGGCAAAGCCCGACCGGTGCAGGCGAGCGCAAGCACAATGCGGACATGGCCGGCCTGTTGCGGCCGCTTCGATGAGCGCCAGGCACTCGGCCGGGTCGCGGATGCTGTCGACCCACTCGCGCAGCCGGGCCAGATCGGTGCTGGACAGTGGCGCTGCGGACAGGCAGGCGAACAATTCGTCGAAGCTCAGGCTTTGCATCGTCACTCCGGATGAGTTAACGCGACGATGCGTAAGACTTCGACAACACAATTTGGTTCACCCAATTAGCGCGAACACAGCCATTTTTTTGCGGCGCATGTCACACCGTGCGCGGCTGGCTCGTCTTGCAGGCATGGAGGGCGCACGGTGCGCCTCTCTTCCAACCTGAAAGGACAACATCATGACGCAAGCCGCCCGCATCAACCTCTTCACCCTGGCGCCGAACAACCTGAAGGCGATGATCGCCCTGTCCACCTCCACCAAGAACAGCTCGCTGGGACCGCGCCTGGTGGAACTGGTGCAGCTGCGCGTCTCGCAGGTGAACGGCTGCGGGGTGTGCGTCGACATGCACTGGCGCGACCTGGTCAAGCAAGGCCTCGATCCGCGCCACCTGAACGCCCTGTCCGCCTGGCGCGAGGCGCCCTTCTTCAGCGCCCGCGAGCGCGCCGCCCTGGCCTGGGCCGACGCCGTCAACGCCCTGCCCGGCCGCGACGACACGGACAGCGCCTGGCCCGCCCTGCGCGAGCACTTCAGCGACACGGAGATCGCGGAGCTGGGCTATGCGATCGCCGCCATCCGCGGCTGGAATGCGCTCAACTTCAGCCTGCGCAACCCGATGCCGGAACATCCGGCGCCGGGCATGTAAACGGCCGGGTCAGAGCTGGATCGCGGAACCCGCCCCGGGGCGGATCAGGCCGCGCTGGGTCGCCACCACCACCGCGTGGGTGCGCGCGGTGGCGTCGAGCTTGCTCATCACGCCCTTGACGTGGGTCTTCACGGTGCCCACGCCGATGCCGAGCTTGCGGGCGATCGACTTGTTGCAGCAGCCTTGCGCTAGCAGCTGCAGCACGTCGGTCTCGCGGCCGGTGAGCGCCTCGCGGGTCAGGCTGTCGGCCACGCTGCGCGTCATCGATTCGCTCAGGTAGCGCTGGCCGCGCACCAAGAGGTCCACCGCGTGCGCCAGCTCGTCCGGGCCGCAGGACTGCGGCAGGTAGCCGGCCACCCCGGCGTCCATCGCCAGCCGCACCTCCCACTCCTTGTCGAACTGGGTCACGACCAGCACCCCGGGCGCCTGGCTGGCGGCGCCGGCCTGGCGCGCCAGCGCGACGCCGTTGTCGTAGTCGGTCACCAGCACGCGGGCGACGCGCTGCGCCTCCGGCTGGCGCAGGTGGGTAGTGACGCGCAGTCCCGGCTGGTCGGCCAGGACGGCGTGGATGCCAACCGTCATGATCGGGTCGGCATGCATGATGTGGACGGCGGTAGAAAGCGGTTGCATGTGCATACTCCTGCATCTGGCAGCGGACAACGGCGCGGCCGCACGCGGTCCCCGCCTGCCGACATATTGAAACGGCAAGAACAGGAAGACAAGTAATCGTTTGTAATTGCTGGTTTATATGCATGTCGGGCGATCACGAGGGCAATGGGGTATACTCCCTCGATGCGCCTGACTTCCTTTACCGATTACACGCTGCGGACCCTGCTCCACCTGGGCAGCAATCCGGGCCGCCTGGTGACCATCCAGGAGATCGCGGACCTGCACGGCATCTCGAAGAACCACCTCATGAAGGTGGTCCACGAGCTGGGCCGCAACGGCGTCATCGAAACCGTCCGTGGCCGCAACGGGGGCTTCCGCCTGGCGCACAAACCCGAGGACATCAATATCGGCGCCGTCGTCCGCCAGAGCGAGAGCGACTTCTACATGGCCGAGTGCTTCGACCCGAACGGTAATCCCTGCGGCCTGGTCAAGGACTGCTCCCTCAAGGGCGTATTGAGCAACGCCACGGCGGCCTATCTGGCCGAGCTCGACCGCCACACCCTGGCCTCCCTGCTGCCGGAGCCGGCCCCGCGCGACGGCGCGATCCCCATCACCTTCCACCGCAAGGAAGAACAGGCCGCCTAAGCCGCCTTCCCCGCCAGTTCGAGACTGTCATCGCAGGCGCCACAGGCGCAGGCGGAATTGACCCGCAGCGCGCCATCCGGCGTCCGGCCAGCCGTGAGCAGGATGACGGCGCGGCAGCGCGGGCAGCGGGTGCGGGCCGCACGACCCTCGCGCAGGTCGCGCAGGGCGGCGAGCACCTGGGTCTCGACTTCGTTGTCCACGGCCGGCACGGCCGCCTTCTTCCTCGGCATGAACAGGCCGACCAGGCACAGCAGCAGGCCCACCGGGATCGTGACCAGGGACAGAAGCATGGAGGGCGTCAGCAGCTCGAGCAGCCAGTTGAGATTGAAACCGCCAAGCTCGCAACCCGACATGGCCGAGCCGCTCGACCCGCCGCCATGGCAGCCGGGCATCAGCGAGCTCAAGCCCAGCAGGAGGCCGGCGCAGACGGGCAGCAGCATTGCCACGATGAGCCCGGTCCACAGCAGGACGGTCCGGGGAGAGAAAACGGCGGGCGGCTTGGAAGGTGCGGCAGGCATGGGCAATCGTTGCAAGGTAAAAATGCCAAGCTTAACAGTTGCATTACGGAAAAAGCTAACGAAAACTCACCATTTTCCTGTGATCGCGCCTCTCATTCGCGACGCAGCATGCACGCGGCATAGGATCGCGTCCTCGCCGTGTCGGGACACACAATCGGCCGTCGATAAAATAGTTGCCGTAACCAAATAGTGCTAATGTGATCGCTTTCATCACGGGAGGACGGACATGTTCAAGAAACTGGCGGCGGAAGCACTGGGCATCAGCGATATCGGCGTCATCGTCGGCCCTGCCGACTACAGCAAGGTCGACGCGGACGATTACCTGTTCAACGAGGACGGCGAGCAGATCTTCTTCCTCATCAAGAGCAAGAAGGACGAGTACTGCTTCACCAACCTGGCCCTGATCCACGTCGACGGCGACTCGGCCGTGTCCTCGAAGCGCTCGATCAAGCGCTACGACTATGCCTCCCATGCCGTGTCGAACGTCAGCATCGAGACCGCCGGCACGCTCGACCTGGACATCGAGCTCAAGTTCAACCTGGACGACGTGCGCTTCTCGATCGACGTCAAGAAGGCCCACATCGAACAGCTCAAGGACATCTACAAGGCCTTGATCTCGATCGGCAAGCAGCAAAAGCGCGACGCGGTCTGCCGCGACAACGCCCTGCGCACCCTGGACGCCACGGCCTCGGTGCACAAGCTGAACATCGCCCCGGGTGCGGGCACCCTGGTCAGCCAGTACGGCGAACTGCTGGAGGCCCTGAACACGGCCATGCTGGATACGCACACCAAGCGCGACTTCAGCGACGTGTTCGCGAAGTACATCCACAACTGATACGCAGTGGGCCAAGTACCCAGGACGAAAAAAAACCGGCCATGCGGCCGGTTCATCCTCGCAAGAATGGAAGCTGCTTGCCAGCCTCACACCTGCATGTTCATGATGTCGTGATAGGCTGCTACCAGTTTGTTGCGTACTTGCACCGTTCCCTGGAAAGCGATGCTGGATTTCTGCATGGCGATCATCGTGTCCGACAAACTCACGGTATCATCCCCCATCGCGAAACGCTGGCCCAGTTCCTGCGCATGCTTCTGGGTATTGCTGACCTGTTGCAGCGAGGTCTTCAGCGCATCCGCGAAATCGAGCTTGGCCACGCCGCCCTGGGGCGCGACACCGCCAAGGCCCGCAGGCGCGACAGGGCTCGCGGCCGGCCTGGTCGCCGCCGATTTGAGTTGCTCCATCATCGCCTGGATGCGGCTGCTGTCGATTCCGCCGATTCCACCAATACTCATCGTTTTCTCCTGCTCGTCGAAGGCACGTTTTGCACATCGCTTGTTTCAGGCTGTCAGAATACCAGTCCCCCGGCAACTTCCTCACTCGAAGAAGAGGGGAAACTCCCCCCTGTTTCAGGGTTTGAATGTTGCCCTACGGCTTCATAATTCCGTTTAGTCCGTAATTACTCCCTCCATCCTGGAACCAACCGACCACCATGGCAGCAGTTGCTGAAGAATTGATCGACACCCCGGCGCCCGCCGAACAGACGGGTCCGCAAGGCTTTTTCCAGACCACCATGGGCAAGCGCGTCGCGCTCGGCGGCGGCATCGCCCTCGTCGTCGCCATCATGGTCGCGCTCTGGATGTGGAGCCAGGCGCCGGAATACCGCGTGCTGTTCTCCAACTACAGCGACCGCGACGGGGGCGCGATTACCGCCTCGCTCGACCAGATGGGAGTCCAGTACAAGTTCTCGGAAGGCGGCACCGCCATCCTGGTCCCGGCCGAGCAGATCCATGACCTGCGCCTGAAGCTCGCCGCCCAAGGCCTGCCGAAGGGCGGCAACGTCGGCTTCGAGCTGCTGGAAAACCAGAAGCTGGGCACCTCCCAGTTCGTCGAGCAGGTGAACTACCAGCGTTCGCTCGAAGGCGAGCTGGCGCGCTCGATCCAGTCGTTGGGCCCGGTGAGCTCGGCGCGCGTGCACCTGGCCATGCCGAAACCCTCGGTCTTCGTGCGCGAGCAGCAGAAGCCCACCGCCTCCGTGGTCCTGAACCTGCAGGCCGGCCGCGCCCTCGATCCGGGCCAGGTCAGCGCCATCGTCCACCTGGTCGCCTCCAGCGTGCCGGAACTGACCATCGGTAACGTCACCGTCGTCGACCAGACCGGCAACCTGCTGTCCGATACCTCGAACAAGACCCCGGGCGCCAAGCAGCTCGACCCGACCCAGCTGAAGTACGTCGACCAGGTCCAGGCCAACATCATCAAGCAGGTCGAATCGATCATCGCCCCGCTGGTCGGCAAGGAAAACGTGCGCGCCGAAGCGACCGCCGAGATCGACTTCGCCCAGGTCGACACCGCCGCCGAGATGTACAAGCCGAATTCGCCGCCGGAGCCGCAGGCGATCCGCAGCCAGCAGACCTCGGAATCGACCCAGCCGGGCGCGGGCGCCTCGGGCATCCCGGGCGCGCTGTCGAACCAGCCGCCGGGCGTGGCCACCGCGCCGATCGACGGACAGGCGCCGGTGGCCCCTGCCCCGGCCGCCGGCCCGACCCGCAAGGACGCGACCACCAACTACGAAGTCGACAAGACCATCCGCTACGAACAGCGCCAGATGGGCGGCATCAAGCGCCTGACCGTGGGCGTGGTGGTGAACTACCGCCGCAGCGTCGATCCGAAGACCGGCAAGATCACCATCAAGCCGCTGTCCGCCGCCGAGGTCGCCCAGATCAATGAACTGGTCAAGCAGGCCATGGGCTACTCGCAGCAGCGCGGCGACACCCTGAACGTGACCAATGCCCCCTTCGACGGCATCGACCGTCCGGACGACACCCCGCCGGCGCCGGACTGGTGGCGCGACCCGGCCAACCTGCCGCTGGCCAAGGAGATCGGCAAGTACGTGCTGCTGTTCGCGGTGCTGGCCTTCCTCTACTACCGCATCCTGCTGCCGCTGATGCGCCCGGCGATCAAGAAGTTCGACGAGGTCACCGCGCTGCCGCCGGAACCGGAACCGGAAGTCGAAGACGAGATCGCCGAAGAGATCGCGGCCGAGCTGGCCGAGGAAGAACTGGAAGAACAGGAAGTCGAACGCAGGAACCAGGGCTATCGGAAGAACCTGGAAATGGCGCAGGAGCTGGCCCGCCAGGACCCGCGTATCGTGGCTAACGTTGTGAAAGCATGGTTGGGATCAAATGAGTGACAAGGACAAGGAAGGCGTAACCCAGGCGGCGATCCTGATGCTGGCCCTGGGCGAGGGCGAAGCGGCCGAGGTGATGAAGTTCCTGGGCCCGCGTGAAGTGCTCAAGCTGGGCGCCGCGATGGCGCAGATGAAGGCGGTGCAGCACGGCGAAGTGGTCAAGGTGCTGGAAGCGTTCGTGGAAGAGACCAACCTGCATTCGACCGTGGGCCTGGATTCGGACGAGTACATCCGCCAGGTGCTGACCAAGGCGCTGGGCGACGACAAGGCCGCCGTGCTGCTCAACCGCATCCTGGGCGGCAAGGACGCCTCCGGCATCGAAAGCCTGAAGTGGATGGACTCGCCGTCGGTGGCGGAACTGATCCGCAACGAGCACCCGCAGATCATCGCCACCATCCTGGTGCACCTCGAGCGCGACCAGGCCTGCGAGATCCTGGCCAACTTCACCGAGCGCCTGCGCAACGACGTGGTCCTGCGCATCGCCACCCTGGACGGCGTGCAGCCGGCCGCACTGCGCGAACTGAACGACGTGCTGACCAAGCTCCTGTCGGGCAACGAGAACATCAAGAAATCGTCGCTGGGCGGCGTGCGCACCGCGGCCGAGATCCTGAACTTCATGAGCGGCGAGCAGGAAGCGGCCGTCATGGACAACATCAAGAACTACGACAACGACATGGCGCAGAAGATCATGGACGAGATGTTCGTGTTCGACAACATCATCGACATCGACGACCGCGGCATCCAGCTGCTGCTGCGCGAAGTCCAGTCCGAGATGCTGATCATCGCGCTCAAGGGCGCATCACAGGACCTGCGCGACAAGATTTTCAAGAACATGTCGCAGCGCGCCAGCGAGATGATGCGCGAAGACCTGGAGTCGAAGGGTCCGGTGCGCCTGTCGGAAGTGGAATCCCAGCAGAAACAGATTCTGCAGATCGTGCGCCGCCTGGCGGACGAAGGCCAGATCGTGCTGGGTGGTAAGGGTGAGGATTCGTTCGTCTGATGATCCCGAAGGAACAGCAAAGCGCTTACCAGCGCTGGGAAATGACCTCGTTCGGCGACGAACGCCCGAGTACCGTGGCGCGCCGCGCCGCCATGGCGCCCGCCCCCGCCCCCGCTCCCGCTTCTGCCCCCCCTGCGGAACCGATCGAGGTCGTTCCGCACGTGGCCCTGCCGACCGCGG
Source organism: Massilia agri (assembly GCF_024753255.1). Lineage (GTDB taxonomy): Bacteria > Pseudomonadota > Gammaproteobacteria > Burkholderiales > Burkholderiaceae_D > Telluria > Telluria agri. The sequence goes on from NZ_JANUHA010000001.1 coordinate 391,097, forward strand.
AAGAACTGGAAGCGATCCGCGAGCAGGCGCGCGCGGAAGGGTACGCCGAGGGCCTGGCGGAAGGCCGCGCCGAAGGCCATGCCCAGGGCTATGCCGAAGGCGCCGCGCAGGGGCAGCAGGAAGCCGGCGCCGAACTCGAACACCTGCGCGCGATCGCCGCGACCTTCAGCGACGCCGTGGTGCAGGCCGACGAGACCATCGCCCACGACGTGCTGGAGCTGGCCCTGCGCCTGGCGCGCGGCATGGTGCGCACGGCCTTCGACGTGCGCCCGGAACTGATCCTGCCGGTGGTGCAGGAAGCGATCGGCTACCTGCCGGTGCTGGCCCAGCCGGCAGTGCTCACCCTGAACCCGCAGGACGCGGAGATCGTGCGCGACGCCATGGGCCAGGAACTGATCAAGGGCGGCTGGCGCATCGCCGAGGATGCCTCGATGGCGCGCGGCGGCTGCAAGGTGGACACGGCGTCGAACCAGATCGATGCCCAGGCGACGGCCCGGTGGCAGCGCCTGACACATTCGCTGGGCCAGAACATCGAGTGGCTGGGGTCGTAGGGGTGGTTCAGTCCAGTGGACTGAACCACGCTTCGCCGAACGCGCGTTCAACCGGCTCTTGAATAAACGATACTCTGCTCGGCCGTGATTTGAACGCGCGGACGGCAGAGCCGTCCACCCTACGAGAAAGCGGGTAAATCCGCCGCTTTTCTCTCCTTGCGCAATCCTTCTCCTGCGCAATAATGGCGATGCTTCCCCCATTCCGGATCCCGCCACCCCATGTCCACCGCTACTCCCGACCGCCACACCGCCCGCTGGAAATCGTTTATCAAGGACTGCGACGCCCTCGTCGGCTTTGCCGAGCCGATGCAGGTCTCGGGCCGGGTCACGCGCGTGGCCGGCCTGGTGATGGAGTGCGTCGGCCTGAAACTGGCCGTCGGCAGCGCCTGCACCATCCCCGTCGCCAACGGCTTGAGGATCGAGGCCGAGGTGGTGGGCTTCGAAGGCGAGCGCCTGTTCCTGATGCCGCAGAGCGATGTCGAGGGCGTGGTGCCGGGCTCGCGCGTGTTCCCGGTCGAGTCGGCCCTGCCGAAGCCGGGCTCCGTGCCCCACCCGCGCCGCCGCCCGAGCGACCGCGCGCGCCACCTGCCGGTCGGCATGCAGCTGCTGGGCCGGGTGGTCGACGGCGCCGGCCGCCCGCTGGACGGCAAGGGCCCGCTCAGCAACGATGAGGTCGGCCCGCTGAATGCCCGCCCCATCAACCCGCTCGACCGCGCGCCGATCTCGGAAACCCTGGACGTGGGCGTGCGCGCCATCAATGCCATGCTCACCGTGGGCCGCGGCCAGCGCCTGGGCCTGTTCGCCGGTACCGGCGTCGGCAAGTCGGTGCTGCTGGGGATGATCGCCCGCTATACGACCGCCGACGTGATCGTGGTCGGCCTGATCGGCGAACGGGGCCGCGAGGTGAAGGAATTCATCGAGCAGATCTTGGGCCCGGTGGGCCGCGCGCGCTCGGCGGTGGTGGCGGCGCCGGCCGACGCCCCGCCCCTGATGCGCCTGCAGGGCGCGGCCTATGCCACGGCCATCGCCGAGCACTTCCGCGAGCAGGGCAAGAATGTTCTCTTGATCATGGATTCGCTGACCCGCTATGCGATGGCCCAGCGCGAGATCGCCCTCGCCATCGGCGAACCGCCCGCGACCAAGGGCTACCCTCCATCGGTGTTCGCCAAGCTTCCGGTGCTGGTCGAGCGCGCCGGCAACGGCGTCGAGGGCGGCGGTTCGATCACCGCCTTTTATACCGTGCTGTCCGAGGGCGATGACCAGCAGGACCCGATCGCCGACGCGGCGCGCGGTATCCTCGACGGCCACATCGTGCTGAACCGCCACCTGGCCGAGGCCGGCCACTACCCGGCGATCGACATCGAGCAGTCGATCTCGCGCGCCATGCACGGCATCACCACCCACGAGCACCAGCTGGCGGCGCGCAAGCTGAAGCAGCTGTACTCGCGCTACCAGCGTTCGCGCGACCTGATCAGCGTCGGCGCCTACGCCGCCGGCAGCGACCCGGTGCTCGACCAGGCCATCGCCAAGCACGAGCAGATCGAGAATTTCCTGTGCCAGGAAATCCACGACAACGCGGGCATGCTGGAGAGCTTGGGGCAATTGACCTCTCTATTCCAAGGTTAAAAAATGCCGGGCGGAACTATACTGTGTTCCTTTAGTGTGAATAAGTATGGCCAAGACTTCCGCCTTAGAGACCTTGATCGACCTCGCGCAGCGCGATTCGGATGCGATCGCCAAGCGCCTGGGCGTCGCCCTCAAGGCGGTGGAGGAAGCCGAGCAGAAGCTGGTGATGCTGGATGGCTACCGCGACGAGTACGTGCGCAAGCTGGACGCGGCTCAGATGAACGGCATCACGCCCTTCGCCTACCAGAACTTCGTCGCCTTCATCGGCAAGCTGGACAACGCGATCATCGGCCAGCGCGAGGTGATCAAGCATGCGAAGTACAAGGCGGATGTGGAAAAGAAGGCATGGCAGGAAAGCGAGCGCAAGCGCCTGTCCTACCGCACCCTGAACGAACGCGCGGCTGCGGAAGCGCTGGCGATCGAGAACAAGCGCGACCAGAAACTGATGGACGACCACGCGGCCCGTGGCGCCCGCTACAAGCAGAATTGAACGAGCAGGGCCGAACCGAGGCAGAACAACCATGACGATGCAGACGACTACCCTTCCGTTCCAGGTCTCCGGCGGCAACGCACTGAGCCAGCCGCCGCAGCGCAATGCGGCCGCCGGCATGCAGGCGCCCGAATCGAACTTCGGCGCCACGCTCTCGCGCGAGATCGCCCAGCGCCAGGCCGCGCCGGGCGTGAACGCCGCGCCGGCCCCCGCCAGCCAGGCCAACCGTCCGGCCCAGGGCGCCCAGGGCAAGCCGACTGCCGCCGACAAGCCGGCCGCCCAGGGTCCGAAAGCCGCCGCGCGCGAGCCGGCGAAACAGAACGACGCCACCGATGCCCCGGCAACGGCGCAGGCGGGGGCAGCGTCGGCCGAGTCCGCCGACGGCGCCGAGGATGCCGCCGCAGCCGAGTCGGCAGCCGCCGCCGCGAGCAACCCGGTCACGGACATGCTGGCCTTCATGGCCAGCCTGGCCCAGCCGGCCCAGGCAGCGCCGGCCGGCACCGAGGCGCCCCTCGCCGCCGGCGGCGCCGATCTGCAGCTCGCCGCGCTCCAGTCCGCTTTTGCCAAGCTCGACGGCGCCGATGCCGCCGCCACCGATGCCGGCCTGGCAGGCGCCACCGAAGCGGAGGCCGACACCGGCTTTGCCCTGAGCGCGGGCGTCCAGCCTGCCGCCGACGAGAGCGCCGACCTGCGCGCGCTCCAGCAAGGCGCCCAGAACGCCGTCCAGGCCGACGCCGGCAAGCTGCAGGGCCAGGCGCGCGAGACTGCCGCCCAGGCCGCCGCAACGACCGAGTCCGCGCCGGCCCCGGCCACCGTCCAGCTGCAGGCCCAGGCCGCCAAGCTCGAGGCGCTCAACCCTGCCGCCGCGCCGTCCGACCGCATCCCGGCACGGGTCGGCACCCAGGCCTGGGACAACCAGGTCAGCCAGCGCATCGTCTACATGGTCGGCAAGGAACAGGCCGCGACCCTCACCCTGAATCCGCCGGATCTCGGCCCGGTGCAGATCGTGCTGAACGTGAGCAACGACCAGGCCAGCGTAGCCTTCTCCTCCAGCCAGCTGGAGGTGCGCCAGGCCCTGGAAAACGCCCTGCCCCGCCTGCGTGAAATGATGGGCGAGAACGGCATTGCCCTGGGCAATGCGACCGTGGATGCGGGCGTCCCGGACCAGCGCCAGGCGCAGCAGGACGGCGAGCGCCGCGGCCGTGGCGGCAATGGCGCCGATGGCTCCGGTTCGGGTGTCGATCAGGGCAATGTCGCCGCGAACGACAATGCCCGTCCCGTGACGCGCACCGTGGCCGTGGGCGACCGCGGCGCGGTCGATATCTTCGCCTGAGGCGCATGAATGGGCGGCCCGCAGCCGCCCAATGTTTAAACCGTCATCTCCCTGGCGCAACAATCGTCGGGATTGCCGACTGTTATGCCCTCTTTTCCGGGCATGGCTGTCTTCGGACCCGCACGATAATGCCATAATGACGGACACAATCTTTCTAGCAGTAAAAAGGTATTTTTGATGGCAACTGCAAAACCGAAAGCCGCCCCTGCAGCAGACGCAGCCCCAGCAGCACCGGCCGGCTCCAAGAAAAAGCTGATCATCATCATCGCCGCAGCCGTGCTGCTGCTGGGCGGCGGCGGCGGCGCGGCCTGGTACTTCCTGGATGGCGCCGCCGGGGCCGCGCACGAGGAACCGTCGAAGGAAAGCAAGAAGAAAAAGAAGGACCCGGAAGCCAAGCCGGAATACGTGCCGGTCGAGGCCTTCACCGTCAACCTGCAGCCGGAGAACGGCGAGCAGTACCTGCAGGTGCAGTTCACCCTGCAGGTCGCGGGCGCCGAGCAGGCCACCGTCATCAAGGACAATATGGCGATCGTGCGCAACCGCGTGCTGCTGCTCCTGTCGAGCAAGAAGGCATCGGAGATCAGCACGCTCGAAGGCAAGCAGCAGCTCGCCGCCGAGATCCAGGCCGTCGTCACCGATCCTTTCGAGAAAGGTGGCGACGAGCAGGAAGTCAGCGACGTACTCTTCACCTCGTTTATCATCCAGTGATTCATTGATCGAGTAAAACTGAAGCACCATGGCCGATAATTTCCTCTCCCAGGAAGAAGTCGATGCCCTCTTAAAAGGGGTCAACGGCGATCAGGACGACATCGCGGCGCCTGAAGATACCTCGGGGGTACGCACCTATAACCTGGCAACGCAGGAGCGGATCGTCCGCGGCCGCATGCCGACGCTCGAGATCATCAACGAGCGTTTCGCCAGGTATCTGCGGGTGGGCCTGTTCAACTTCCTGCGCCGCAGCGCCGAAGTCTCGGTCGGCTCGGTGCGGGTGTCCAAGTACAGCGAGTTCATCCGCAACCTGGTGGTGCCGACCAACCTCAACCTGATCCACATGAAGCCGCTGCGCGGCACGGCGCTGATGGTGTTCGACCCGGGCCTCGTGTTCCTGCTGGTCGACAACCTGTTCGGCGGCGACGGCCGCTTCCACACCCGCGTGGAAGGCCGCGACTTCACCCAGACCGAGCAGCGCATCATCATGCGCATCCTCGACATCGTGTTCGAGGCCTATGCGAAATCCTGGGAACCGGTGTATCCGATCGAGTTCGAGTACATCCGTTCCGAGATGAACACGCAGTTCGCCAACATCGCGACCCCGAACGAGGTCGTGGTGTCCTGCACCTTCACCATCGAACTCGGTTCGGTGTCGGGCCAGATCCACTTCTGCATGCCCTACTCGATGATCGAGCCGATCCGCGATGCGCTGACCTCGAGCATCCAGGGCGAGGCCCTGGAAGTCGACAAGCGTTGGGTGCGCCTGATGACCCAGCAGATCCAGGTTGCCGAGGTCGAGCTGGTGGCGGTGCTGGGCGAAGGCCGGGCCAACTTCGACGAGATCCTCAACATGAAGGTCGGCGACGTGATTCCAATTACCATCCCCGAGACCCTGCAGGCGACAGTGGACGGGGTGCCGGTGATGGACTGCAGCTACGGCGTCTTCAACGGCCAGTACGCCCTGAAGGTCGAGAAACTGCTGGCCAACAGCGACAGCTTCAACAAATAATTTTCTGCCGGCGCCTCGCGCCGGCGAGTAACAGGAGAGCATCATGTCTGATACCCAGGACGACCAGGGCAGCCTCGACGACGATTGGGGCGCGGCGATTGCCGAGCAGGCCGCGGCCGAAGCGGCGGCGCTCGAGCGCCAGCAGCAGGCGGCGGCAGCGGCCCCGACCGCGGCCGTGTTCAAGGACTTCTCGAACAAGGGCGCGCGCAACGAGACCCCGAACGACATCGACTTCATCCTCGACATCCCGGTCCAGCTGACCGTGGAGCTGGGGCGCACCAAGATCGCGATCAAGAACCTGCTGCAGCTGGCCCAGGGCTCCGTGGTCGAGCTCGACGGCCTGGCCGGCGAGCCGATGGACGTGCTCGTCAACGGCTGCCTGATCGCGCAGGGCGAGGTCGTCGTCGTGAACGACAAGTTCGGCATCCGACTCACTGATATCATTACGCCATCGGAACGGATCAGAAAACTGAATAAATGACGCCAAGCAATCACGTAGGGTGGACGGGTCTCCCGTCCGCGCGTTCAAACAGCGCGAAGATGGACGATGCGCCAGTTTGCACCGTGTATTTGAACGCGCGGTCGGCGAAGCGTAATCTGGTCCACCGGACCAGATTACCCCTACGGATTGCGGCGGCGCTTCTGCTGCTGCCTCTGGCGGCGTGCGCCGCGCCGGTGGTTGCCGATCAAAGCGCTCCGGTTCAGCAACAGGCCACTGCGCAACCGGTGCAGGCCGCACCAGCTCCCGCTCCTGCTGCCACCGCGCCGATCCCCGCGCCCGCTCCCGCTTCCCAGGAAACCCAGCCGCTCCCGCGCGGCGCCACCACCGCCGGCCGCCCGGCCACCCCGGCGCGCCCTGCCCCGTCCGGCCCGGTCTCGACGCCGGTCCAGGTGAGCGGCCCGGCCGATCCCGCGAACGTGCCCGCCACCGAAGCGCCGGCCACCGCCCCCGCGCTCGAACCCGCCCCCGTACAGCGTCCGCCCCAGGTCGTGATGCCGGCGTCCGCCGCGCCGAGCACCGGCGGCCTGCTGCAGACCATCCTCGCCCTGGTGCTGGTGCTCGGCATCCTGCTGGGCCTGGCCTGGTTCCTGAAGCGCTTCGGTCCGCGCGGCATGATGGGCGGCGCCAACGTCAAGCTCGTTGGCGCGCTCAATATCGGCGGGCGCGAGCGTATCATGGTGGTGGAGGTCGGCGACCAGTGGATCGTCGTCGGCGCCTCGCCGGGACGGGTCAATGCCCTGGCCACCATGCCGCGCCAGGAAGGCGCGCAGGAGCATGCCCAGCTGGCCGGACATGCGGCGCCGGCCGCCAGCTTTGGCGACTGGCTCAAGAAAACGATAGACAAACGTAATGCGAACTAAACGATTCCTGCTGGGCGCGGGACTGGCCGCCCTGGGGCTGCTGCCGCTGCTGGCCCTCGCGCAACCCGGCATCCCGGCCTTCACCACCAGCCCGGCCCCGGGCGGCGGCACGGCCTACTCGCTGCCGGTCCAGACCCTGATCCTGCTGACGGCGCTCACCTTCCTGCCGGCGGCGCTCCTGATGATGACGGCCTTCACCCGCATCATCATCGTGCTCTCCCTGCTGCGCCAGGCCATCGGCACCCAGACCGCGCCGCCAAACCAGGTGATGGTGGGCCTGGCGCTGTTCCTGACCTTCTTCGTGATGGGGCCGACGTTCGATCGCATCTACACCGAGGCTTATTTGCCGCTGCAGGAAAACAAGATGCAGATGGGCCAGGCGCTCGAGCGCGGGGTGGTGCCGCTGAAGGAATTCATGATCAAGCAGACCCGCCAGTCCGATCTCGCCCTGTTCGTCAAGATTTCGCGCTCGCCGGCCCTGCAGGGCCCCGAGGACATCCCGCTGCGGGTCCTGATCCCGGCTTTCGTCACGAGCGAACTGAAGACGGCTTTCCAGATCGGCTTCGCGATCTTCATCCCCTTCCTCATCATCGACATGGTGGTGGCGTCCGTGCTGATGGCGATGGGTATGATGATGATGTCGCCGGCGGTGATCTCCCTGCCTTTCAAGCTGATGCTGTTCGTGCTGGTCGATGGCTGGCAACTGCTGCTGGGCTCCCTGGCCCAGAGTTTCTATTAGAGGTGCGCGCATGACTCCCGAAACCGTCATGACGATGGGCCGCACGGCGATGGAGGTGACCCTGATGGTCTCCGCTCCGCTGCTGCTGGTGGCGCTCATCATCGGCCTGGTCATCAGCATCTTCCAGGCCGCCACCCAGATCAACGAAGCGACCCTGTCCTTCATCCCCAAGCTGGTCGGCATCTTCATCGCCCTCGTGGTGGCCGGGCCCTGGATGCTGTCGACCATGCTCGACTACATGCGCCAGGTCTTCACCGGCATTCCCGGCATGATCGGCTGAAGGCGCAGCCCGCATGCTGAGCCTGACCACGGGCGAGATGAATGCCTGGATCGCGGGGCTGCTGTGGCCGCTCACGCGCATCCTCGGCCTCGTCGCCTCCGCCCCGCTGTTCGGCAATGCCGGCGTGCCGATGTCGATCAAGCTGGCGCTGGGCGTGCTGCTCGCCTCCGTCATCGCCCCTACCGTTCCGAGCGTGCCGGCGCTCGACCCGACCGGCTGGGCGGGCCTCTTGATCCTGGTGAAGGAACTCCTGATCGGCGTGGCAATGGGCTTCGCGATGCGCATCGTGTTCGCCGCCATCGAGTATGCGGGCGAGGTGGCCAGCATGACCATGGGCCTGGGCTTCGCCGTCTTCTTCGATCCGAGCTCCCGCGGCCGCTCCTCGGCGGTCAGCCAGTTCATGGCCCTGGTCGCGACCATGGCCTTCCTTGCCGTGAACGCCCACCTGGTGCTGCTGGCGGCGCTGGCGGAAAGTTTTGTCGCCCTGCCGATCTCGGAGACGCCCTTCTCCGGCAACGCGCCGCTGGAGCTGGCGCGCTGGGGCGCGAAGATCTTCACCAGCGGCCTGCAGCTGTCGCTGCCGATCGTCGCGGCCTTGCTCATCACCAACGTGGCGCTGGGCATCCTGACGCGCGCGGCGCCCCAGCTAAACATCTTCGGTATCGGCTTCCCGGTGACGCTGGGCGTGGGCTTCCTGACCCTGAGCCTGGCCATGCCCTACCTCGGCATGCCGATCGTGAAGCTGTTCAACGAGGGCATCGAGGCCGGACGCGCGGTGCCGCGCGCCGGGGCGGCGCGGCCCGCCCAGCCGGCGCCCGCCAGGCCGCTGCAGCCGGCGCCGGGTTGAAGCCGAGCGCCGGCTGACCGGCGTTTGCGCTAGAGTTGGCGCCATGCCGACCATTTCACGACTCCTTGCCGCAGGCCTGCTGGCCAGCGCTTCTACCTGCTCCTTCGCCGGCCCCACGCCCGCCCCAGTGCGCGCCGAGATCGACGCCCTGCTGGGCAGGATTGCGGCCTCGAACTGCCAGTTCGAACGCAACCGCAGCTGGCACAATGCCGCAGACGCGCGCGCCCACCTGCTGCGCAAGCTCACGTACATCGAGAAGCGCACCGAGACCATCACCCGCACGGAACAGTTCATCGAGCACGCCGCCTCGAAGAGCAGCTTCACGGGCCGCCCGTATCGCGTCAGGTGCGGCAATGGCGAGCCGGTCGAAAGCCGTGCCTGGCTGATGCGGGAACTGCAGACGCTGCGTTCGGCGAAACCATAAAAAAAGACCAGGCCGAAGCCTGGTCTTTTGCAATCATCTAGACCTTCAGACGATTAGTAGCTGTAGCTCGCAGCGAAGCCGAAGCGACGGAACTGCGGCGACGTGGTGCTCCAGCCACCGCGCCAGTTGATCGGACGCTCGCGGGCGAAGACGTTGTCGACATAGCCGCTCAGACGCACGTGCGGGATGCCCGTGTAGGTCAGCGCGTAGTTCCAGGTGGTGTTGCTGCCGACACGGCCGCAGGTGTCCATGTACTGGGCTGCAACCTTCTGGGTCACGCAGTAGGTCGGCTGGTCGATGCTGTTGGTGCTGTAGCTGCTCGCGAAGTTGGCGGTGACGGCGTGGTCGAAGTCACCCTGCTTCAGGTAGGCCTTGGCAACCACGTTCAGGCGCGGACCGTAGTCGTAGGTTCCGGCTTCGTTCTGGGTGTAGGCGTTGTCGGTCACGCTGAAGGTCTGCAGCTTCCAGACGTAGCTACCCTCGAACTGCAGGCGCACGGTCTGGCCCAGCACGTTGAAGCGGCCCTTGCCGTCGAAGTCGAAGCCCTGCACGCGGGTGCGGCCGCTGTTGACGTACGGGCTGTAGATCATGCCCAGCTGGCCGACCTTGTAGGCGACCTGCGTGTCAGGAGCATACTTCTTCGCCAGTGCGATGAACTGGGCGTCGTAGGCGCTGCTGTCGATACGGATCACCTGGCCAGCCGGCAGGCCGTCTTCGCCACGCAGCATGTCGGGGACCGAGCGGCTGCCGATTTCATTACGACGCTCGATGAAGTAGTAGTCCAGGCCCACGCTCCAGTTCTTGACCGGCTCGAACACCATGCCGGCGGTCAGAGAACGCGAGGTTTCCGGCTTCAGGTCCGGGTTCGACTTCACGAAAGCCGGCACGCCGCCCGAGCACTCCGAGTTGCGGAAGCTGTTGGCTTGCTGCTTGTCCGCGGTGGTGGCGTTCGGTGCATTCTGCACGATGGCGTTCAGCTCGTTGGCGGTCGGGCAGCGCTTCAGGTCGTTGGTGCTGGACGAGAACGAGGAGCGGCCCAGGCCGTTACCCGATTCGACGATGTTCGGTGCGCGGAAGCCGCCCGATGCCGTCGCGCGCAGCAGCAGGCTGTCGGTTGCGTTGTAGGTCAGGCCCAGCTTCGGCGACACGTGCGCGTCCTGGTTGTCGGTCTTGTCCAGGCGGGCAGCGGCTTCCAGCTTGAGCTTCTTGGTCAACGGCACCGATGCTTCGGCGAAGACTGCGTACTGGTTGACGTCGTCGTCAACCTGCAGGCCGGCGATGCCGACCAGCGTGCCGTCCAGGACGTTGTCCGAGCTCTTCATCCAGTAAGCGTTGTTGCGGATGTCGGTACCGAAGGCAACGCTCAGCGCGCCTGCCGGCAGCTGCATCAGCTCCTTGGTGATGGTGGCGTCGAAGAACTTCACGACCGCTTCGCCATCAGTGGTACGGACCGGGAACATCGCGTTCAGCAGGGCCGGATCGTTTTGCTGGCCGAACTTGTAGGTGCCGTTGACGATCGCGTTGGTGTAGGCCTCGCCGGCCAGGGCGCGGGTGGCCTTGGTGGCGGTCGACTTGGCCCAGCCAGCTGCCGATTTCCAGTCCCAGCCGGCATAGGTGCCGTTCAGGGTCAGCATCACGCGGGTCTGCTTGCTGTCCGTGTCGTTGAAGTTGAAGCCGTCACCGGTGTCCATCATGCGGGCGCGGTATTCGACCGGATAGTTGTACGGGTTCATCGGATGGCCGACCGGCAGCTTCGGATAGTAGAACGGACCGGCCATCTTGCCGCCGTACACGTTGTACCAGGTGCGCGGGGTGGTGGTGGTATAGCCGTCGCTCACGTTGAACGGCGTGATGATGTAGCCGTTCTCGGCGCCGGAATGCATGACTTCGAAGCTGGCGTCGATGTCCTGGCCGATGCGGAAGCTGGTGATGCTGGTGATCTGGTGACGCTTGTTATCGGTGGTCTGGCCGCTGTACGGCAGGATGTCCAGCTTGCACAGACCGTCGGACGGATCGATGTTGCCGGTCGGGCAGCCAGGCGCCGGAACGTAGTTCTTGGCGTCGGTGAAGTAGTTACCGGTCGGCGAGTAGACGCTCTTGGCATCCCAGGTCGAACGGCCCGGGGTCAGGCGGTGCCACGACGGATAGTGTTCGCGCAGGTCGCCCGCGGTGTAGCCGTCGCGCTTGTAGACTTCGGCGTTGATGTAGGTGTTGAAACCGTTGGTTTCGATGTCGCCCCAGCCTGCCATGATGGACACGTTGCGGTTGCGGTCATCGTGGAAATGCTGCGATTCCTTGTAGCTGCTGCGGACGCGGAAGCCGGTGAATTCCTTGCGCAGGACGAAGTTGATGACGCCTGCAATCGCGTCGGAGCCGTAAATTGCCGATGCGCCGTCCTTGAAGATCTCGACGCGTTCGATCGCATCGCTCGGGATCGCGTCGAGGTTGGTGAAGGCTTCCCGTGCGTTATCCGACAGGCCATACTGCGGCATGCGGCGGCCGTTGACCAGCACCAGGGTTGCAACCTTGGACAGGCCGCGGCTGGATGCCGACGACGAGCCGGTGGCGAAGCTGCCGCCGCTGGCGGTTGCCGAGTCGCTGCCGGCATAGACCGAGGCGGTGGAGGTCAGGATGCCCAGGGCCGTCGTCTGGCCGGTCTTTTCGATGTCGTCGCGGTTCAGGACCTGGACTGCAGCAGCTGCTTCAATTTCGGTACGCTTGATGCTCGAACCGGTGACTTCGACGCGCTGCATCTTCAGCGGTTCAGCTGCCGGAACTTCTTGTGCGCCGACGAATGCCGGGAAGGCCATGCTCAGAGCGACTGCAATTGCGCTCTTGTTAAAAGTACTCTTGTGCTTCACAACGACTCCTGGATAGTGAATTTTTTCTAACTTTCTCGCACTGCTACCTGAATATTGTTTGAACTTCATGTAACTGCACGCAGAAATACTCTTACATAACATTGCTTTTCCGCAAAGCAGCAAAGTGAGTTTTTGTTAGGAAATTTTGATAAACGATACATCCGTCGCGTAGAAGATACGTTTTGTTACTCACAGACAACATAGTTGTTACACGGACGTCAATACAACCATATGCTTTTGTCATAAAGTTATCCACTTTTGTAGTGAAGTTTTTCCAAACCGTGCAAATATTATTCGGTGGTTTGCAAAATACATCGAATATTGCGTTTTGCTTTTACGCATAAAAAAAGCCGGCTTGCGCCGGCTTGTTTTGTTAACGAACAGATCACAGGTAGTTGAACAGGGACAATCCTGACATGGTCTTGAACGACATCTGGGCCGCCTGCAGGGTCGTTTGCTGCTGCGAGAATTCCGAAATGGCCTTAACCGCGTCCAGGTCCTGCAGGTCGCCCAGGGTCGCGGCGTACTGGATGTCGAGGTCGTCCCCCGCACTGTCGAGGTAGTCGAGCTCTTTCATGTGGGCGCCGACCGAGGCCTGTACGGTCAACACGTTGTCGTGGGCCTGACTGAGGTTGTCAAGCGCCGTGTTTAGCCGGTTCGTCAGCGCCGCCTTGCCAGCCGTGCCGTCGGCTGGCGCTTTCAGGGCAGCAATGAGGTCGGTGACCGTGGTAAATATCGACTGCTTGGTACTGGGTGCGATCGTGAACTCATCGCCGGCAGCGGGTTCGCCCTTGATATCGAAGGTGATGCCGCCAAAGGAAATCGCCTTGCCCGCCTCGTACACCGCGGCATCGTGGCCGGGAACCGGATCGCCCGCTTCGTCGACCACGGTATAGGTAGTCACGGGGGGGGTGCTGGCATCGGTCGCGAAGGTCAGCGTGTACGACTTCCTCCCCTCGGCCAGGCCGCGGTTGACCACCGAACCCGGCGAGATGATGGCGCCCCCGGCATTGTCGTCGGCGGCTTGGGTCTGGAAGGTGCCGTTGCCGGTCAGGTTGTTCTCGAATACGGCGCTGCCCGAGGCCGACAGTGGAATCTTGCGCGATGCGCCGACCTGCAACTGGCGCTGGCCCTGGTCACCGTTGTAACCGGCCCCTTCCGGGGTGCGGGTGAAAGGCTGGGTCGTGGCCATATAGCCGGAGAACAGGTAGCCGCCTGCGCCATCGGTGCTATTGGCCACGCCCAGCAGGTCTGCGAGACGCCCTTCCAGCTCAGTCGCAAGGGCCTTCCGGTCGCTCGGCAGCATGCTCCCGTTACCGGCATTCACGGTCAGCCGCTGGATGTCCTGCAGCAGGTCGCCAGCGTTCTGCAGCGCACCTTCCACTGCGGACAGGGAGGAACGCGCACTGGCGCGGTTGGTGGCGAACTGGCTGTTCATCTCACGCGACTGGCTTACCTCCAGCGCGCGTGCCGACGCCACCGGGTCGTCCGCCGGGGTCAGGATGCGGCGGTTGGTCGACAGCTGCATCTGGGTTCGCGCCAGCGCGCTCTGCAGCGTGTTCAGCTGGTTGGTGGCATTGCCGTAGATCGACAGGGTACTGATGCGCATGACTGCTCCGTATTACTTGGATTAACGGCCGATCGACAGCAGGGTGTCGAAAATGGTGCCGGCGATCTGCATGACCTTGCCCGCAGCCTGGTAGGCCTGCTGGTACTTGATCAGGTTAGTCGCTTCCTCGTCCAGGTTCACTCCTGAGACGTCCTGGGCCGCGGTCCTGGTCTGGGCCAGCAGGGCTTCGGCGGCCTGGCCGTTGACCTGCACTTCGCGGGTCTTGTTGCCCACCGTGCTGACCAGCTGGGCGTAGGAGGACTGCAGGGTGGCGGTGCCGCCGTTAAAGATGTTCTTGGTCTGCAGGTCGCCGAGCAGGCCGATGTTGCGGGTGTCGCCCACGCCGCCGCTGTTGTCCTTGATGTCGAACTTGTCGCCATCGCCTGGCGTGCCGCTCAGGGTGATGCTGACGCCGCCGAAGGTATAGGTGGCGCCATCCTCGAATGCGACGGGATTGGTGAAGGGACCGCTCTCCACACCTTTGCTGTCGACGATACGGACCTGCATTCCGGCCGGAAAGCCATCCAGCATTCCGGTATCCTTGTCATAGATCAGCTCGACAGGCAAACCCGGCGCACCCGTCAGAAAATCCTTGTCCACCGTGCCCGGGCTGATCTTCACATTGCCCGTATTGCCCACCGGGGTTTCGGTGACGATCGGCGCCGCCGCGGCAATGCCGGCCACATCCTTGACCAGCACATTGAAGTTGGCGGCGCCGGCCACTGTCGGACGCACCAGGAAACTGTCGCCAACGGCGACCGTGCCGGTCGAGATCATGAAGTCGATCCCGTCGGCCTTGACGGGATTGCCGTCCGGGATATAGTCCTTGATCACACGTTCATTGTCGGACAGGCGGTAGACGTTGTAGCCGGTGCTGCTGAATTCGACCTTGTAGTCGCTGTCCTTCAGGTCAGCCGGATCGCGCACGATGGCCTCGACCGCAACGTCGCTGGTCGAAGCATTCTTCTCGTTCCTGCCAACCACGGCTTTCGCAACCTGGAAGAAGTCCTGACCTGGCTTGCCTCCCTGGTCCAGGCCCAGCTTGTGCTGGGCATTGAACTCGATCGCCATGCCGATCGCCACCTTGCCCAAGGCGCTCTGGGCCGGATCCAGCGTCTTGCTGCGGAACTCGAGCGCGCCGCCGAGGGTGCCGCCGCTCAGGGCGCTGTCGGCCAAGGTCGAGACCTTGTTGCCGGTGACGTAGCCCACGTCGATACGGCCCGGGTCCGTCGGCGATTTGACGCCCGCCAGCTGGAAGGCGCGCTGGCCCACCACCAGGGGCTGGCCGTTGCCGATCGACACCGTCAGGCTGTTGTTATCGCCCGGCATGACATTCGCCTTGACGTGGGTGTTCAGCTCCATCACCAGCTGGTCGCGCTTGTCGAGCAGGTCGTTCGGCACGCTCTGGTTGGCCGAGGCGAAGTTGCCGATCTGCTCGTTCAGCTGGGCGATCTGGTTGGCGTAGGAGTTGATCATCGTGACGCTGGTCTCGATGGTGCTGTTGACGCCCTCGCGGATCTCGCCGAAGCGGGCGTCGAGCGCCTGGAAGCGCGTCGCCAGGGTGTCGGCGGCGGACAGCATGGCCTGGCGCGAGGGCACCGAGGCGCGGTTGGCGGCCATGTCCTGCACGCCCTTGAAGAAGCCCTGCAGCGAAGGCGACAGGCCGGCGGTCTGGTCGGCCAGCATATTGTCGATCTGGCTGATCTGGGCATAGTAGGAATCCAGGCCGCTCTTGCTGGCCTGGGCGTTGCGCACCTGGGAGTTCAGGAATTCGTCGCTGTAGCGCTTGATCTGTGCGATCTGGGTGCCGGTGCCCTGGAAGCCGACGCCGGTGTCGAGCATGGGCGCGGTGGCCTGCACCACCACCTGGCGGTTGTAGCCGGCGACGTTGGCGTTGGTGATGTTGTGGCCGGTCGTGGCCAGGCCCGCCTGCGCCGCGAACAGGCCGCTTTTGCCAATGCTGAGGAGGTTACCGGACATTTATTTTTCCTTCTTAACGGTTCTATCTACGGCAGCAAAACGGAAAACTTGATTTGTCGTCCAGACAAGATCAGGCCAATGAATTCTTGATAATGCGAGTCAGCTTGGCCGCGTACAGCGGATCGGTGGCATAGCCCGCGCGCTGCAGGCCGTGGGCGAAGGCCGCGGCGTCGCCGCCGCTGCCCAGCACCTTCTCGTAGCGCGGGTTCTTCGCGAGCATATTGGCGTAGTCCTTGAAGGAGTCGGCCGGGGTGTCGTAGGCGCGGAACTTCTCGACCTTGCGGTGCGCCACGCCATTGACGTACTCGGTGGTCACGGCGGTGGCGACCTTCCCTTTCCAGCCCGGACCGGCCTTGATGCCGAACAGGTTGTTGCTGTTGGTTCCGTCCGCATTCCGGATCATGCGCTTGCCCCAGCCGCTTTCCAGCGCCGCCTGGCCGAGCATGAACTTGGCCGGCACGCCGGTGGCGCGCTCGGCTTCGGCCGCGTGCGCATGCAGCTTTTCCTGGAAGGCGCGCACGTGCGGCGCCTGGACCCGGCCGGACTCGGTGGTGAGCGGCAGCGCCGGCGCACCCGGCTGTTTCGCGCCGGTCTTGATCATGGTGGCCGCGTCCATGCCCGGACGCATGCTGCCGTCCAGCGGCGCCAGTGCCGAAGCCGCGGCTGCCGCCTTGCCTGCCGCGACGCCGTCGGCGCCGATCGCCAGCGCGGCGGCGCCGGTCTGGTTGGCGGTCAGCTGGCGGGTCAGCACGTCGGCCAGGCCCATGCCGCGCTTGGCCAGGTTCTGGCTCATCTGCTGGTCCAGCATGCCGGTGAACATCTTGGTCTGGTTATTGTCCATCAGCCCGTCCGCCGGCGTCGCGTCGCGCATGCTCTTCATCATCATATTGATGAACATGGCTTCGAACTGCGTGGCGGCCTCCTTCAGCGCGGCGGGCGAGCCGTTCTTCGCGCCTTGCTTGAGTTCGCCCAGGCCCTTGGTGTCGAGGGCGAACTTGCTGGTGAGGTCAGTGGACGGGGAACCGATCATGATGTGCCTAGTTGCCTGTTAGATGATCTCGAGCTCGGCGCGCAGCGAACCGGCGGCCTTCAGCGCCTGCAGGATGGCCAGCAGGTCTTGCGGCGTGGTGCCGATCGAATTCATGGCTTTCACCACTTCGGCCAGCGAGGCGCCGCCCTTGACCATGAGCACGCGGCCCGGGTCTTTCTTGATGTCGACCGAATTCTTCTGCACCACGGCGGTCTGGCCGCGCGAGCCCGGATTCGGCTGGCTCACCTCGAGATCGGCGCCGACCGTCACGGTCAGGTTGCCGTGCGAGATCGCGCAGTTTTCCAGCATCACGGCCTGGTTCATCACGACCGAACCGGTGCGCGCATTCATGATCACCTTGGCGGCGTCCCTGCTGCGCGAGACGTCGATGCTTTCCAGCTGGCCGATGAAGGCCACCCGCTGGTCGCTCGAGGACGGGGTGCGCACGCGGATCACGCGGCCGTCCAGGGCGGTGGCGATGCCGGCGCCGAACTGGTCGTTGATGGCTTCCACCACCTTGGCGGCGGTCGAGAAGTCGGTTTGCTTGAGTTCCAGGCGGATCTGGTTGTCGGCGCCGAGGTTCGAGGCGACGGCGCGCTCGACGGTGGCGCCATTCGATATCTTGCCGACCGACAGGTGGTTCACCTGCACCTGGGCGCCGCCGGCCTGGGCGCCGACGCCGCCGACCAGCACATTGCCCTGGCCCATGGCGTAGACCTGGCCATCAGCGCCGTGCAGCGGGGTCATGAGCAGGGTGCCGCCGCGCAGGCTCTTCGCATTGCCGATCGAGGACACGGTGATGTCGATGGTCTGGCCCGGCTGGGCGAAGGCCGGCAGCGAGGTGGTGACCATCACGGCCGCCACGTTCTTCAGCTGCAGCTGGGTGCCCGGCGGCAGGTTGATGCCCTTCTGCTGCAGCATGGCCTGGATCGACTGCACGGTGAACGGGGTCTGGCTGGTCTGGTCGCCGGTGCCGTCCAGGCCCACGACGATGCCGTAGCCCGACAGCTGGTTCTCGCGCACGCCGGCGATGCTGGCGAGGTCCTTCAGGCGCTCGGCCTGGGCCAGCGGAGCGGCGCCCAGCAGCGCGGTGCAGAGCATGAAGACGGTGGTCAACTTACGCATAACGAATCCTCAGAACGGCAGCATCGACTGGAAGAAGCGCGAGAACATATTGCTCAGCTCGGCTTTGTCGACACGGCTGTTGGTGCGGTACTCGACCCGTGCGTCGGCGACCACGGTCGAGGCGACGACGTTGCCCGGCTGGATGGTGTCGGGCGCCACCATGCCCGAGAAGCGGATGTACTCGACGCCCTTGTTCATGGCGACCTGCTTCTCGCCGGCCACGATCAGGTTGCCGTTCGGGAGCACTTCGGTGACCGTCACGCCTATCGTGCCCGTGAAATTGTTCGAGGCGCTCTGGGTGTCCGCGTCGGCAAACTTGTTCGCGCCTTCCAGGCCCACGCCCGCGCCAAGCTTGGCTTGCAGCGGACCCGGCACCGAGAAGCTGGCGCTGCCCGACTTGCTGCCGGTACTCGCGCCAGACTTGCCGGCCGAGGTGCGCTCGGTGATGTTCACGGTCAGCAGGTCGCCGATGTGGCGCGCGCGGCGGTCTTCGAACATCGGGCGGTAGCTGTTGGCGTTGTAGATGGCGCCGTCGTTGGCGGGCGCGGCCTGCACCAGCATCGGGCGGGCCGAGGTCGGGCCCTGGACGATGGAGCTTGGGGTGGTCGAGCAGCCGGCAAGAGCCAGCACGGCGACAACGAGAGCGAAAGAGGATTTCATGGCGATGAAAATTAGAGCTGGGACAGTTTTTGCAGCATCTGGTCGGAGGTCGTGATCGCCTTGCTGTTGATCTCGTAGGCGCGCTGGGTCTGGATCATGTTAACCATTTCCTCGACCACGTTCACGTTCGACGATTCGACGTAACCCTGCATGAGGATGCCCGCGCCGTTGGTGCCCGGCACGTTCAGGTTCGGGTTGCCCGAGGCGCCCGTCTCGACGTACAGGTTCTCGCCGCGCGACTCGAGGCCGGCCGGGTTGATGAAGGTGGCCAGCTGCAGCGAGCCGACCTGGGTCGGGGCGGTGGTGTTCGGGAGCTTCACCGAGACCACGCCGTCGCGGCCGACCGTGATGGCTTCGGCATTCGCGGGGATGGTGATGGCGGGCTGGATCACGAAACCGCTGGAGGTGACCAGCTGGCCGTTCTGGTCGGTCTGGAAGGAGCCGTCGCGGGTATACGCCTGGGTGCCGTCGGGCAGCAGCACCGGGAAGAAGCCCGAGCCGTTGACCATCACGTCCTTGGAGTTGCCGGTCAGCTGGGGATTGCCCTGGGTGTGGATGCGCTCGGTGGCGACGGTGCGCACACCGGTACCGATCTGCAGGCCCGAAGGCAGGTTGCTTTGCTGGGAGGACTGGGCGCCGGGCTGGCGCACGTTCTGGTACAGCAGGTCCTCGAACACGGCGCGCGAACGTTTGAAGCCGTTCGTGCTCACGTTGGCGAGGTTGTTCGAGATGACGTCGAGGTTGGTTTGCTGCGCTTCGAGGCCGGTCTTGGCGATAAACAGCGAACGGATCATGGAATTCTCCTAAAGGTGACAGACGAGGTCTGCCACGTACAGGAGAATTATGCAGCGGCAACTATCAATTCAAAGCGAGGATCTGGGTGGCTTTCGCGGCGTTATTCTCCGCGCTCTTCAGCAAACTCATTTGTGTCTCGAAGGAACGTGCCAAACTGATCATTTCAACCATCGATTCGATTGCGCTGACGTTGCTGCCCTCGAGCGCGCCGCCGGCCACGCTCACCGTGGGGTCGGCCTGGGCGGCGCCACCATCCTTCAGGCGGAACAGGCCGTCATCGCCGCGCACCAGGTTTTCCGTGGGGGGATTGACCAGCTTGAGGCGGCCAAGGATGTTGCTGGCTGCCGGCTGGTCGGTGGTGGAAATGGTCGAAATGGTGCCGTCGCCGCCGACCGTCACGGTGACGTCCGGCGGAATCGTGATCGGACCACCCTCCCCTGCCACGGTCATGCCGCCGGCGGTGGTGAGCAGGCCGTTGGGGCTGGTCTGCAGGGAACCGTTGCGGGTATAGGCTTCGGTACCGTCCGGCATCTGCACGGCGAACCAGCCTTCGCCCTTGATCGCCACGTCCAGGTCGCGCCCGGTGACCTGCAGCGCCCCCGACTGGAAATTCGAGCCCGCGGTCGAATCGACCACGAAGGCGCGCGTCGGCAAGCCTTCGCCCTGCACCGGCGCGGAACGGAACACGTCCAGCTGGGCGCGGAAGCCCGTGGTGTTCACATTGGCCAGGTTGTTCGAAGTCGTGGCCTGCTTTTCGAGGATGTGCTTGGCGCCGGAAGCGGCGGTGTAGATCAGGCGGTCCATATTTTTTCCGAGTTGCGATGACGCGACAGCTGGTTGAACGCGCGGTCGGCAAAGCCGACCACCCTACGACATTCTATTAACGCAGGTTCACCAGGGTTTGCAGCACCGAGTCCTGGGTCTTGATGGTCTGCGCATTCGCCTGGTAGACGCGCTGCGCCGTGATCATGTTGACCAGCTCGGCCGTCAGGTCGACGTTCGAGCTTTCCACGGCCGACTGCTGCAGCACGCCGAAGCTGCCCGAGTTCGGGGTGCCCAGCAGGGGGACGCCCGAGTTCGCCGATTCGGCCCAGGCATTGTTGCCCAGCGGCTCGAGGCCGTTCGGGTTGGTGAAGTTGGCCAGGATCACCTGGCCGAGCGGCCGGGTCTGGCCGTTGCTGTACTGGCCGAGGATGGTGCCGTCGGTGCCGGTGGTGAAGCGCTGCAGGGTGCCGGCCGCATAGCCGTCCTGGGTCAGGCGCTTCTCGCTGGTCGCGGTGCCGTACTGGGTGGTGCCGTCGTAGTCGATCGTGATCGGCATGGTCGGTTCGGAACCGGTCGAGGGGAAGATCGGCAGGGTGATGGCAAACTTGCCGCCCGCGTTGCCGGCCGCATCGACCGTGGACACCTTGTTCATGCCGCCGTTTGTATTGAAGACAAGTTTGCCTACGGCCTGGGCAGGCACGTTGATTACCTTAGCCATCGCAGCGTCGATATCCGACGGAGTGGCGCCCGGCACCAGCGCGGCATCGGCAGCGGCGGTGGTGATCTGCGGTCCATTGACGGTGTCTTTTCGAACATCGTTGGCAGCAGCGGCAACTGCAGCTGAGGCCGCCGTTGCATAGGTATTCAAGGCTGCCGCAATATTGGCTGGCACCTGCGGAACGGCCTTTGTCGCGGCCTCCCACGCGGCGCGTGCGCTCGCCACCCCGGCATTACCGGTCGCGGCGGCAGCCACGGCCAAGTTGGTCACCTCTGTACCGTCGTTGGCGGCGTAGACATCCCAGCCCGTGTCGGTCCTCACATAGTAGGTCGACAACACGTGCGGATTACCCAGCGTGTCGTACACGCTCATCGGAGTCTGCTTGTTATAGGTGGTGGGATCGTCCGCATCGAAAGGCGCGTTGGCCGGCTCGATGGTGCGCGAGTCGAGGTTCAGCTCCATCTTGACCTTGGTGGTGGTCACCGGCGCCAGGTCGGAAGTGTCGATCTGCAGCGGGGTCGGCGCACCGGCGACAATCTGGCCGTTCTGGTTCAGGCCATAGCCGGTCAACTTGGCGCCCTGCGCATTGATCAGGAAACCGTTCTTGTCCAGCGAGAACTGGCCATTGCGGCTGTACTGCACCATGCCCGAAGCTTCGGTACGGAAGAAGCCGGCGCCGTTGATGGCGATGTCGAGCGGGTTGTTCGAGGCTTCGATATTACCCTGCGTGAACTGCTGGGAAATGGCCGCGACCTTCACGCCGATGCCGGCCGAGATGCCGCCGGCGCCGTTGAGCGAGCTGGCGTAGACGTCGGCGAACTGGGTGGTCGAGCCCTTGAAGCCGACCGTGCTGGCGTTGGCGATGTTGTTGCCGATGACGTCGAGGGATTTGGCTGCGCCGTTCAAGCCGCTCAGGCCTTGCTGGAAAGACATGGTGTACTCCTGAATGAAGAGAAAGAAGTAAGCGGCTCGGCTTACAGGACTTGTTTGATATCGGCCATGGTGACGACGCCCTTGACCGGCAGGTTCAGCTTGACGCCATCCTTGGCATTGGTGGTCACGCTGGCCACGCTGTCGAATGCCAGTGCGCGGGCATCGGTGACGGTTTCGCCGCCGCGCATCGCGACGACCTTGTAGGTATAGGTGCCGTCCGGCAGCTTGACCGGCTTGCCGTCTTCGCCCAGCTTGTTCGGATCGGGAATGCCGTCCCAGGCGATCGGCACCACGCCGGCCTTCTGCGGGCCCAGCTCGATGGTGGCGACTTCCTTGCCGGTGGCGGCGCTGGTGATGACCACTTGCAGCTTGTCGACGTCGCTGTCGAGTTCCGCGCCGAGGATGGCCTGGCCTTCGAACAGGCCCAGCTTGTTGCCCTCGACCAGCACGCCGTGGCCGATCAGGTTGGTCGCCTGCAGCGCCTCGGTCGACTGGTAGCTGCTCTTCAGGGTTTCCAGCGTCGCATTGAGCTTGTTCACGCCAGTGACGGTCGACAGCTGGGCCAGCTGGCTGGTGACCTGGGCGTTGTCGAGCGGGTTCAGCGGATCCTGGTTCTTCAGCTGGGTGACGAGCAGCGTCATGAACTTGTCGGTGTCGGCCTGGACGCTGTCGACTTCGGCCTTCTTGGCGTTCATGGCCGACATCACGTCGCTGATGTTATTGGTGCCGGGCGTGGTGTTTACAGTGGTCATATCAGGATCTTCTTAGAATCAGGAGCCCAGGGTCAGGGTCTTGAGCAGCATGGTCTTGGCCGCGTTCATGGTTTCGACATTGGTCTGGTAGGAGCGCGAGGCCGACATCATGTTGACCATTTCGTCGACCACGTTCACGTTCGGCATCGACACATAGCCCTTCTCGTCGGCCAGCGGATGCTTGGGGTCGTAGACCTGCTTCAGGGGCGAAGGGTCCTCGACCACTTCACGCACCCGCACCGCGGTGGCGCCGGACTGCTGGGGCACGGCCTCGAACACGACGGCCTTGGCGCGGTAGGCTTCGCCGGTCGGGCTGGTCGCGCTGTCGGCGTTGGCGAGGTTGCTGGCGGTGGTGTTCAGGCGCTGGGCCTGGGCGCTCATGGCCGAACCGCTGACGTTGAAGATATTGAATAGGGACATGGCTATCTATCTCTTATTGACCCTGGATGGCCGCGAGCAGGCCCTTGATCTGGTGGTTGATCATCGTGATGCCGGCTTCATAGCGCAGGCCGTTGTCGGCAAACTGGTTGCGTTCCACATCCATGTCGACCGTATTGCCGTCGACGCTGCCCTGCACCACGCCGCGGTAGAGCACCGGGGTGCCATTGGCCAGCATGTCGCCGGTCGGCGCGCCGCGGCCCATATGGCCGTTGTTCGTGGTCGCCAGCGGGCCCGCGCTGCCCTTGCTTGCCAGGGCGCTCTGCAGCGCGCTGTTGAAATCGATGTCGCGCGCCTTGTAGTTCGGCGTGTCGGCATTGGCGATGTTCGACGCCAGCAATTCCTGGCGCTGGGCGCGCAGGGACAGGGCCGTTTCATGGAAACCTAGGTACTGGTCGATCTTGCCGATCATGCCGCCTCCTGGATGGATGCTTGTTGGGACAGGACCGATAATACGCAGGAGCAACAAAATGCAATCGGACGAGAAGGACGGGCAAAACCCGGCTATTCAAAGTTTCGTGATGGAATCGCACTGCCTAAAATGGCAGCATCTACTCTTCCCATCGGGGAATCATGAAACGCTTTGCCCTGTTTGTATTCACCGCCCTCGCCGCGGCGCCTTTCGCTTCCGGACAACAGACTGCCGCACGCCAGAACCTGCCGGCCCTGCGCACGGTGGTGGAGCAATACCTGCAGACCCAGACCGCCGGCCTGCCCGGCAAGGTGACGGTGAAGGTCGGCAACGTCGACCCGCGCACCAGCCTGGCGGCCTGCCCGGCGCCGGAAGCCTTCCAGCAGCCGGGCGCGCGGGCGTGGGGAAAAACAACGGTCGGCGTCCGCTGCACGCTGCCTTCCCCGTGGACGGTGTATATTCAGGCCACCGTGAACGTGGTCGCCGACTACGTGGCCGCCGCGGTGCCGCTGGCCCAGGGCCAGCCGGTCGACGCCAGCCAGCTCGTCGTGATGAAGGGCGACATCGCCGCCATGCCGAACGGCATCATCACCGACATGGCCCAGGCCATCGGCCGCACGCCGACGGCCTCGCTGCCGGCCGGCACGCCGCTGCGCCTCGACACCCTGAAAGCCAAACCCGTGGTGCAGCAGGGCCAGGCGGTGCGCCTCGTCTCGAAAGGATCGAACTTCTCGGTGTCGGCCGAAGCGAGGGCGATCAACAATGCGGGCGAAGGCCAGGTGGCGCAGGCGCGCACCCAGTCGGGCATTGTCGTGAGCGGAACGGCACGCGCCGGGGGCATCATCGAGATCGCCATCTAAGCTCAGTAAATATATTTTTAGAAACGCCTTTTCTGCTCTAAAGTTTGTGAAATCCGCGCCGATACACGATGCAGATACCGGAGTTTCCGGCTCCGAACAGAGAAGGATGATGCTGTGAAAATCAACGATACCCTCAAGGGCAACCCGGGCCTCCAACCCGCCAACACCCCGGCCAACAACACGCGCGCCGCGGACAAGGCCGCCACCACGACTGCGACCACCCAGGCGCAGACCGACAGCGTGCGCCTGTCGTCCCAGGGCCAGGCGATGGCGAATGCCGTGGGCAGCAACAACCAGGTGTTCGACACCAAGAAAGTCGAGCGCATCAAGATGGCCATCGCCGATGGCCAGTTCCAGGTCAACTCCGAGAAAGTCGCCGACGGCCTGCTCGATACCGTGCGCGACTTGCTCCATTCCCGCAAGCGATAACCTTTCATGCCTACCAGCCCAATCTCGACCGTCTCCCAGGAACAGCAACACGTCAGCGCGCTCATCGCGCTGATGAAACAGGAACAGACGCTGCTGGTCGCAGCGGACGCCGACGGGCTGGCGGAACTCACTCCACGCAAGAACACCCTGCTGCAGGAATTGGCCGCGCTGTCGACCCAGCGCCACGCCGCCCTGCTTGCGGCCGGCTGCGAAGGATCGGAAGCGGGCATGGAACCCTGGCTGGCGGTCGGCGGCAATCCGGATGCCCGATCGCAATGGGAAGCCCTGCTCGAACTGGCCCGCCAGGCCAAGGAACTCAACCGCGTCAACGGCATGCTGATCAACAAGCAGCTGGCGCACAACCAGGGCGTGCTCAACGCCCTGCGCATGCCGGCCGGCGCGGAAGCCGGCGGCGTGTATGGATCCAGCGGGCAGACGCTCGGCAGCGGTCCGTCGAAACGCTACGTCATCGGCTAGTCAACAGCGCCATCCCGGCTTGACCTTTCAGACCCATTGCATCCGAACCGGTTTTGGCGGCGGCGCCTGGCTGCCGGGCTCGGGCCAAACGACCTTCTCCAGGCTTTCCGTGCACGCGCGTAGATGCCGACCGCCTTGCCGTGGATCTGGGTTTGCGCTTCATAAGTCAGGCCAAGGCGCCTGGCAACGCGCAGCGACGATGCATTGCCTGACGCGATAAGCGCCCGAATCTTCGGTTCGCGGCGGGTGTCGAAGGCGTGGTGCACGGCTGCCGCCGCCGCTTCGTTCGCGAATCCCTGGCCCCAGAAGGCGCGGTAGGTATTCCAGCCAAGCTCCATCACGGTACAATCCTCGCGGAAGAACGCACCGACATTCCCGACCAGCCGCCCAGTCTCCCTTTCCTCGACAGCCCACCATCCGGCGCCATGGATGAGCCACAGTCCTGCTTGCGAGCAGAAGATGCGCCATGCGGCCTGGCGGTCAGCGGGAACCAGGTGGGCCGCGCTGACAGGGTCGGCCAGATGCGCCGCGAATGCGTCGAAGTCCTCCCGCCGGTATTCACGAAGGATGAGCCGTTCCGTGTGAAGGATGGGGACTGAGGTGATGAACTCGCTATTCATGCGCTGTGCCTGTCGAGTTGTTTGTAATAGAAGGTCGTGCCGCACAATTCCCCATTCGGCAGCAGCGCATAGCCCGGCACCACGCCGACGCGCTGCCAGCCCAGGCGCTCATAGAGCCGCTCGGCCGCCGCGCTCGCGGTGTCGAGCACCAGCACCCATTTGCCCAGTTCGCGCGCGGCCTGTTCCACGGCCAGCATCAGCTGCTGCCCCACGCCGCGATTGCGCGCGCGCCGGTGCACCAGCAGCTTGGCGACGTCGGCGCGGTGCGGCTGGTTTTCAGGCAAGTCGGTGATCAATTGCACGGTGCCGATCACGCCCTCCTCGTCCTCGGCCACCAGCAGGGTGCGCTCGCCACGCGCGACGCCGTCCGCTACCTTGTCCCAGAAGCCCAGTGCGGTGCTGCGCGCCATCGGCAGCATGAAGCTGACCGAGGCGCCGCCTTCGACGCAGTCGAGCAGCACGTCGGCCAGTTGCTCCTTCAGGGCGGCCGCTTTCCCGGCGTCGAGCCGGCGTACGGTAATGTCCCTGCTCATGCGTCCTCCTTGCGTGATGCCTTGTGGGGCTGGGTGACGAGCGCGACGAGATAGCGCACCGGCCTGTCACCGGGATTGTGGAAGCTGACCGGCTGGTCCAGCTTCATGGCGAGGCAGTCGCCGGGGCCGAGCTGCCAGGGCGTGTCGCCCAGCGTCAGCTCGAGCTCGCCTTCGATGATCCAGATCTGCTGGTAGACGTCGGTGTTGCGCGCCGCCGTTTCATAGGCGATGCGCTGGCCGGCGGGAAAGCTCACCTCGACCATCTGGATCGGCGACCAGGTCAAGGGCGACAGGTTGCGGCGTACATAGCCGGATACCGGGTCGGTCCACACCGGCTGGGCGTCGCGCCGCGCGACGGGAGATGGCGCGTCCGTCGGCTTGTCGAACAGCGAGGCCAGCGTGACGCCGAGGGCGGCGCTGAGCCGGTCCAGCACGGTGGCGGTGGCGCTGCTTTCGCCGCGCTCGATCGAGGAGATGTTGGAGCGGCTGACACCGCTACGTCCGGCCAGGGCCGCCAGGGTCAGGCCCTGGGCTTCGCGCAGTTCGCGCAGGCGGCTGGCGATGAGTTGGTTGATGTCCATGCAATCCAGTATATAGGAAAATAAATTCCTGTATACCGGATTTTATGGACAGGTGGCCTCGGCTTCGCCCAGTTCGCAGACGGGTGCGGCTTCCGTGCCTCCTTCGTGCTCCGCGCGGCTGTAGGATGCGCAGAGGAGCAGCGCGACGAAGGCGGCGGCGAACAGCCTGTTCATGATCTTCATGGTGGATCCCTGTGTTCTCGACAGGCGCCGAGTGTAAGGCGCCGTCCTTCTTGAGTAGAGCCCCATGCGTGGTGTGATCGCTCTGCCCTACAATACGTGCATACCGATACCGAGGAGCCAGCCATGCTTAAAGGAAGTTGCCTTTGCGGCGAGGTCGCCTACACCGTCGCCGGTCCGGTCGAGAGCGCCAGCCACTGCTTCTGCACCATGTGCCAGAAACAGCATGGCGCCGGCGCCGGCACCTACGCCAACGTCGCCCGCGCCGACCTGCGCATCGAGCGCGGCGAGGACAACATCACCGAATTCGCCTCCTCGGAACAGGGCCGGCGCGCCTTCTGCCGGCGCTGCGGCTCGACCCTGTTCTGGCGCAGCGAGGAAACGCCAGACCGCATTGCCGTGACCCTCGGCACCCTGGACACGCCCTTCACCGATCCGGTCGGGATCGAACTGCATACCGATACGCGACCATCCTGGCTGCCACACGGCCCCGCCGCCTGAGCTGTCGCGCCACATTCACAATCGGTCAGACCAAAATTATTAATGGTCCGACCAAATCACATGCATTCATGCTAAGCTTTCAGCACCACTGCCGAGTCTGGCAGCTGGGCTGAAAGCTGCTTCTTCCCACGACAAGCAAGTCCGCACGCCGGATGCCGGGCCAGCCATGGCCCCAGCCCGGCGCGCCGGCACTCGCCTGTTCCATCACTCGCTTGAACAGGACCAAGAAATGAAAACTAAAACCATATTGGAGACACTGGTATTGGCGGCGGCACTCACGGCAAGCCAGGCAGGCGCCGCGCCGATTTCCCTGCAAGGCAGCACCATCACCAGCAGCTACAACGGTGCGCCCGAGGGCATGCTGGGCCTGGACCACGGCTACGCCGCGGAACCGGGCAGCAACACCACGGCCTTCGATCCGACGCCCTATACCGGCATGGAATTTCTCACGGGTGATTACCTGTTCGGTATCGACTTCACCGCCGACGGTCAGCTGGTCGTGATGCTCAACCAGCTGGCCATCGAGCCCGGGGACTACCGCCTGGTCTTCGACTTCGGATCGACCCTCGGCCAGAAGATCGGCAGCTTCACCCTGCTGGACACGAGCGGCATCGGCGTGCTGCCGCTCCTGTCGATCCTGGACGACCACACCATTGCCCTGGACCTTTCCAACGTGACCTGGAACAGCGAATTCGGCAGCTTCTCTGCGCAGATCGGCACGGCGCAGGTGCCCGAGCCGGGCGGCATCGCCCTGCTCCTGGCCGGCACCGCCGGACTCGCGCTGGCGCGCCGCCGCAAGGCAAGCGCACAAGCCTGACACCCTTCCATCCTGTTCCAGGAGACTCCCATGAAACAAGCACGTTTCAAGGCATCGCTATGCGCCGTCGCCCTGCTCGCCGGGCTGCCAGGTGTGCCCGCACTGGCGGCGACCGACCCTGCGCGCCAGACCGCGCCACTCGACGGCTGGGCCGGCCAGGCCGGCGGCACGGTCGGCGGCTCGACCGCCGCCGGCAACCACATCTACACCGTCACCAAACGTTCGGAACTGCTCGCAGCGCTGGCCAATGGCGGCGACAATCCGAAGATCATCAAGCTGGCCGCTACCATCGACATGAGCGAGGGCCAGCCCTACACCTCCACCACCGACCAGGCCGCACGCGGCGCGATCCGCCTGAAAAGCAATACCACCCTGATCGGCGCCGACGCGAATGCCGGCATCGTCAACGGCACCGTGCTGGTGCAGAACGTATCCCAGGTGATCATCCGCAACCTCAAGATCGTCAACCCATGCGATGTCGAACCCGCCTGGGACCCGACCGACGGATCCACCGGCAACTGGAACTCGGCCTATGACGCCATCGGCATCTCCGGCTCCCACCACGTCTGGGTCGACCACGTCACCTTCACCGACGTGCCGATGACCGACAACTTCCTGCCGATCGAGAACGGCCGCAAGAAGCAATGCCACGACGGTTCGCTCGACATCACCAATGCCTCGGACTATGTGACGGTGTCGTACAACGTCTTCGGCCAGCACGACAAGACGGGCCTGGTAGGCGGCAGCGATTCCGCCACTGCCGACGAAGGCAAGCTGCGCGTCACCTTCAGCAACAACGTCTACCGCGACGTGGTCCAGCGCGCGCCGCGCGTGCGCTTCGGCCAGGTGCACCTGTTTAACAACTACTACGTCGGCAGCAAGTCGGCTTCCCCGTACGCGCACAGCTACAGCGTCGGCGCGGGCAAGAACGCCAGGATCCTCTCGAACAACAATGTGTTCGAGATTGCCGGCGCCCAAGGCTGCGACAAGGTCGTCAGCAATATGAGCAGCGCGAACCCGGGCTACTTCAAGGACAGCGGCTCCCTGCTCAATGGCGCGGCCCTTGGCGCCTGCTCGGTCTCGAATGCGGTGGGCTGGATCGTGCCCTACGCCTTCACGCCGCGCCCGGCGGCGCTGGTGAAAGCCAATGCCCTGGCCCAGTCCGGCGTCGGCAAGATCAGTACGACGATCAGCGGCACCGGCAAGGTCACGCTCGACGAGAACCCCACCCTCTCCTGCCCTGCCACCGGTCTCTACTTCTGCGACGATTTCCAGGATGGCACGAGCGGCAAGTGGAACCTGTTGCCCGTCGGCGGACCGAATGGCCGCTTCAGCGTGGTTGCAGAAAGCGCGGGCGGCACGAACAAGGTGCTGCAATACGCGGCCGCGAGCACGGGCGGCGTGCTGGCCCTGGTCAAGCCGGAGGCGTTCGGCGGCGTACCGTCAGGCGACTACTACGTCGAGGCGCGCATTCGCCCGATGACCAACGGCACTACCGGCAACAAGCTGCTCTACCTCGTCACGCGCTACGTGGACGCCGCCAACTGGTACGGCGCCGGCCTGAACGTGCAAAACAGCACCACCAGCACCCAGGTGGAGATCGCGAAAATGCTGAACAACTCGCTGAGCCGCCCGCGCCAGGTGCGCACGCCGGTCAACATGGACGCGCAGTTCTACACGGTGCGCTTCGAGATGATCGGCAGCACGCTGACGGTCTACCTCGACGGCAGGAATATGGGCTCGGTGACGGATACGGCCTTTGCCGCGCGCGGGCTGATCGGCCTCTACACGGCCAATAAATCCTTCATGATCGACGACGTGCGCGTGGGCGACCCACGCCAGAAGCCGGTGCAGCTGAACGTCGACCCGGCCAGCCTCAGCTGGTCCGCCGAAGTCGGCGACGCGCCCTACCAGGTCTCGGTGACGGCGATCGCCAGCGACAACCAGCCGGACAGCTTCAGTGTCGAGTCGAGCAACCCGGCCGTGGTCGCCGTGAGCACCAGTGGCAATACCGTCCTGCTGCGCGCGGTCGGCGCGGGGCACGCCAACGTCGTGTTCCGCAGCGGGTCCGAACCCTCGCTCACCCGCTCGATCGCCGCCACCATCGCGCCGCAGTTCGTGCAGCCGACCCAGGTGTATGCGATGGAGGGCGCCAGCTTCCCGGCGCCGCTCGAAGGGAGTGTGCATGTCGACACCACCTTGAAACTGGTCTTCGACAAGCCGCCGACCCTCGGGACCAGCGGCAGCATCCGCATCTTCCGCAAGGCTGACGACGCCCTCGTCGACGTCATCCGCCTGAGCGGCGAAACCGATGCGCTGGGCTATGAGGGACAGGCACTGGTCCGCAAGGTCAACACGACGCCGATCAAGATCGTCGGCAACACGGTGACGATCAAGCCGCACAGTAACAAGCTGGCCTACGGCACCGAGTACTATGTCGCGATCGCCGACGGCGTCTTCACCAACACCAGCCTGGGCGGCACGCCCTTCGTCGGCCTGGGCCGCGCGGCCGGCTGGACTTTCGGTACCCGCGACAGCCTCCCGCTTGGTAACAGCGTGACCGTGGACGACGACGGCGACGCCGACTTCCGCACCGTGCAGGGCGCCCTGAACTACGCGATGGGGCGCTTCTCGAAGTCCGACCCCGTCACGATCACGGTCAGGAACGGCAGCTACGAAGAACTGCTGTACCTGAACGGCAAGGACAACGTGACGATCAAGGGCGAAAGCCGTGCAGGCGTGATGATCTCCTCCCTGAATCACGAGACCATGAACCCGGGCACGGGCAGCAGCCAGTCGAGTACGGCATCCGGCACGCCTTCCGGCGGCCGCTCGGTGATGCTGGTGGAGGCCTCCGACATGCTGGTGCTCGACACCCTGAGCCTGAAGAACAGCACCATCCGCTCGAGCAGCATCTCGGGCCAGGCCGAGACCATCTACTTCAACGGCGAAGGCCGCCTGATCGCGAAGAACGCCAGCTTCCACAGCGAGCAGGACACCCTCAACCTGAAGGGCTGGTCCTGGTTCTACCGAACCCTGGTGGAGGGCAACGTCGACTTCATCTGGGGCAGCAGCCGCGCCGCCCTCTTCGAGGAAAGCGAAATCCGCTCGGTGGGCGACAGCGCCAACGCGAACAGTGGCGGCTACGTGCTGCAGGCGCGGGTGCCCACCGCCGGCGACATCGGCTACGTCTTCCTCAACAGCATGCTCACCCACGGCCCCGGCCCGGGCCCGCTGCGCGGCGACGTGCCGAACGGCGCCACCTACCTGGCGCGCAGCCCGGGCGGCACCGCCACCTGGGACAACATCGCCTTCATCAACTGCAAGATGGACACGCACATTGCGCCGGTCGGCTGGGCGGGCCTGGGCGTCAACGGCCAGCCGGCGCCGAACCCGACGGTCGCCCGCGCGGACGCCGGATGGCGCGAGTACGGCAGCCTTGACATGGCAGGCAATCCGCTCAATCTCGGCGCGCGGGTCGGCGGCTACATCCTGAGCGAGAGCGACGTGGCGGCACGCTTTGCCACGCGCGAGAAGGTGTTCGCGGCATATGGCAATGGCGCGGGATGGAATCCGCAGCCATGATCTAAATAACCGTCGAACCGTCGGGGTCACGAACCGTCGGGGTCAGGTCTGACATTCGGACACGGCCTCGACGCTAGCAAGCAATCACGGCTGAGCTCGTGTCTAAATGTCAGACCTGACCCCGGTGTTACTCATGCATTGCCCCGGCGGGCCATTCTGCGCAGCCGCGGTGATACCATTGCCGCGTTTCCCCGTTCAATCGACTGGAGAGCATATGTCCCTGAACCCGCAGCAGTCCTATGTCTACCTTGCCGAAGACGGCAGCTCGCAGTGCTTTTCGGCGGACACCTTCTGGCAGCCCGCCAATATGGAAAGGGCTGGCGACGGCTGGCTGATCAGCGAATTCGCGTTCACCGAGGACTGGCTAACCTGGGAAATGCACCCGGAAGGCGACGAATTCGTCTACCTGCTGTCGGGCGCGGTCGAGCTGCACCTGGAGCAAGGCGATGGCGTCCAGGCCATCGCCTTGCGCGGCAGCGGCGCCGTGGTGGTGCCGCGCGGCGTCTGGCACACCGCCAAGGTGAAGGAACCGAGCCGCATGCTGCACGTCACGCGCGGCGCGGGTACACAGAACCGGCCGGCGTAAGGCGGGGCGTCAGCGAGCCTTCGCCACCCGCCACACGGTATTGGCCAGGTCGTCCGCAACGATCAGCGCGCCGCGCGGATCGACCGTCACGCCCACCGGCCGCCCACGGGTCTTGCCTTCGCCATCACGGAAGCCCGTGACGAAATCGACCGGCTCGCCGGCGGGCCGGCCGTTCTTGAAGGGCACGAAGATGACTTTGTAGCCCGACGGCGGATTGCGGTTCCAGCTGCCGTGCTCGCCCACGAACACGCCATCCGCGAACGCCTCACCCATGACCGGCTGGGAAAACGCCAGGCCGAGCGCGGCCACGTGCGGGCCCAGGCTGTAGTCCGGCTTGATGGCGGAGGCCACCTTCTTCGGGTCCGGCGGCTGCACGCGCGTATCGACATTCTGCCCCCAGTAACTGTAGGGCCAGCCGTAGAAACCGCCTTCGCGCACCAAGGTCAGGTAGTCCGGCACCAGGTCCGGCCCGATCTCGTCGCGCTCGTTGACGACCGCCCACAGCTGCCCCGTGCCGGGCTGGATCGCCAGCGCGGTCGGATTGCGAAGGCCGGTTGCATACGGTTTGTAGGCGCCCGTGTTCACGTCGATCTGCCACACCATCGCGCGGTCGCGTTCCGCTTCCATGCCGCGTTCGGTGATATTGCTGTTCGAGCCGATGCCGACATAGGCGAAGCGCCCGTCGGGGCTGATCGTCAGCGCCTTGGTCCAGTGGTGGTTGATCTCCGACGGCAGCTTGGCGACGCTGGTGGGCGCGCCGCCGGCCTTGGTCTGGCCCTGCTGGTAATCGAAGCTGACCAGCTCGTCCTGGTTGGCGACGTAGATCTTGTTGTTGGCGAAGGCCAGGCCGTAGGGCGCGTTCAGGTTTTCCGCGAACACGGTGTTGAGTTCGTACTTGCCGTCGCCGTCGGCGTCGCGCAGCAGGGTCAGGCGGTTGCCGCCCTTGACCTTGGTATTGCCCTTGGCCTTGATATAACCGGCGATGACGTCCTTGGGTTTCAGTTTCGCGGCGTTGCCGCCGCGGCCTTCCGCCACCAGGATGTCGCCGTTCGGCAGCACCAGGGTCTGGCGCGGGATCTTCAGGTCGGTCGCGATCGCCGTGACGGTGAACCCTTGCGGCACGGTGGGCTTCTGGTCGCCCCATGGCGTCGGCTCGGCGATCTTCATATCGGGCAGCAAGCCGCGTTCCGGCGCCGGCAGTTTCGGGTCCGGGCCGCGCGCAAGGGTCTTGCTGCCTTCGTTGCTGCATGCGCCCAGGAGCAGCGCCATGCCCAGCAGGGCGAGCGGTTTCAGTGTCATGTTCGGCGTCCTCATTTCGCACCTCCCGACCACGTTCTCAAGCCGATCCAGGTCGCGATACAGGCCAGCACGGTCACGATCACCGACAGGACCAGGCCGGCAGGCATGGCGGCCCAGGCATCCTTCGCATGCTGGAAGGCGTTGACGAGTCCGACCACGAAGGTCAGCAGCAACAGGATCACGTACAGCAGGGGACGCCCCGCCTTGCGCGGCGCGCGGATCAGGTTCACCAGGGCGCACAGCAGCGCGAGTCCGCAGAAGAGCTCGGCGCCGGCGATGAGCCAGGAAGCGAAGTTACTCCACTGAATCTGGTAGGTCTGGTAGTAGACGATATCGCTCAGCAGAGCGCCCAGGAACAGGGGAACGGTTCCCGCGAGCAGGGTCGCATGAAGCGGCCCGGGCGGGCTGCGGTAGGCCGGGCCGGCTGTGTTGACAGAAGACATGGAGTGTCCCTCATCGTGATTTAAGTTAATTAAATCATATCGATTTCAGGATTCGGCTGTCGCATTGTTGAGACGAGACCCGAGACCGAGCGGAAAAGGCCTACACGGCCCCGCTCAGCATCGATCCCCTGCGCGTCCTGTGCGCCTTCCGCTAGTTTATGCGAGCACGAGAAGATAGAAGATGCCCGCACATGCGAGGGCGATGGAGATCCAATAGACGGTCTTCTCGCCTTTGGTGGACTCGGCATATCGCTCATCCCGCGTCTTTGTAAAGGTTTCTTTTGTCAACACGCGCCAAGTCTTTTTCTTGTGCATCTGCCCCTCTCGATTGTCCAGTCCTCCTCGCCCACTATCTAGTATAAGGAAGGACGGGCGAACCGAGACTGCCTCAAGTCTGACATTCAGACACCGGCTCATCAAGTCTCGGCTGCTGAACTGGTGAAAGCGCGATTTGTCGCGCGTTAGGGCTGAGACCGTGTCCAGATGTCAGACCTCACCCCGCCTTGGGCACTGTCGCAGTGGTGACTTCAGCTAATGGATCACTGGCTTCGGAGGAAATGTCCTGACTAACGGAGCAAGTACGCTTTCACAAAGGTGTAGAGTAATACGCCCCAGACAATTGCCATGAATATCCAATAGACGATTTTTTGCCCTTTGGTCGACTCAGCGTAGCGTTCATCACGCGTCTTGGTGAAGGTTTCTTTCACTACGACTTGCCAGGTTTTTTCTTTCTGCATTGCCCAGTTCCCCGACGATCCGCAATCCTACGATGCTACAAGAATTCAAGCCTCCCTGCGCAGCATCGCCTCGATCCCCTGCGGCGCTACCGGCCTGCTGAAGCAATACCCCTGCATCTGGTCGCAGCCATGCTGCTGCAGGAAAGCCAGCTGCTCCTGGGTCTCCACCCCTTCGGCAATCACGTTCAGCTTCATCGAGTGCGCCAGCGCGATCACGGCGTTGACGATGGCGGCGTCGTCGGCATCCTGGGTCAGGTCCATCACGAAGGAGCGGTCGATCTTGAGGCTGTGGATCGGGAAGCGCTTCAGGCTGGCCAGGCTCGAGTAGCCGGTGCCGAAGTCGTCGATCGCCAGCTGCACGCCCATCGCGGCCAGGCGCCCCATGGTCTCGGTCGCGGCGACCGGGTTTTCCATCAGCACGCTCTCGGTGATCTCCAGGGTCAGGAAGGCCGGATCGCAGCCCGTTTCCTTCAGCAGGACGCCCACGCGCTGGGCCACGTCCTGGCCGAGGAACTGGCGCGCCGACAGGTTCACGCTGACGCGCACCGGCGGCAGGCCGGCATCGACCCAGGCCTTCTGCTGGCGCATGGCGGTCGCCAATACCCAGTCGCCGATCGGGACGATCAGGCCGGTCTCTTCGGCCAGCGGAATGAACTCGGCGGGCGACACCATCTCGCGGTCCAGCGGCTGCCAGCGCAGCAGGGCCTCGACCCCGGTCACGACGCCGCTGCCGATGTCGACCACGGGCTGGTAGTGCAGCAGGAATTCCTGGCGCTGCAGGGCGCGCTGCAGCGCGCCTTCCATGCGCAGGTGCTCGTAGGCCTGGGCGCCCATCTCTGCCGTATAGAAGGAATAGTGGTTGCCGCCCTGCCCCTTGGAGCCGTACATCGCGCTGTCGGCGCACTTGAGCAGGGTGGTGCTGTCCTCGCCGTCGCGCGGGTACATCGCGATGCCGATCGAGCCGGAAGGGAAGACTTCCTGGCCGCGCAGCGTCAATGGCTGGAACAGGTTGTCGAGCAGCTTGCGCGCCACCTTGGCGGCATCGTCCTTGCCGGCCAGGTCGGGCAGCACCACCACGAATTCGTCGCCGCCCTGGCGCGCCACGGTGTCGCTCTCGCGCAGGCTGCTCGACAGGCGGCGGGCGATCTCGACGATCAGCTGGTCGCCGGCATCGTGTCCCAGGCTGTCGTTGACGTGCTTGAAGCGGTCAAGGTCGATGAACATCACCGCCACCTGGCGCCGCGTGCGGTGGGCGTGCATGATGGCCTGGCCGAGGCGGTCCTGCATCAGGACCCGGTTCGGCAGGCCGGTCAGCGCGTCGTGGTTGGCCATGCGCAGCAGGGCTTCCTCGGCCTGCTTCTGGCGCTGGATGTCCTTGACCACGCAGATGAAACGCTGGTTGCCGTTGGCGTCGCGCATGCTCGACACGGTCACGCTGACCCAGACGCGGGCGCCGTCGCGGCGCAGCAGGCGCTTCTCGCGCTGGTACTCGCTGATCTCGCCCGCCCTCAGGCCGCCGATCAGCGCCTGTTCGTCGACCAGGTCTTCCTCGCACATGAACTGCTGGTAGAAGCGGGCCAGCAGCTCGATTTCGCTGTAGCCGAGGATCTGCGACATCTTGCTGTTGGTGCGCAGCACGCGGCCGTCGGCGCCCAGCAGCACGATGCCGACCGCGGCCTGGTTGAAGGTCAGGCGGAAGAATTCCTCGCTTTCCTGCAGGCGCAGGCGCGCCTTGCGGCGGAAGGTGATGTCCTGGCCGATCAATAGCAGGATGTGGACCCCGTCCTTGCGGGCGCGCCGGATGTTGAAGTCGACGTAGCGCACGCCGTCGGCGCGGCCGTCGAGCGTGACCAGCACATTGTCGTGGGGCGCGCCGGTGCGCAGGGTCTCGGCGGCGCAGGCGGCCAGTTCCGGACAGGGAATCAGTTCGATCAACGGCAGCCTTTCCTCGGCCAGCGCCTCGTCCGGGGCGCCCAGCAGGTCGGCCATCATGCGGTTCATCGAACAGGCGCGCAGCTCGCTATCGACCACCACCAGGCCGGCCGGCATGCCGTCGATGACCTGTTCGAGGTAGTTCTGGTTCTGCAGATTGGCGAGCTGGTCGGCGTGGGCATAGGTGTCGAGCGCTAGGCCCATGTCGAAGCAGACGATCTTGAGGATCGCCTCGACGGCGGCCCGGAAGCGCTCGGGCTGGCCGTGCAGGCGGCGCCACAGGATGTCGTGCAGCTCGGACAGGTATTTGCGGTAGGCGCCGATATACCACTTCGGATCCAGGCCGATGCGCTGGTGGGTCACGCCGACGCGCAGGCGCTCCCGGATGTAGTCCTGGCCGTAGTCGCCGTTCGTCAGGCTGCTGAAGTAGCTCGCCTGCACGTGGCGCAGGCGCGTTTCGGCGCCCGGGCCGAGCAGGGCGCTCAGCTGGGGGAAGGCCAGCAAATGGGCATAGAAGCGGTCGGAAAAGGCGTCGCGCTGCGTGTCCAGCAGCTCGTGGATGTCGCGCAGCGCCGCCACATCGGCTTCGCCGAGTTCGAGGAAGGCCTTGCGCGCCTCGACCTCGTCGGAATCGAGCCCGATTTCACGCGCGATGTCGTCGATGACGTCGTGGAAAGTGCGCAGCTCATGGGAGGACGATGCGGGAGGCTGTTCCGTGCTGCTTCGATGCGGGGATGTCATGCTGGGACCTGCAGCTGAAATATTTACTCTGGGATAGTGTCATTGCATGATAGCAATCGCTTAACATGAGATCGAGTAAATATTCACGAATACTCACGAGCTGTTGTTAATTAGCCATACTGTTGGTGTGGTTTTATTGCCTACCGCAAATAAACCATTGGGATGGCGCAACACCTC
The DNA here is from genome assembly GCF_024753255.1 of Massilia agri. Lineage (GTDB taxonomy): Bacteria > Pseudomonadota > Gammaproteobacteria > Burkholderiales > Burkholderiaceae_D > Telluria > Telluria agri. The sequence continues at coordinate 429,045 of NZ_JANUHA010000001.1, forward strand.
GGCGTGAAGCCGGCAGCACAGTAGGACGATTCCCAACCCGAGGAGACCGTCATGCAGCGCCTGCCCCTTTCCCTTTCTCCCCTGCTCCTGCTGCTCGCCGCCGCCCCGAGTCCGGCCCAGGACCTCGGTGTCACCGTCACGCCGGTGCGCCAGCAGTACGGCCGCAGCGACGAAGTGCAGGTGCGCGTCACCTTCACCAACAACAGCGCCGCCCCGCAATACGTCTTGAAGTGGCATACGCCGGTCGAGGGGATGACGTCGCCCCTGTTCGAGGTGCAGCGCGACGGCCAGCAGGTGCGCTACCTCGGCATCCACGCCAAGCGCCCGGCGCCCGGGCCAGGCGACTACCTGCTGCTGGCGCCGGGCGCCACGCTCAGCAGCACCGTCGAGCTGTCGGCGCTCTACGAGATGAACGTGACGGGTTCCTATACCCTGCGCTACCGCACCAGCGCATCAGGCCTGTTCGCGACGCCTTCCCTGCGCCCGCTGGCCGGGACCCTGGCCTCCAGCCCCGTCTCGATCTGGATCGAGGGCCGCCTGCCGCGCGGCGCCCGTCCGCCGGCCAAGGTGGCGGCAAGCGGCGCGGGACTGGAATTCAGCAAGTGCTCGAACGCCCAACAGGAACAGCTGGCGCTGGCCGTCGACGCGGGCCGCGCGATGACGGTCGACGCCCATGCCTACCTGGGCGCGGGGCCGAACTACGGGGCGCGCTATACCGGCTGGTTCGGGGCGCTCGATGCGACGCGCGGGACCAAGGTGGCCGGCAATTTCGCGGCGATCCGCGACGCCTTCGAGAACAAGCCGCTCAAGGTCGACTGCGGCTGCAACGAGCCCTACTTCGCCTATGTGTATCCGGCCCAGCCCTATACGATCTATGTGTGCAAGGGCTTCTGGACCGCCCCGCTCACGGGCACGGATTCGCGCGGCGGCACCCTCCTGCATGAACTCAGCCATTTCGACGTGGTGGCCGGCACCGACGACCATGTCTACGGCCAGCAGGGCGCGGCCGAGCTGGCGCGTACCAGTCCGGAGCGCGCCATCAACAATGCCGACTCGCACGAATACTTCGGGGAGAACACGCCGCCGCAACAATGATCAGGCGGCTTAGCACTTGTACAGACAAATTACCAGCGCACGATTCTACATTTTCAGGTTCTGTTGATTTTTCACAAATTTTGTAACACCCGGAGCGAATCGACTTTACACCGGCTCAGCATTCCGTAAATATTGTTTGCGTTGTCTCCATATCATCGGAGCAACTCAATAAGGCCCGACAGGGCCACATAACACTATTTTCATACGGAGAATGAACATGAGCTTCAATCGCTTCATGAAGTCGGCAGTCGGCATCGCTGCGCTCGCGGCAGCATGCAACGCGGCCGCCGCGCCCAAGGGCGTGGCGGTCACCCTCGTTCCCGAAAAAACGGCGCTGGGGCAGACGGACGATGTGGTGGTGCGCGTCACCTTCACCAATACCTCGTCCGTGCCGCAGTACATCCTGAAGTTCCGCACGCCCTTCAACGGCATCGAGGAAGCCCTGTTCGACATCAAGCGCGACGGCCAGCCGGTACCCTACCTGGGCGCCCACATCAAGCGCGCGGCGCCGACCAGGTCCGACTACTTCGTGCTGAAACCGGGCGCCTCGCACAGCATGAAGGTCGAGCTGTCCGCGCTGTACGACATGAGCGTGAGCGGCGACTACCAGATCGCCTACAAGACCTCGTCGCCGCAGCTCTTCCTGGCCCAGCCCCAGGACAACGCCCGCGCCGGCGCGGCCGCCGCCTTCGACGCCGACAATGCCAGCGTCGACAACGCCTCGCTCGCGTCAAACCCGGTGTCGGTCTGGATCGACGGCCGCGTGGCGCGTGGCCAGAAGTCGCAGCTCATGCTCGACATCGAGGAAATGAAGCGCGCCGCGGCGCAGCCGGCTGCCGCCAGCCTGAGCTTCAGCAAGTGCACGACCTCGCAGCAGACCACCATCGCCCAGGCGATGTCGGCCGGCAGCAACATGGCCAGCAATAGCGACGCCTACATGCAGAACGGCGTGATCGGCACCCGCTACACCAAGTGGTTCGGCGCCAACAACGCCACCCGCGTGGCCACCGTGAAGTCGCACTTCGCGGCCATCAAGGACGCCTTCGCCAACAAGCCCGTGACCGTGGACTGCGGCTGCAAGCAGAACTACTACGCCTACGTCTACCCGACCCAGCCCTACAAGATCTACGTCTGCAAGGCCTTCTGGGCCGCGCCGATGACCGGCACCGATTCGAAGGGCGGCACCCTGGTGCATGAGATGAGCCACTTCAACGTGGTGGCCGGCACCGACGACCACGTGTACGGCCAGTCGGGCGCCGCCAGCCTGGCGATCAGCGACCCGGCCAAGGCGGTCGACAACGCCGACTCGCACGAGTACTTCGCAGAGAACACGCCGGCGCTGAATTGACCGAGCCCGTTTGACATTGTTCGGGGTGGGCAAGGCGTGCCGGACTTCGGATGTTTTGCAATGCAAGCACGATTTCCGGCCCCAGCCTTGCCCAGGCAAGCCTTGGGTGGTACGCACATACGGCAGCGCTTCCTGCTCAGCTATTCATGCAATAGCTGTCGGGAAACTTTACAATAGGAAATTGACATCCACGTAAATATGAATAAATACAGCAACTTATCAAGGTGGCATGATTGTTGCTAAAACGTCAGGGCTAACTATAACCAGAGGGATCCCTGATGAAAACCAAACAACTCCTGACCGCCTTCCTGCTCGCCACCGGACTGTGCGCTGGCCATGCCCACGCCGGCCTGCTCGGTAGCACCGCCACCTTCGAATACCGCTTCCCGACTGTCGGCGACATCTACACCGGCGAAGGAATGGCGCCGCAAACCGCCACGGTCGGCAATGGCGTCGAGTTCGTTGTCGAGGGCATGTATTCGATCGACGTCCAGGACGAGCGCATCGTATACAGCGTCCTCCACGACCTGGGCTGGAACAACACCGTCGAGCATAACGGCCCGCGCATCACCTTCGCCGGTGTGACGATCGATTTTGCCGCCCTGGACACCGTGAACACCAGCCTCGGCGGCGCAGGACTCGTGCTCACCTGGGCGCCGTCCTATGTTGACCTGAACTGGAAAGACTACGATGGCAAGTCGATTGTCGTGAATGTGGGCGTGGCGCCGAGCGATGTTCCCGAACCGGCATCGTTTGCCCTGCTGGCTGCCGGCCTGGCCGGCGCCGGTCTCGCACGCCGCCGCTCGCGCCGTTGAACTGCCTGGCCTGACTGGCCCCCGGGCCGTGCTCACGTGCTCGGCTTCACGGGCGCCGCAACCGGCGCCCTGCCGGCGCCACTAACGGTCACGGCAACCCACGCGACCCGCTAACGCCCGGTGAAGCTGAACTTCACCGGCGCCGCGGGGCTGCTCCGAACTGCGTCGAGCTGCCCGATGTCGGCCAGCCAGGGACCGTCGTAGCGGATCTCGTAGCTGTTCTTCCCCTTGCGGAAAGCATAGGTCGGCGTGATGTCGATGGTATTCATGTGCATGGAGTGCGGCTTCACTTCCTGGTAATCGCTCGCGGTGAGCGCGCCGCGCTTGACTATCATGCCGGTGTAGTCGACCGGCTTTCCCTGCGCATCCAGCACCTCGAAGCGGCGCCCGGTCAGCTCGTCGCCGGCAGCCACTTCGCGCGGCACCCAGATGGGGGTGTCGCCGCGATTCTCGATCATCAGGCGCACCTTCACCTTGCCGGCGCCGGTCTCGACCTCGAGCTGGTGGCGCACCGGCGTGTCCTTCTCCACCGCGCCGACGGCGCTCACCAGGCCACCCAGGGCGAAGGCCAGCACAGGCAGGAATCGTATGAGATGCGGTTTGACATGCATGCGTGCTCCTATGAAAGAATATTTCACCCAGACTGCCAAAACGTTATTTTATTTCACTGTACCAGCAGCGGCTCCGGCGTCGTCGCGAGGATCATCACCGCCACGCGGCGGTTCCTGGCCTGGTTCAACGGCGTATCGTTCGGCGCCACCGGGCGCGTGGCGCCATGGCCGATGGCCGACAGGCGCGCGTCCGCAACGCCCTGCTCGATGAAGAGGCGCACCACGCTGGCGGCGCGCACCGCCGAGAGTTCCCAGTTCGATGGATACTGCTCGTTCGTGATCGGCAGGTTGTCGGTATGCCCTTCGACCTCGATCGCATGCGGATCGTTCTTGAGCAAGCCCGCCACTTCGCCCAGCACTTCGCGCGCGTCCGGCTGCAGCACGGCCTGGCCCTGGTCGAAGAGCACGCTGGCGTTGAGCTCCACGCTGACGCCGCGCGCATTCTGCGTCACCCTCACCTGGCCCGATTTCACGAGGGGCATCAGGGTCGCCGTCAAGTCTTTGGCCAGCACTTCCATGCGTTCGCGCTCGCGCCGCGCCGCTTCCAGGCGCTTGCGGTTGACGATGTGGGAGAGCGGCAGCACCGGCTCGACATTGGTGTTCACCTGCGGCGCCGCGCCGCGTCCGCCGAATGCGTCGCCCAGCGCTTCGGACAGCACCGCGTACTTGCCCTCGTTGACGATGGAGATCGCGTACATCACCACGAAGAAGGCGAACAGCAGGGTGATGAAGTCGGCGTAGGAAATCAGCCAGCGCTCATGGTGTTCGCCGGCGGCTACCATATCGTCGTAGCGTTTGCGCGCCATACCGGCCTTAGTGACGGGCCAGCAGGCTGGCCACGCGCTCGTCGACCACGCGGGTATGGTCGCCGGTGGCCAGGTCGTGGAAGACTTCGGCGAGGATCTCGTACTGGGCCACCTTGTCGCTGACGATGGCCTTCAATTTATTCCCGACCGGGTAAAAGAACAGGTTGGCCAGGCCCACGCCATAGACGGTGGACACGAAGGCGATGGCGATGCCCGAGCCGAGCCGCGAGGGATCGGACAGGTTTTCCATCACGTGGATCAGGCCCAGCACGGCGCCCAGGATGCCGATGGTCGGCGCATACCCGGCCGCCGATTCCCAGATGCGCGCCGCCTGGCGCTGCGAGAATTCGTAGGCATTGATCTCGCCCTCTAACAAGCTGCGGATCTTGTCGGGGTTGATGCCGTCGACCACCAGGCGCAGGCCCTTCTGGACGAACTTGTCCTTCGTGCCCATGTACTGCTCGAGCGAGAGCAGGCCGTCGCGGCGCGCGGAGAGACTCCACAGCGCGATTTCCTGCGACAGTTTCTGGCGTCCCGATTTGGGCGGGAAGAACACCCAGCGCAGCATGCGCATGCCCAGCGCGAAGCTGCGCTTGTCGCTCTGCAGCAGCACGGCTCCGAAGGTGCCGACCACCACGATGGCGAAGGCCGCCGGCTGGACCAGCGAGGCGAACTTGCCGCCATCGAGCGTATGGCCGACCAGGATGCCCGCGATCGCGAGCACCAGCCCGGCTACGCTTGCCCAGTCCACAACTGCTCCTTGAGGGCGGCGCGCAGGCGCGAGACCGCCTGGGTGTGCAGCTGCGACACCCGCGACTCGCTGACGCCCATGACGGCGCCGATTTCCTTCAGATTCAGTTCTTCCTCATAGTAGAGGCCCATCAGCATCTTCTCGCGCGGCGGGAGATTGTCGATGGCGTCGATGACCGCCTGGCGGAAGCCCGTATCCAGCAGGCTGCGCAGCGGGTCGCTGTCGTCCACGGCATAGCGGTCGAGGAAGCCGTCGCTGCCGTCCTCGCTGTCGTGGAAATCTTCGTAGTAGACCAGCTGGTGGCCGCCCGAGTCGCCCAGCATTTCCTGGTAGTCGGCGAGCGACATCTTGAGCGACTTGGCGATCTCGGATTCGCTGGCCGGACGGCCCAGGCGCTGCTGCAGCGCCTCCATCGCGGCCTCGACCTTGCGCATGTTCTGGCGCGTGCTGCGCGGCATCCAGTCGCTGTTGCGCAGCTCGTCGAGCATGGCGCCACGGATGCGCAGCACCGCATAGGTCTCGAACTGGGCCCCGTGGTTGTCCTCGTAGCGGTTGATCGCGTCGAGCAGGCCCATCATGCCCGCCTGGACCAGGTCATCGACTTCCACCGAAGGCGGCAGCTTGGCCTTCATGTGGTGGGCAAGGCGCTTCACCAACGGCATGTGCTCCGTCAGCAAATGGTTCTTGTCCGCTTTCCCTTTGACCGTGTACATGCGTTAGTGTTCTTTTTCTCTTGGTTTGGCTTGTCGTAGGGTGGGCAATTTCGTAATTCAGGCCACTGGCCTGAATTACTGCCCACGCGTTCAACTACACCTGGCGTTACCACTCCACATGCCATAGTTGAACGCGTGGGCGGAGGACCGCCCACCCTACCACTGCCTGAATTCATGCCCGCATTGCATGCAGCGCGAACTTGCCGGCCAGGCGGCGGAACGCAACCGATGCACCCGCCAGCGGGAAGGCATCGACCACGGCCCGCCCCAGGCGCGCAGCCCGGTGCAGGTACTCGTCGGCCGGCACCGAGCCCATCGAGCTCAGGCTGACCGCCAGGTAACGGCTTGCTGCGGTAGACATATTATCGTATACAACCTTGGCCTCGGCCTCTGTCGCGCCAGTAACCAGGATGCCGAAGGGGCGGCGGCCCAGTTGCTGGGACAGGCGCTTGATCAGGGCATAGGCATTCGTGATCGAAGCGGCCGAGGTTCCCACCTGCACCACGATCTCGGACGAGGCCATCAGCGGCAGCGGAAATTCGCCGTCCGGGCCCAGTTCGCCGTCGACCATCACGATGCCGGCCTGCTTGACCAGCACGTCGAAGGTCTTGGCCAGGCGCCGGGTGTCCGTGTTGCCGACGGGAGTGCCGAGGGTGGCCACCGAAAAGCCCTGGGGCACGGCGTGCATCACCTGGTTCAGGGCCGCTTCCTGGCGCGCCACGCTGGCCAGCGTGGCCGAACGGTTCAGGCCGAGGCGGCGGGCCACGCCGTAGTCGCGCTCGCAGGCGTCGACGATCAGGACGTCGTTGCCGGTCTGGGCCAGCGAGGCGCCCAGGTTGACCAGCATGGCGCCCTTGTCGTCTTCAGGGGTGGCGGACAGAAAAGTCACGATGCGCGGGCGCGGGCCCTGCAGCATCCGGCGCAGGCCTTCGGCCTGGTCGAAATCGAAACTAGCCAAGGTGCACCTCGCGCATGCTGCGGTCTGCGGCGGCCGCGGACATCATCATCGGCAGGTCGGCGTCGCCGAACTGGTTTGCGGCGTTGCGGGTATTGCGGAAGGCGCGGTCGATCAGCATGGCGCGGTCAGCCAGGTGCAGGTCTTCCGGCACGCGCTGGCCGTTCGAGATGTAGTGCAGGTTCAGCTTCTGGCGGATCACGACGTCCAGCACATTGCCGATCGAGGCGGCTTCGTCCAGCTTGGTCATGATGCAGCCGGCCAGGCCGCTGCCCTGGTAGGCGCGCACCACTTCATTCAGGGTCTCGTTGGTCGAGGTCGCGTTCAGGCACAGCAGGCGCTTTACGTCGGCGCCGGACTCGCTCAGCATGGCGACCTGCTCGGTCACCATCTGGTCGCGCTGCGACATGCCGATGGTGTCGATCAGCACGGTGTGCTTGTTTTTCAGTTCTTTCAGGGCGATGCGCAGGTCGGCCTCATCCTTCACCGAGTGCACCATCACGCCCAGGATCTTGCCGTAGATGCGCAGCTGCTCGTGGCCGCCGATACGATAGGCATCGGTGGTGATCAGGGCCAGCTTGTCCGGGCCGTGGCGCATCACGCAGCGGGCCGCCAGCTTGGCGGTGGTGGTGGTCTTGCCGACGCCGGTCGGGCCGACCAGGGCGAACACGCCGCCACGGTTCAGGAGGTCGTCTTCGTTGGTGATGGTGGTCAGGTTGCGGGCCAGGACGGTCTTGATCCAGCGCAGCGCGTCGGCGGCGTCCTTGGTGGCCGGCATTTTTTCGATGAGGTAGCGCGCCAGGGTCGCCGAGAAGCCGGCGGCCAGCATCTCGCGCAGCACGGCGGCCTTCTGCGGCTCGCGCTGGGCGGTGGCGTTCCAGGACAGCTCGGCCAGCTGGGTCTCCATCAGGCCGCGCATGGCGCGGATCTCGCTCATCATGCCGCTCATCTCGGCGGCAGCGGATTCCTTGGCCTGGGCGATGGCGGCGCTCATCATCTGGGTCATGGCGGCCATGTCGATGCCCGGCTCCGGGGTCGGGGCGCGGCGGTTGACGTAGGTCGGCGGGATTTCCGGCTCGATGGCGGGAGCGGCACGGCGCTCGACATAGGGTTGGCCGGCGAACGGATCCGTCATCGACGGTGCGGCGGCGCGCGCGGCCGGCTGCTGGCGCACTTGTGGCTGCGGATCGCGGGCAGCGGCGGCGAAGGCGCTGCGCGAGAAGGTCGGTTCCGGGTCGAAATCGCTGTCGAAGGCGCTGAAGGCGGCCGGCTGCGGCTCCTCGATGGCCGGGGCGGACAGCGAGGCGACGTCGTCGTTGTCCAGCGCCAGGATCTCGACCACGCCGTCGACCGGGCGATTCGAGAGGATGACCGCGTCAGGACCCAGCGCTTCGCGCACTTTGCGCAATGCATCCCTGGAAGTCGCTGCAGTAAATTTCTTCACGTTCATCTTGTTCTCCGCACTTCAATCATGTTCGCCGCGGGCGAAACCGCCCGTCCATAGCCAGCATTATTGGCGATGCCGTGAGGAAACCATCGTGGGAGAAAGAAGGGGAAATGGGCCTATTTCCAAAGGCGGACCGCACGCGGGGCTCAGCCAGCCCTAGATGTCCGGGTCTTGCGAGAGCTCAGCAAGCGCTTGAGCTGATTCACTACGATCTAAAGCTTGCAGTCCTTTACCAGGAGGAGTCGATGCTAGAGTGCTCGTTCGATCTCAACGGAAAGCCGATGAGCGCAGTTAAACTGAACAAGATGCTATTTCCGGCGTTTTCCGGCCTTGGCGCGCATGCGAACCGGCGGGAGTTCGCTTGTCATGCCAGCGTCGGGCCGATTCCTCCCGGGGTGTACTACATCGTGGATCGCCAGTCCGGGGGCCGGCTTGGTGTCTTCCGTGATCTCTTTAGCGACAAATCAGACTGGTTTGCTCTTTACGCGATGGACAAAAAAATTGACGACGAAACCTTCTGCAACAATGTGAAACGAGGAAGTTTTCGACTTCACCCCAAGGGCAACCTTGGTATCAGCCAAGGTTGCATCACCATCGACAAGCGCGCCGATTTCAATACTCTGCGTACCCACATCAAAGCCGGCGGCCAGATCGCCATCCCCGGCAGCGAGCTCAAAGCGTACGGGCGGGTGACGGTCAAGTGAAAACGGCCAGCGCGCGCATCGCACTTCTCGTCTGGATCCTCGTTGCCACTGCAGCGCTGGCGCACTTATGGATCGCTCGTCCAGACCTGGGACCGCATATGCCTCCCGCTATTTCACTCTGGCTACTTGAACTGTATGGCTCAAGCAACGGGGAGGAGCTGCGCGATCTCGAAACCCTGGTCGCGCTCGCTTGCTCATTCTTTGCCGTGCTCCTCCTGACCGCTTCGAGCCTGATCCTCTGGCGGCGACTGGGAAAGGGCGCGAAAACTTCCTAGCACCAAACATTCTTCGCCGCTTGCCCTCCCCTATTACATCGGCACGCCAACCAGGCTGGTCACCCGGATCGTCTTGGACTCCGGAACCTCATTGTGCGACAGCACCTTCAGCTGCGGCACCGCGCGGCGCAGGAAGCGCGACAGCAACACGCGCAGCGGGGCCGGCACCAGCAGCACGGGGGTGTGGCCCATCTGCTCCTGCTGCTGGGCGGCATTCGCCGCCTGTTGCGCGATCGTGTCGGCCAGGCCCGGCTCGATGCCGGTACCGTCGCCGCCCGCCCCCATGGCCTGCATCAGCAGGCGCTCGAGGCGGTTGTCCAGGGTCATGACCGACAGCTCGTTGGTGCCCGGGAACAGTTGCTGGACGATGGCGCGGCCCAGGGCCACGCGGACCATGGCGGTCAGCTCGTTCGGATCCTGGGTCTGGCCCGCGTATTCCGACAGCGCCTCGATGATGGTGCGCATGTCGCGGATGTGCACGCCTTCCTGCAGCAGGTTTTGCAGGACCTTCTGCAGGGTCGACAGGGAAACGACCTTCGGCACCAGCTCGTCGACCAATTTCGGGGTTTCCTTACCCAGGTGGTCGAGCAGCGCCTGCACTTCCAGGCGGCCCAGCAGTTCCGAGGCGTGCATGGTGATCAGGTGGTTCAGGTGGGTCGCCACCACGGTGCCGGCGTCGACCACGGTGTAGCCCAGGCTCTGGGCTTCGTCGCGCAGGCTGGCGTCGATCCAGGTGGCGGGCAGGCCAAAGGCGGGGTCGGTGGTCACCAGGCCCGGCAGCGTGCCGCTGGCCATGCCCGGGTTGATCGCCAGGAACTGGCCGTTCATCGCTTCGCCCGCGCCCACTTCCACGCCCTTCAGGGTGATGCGGTAGGCCGAGGGTTTCAGCTCCAGGTTGTCGCGGATGTGCACCGGCGGCGCCAGGAAGCCGACTTCCTGGGCGAACTTCTTGCGGATGCCCTTGATGCGCTTGAGCAGCTCGCCGCCCTGGTTCTTGTCGACCAGGGGAATCAGGCGGTAGCCCACTTCCAGGCCCAGGGTGTCGACCGGCATGACGTCCTGCCAGGTCGCCTCTTCCGACTCGGCCGGCGCACCTGCGCCACCCGCGCCACCCGCGGCGCCACCTGCGGCGGCTGCCGCTTCGGCCTCCGCGGCTTCCCGGGCCGGCTGGTCCTTCTTGCGCTTGGCGATCATGTAGCCGCCGCCGCACAGGACGCTGCCCAGCAGCAGGAAGACCAGGTTCGGCATGCCCGGGATCATGCCCAGGGCGAAGATGATGCCGCCGGTGATGTACAGGGCCTCCGGCCGGGCGAACAGCTGGTTGGTCACCTGGCTGCTGATGTCGTCTTCGTTGGCCACGCGCGAGACCACCATACCGGCGGCGATCGAGATGATCAGCGAGGGGATCTGCGCCACCAGGCCGTCACCGATGGCCAGCAGCGTATAGGTTTCCGCCGCCTGGCCTGCGGCCAGGTCGTGCTGCACGATGCCGACGATCAGGCCGCCGATCACGTTGATCAGGGTGATCATGATGCCGGCGACGGCGTCGCCCTTGACGTATTTCGAGGCGCCGTCCATCGCGCCATAGAATTCGGCTTCCTGCGCCACTTCGTTGCGGCGCTTGCGGGCGTCGGCTTCGCCGATCAGGCCGGCGTTCAGGTCGGCGTCGATCGCCATCTGCTTGCCCGGCATCGCGTCCAGGGCGAAGCGCGCGCCGACTTCCGCGATACGGCCCGCGCCCTTGGTCACGACCGAGAAGTTAATGATCGTCAGGATGATGAAGACGACGATACCGACGGTGAAGTTACCGCCGATCAGGAAGTGGCCGAAGGCTTCGACCACCTTGCCGGCGGCGGCGCCGCCGGTGTGGCCCTCGGTGAGGACGATGCGGGTAGAAGCGACGTTGAGCGCCAGGCGCAACATCGTGGAGATCAGGAGGATGGCCGGGAAAGCCATGAAGTCGAGCGGCTTGACCGTGTACAGGGCGGTCAAGAGCACGATGACGGACAGCGCGATGTTAAAGCTGAAGAACACGTCCAGCACGAAGGCCGGCAGCGGCAGGATCATCATCGCCAGCAGGACGACGATGAAGATCGGGGCGGCGAGCGCGCTGGCGCCCTTGGCCGCAAGGCCGTTCGCCCATGCCGGCAGTTTGATGCTGTTGTTCATTAATGCAACACTCCGTTATTGCTTCCAGGGCCCTTGTAGGCCGGGTCATTCGGGTCCATCTCGGCCGGCACCGCCAGTTTCGTCGGACGATCCGGGTAGATGCCCTCGCCTTTCTTGTAGGCGCGCAGCTGGTAGACGTAGGCCAGGACTTCCGCCACCGCCGAGAACAGCTTTTCGGGGATCTCTTCGTCGATGTCGGTGTGCTTGTACAGCGCACGGGCCAGGGCCGGAGCTTCCAGCAGGGTCACTTTATGCTCGGCGCCCAGTTCGCGGATCTTGGCAGCCACGTCGTCCACGCCCTTGGCCACCACGCGCGGCGCGCCCTTCTGGCCGTCGGTGTACTTCAGCGCCACCGCATAGTGGGTCGGGTTGGTGACGATCACATCCGCAGTAGGGACATTCTGCATCATGCGGCCGCGCGCCATTTCGCGCTGCATCTGGCGAATCTTGCCCTTAATCTGAGGATTGCCGTCCGATTCCTTGGATTCCTGGATCACTTCCTGGCGCGTCATCTTCATCTTGTCGTGGTAGTGATAAAGCTGCCACGGGGCGTCGATCAGCGCGATCACGCCATAGGCGCCGACGATGAAGAGGAAGGCCTTGGCCATCAGCTCGCCCACGTGGGTGCTGCCGACATTGAGCGGCTCCAGCGCCAGGCCGAGCATCGCGTCCTTCTCGCCCATGATGACCACCCAGGCCACGGCGCCGATCACCAGGGTCTTGGCGACGGCCTTCAGGAGTTCGACCAGGGAATTGGTGGAGACCATGTTGCCGATGCCCGTGATCGGGTTCAGCTTCATGAAGTTCGGCATGAACGCCTTGCTGGAGAAGTTCCAGCCGCCGATCAGGAGCGGCGAGGCGAGCGCGATCAGCATGATGGCGCCGGCCAGCGGCAGGCAGGCGAGCAGCACCGCCACCAGGTCGGTGGTGATGCGTTCGATCAGGATCGAGGGGTTGTAGACCTGTTCACGATTCAGCGACAGGCCCGACTGGAGGGCAAGCTCGAGCTTGCCGACGAGCGAGCCGCCGGTCATCCACAGGCCGGCGCCTGCGACCATCAGGACAGCAAACGTGGCAAGTTCGCGCGACCTGGGAACGTCGCCTTCTTCGCGGGCTTTATCGAGCCTTTGTTGTGACGCTGGTTCTGTCTTTTCTGCGTCGCTGTCGCCTGCCATCCACCGCGCTCCTGTTGGGTACGTCTACCGAAAACAGGATTATCTCAGGTGTTGCCGTACGGCTAGAAGCGAAACAGGCTCGCAAATACCCGCTATTTGCACTTGTTTGCAGGAAAGCGACTCAGCAGTGAACGCCGAGCCGCTGTTTTGCTGGCAGCTTGCCAACAGCACTGGTCAAACTGGAACGGCCGCGCTGGCGTAACGATTCGGCTTGCTTTCCTGGGCGAGCAGGACGATAACAGCGATCCAACCGATGATCGGGATCAGGAGAAGCAGCTGCCACCAGCCGCTGCGGTCGGTGTCGTGCAGGCGGCGGGCGCCGGCGGCCAGCGAAGGAATGATGGTGGCCAGGTTGAAGATCGCTGCGACCGTATCGCTGGCCATGCTCAGCACGAGTCCCGTCAGTACAAGGAAGAGAAAGAACCACCAGTACTCGGAACGCGAAGCGGTGCCGTCGAAGGTAGCGTATTTGCTGAAGCAGGTGGAGATCGATTCGGTGAAGGTCATCTTGCGCTCGTTCCGTAAAAAAGTTGAAAGAGGGCAACATAGCACGCCATGCAGTCCGTAAATATCTCGGATTGTCACGTCGCGCGATCATCCGGCCTGCAGCGGCTGCACTGGCGAAGGCGCTAAAGCGCCGCCTGCCGCCACTAAACTCGCAGGCCGAGGCAGGCCTTGCGTAGGCAAACATCCCGAACTTCATTATTGTTGTGCAGGCTGCAACCTTGATGGAGGATGACCACAGTGAAAAAAATAGCCGCCCTGCTCGCACTTGCCCTCTCGGGCGCCCTCGCCGCGTCCGCGCACGCGGGCAACCCGATCGTCCCCGGCTGGTACGCCGACCCCGAGATCCGCATCTTCGGCAAGACCTACTGGATCTACCCGACCTTCTCCGCCCCCTATGGCGCGCCCGTCCCCGCATCGCGCTTCACGCCGGAACAGCAGCGCATGCGCGAGCGCAAGGACCTGATCTGGGAGCCCTACCTGCACCAGACCTATATGGACGTCTTCTCGTCGACCGACCTGGTGCACTGGACCAAGCATCCGCGCGCGCTCGACGTCGAGAACGTGAAGTGGGCGGCCTACGCCCTGTGGGCGCCGTCGGCCATCGAACACAAGGGCAAGTACTACCTCTTCTTCGGCGCCAACGACATCAAGAGCAACGGGCAGCTGGGCGGGATCGGCGTCGCGGTCAGCGACCGCCCCGAGGGACCGTTCAAGGATGCGCTGGGACGCCCGCTGATCGACCAGATCGTCAACGGCGCCCAGCCGATCGACCAGATGGTGTTCAAGGACGACGACGGCCAGGTCTATATGTACTACGGCGGCTGGAAGCACGCGAACGTGGTCAAGCTCGCACCCGACCTGCTCAGCGTCGTGCCCTTCCCGGACGGCAGCACCTACAAGGAGATCACGCCCGATCCGGCCTATGTGGAAGGCTCCTTCATGGCCAAGCGCAAGGGCGTGTATTACCTGATGTGGTCAGAGGGCGGCTGGACGGGGCCGGACTACAAGGTCGCCTATGCCATGAGTTCGTCGCCCTTCGGTCCCTTCAAGCGCATCGGCACCATCCTGCAGCAGGACGCCCGCATCGCGCGCGGCGCGGGGCACCACTCGGTGGTCAACATCCCCGGCACCGACGACTGGTACATCGCCTACCACCGCCGCCCGCTCGACAAGACCGACGGCAGCCACCGCGAGATGGCGATCGAGCCGATGTTCTTCAATGCGGATGGCACCATCAAGCCGGTGGTGCTGACCAACGAGGGCGTAGAACCACGGCAGCTGTAGGGTGGTCGGCTTCGCCGACCGCGCGTCCAACTCCGGCATGCGGTGTGGCTTCGCATGATCTGGCTGAACGCGCGGTCGGCATAGCCGACCACCCTACGCCGCTTTGCTACCGGGAAAACTCACCACGGTGCCGTCGAACTGGAAGGCGCCGGCCTCCATCAGCTCCCATCCGCCCTCGCCCGTCAGGCGCAGCACGTGGGTATGGTGGCGCAGCACGGCGGGCCGGTGGGCGATGCTGACCAGGGTCGTGCCCTTCGCGCGCAGCAGCGCGTACAGCGCGGCCTCGTTGCTGCCGTCGAGGGCACTGGTCGCCTCGTCGAGGAAGACGATGCGCGGCGCGTGCACCAGCACCCGGGCGAAAGCCAGGCGCTGCTGCTCGCCGACCGAGAGCAGCTTGTCCCAGTCCTGCACGGCATCCAGGCCGCCCGCGCGCTCGGCCAGGCGCGGCAGCTGCACCTGCTGCAGGATGCGCAGCAACGCCGCGTCATCCAGCGGTGACGCGCTGCTGGGGTAGACCAGCTGGCTGCGCAGGGTGCCCGGCTGCAGATAGGGCTGCTGCGGCAGGAAGAAGCAGTCGTGCGCGGGCGGATGGTGGATGGTGCCGCTCCCCCTGCACCACAGGCCCGCGATCGCCCGCAGCAGCGAACTCTTGCCGCAGCCGCTTTCGCCCGTGATCAGGAGCGCGTCGCCCGGCGTCAAGGAGAGGCTCAAGTCCCTGACCAGCACCCGGCTCGACTGCGGCGGATGCAGCGTCAGCTTGTCCAGCGCGAGCTGCTGCGCGGGGAGCATCGCGATGCGCGGCTCGTTCGCCGGGTCCTGGGCTGTCGCATCCGGCAGCACCAGCCGCGCCAGCGCATGCAGGCGGCCGATGCCGGTGACAAAGCGGCTCAGGCTCTCGAAGTTGTCGACGATGACGCCGACGGCGGACAGCACGGCGGTGAACGCCCCGGCGGCCTGCACTGCCTTGCCCACCTCGAGTTCGCCCGACAGCACGCCCTTCGCCAGGATCACGAAGGGCAGCACCAGGGTCAGCTGGCTGAAGCTGCGCTGGAACAGGTTGAGCGAACGCTGGCGCCTGATCAGGCCTGCGAAGTTGCGGAACACCTTGTCGAAGGCGCCGTCGATGTGGGCGCGCTCCTGCGCTTCGCCGCGGTAGAAGGCGATGGATTCGGCATTCTCGCGCAGGCGCATCAGGCTGAAACGGAAATCCGCCTCGCGCCGCAGCTGCCAGAAGTTCAGGTGGATCAGCGGCTTGCCGAAGACGCAGAGCGCGACCACGGTGCCGGCCAGCGCGTACGTCACCAGCACACCGACCAGCAGGTGCGAGATCGACCACAGCACGGCGCTGAAGGCCACCAGCTGCATCAGCGAGCCGAGGAAAATCAGCAGGAAGTGGATCGACCTGCCGGTGAAGGTGTTGATGTCTTCGCTGATGCGCTGGTCCGGGTTGTCGATCTCCCCGTCGCCGCCCAGCGCGTAGTACTTTCGTCCACCGAGGTAGCCGTCGAGGAAGCGGCCCGTCAGCCAGCGCCGCCACTGGTTCGCGAACAGGTCGCGCATGTAGTAATAGAAAGCGTAGGCCGGCACCGCGAAGGCCAGGATGAACAGGCAGGTGTGCACCGAGGTCCAGAAGCGGTCGGCGCTCCTGCCCGCCAGCGCCGACGTCATCTCGCCGGCCTGGTCGTTGAGCATGACGGCCAGCTTGGTCTCGACCAGCATCAGCACGACCAGGAGCAGCAGCAGGGACCAGGCCCTGCCCTTCTCTTCACCCAGCCAGTAGGGTTTCGCCACGCCGAGGAACTGCTTCCAGGCGGCGAGCGAGAGGGGCGCTGCCCGGGGCGGTGCTGCTGGCGCCGCCGCGCCCTGTGCGTTGGAGGCGTCGGCGGTAGCGAGAGGTGGCGTGCTCATGGCGGTGATGCGGTAACCCGGCAGGGTGTTGGTTCACCTCCAGAATACGGCTGGGCAGGCCGCTGTTCCGTGCGAAAGCGGACATAGCGCCCAGCCCTCTACTTGAGTACCACCCGCGCGACGACCGGATGGTGGTCCGACGGATAGCGCCGCTCGAACGAATCGCTCAGCACCGCATACTTGAGCACCTCGGCGTGCCGGTCGACGAAGATGTAGTCGATGCGGTCCTGCATGGCGGCATCCAGGCGGAAGGCGTTGAAGGTGCCGACCGGGCCATAGGGCGGCGATTGGCTGGCCTGGCGTGCGTCGCGCATCGTCTTGCTCATCGCCTGGATCTGCGGCGTCTCCGGTGTGGAGTTGAAGTCGCCCACGCAGATGGCCGGTTCGCCGCGGCTGATCTCGGCGATCTTGCGCAGCACCAGGTCGGCCGAGGCGCGCCGGGCCTGCTGTCCCTCGTGGTCGAAGTGGACCGAGAACACGTAGAACACGCGGTTGCTCGTGCGGTCGCGCAGGCGCGCCCATGAGGCGAGCCGATGGCAGCATGTGGCGTCCCAGCCGAAGGAAGGACGATCGGGCGTTTCGCTGAGCCAGAAGTCGCCCTTGCCCAGCAAGGCGAAGCGGCTCTTGCGGAAGAAGATCGCCGAATGCTCGCCGGCCTGCCTGCCGTCGTCGCGGCCCACGCCGACGTGGTCGAACTCCTCCATCTGCGCCAGGTCGGCGATCTGGCCGGCCAGCCCTTCCTGGGTGCCGAAGACATCGAACTCGTGGTAGCGGATCAGGGCCTTGACGGCGTCCTTGCGGGCCGGCCAGGCATTGGGGCCGTCGCCGGGGTTGTTGTAGCGCAGGTTGTAGGTGGCGACGTTGAAGGGCTGCGGCTCGGCAGCCGACGCGGCGGGCGTCCAGGCCAGCAGGATCAGCGCGGCGCAGGCGAGAAAACGAGAGAGAGAACGTGTGTTCATGTGAATGGTCCCGGGATGAAATGCACCCCGAAGAGTTAACCACATTCGAAGGAATGTGTTGCGCAAATGAAGGAGAAGCCGCACCGTTTTAGGTCTTTTACTAAAACGGCGGCGACCGTCATTCGCCCTGGCGGGTGCCCTTGCGATAGTCGCTCGGGCTGCTGCCGGTCCAGTGCCTGAATGCGCGGCAAAAGCCGGTGGCGTTCGAGAAGCCCAGGTCGAAGGCCAGCGCTTCCACGCCGGTGTTCGAATTGGCCAGCCGGTGGACCGCGATATCCCGGCGCAGCCCGTCCTTCACCGACTGGAAATGCGTGCCCTCTTGCGCGAAACGGCGGTTGAGCGTGCGCACGGAGGTGTGCAGGGCCTGCGCGAGATCCTGGATCGTGACCGGCTGCGCGATGTGCTGCTCGAGGTAGTCGCGCGTCTTCGCGGTGAGCGAGGCGCGGTGGAAGGCGCTGAAGGTCCAGTCCTCGGGCGCCCGCTTCAGGAAGGCCCACAGCTCGTGCTTTTCGCGCCTGAACTGCTCGGCGCAATCCTGGTAGTGGAAATCGACGCTTGTTGCCGCCGCATCGAAGCGCAGCTCGCCGGGAAAGAGGAAGGCGTAGTCCTCCGCATGCCGCGGCCTCGCGAAGCCGAAACAGACCTGGTGCAGGTTGATCTCCCGGCCCAGCAGCCAGGAGGCGATGCCGTGGACCAGCTTCATCATGAGCTCGTGCGCCAGCGGCGTGACCCGGGCGCCGGGCGCGCGCTCGACCAGCTTGATGCTCACCAGCCGGTTCTTCGTCGAGATCTGCAGCCGGAAGTCGTCCAGCAGCAGGTTCCAGAAGCGCACGAAGCGGTTCAGGGCCACCAGCACGGTCGGCGCATCCAGCAGGCTGAGCATCAGGTACTTCAGGGTGCCGCTACGGATCGGCCTGGACCACAGCCCCAGCATCTCGTCGTCGAGCGTCGCCGCCACCGTCCGGTACAGCGCCGCGTACTGCTGGCGCGTGAGACGCGCGTCAGGCTGCACCAGCAGGGACTGGGGAATCGCCGCACTGCCGAGTGCGAGCAGCGCCGCCTCGTCGCCGTGACGGGTGCGCAGGGCGTCGAGCATTCCGTGAAGGAAGTGCGCCGAGACCGTGAGGGAGCGTTGCCAGGACTGGTCCATAGGTCCGTATTATGGCGCACTTTGCACATTGATTGGCGCGATCAGCCAACTATTCCGATCACGCCTCCCTATACTGGCGCATGAATGCTACCGCATCCCTTCCCTCGCGGGGACCGGCGGATGGCGTATTTTGCAAATTAGACAGGAGCATGGTGTGAGTACAAAGCGTATTGTCGTGACCGGCATGGGAATGGTGTCGCCCCTGGGCGTCGGCGTCGAGGCCGCCTGGCGGCGCCTGCTGGACGGCCAGTCCGGCCTGGTCGCCCTGCCGATCGACGTCACGGACGGCATCGCGGCCAAGGTCGGCGGCGCGGTGCCGGTGTTGAGTGCGGATTGCCCGTGGGGCTTCGATCCCGACCGCGCGGTCGAGCCCAAGGACCAGAAGAAGATGGACCGCTTCACCATGTTCGCCCTGGCCGCGGCCCAGGAAGCCCTGCAGCAGGCCGGCTGGCAGCCGGACAGCGAGGAGGCGCGCGAACGGACGGCCACCATCGTCGGCTCCGGCGTGGGTGGCTTCGGCGCCATCGTCGATGCCGTCAGGACGACGGATGGACGCGGGCCGAAGCGGCTGTCGCCCTTCACGGTGCCGAGCTTCCTGGCGAATATGGCGGCCGGCCACATCTCGATCCGCCACGGCTTTCGCGGCCCGCTGGGCGCGCCCGTGACGGCCTGCGCGGCCAGCGCGCAAGCCATCGGCGACGCGATGCGCCTGATCCGCGCCGGCGAAGCCGATGTCGCCGTCTGCGGCGGCGCCGAGGCCTGCATCGACCGCGTCAGCTTCGGCGCCTTCGCCGCCGCGCGCACCATGTCCACCAGCTTCAACGAGGAGCCGGCCCGCGCCTCGCGTCCCTTCGACGTCGCCCGCGACGGCTTCGTCATGGGCGAAGGCGCCGGCATGCTGGTAATCGAGGAACTGGAACATGCCCTGCGCCGCGGCGCCACGCCGATCATGGAACTGCTCGGCTACGGCACCAGCGCCGATGCCTACCACATGACCTCCCCGCCCGACGACGGCGCCGGCGGACGGCGCGCGATGGAACTGGCGATCCGCCAGGCGAAGCTGGCGCCGGAGCAGATCGGACACCTGAATGCGCATGCGACGTCCACGCCGGTGGGCGACATCAGCGAGCTGGCCGCCATCCGGACCATCTTTGGCGCGGGACGCGGGCCGGCCGTGTCGGCCACAAAATCCTCGACGGGGCACCTGCTGGGCGCGGCCGGCGGCGTGGAGGCGATCTTCACGGTGCTGGCGCTGCGCGACCAGGTCGCGCCGGCGACCCTGAACGTGGAGCAGCTCGATCCGGCGGCGGAAGGCGTCGACGTCGTCAGCGGCTCGGCGCGCAGCATCGCAACGAACCATGCGATCTCGAACGGTTTCGGTTTCGGGGGCGTGAATGCGAGCCTGGTGTTCGGCCGGCTTTGATTCAGTCTTGCGCTTCGGCGCCTGGAGAAGCCGGGCGCAAACGCGAGAGGAGCCGGAAGACGAGCAGGATGGCGGCGTAATACATGGCAATGTCGAGGACAAGCGGCCCTACGTAGAGCGTGTCTTCGAAGAAGGAGAGCCTTCCCTCGACCGATATTCCCGGCTGATCGAACAGGTAGGCGAAGGGAAAGCCTCCCTTCAGCGCCGGCTTGTAGCAGGGATCGTTACCGACTGGTCCACACAGATTGCCGCTTTGGACCAGTTCGGGGCCAATGCGCTCGACATTTGACGACAGCAGCGCCAGCGCGATTGCCGCGATGAAGACGAGGCATACGAGACCCGGTTTGGCCAGGCGCTTCTTCATGGCGGCACATATGGTTGGAATGGCCGGGCTTACCTCTTCCACATGGCCGTCGCGAACTGCAGGCGCTTCTCTTCGCGATCCTCGAACGCGAAACGCGTCGCGCAGCCGAGCTCAGCGCTGCAATCCAGGTTGATCACGGCATCCTTCCACTCCCACTGGGCCGTGCGGCGCTGTTCGTCGGTATGGAATGCGCGCAGGTTCTTCCCGAGACGCGCGGTGAGGGAACCCCTGATCTTCGCAAACTCGTCGGCGCGCGCGGAATGAACGGTCACCGAGAGCAGGACGCCGTGCCTGTCGACCGTTGCGCCATAGGTGCCGGGAGCCGTCCATTCGTGTTTGTTGGCAGACGGCGGCACCACCAGGGAACCGGACTGGATGCCGCCCTTGAGGATCTTCGGCGCCTTGACCCAGCATGGCGAGGTCGCATCCCTGGCCGGCCCCTCGCTCGGGCACAGCGCGATGGGCGTCTGCATCTTCTTACCCAGCGGCATACCCAACTCCTTCATCGGTTCGGCGGCTTGCGCGGCGCCGGCCGTGCAGAGAAGCAGAAACGCGAGACGAGAGATGCTGTTCATGTGAATCCTCCGAATTGACGACGCCATGGACCCATTATAGTGAGCGCTACTTGCCGGAATCTCAACGATTATTGCCGACCCCGCACTTCCACGCCCTCGTAGATTTTCCCGGTCGCGTCCTTGAGCCCCGCATGCGGCAGGAAGCCATCCGAGATCGTCATGATCGCGTGCAGGTTGTCCCTCAGCTTGTCCAGCTCGATCTCTCCGGGCTTGAGCGCGGTCTGCAGCAGGTGGATCGCCATGTCGGCCAGCAGCAGGCGCTGCTTCTCAAACCACTCCGGCGAAGGTTGGCCCTCTCCCTTGACGGCCGTGTGGCGCAGAGCCGCCTCCTCAATCACCGCATGTATCTGCCAGCCGCTCTTGATGATGCCGGCTCTCGTCAGCTCGTCCATATTGTCCTCGTCGCGCCCTCAGGCATAGACCTCGGCCCTGGAAAAGGGCGTACCCTGCCGGTCGCGTGCCGACAGGATCGGCGCACCGGCCAGGGGCCACGCGATCGCCAGTTGCGGATCGTCCCAGGCGATGCAGCGCTCGTGCTCGGGGTGGTAGTAATCGGTCGACTTGTAGACGAATTCCGCGCTGTCCGACAAGGCCAGGAAGCCGTGCGCGAAGCCCGGCGGAATCCACATCTGGTGACGGTTCTCGCTACTGAGCACGTGGCCGACCCACTGGCCGAAGGTCGGCGAGCCGCGGCGCAGGTCCACCGCCACGTCGTAGACGCTGCCGGCGATCACGCGCACCAGCTTGCCCTGTGGATGCTGGATCTGGTAGTGCAGCCCGCGCAGCACGCCGGCGCCCGAGCGCGAATGGCTGTCCTGCACGAAGTCGACCGGCCAGCCGAGCGTTTGCGCGAAACGGCGTGCATTGAAGCTCTCGTAAAAGAAGCCGCGCTCGTCGCCGAAGACCTCGGGTTCGATCAGCAGGACGTCGGGAATCGATTGTGGGGTCGCCTTCACCGCTTGACGCCTCTCTCGCTCAGCACGCGCAGCAGGTACTGGCCATAGCCGTTGTTGCGCATCGGTTCCGCGAGCGCGGCCAGTTCGGTGGCGCCGATCCAGCCCATGCGGAAGGCGATCTCCTCGGGGCAGGCCACCTTCAGGCCCTGGCGCCGTTCCAGCGTGGCGATGAACTGGCTGGCGTCCAGCAGCGACTCGTGGGTGCCGGTGTCGAGCCAGGCGTAGCCGCGGCGCAGGATCTCGACCTGCAGGCGGCCGCGCTGCATGTAGTGCCGGCTCATGTCCGTGATCTCGAGTTCGCCGCGCGCCGAAGGCCGCAGCGTGCGCGCGATCTCGACCGCCTCGCCGTCGTAGAAATACAGGCCGGTCACCGCATAGTTCGAGCGCGGAGCGCGCGGCTTTTCTTCCAGGCCGACGATGCGCCCGTCATCGTCGAATTCGACCACGCCGTAGCGCTCCGGATCCTGCACGTGGTAGGCGAAGATGGTGGCGTCCTCGCTGGCGCTGGCGCGGCCCAGCAGCTGGAACAGGTCGTGGCCGTAGAAGATGTTGTCGCCCAGGACCAGCGCCGACGGGCTGCCGTCCAGGAAGTCGGCCCCGATCAGGTAGGCCTGGGCGATGCCGTCCGGTGAAGCCTGCACGGCGTAGGAGATGTCGAGGCCGAAGCGCGCGCCGTCGCCCAGCAGCTGTGCGAAGCGCGGCGTGTCCTGGGGCGTGGAGATGACGAGGATGTCGCGGATCCCGGCCAGCATCAGGGTGCTGAGCCCATAGTAGATCATCGGCTTGTCGAACACCGGCATGAGCTGCTTCGAGACGGCCAGCGTGGCCGGATAGAGACGGGTGCCGCTGCCCCCTGCGAGGATGATGCCCTTGCGTTTCGTGTTCTTCATGAACGGGATACCTTGCTGTCGGCCACCAGGGTGGCGACGAAACGGTTGAGGTGATGGCGCCAGTCCGGCAGCACCAGGCCGAAGGCGGCGCGGAACTTGCTGCAGTCGAGGGCGCCGTTGGCCGGCCGCGCGGCGGGCGTCGGCCAGTCTGCGGTGGCGATGGGCAGGATGCCCTCTGGCGTGGCGCGTAACGGGGCGCCCGCTGCCGTCGCCTCGGCAACGAGATGGCGCGCGTAGGCGTGCCAGCTGGTGCGTCCGCCGGCTGCCACATGGTAGGTGCCGGACAAGGCGTCCGCCCCTGCGCCCATGGCCGCAATGCGGTACAGGGCCAGCGCGGTGACGTCGGCCAGCAGCTCGGCCGCGGTCGGCGCCCCGAACTGGTCGGCCACCACCTTGATCCGCTCGCGTTCGCGCGCCAGCGACAGGATGGTGTGCGCGAAGTTCTGCCCGCGTCCGAAGACCCAGCCGGTCCGCAGGATCAGGTGGCGCACGCCGCTGGCACGGATGCCCTCCTCGCCAGCCGCCTTGCTGCGGCCATAGGCGGACAGGGGGTTCACCGCATCCTGCTCGTTATAGGCGCCGTCCTTGCGGCCGTCGAAGACATAGTCGGTTGAGTAGTGCACCAGCCAGGCGTTCATGCGCGCGGCTTCCTCGGCCAGCACGGTGGGGGCGCGCGCATTGACCGCCTGCGCCGCCGCTTCCTCGCTTTCGGCGCGGTCGACCGCCGTCCAGGCGGCCGCGTTGACGATCACGTCGGGTGCGATGGCGCGCACGCGGGCGCGCAGTCCGTCCGTGTCACACAGGCCCAGGTCCATGCGTCCGAGCGCATGCAGTTCGCCGAGCGGCGCCAGGGCGCGCTGCAGTTCCCAGCCGACCTGGCCATCCTTGCCGAGCAGGAGGATCTTCATGGCTAGCCGTACTGGCGCGCGATCCAGTCGCGGTAGGCGCCGCTCGTTACGCGGTCGACCCAGTCGCCATGTTCGAGGTACCAGGCCACGGTCTGGCGGATGCCGGTGCCGAAGGTTTCCTGGGGCCGCCAGCCGAGCTCACGTTCGAGTCTGGTGGCGTCGATCGCATAGCGGCGGTCGTGCCCGGGGCGGTCGGTGACAAAAGCGATCTGGGTGGCGTAGGAGGCGCCGTCCGCACGCGGGCGCAGTTCGTCGAGGATGCTGCACAGCAGGCGCACCACGTCGATGTTCGCCATCTCCTGATTGCCGCCCACATTGTACGTCTCGCCCGGTGCGGCCGCCTCGAGAACGCGGCGCAGCGCGGCGCAGTGGTCCCCGACGAACAGCCAGTCGCGCACCTGGCGGCCGTCGCCGTAGACCGGCAACGGCTCGCCTTGCAGGGCCTTGTGGATCACCAGTGGAATCAGCTTCTCGGGGAACTGGTAGGGACCGTAGTTGTTGGAACAGTTGGTGGTCAACACCGGCAGGCCGTAGGTATGGTGCCATGCCCGCACCAGGTGGTCGGCCGCCGCCTTGCTGGCCGCGTAGGGGCTGTTCGGCTGGTAGCGGTGGGTCTCGGCGAAGGCCGGGGCGTCGGGCGCCAGCGATCCGTAGACCTCGTCGGTGGACACGTGCAGGAAGCGGAAGTCCGCGCGCGCCGCGCCTTCGAGCGTGTTCCAGTATGCGCGCGCCGCTTCCAGCAGCCCGAAGGTCGCCATGACATTGGTATCGACAAAGGCGGCAGGGCTGTCGATCGAGCGGTCGACGTGGGTCTCGGCCGCGAAGTTCAGTACCGCCCGCACCCGGTGCTCGCGCAGCAGCCGCGCCAGCAAGGCGGTGTCGCCGATGTCACCGTGGACAAAGATATGGCGCGCGTCATCCCTAAGCCCGGCCAGGTTGTCCAGGTTGCCGGCATAGCTCAGCTTGTCGAGGTTGACAACCGGCTCTTCGCTCTGCGACAGCCAGTCGCGCACGAAGTTTGCGCCGATGAAGCCGGCGCCGCCGGTTACAAGGATGGTCATACGGTCTCCGCTTGGTTGATATCAGGTTGCGCGCAACCCGATTATCGCTCAGAGACCGCGCTGGATGAAGGAGGAGTTGGTGGGCTCGAGCGCGATGTCGGTCAGCGGGCTGCTGCGCTGCGTGCGGCGGCGGCGCGCCCACCAGGCCGAGACCACGAAGGAATACACGGAAAGGTAGAGCAGGAAGCTGGCCAGCACGCCCTGCATCAGGGCGTCCGGCGCGTCGGCGAAGCGCACCGCCAGCAGCGCCGGGACGGTGGCGACCGCCCAGGAGAAGGGCGAGACGCAGGCATTGCGCAGCGGCGCCGGCAGCGCGCGGAAGTAGCGCGCCGCGATCGCGGTCTTGACCAGGCTGTGCAGGTGCCAGCTGTCCGGGTGGCCCGGATGACGGCGGCACCAGAGGCGGCGCACGATGGTGAACACGGTCTCGAAGATCGGATAGCCGCAGGCCAGCAGCGGCGCCCAGGGCGAGACGTCCGGGTTGCGGTAGACCAGCATCACGGACAGCCAGGACAGCAGGAAACCAAGCAGGTAGGCGCCGCC
Organism: Massilia agri; assembly: GCF_024753255.1. Taxonomy (GTDB): domain Bacteria; phylum Pseudomonadota; class Gammaproteobacteria; order Burkholderiales; family Burkholderiaceae_D; genus Telluria; species Telluria agri. The sequence goes on from NZ_JANUHA010000001.1 coordinate 454,437, forward strand.
GTCGCCGAGGAACAGCTTGCCGAACGGGAAATTGATGACGAAGAAGCCGGCAGTGACGGCGCAGACCACGAAGCACAATTCGGCCAGGGTGGCGTCGCCGGCATCCTGGGCGATCAGGCCGAGCGCGGCCATGCCGATGAGCACGGTGCCGCTGGCCAGGCCGTTGAAACCGTCGATGATGTTGACCGCATTCGCCACCCCGCCCACCGCGAAAGCGGTGAACAGCACCGAGAAAGGCAGCCAGGCGAGCAGCATGTCGAGCGAGGCGATGCCGCTGTGCATCAGGCTGACGCCGGTCAAGGCCCAGCAGCAGACGCCGCTGGCCATGGTCGCGAGCAGGCGCGCCCGCACCGAAACATTACGGGTGAGATCTTCTGCCAGGCCGAAGACAAAAGCAGGCATGGCCGCCACCAGCACCGGCAGCAGCAGTTCCTGCTGGTCGCCCGGCATGACCCCGAGGGCGAGCCACAGGCCGAGCATGATGGCCGCGCCGCCGATGCGGGGCGTCGGCGTGATGTGGAATTTTTGTACGCCTTGCGTTGCGTCGAGCGAGTAGCGCCCATGCCAGCGCGTCGTCATGACGAGCAGCAGCGAACAGGCGAGCGATACGGCAAAACCAAGCTCGAGGCCGGCAAATGGCAAATTAATAATACTCATAGAACCACTTTGTTAACTCGTCAATTCTAGCGCATTTCTTTTTAACCAACGTCCAAACGTGTTACAGGGCGTAACACGCACCCACCGCAAGTCTTTGATTGTCAAAGCACAATTTGGCGATTCTGGAACCTTAAGAAATCGCAATCAACCTCCCTGAAACTTCTCCTAATATTCTCGACAATTTATTACACTTTTCTTACGGCAAGTTTTCACCCTTTCGCTGCCGTTTCCGGAGGTGCCCGCATGGCCCTGCTCCGTCTCCTTCGCTCTGTCCTGGCCCTGCTCGTCCTGGCCGGCCTGCCGGTATATGCATATGCACAGTCTACGGCTGAGCTGGCGGAGCTGCGCGCACGGGAGGCCGAGGCCGAGGCGCGCCAGGCGATCGCGGAGGCGGAACGGGCGGAGCTGATGGCGCGGCTGCCGCCGGCCCAGTCGAAGGCGCTGGCGGGCGCCATCGACACCCGCCAGTTCGGCGCCGCCGGCCTGGTGCGCGCGGTGGACCTGGCGCGCGAGCTGGCTGGGGAAGTATGCACACGGATCCCACGCGGACGTGCCGCCGCGCTCTACGAGCCGGCAGCCAGCCAGGGCATGGTGGCGGCGCGCACCGTGGACAGCGCCCTCGCCCGCTTGTCCGGCGACATGGCCGACAAGAACAAGGAGCTGCAGCGCTACCTCGACCTGCAGCGTCCACCCGGCTCCGGCATCGCCGCCCTGCCCCTCGGCGTGCTGGCTGCCATACCGAGCACGGTGCGCGCCGGCGCCGACATCGCCGCCCTGCTGCGCAGCGACGTGACGCTCTCCAGCAGCAACTTCGGCGAGGGAACGCGGCTTCTGTTCGCCACCGCCCTGGCCCAGGCTTGCCCGGAGCGCATCCTGGGCCTGGGCGCCGGCTATCTCGGCGAACTCGACTGGGCTCGCTACGAGAAGCTGCTCGGCCGGGTGGCGTCCCTGGCCGGCCATCGCGCCGCCTACGCCCAGCGCATCGCCGAGCTGCAGGGCCTGCTGGAAGGCGCCAAGGGCGAGCAGAAGAAGGAAATGACGGCAGTTGCCCAGGCGGCGCTGGCCCAGCTGAAGGTGGTCGATGCCTTCGTGGAGTCGCTCAAGGCCGGCGAAGCCAGCGAAAAGAGCCCGCTGTTCAATGCCGCGCGCTACCTCGGCTACAGCGAGCGCACGGCCGGCGCCCTGCTGCTGGACGTGGAACTGCGCCTGGAAGGCTTGTCCATCGTGAAGGAAAACCTGTTCAGCGGCCAGCAGCTGCGCCTCTCGGGCGTGGCCTTCCTGTGGTACCGGCTGCACGAGCCGGACGGGCGCCTGCTGGGGGCCGGGGTGCTGCGCCGCATCAGCCGGCCGGTCGAGGTGGACCTGCGCGGTACCGCCGCGGACGACGATTTTTGGGTAGGGTGGACCGGGCCACGAAAGGCGGCTTCGCCGTCCGCGCGTTCAACCACACGGTGACCAGACGCGCATCGTCCATTCATCCGCTGGTTGAACGCGCGGTCGGCACAGCCGACCACCCTACTTTTCCAAACGCTTTACCGCCTGGTCGATGGCCCCAAAAATCGACTTGCCCTTCTCGTCCAGCATCTCGATGCGGATCGTGTCGCCGAAACGCATGAAGGGCGTGCTGGCCTGGCCATCCGCGATCATTTCCAGGCAGCGCTGCTCGGCGATGCAGGAGTATCCCTTCGAGGAATCCTTGTTCGACACCGTTCCCGAGCCGACGATGCTGCCGGCGCGCACATTGCGGCTCTTGGCCAGGTGGGCCACCAGCTGCGGGAAATTGAACACCATGTCGGTACCCGCATGCGGCTGGCCGACCAGGTGCCCATTCCATACCGAGCGCAGCGGCAGGTGCACCTTGCCGTCGCGCCAGGCCTCGCCCAGCTCGTCCGGCGTCACCGCCACCGGCGCGAAACTGGTGGCCGGCTTCGACTGCAGGAAGCCGAAGCCCTTGGCCAGTTCGTCGGGAATGAGGTTGCGCAGCGAGACGTCGTTGGCCAGCATGAGCAGCCGGATCTGGGCATGCGCTTCGTCCGGCGTCGCGCCCATCGGCACATCCCCCGTGACCACCGCCACCTCGGCCTCGAAATCGATGCCCCATTCCTCGTGCGCCAGCACGATGTCCTGCATTGGCCCGAGAAAATCGTCGCTGCCGCCCTGGTACATCAGGGGGTCTTCCCAGAAGGAGGCCGGCATCTCGGCATTGCGCGCGCGGCGCACCAGCTCGACGTGGTTGACGTAGGCGGAGCCGTCGGCCCACTGGTAGGCGCGCGGCAGGGGCGCCATGCATTTGCCCGGGTCGAAATCGAAGGGGCGGCGTGCGCGGCCTTCGTTCAGCAGCAGGGACAGGTCCGCCAGCTGGGGCGCGATGAAGGCCCAGTCGTCGAGCGCGGCCTGCAGGGTCGGCGCGATGCCGTCGGCGACGTGGGCGGTTTTCAGGTCGCGCGCGACGACCAGCAGCTGGCCGTCGCGGGTGCCGTCATTGAGCGTGGCAAGTTTCATCGGTGAGCGGTTTGTTTGGCAAACCGCTATTGTAGAACGCCTGGGATAGCTTCCTAGTATTGAACGACGACGCCGGCGCCGATGGTGCGCTGGAAGTAGTTGTAGTCGATCAGGCTCTGTCCGTAGCCCGAGAACCAGTGCACATAGCCCTTGAGCGGCCCGGCCAGCGGGAAGGCCCAGCCCAGCTGGGTGGCGCTCTTATTGGTGTGGAAGTTATGGCGCAGCAGGGCCGAGAACTCGTGCCCGTCGATGCGGTAGGTGCCGGCCAGCTCGCCGCGTCCCAGGTAGTCGACGATGTCCGGGTTGTTGTCGTCTTCCAGCGACTCATTGATGCGCTTCCAGACCTTGGCGGTCATGGCGAAGCGGCCACGTTCCAGGCCGACCTGGGCATAGATGCGGTTCCAGCTGCGCGACAGGGTCGAGGACTGGCCGTTCGACTGGTGGTTGAAGCCCACGTTCAGGAATTTCAGGTTGGCCCCGAGCACGCTGAAGTTCAGCGGGGTCACCAGCATGACCTCAGGCTGGTAATTGGTTTCGCGGAAAGGGCTGGACGCTTCGCGGTTGCCGGCCTGCCAGAAGCTGTTCTGGGTATAGCCGAACCACACGTCGACCGGCAGCTCGAAGGCCGTCTCGACCGCCTTCATCTTGAAGCCGAGCTGGAACTGCAATTCCGCATGCGAGAGCTTGCCCGTGAAGTCCGCGGCGCGGAAGGGTTCGTAGGGCGCCTCGTTGGGGCGGTAGGTCCGGGCGCCGATCAGGTAGTTCGGGTTGTGCGGACGGAACACGAAGATCCCGCGGCGGTGTTTGTCATCGAGCTCCCAGTGGCTGGCCATCGTGTATTCGCTCGCGGCCTCGACCAGCGGGTCGACGGAAGCGGCCGGGTCAGGCTGCGGCTTGACGGGGAAGGCGCTCGGCTGCTGGCCGGGGGTGATGGTCGCTACAGCCGGCGCGGTCGTCGGAGCAACTGCGGGCGCGGCGGGCGTCACGCCATTGGCCGATGCCAGGCGGTCGAAGCAGGCCAGGCGCTGGGTGGTGTCGGTGAGCTGGGCGCATTCGCCGAGCTGCCGGGACAGTTGCGGGGCCTGCTGGGCCGCGGCTGGAAGGGCGAACAGGAACGGCAGCAGGGCTGCGGGGATCTTCTTCAAATGCATGGGCTTTTCTGCGAAAACGGCTGAGGGGACGCCAGGACATGGCGGATTGTCAACGCGAGTGTCGCGGAAAAGCCCGATCGATGTCGCACGCGATGCTTTACGGCATTGTTAAGGTCGCTCGTAGGGGTGATCTGGTCCAGTGGACCAGATCACGCTCTGCCGACCGCGCGTTCAAATACACGGTGAAATGCGGCGCATCGTCCATTGACACGCTGGTTGAACGCGCGGTCGGCGAAGCCGACCACCCTACATGAAGCAGCTCAGGGCACCAGCAGCGCCAACTGCTCGGGTTCGAGGAAGCACCATTCCCCCTCTTCCAGGCCGAGCGATTCCAGGGTCAGGCCGCCGATCTGCGATCGGTGCAGCGCGCTGCAGTGGTTGCCGGCGGCCGCCAGCATGCGCTTGACCTGGTGGTACTTGCCCTGCTCCAGCACGATCTCGAGCAGGTGCTCGCCGCGCTGGACGCAGGAGACCGCCTTCAGGGGCGCCGGTTCGTCGTGCAGCTGCACGCCGGAGAGCATCTGCTCGACCAGCGCCTGCGTCACGGGCTCGGCGGTGGTGGCCTGGTAGACCTTGGGCACGTGGCGCTTGGGCGAGGACTGGGCGTGGATGAAGGGGCCGTCGTCCGACATCAGGAGCAGGCCGGTGGTATCGTGGTCGAGGCGTCCGACCGGCTGCACGTCGCGCCACTCGAACTGCTCGGGCAGCAGGGTCAGCACGCCGGGGTGGTGGCTGGGCTTGCGCGAGCATTCGTAGTCGGCCGGCTTGTACAGGGCGATGTAGACGTGCTCGCGGTAGCGCCACTCCTCGTCGAAGACGGTGAGAATCAGGTCGCTGGTATCGAACGTGGCCTTGAAGTTGTCGACTACCTCGCCGTTGACGGCGACGTCGCCGTCCTCGATCAGGGCGCGGCAGTATTTGCGGGTGCCGAATCCCTGCGATTGCAGGATACGGTCCAGGGAAAGTTTGCTCATGGGGCGCCACTGTAACAGAAGCGGCGCGGAAGGGGCAGGCAGGAAAGCGCTCCCCTACTGCTGGGGTAAGGTTTCCATGACATCCCCGGATGCGCTCGTTCATTTGACGAGCGTCAAGCTTCGGAAATTTCCTATTGATAGACTTCAACGCGTTAGGAATCCGCCTAACGCCGCGAGGAGTTCTTTACAGCAGAATCTGCTCGCCCTGACCGATAGGACACGACCGTGCACACCGAAGCGCAACCGACCGATGGACTGTTCCCGCCCGCGCCTACCCCCGCCGAGCGCCGCCAACTGGCTAGAACCCACGCTGCCCTGTTTCCCACCCGGCTCGCGATCGCGCGCTGGCAGCACGGCGGCCACTTGCCCCATTTGCATGGCGGCGAACCCGCCTTGCGCGCCGCCTGGTTCGCTGCCGCGCGGCGCGATTTCCAGGCCTGGCTCGACCGCGGCGGCTTCACCCAGCACGAGGACGCGACTGTGCCGGCGCCCTGCCCCGACGACTCACCCGTTCCCGACAGTGATACCCAACATCTCGGCACCTGCTGAGACTGCTACCCAGGAAATGAAAACGACGGCCGGAGCCGTCGTTTCCACTTCCTGAGAAGGAACACCACTGTGAGGAATTGAATTCTCTCGAAGCTGCACCCGCGGTGCAGTGGGGAGCGCCTTGCTTATGGTCCTTCCCGCCAGGCGCTACACACAATATAGAACATGCCACGCGGGATGCAAGGAAAACATCATCGCACTTGCGGCACCGCCCCCTTGGCCACCGCCTTGATCGCGCTCTCGCCGACCGCCGCGCCGAATTTCTTCAGCACGCGCTCCGGCAGGCCTTCGTGGGCGGTGTAGTCGACGATGTCCTCGGCCTTGACGATGTCGCGCGCCACCGTGTCGACCGTGCCGAAACCGTCGGCCAGGCCCATCTCGACGGCTTTCGCACCGGTCCAGTAAAGGCCCGAGAAGGTTTCCGGGGTTTCCTTCAGGCGCTTGCCGCGTCCGGCGCGCACCACCGCGATGAATTGCTGGTGGATTTCGTTGAGCATGGCCTGGGCGTGCGCCTTGTGCTTGTCCGACTGCGGGCTGAAGGGGTCGAGGAAGCCCTTGTTCTCGCCCGCCGTCAGCAGGCGCCGCTCGACGCCCAGCTTGTCCATGGTGCCCACGAAGCCGAAGCTGTCCATCAGCACGCCGACCGAGCCGACGATCGAGGCCTTGTTCACGTAGATGCGGTCGGCCGCCGAGGCGATGTAGTAGCCGCCCGAGGCGCACATCTCGTCCACCACCACATACAGGGGCTTGTCCGGGTAGCCGCGCTTGAGGCGCTGGATCTCGTCGACGATGATGCCGGCCTGCACCGGGCTGCCGCCGGGGCTGTCGATGCGCAGCACCACCGCGGCCGAGCCGGCGTCGGCGAAGGCCTTGTTCAGCGACGGAATGACGGTATCGGCCGCGCCGCTGCCTTCTGCTTCGATCTCGCCGTTAATTTCGATTAACGCCGTGTGACGCCCCAGGTTTTCGTCGCCGCCCAGGCCGAAGGTCGAGTCGTAATAGGTCAGCAGGGCGAGAATGGCCACCAGCAGGAAGCTCAGCTTGAAGAAGATACCCCAGCGGCGCGCCGCGCGGCGTTCCTGCACGGTGGCGAACACCAGCTTCTCGAGCGTCGCGCGCTCCCAGTTGCCCACGGTCGGGTCGGCGGCGAAGCGCTGTTCGCCGCGATCCTCCATACGCTGTTCGCCTGGGTACTTCTCGTGGGGAGTCTGGTCGCTCATACTGTGCAGTGTGGTTATTGAATTGCCGTGTTGTCCCTTGGTGCCCGGACCATGTCGTCCGGCTGCCACCAGATGCCGCCATCACGTTCGACGACCGGGATCGGCCGCAGCTTCCCGCCGCGGCAGGGGCCCCCGGCGCACTTGCCGGTATCCGGTTCATAGACCGCGCCATGGGTTGCGCACATCAGGTACAGCCCGCTGGATTCGAAAAAGTCGCCCTGTTTCCAGTCCAGTTCGATCGGTACGTGTGCACAACGGTTCAGATAGGCAAATGGTTTACCGTCATACCGTACCACAAAGCCGGTAGCTGGTTGCCCAAACGCAATCACCGGAAAGCGCACACCCTTGCCGCCATCGAGCAGGGCGCCGGCTTCGCACACGAAATAGCCGTCTTCCACCGTCATCCTTATGCGTTCTCCAGCAACCAGGCGTGCAGCTCGGGAATCGACCTGGCCGAGAAGACCGGGTGGCAGGCTTGCAGCTGGTGTACCGGATGGGCGCCGAACTCGACCGCGATGCCGCTGGCGCCGGCATTGCTGGCCATCATCAGGTCGTGGGTGGTGTCGCCGATCATGACGGTGCGCTTGAGATCCTGGCCCAGTTCGCGGGTCAGTTCCTGCAGCATGGCCGGGTGCGGCTTCGAGAAGGTTTCGTCTGCACAGCGGGTGGCGTCGAACGTCGACAGCAGGCCGGCCGCATTCAAGGCCCGGTTCAGGCCCACGCGGCTCTTGCCCGTGGCCACGGCCAGGAAGTAGCCCTCCCCTGCAAGATCGCTCAACATGTCGCGAACGCCCTTGAACAGCACGAGTTCGTGGTCCTTGGTCAGGAAATGGTAGCGGTAGCGCTCGACCATGCGCGGGTAGAGCGCCGGATCGATATCGGGCATCACGGCCTGCATGGCCTCGGACAGGCCGAGGCCGATGACGTGGGCGGCCGAGGCATCGCTCGGCACCGGCAGGCCCAGGTCGCGCGCCGCCGACTGGATGCACTTGACGATCGTCGCCGTGCTGTCCATCAGCGTGCCGTCCCAGTCGAAGACGATCAGGTCAAATTGCTTTCTTGGCATGTTGTTTTTGTCGTGTAGGGTGGTCGGCTCTGCCGACCGCGCGTCCAGCTCCGGCATACGCTGTTGCAGCTCATCCGTGAGTTGAACGCGCGGTCGGCGAAGCCGACCACCCTACGAATTCATGTTAATGGTTGCCCCAAGCTTACCAAGAATCGGTCGCACTCGGCCGGCAGGGGCGCGCGCAGGGTCAGCGGCTTGCCCGTGTCGGGGTGGGTGAAGGTGATCTGGCAGGCGTGCAGAAACATGCGCTTGAGCGCTCCGCGCGTGTCGTTTGCCTTCTGAAGCTGCTTGTTCAGCGCAAAATCGCCGTATTTCTCGTCCCCGAGGATGGGGAAGCCGGAGGACGCCAGATGCACGCGGATCTGGTGGGTGCGGCCCGTCTTGAGCTCGGCTTCCAGCAGGGCGAAGTCCTGCCACTTGCGTTTCAGGTTGAACACCGTGTGCGCTTCCTGGCCGCCGGCCTGCACCACCACGCGGCGCTCGCCGTCCGGCGTCGTGAATTTATGCAAAGGGAGCTTGACATGCTGGCGCTTGTTCACCCAGTCGCCGGCCACCGCCGCCAGGTAGCGCTTGTCGGTCACGCCGTCGCGCATCTGGTCGTGCAGGTTCGTCAGCGCGGAACGCTTCTTTGCGATCAGCAGCAGGCCCGAGGTCTCGCGGTCGAGCCGGTGCACCAGCTCCAGGAACTTGGCTTGCGGCCGCGCCGCGCGCAATTGTTCGATCACGCCATAGGACACGCCCGAGCCGCCATGCACGGCGACCCCGGCCGGCTTGTCGATGACGAGCAGGTGGGTATCTTCGAACACGACGGCGAATTCGGCGCCCGGTGCCTGTTGGGTGCTGCTTTTTTCGGCGATCCGGATCGGCGGCACGCGCACCACGTCGCCTTCGTTGAGGCGGTACATCTGGTCGATGCGGCCCTTGTTGACCCGGACTTCGCCGGAACGCAGGATGCGGTAGACGTGGCTCTTGGGGACGCCTTTGCAGATGCGCAACAGGAAATTATCGATGCGCTGGCCGGCTTCTTCTTCGCCGATGGTGAGGAACTGCGCCTGTAGTGCTTGCTGTGATGAAGGGGGAACAACATCGTTTTGCATCGTGGTTCGCATTGTCTTCCCAGAAATTCTCTCTAAGTCCTTCATTTTGAATATATAATCGACAGGCGGCGGTCAAACCTCTGCTGGTGTAAGAATTAAAACGATATTTTACACAGGGGCGCGCTCCATCGGCCCCGCCAGTGGCAAATTCGATGGAAAAAACGTGTACGCACATTCAGGCGCGAATCAGGGTTGCACCTGCAGTTGTTAATCGGGTTGCGCGTGTGAATGCAGGATTGGATTGTTTGGATTTACAAGGACAAGTACCTGCAAGCCACTTCAAGCGGCTCGCAGGTTGATGGTGTCGATAACGCTTGTCGTTTTCGCCCGACCGACGAGGTTGTAAAAATTCCCTATGGGAATTTTATGGACTTCGTGCTGCTCACCTGAGGGCTTGAGAGCAAGGCTGATCGACACGATCGATCGCCTCCGAAGCCTTGGTTGTTCGCTGGCGTCGGTCTGGTACGTTGTTGCACACCGCCCCGCCGAGTCCTGTCGTGCTTACCCCAACGTGGTGGCAGGCAGGTCCCGGTCGCTGGTCGCGGCGTGCGTAGACAATGACGTTCGACTCCCATCTGCGCCCTGTGCGGCAGCGATGCTTTGCGTCGTCGTGCCCACGCTATGGGCATTCCCCCCTCCAACATCCCGTCTCCGCGTACATTCCCTGTACTTCGCCGCGTCTTACAAACGCGGCATGACACGGCTTTCGGGCCGCGGAGTTTATAAAAATGAAACGAATGTTGTTTAACGCTACGCAGCAAGAGGAGCTGCGCGTAGCGATTGTCGACGGCCAGAAGCTGATCGACATCGATATCGAGACCGCCGGTCGCGAGCAACGCAAGTCCAATATCTACAAGGGTGTCATCACCCGCATCGAACCCTCCCTCGAAGCCTGCTTCGTCTCCTACGGCGAAGACCGCCACGGTTTCCTCCCCTTCAAAGAAGTTGCCCGTTCCTATTTCCGCGATGGCGTCGACGTGCGTAACTGCACGATCAAGGAAGCCCTCAAGGAAGGCCAGGAAATCATGGTCCAGGTCGAGAAGGAAGAGCGCGGCAACAAGGGCGCGGCGCTGACCTCCTTCATCTCGCTGGCCGGCCGCTACCTGGTCCTGATGCCGAACAACCCGCGCGGCGGCGGCGTGTCGCGCCGCGTCGAAGGCGAAGAGCGCCAGGAACTGCGCGAAACCATGGACAAGCTCGACCTGCCGCAGGGCATGTCGGTCATCGCCCGCACCGCCGGCATCGGCCGCACCGTCGAAGAGCTGCAGTGGGACCTGAACTACCTGATGCAGCTGTGGCGTGCGATCGAAGGCGCCGGCAAGTCGGCGCCGGGCCCCTTCCTGATCTACCAGGAATCGTCGCTCGTGATCCGCGCGATCCGCGACTACTTCCAGCCGGACATCGGCGAAGTCCTGATCGACACCGACGAGATCTTCGAACAGGCGCAGCAGTTCATGTCGCACGTGATGCCGGACATGGCGCACCGCGTGAAGCGCTACAGCGACGACGTGCCCCTGTTCTCGCGCTTCCAGATCGAACACCAGATCGAGACCGCCTACGCGCGCACCGTGCCGCTGCCGTCGGGCGGCGCGATCGTCATCGACCACACCGAAGCCCTGGTCTCCATCGACGTCAACTCGGCGCGCGCCACCCGCGGCTCCGACATCGAGACCACCGCCTTCAACACCAACTGCGAAGCGGCCGACGAAGTCGCCCGCCAGCTGCGCCTGCGCGACCTGGGCGGCCTGATCGTGATCGACTTCATCGACATGGAAGTGGCCAAGAACCAGCGCGAGGTGGAAACCCGCCTGAAGGACGCCCTGCACCATGACCGTGCACGGGTCCAGATGGGCAAGATCTCGCGCTTCGGCCTGATGGAACTGTCGCGCCAGCGCCTGCGTCCGTCGCTGTCGGAAGGCTCCCACGTGACATGCCCGCGCTGCTCGGGCACCGGCCACATCCGCGATACCGAATCCTCGGCCCTGCAAGTCCTGCGCATCATCCAGGAAGAGGCGATGAAGGAGAACTCGGCCGCGATCCACGTGCAGGTGCCGGTCGACGTCGCCGCCTTCCTGCTGAACGAAAAGCGCGGCGAAGTGCTCAAGATCGAGAACCGCCACCGCATCACCGTGATCCTGATCCCGAACAAGCATCTGGACACCCCGCATTACAAGCTCGAGCGCATCAAGCACGACGACCCGCGCCTGGAAGACGTGGCCGCCAGCTACACCATGGCGGAATCGGCCGAGACCGACATGAGCTTCTCCAAGCGCCAGAAGGAAGAAGCCAAGCCGCGCCAGGAAGCCGTGGTCAAGACCATCACCCCGGCCCAGCCGGCCCCGATGGTGGACCGCAGCGAAGCCGCCAAGCCGGCCAAAGCCGCCGCGCCGGTGGCTGCCGCCCCGGCACCAAGCGCACCGCCGGCCGAAGTCGGCTTCTTCGCCCGCATCCGCAACTTCTTCATGGGCACCCCGGTCGTGGCGCCTGCACCTAGCGCCCCGGCCCCGGTCGTCACCGAAAAACCGGCGGCACCAGGCGGCGAACGCGGCGAGCGCAACGGCCGTGGCGGCCAGCGTAGCCGCAATGGCCGTGGCGCCAAGGGCGGCCGTGACCGCGACGAACGCGACCTGACTGCCAAGTCGGACGAGACCGTCAAGGCCGTCGAGGGCGTGGAAGGCAAGCCGGCCCGTCCGCCGCGCGAACCGCGTCCGCCGCGTGAACCGCGCCAGCCGCGCGAAGCACGCGAACAGGCCGAGGGCGCAGCAGCAGCGCCGCGCGCAGAACGTGGCGAAGGCGGCGAACGCAAGGAACGCGCACCGCGCCAGCCGCGTGAGCGTGGCGAGCGCACTGAACGCACCCAGCAGGCGATCGAAGCCAAGCTGGACGAAGTCAAAGCCACCGTTCCGGAAAGCGAGCTGTCCACCAGCACCCCGCACGGCGACGTGCTGGAGCACGCAGTGAAGGTCGCCGCGACCGGCCCGGTCGGCGAGGAACTGGAAACCGAGGGCGGCGACGAGCCGCGCCGCCGCCGCCGCCGTGGTGGCCGCAACCGCAACCGCCGCGACCGTGACCAGGCCGAGGGCATCGAGTCCGTCGACGGCGTCGACGGCGCGCCGGCCTTCACCCCGGTCGCCGACGAGGAAGCCGCCAAGGTCGCTGCCGAAGCCAAGGCGCCGAAAGCCAAGCGCCAGGCTGCACAAGCCGAGCCTGGCCCATGGCCCTTCCCGACCGCCGCTTCCGTGGCTGCCAAGGCGAAGGCCGAGGCGGATGCCAAGGCTGCCGCCGAGGCTCCGGTCGCTGCACCGGCACCGGCACCGGCACCTGCGGCCGCTCCGGCGCCTGCTCCGGCTGCCGTGGCCGAACCGGGCCCGTGGCCCTTCCCGACCGCAGCACTGATGGCTGCCAAGGCTGCTCCGGCGCCGGCGCCGGCGCCGGTCGTCGAAGCCGCACCTGCTCCGGCGCCAAGCGCGCAAGCACCTGTTGCTCCAGCGCCTGCCGTGGAAGCGCCCGCACCGCTTGCCCCCGCTCCCGCCCCTGCGGCAGCGCCGGTGGACATGAACGACGTGCTGGCCAAGGCCGGCCTGCAGCTGGCTGCGACCGATCCGGAAAAACTGCGCGCCGCACAGGAAGCCGCCGCCCAGGCTGCCACCGCACCGCGCATGGGCCGCGCCCGCAAGAAGGTGGAGGTCCCGGTGGACGAGCCGCTGGTGCAGGTGGATACGCGCCAGTAAGCCTGTTCCGTATTGAACGGCGAGAGGGGGGAGCTGCGGCTCCCCCCTTTTTATTGATTGAACAAAGCCGACATATTGCCGGGTTAGGATACGCGGATGCCCACAACCATCTCTTTTCGCGAAGCCCTCCTCTACTGGTTCAAGCTCGGCTTCATCAGTTTCGGCGGCCCCGCCGGCCAGATCGCCCTGATGCACGGCGAACTGGTCGAGCGCCGCCGCTGGATTTCGGAGCAGCGCTTCCTGCACGCCCTCAACTACTGCATGCTGCTGCCCGGCCCGGAAGCCACCCAGCTGGCGATCTATATCGGCTGGCTGCTGCACCGCGCCTGGGGCGGAATCCTGGCGGGCCTGCTGTTCATCCTGCCTTCGCTGCTGCTCCTGATCGGCCTGTCCTGGATCTACCTTGCCTGGGGCCACCTGCCCGTGGTGGCCGGCATCATGGCCGGGATCAAGCCGGCGGTCGTCGCGATCGTGATCGCGGCGGCCTGGCGCATCGGCACCCGCACCTTGAAGAACGGCCTGCTGGCCGCGATCGCCGCTGCCGCCTTCCTGGCCATCCTGCTGGACGTGCCGTTTCCGCTGATCGTGCTCGGCGCGGCCCTGCTCGGTATCGTGGGCGGCCGGCTGGCGCCGCAGCGCTTCCAGCCGGGCGGCGGGAACCCAAGCAATCGCAAGCATGACGGCCCGGCCCTGATCGACGACGACACACCCACCCCTGGCCACGCCCGTTTCTCGCTGCGCGGCCTCGTCAAGGCCTGCGCCATCGGCATCGGGCTGGCCTTGGGCGCCTGGCTCCTGCTGGCCGCCGTCTACGGCGTCGACGGCACCCTGGCGCGCATGGGCTGGTTCTTCACCAAGGCTGCCTTGATGACCTTCGGCGGGGCCTACGCAGTGCTGCCCTATGTGGTGCAGGGCGCGGTCGAGAAATATGGCTGGCTGAGCGCGACCCAGATGATCGACGGGCTGGCGCTGGGCGAGACCACGCCGGGCCCGCTCATCATGATCGTGGCCTTCGTCGGCTTCGTGGGCGGCTGGACCCATGCCCTGTTCGGCCCGGCCGCCCTGCCCCTGGCCGGGCTCGCCGGCGCGCTCGTGGCGGCGCTGTTCACCTTCCTGCCCTCGTTTGTGTTCATCCTGGCCGGCGGGCCGCTGGTCGAGTCCGGACGCGGAAACGTGCGCCTGACGGCGCCCCTGACCGCGATCTCGGCGGCCGTGGTCGGCGTGGTCGCCAGCCTGGCGGTGTTCTTCGGCCAGCACGTGTTCTTCGCCGGCGGACAGCTCCAGCCGGGGGCGATCGCCATCGGCGCGGTGGCCAGCATGGCCCTGCTGCGTTACAAGGTCGGGCCCATCCGGCTGATCGCCGCCTGTGCGCTCGCTGGGCTCGTGCTATCGTATTGGCATGCCTGAGAAAATCATTCCAATCAATGACCTGCGCTCCCCTGCAATGGCGGTGCCGGCCATCAGCGAAGCACCCAGCGGACGGCTGGCCGACGCCCTCGGCCGGCCGCTGCACGACCTGCGCATCTCGGTCACGGACCGCTGCAACTTCCGCTGCGTCTATTGCATGCCGAAGGAAGTCTTCGACAAGGACTACGCCTACCTGCCCCACGGCGAGCTGCTCTCCTTCGAGGAGATCACCCGGGTGGCGCGCATCTTCATCGCCCACGGCGTCGAGAAGCTGCGCCTGACCGGGGGCGAACCGCTGCTGCGCAAGAACCTGGAGCGCCTGGTCGGCATGCTGCGCACCCTGGATACGCCGAGCGGTCGCCCGCTCGACATCACGCTCACCACCAACGGCTCGCTGCTGGCGCGCAAGGCGCATGTTCTGAAGGATGCGGGCCTGGACCGCGTCACCGTCTCGCTCGACGCGCTGGACGACGCCGTGTTCCGGCGCATGAACGATGTCGACTTCGCTGTCGCCGACGTGCTGCACGGCCTGGACGCGGCGCATACGGCCGGGCTGGGCCCGATCAAGGTGAACATGGTGGTCAAGCGCGGCACCAACGAGGACCAGGTCCTGCCGATGGCGCGCCACTTCAAGGGCTCGCCCTTCATCCTGCGCTTCATCGAATACATGGACGTGGGCGCCTCGAACGGCTGGAACATGGAAGAAGTCATTCCCTCGGCCGAACTGGTGCGCCGCATCTCCGCAGAACTGCCGCTCGCCCCGGTCGACGCCAACTACAGCGGCGAGACCGCCGCACGCTGGCGCTATCTCGACGGCGGCGGCGAAGTCGGCTTCATCTCCAGCGTCACCCAGGCCTTCTGCCACGACTGCTCGCGCCTGCGCCTGTCCACCGAGGGCAAGCTCTACACCTGCCTTTTCGCCACCCGCGGCCACGACCTGCGCGCCCTGCTGCGCGCCGGCCGCACGGACGAGGAACTCTCGGGCGCCGTGGCCCAGCTCTGGCGCGGCCGCACCGACCGGTATTCGGAAACCCGCACGGCGGATACGTCCGGCCTGGCAGGCGGCGCACGGAAAGTCGAAATGTCGTACATCGGCGGCTGAAACCATGGACAAGCAACTCATCACGGGACTCATCCTGGCGGGCGGCCGTGGCTCGCGCATGGGCAATGTCGACAAGGGCCTGCAGCCCTTTCGCGGCACCACGATGGCCCAGCACGTGCTGGAGCGCCTGGCGCCGCAGGTCGGCAATGTCATCATCAACGCCAACCGCAACCTGGATAGCTGGCGCGTCTTTAACGTGCCGGTGTGGCGGGACGAGACGCCGGATTTCGCAGGCCCGCTGGCCGGACTGGAAGCAGGCTTGCGCCACTGCGCCACGCCCTGGCTGCTGGCCGCACCCTGCGACTCACCCTTCCTGCCGGGCGACCTGGCCGAGCGCCTGGCCGCCGCCGTCGAAGCCGAGGATGCCGACCTGGCCTTTGCCGTGACGCAAGAGCCGGGCATGCGCCCACAGCCGCATCCGGTGTTTTGCCTGGTGAAGGCGAGCCGGCTGCCGCAGCTCTCGCAATACCTGCTCGAAGGCGGGCGGCGCGTGGACGGCTGGTACAAGGATCTGAAGGCGGTCGAGGTGCTGTTCGAGGATGCGGACGCCTTCCGCAACATCAATACGCTGGACGAGCTGAAGGGCCTGGACAATACGCTGCCGCCCTCGCTGGCGAGCGTGGTCAGCTGCCTGTCTTCCTATGATCCGGATGCCCTGCCGGTACGCGACGCCCAGCGCATCATCCGCGAGTTCGTGCAACCGGTTCGCGCTGTCGAGAAGGTCGCGCTGCGTTCTGCGCTCGGCCGCGTGCTCGCGGCGGACGTCATCTCCCCGATCAACGTCCCGGCCCACGACAACTCGGCCATGGACGGCTTCGCGCTGCGCGGCAGCGACCTGCGTGCCGACGCCCCTGTCACGCTGCGCGTGATCGGCACCACCTTCGCCGGCAATGCCTCCGGCATGGTCCCGGCGGCCGGCGAATGCGTGCGCATCATGACGGGCGGCGTCATGCCGGACGGCTGCGACAGCGTGGTGCCGCAGGAATTCGTCAGCCAGGATGGCGACACCATCACCCTGCCGGCCGGCGTGATCCGCCCTGGCGACAACCGCCGCTTCGCCGGCGAAGACTTGAAAGCCGGTAGTCCAGCATTGAGCAAAGGCCGCGTGGTGCGTCCGCCCGACCTCGGCATGCTCGCCTCGCTCGGCGTTCCCGAAGTGGCGGTCCAGCGCCGCCTGCGGGTGGCCTTCTTCTCGACCGGCGACGAGCTGCGTTCGGTAGGCGAAGCACTCGATGAAGGCTGCGTCTACGACAGCAACCGCTACACGATCTACGGCATGCTGCAGCGCCTGGGCTGCGACATCGTCGACATGGGCGTGGTGCGCGACGACCCGGACGCGCTGGAAGAAGCCTTGCGGAGCGCCTGCGAGAACGCCGACGCCATCATCACCTCGGGCGGCGTGTCGGTCGG
Source organism: Massilia agri (assembly GCF_024753255.1). Lineage (GTDB taxonomy): Bacteria > Pseudomonadota > Gammaproteobacteria > Burkholderiales > Burkholderiaceae_D > Telluria > Telluria agri. The sequence goes on from NZ_JANUHA010000001.1 coordinate 471,303, forward strand.
CGCGGCCGACTACACCAAGCAGATCATGGCCAGGCTGGGTGACGTCACCTTCTGGAAGATCGGCATGCGGCCCGGACGCCCGCTTGCCTTCGGCCGCATTCATTCCAACGGCCGCAGCGCTTTTCTGTTCGGCCTGCCGGGCAATCCGGTGGCGGTGATGGTGTCCTTCTACTTCTTCGCCCGCGAGGCCCTGCTGCGCATGATGGGCGCCGACGCGCCCCTGCCCCTGCTGCGTGCGCGCTCGAGCGGCGCGATCCGCAAGAAGCCCGGCCGCACGGAGTACCAGCGCGGCATCCTGTCGCGCGGCGCGGACGGCGAACCGGAGGTGCGCATCACGGGCTCGCAGGGCTCGGGCATCCTGCGCTCGATGTCGGAGGCGAATTGCATGGTGGTGCTGCATGACGAGCAGGGCAATGTCGCAGCGGGAGACATGGTCGACGTGCTCGTGTTCGAAGGTTTGATGTAATGCGCCGCGGCGACTGGAGAAATTCATGACGGTCGCCCGCCAATCACTGCCCCTTTCGGCTGGCGTCGACGCTGGCCGGATCCTGAAAGTCAACCACGCTGGCGAGCACGGCGCGGTACACATTTACGCCGGTCAGATCCTGGCGGCACGGTTGAGAGCAAGCAGGCTAACCGCCGAGTTGGCGGAGTTCAAAGCGCACGAAGAGAAGCATCGCGCGATCTTTGGACATGAACTCGAACGGCGTGGGCTACGTAAATGCCGTAGCTTCTGGATGTGTGCCGTGGGAGGCTATGGTCTGGGTATCCTGAGCGGTCTCATGGGCGAACAGGCAATCGCCATCACCACCGTTGCAGTGGAGCGGGTCGTCCTGCGTCATCTGCATGGGCAGCTGGCCGAGCTCGGCGCCAGCGATCCCGCGGCAACTACTGCCATCCTGCAGATCCTGGACGACGAACAACACCATCACGATCGATCGGCGATACGTCTCCACGCACCGGGACTGCTGTATCGAGCGCTCGAGCGCGCCGTATCGGGCGCGACCGAAGCCGTTATCTGGATCGGCATGCGGGTATAAGCGCCCGCGATGGCAGGCGCCATATTCGTCAGTCGTCAGTGTCGAGACGGTCGGGGCCGAGCATCAGCTGCGCCGCCTCGCTCGGCAGCGCTTCCACTGATTTCAGTTTCTTCGCCATCACCCGGCTGCGCACCTCGGCACTCTCGATGTTCTTGGCCGCCTTTTCCAGCGTCGCCTTGGTGGTGGCCAGCACGTCGCCGAACTTGGTGAACTCGGTCTTCACCGCGCCCAGCACCTGCCACACCTCGGACGAGCGCTTTTCCAGCGCCAGCGTGCGGAAGCCCATCTGCAGGCTGTTGAGCAGCGCGGAGAGGGTCGAGGGGCCGGCGATGGTCACGCGCAGCGAGCGCTGCAGGTCGTCGGCCAGGCCCGGGCGGCGCATGACTTCCGCGTAGAGGCCTTCGGTCGGCAGGAAGAGGATGGCGAAGTCGGTGGTCTGCGGCGGCGACACGTATTTCTCGCAGATGGTCTTGGCTTCGCCGCGCACCGCACGCTCGAGTTCCGCGCCTGCGCGCGCGACGCCGTCGGCGTCGGCCGTCTCGGCCGCTTCCAGCAGGCGTTCGTACTGCTCCTTCGGGAACTTGGCGTCGATCGGCAGCCACAGCGGCGGGCCGCCATCGACCACGCCCGGCAGCTTGATCGCGAATTCCACGCGCGCATTGGAACCCGCCACGGTCTCGACGTTCTTGGCGTACTGGTCGACCGTCAGCACCTGCTCGAGCAGCATCTCGAGCTGCACTTCGCCCCAGGTGCCGCGGGTCTTGACGTTGGTGAGCACGCGCTTCAGGTCGCCCACGCCGATGGCCAGGGCCTGCATCTCGCCCAGTCCCTGGTGCACCTTTTCCAGGCGCTCGCTGACCTGGCGGAAGGATTCCGTCAGGCGCGTTTCCAGTGTCGCGTGCAGCTTCTCGTCCACCGTCTGGCGCATTTCTTCCAGGCGTTTCGCGTTATCCGCTTGAAGATCGCGGATCTTGCTTTCCAGCGTGCCGCGCACCTCCAGCATGCGCTGGGCGTTCGATTCGGTCAGGTTCGACAGGGTCAGCTGCAGGGTGTCGGCGAAGCGCTTCAGCGAACGCGCCTGCTCTTCGCGGCTGCTCCCCGACTGCAGCTGCATCTGCTGGCGCATGCTGTCGAACTGCTGCACGCTCGCGGCGTGGTACTGGCCCATGTGGCCCGCCACTTCCTGGCGCGTGGCCTGTGCGGTGGATTGCATCTCCAGACGCAGCTCGCGCTCCAGGCGCTCGATGTGGCGGGCATCGCCATTGGAACGGGCGCGCGCCAGCAACAGGAGCTGCAGGACGATCACGACGACCAGGGCCAGCAGCAGAACGATCTCGATGATGCTCATGACTCAGTCGGCTTTATTCCGCATCCAGTCGGCGGTGTGGAAGAAGGACTGCATCATCCGCACGCGCAGCGCGTCGTCGTAGCCCAGGTCTTCCATGGCCCAGGCCATCGCGCGCAGCCACTGGTCGCGCTCCCTGGTGCCGATGGCGAAAGGCAGGTGGCGCGCGCGCAGGCGCGGGTGGCCGTAGCGCTCCACGAACAGGTCGGGCCCGCCCATCCAGCCGGACAGGAACATGAACAGCTTCTCGCGCGAGCTGTCGTTGGGGACCGGGTGCATCGCATGGATCTCGGCGAATTCGGGCTCGAGCTGCATCAGGTCGTAGAAGCGGTCGACCAGTTCGCGCAGGCGCGCCTCGCCGCCCATGATTTCGTACAGCGTTTGTGCTTCGGGGGTGTTCGGTTCAGACATGCCGGCAATGATAGCGCAGCCGGGACCTGCCGGGTTGGCCAGGATGTGGAATTCGTGGCGAATTGCGATACGCCGGGTGCCGCGTCGCGCTACCCGGCGGGAAGCGCTGGCATGCGGGGATTCGCCTGCCAATAATGGCGCCACAACCTGTTCTGGAGTGATGTCATGCGCCCATCCTGCGTTTCCTCGCTCGTCAACGATATCCATTCGGCACTCAACCCGACACACGTTGCGGCCATCTACCAGCCGCGCTCCCTGCTCGACATCTGCGCCTGCATCAGGGAGGCTGCGCGGCAGGGGCTGGCGCTCTCCGTCTGCGGCGGACGGCATGCCATGGGCGGCCAGCAATTCGCCAGCGGCGACGTGCTGCTCGACATGCGGCAGATGCGCCGCGTGCTGGCCTTCGACGCCGCCGCCGGCCTGATCGAGGTCGAGGCCGGCATCCAGTGGCCCGAACTGATCGACTACCTGGAAACGGCGCCGGCGCCGCAAGGCCGGCGCTGGGCCATTCGCCAGAAGCAGACGGGCGCGGACCGGCTCTCGCTCGGCGGTTGCCTCGCCGCCAACATCCATGGACGCGGCCTGCGCATGCGCCCTTTCATCGACGACGTCGAAGCCTTTACGCTGGTCGATGCGAATGGTGAGGTGCTGCAGTGCAGCCGCGCCAGGAACCGCGAACTGTTCGCCCTGGCGATCGGCGGCTACGGCCTGTTCGGCGTCGTCGCCAGCCTGACCCTGCGCCTGGCGCCGCGCCAGGCGATGCGGCGCGACGTGACCCTGCTCCAGCTGGACGAACTCATGCCCGCGTTTGCAGAGCGCATCGCGGCCGGCCATGTATTCGGCGACTTCCAGTTCGCCATCGATCCCGCATCGCCCGACTTCCTGGATCGCGGCGTGTTCTCCTGCTATGTGCCCGTCGACGACCTCACCCCCGAGGCAGGCAGGGAGCTGTCCGGGCAGGACTGGCGCGCTCTCCTGCATCTGGCGCACACCGACAAGAGCCGTGCCTTCGCATGCTATGCGCGCCACTACCTGGCGACGGACGGGCAAACCTACTGGAACGACCGCCTGCAGCAGAGTGTCTACCTGGACGGCTACCACCACGAGATCGACCGCGCGCTGCAGCATTGCGGCTCGGAGGTGATCGGCGAGCTGTACGTGCCGCGTACCCGGCTGGTGGACTTCATGCGCGCGGCGGCAAGCGACTTCCGGCAGCACGGCGTGGACCTCATCTACGGAACCATCCGCCTGATCGAACGCGACACGGAGAGCTTCCTGCCCTGGGCGCGCCAGGACTATGCCTGCGTGATTTTCAACCTGCATACCCCGCACACGGCGGAAGGCATCGCCGCGACGGAACGCAGCTTTCGCCGCCTCATCGACCTGGCCATCGCACGCGAGGGCAGCTTCTACCTCACCTACTCGCGCGCCGCCAGCGCAGACCAGGTGCGCGCCTGCCATCCGCGACTTGCGCTGCTCTTCGAGGCGAAGCGCCGCTACGACCCGCAGCAGCGCTTCCAGAGCGACTGGTACCGCCATTACCGCGCACTGCTGGAAGGCGCGCCGGCAGACCTGGCGGCCTGAAGCCGATGAACGCTTATGCCTCGCGCAGCGTCTGCAGCGGCGGCTGGCGCAGCACGCTGCGCAGGCCCAGCCAGCCGCCGATCAGGGCGCACACGGCGCCCACCGCCACGCCCGCCAGCCACACCTGCGGCTCGAAGCGCCAGGCGAACTTGAACGCGTATTCGGCCAGCGCCCAGCCCATCGCCGCCGCTCCGGTCGCCGCCAGCACGCCGGACAGGCCGCCGACCAGCACGAACTCGATGCGCTGCGCCTGGGCCAGCTGGCCTTTCGTCGCGCCGAGGGCCCGCAGCAGCCCGGCTTCGCGGGTGCGCTCGGCCTGCGACCCCATCAGGGCCGCGTACAGCACCAGCACGCCGGAGGCCAGGGTGAAGGTGAACAGGAACTCGACCGCCACCACCACCTGGTCCAGCACGTCCTGCAGCTGGCGGATGATGCCGGAGACGTCGATCACGCTCAGGTTCGGGTAGTTGCGGCTCAGGCTGTTGGTCAGCTCATTCGCGCCGCTGGCCGCGCCGCCCGGCAGGTGGAAGGCCGTCATATAGCTCTTCGGCGCATTGACCATGGCTTGCGGGTTGATGATGACGAAGAAGTTGGCGCGCATCGAGCCCCATTCCAGCTTGCGCAGGCTCGTGATCTTCGCTTCCACCGGGATGCCGCCCATGTCGAAGCGCATCACGTCGCCCAGCTTGAGCTTGAGGCGCGTGGCCAGGCTCTGCTCGACCGAGGCCTCGGCCACGCCGGGCGCATCCTTGTACCAGCTGCCGGCGACGATCTCGTTCGTCTCGGGCATGTCCTTCATGGTGGACAGGTTGAATTCGCGCTCGGCCATGCGGCGCGCGTCGCCGTCCTGGTAGGTGTCGCGGGTGACCGGCTTGCCGTTCAGGGCCGTGAAGCGGCCGCGGATCATCGGGTAGAGCACGACGTTCTTCACGCCGGCGCCGCGCAGCTGCTGCTCGACCCCGGCCGCCTGCTCCGGCTGGATATTGATGATGAAGCGGTTCGGCGCATCCGGCGGCGTGGCGGTGCGCCAGGCCGACATCAGGTCGCCGCGCACGACGGTGAGAATCAGCAGCGCCATCAGGCCGAGCGACAGCGAGACCACCTGCACCACGGTGGCGCCGGGGCGGCGCTGCAGCGAGGTGATGGCGAAGCGCCAGGCCTGGTGCTTGAAGAGGCCGCGCAGGTGGCGCAAGCCGCGCAGGCCGAGCCAGGCGACCAGCGCGAACACGCCCAGGCCGCCGAGGAAACCGCCGGCCGTCATCAGGGCAATCCTGGTGTCCCCCGCCTGCCACAGCAGCAGCGCGAGGAAGACGCCGATCCCGAGGCCATAGGTGGCCAGGGCCAGCGGCTGGGGCGCGGCCGCTTCGCGCCGGATCACGCGGTTGTGCGGCACGTTGCGCAGCTGGAGCACCGGCGGCAGCGCGAAGCCGACCAGCAGCAGCATGCCGGTCGCCACACCCTGCAGGGCCGGCAGGATCGACACCGGCGGCAGGTCCGGCGGCAGCAGATCGCCGATCAGTGCGATCAGGATGAAGTGGGCGCCGAAGCCCACCAGCACGCCCAGCAGGCTGCCCGCCAGGCCGACGAGGGTGAATTCGATCAGGTACATGGCGCCGACCTGGTTCTGGGTCATGCCGAGGCAGCGCAGCATGGCGCAGGCGTCCAGGTGGCGCTGCATGAAGCGGCGCGCCGCCATCGCCACCGCCACGGCGGCCAGCATGGCCGAGAGCAGGCCGACCAGGGACAGGAAGCTGTCCGCGCGGTCGAGCGTGGCGCGCATCTCGGGGCGGCCGTTCTCCAGGGTTTCGATGCGCACGCCGCGCACATTGTTGGTCTTGATGTCGCTGCGCAGCCAGGCTTCATACGCCTGGACGGGGGCCAGATCGTTCTTCGAGGGCGAGGCCACCTGCAGGCGGTAGGCCACGCGCGAGAAGGGATCGACCAGTTTCGTGGCCGGCAGGTCCTGCAGCGAGAGCATCACGCGCGGCGCGAAGTTGGCGAACGAGGCGCCCTTGTCCGGTTCGGCCGCGATCAGCTGGGCGATGCGGAAGGTCTTTTCGCCGAGCTGGATACTGCCGCCCACCCTTGTTCGCAGGGCCGGCAGCAGGTTGGCGTCGACCCAGACCGTCCCGGGTTCCGGGATGCCCGTGGTCTTCGCGCCGAGCGCCCGGCTGGCGGCATCGGGGTCGGTACTGATACTGAGCTGGCCGCGCAGCGGGTAGCCCTTCGAGACCGCCTTGACGGCGGCCAGCTTGGCCTGCGTGTCCTCGCCTTCCCCGGCCTGGGCCATGCTCTGGAAGGCCGTGAAGTCGGCCACCAGCAGGCCGCGGCGCCGCGCCTCCTCGCGCCAGCGCTCGGGCACCGGGTCGTCGGCATTGACCAGCAGGTCGGCGCCCAGCAGCTGGTGCGCATCGCGCTCGAGGCCCGTGCGCATGCGGTCGATGAAGAAGCCGACCGAGGACAGGGCCGACACGGCGACGACCAGCGCCACCAGCAGGAAGCGCAGCTCGCCGGCGCGCCAGTCGCGTGCGGTCATGCGGAGGGACTGGAGGAACATGGGACGTCCTTAGGCGTTGGCGTGGGCAAAGAAATCGTCGACTTCGGCGATGAACGCGCGCTTGCGCTCCGGGTCGAGGAAGGAAGCGGCGAAGCTGTTGCGCGCCAGCTGGCGCGCGTGGTTCACGTCCAGCGGCAGCGCCTCGAAGGCGGCGATGAAGTTGTCGTTCATGTAGCCGCCGAAATAGGCCGGGTCGTCCGAATTCACGGTGGCGACCAGGCCCTTGTCGAGCAGCTCGCGCAGGTTGTGCTTGCCCATCACATCGAAGACGCGCAGCTTGATGTTCGACAGCGGGCATACGGTCAGCGCCATCTGTTCGCGCACCAGGCGCTCCACCAGGGCCGGGCTTTCGAGGCTGCGCACGCCATGGTCGATGCGTTCGACCTCGAGCACGTCGAGGGCGCTCTCGATGTAGGCGGGCGGCCCCTCCTCCCCGGCATGCGCCACCAGGCGCAGGCCGAGCTGGCGGGCGCGCTCGAACACGCGCGCGAATTTTTCGGGCGGGTGGCCGACTTCGGAGGAATCCAGCCCGACGCCAATGAATTTGTCACGGAATGGGAGCGATTCTTCGAGCGTGGCCAGCGCCTCTTCCTCGGACAGGTGGCGCAGGAAGCACATGATCAGGCTCGCGCTGATCGGACCTTCCTGGCAGGCGCGCCAGATGCCGTTGATGACGGTCTCGAAGGGCACGCCGCGCGCGGTATGCGTCTGCGGGTCGAAGAAGATCTCGGCGTGGCGCACATTGTCGGCAGCGGCGCGCTGCAGGTAAGCCGCGGTCATGTCGTAGAAATCCTGCTCGGTGAGCAGCACACTGGCGCCGGCGTAATAGATGTCGAGGAAGGATTGCAGGTCCGTGAAAGCGTAGGCATCGCGCAACGCCTCGACCGAGGCATAGGGCAGCGATACGCTGTTTCTTTGTGCCAGCGCAAAAATAAGCTCGGGCTCGAGCGAACCTTCAATGTGGATATGTAATTCTGCCTTCGGCATGTTTTGCAGGACGCTGCGCAGCTGCTCGTTCAGCATGATGTTTCTCCGGCCGTGAAACGATTTGGTTGTCGTGGCCGACAAGTGTAACGCATGGGTGCCCAAGCCTCGGCTCACAGGGAAAAGCGCCTGAAAAGGGGGCGCCGTATTGACCGTACGCGTGCGCCACTGCTTGAGCATATCGTGCACTATCGGATCACAAAGTTGATATTTAGGCAGCCTCGGGCGGCACGAAAACCGTCCGTGCGGGACCCTTCCAGGCACCCTTTCCGGGACATGTTTACGGGCCTCGCGGGCGGGCTTTGAAAAGACGTTTTTCTTATCTGATTCAAGCACTTGCATATACAGTAAAGGTGCGCACGACACTGCTTTGACTTCGGGAACCAATAGGCACATAATAAATTTCACAAACGCAAAAAAGACGCTCTCCAAGCTGCGGGAGACCGGACCGGGCCCACCAGCACATCCGGGACTAGAAGAAAAAAATCGCACCGCGTTTCCGCCGCCGGCCATCCCGGCGCCGCACGCGGGCGACCGATAAGGAGTACGCCAGACAAAGACCGGGGGGCTTGAGGCAGGCCCATCTCACGGACTGCCGAGACAGTGATTGTTCGCACACGGAATGCGCTGCGGTTCGCCCGCTGGGGATTCCGCCCACTAAAGGACATTCGAAATGAGCATCTTTGACAACTACGCAGCCCGCTATGAGCGTACCCGGGAAGAGGAATACTCCATGTCGGAGTTCCTCCAGCTCTGCAAGAAAGATCCCCTGACCTATGCCAGCGCGCCGGAGCGCATGCTGGCGGCCATCGGCGACCCCACCCTGGTCGACACCCGCCTCGACCCGCGCCTGTCCCGGATCTTCGCCAACAAGGTGATCAAGATCTATCCGGCCTTCCGCGAGTTCTACGGCATGGAAGAAGTGATCGAACAGGTCGTCTCCTACTTCCGCCATGCGGCCCAGGGCCTGGAAGAACGCAAGCAGATCCTCTACCTGCTGGGCCCTGTGGGCGGCGGCAAGTCCTCGATCGCCGAAAAGCTCAAGAGCCTGATGGAACAGGTGCCCTTTTATGCGATCAAGGGTTCGCCCGTGAACGAATCTCCCCTTGGCCTGTTCAACGAGGAAGAGGACGGCACTATCCTCGAGGAAGACTACGGCATCCCGCGCCGCTACCTGCGCACCATCCCGAGCCCCTGGGCCGTGAAGCGCCTGCACGAGTTCGGTGGCGACATCAACAAGTTCCGCGTGGTCAAGCGCTATCCCTCGATCCTGAAACAGGTCGCGATCGCCAAGACCGAGCCGGGCGACGAGAACAACCAGGACATTTCCTCGCTGGTCGGCAAGGTCGACATCCGCAAGCTCGAGGACTACGCCCAGGACGATCCGGACGCCTACAGCTACTCCGGCGGCCTGTGCCTGGCGAACCAGGGCCTGATGGAATTCGTCGAGATGTTCAAGGCGCCGATCAAGGTGCTGCACCCGCTGCTGACGGCCACGCAGGAAGGCAACTACAAGGGCACCGAAGGCTTCGGCGCGATTCCCTTCGAGGGCATCGTGCTGGCGCACTCGAACGAATCCGAGTGGAAGACCTTCCGCAACAACCGCAACAACGAGGCATTCCTCGACCGTATCTACATCGTCAAGGTGCCCTACTGCCTGCGCGTGTCGGACGAGATCAAGATCTACGACAAGCTGCTGCACAACTCCTCGCTCGACAAGGCGCCCTGCGCGCCGGGCACCCTGCGCATGATGGCGCAGTTCGCGATCCTGTCGCGCCTGAAGGACCCGGAGAACTCCAGCATCTATTCGAAGATGCTGGTCTACGACGGCGAGAACCTGAAGGACACCGACCCCAAGGCCAAGTCGATGCACGAATACGTCGACTATGCCGGCGTGGACGAAGGCATGAACGGCCTGTCCACCCGCTTCGCCTTCAAGATCCTGTCCAAGGTCTTCAACTTCGACAATACCGAAGTGGCGGCCAATCCGGTCCACCTGCTCTACGTGCTCGAACAGCAGATCGAACGCGAGCAGTTCCCGCCGGAGACCGAGCAGCGCTACATGTCCTATATCAAGGAACACCTGGCGCAGCGCTACGTCGACTTCATCGGCAAGGAAATCCAGACCGCCTACCTGGAAAGCTATTCCGAGTATGGCCAGAACATCTTCGACCGTTACGTGACCTTCGCGGACTTCTGGATCCAGGACCAGGAATTCCGCGACCCGGACACCGGCGAGAGCTTCGACCGCGAATCGCTGAACGCCGAACTCGAGAAGATCGAGAAGCCGGCCGGCATCTCGAATCCGAAGGATTTCCGAAACGAAATCGTCAACTTCAGCCTGCGTGCGCGGGCCACCAATGCCGGCAAGAACCCGGCCTGGACCAGCTACGAGAAATTCCGTAGCGTGATCGAGAAGAAGATGTTCTCGAACACCGAAGAACTCCTGCCGGTCATCTCCTTCAATGCGAAGGCGAGCGCCGAGGATGCCAACAAGCATGCCGACTTCGTCGCCCGCATGGTCGAGAAGGGCTATACGCCGAAGCAGGTGCGGCTGCTGTGCGAATGGTATCTGCGCGTGAGGAAGTCCTCCTGACAAGGGCACCGGCGCGCGCCGCGAAAAAAAGGCGTGCGCCGCACACGCGATTGCGGAGCGTATTAAGATAGACCTACAAGACAGACCTATCAAGATTTCGCCCGCCCGCAACGCATCGGCGGCTCGAAGAACCGTAGCGAGCGGCAGCAGTTGCGGTCGAGAAGCGCAACCGTACAAACGTACGGTGAGCATCGCAGACCGCAAATGCAACGCGCAGTAGGTTCTTCGAGCCGCCACCACCGGAGGCCAGTTTTGACTTATCTCATCGACCGTCGCTTGCAGGGCAAGAACAAGTCTGCGGTCAACCGCGAACGCTTCCTGCGCCGCTATAAAGCGCAGATCAAGGACGCGGTGGGCCGCGCAATCAAGGGCCGCTCGATCACCGACATCGAGAACGGCGAAAAAGTCACGATCCCCGTCAAGGACGTGAACGAACCCCATTTCGGCCACGCCCACGGCGGCGTCTGGGAAACCGTCAATCCCGGCAACACCGAATACCAGAAAGGCGACCAGTTCAACCGTCCGCGCAGCGGCGGCGGCGGCGCCGGGCGCGGGCGCGCCGGCAACAGCGACCAGACCAGCGAAGACGATTTCATCTTCGAGCTCTCGCGCGAAGAATTCATGAACTATTTCTTCGAAGACCTCGAGCTGCCGAACATGGTCAAGACGCAGCTGTCCCAGACCGTCGAATTCAAGAACCAGCGCGCCGGCTACAACGTGTCCGGCACGCCCTCGAACATCCACGTGCTGCGCTCGCTGCGCGGCGCGCTCGGCCGCCGCATCGCCGTCGGCGGCCCGGCCAAGCGCCAGCTCAAGGAAGCGGAAGCAGCCCTGCAGGCCCTGTTCGACGAAGGCGCCCCCTCGGACGACGAGCAGGTGATCGAGCTGAAGGACAAGATCCACCACCTGCACATCCGCCTGAACGCGATCCCCTTCATCGATCCTTTCGACCTGCGCTACTCGAACCGCATCAAGGTGCCGAAGCCCAGCACCCAGGCCGTGATGTTCTGCATCATGGACGTATCGGGCTCGATGGACGAGACCCGCAAGGACACGGCCAAGCGCTTCTTCATCCTGCTCTACCTGTTCCTGAAACGCGTCTACGAGAAGATCGAAGTGGTCTTCATCCGCCACCATACGGCCGCGGCCGAGGTCGACGAGAACGAGTTCTTCCACTCGCGCGAATCGGGCGGCACCGTGGTGTCCTCGGCCCTGAACCTGCTGCAGAAAGTCATTGCCGAACGCTATGGCAGCTCCGACTGGAACGCCTACGTGGCCCAGGCCTCGGACGGCGACAACTGGGACAACGACTCGGTGCTGTGCAAGCAGATCCTCACCAACGCCATCATGCCCCGGGTCCAGTACTACACCTATGTCGAGATCACCGACGGCCCGCCGCAGAACCTGTGGGAACAATATTGCGAGGTGGCCGAGCACCACAAGAATTTCGCCATGCAGAAGATCGTGACGCCGGCCGACATCTATCCCGTGTTCCGCGAGCTGTTCAAGAAACAGCCGAAATAGGACCGGGAAAAACCAAGGGAGGCCACCATGCCAAGAGACCCCAACAACCCGCGCGCCCTGCCCGAACAGTCCGAATGGACCTTCGACCTGATTGAGCAGGCGCACGAGGAAATCAAGCGGGTGGCCAAGCGCTACGGCCTGGACACCTACCCGAACCAGCTCGAGATCATCACCGCCGAGCAGATGATGGATGCCTATACCTCGGTAGGCATGCCGGTATCCTACAACCATTGGTCTTTCGGCAAGCATTTCCTGTCGACGGAAAAGAGCTATAAGCGCGGCCAGATGGGCCTGGCCTACGAGATCGTCATCAACTCGAATCCCTGCATCGCCTACCTGATGGAGGAAAACAGCTTGACCATGCAGGCGCTGGTCATCGCGCATGCTGCCTACGGGCACAATTCCTTCTTCAAGGGCAATTATCTTTTTCGCACCTGGACCGATGCCGACGCCATCGTCGACTATATGGTGTTTGCGAAGAACTATATTGCAGAGTGCGAACAGCGCTACGGCATCGATGCGGTCGAGGAGCTGCTCGATTCCTGTCATGCGCTGCAGAACTATGGGGTGGACCGCTACAAGCGGCCGGCCAAGCTTTCGGTGGCCCAAGAAACGGCGCGCCAGAAAGAGCGCGAGGAATATGCCCAATCGCAGATCAATGAAATCTGGCGCACCCTGCCGCTGCGCGAGGAGCAGGTAGCGACTGCGGCGCCGAACCGCTTCCCGCCCGAGCCAGAGGAGAACCTGCTCTACTTCATCGAGAAGTATGCGCCCCTGCTCGAGCCCTGGCAGCGCGAGCTGGTCCGCATCACGCGCAAGATCTCGCAGTACTTCTATCCGCAGCGCCAGACCCAGGTGATGAACGAGGGCTGGGCCACTTTCTGGCACTACACGATCCTGCAAGACCTGTACAAGGAAGGCATCGTCGGCGACGGCTTCATGCTGGAATTCCTGCAGAGCCACACCAACGTCGTCTACCAGCCGCCGGCGACCAGCCCTTATTACAGCGGCATCAATCCGTATGCGCTCGGTTTTGCGATGATGACCGACATTCGGCGCATTTGCGAAGATCCGACCGACGAAGACCGCGCCTGGTTCCCGGACATGGCCGGCAGCGACTGGCTCAAGACCCTGGACTTCGCGATGCGCAACTTCAAGGACGAGAGCTTCATCGCCCAGTATCTCTCGCCCAAGCTGATCCGCGACTTCCACTTCTTCGCCGTGCTCGACGACGACCGCAGCGACAAGCTGACCATCTCGGCGATCCACGACGAACAGGGCTACCGCTACGTACGGCACAAGCTGGCCGAGCAGTACAACATCGGCAGCCGCGAGCCGAACATCCAGGTCTGGCAGGTCAATACCCGCGACGACCGCGCCCTCACGCTGCGCCATACGCAGTTCAACCGGCGTCCGCTGAACCAGCAGGCCCAGGAGGTGCTGAAGCACGTGGCGCGCCTGTGGGGCTTCGACGTGCGCCTCGAGACGGTCGATCCGAGCGGGCACGTGGTCAGCTTCCTGGAATGCCGCCGCGAGAAACGCGGCCGCTGAGCCCATCACCCACCGTTCAGGGCCGCCCTTTCGGCGGCCCTTTCCTTATCCCCGCGTCCGCTGGCTCCCGAGCGCGCGCCATGCCGCTTGTCTTCCCTGTCGAGGATCGGCTTTCGGACTCCAGCCCCCGGGGAAGACTCGCGTGCCGCGCCTGTCATGGCGGCCTACCCGCCTAACCCAGCCTTCGCTTCCACGTCCGACCGTGCGTTTTGCCACCCTTTTCCCGGGAAATCACCAGTGCACAGAAATTTTTTTGCGAGTCGGTGCGCAAACACACTGTTCAAAACGCTGATTTCCATGTAGTTTTGCTATGCATGAGAAGCAGATATCCGCGAATCGATTGCAAGAAGCACAACTGAAGCATATCAAGACGCGGTTTTCCCATTACCTTCGGCTATGCGGCTCGCACGGGGCGAAGCAGGTTTTTGGGCTGCTCAACAGTACGCACGACCTTACGGAAACTGGCTATAGTTTGCAAAAAGATCAGCATGTCGTCATATGAAATTTGCTGCTGGTAGATTTTGGCATGAAAAATTTGGCAAAACCGGCATCCATGCCTGACGATCCACACATGGAGGGGAATCACTACACAAAATTACAATTTTCCATTGCTTTCTAGACTAGGCAAAACCCGGCGCCACAGTTGTATAGATGAGCCTCTTTCCCTGCAATTACAGGCAGTTAAGGCCTCTTTCGACGGTGTAAAAATGTCTCCTCAAAAAAGAATTCGTAGGTATAATTCTTTGATGTCCCGGATGCGGCCCTAGGTTTTTGTCGTGTTTAGTGGGTTTAGTGGCAACAAAAAAGAGTTGGTATTGGAGAAAGATGGCATGAATTTTACGCATGGGAAGCAACCGGGAAAGAATTACACCGGTCTCGCCATTGTTATCCTGCTGCACGTGGTGGTCGCTTGGGCATTCATCAATGGCCTGGGCACCCGCATCGTCACCAAGGTAACCGAGGCTGTGGAAACGAAACTGATCGAAGAGGTGAAGCCGCCGCCACCGCCGGAAACGCCGCCACCGCCGCCACCGCCGGAAATGAAGGCCCCGCCGCCTCCGTTCATCCCGCCGGTCGAAGTGCAGGTGCAGCAGCCGCCGCCGCCGCAGAACACGATCTCGGTCGCGACCAATACGCCGCCGCCGACGACCAACCTGGCTCCTCCGGCCCCGCCGGCGCCGCCAGCTCCGCCGGCAGCACCGCGCGGCCCGAGCCGCACCGAGGCAGTGGCAGACTTTAACACTTGCGCACGTCCGGAATATCCGCGTTCGTCGCAGCGTAACGAAGAAACCGGTACCACGACCCTGCAGTTCCTGATCGGTGTCGATGGTCGAGTGATGGAATCCAAACTGCAGAAGTCGTCTGGCTTCCGCGATCTGGACCGGGCCGCGCAATCGGCCCTGAGCAAATGCCGATTCAAGCCGGCCACGGTCGATGGTCAGCCGCAACAGGCGTGGACAGCGGTGCAGTACGTCTGGACGCTGGAATAAAACCGAGACAGAACATCGTCTCAACTCTATGATTTTCGTTGTCAATAGTTCAGCGAACTGTCTATTTTTATATTTTTGGAGGAAGCATGTTTAAGAATACCCGTTTGTCCGCTATGCTGGCGGCTGTCCTGTTCTCGGTAACGGCGGCATCGGCCCTGGTTTCCGCACCGGCCTTCGCTGACGCTCCTGCCGCAGGCGCCACCGCTCCGGCGGCTGACGCGGCTGCAGCTCCGGCAGCTGACGCTGCTGCTGCACCGGCTGCCGACGCCGCAGCCGCTCCGGCTGGCGACGCCGCCGCTCCGGCTGCCGAAGCCACCGAAGAAGTGCACAACCCGTACGGCATCGAAGCCATGTGGGAAGAAGGCGACTTCGTCAACAAGGGCACCATCATCATCCTGTCGCTGATGTCGATCGGTTCGTGGTACATCATCATCACCAAGCTGATCGACCAGCAGAAGATCATGCGCCAGTCGAAGGACGCTTCGGCCAAGTTCTGGAAAGCTCCGTCGATCGCCGCCGGCTCGGCCCAGCTGAAAGAAGGTTCGCCGTTCCGCTTCATCGCTGAAACCGGCACCAAGGCAACCCAGCACCACGACGGCGCCCTGCTCGAGCAGATCGACCTGTCGACCTGGGTGACCATGCAGATCCAGCGCGCCGTGGACCGCGTCCAGTCGCGTCTGCAGGATGGTCTGTCGTTCCTGGCAACCGTCGGTTCGACCTCGCCGTTCATCGGTCTGTTCGGTACCGTCTGGGGCATCTACAACGCGCTGACCGCCATCGGTATGTCGGGTAACGCATCGATTGACAAAGTGGCAGGCCCGGTGGGTGAAGCGCTGATCATGACCGCATTCGGTCTGTTCGTCGCAGTCCCGGCGGTTCTGGGTTACAACTGGCTGGTTCGTCGTAACAAGTCGGTCATGGAAGACATCCGTTCGTTCTCGGCTGACGTTCACTCGGTCCTGATCTCGGGTGCCATGTCGACCTCGAACGCTGCCGCTGGTGCCAAGAAGGCTGGTTAATCATGTCGATGAGTGTCGGCTCCGATTCCGGAGATGAAGATGCCGTGATGTCAGAGATCAACACGACGCCGCTAGTCGACATCATGTTGGTTCTTCTGATCATCTTCCTGATCACCAGCCCGGTGGTTCTGAACCTGCAGAAAGTGAACCTGCCTGCGGAAACGAACCAGGTCACCAAGACCAAGCCGGAAGACGTCAACATCACCATCAACAGAGATGGCGAGATGTACTACAACCAGACGCGCATCGCGAACACGGACGAGCTGTTCAAGTTCCTCGCGGAGCAGTCGGTGAAGCAGCCGCAGCCTGCTGTGAAAGTTCGTGGCGACCAGGAGTCGCGCTACGAATCGATCGGCCGGGTGATTTACACGGCTCAGCGTGCTGGGATTCAGAAGGTCGGTTTCGTTATCGAACCGCCTGACAAGGGCTAAGACCCTGTCCGCGATATCGGGGTTTTCCAAGGAAGACCTTGATATCGCGTCCGAGACCCCAACATTTGAAAAGGAAACACCATGGGCATGAACGTAGGTTCGGGCTCCGCTAAAGGAGCTGATCCGGAACCGATGATGGAAATGAACATGACGCCGCTGATCGACGTCCTGCTCGTTCTCATCATCATGATGATTATCACGATTCCGAAACAAAACCACTCGGTCAATCTGAACATGCCGGTCGGCAACCCGCCACCGCTGACGAATGAGAAACCGGTGGTCGTGACGATCGACGTGGACTTCGACGGTACCATCCTCTGGGATGGCCAGGTTGTCTCGAATCGCGCTGAACTGGAAGCCAAGATGAACGGCGTTGCTGCAATGCCGAACCAGCCGGAAGTGCACCTGCGTCCGAACAAGCTGGTCGAGTACAAAGTGGTCGCCGGTGTCATGGCAACCGCCCAGCGTCTCGGCGTCACCAAGATCGGCATGGTCGGTAACGAGCAGTTCCAGTAATCGATCCATGTTTGACCAACACGGCAGGGTTTCCCTGCCGTGTCCATTTTGAAGAAGGATGTTTTCAGATGATTAAATTCCGTCTCGCACACCTTGGCCTCGCGATGGCCGCTCTCGGTTTCACCGCCGCCCTGCCGGTCGCCGGCCTGGCCCCTGTGCACGCCGCGGTCACCCTGCGTCCGGAAGTCGGCAAACCTCTGCAGCAGGCCCAGAACCTGATCAAGCAGGGCAATGCCAAGGGCGCCCTGGCTGCCCTGCGCGACGCGGATAAGGCTGCGAAAACCGACGACGAACGCTTCCTGATCGAGCGCGTGCGCGCCTCGGCGGCGTCCTCGGCCGGCGACTGGAACACCGCCGCCAGCTCGTTCGAAAAGCTGCTCGACTCGGGCAAGCTGAGCGCCGGCGAACGTTCGCAGTTCTCGGAAGGCCTGGTCGGCATCTACATGCGCGCCGGCGACCTGAACAAGGCGAACGCCACCATCCAGAAGCTGCTGCAAAAAGGCAACGACCCTAAGCTGCGCGCCTACCTGCTGCAGAACTACTACAAGCAAGGTAATGTCGCCGCGCTGGAGCAGGAGCTGCGCAATGCGGAGAAGAGCGGCCGCCTGAGCGAAGACGAGCTCGGCATGCTGGCAAACATCCAGCTCAAGAAGAACGACAAGGCCGGCTACGTCCAGACCATCGAGAAACTGGCCGCCGGCTATCCGAAGGCCCAGTACTGGAACGACCTGCTGAACCGCGTGCAGGGCAAGCCGGGCTTCTCGGGCCGCCTGTCGGTCGACGTCTACCGCCTGAAGCTGGCGAACAACCTGATGAAGAAGCCGAGCGAGTACATGGAAATGGCCCAGCTCGTGCTGCAGGACAAGGCGCCGGCAGAAGCATTGAAGGTGATCGACAAGGGCTACAAGGCCGGCGCGCTGGGTACCGGCGCCGATGCCGAACGCCACAAGCGCCTGAAGGATCTGGCAGAGAAGAACCTGGCCGACCAGAACAAGAACGTCGCTGCCCTCGAAGCCGAATACACGGCCGCCAAGGACAACGACGCCCTGGTGGGCCTCGGCTACGCACTGGTGCAATCGGGCCAGGCCGACAAGGGCCTGAAGATGATGGAAGCCGCGATCAAGGCAGGCGGCCTTCGCCGCGCCGACGAAGCCAAGCTGCGCCTGGGCGAAGCCTATGCCGCGGCCGGCCGCAAGCAGCAGGCGATCAACACCCTCAAGACCGTGGGCGGCAAGGACGGTTCGGCCGACCTGGCGCGCTACTGGATCATGGCGATCAATCGTCCGATTGCCTGATTCCCTCGTTCGAGCATGCGAACGCCGCCTTTCGAGGCGGCGTTTTTTTTGCCGACCACGCCTCTCCCCCGGGGGTCATCCCCCCGGGGGGTCAGGTCTGACATTTAGACACGAACACAGCATTGATGGCCTACAGTCCGCGGCCGACAGTTCAGCTCGTGTCCGAATGTCAGACCTGACCCCGGTGTTGGAGCCCAGTGTTGCGCGCAACCGCATCCCCGGGCCGCGCCTGGGCTCAGCCCTCCCCTCGCCTGGGCCCACGTTGCTGTGCAACATGCGAGTTACCGTATAATCCTTATTTCGCGCCGGAGCCTCCGGCAGCGCCAAGGAACCATTGATGAAGGTATTTCGCGGACTTCCCAACGACAGGGCGCGCGCGCCCTGCGCACTCACGATCGGCAACTTTGACGGTGTCCACCGCGGCCACCAGGCATTGTTGGCGCACGTGCGCGCAGCTGCCGCCGAGCTGGGCATCGAAGCCGCCGTCATGACCTTCGAACCGCATCCGCGCGAATACTTCGCGCGGCGCACGGGCGACCTGTCGAAGGCCCCGGCCCGCATCGCCAACCTGCGCGACAAGCTGGGCGACCTCGAGCGCGCCGGCATCGACCGCGTCATCGTCGAACACTTCAACGAACACTTCGCCTCCCAGTCGCCGCAGGATTTCATCGAGCGCGTGCTGGTCGACGGCCTGCACGTCAAATGGCTGATGGTGGGCGACGACTTCCGTTTCGGCGCAAAACGCGCCGGCGACATCGCCATGCTGCAGCAGGCCGGCCGCGAATTCGGTTTCCAGGTCGAGACCCTTTCCGCCGTGATGCACGGCGCGCGCCGCATCTCCTCCTCGGCCGTGCGCGAGGCCCTGCGGGAAGCCGATTTCGGCGCCACCCAGGAACTGCTCGGCCATCCCTACGCCATGTCCGGCCACGTGATCCACGGCCAGAAGCTGGGCCGCACCCTGGGCTTCCCAACCCTGAACCTGCGCGTTGCGCATCGACCGGCCCTGTGCGGCATTTTCGTGGTACAGGTGCATGGTCTGGCCGACCAGCCCTTGCCGGCGGTGGCCAGCCTCGGCGTGCGTCCCACCGTCGAAGACGCCGGCCGCATGCTGCTCGAGGTCCACGTCTTCGACTATAACGAGCCCGCCTACGGCAAGCTGGTCCGGGTCGAATTCCTCGCCAAGCTGCGCGACGAGGAAAAATACGTCGACCTCGCCACCCTCACCGCCGCGATCGAAGGCGACGCCCTGCAGGCACGCGCCTTCTTCGCGCACCGCAACGGCGCGCTGACCGCCACCGACCGAATTTGAGCCCTGTCCCAGGCTGAGTTGACGCGCCGACAGGCTCCGGCGCACTGCGGCACATGCCGCGCCGAACCGAATTATTGAGAGAAGATCCCCTATGTCCGATACCAAACAAGTCCAGAACAACACCCAGAAGGGCGCGAAGAAGCCTGAGAGCAAATACCCGGTCAATATGACCGACACCGCCTTCCCGATGCGCGGCGACCTCGCCAAGCGCGAGCCGGGCTGGGTCAAGCAATGGCAAGAGAAAAAGATCTACCAGCGCATCCGCAAGGCCGCCGCCGGCCGTCCGAAGTTCATCCTGCACGACGGTCCTCCCTACGCGAACGGCGACATCCACCTGGGCCATGCCGTCAACAAGATCCTGAAAGACATGGTCGTCAAATCGCGCACCATGGCAGGCTTCGACGCGCCCTATGTGCCGGGCTGGGACTGCCATGGCATGCCGATCGAGATCCAGATCGAAAAACTGTACGGCAAGAACCTGCCGACCGCCGAGGTGCTGCAAAAGGCCCGCGCCTACGCGCTCGAACAGATCGACCGCCAGCGCGCCGGCTTCATCCGCCTGGGCGTGCTGGGCGAATGGGAAAACCCCTACATGACCATGGCCTACGGTAACGAGGCCGACGAGCTGCGCGCCCTCGGCAAGCTGCTGGAGAAGGGCTACGTCTACCGCGGCCTGAAGCCGGTGAACTGGTGCTTCGACTGCGGTTCGGCCCTGGCCGAGGCGGAAGTGGAATACCAGGACAAGCGCGACCCCGCGATCGACGTCGGCTTCCCGTTCGCCGAACCGGAAAAGGTCGCCGCGGCCTTCGGCCTGCCTTCCCTGCCTGCTACCCTCGGCTTCATCGTGATCTGGACCACCACCCCGTGGACCATCCCCTCGAACCAGGCGCTGAACGCCAATCCGGAAGTGACTTACGCGTTGGTCCAGGCCGAGCGTGACGGCCAGCCGCTCCTGCTGATCCTGGCCCAGGACCTGGTCGAAGCCACCTTGCAGCGCTACAAGCTGGAAGGCGCAATCATCGCCACCGCCCCGGGCGCCAAGTTGGAAGGCATCCGTTTCAAGCACCCGCTGCACGCGCAGGACCCCTTCTATGACCGCACCTCCCCGGTCTACCTGGCCGACTACGTCACGGTCGACAGCGGCACCGGCGTGGTCCACTCCGCGCCCGCCTACGGCCTGGAAGACTTCCAGTCCTGCAAGGCGCACGGCATGAAGGACGACGAGATCCTGAAACCCGTGATGGGCGACGGCCGCTTCGCCTCGACCCTGCCGCTGTTCGGCGGCCTGACCATCTGGGAAGCCAGCAAACCGATCTGCGAAGCCCTGCGCGCCGCCGGCGCCCTGTTCGAACTGAAGATGTTCGACCACAGCTACATGCACTGCTGGCGCCACAAGACCCCGATCGTCTACCGCGCGACCAGCCAGTGGTTCGCCGGCATGGACGTCACCCCGAAGGATGGCGGCGCCACCCTGCGCGAAACCGCACTGGCCGGCATCGCCGAAACCAGGTTCTTCCCCGACTGGGGCCAGGCGCGCCTGCAGGGCATGATCGCCAACCGTCCGGACTGGACCCTGTCGCGCCAGCGCCAGTGGGGCGTGCCGATGGCCTTCTTCATCCACAAGGAGACCGGCGAGCTGCACCCGCGCACTCCGGAACTGCTGGAGCAGGTCGCCCAGCTGATCGAAGCCGGGGGCATCGAAGCCTGGCAGCAGCTCGACCCGGCGGAACTGCTGGGCGCGGATGCGGCCAGCTACGAGAAGAACAAGGACACGCTGGACGTGTGGTTCGACTCCGGCTCGACCCACCAGACCGTGCTGCGCGGCTCGCACGCCGAGCAGTCGGCCTTCCCGGCCGACCTGTACCTGGAGGGTTCGGACCAGCACCGCGGCTGGTTCCACTCCTCGCTGCTGACCTCCTCGATGCTCAACGGCCGTCCGCCCTACAAGGCGCTGCTGACCCACGGCTTCACCGTCGACGAGAACGGCAAGAAGATGTCTAAGTCGCTCGGCAACACCCTGGCGCCGCAGAAGATCTCCGACACCCTGGGCGCCGACATCCTGCGCCTGTGGGTGGCCTCGACCGACTACACGGGCGAGCTGTCGATCGGCGAAGAGATCCTCAAGCGCGTCACCGAATCGTATCGCCGCATCCGCAACACCCTGCGCTTCCTGCTGGCGAACACCTCGGACTTCGACCCGGCCAAGCATGCGGTGAAGGTGGAAGAGCTGTTCGAGATCGACCGCTACGCCCTGGCCGAGACGGCCAGGCTGCAGCAGGACATCGCCGCGCACTTCGAGCGCTACGAGTTCCACCCGGTGGTCGCCCGCCTGCAGAACTTCTGCTCGGAAGACCTGGGCGGCTTCTACCTCGACATCCTGAAGGACCGCCTGTACACCACCGGCGTCGATTCGCAAGCCCGCCGCTCGGCCCAGACCGCGCTGTGGCACATCGCGCACAGCCTGCTGCGCGTGATGGCGCCGATCCTCTCCTTCACCGCCGAGGAAGCCTGGGCCGTGTTCGCGGGCCAGCAAGCCTTGCTCGAGTCCGACGAGACCATCTTCACCCAGACGCTGTGGACCTTCCCGGCGATCGCGGACAGCGATGCCCTGCTGGCCAAGTACGCGGCCCTGCGCGAAGTGCGAGCGAGCGTCACCAAGCAGCTGGAAGAAGTGCGCGCCTCGGGCGCCATCGGCTCCTCGCTGCAGGCGGAGCTGGCGATCAAGGCGGCCGGCGACAAGTACGACCTCCTGGCCAGCCTGGACGACGACCTGAAGTTCGTCTTCATCACCTCGCAGGCCAGCGTCGAGCAGGTCGGCGACGCGGCGAACGAAGCGGTGGCCGTGACCCCGTCGGAAGCGGAAAAGTGCGAGCGCTGCTGGCACTACCGCCGCGACGTCGGCCACGATTCCGCGCATCCGGGCCTGTGCGGCCGCTGCACCAGCAACCTGTTCGGCAGCGGCGAAGCGCGCCGCTTCGCTTAAGCCTTCCCGGCACCACGCCCCACCGTGCGATGTGACAGCACGGCGGGGCGGCCACTACCAACCTGACCATGGCCACCAAAACCAAAAAAGCTTCGCCGGGCGCCAAGCCCGTCTACAAAAGTTCTTCCGCCAGCCTGATGCCGTGGTTCGGCATCGCCCTGGTGGTGATCCTGCTCGACCAGGTCACCAAGCTCACCGTCGAGCGCACCTTCGCCTATGGCGAGACGGTGCCGCTGACCAGCTTCTTCAACCTGATCAAGGTCTACAACCCGGGCGCGGCCTTCAGCTTCCTGGGCGACGCCGGCGGCTGGCAGCGCTACTTCTTCACCGGCATCGCGATCGCTGCCGTCGGCTTCATCCTCTACCTGATGAAGAAGCACGCCAGCCAGCGCCTGTTCTGCTTCGCCCTGGCCCTCATCATGGGCGGCGCCATCGGCAACGTGATCGACCGCCTGGCCTACGGCCACGTGATCGACTTCCTCGATTTTTACTTAGCCGGCGTCGGCCACTTCCCGGCCTTTAACATCGCCGACATCGGCATCTCGGTCGGCGCCTTCCTGTTCATCGTCGACGAGCTGCGGCGCGTGAACAAGTCCTGAACACGCTGAAGGGATGATGAGCATGGATCTCAAGGACAAGAAGATCGTCCTCGGCCTGACCGGGGGCGTGGCCTGCTACAAGGCGGCGGAACTGTGCCGCGCCCTGGTCAAGCAGGGCGCGAAAGTGCAGGTCGTGATGAGCGAAGCCGCCACCCACTTCATCGGCACGGTCACCATGCAGGCACTGTCCGGCCAGCCGGTCTTCACGGACCAGTGGGACGCCCGCATGGCCAACAACATGGCCCACATCGACCTGACGCGCGACGCCGACGCCATCCTGGTCGCGCCCTGCTCGGCCGACTTCATGCGCAAGCTCGCCCACGGCGCGGCCGACGACCTGCTCTCGACCCTGTGCGTGGCGCGCCCGCGCCGCGTGCCGCTGCACGTGGCCCCGGCGATGAACGTCGAGATGTGGGAGAACCCGGCCACCCAGCGCAACGTGAAGCAGCTGATCGAAGACGGCATTTGCCTGTTCGGTCCCGCGGCGGGCTCGCAGGCCTGCGGCGAGACGGGCCTGGGCCGCATGCTGGAAGCGGACGAGCTGGTCGAGGAACTGGTGGCGTCGTTCCAGCACAAGGTGCTGGCCGGCCGCCGCGTCCTGATCACGGCCGGCCCGACCTTCGAGCCGATCGATCCGGTGCGCGGCATCACCAATCTTTCATCGGGCAAGATGGGCTACGCGGTGGCGCGCGCCGCGCGCGAAGCCGGCGCGGACGTCACCCTGGTGTCCGGCCCCACCGCCCTGCCGACCCCGCACGGCGTGCGCCGCATCGACGTGCTGACCGCCCAGCAGATGCACGACGTGGTCATGGCCGGCATCGAGGGCCAGCACGTCTTCATCGGCGTGGCGGCCGTGGCCGATTGGCGCGTGGCCAATGCCTCCGACCAGAAAATCAAGAAGGCCGAGGGAGGGGGCGCGCCGCAGCTGGAGTTCGTGCAGAACGCCGACATCCTGGCCACCGTCGCCGCCACCACCACGCTGTCGGGCTGGCCCTATTGCGTGGGCTTCGCCGCGGAATCCGAGAACCTGATGGCCTACGGCGCCGCCAAGCGCGAGAAAAAAGGCATCCCTCTGTTGGTGGGCAATATCGGCCCGCAGACCTTCGGGCAGGATGAGAACACCATCATCCTCTTCGACGAGACCGGCCCTACCCTGCTCCCCCGCGCCGACAAGCTGACGCTGGCCCGCCAGCTGGTTTCCGAAATCGCGAAGCGCCTGGAACGGCGCTCGCTTCTGACGTAAGAAAAACAATGAAACAGATCGACCTGAAAATCCTCGACCCGCGCATGAAGGAGCTGCTGCCCGCCTACGGCACGCCCGGCAGCGCGGGCCTCGACCTGCGCGCCTGCATCGACGCGCCCCTCACCATCGAACCGGGCCAGACCGTGCTGGTGCCGACCGGCCTGGCCATCCACATCGGCGACCCGGGCTATGCGGCCATGATCCTGCCGCGCAGTGGGCTCGGCCATAAGAACGGCATCGTTCTCGGCAATCTGGTAGGCTTGATCGACTCCGACTACCAGGGCCAGCTCATGGTCTCGACCTGGAACCGCGGCCACACGACCTTCACGCTGCAGCCGATGGACCGGCTCGCCCAGCTCGTGATCGTGCCGGTGCTGCAGGTGGGCTTCAACGTGGTGGAGGAGTTCGCATCGAGCGAACGGGGCGCCGGAGGATTCGGCAGCACCGGCAAGCAATAACAAAGCGATCAAGGAGGAACATGAGCCGTATGCATTTGCGTCCGCATTTTCAACACCTTGCGGTGGGCATTGCCGCAGCGGTCCTGCTGTCGGCCTGCGCCACGCAAGGCCCCATGCGACCAGGCCAGCCGCTCCCGCCGGGGCAGGTGGCGCCGGAAGTACCGCAAGTGACGCCGGAGATGACGGCGGCAGCCGAGACCCTCACCCGCATGGCGACCCTGCAGGACCGCCTGTACAAGGTCTCCGCCCCCCTCCTGATCGACAATGCGGAACTGTGCACGCGCCACGCGCGCAACCTGCTCGGCTTCACCGCCAAGAACCGCTACACCTATCCGGGCCAGTACAACGAGGCCGCCCACGCCGTGCTCGGCATGGGCGAGCGCCTGCAGGTGACCAATGTGTTGAATGGCAGCGGCGCCGCCAAGGCCGGCCTGCGCCAGGGCGACGAACTGGTCGCGGCCGCCGGCACGCCCCTGCCCACCGGTCCTGACGCGCTGTCCAAGGTCGGCGCCGTGTTCGGGCCCATCGTCACCAAGCAGGCTTCGCTGCCGCTGACCATCGCCCGCAATGGCCGCGAACGCGACCTGACCGTGCCGGTCACCCGCGCCTGCGCCTTCGCGATCGAGCTGGGCAACGCCGACAACGTGAATGCCTATGCCGACGGCTCGCGCATCATGGTCACGCGCGGCATGATGGGCTTCGTGCAGAACGACGACGAGCTGGCCTATGTGGTCGCCCACACGATGGCGCATAACATGCTCGGCCACGCCGCCAACCAGCGCAACGCGGCCACCATCGGCAGCGTCATCGACAACCTGACCCGCATCACGCCGGACACCTCGATGCTGATCGGCAGCAGCGGCATCAAGGCCATGCCGCAGTCGCTGGACGTCGCGGCCGACCGCCTGGCCATCTACCTGCTGGCGCGCGCCGACTACCGCATCGAGAACGCCGGCGCCTTCTGGAAGCGCTTCGCCGCCACCTATCCGGCGACGGTGCTCAACGGGCATACGGCGAACCACCCCGCGCTCGCGCAGCGCACGGCCGCCATCGACAAGGCGGTGGCCGAAGTGAAGTCCAAGAAGTCCGCAAATAAACCGCTGACACCGTAGGGTGGACCGGGGCGCGCAGCCGGGTTTCCCGTCCGCGCGTTCAAACAGCGGGGGATTGCAAGCAGCGCATCCATTCGCGGGGGAGTTGAACGCGCGGACGGCGAAGCCGTAGATCGGTCCACTGGACCGATCTACCCCTACGGTCCGACGCTTCGGCCGCGTTTTTTGTATCATTGTCCATCTCCCACCTGCGTAACTCCCCATGGACAGCATCGACCTCGACGTATTGAAGACCTGTGACGCCTGGCTCGCCGCCGGGCGGCGCTGCCAGCTGGTCACGGTCATCAAGACCTGGGGCTCCAGCCCGCGCCCGATCGGCGCCACGCTCGGCGTCTGCGAAGACGGCAGCGTGGTCGGCTCGGTGTCGGGCGGCTGCATCGAGGATGACCTGATCGCGCGCGTGCGTGCGGGCGGCGTCGCCCTGGCGCGGCCCGAGATCGTCAGCTACGGCATCAGCGCCGACGAGGCGCACCGCTTCGGCCTGCCCTGCGGCGGCACCATCGAACTCGCCATCGAGCCGCTCACGCAGGACAGCCGCATCCGCGAACTGCTGGACCGCCTCGCCGCCGGCGAACTGGTCGAGCGCCGCGTCGCCCTGAGCACCGGCGCGGTCGCGCTGAACCGCGCCGGCGCGGGCGCCCTCGTGCAAGTCGAGGACGGCGTCCTCACCACCCTCCACGGACCGCGCTGGCGCCTGTTCATCATCGGCGCCGGCCCCCTGTCGCGCTTCCTGGCCCAGGTGGCGAGCGGCATGGACTACCGCGTCGTCGTCTGCGACCCGCGCGAGGAATACCGCAGCGGCTGGAACCTGGAAGGCGTGGAACTGGTGCACGCGATGCCGGACGACCTCGTGATCGAGGCGCGCCTGGATGCGCGCAGCGCCGTGGTGGCCCTCACCCACGATCCGAAACTGGATGACCTGGCGCTGATGGAAGCGCTGAAATCCGATGCCTTCTATGTCGGCGCGATCGGCTCGCGCCTGAACAACGAGAAGCGGCGCGAGCGCCTGAAACTGTTCGACCTCGGCGAAGCACAGCTGGCGCGCCTGCATGGTCCGATCGGCATCTACATCGGCAGCAAGACGCCCGCCGAGATCGCGATCTCGATCATGGCCGAGATGACGGCCGTGAAGAATGGCGTGCCGGCGAACCTGCTGGTGCCGCATGCGGCGGCTCCGCAGCCGGCCACCAGCGAAGCCTGCTCCATCCTCGCGGCCTGAGTTCCCGAGCAATTCCGAGCAATTCCAAAGCAAGATTCGGATGGCGTAGCCCAAGCCGCGCTATCATGATTGTCTTTTTGTCTTTGCCTGTTCCGTGAACACCGCGCATGAATACCGTTAATATGTTGCGCCTGGTGGCGCTGGCCGCCATCTGGGGCGGCTCCTTCCTCTTCATGCGCATCGCCGCACCGGTGCTCGGGCCGGCCGTGCTGATCGAATACCGGGTGCTGTTCGCGGCCCTGTTCCTGGCGGGCGTGGCCTGGATCATGCAGCGCCGCGGAAAAGGCGCGCCGCTCGACCTGCGCAACAACTGGAAGCACTACCTGATGCTGGGCTTCTTCAATTCGGCCCTGCCCTTCCTGCTGTTCGCCTTTGCCGCGCGGACCCTGTCCGCGTCCGTGCTGTCGGTGCTGAACGCGACCGCGCCCATGTTTGGCGCGCTGGTGGGGGCCGTGTGGGCGCGCCAGAAAGTCTCCGGCCGCGCGGCCCTGGGCCTGGTGCTGGGCACCGTGGGCGTGAGCCTGCTGGTGGGCTTCGACCACGTCTCCGAGCGGCCCGGCGCGGCCATCGCGATCGCGGCCGCCCTGGTGGCGGCCTTCTGCTACAGCATCGCCAGCCAGTACGCGAAATCCGCCAGGGCCGTGGCGCCCTTCGCCAACGCGCACGGCTCGATGTGGGCCGCGACCATCTGCACCATCCCGGCCCTGGCCTTCTTCCCCTCGCCCGGCGAACCGACCGTGGGCATCATGGCCGCCGTGCTCGCGCTCGGCGTGCTGTGCAGCGGCATTGCCTACATCCTCTACTTCAAGCTGATCGAGGAAGTCGGCACCACCTCGGCGCTGACGGTCACTTTTCTCAATCCGATGTTCGGCATCCTGTGGGGCGCGATCTTCCTGCATGAGGTGATCGGCTGGCATACGCTGCTCGGCTCGGCGATCGTGCTGGTCGGCACGGCCCTGGTGACGGGCTTCGTGCCGTCCTTCCTGCGCCCCTCCCCCGCCGCGCAGGGCAAGTGATGCGCACCGAACTGCGCCTGGACCTGCCCGCCGGCTACCGCACCCAGGACGTGCTGGCTTTCCACAGCCGCGATACCGAAGGGCTGGCGGAACAGGTGAGCCCCGCCGGGCTGCGCAAAGGCATATTGCTCGATGGCGTGCCGGTCGTGCTCGAGGTGGCATTCGAAGCGGATGCAGCGCGCTGCACGGTCGATGCCGACGGCGGGCTTACCGAAGCGCTGCTCAAACAGGCGCACGAGGCCTTGCTCAATATTCTGGGCCTGCGCATCGACCCGGCGGCCTTCGCCGCCTCCGTGTGCGACGACCCGGTGCTCGGCCCCGTGGTGGCGCGCCAGCCCGGCCTGCGCATCGTGCAATCGGCGACGATCTTCGAAGCGCTGACCTGGGCCATCATCGGCCAGCAGATCAACCTGCCCTTCGCCATCTCCCTGCGCCGCACCTTCATCGGGCTGGCGGGACGCCCGCATACGAGCGGCCTGTGGTGCTATCCGGAAGCGCAAGACGTGGCGCGGCTCACGCTGGAAGACCTGACGACCCGTAAATTTTCGCGAGCAAAAGCCGAGACCCTGCTGCGCTTCGCCGGACTGGTCGCCGACGGCAAGGTCGCGCTCGACCGCGATCGCCCGGTGGATGAAGTTGTAGAGGAACTGCTGGCCATCAAGGGTATCGGTCCCTGGACCGTCAACTACGCCCTGCTGCGCGGCTACGGTTACCCGGACTGCTCGCTGCAGGGAGACGTGGCGATCCGCACCGCCTTCCACCGCCTGCTTGGCGGAGACGAACGTCCCGGCATCGCGGCGACGGAGAAGCTGCTGGCGCGCTTTGCGCCGCATCGCACGATGGCGGCGGCCTACCTGTGGGCCAGTCTCGCGGATAGCCCGTCCTAGCCGTTCCCTCTGCACGAGATTGTCACTGCCGGCTCAGCGCATCATGTCCGGCAGCGCCGATGCCAGCGCATCCACCAGCACGCGCAGCCGGCGCGCGACGTGCGGCGTCTGCAACCACAGTGCGTGGACGTCGTAGGGGTAAGCCGAATGCTCGGCGAAGAGCTCCACCAGCTGGCCGCTGCGAATGCGCTCGCGCACGAGCCAGCGCGGCACCCACGCAATGCCTGCACCCGCGGTGGCCGCGTCCGCGATGGCGTCCAGGTCGTCGAAGCTGAGACGATGCGCGGGGCGCACCTCGAGCGGCCCGCCGCCGTCGACCGGGAACAGCCAGGGCGGCGCAGGCCCGGTACGCCGGTAGGCGAGCCCCGCATGCGCTTCCAGTTCGGCCAGCGAGGCCGGCCGGCCCTTCTTGGCCAGGTAGGCTGGCGCCGCGCACACGGCCATGGCCTGGCTGGCGAGGTGGCGCGCGACGACGCCCTGGATTGGCGCCGGCGTACCGGTACGGATGGCCAGGTCGTAGCCATCCTCGGCCAGGTCGATGAGGCGGTCGCTGAAGGACAGGTCCATTTCCAGGCCAGGGTACTCGCGGGCCAGCTCGAGGATCACGGGCAGGACGCAATGGCGGCCGAAATGGACCGGCGCCGTCACGCGCAAGCGGCCATGCAGGGCGTGCAGCTGGTCTGCCGCCAGGGCGTCCGCGGCATCGGCTTCCGCCAGGATTGTCCGGCAGCGCTCGTAATAGCTGCGTCCGAACTCCGTCAGCGCCTGGCGGCGGGTCGTACGATTGATCAGTTGCACGCGCAGCCGCTCCTCGAGGAAGCGGATGTGCTTTCCCACCATGGTCGGCGACATGCCTAGCTCTTCAGCAGCGGCGGCGAAAGAGCCCAGCTCAGCCACGCGGACGAATACCGCCATACTATGCAGGCGATCCATTCAACACTCCTGGTTTTTTCTGACAATCATAATGCAGAGTTTATCCGCCGAACCGCCGCCAATATAGTGGATTCCTCTCTCACATTCAGGAGTCGACAATGGCACGCATCGTTCGTTTCTATCAGCATGGCGGTCCGGAAGTTCTGCGCATCGAAGACGTGGAGGTAGCGCCGCCCGGGCCGGGGGAAGTGCGCATCGCGATCAAGGCCCTGGGCCTGAACCGGGCCGAAGCCCTGATGCGCAGCGGCAGCTATATCGAAACGCCCTCCCTGCCTTCAAGCCTGGGCCTGGAGGCGGCGGGCATCGTCGACCAGGTAGGCGCCGGCGTCACCTCGGTGGCAAAGGGGGACGCGGTGAGCATCGTGCCGCCCGTGTCCATGAGCCGGTGGCCGGCGTATGCCGAGCTGGCGAACTTCCCCGCCGCCCTGGTCGTCAAGCATCCCCCGGTGCTGGGCTGGGCGGGGGCGGCTGCCTTGTGGATGGCCTACCTGACTGCTTACGGGGCGCTCATCGATATCGCAGGGCTCGGTCGGGGAGACACCGTCGCGATCACGGCAGCCTCGAGCAGCGTCGGCCTGGCTGCGATCCAGGTCGCCCGCCTCGTCGGCGCGCGCACCATCGCGCTGACCCGCACGTCCGACAAGAAGGAAAGCCTGCTGGAAGCGGGCGCCGCGCACGCGATCGCCACCAGCGAAGAGGATGTCGGATCAGCATTGCAGGCGCTGGCCGGACCCGGCGGCGTGCGCGTCGTCCTCGATCCGGTCGGCGGGCCGCTCTTCGTGCCGCTCACGGACGCCATGTCGCCGGGCGGCATCCTCCTGGAGTACGGCGGCCTGAGCCGGGAGCCGACACCCTTCCCCCTGTTCACCGTTTTGAGCAAGCACCTCACCCTGCGCGGCTATCTCGTCCACGAGATCCTCACCGATCCGGAACGCCTTGCCGCGGCCACGCGCTTCATCGTCGATGGCGTGATGGCCGGCGCCCTGCGGCCGGTGATCGCCAAGGTGTTTCCTTTCGAGCAGATTGTGGAGGCGCACCGCTTCCTGGAATCGAATGCGCAGTTCGGCAAGGTGGTGGTCTCCTTATGACGCCGCCTTTCCCGGTATGCAGCGATAGGTGGCCGCCCAGAACAGCAAGGCCAGGAGG
This sequence comes from Massilia agri, assembly GCF_024753255.1. Lineage (GTDB taxonomy): Bacteria > Pseudomonadota > Gammaproteobacteria > Burkholderiales > Burkholderiaceae_D > Telluria > Telluria agri. The sequence goes on from NZ_JANUHA010000001.1 coordinate 502,551, forward strand.
CTGATGGCCGCACCGAGGCCGCACACGCCGATCCATCCTGCGCGCGCATGGACCATGGTCGCGCCGATGGCGCCGGCGCCGCTGCCGACCGCATAGAAGAGCATGTAGGCGCCGACAAGGCGGCCATGGGCATCCGGGTTGGAACGGAAGATCATGCCCTGGTTCGTCACATGGATGGCCTGCCCTCCCGCGTCGAGCAGCACGATGCCGGCGACCAGCATCCAGAGCGACAGCGTCATCATCGACAGCGGCAGCCAGGCCAGCAGGAGCAGCAGCAAGGCCAGCAGGCTGGTCTGCCGCTCGAGCCCCCGGTCGGCGAGGCGCCCTGCATCCGTCGCCACCAGGGCCCCCAGGGCGCCGACCAGGCCGAAGGCGCCGATCATGGAATGGGAATACCGGTAGGGAGGTGCGCTGAGAACCAGGACCAGGGCACTCCAGAAAACATTGAATGCGGCAAACATCAGCAAGGCAAGGGTGCCGCGGATCTGGAGTGTGCGGTGCCGGCGCAAGAGCACGAACATCGACGCCAGCAGGCTTGGGTAAGGCATGTAGGGCTGGGCAAGAGGAAGCCGCGGCAGGCGCTTCGCTATCGGGAATGCGAGCAGGATCATCGCTGCCGCGGAGCAGAGGTAGACGCTGCGCCAGCCGGACACATCCGAGATCGTGCCCGCTACCACGCGGGCCAGGAGCAGACCGAGGAAGACCCCTCCCTGGGTGGCGCCGACCGCCTGTCCGCGCTCGCCTGGCGCCGACGCGCTGGCGGCATACGCGATCAGGCCCTGTGTCATGGCCGTGCCGAGCAGTCCAGTCAGGAGCATGGCCGCCATCAGCATGGCGGCCGATTGTGCGACACCCACGAGCACCAGGGCCCCGACCAGCAGCACCATCTGCACCAGCATGAGCTTGCGGCGTTCGACCAGGTCCCCCAGCGGCACCAGCAGCAGGAGCGCCAGGGCGCAACCGAGCTGGGTGGCCGTCAGCACACCGCCGATTGCGGCATGGGAGATCGAGAAGTCCGAGGCCAGGCGGTCGAGCAAGGCCTGGGCATAGTAGACGTTTGCAACGCTCATCCCCGCCGCGAGCGCAAACAGGAAGGTGGCGCCGCGCGACAAGGCTGGCGGAATATCGGCTTTGCCGGGCAAATCGACTGGACTGGCGGACCGCATGCACTCCTCCCTCAACTGGTTTCAAATTGAAACCAGTTGAGGGATAGGTGAGCTGGTTTTAAAATGCAACCACAATCTTCCCCCATATCGAGCACCCGATGACGAAGCCGGCACCCACCAGCAATGAACCCTGTCCGGTAGCCCGGGCGACCAGCCTCATCGGTGACCGCTGGTCACTGCTGATCGTGCGCGACGCCTTTGACGGCGTGCGCCGGTTCAGCGATTTCCAGCGCAGCCTCGGCGTAGCCAAAAACATCCTGTCGGACCGGCTGCGCAAGCTGGTCGACGCGGGCATCCTTGCCTGCCAGGCATCCAGGGAAGGCAGCGCTTATCAGGAATACGTCCTGACGGAGGCCGGGAACGACCTGTTTCCCCTTGTATTGGCATTGCGTCAGTGGGGTGAGCGGCAACTGTTCTCGCCGGGTGAAGCGCACTCTGAACTCATCGAGACGGCAAGCGGAAAGCCGGTCGCCGCGATGCTGCCCAGGCGCCAGGATGGCAGCGTTCTCATGCCTCACGACACCAGGGTGCGCAAACTGCCCTGAAGGCATACCGGGCGATCATCAATTCCACCTCGGCAGGTCGTCGAACTGTTGCGCCCCCTCGCCTGAAAACCTTATCAGCTCAGGCAAGGGCACCGTAGCAAGATTATCGCGGCCGTAATGCCCACCCAGCGCACTCGGAATCTTGAGGCAATACTTGCGATCATCCGTGAGCGGGCCCAGCGTCAGCTCGGCCAGCTTCACGACTTCCGGCATATACCAGTCGTTCAGGAAATCCTGGTTGTAGGCCAGCGCGTCGAAGGCATCCCGGCTGTTGGCCACCGGCTCGCAGCACAGGTCTTGCGGACGCAGGCGCCAGAAGCGGCCTTCGTCGTCACGGATGATGAGATTGCCGAATGCATTGGCCCCGAGGACTTCGACCGCGTTCAAACCGGACCAGCCCCAAGCCTCGTTGATGTCGTCTACGTTGATCATGTCTTGTCCCTTTGCACTGCCGGCGGCAAGGAAAGCCCACGCGCCGGCCCTCGCGTGTTGGACCAGACTAGGGAAGCAAGATTTCAGGCAGACGCATCAGGCTTGCGCTGCGTCGCAAAAACCCCTTGGGGTCAGGTCTGACATTCGGACACAAGCTCAACCGTAACAACACACCACTGCTGTGCTCGTGTCCAGATGTCAGACCTGACACCCGGGTTTGCAAGAAATATGGGGGGAATGAAAAAGCCGCTGATGTCATCGACATCAACGGCTTCGAATTTGGTTGCGGGGACAGGATTTGAACCTGTGACCTTCGGGTTATGAGCCCGACGAGCTGCCAGACTGCTCCACCCCGCGTCTGATGGAATGAATTATACGCCGAACCAGTGCATTAGGCAAATGCAATGCTCTCCTGGTGTGCGATTGCAGCACAACATGGCTCATCAATAACAGGACGCGGCACGGGGACCACGCCGTGCCAACGGCATGGTGCGGCCGATTCAGTGTAAAGTAAGCACAATCTCAACCTGCCGCTGACCTATGAAATTCTGTTCCGAGTGCGCCCATCCCGTCGCCCTGGCGATTCCCGAAGGCGACAACCGGCCGCGCTACGTCTGCCCGCACTGCCACACCATCCATTACCAGAATCCGAAGCTGGTGATCGGTTCGATTCCCGTCTGGGAACAGGACGGCAAGCTGCAGGTGCTGCTGTGCAAGCGCGCGATCGAACCGCGCTACGGATACTGGACCTTGCCGGCAGGCTTCATGGAGAACGAAGAAACCACCGAGCAGGCGGCGGTGCGCGAGACCGAGGAGGAAGCCGGCGCCAATGTCGAACTGGGCAATCTCTTCACCCTGCTGAACGTCGCCCACGTGCACCAGGTCCACCTGTTCTACCTCGCGCGCCTGCGCGACCTGGACTTCGCCCCGGGCGAGGAAAGCCTGGAAGTCGCGCTCTACACGCAGGACAAGATTCCTTGGGACGAGCTCGCCTTTCCAACCGTGCGCACCACGCTGGAACTCTTTTTCCAGGACCGCGTCAAAGTGCGCGAAGGCGGCAGCTATGGTTTCCACAGCCGTGACATCGTGCGCACGATGCAGGCGCCGCGCGAACCCGACTGATCCAGCGAGGGCCGCATGATCCCCTGGCTCGAGCCGACGTCGCCCTTCCCCGACGTGTCCGAAGCGCTGACGATGGATGCGCCGGGCCTGCTCGCCGCCGGCGCCGACCTCTCGCCGCAGCGCCTGCTGCTCGCCTACCAGAACGGCATCTTCCCCTGGTTTTCCGAAGGCCAGCCCATCCTCTGGTGGAGCACCGACCCGCGCATGGTGCTGGAGACCAGCCGCTTCAAGGTCAGCGACAGCCTCAAGAAGACGCTGCGCAAGGTCGAGCGCAGCAGGATCGAGGGCGGCCCATGGGACGTCCGCTTCGACAGCGCTTTTGAACAGGTGATGCGCGCCTGCGCCGCGCCGCGCAAGGACGGCCCCGGCACCTGGATCTCGGAAGACATCATCGACGGCTACACGGGCCTCTTCGCCATGGGCTATGCCCACTCGGCCGAGGTCTGGCTGGACGGCGAACTGGTCGGCGGCGCCTATGGCGTCTGCATCGGCCGCATGTTCTATGGCGAATCGATGTTCGCGCGCGCGACGGACGCATCCAAGGTGGCGCTGGCCTACCTGGTGTCCTTCCTGCGCCGGAATGGCGTCAGGATGATCGACTGCCAGCAGGAGACCGGCCACCTGGCATCGCTGGGAGCCGCCCCGATCCCGCGCAGCGCTTTTCTTGCCCACCTGCGGGAAGCCATCCGCGAGCCCGCCATCACCCGCTGGGAAGTCGCGCCACCGTTGAACGGCTAACAGTGCGAAGGTACGATTTCGCTAAAATAGGTCCATCACGTCGTCTCGAGAGCTCTTTGCATGACGCACCTTAATGACCTGCCCTTCGCCACGCTGCAGTTCTATACCACCGCGCCCTACCCGTGCAGCTACCTCGACGCACGCCAGGCCCGCTCGCAGGTGGCGACGCCCTCGCACCTCATCAATGCCGACGTGTATTCCGAACTGGTGCGCAATGGCTTTCGCCGCAGCGGCATCTTCACCTACCGCCCCTACTGCGACGGCTGCCAGGCCTGCATCCCGGTGCGCGTCAAATGCGAGGACTTCACGCCCAACCGCACCCAGCGCCGCGCCTGGAAGCGCCACGGCAACCTCGTCGCCATGGTGGCCAACCTTGCTTTCTCGGACGAACACTACGCCCTCTACCTGCGCTACCAGACCACCCGCCACGTCGGCGGCGGCATGGACCAGGACAGCCGCGACCAGTACGCCCAGTTCCTGCTGCAGAGCCGCGTGAACACCCGCCTGGTCGAGTTCCGCGAGCCCGACGGTACCTTGCGCATGGTCTCCATCATCGACGTGCTGTCGGACGGCCTGTCCTCGGTCTACACCTTCTTCGACCCGGACGTCGAGGGCGCCTCCTTCGGCACCTACAACGTGATGTGGCAGGTGAACCAGGCGCGCGAACTGGGCCTCCAGTACGTCTATCTGGGATACTGGATCGAGCAGAGTCCGAAGATGGCCTACAAGATCAACTTCCGTCCGCTGGAAGCGCGCATCGGCGGCCGCTGGGGCGTGCTGGAACGCTGAGAACCGGCTTTCAGAGCATGTGAAAAAGCCTTCATGGCAAGGCGCATCGTCGAAGACAGTACGCTAGTACGGCGAGACGATGCAACGCCGCCATGGAGGAATTTTTCGCATGCTCGTAAAATGGCGGGAGTCATTCTTATGAGTCCCCCATGTCCGACAAGCTACTGTACTCCCTCGCCCGCCCGATCCTGTTCTCGCTCGACGCCGAGAAAGCCCACAATCTCGCCCTGCCGATGCTGCGCCGCGCCGCCGCGCTCGGCCTGACTGGCCTGGCCCCGAAACCGGCGCCGGACCCGCGCACCGTCATGGGCATCACCTTCCCGAACCCGGTCGGCCTGGCCGCCGGCCTGGACAAGGATGGCGCCTACATCGACGGCCTGGCTTCGCTCGGCTTCGGCTCGATCGAGATCGGCACCGTGACCCCGCGTCCGCAAGGCGGCAACCCGAAACCGCGCATCTTCCGCCTCCCGCAGGCCCAGGGCATCATCAACCGCATGGGTTTCAACAACGGCGGCGTCGACGCCTTCGTGGCCAATGTGCAGGCCTCGCGCTTCTACCAGGACAAGCAGGGCGTGCTCGGCCTGAACATCGGCAAGAATGCCGACACCCCGATCGAGCGCGCGGCCGACGATTACCTGGCTTGCCTGCGCAAGGTCTATCCCTACGCGAGCTACGTCACCGTCAACATCTCCTCGCCGAATACCAAGAACCTGCGCCAGCTGCAGGGCGAATCGGAGCTTGACGCCCTGCTGTCGCAACTCAAGCAAGAGCAGCTGCGCCTCGCGGACCAGCACAAGCGCTACGTGCCGGTGGCGCTGAAGATCGCCCCGGACATCGACGGCGACCAGGTGCGCAATATCGCCGGCGCCCTGCTGCGCCACAAGATCGACGGCGTGATCGCCACCAACACCACGCTCAGCCGCACTGCCGTGCAGGGCATGGAGCATGGCGAGGAAGCGGGCGGCCTGTCGGGCGCGCCGGTGTTCGAGCTGTCGAACACGGTGATCCGCCTGCTCAAGGCGGAGCTGGGCGACGCGCTGCCGATCATCGGCGTAGGCGGCATCATGCGCGGCGAGGATGCGCGCGCCAAGATCGAGGCCGGCGCCCAGCTGGTGCAGCTCTACACGGGCTTCATCTACGCCGGCCCGGCCCTGGTGCGCGACTGCGCCGCGGCCTTGCGCCGATAATGGCGGCAGGAGGATGCGCATGGAACGCAAGCAGCTTGGATTGACCGATCTGGTGGTGTCGAAGGTCTGCCTCGGCACCATGACCTTCGGCGAGCAGAATACGGAAGCGGAGGCGCACAGCCAGCTCGACTACGCTGTCGAGCGCGGCATCAACTTCATCGACACCGCCGAGATGTACCCGGTGATGGCGCGCGCCGAGACGCAGGGCTCGACCGAGCGCTTCATCGGCAGCTGGCTCAAGAAGACCGGGCGGCGCCGCGACGTGATCCTGGCCACCAAGATCGCCGGCCCGAACGTGAACATGCCCTGGATCCGCGGCGCCAACCACTGCCTCGATGCGACCAATGTCCGCGCCGCCGTCGAGGACAGCCTGCGCCGCCTGCACACCGACTACATCGACCTCTACCAGATCCACTGGCCGAGCCGCAACCTGCCGATCTTCGGCGCCAACAGCTTCAATCCGCAGGCCGAGCGCCCGGCGGTGCCGATCGAGGAAACCCTGGGTGCGCTCAGCGAGATGGTGCAGACCGGGACCATCCGCTACGTCGGCGTGTCGAACGAAAGCGCCTGGGGCGTGTGCGAGTACATCAAGCAGGCGGAGATGCACGGCCTGCCGCGCATCGCTACGGTGCAGAACCTGTACAACCTGACGGCCCGGGCTTTTGAAACGAGCCTGATGGACGAGGCCTGCTACCGCGAAGGCGTGAGCCTGCTGGCCTACAGCCCCCTCGCCTTCGGGCAGCTCACGGCAAAGTACCTGGACAATCCGCAGGCGCGCGGGCGGCTGACGATCTTCCCGCAGAACTGGAGTCCACGCTATGTGCGCCCGAGCGTGCTGGCGGCCACTGCGGAATATGCGGCGCTGGCGCGGGAAAATGGAATGAGCCCGGCGCAGATGGCGCTGGCGTGGTGCTACTCGCGCTGGTTCGTGGGCTCGACCATCATCGGGGCCACGAACCTGGAGCAGCTGAAGGAAAACATCGATGCGGCCGACATCGCACTCTCAAGTGAGGTCATGGCCGGCATCGATGCGATTCACGCGAAATACACCAACCCCGGCCAGTAGAGGCGGAGCTTACTCCACCGCCTGCAAGGCCTTCTCGATATCCGAGCGCGTGTAGCCCTGGGCGAAGCGCTCGATGAAGTGGTAGGCATAGGCCCGCAGGTAGGACCCCTTGCGCACCGCGAGGCGCGTCACGTTCGGGGCGAACAGGTGCGAGGCCTCGATCGCCCGCATTCCCTTGTCGCGGCCATGGTCGAAGGCCATCGAGGCCACGATCCCCACGCCCATCCCCAGCGCCACGTACTGCTTGATGACGTCCGAATCCATCGCGGTCAGCACGATGTCCGGCGCCAGGCCGGCTTCGCGGAAGGCGGCGTCGATGTGGCTGCGGCCCGTGAAGCCGACGTCATAGGTGATGAGCGGGTACTCGGCCAGGTCTTCCAGGCGCAGCGGGGTGCCGCTCGACATGATCGGGTGGCCTTCGGGCGCGACCACCAGGTGGCTCCAGCGATAGCAGGGGAAGGAAACCAGGTCCGGGAAGGCCGACAGGCCCTCGGTGGCGATGCCGATATCGGCCTTGCCCGACAGGACCCACTCCGCGATGTGTTCCGGTGCGCTCTGCTGCAGGGCGATGCGCACCTCGGGGTAGGCGTTGCGGAACGATTGCACCACCTGCGGCAGCGCATAGCGGGCCTGGGTGTGGGTGACGGCCACCGTCAGGGTGCCGCTGTCCTGGGCCGCGAATTCGGCGCTGGCCTGCTGCAGGTTCTCGGCCTCGACCAGCAGGCGCTCGACGATCTTGAGGATGCCCTTGCCCGGCGGCGTCAGGCCGGTCAGGCGCTTGCCGTTGCGCTCGAAGATCACGACCCCGAGCTCGTCCTCGAGCTCGCGGATCTGGCGCGAGACGCCCGGCTGCGAGGTGAACAGCGCATTGGCCACCTCGGTCAGGTTGAAGTCGCGCCGTGCCGCTTCGCGCACGGAGCGCAGCTGCTGAAAATTCATATTCCCTCTCCCGCATCCACGAAGACCTCGATCCGGCGCGGCTTGACGACCAGGGTGTCGCCCTCGACGAAACCATGGCGGGCGAACAGTTCGCTCGGCATCACCGCCTCGATCAGCTGCTGGTTGTCGGCGCGCTCCAGGTCGAGCTGGGCCAGCGGACCGATCGCATGGGCGCGGCGCAGCTTGGCGACGACGCCTTCCGCACCTGGTGTGTAGCGCTCGACGTCGAGGTCGTGCGGACGCACGTAGCCGATGCCCTGGCCGTTGCGCACGCCGGAATGTTCGGGCGCCTTGAACTGCACGTCGCCGCTGGCGAGCACGCCTTCGTGCACGCGGCCGTGGAAGAGGTTGACGTTGCCGAGGAAGCCGTACACGAAAGGCGATGCCGGCTGGTTGTAGACGGCGTCCGGCGTGCCGAGCTGCTCGATGCGGCCCTTGTTCATCAGGACCACCTGGTCGGCCACTTCGAGCGCCTCTTCCTGGTCGTGGGTCACGAAGATCGAAGTCACGTGCAGCTCGTCGTGCAGGCGGCGCAGCCAGCGGCGCAGCTCCTTGCGCACCTTGGCGTCCAGCGCGCCGAAGGGTTCGTCCAGCAGCAGCACGCGCGGCTCCACGGCCAGGGCGCGCGCCAGGGCGATACGCTGGCGCTGGCCGCCGGACAGTTGCGGCGGATAGCGGTCGGCGATCCAGTCGAGCTGCACGAGTTCGAGCAGCTGCTTCACCTTGTCGCGGATCTGGGCTTCGGAGGGGCGCTCCTTGCGCGGCTTCACGCGCAAACCAAAAGCGACGTTCTCGAACACCGTCATGTGCTTGAACAGTGCGTAATGCTGGAACACGAAGCCGACCTGGCGCTCGCGCACGTGGCGGTGCGAGGCGTCTTCGCCGTCGAGCAGCACGGCGCCCGAATCGGGATGCTCGAGGCCGGCGATCACGCGCAGCAGCGTGGTCTTGCCGCAGCCGGAAGGCCCCAGCAAGGCGGTCAGCTGGCCGTCGGGGAACTTGAGCGAAACATCGTCGAGCGCAGTGAACTGGCCGAACTGTTTGCGGATGTGCTGGACTTCGATCGTCATTCTGCGTGCTCCAAATTGCGTGCGTCCGCGCTGCGTGCCTGATGCAGACGCCATTCGACAAGACTCTTCACCGCGAGCGTCACCAGCGCCAGCAATGCCAGCAGCGACGCCACCGCGAAGGCAGCCGTGAAGTTGTATTCGTTGTAGAGGATCTCGACGTGCAGCGGCATCGTGTTGGTCTCGCCGCGGATGTGGCCCGACACCACCGAGACGGCGCCGAACTCGCCCATTGCCCTGGCGTTGCACAGGATGACGCCGTAGAGCAGGCCCCACTTGATGTTCGGGATGGTCACGCGCCAGAAGGTCGACCAGCCCGAGGCGCCCAATACCAGCGCCGCTTCTTCCTCTTCGGTGCCCTGCTGCTGCATCAGCGGGATCAGCTCGCGCGCGACAAACGGGAAGGTGATGAAGACGGTCGCCAGCACGATCCCCGGCACTGCGAACAAAATCTTGATGTCGTGCTCGGCCAGCCAGTCGCCGAACCAGCCCTGGGCGCCGAACAGCAGCACGTAGATCAGGCCCGCGATCACGGGCGAGACCGAGAACGGCAGGTCGATCAGGGTAAGGAGGAAGCTCTTGCCCCGGAATTCGAACTTGGCGATGGCCCAGGCGGCGGCCACGCCGAACACGAGGTTCAGGGGCACCGAGATGCCGGCCGCGATCAGCGTGAGCTTGATGGCCGATATCGCGTCCGGGTCGCGGATCGATTCGAGGTAGACGTCCCAGCCCCGCTTCAGCGCCTCGGTGAAGACGGCGGCCAGGGGTACGAACAGGAACAGCGTGAGGAAAGCCAGCGCCACCGCGATCAGGGCGTAGCGCACCCAATCCGGTTCCAGCACATTGGTCTTCGGCCGGCGGGCCGGGGCCGCCGTCTTTGGCGCCGCCTTGAGCTTGTCGAGGACTGCGCTCATCAGTTGCGCCCCCCTTTACCCGCACGTTTGCGTGTCCACGCCTGCAGCAGGTTAATCGTCAGCAGCAGGATGAAGGAGATGACCAGCATGACCACCGCGATCGCCGTGGCGCCCGCGTAGTCGTACTGCTCGAGTTTGGTGATGATGAAGAGCGGCGTGATCTCGGAAACCATCGGCAGGTTGCCGGCGATAAAGATCACCGAACCGTATTCGCCGGTGGCGCGGGCGAAGGCCAGCGCGAAGCCGGTGAGCAGGGCCGGCACGATCGAGGGCAACACCACGCGCCGGAAGGTCTGCAGCGGCGAGGCGCCCAGGCTGGCCGCGGCTTCTTCCAGTTCGCGCTCGGCTTCCTCCAGCACCGGCTGCACCGTGCGCACCACGAAAGGCAGGCCGATGAAGGTCAGCGCGATCAGCACGCCCAGCGGCGTGAAGGCCACCTTGATGCCGACCTTGGCGAGCTGTTCGCCGATCAGGCCGTTGTGCGAGTACAGGGCGGTCAGGGTGATGCCGGCCACCGCGGTGGGCAGGGCGAACGGCAGGTCGACCAGGGCGTCGACGAAACGCTTGCCCGGGAAGGTGTAGCGCACCAGCACCCAGGCGACGATGCCGCCGAAGATCACGTTGATGAAGGCGGCCAGCAGCGAGGCGCCGAAGGTGAGCCGGTAGGACGCGAGCACGCGCTCGGAGGTGACGGCGCTCCAGAAGGCGTCCCAGCTCATCGTGAAGGTCTTCAGGAAGACCGCCGACAGCGGGATCAGCACGATCAGCGCCAGGTAGAAAATCGTGAAGCCGAGCGAGATGCCGAAGCCGGGTATCACACGGCCGGGGGATTTCCGCTGTGGCAAAGCAAGCGAGGTCATGGAGGCCCTTATTACAAATCCTTCTAACAGGCCTTCATAATCTCACGCAGTGCTTATATTACAAACGACGCATTCCTCATTTGCATAGACAGATCGGCTATTAGCTGTTGAACAGAACTCAGAACACCAGCTTGGCTGCGACGCCGGTCAGCGTCATGGCCAGCAAACCACGCAGCACGCGTTCCGGCACCTTGCGCGCCGCCATGGCGCCGAGGGTGATGCCGGGCACCGAGCCCACGAGCAGGGTCAGCAGCAGCATCCAGTCGATCGAGCCCAGCCACCAGTGGCCGATGGCCGCAATCGCGGTCAGCGGCACGGCGTAGGCGATATCGGTGCCCGCCACTTCGGCCGGTGTGAGGCGCGGATAGAGCAGCACCAGCAGGGTGGCGCCGATCGCGCCCGCGCCGATCGAGGACACGGTGACCAGCACGCCCAGCACGGCGCCCGAGAAAACGGTGGCGGCGGCCAGCGCCCTGCCCTGCAGCTGGCGTTCGGGATGGGCGTTGATCCAGGCCAGCATGCGCGCGCGCAGCAGCAGCGCGACCACGGTCAGCATGACGGAGATGGCGATGGAATAGCGGATGACCTGCCCGATGTGCTGGTCGAGCGCGCCGAACCGGCCCAGGGCCAGGGTCGCCAGCAAGGCGGCCGGCAAGGCGCCCAGGCAGAGACGGCCGACGATGGGCCACTGCACGGTTCGGTTGAAACGGTGGGTGATGGTGCCGACGCCCTTGGTGATCGAGGCGAAGGCCAGGTCGGTGCCGACCGCGACGGAAGGCGAGACACCGAACAGCAGGGTGAGCAGGGGCGTCATGAGCGAGCCGCCACCCACGCCGGTCATGCCCACCAGAAGCCCAACCGCGAATCCTGCAATGATATACGTCGTCGACATCCAATATCCCTCACGTTAAGCCACAGCGTAAGGGTACGCGACAGCGAAGCCAACAACAGGATTCTTATTTGCTTATGCAGAGAGCGCCAGACGGCATGGCCGTCCGGCGCGCAGCGCGATTACTTGTTCGGCTGAGGCGTCAGGCGCAGGTAGGGACGCGGCGAGGTGTAGCCCTTCGGATACTTCTGCTCGATCACGGCCGGATCCTGCACGGTCAGCGGGATGATGACGTCGTCGCCATCCTTCCAGTTGCCCGGGGTGGCCACGGTGTAGCCGTCGGTCAGTTGCAGGGCGTCGATGACGCGCAGCACCTCGTCGAAGTTGCGGCCGGTGCTCATCGGGTAGGTAATAATCAGACGCACTTTCTTGGCCGGATCGATGATGAACAGCGAACGCACGGTGGCGGTGGCCGAGGCTTCCGGGTGGATCATGTCATACAGATTGGACACCGTTTTGTCGGCGTCGGCGATGATCGGGAAGCCGACCACGGTCTGCTGGGTTTCCTCGATGTCCTTGATCCAGTCGCGGTGCTTGTCGGCCGGGTCGACCGACAGCGCGATGGCCTTGACGTTGCGCTTGTCGAATTCCGGCTTCAGCTTGGCGGTCAAGCCCAGCTCGGTGGTGCAGACCGGCGTGAAGTCGGCCGGGTGCGAGAACAGCACCACCCAGGAATCGCCCGCCCACTCGTGGAAGCGGATCTTGCCGATGCTGGATTCCTGTTCGAAATCGGGCGCGGTATCGCCGAGGCGTAAGGTCATGTCATTTCTCCGTGTGTAAGGTGGACAACGTTGTATCAGGCCCTAGTCTAAGTGGACATGGGGATGAATCAAACGACAGCTTTCTTATTTGCTTGTACTGCCAGTGCATGAGCTACATGAAGCGGTTGTACAGCACGACGAGCCAAGTCGCCAGCGCCAGCAGCAAGGCCAGCGCGACGGCGGCGCTGCCCATGTCCTTGGCGACCTTGGACAGGGGGTGACGGTCGAGAGAAATACGGTCGACGATGGCTTCGATGGCCGAGTTGACGATCTCGACGATCAGCACCAGCACCAGTACGCCGACGAGGACCAGCTTCTGGAAGCTGGACACCGGCAACAGGAGGGCGACGATGGTGGCGATGGCGACCACCACGACCTCCTGGCGGAAGGCGGCTTCGCTGCGCCAGGCCCAGGACAGGCCGTCCCAGGTATTGCGGCAGGCCGCCAACAGGCGGGCGATGCCGCGCTTGGTCTTGAATTCGCTGGTCAAGTGTTCCATGGTGGTTCGATATCATTGCCGGACTGTCATTATGCCCCGCCATCGCCGCCTTGCACACCGTAGCCCATCGGTTTGCACGGTCGTTTCACATCATGGTATAAAGTGATGAATACTGCACCGCACCAACCACATCATGAAAATGGAAACCCTAGAAGCGGCCCCCGGCTCGGCCCCGGCCAAGACCTCGATCCAGGTGATCGAGCGCATGATGGCGCTGCTCGATGCGCTGGCCAACTATTCCGACCCCGTGAGCCTGAAGGAACTGTCGAAGGTCTCCGGCCTGCACCCGTCGACCGCGCACCGCATCCTGAACGACATGGTCGTCACGCGCTTCGTGGACCGCGTCGAGCCGGGCACCTACCGCCTCGGCATGCGCCTGCTGGAACTGGGCAACGTGGTGAAGAGCCGGCTCTCGGTGCGCGAAGCGGCGCTCGACTTCATGCGCGCCCTGCACAAGAAGACCCAGCAGACCGTCAACCTGTCGGTGCGCCAGGGCGACGAGATCGTCTACATCGACCGCGCCTACTCCGAGCGCTCCGGCATGCAGGTGGTGCGCGCCATCGGCGGCCGCGCGCCGCTGCACCTGACCTCGACCGGCAAGCTCTTCCTGTCGATCGACGACGCGAAAACCATCCGCGCCTACGCCACCCGCACGGGTCTCGCCGGCCACAACAAGAATTCGATCACGGATCTCGCACGCTTCGAGCGCGAGCTGAGCCTGGTGCGCGCCCGCGGCTACGCGCGCGACAACGAGGAGCTGGAACTGGGCGTGCGCTGCATGGCCGCCGGCATTTTCGACGACAGCGGCAAGCTGGTGGCCGGCCTGTCGATCTCGGCCCCGGCCGACCGCCTGCAGGAAGAATGGCTGGAAGATCTGGTGCAGACGGCGTCCAGCATTTCGGCGACGCTGGGCTACCGCCCTGTCCCGGCCGTCTGATCAGTGCAGCGCCGGCACCGGCGCTGCGGCGCTGTAGCTGCCGATCACGGGTGGGCCGGCCGCCTCGCCCAGGGTGCCCGGGGCCAGTACGTCGAGCTTGCCCGGCGCCAGCGCCTCGAGGAAGCGGCGCACCCGGCCCGCGTCTGCGGTGCGCGACATTTTCCCCTTCGAATCCAGGAAGACCATGATCACGTTGCGGCCGTGGATGGCCGCCTGCATCACCAGGCAGCGCCCAGCTTCGTTGATGAAGCCGGTCTTCTGCAGGCCGATGTTCCAGTCGGGCAGCGCCACCAGGTAATTCGTGTTCGCGTAACGCATCGGGCGACCGCTCGCCTTGACCACCGAGTTCGGCGTGGTCGAGTACTCGCGCAGCAGCGGCTCGCCGTGGGCGGTGGCGACCAGGCGCGCCAGGTCGCGTGCGCTCGACACATTGCGGCTCGACAGGCCGCTCGAATCCACGTAATGGGTGTCCTTCATGCCCAGCTCGGCGGCCTTGGCGTTCATGGCGGCCACGAAGGCGTCGATACCGCCGGGATAGTTGCGGCCCAGTGCCGAGGCTGCCCGGTTTTCCGAACTCATCAGGGCGATATGCAGCAGCTCGCGGCGCGTCATGCGTGTGCCCACCGGCAGGCGCGAGCTCGAATACTTGTGGCGGTCGACGTCGGCGTCGGTGATGCGCAGCACTTCGTCGAGGTCCTGCCTGGCCTGCACCACGACGAGCCCCGTCATGAGCTTGGTGATCGAGGCGATCGGCAGGGCGATGTTGGCGTTCTTCTCGAACAGCACTTCCGAGCTGTTCTGGTCGAGCACGAAGGCCACGTTGGAGCGCAGCGAGAGCGGGTCGGTGGTGCGGCGCAGGCCGGCGGCGTCGCCCAGGCTGCGCGGGTCGATGGCGGCCGCGCCGGATGCGCGGCGCACCACGTGATACGTCACCTTGCGCTTGCCGCGCACCATTTCCACGCGGCGCACCATGCGCTGGCGGTTGTCGTCGGCAATGGCGTGGGCCAGGTCCTTGCGGCTGGCGCGCGCGGCCTTCTTCTTGCGCACGGTTTTCTTGACGCTGCTGCGCTTCTGTTTTTTCTTGACGGTGTCGCTCTTGCTGGCGCCTGCGCCGGCCCCCGCCCCCGCTCCCGCGGCATGCACGGGCTGGAAGGCAAACAGCAGCGAAACGACTGCGGCCAATGCAAGTTTGAACATCTAAAAAACCCTTCGGCACAAACTGATGAGGTACGGATGCAGTGTAGCCGAACGACGTGCTATCGCAAGAGATATGTAAATTCCGTGCGGCAACAATGCAAAATACAACAGCACATGTCTACCATTATTCCAGAAAGCGGGCGAAGCCTTGTGCCGGCTCGCGTTCCGTGACCAGGGTGTTTTCGATGCGTTCCGGATCGGCCCAGCCGAGGGCCATGCCGCACACGACCATCTCGTTTGCGGGCAGCTGCAGCTCCTCGGCAATGACGCGGTGGTATTGCGTGAAGGCGGCCTGGGGGCAGGTGTCGAGCCCGCGGGCACGGGCGGCCACCATGATGTTCTGCAGGAACATGCCGTAGTCGAGCCAGGAGCCCTGTTCCATGATGCGGTCGATCGTGAAGATCAGGCCGACCGGGGCGTCGAAGAAGCGGTAGTTGCGCGCGTGCTGGGCCGCCATGCCGGCCTTGTTGTCGCGCGTCAGGCCCAGCAGCGAATACAGGTCCCAGCCCACCTTGCGGCGCCGGTCGACATAGGGCGAGATCCATGCGCGCGGATAGTAGGCGTATTCCTCGGTATGTTCCTTGGCCTGCCGGGGGTCGGCGTTCACCTGCCCGATGGCGTCGACCAGCCGCTCGCGCGCCTTGCCCGTCAACACATACACCTTCCACGGCTGGGTATTGGTGCCCGAGGGTGCGCGGGCCGCCACGTCGAGGATGCGTTCGATGTCTTCGCGCGCGACTTCGCGGTCGAGGAAAGCGCGGATCGAACGGCGCGAGGTGATCGCCGCGTCGACGGCTTCCTGCTGGGGGCTGGTGATCATTGGGGGTCTCCTTGTTTTCTGACGACGAATGCCACGCCGAGCACCGCCACCGCCATGCCGGCCAGGGCGAGCGGGCTGAAGGCTTCGCCGAACAGGAGCCAGGCCATGATCGCGGTGGTGGGCGGGGTCAGGTAGAGCAGGCTTGTCACTTCAGTGGCCTGGCTGCGGCGGATCAGGGTGAACAGTAAAAAGATGGCGCCGATCGACAGCGCGAAGATCGACCACAGCCAGGCGACGATGAAGTCCCTGCTCCAGCTGACGCTGGAAAAACCCGGGTCGAGGTCTTCAAGCAGGATGGCCAGCGGCAGCAGGACCACGACGGTGGCGCCGAACTGGATCACGGTGCCGGTGCGCAGATCGAAGGATGGGCACCAGCGCTTCTGGTACATGGTGCCGGCGGTAATACAGAACAGCGCGAACACGCACAGCAGGATGCCGGCGGCCGTCAGGCCGGCCAGGTGCAGCTTGGCATAGACCACCAGCGCCACGCCCGACAGGCCGAGCACCAGCCCGAGCCACTGGCGCGGACGCACCTGTTCGCCGATCAGGGGCGCGCAGGCCGCCGTCAGGATGGGCTGCATGCCGACGATCAGGGCGGTGAGCCCCGCCGGCATGCCGAGCTTGATCGCGGCCCACACCCCGCCCAGGTAGCCGGCCTGCAGCAGCAGGCCGGCGAACGCCACGTGCAGGATCCGCCCGCGCGGCCAGGGCGCGCGAAAGAGCAGCACCATCGGCAGCAGCACCGCGAGGGCGCCGAGGCAGCGCAGGATCAGGAAGGTCAGCGGCGGCGCGTAAGGCAGGCCGAGCTTGGCGACGATGAAGCCGGTGCTCCACAGGAAGACGAAGAACAGCGGCACCGGCGACAGCCAGGAGCTTGACGAGACTGGATGCGCGGGGGAGGAGGTGCCGTGCGACATGGATAAGATGCTGCACAGCAGCTTAATCAAAGCACAAGTGCCTAGTCTAGCATGGTGCCGTCGACCCCGTTCGGGAGCCTGGCAGGCCACAAATCCTTGCGTTGCATCAATAACAAGATGTTGAAATTTCTTAGTAGAAATGCATTCAAGAAATTTATGCACACGATGATGGTGCGGCGCGTCAAAATCGCTTGACTCCCCTAATCAATTGCGTGAAAATTTGCCCTGTTGCGGTGCACAAAAAAGAGTTTCGTTGCAAATCGACGGAAAAAATCTGCCTCACCGGTCCAAGCAACATTTCATCCACTGTACGCATTGAATTTTGGAGAGCCACATGTTTGCAATTCCTGAGCAGTTCTCGAACGCCACCAAAGCCAACCTGGAATCGCAGTTCGCCCTGCTGTCCTCGCTGACCACCAAGACCTTCGAAAGCGTCGAGAAGCTGGTCGACCTGAACATCAGCACCGCCCGCACTACCCTGGAAACCTCGTCGAACGTCGCCCGCCAGCTGCTGAGCGCCAAGGATCCGCAGGAATTCTTCTCGGTGACCGCTTCGCAGGCCCAGCCGACCGCCGAAACCGCCCTGTCCTACAGCCGCCAGCTCGCCTCGATCGCCACCAGCACCGGCGCCGAGTTCTCGAAGGCCGCCGAAGGCCAGATCGTCGAAGCCAACCGCAAGGTGATCTCGCTGGTCGACGAAGTGAGCAAGAACGCCCCGGCCGGTTCGGAAAGCTATGTCGCCGCCGTCAAGACCGCGATCAGCAACGCCAACGCCGGTTACGAGCAGTTCAGCAAGACCACCAAGCAGGCCGTCGAAGCCATCGAGTCGAACCTGAACGCCGCCGTGAACCAGTTTTCGGCGACCGCCCGCAAGGCGACCAACACCGCGACTGCTGCGACTGCCGCCGCTGCGGCCTAAGCTGCGCGTCGTAAAGTAAAGAGCCGGGACGGCGACGTCCCGGCTTTTTGTTTTTCGTAGGGTGGTCGGTAAAACAGTCCAGTGGACTGTTTTACGCCGACCGCGCGTTCAACAACACGATGAACGGCCGATACGTCTGCTCAAACAGTATTTGAACGCGCGGACGGGGAACCCGCCTCTCGTGGCCCGGTCCACCCTACTCCCCCAAATACGCCGCCTGCACCCGCGGATCATTGAGCATCTCGGCCGCATTCCCCGTCATCGTCAGGCTGCCCGATTCCATCACATAGCCCCGGTGCGCCGCCTGCAGCGCCAGTTTCGCGTTCTGCTCGACCAGCAGGATGGTGATCCCTTGCCGCGACACATCGCGGATCACCTCGAAGATCTTCTCGACCATGATCGGCGACAGCCCCATCGAGGGCTCGTCCAGCAGCAGCAAGGTCGGGTGGCACATCAGGGCGCGCGCCATCGCCAGCATCTGCTGCTCGCCGCCCGAGAGCGTGCCGGCCAGCTGGTGTGCTCTCTCCTTCAGGCGCGGGAAGACCGCGTACCACTTCTCGATATCGTCCGCGATGCCCGCCTTGTCATTGCGCGTGTAGGCGCCCATGAGCAGGTTCTCGTGGATGCTCATGCGCGTGAACACGCCCCGCCCTTCCGGCACCATGGCGAGCTTCTGCTGCACCATGCGCCAAGGTTGCGTGCCCTTCAAGGGCTGGCCGAGGTAGCGGATCTCGCCATCGACCTTGCAGGGCGGGAGGGTGCCGGTGATGGCTTTCAGGGTGGTGGTCTTGCCGGCGCCGTTGGCGCCGATCAGGGTCACCAGTTCGCCCCGGTTCACTTCCAGGTCCAGTCCCTTGACCGCCTTGATGCCGCCATAGGCGACCTTCAGGCCGCTCACTTTCAGGATGTTTTCAGTCATTCGTGCGCTCCGCCCAGGTAGGCCTTGATCACGGCCTCGTTCTTCTGGATCTCGGACGGCAGGCCCTCGGCGATCTGCTTGCCGTATTCGAGCACCGTGATGCGGTCGCACAGGCCCATCATGAGCTTGACGTCGTGCTCGATCAGCAGCACGGTCTTGCCTTCGTTTTTGATCTTTACCAGCAGCTCGCGCAGGGCCAGCTTCTCGGTGGCGTTCATGCCGGCCGCCGGCTCGTCCAGCGCCAGCAGCTGCGGCTCGGTCGCCAGTGCGCGGGCGATCTCCAGGCGGCGCTGGTCGCCGTAGGAAAGGTATCTGGCGGTGCGGCCGGCGTACTGGCCGATGCCCACGAAATCGAGCAGTTCCTGGGCGCGCAGGCGGATTGCCGCCTCTTCCTCGCGCGCCGCCTTGTGGCGGAAGATCGCGCCGAACACGCCCTGGCGGGTGCGCACGTGGCGGCCCACCATCACGTTCTCGAGCGCCGTCATCTCGCCGAACAGGCGGATGTTCTGGAAGGTGCGCGCGATGCCGGCCCTGGCCACTTCGTGCGGGGCCGAGGGCGAATACGGCTTGCCGGCCAGCTCGAAGCTGCCGCTGTCGGGCTGGTACAGGCCCGTGATCACGTTGAAGAAGGTGGTCTTGCCGGCGCCGTTCGGCCCGATCAGGCCAACTATCTGGCCGCGCGCGATGCGGATGCCGACGTCGGTCAGCGCCTGCAGGCCGCCGAAGCGCTTGTTGACGCCGGAGATGTTCAGGAGCAGGTTCGTCGACTGCGCGCTCATGCCCTGGCCTCCTCTTCTTCTTCGCGGGCGATCGCCGCGTTGGGCCGCTCTTCGCGGTTCGGCGACGGCCACAGGCCGGCCGGATTGAACAGCATGATCAGGACCAGCGCCAGGCCGTAGAGCAGCTGGCGCAGCACCTCGGCTTCGATGACGACGGTGCCGAACAGCGCCATCTGGGCCGGCTCCACCACGTGGCGCAGCACTTCCGGCAGCCCCGCCAGCAGCACGCCGCCCAGCACCACGCCGGGGATGTGGCCGATCCCGCCCAGCACCACCATGGCCAGCACGGCGATCGATTCCTTCAGCTCGAAGGAGTCGGGCGACACGAAGCCCTGGAAGGCGCCGAACATGGCGCCGGCCACGCCGCCGAAGCTCGCGCCCATGGCGAAGGCCAGCAGCTTGACGTTGCGGGTGTTGATGCCCATGGCCTTGGCCGCGATCTCGTCCTCGCGGATCGCCACCCAGGCGCGGCCCAGGCGCGAATGCTGCAGGCGGCTGGTCGTGAAGATGGTCACGATGGTGAGCAGGAGGAACAGGAAGTAATAGGCGTTCACCGAGGGCATGGCATAGCCGCCCACCTGCACCACGCCGCCCTCCCCATGCAGCGAGACGCCGAACACGCGGATCGGGTCGATCATATTGATGCCCTGCGGCCCGTTGGTGAAGTTGATCGGGTCGTTCAGGTTGTTCATGAAGATGCGGATGATCTCGCCGAAGCCCAGCGTCACGATGGCGAGGTAGTCGCCGCGCAGCTTCAGGGTCGGGGCGCCCAGCAGCGCGCCGAACAGGCCGGCGACGACCGCCGCCAGCGGCACGATCGCCCACACCGACAGGTGGATGCCGTTCTGCTGGATCTCGGGCCCGAAGAAGGCCACCAGCGCTTCGCCCAGCGCGGGCGAATAGTAGATGAGCGATTCCAGCAGCGCCGCGAACTGCGGCGAGGCGAACAGGCCGACCAGATAGGCGCCGACCGCGAAGAAGGCGATGTAGCCCAGGTCGAGCAGGCCGGCGAAGCCGACCACGATGTTCAGGCCCAGCGCCAGCATGATGTAGAGCAGCGCGAGGTCGACGATGCGCACCCAGGAGTTGCCGTACTGGGAAGCGACGAAGGGGAAGACCAGCATCAGGACCAGCACCACCGCCATGCTGGTATAAGCCTGGCGCGGCTTGTGCTGGACGTCGAAATTCAGGAGTGCCATATCGTGTCCTCCCGGCTCAGGCGCGGTCCGCCACGCGCTCGCCCATGATGCCCGAGGGGCGCAGGGTCAGCACGAGGATCAGCACGACGAAGGCGAAGATGTCCTGGTAGTGGCTGCCCAGGAAGCCGCCGGTGAAGTCGCCGATGTAGCCGGCGCCGAGCGCTTCGATGATGCCCAGCAGGATGCCGCCGATCATGGCGCCGTAGATGTTGCCGATCCCCCCGAGCACCGCCGCGCAGAAGGCTTTCATCCCCGGCAGCACGCCCATGGTGAAGGTGATCGAGGCATAGTTGGCGCCCCACATCACGCCGGCGACTGCGGCCAGCGCGGCGCCGATGGCGAAGGTGGCGACGATCACGCGGTTCGAATCGACGCCCATCAGGCCCGCCACGCGCGGGTTCTCGGCCACGGCGCGCATCGCCCGGCCCATCCTGGTGCGTTCGACCAGCAGGACCAGGGCGACCATGGACACCGCGGCCAGCACCAGCAGCAGGATCTGGGTGTGCGAGATCAGGGCCCCGCCAATGCTGACCGGTTCCGGCGAGAGCAGCTGCGGGAAAGGCAGCGGGCTGCGGCCCCAGATCATCATGGCGAAGGTCTGCAGCAGGATCGACACGCCGATCGCCGTGATCAGGGGCGCCAGGCGCGGCGCATTGCGCAGCCTGCGGTAGGCGACCCGCTCGATCAGGATGTTCACCAGCACGGCCACCGGAATGGCGCCGAGGATGGCGATGGCCAGCTGCAGGGCGCCGGACAGGCCGGGCGCATGGGTCTCGAGCAGCTTGAGGATGGTGAGGCCGATCATGGCGCCGATCATGAGCACGTCGCCGTGGGCGAAGTTGATCAGGTTGAGCACCCCGTAGACCATGGTGTAGCCGAGGGCGATCAGGGCATACATGCTGCCCAGCACCAGGCCGTTGAGGATTTGTTGAAGGAAGGTTTCCAGCATTGCGCGTTAGTCTCCGGCGAATTGAAAACGGCACTGCCGGGTCGCCCCGCAGTGCCGTTTCTGGCCTGGCGTTCATGTTCCGATGGCCGCCATCATAACTTGGCAAATGGAAAACTAATACCGGAAAACGCGCCCCTTCGGCAAATTTGCTTCTTGTAAAGACAACTCAGGCGCTTTCCGCGCGTGCGCCGTCCAGGCCCTTGGGCAGCGGGAACACGACGTGCTCTTCCACGCCCTCGAGGGCGCGCACGCTGGCCGCGCCCAGTTCTTTCAGGCGGTCGATCACGGCCTGCACCAGCACTTCCGGGGCCGAGGCGCCTGCGGTGACGCCGATGCGCTTCTTGCCTTCGATCCAGGCCGGGTCGATCTTGCTGGCATTGTCGACCATATAGGCCGGGGTGCCCTTCTTCTCGGCCACTTCACGCAGGCGGTTCGAGTTCGAGCTGTTCGGGCTGCCGACCACGACCACGACCTCGACCTGCGGCGCCAGGAACTTCACGGCTTCCTGGCGGTTGGTGGTGGCGTAGCAGATGTCGCCCTTCTTCGGCTCGATGATGTTCGGGAAGCGCGCCTTCAGTGCCGCGATGATGTCGGCGGTGTCGTCGACCGACAGGGTGGTCTGCGACACGTAGGCCAGCTGGTCCGGATTCTTGACCTGCAGCGTCGCCACGTCTTCGACGGTCTCGACCAGGTGCATGCCCTCTTCCGCCTGGCCCATCGTGCCTTCGACTTCCGGATGGCCATCGTGGCCGATCATGATGATCTCGCAGCCCTGCTTGCGCATTTTCGCCACTTCCACGTGGACCTTGGTCACCAGCGGGCAGGTGGCATCGAAAATGGTCAGGCCGCGCGCCTCGGCGTCGGCGCGCACGGCCTTGGAGACGCCGTGGGCCGAGAACACCAGGGTATTACCCGCAGGAACATCTTCCAGTTCTTCGATGAAGATTGCCCCCTTGTTGCGCAGGTCTTCCACGACATAGGCGTTGTGCACGATCTCGTGCCGCACATAGATCGGAGCGCCGAACTGGCGCAACGCGCGCTCGACGATCTCGATGGCGCGGTCGACGCCGGCGCAGAAGCCGCGCGGCTGGGCGAGGAGGATTTCGTTTTCCATGAGTGCTTTGTTCCTGTTTACAGAACCGAGATCAGTTTCACTTCGAAACGCAGGGCCTGGCCGGCCAGCGGGTGGTTGAAGTCGAACAGCGCGGTGGTGTCGCGCATTTCCAGCAGCACGCCGGCGAAGCGGCCGCCCTTCGGCGCATTGAATTCGATCAGCTCGCCCACCTTGTAGTCGGCGTCCGGCACGGAATTCTCTTCCAGCGTCGCCTTCGAGACCGGCTGGATCAGGTCGGGATTGCGCTCGCCGAAGGCGTCCGCCGCGCTCAGCTCGAAGGTTTCGTGGGCGCCTTCCGGCAGGCCGATCAGGCGCGACTCGAGGAAAGGCGCCAGTTGGCCCTGGCCCAGCAGCAAGGTGGCCGGGGTGCCGTCGAAGGTAGTGATGAGATCAGTACCGTCGGCGGTGGCAAGCCGATAATGCAGGGTCAGATAGGAGGATGCGTTGACGACGGGTGCGTTGGACATGTTCTTTGTTGTGTCTGGCAAGCCTGGTTCAGGCAAACCGCTATTTTACCGCTACTGGGCCGGGGCCGCGCCGCGGCGCCGCAGTTTGCCCCCTTATCTACTCCATTTCTGCCCCATTTTTGGCAAGGACCCCACGATGAGAATCACGGAATGGCCGGAAGAGCAACGCCCGCGCGAACGGCTGCTGCGCGCCGGCGCCACTGCCCTGTCGGATACGGAGTTGCTGGCGATTTTCCTGCGCGTCGGCGTGGCCGGTAAAAGCGCGGTGGCGCTGGCGCGCGACATGCTCGAGCATTTCGGCTCGCTGCACCGGCTGCTGCACGCTTCTTCCAGCGAATTCGGCCGGCTGCACGGGCTCGGGCCGGCCAAATATGCCCAGCTTCAGGCGGCCATCGAGCTCACCCGGCGGGCGGTGGGCGAGGAATTCCAGCGCACCGGGCTCTGCTCCCCGGACGCGGTGCGCCATTACCTGCGCAACCAGTTCGCCCTGCAGGCCCATGAATCCTTCGTGGTGCTCTTCCTCGACGTGAAGAACCGCCTGATCCGTTTCAGTGAAATGTTTCGCGGGACGCTGACCCAGCTTTCGGAGTACCAACTACGATTTTATACCTTAGCGACCCGCGAAGCTATTACTCAGCTCTGTATATAACCAAAGCTGTGCGCCTCAGCTCTCGCTACCTACCAACTCTGCGCAGGATGAGGTAGCGCGTGCAGCTCAACAGCTCACAATTCAAGTCACCAGGGCATTTTCCAAGGTGGGGCCGTGTTGCCTTCAAGGCATCCAGACACCGCAGCTGCTCTCTGAAAACTAATCCGGAAATCGAAGTTCACATGTCTCACCCGAATTCGGTTACAAAAAGTGCAACACCTACAGACAAATAGTTTGTTCTTTTCACAGCTTAATCGTAGAATCTTTGCGTTAGGCATGGTTTCCAAGTGGACATTACGCAATAGACAGGGCTAAGAAATACTCAAAATGGTGACTAGACAACTAGCTGACGTTGGCGACACAGAATTTGAAAACCTCACGTTTGACCTAATGATTGCGCATGGGATGAGGAATGTTACCTGGCGAACCCCAGGAGCAGATGGTGGGCGAGATATCGAGGGATACATTATTCAAAATGATTTCTCCTTAACACAAACTACGCAAAAATGGTATGTTGAGTGCAAGCGATATGCAACTTCGGTCGATTGGTTCACTATTTACAAAAAATTAGCTTTTGCAGAATCGAATTCGGCCGATGTACTTTTGTTGTGCACGACTGCAAAAGTTACTCCGACTGCCATAACCGAAGTCGAAAAATGGAATAAATTGAAGAGGGGCCCAACAATAAGACTGTGGCCCGGACATCAGATTGAAATGCTGCTGTCAAAATATCAAGACATTGCATGGAAATACGGACTCGAAAATACACCTATCCCAATCACGGGGTCGACTCTTGACTTGACACTTACCCTGAGTAAGTGTGTGAGTAGCTATCACTCATCAATTGAGTTTAAAGATGAGGTGGCCCCGCCAATGTTGAAAGCAGCACAAGCACTTTCTTCTCTGTTACAAATGAAGATGGAAAGCATTCAAGGTTTCGGGCGGTTCGACAAAATATTTTATGAGCCGAGTCGATATAATTTTCCTGGAACAGTTATTTCTGATTCAATTAAAAAAGTGGACGGCCCGTCCATGAACGCTTTCCTAAGCTATCTAGTTGCTCTGAGAATTACCGTATCATCTATTACACCCGACTCAATTTACACATGCATAGTTACATGCAGTAATTCTATTGAGGCACAACTAAGCAGATACAAGAGAACCTTTGATGCAATAGCTTTATGGGGTGATTTTGAATACACTGTCAACAGCAATATCATTAAAATAACTCAGCGATAATATATGAGCGAGAATGAAACAACCACCTTTCCAAAAGGAAAAGATGTAGGACTCTTGTTCCTTGCGAATTTCGTCCACCAAGTAGTTAACCCTATTAGTGGCGTTATTGGCAACTTAGATAACGTCGTAGATGGCACATATCAAGGCGAAAAAGCTAAACGAGTGGTCAACGCTAGTAGAGCTCAGTTAGTACAATGTGTCTCACTTATCCGCAACCTTGCATATCTGTCAGATTTTTTCTTCGAGACATCTGAGAAAAGTGAGCTACGGACAGCACGGGAAGCGGCGACATCAGTCTTGCCCCAAATAATAATTGAAGCTATTCAATTTTTCCAAAGTCAAGCTGGTCGAAAAGAAATCAATATTGAGCTATTGAATCCCAGCGACCAGTATAGAGTTACGGCACGCCCTGAATTGCTGAGGCAAATCTTTATTAACCTATTCGACAACTGGCTTAAATATGGGCTTTCGTTTCAGACCGTTGAGGTAACTACTTCAGTTAATGCGAACAGTGAGCTTACCGTTGAGCTAATCGGTAAAAGCATCGGATTCAGCAATAACGACGCAGAGAAGATTTTCGAAATGGGCTTCCGTAGTCGCGAAGCACACGGAAAGGTTGCACAAGGCTCAGGCATCGGACTTTTCATTTGCAAGAAAATCACTGAAGAAATCTTAGAAGGAAAAATTACTGCTCATCATTCCCCTAAAAGCAGTGTTACCACTTTCCGAATCACTATTCCTAAAAAATTATGGCAACTGTAGAACTCCCTCAAAAGCTTCTGGACGATACAATACTTATCGTCGATGACGAACCTGAGCATATTCAATGGTTGTTTGATTACATCGAAGCAAAAGGCATGAAAATTCATGTCATGAACAACGTTGAAGACGCGATAAATGCTGCAAATCAGGCACAATATCGTGCTTATATAATTGATTTAAATATACCGATGGGCAATTGGAAACCCACATTCGTCGTACCCACCGATGTGTATGAAAAATACAAGGGTTTTTATGTTATCAAGTATGTCCGAACTCAAGGTAATCTGGGGAAAAATGTTAGTGCATATTCCGCTCATTACAATGAACAAATCATAGCTGAAACCAAAACCTTGTATTGCGAGTACACTTCGAAGGATAGGGTGCAAGATTTTAAAAAAGAGGTTGCCAACATAATTGCGACCCCAATTGACTCTCACGCGGTCATCAAGTCTACAACTATATAAATTGCGACTCCGACGACTGAAGTAGCAATTAACTCCAGTCGGCACGACATAGCTAATTCATAAACTGCGGTTGGCAGCGAGCACGCCGACTCTCAGCTATCAGAGCATCAACTGCGAGGTTCACTAACTTTGACTACAGGCCAAGCTTTCAGGCACTCAAGGGTGTAACGGGCAGCAATGCTGATTTGCCGCTTTCAACAAATGGTGACATAGCTGTCAACCAGGGGCTGCAATTCGGTTCGTGACCTCAAGAGCAACGAAGTGAGAATTGATGTGGTGGGCCTTCTACATGCACTACAGCCCCCAATTGGCGTAGAGCGCGATAGCGTGCTTAAGGCTAGTGAAGAGCTGCCGAGGCGCACTAGCCCTACCATACGCCTTGTCGATGCTTAGTGAACCTCCGATGGCCTCCGGTGGCCCTTTGCGCGCTGAGGGCCTAGAACCTGGGCAACCAGGGAATGTGCTGGAGCAATGCTTGGTCGCCTTCAGCCTCGACCAGCGCAGAGCTGGCGCCCGACAATCTGTAGCACGAACGTGAGCTTGGTTGAAGCGGTGTGGTTGCATTGAACCCATCTGAGCAACACAGCACGTGGAACAGAACGCCATAGAAGCCCCAGGAGGCACCGCAGACTACTTAGGCCACCACACCCCTACATAACCCGCTGCGAGGTCCTGGCGGCCCTTCTATGACCTTTTAAAGGCCTTCGAACAGCCGGGCTTAACTCTAGGCAAACAAAAGAATAGGAAAGCAGCGCTGCTTGCTCGGAGCCAGCCATCCGGCACGGGAAGATGACCCAGAGCCGATAATGCGGTCGCCTCTTCAGAAATCCCAGGGCAAGCGATAATGCTCTAGACTCTTGGTAGCCGCGCACTTAGATGGCGCACAGAACTCCATCGCAACCCGAGAGCCGCGCAGAGCCATAAGGCTCCCTATTTCCACGCGACGTCGAAGACCGCTTCGTGCTTGGCACCTCTTGTCAAATTTCAGCGACGCACAAAGGTCAGCAGGTCGACACATTGTGGCACTCTTCCCTGGCTGCCGGCCGCTGGAAGCGGAATTACGCATGCACGCGCGAATATAATCTCAATATTGAGCTTATGCTTCTTAGGTAAGCCTATGTACTAATATATTTTAAAAGGATAATCCAAAACATATGCTCAATATTGAGTTATACAACAAAGGATTATCCTTAATTGAGTATCTCAATATTGAGTATTTATGATTGAGTAACTCAATATTGAGTTTCTTGCCAATCTGGGTTCAGGCTGGAGCTCCGCCACCCTAGCAGCACAAAGAGCTACTAGCGCCGGATGCTCACAACACGCCAACCTTGGGACGAGTATGTATGCCGTGCCAGACTTTCGCAGTAGCGGGCTCTAGCATCTTATCGCGCCACCCGCCGAGGTATCTCAACCGCTTCCCCACAGTACCCCTGTCCCCAGCTGGCTGCCGTCATGTCTCCGAACCCAGCTGGCGGTGAAGCTCAAGGCCCCACATTTGAATATAGGCAACAGGAGAGGTCATAAACTGCACTGGCAGCATAATTTTTTTGAGGTCGAAATAATAGGACTAATTGCAGGGATTTTTTGAACCATGCTACTAGGTACTGGGGAGCTGTACTCCCCAGTGGCAGCCCGCGGCAGTGCGGGGTCTGGGGCCGCGCCCCAGATGTCGACGCGTGCGGCGACTTCTGGAGCCGCCGAACCGCCTACGGCGGATCGGCGGGGCAAGGCGTGCAGCCGCTGCCCAGTGTGTGCGACCGTGCCCACACGGTTGTACGCACTGCGGGGGGGGGCCGCGGTGGAATCGCAGGCAGCTCGTAGAGCGTCGCCGCAGCGATAGCCGAGCCCAAGCTAGGCGGTGCACCGTGGGGGGCCCAATAGGCCCCGCGCCCCACGCCGAAGGCGCGGGTAAGTGGGTCAAGGCAGGCGCAGCGCTGACCGACAGCCCAACCGCGTCCAGCGGGCCGGGTTGAGCCACTTACCCGCGCCTTTGGCGTGGGGGCGCCCTTGGGGTTTGCGGCCTGACGGCGGCGTTCAGCCGCTGTCAGTGAGCGGCCCGGCGTCCAGCCGGGGAAAGCGAACGGTGACCGCCAGGCGCGAAGCGGCTGTTCACCTCCCCTGTTCACCCTCCCTCGTACAGGGAGATGAACGGGGTTTCTCTCTATACGAATCATGACAACAACTTTCGGAACAGTCATGATGAACAAAAACGATGGACGAAATATTGCTCAAGAAAATGAAACGCGGGTCCTGAGAGCACTGCACAGATTCGGTTGGTTGCGGACCCGCGACCTTGCTACATTATGCTGGCGGCGATGGGCGCCAAAGCCGAGTGCTATGCCTGATGTAGCAAGAACCCAACCGACAGAATCCGCCATACGAATGGCTCAGCGAACGTTGCGTCGCCTGCGCCTGAGTCGATTTGTCATTCTAGGGCGAGGTGCTGACGGCAGCACCCTCTATGCGCTTTCGGCAACCGGAGCGCGCAGGCTGAAGAGCATGGGTATCACAGCGGATAGTGGAAAGGACCTTGTACGCAGCTTTAGTAGCGCACATTACCGACATCGCTGTATTGCAAACGAAATCGCCATCTCAGGGATAGTGCAAGGTTATCGCGTTTCGACTGAACGGGAGATTTCGCAGGGCCTGTGGCTCGGCGGCGAATCCGGAGTTGCGGGTAAGCGACCTGATGTCCTACTGCGTAGCGAGGGCCGTTTATATTTTATTGAAGTTGAGCGAAGCCGTAAAAACGCTAAGGATTACAAGGCCTTATTGACCTGGTTAGGCAAGGTTTTGCAGGACAGCGCCCGGCGAGACGGACCACGCCTTCTTGGACTTGGGCAGCTTTGGGGAAAGATAATTTTCATCTGCACCGGCACCTTCGAAAAGAAGCTGCGTAAAGACCTGGAAAATGTGGGATGGACGCAGGCACAGACAGATTCGCTTTTATGCTTCGAAACGGCGCTATACTATTTTGCGGAAACATTGTTTTCATAAAAGGTAGGAAAGGAGACATGGCGTAGGCTGGCACCATGTCAAACGAGAACCACTCGTTAAAGCCACAAATCTCGGCCTTGACCTTGCGGAACGCGTTGCTGGCTGCCGCTCGTATTGGTTCCCGTTCCCGACCGAATGACTTCGGTCGGGGACGGTTTTCTTGCATTTCGAAAAGCGAAGATGGACATAAGTTTCCAGGCCGCCTATAAGGCGGCCATTTTGTGTAGAGCGACCATATTTTTATCTCAAGAAACCAATAAACTCCAGAGTTCAACTTCCATTTATCCTGAAAAGAAACTCTCATGTCATATTAATTAAAAAGGGAGGTCGAAAGGCCTCCCTTTTTTTATTTTACACTCATGAATTTTGAAACCAAATCCATAAGGTTGAGAGACTCATTATGCACGCGCTGTAGTAAAGGCCGTTCGCCATTCTTGGTTTTCGGATTAAGAGCAACAGCAGTAACGCTTCCGCTTTTGAATTCAACAATAGCAAGGTCGTAGGCAAAGTGCCAAATTGCTGATACCACCCGCGAGACTCGCACATTACAAGTCGCCCGAGCCTCCTTCGCCAATTCCGTTTTTATATATAGTTGCGCTAGAACTTCGTTAGCATATGAATCGTCAAATAAGCTATTTGGTTCAGAAGCTAGCTTCTGCTCACCTTCTTCAATTTCGTTAAGCAACAATTCCTTTTCTTTTCGAAGCCGTTCCGCCTCAACAATTAATTCTGGAAGCTCTCCACTCGTAGCAACAATAGCTTTCGCTAGTGCGGACGCACTGGAAGAGATGTCGCTTATTTTTGATTTCGCGACATCAATCTTTTTGACTAACTCGTCCTTATCGTATCCGAGCCCCATTTCGGCTCCGGCTAATGCGCTTATGGTAGTTAGCAGGGAAGCGTCCGTAGCACTCGCGGCTCCAGTTTTGCACTCTGTCAAACCAGCAATTTTGTTTGAACAGATTAACTGCGCCTTACTATTTCCTCTGCTCTCATTTTTCCTGTGGACCATAGCTCCACAATACCCGCAGCGAAGCAGCCCACTCCAAATGTTGAAATAATGTTCGTCTCGCCGGCGGCTAGTTGTCGCACGGGTAGCTATGCTAGCCCGCGCTCTATGCCACAGTTCATCACTAATGATACGAGGATAAAAATCAGGAATAACGATTCCACTGCTTTTACCTCGCCAATGATTAACTTCCTTTTTGGCCTCGTGAGTCATAATGCGATACTCATGCTCGCCCAGCACTGCGCGCATTCGCAACAGCCTTCCTGGCATTGTTGGATGCCATTTTTTAGGCTTTTTCTCTGTTTCCCGAGTAGGAATTGGCCACCCTTCAGCATTCGCTGTTTTGCAAATCGCTTTGCTGCCATATCCAGCTGCTGCCAACTCGAACACCTTCACCACTGCTTCCGCATGCTTGTCAACCACTTGCCAGGGCTCCGTGCTTTCTGGTCGCCAGAGCCATCCCGGAGCGCTCCCAAATTCCTTTCGGCTGCCTTTCTCTCGCGCGCTGCCAAAGGTCTCCCGCAGCCTCTTGGCTTTCATTAATGACTCTTCATGTCCTCTTGACAGCAAAAGGACACTCATCATGAAGTCCATCTTCTGGGAATTCATGGACTCCTTGGTCCACTCTATCCCATCCGTTAGTGTAACGATGATGAGTCCGGCTTCCAGCAGCTTTGTGATAAGCCCGACAGCGTCCGTGAGCTCCTCACGCGTGAGCCGGTCGAAAGCCTCGACAAGCAGATAAGTGCCGGCCTCAACCTTTCCCGCTTCAATGAGGTCGAGTAGCAATCCCAGTTTGCCGCGCCGCTTGTTTGCGCCTGTCCAAGCACTTATCCCGGTATCTTGTAGTGTGAGGTCATCCAGAACGAATCCACGCTCCTGACACCATTTCTGTGCGTTCCTGACCTGTCGTTCAAGGCTGGTTCCTTTCGCCTGTCGCGCAGACGAGAACCGGGCGTACGCTAGTACCCTCGTTTGTTTGTGTTCACTCATGTTGCATATTGTAAAGTATCGAAGTTGGTACTCCAATACCCATACCAGCGTCTACCCGCGCGAGGTGGTGAAGGCGGCGCTGCACTGCAATGCCGCCGGCGTGATCCTGGCCCACAACCACCCCTCGGGCGTGGCCGAGCCGAGCGAGGCCGATCTGCGCCTGACGTCAAGCCTGGTGCAGGCGCTGGCCCTGGTCGATATCCGGGTACTGGACCACTTCGTGGTGGCCGGCTCGCAAGTGCATTCCTTTGCCGAGCACGGCCAGCTATGAGCTGATTTACTTCTTGAGCACCTTCTCCAGCTTGGCCATGTCGACATGCTGGACATAGCCGCTGATCGTCTTCGTCACTTCGGGGTTCGACATCAATTCGAGCATGGCAACTTCGCCCAGGACCTTGAAGGAGTTAAACAAGCCGGGCTGGCCTTCCTGCTCGACGGCCGCGCGGGTCTGTGTGGGGCAGCTTTCACTCAGCAGGCGCGTCAGCACCGCAGCCATGCGCTTGTCGGAGTCAAGCTGCGCGTCCTGGCTCACCGTGGCCAGGCTGCGCATGTCCGGATGCGCGGACATGGAGATGAAGACCCAGCGCGCCAGGTCCTTGCGGTCTTTGCCGCTGGTATTGTCTTTGAGGCATTCACCGAGTGCGGTGGCTGCTGGTCCAGCCGTGGCGGCCTGGGGTGCGAGGATGGCGAGACTGAGGAGGAGGCTGGCGAGGAGGCGCATGAAATACGTTCTACTTTCTATCGGTGGAAAACACGACAATGACTCTAGCATGCATGTCCTACAGGCAACAATTCGCTGCGCATTGAATCAGAAAAATCGATTACCAGCGAGCTCATCCACAATTGTTAAATTTTAGACTGGATTAAGACACAATTGTTTTTCGCAAGTGATTGATTTGCTTTCGGTTTTCACGCTATACTCTCGTTTTTCCAATCCTGGATATTCTTAAGGAGTGCACTATGGCACGTGTCTGCCAAGTTACCGGCAAGGGAGTGATGGTTGGCAACAACGTCTCCCACGCTAACAACAAAACCAAGCGTCGTTTCCTGCCGAACCTGCAGAACCGCCGCATCTTCGTGGAATCGGAAAACCGCTGGGTCTCCCTGCGTCTGTCCAACGCCGGTCTGCGTGTGATCGACAAGCTCGGCATCGACGCCGTGCTGGCCGACATGCGTGCCCGTGGCGAAAAAGTTTAATTAGGGAGCTATCATGGCAAAAACTGGCCGCGACAAAATCAAGCTGGAATCGACCGCAGGTACCGGTCACTTCTACACCACCACCAAGAACAAGCGCACCATGCCGGCGAAGATGGAAATCACCAAATTCGACCCGAAGGCACGCAAGCACGTGATCTACAAGGAAACCAAGATCAAGTAATCGATCTTGCTTCTCCAAAAAAGCCGCCGTCCTCGACTGGCGGCTTTTTTATTTGCGGCGGCGCGAAAGCCACACTTCCTGACGCCACGCAGCACGTACGCGTGCAAATATTGCAATTCCCCCTGGACCGTGGAAGGATGGGACGTCGCGACTCTCCCGCCGAGCAGCATGCGCCTCTTCCTCTCCCTCCTCGCCGCCTGCACCCTGTGCGCCCAGGCGGCGGCGCCCGACAGTCCGGACACATTGCAGACCGTCGAGGTCAAGGCCACGCACCACCGTCTCGTTCCCTACAAGGAGTTGTTCTATCCGATGGCCAAGGCCGTCCAGCAGGGCTTGGGGGGCCGCGCCGCGCTGGCCGTCCAGCTGCGCGCCGCCCGCGCCGGCGTGCGTACCGACGACCTGTCGGTCTGGCTCGAAGGGGGCGGGGTATCGCTCCCGGTGCGCGCCGGCGAGCACGGGCTCTACGTGGTGCCGGTCGAGGATCGCATCGCCCAGCAGGATGGCAGCTTTTCGATCAACAAGCACCCCAGGGACTTGCGCGCCAACCTGGTCCTGATCCCGACCCTGCCGCCGGACGCCTGGACCATCGGCGAAGTGCGGCGCCTGCTGCGCGACGTGCATGCGACCATGGAGCCGCTCGTCCCCTGGCACCACCGCCTGCTGGCCTGGGCCTTCACGCGCCGCCTCGGCGTCTCCGTCTGCAGCGGTTCGCCGCTCGCCCAGGTCGAGGTAAGGGACGGCAGCCAGGTGCTGGCGCGCTTTCCGACCAGCGAACCGGCGCGCAACCACGCCAATGCCCCGGTCTACTGCCACCGCTTCACCGGCAACGAAAACTTCGATCCGCGCGCCCGCCTCATCTTGCCCGAGGATGCGCAAGTTCTCCTGATCTGAATACTTGGCCACAATGAAAAACGGCTCCCCGAGGGGAGCCGTCATCACTGTGCTTTGAAAAGCAGCTTATGCGTAGCTGCGCAGGCGCAGCGAGAAGTCCTGCAGCGCCTTGATGCCCGAGGCTTCGGCGCGTGCGCACCAGTCCTGCAGCTGCTGCAGCAGCTGGTCGCGGGTCGAGTGCGAACGCTCCCAGATCGCGCCCAGTTCGACACGCATCTGGTGCATGGTTTCCAGCGCCTTGCTGTGCTGGAACAGCTCGACCAGTTGCTGCTTCTGCGACAGTTCCAGCTTGCCCGGCTCGCGCTGCATCAGCTTGCGCGAGCTCTTCAGGAAGCGCGACTCCAGCTCGGCCTTGTGCTTCAGGTGCTCGAATTCCTCACGGAAAGCATGGCGCACCGACTTCGCATATTTCGCCATCACGTCATAGCGGTTGGCGATTACCGACTGCAGGGTCTCGAGGTCGGCGACCAGCTTGTCCTTGGCGAATTCCGGCTTCGGCGCAACCTTTTTCACCTTGGCCAGGCCGAGGGTCTCGAGGATGCGGATATAGCCCCAGCCCAGGTCGAACTCGTACCACTTGCTCGACAGCTTGGCCGAGGTGGCAAAGGTATGGTGGTTGTTGTGCAGCTCTTCGCCACCGATCAGGATGCCGAAGGGAATGATGTTGGTGGCCGCATCGCTGCAGTCGTAGTTGCGGTAGCCCCAGTAGTGGCCGATGCCGTTGATGATGCCGGCCGCGGTGATCGGGATCCACATCATCTGCACGGCCCAGACCGAGATGCCGACGATGCCGAACAGCGCGAAGTCGATCAGCAGCATCAGCACGACGCCCATGGCGCTGTGCTTCGAGTAGACATTGCGCTCGAGCCAGTCGTCCGGCGTGCCATGGCCGTACTTCTCCATGGTCTCCTTGTTCTTGCTTTCAGCGCGGTACAGTTCCGCACCCTCGAAGAACACCTTCTTGATGCCGCGGGTCTGCGGGCTGTGCGGGTCTTCCTCGGTGTCGCACTTGGCGTGGTGCTTGCGGTGGATCGAAGCCCATTCCTTGGTAACCTGGCCGGTGGTCATCCACAGCCAGAAACGGAAGAAGTGGCTCGGGATGGCGTGCAGTTCGAGCGCGCGGTGCGCCTGGTGACGGTGCAGGTAGATCGTCACGGCCGCGATCGTGATATGCGTCAGCCCCAGCGTGACAAAGAAGATTTGCCAGCCGGTGAGGTCGAGCAGGCCGGTCGACAGGAAGCTCAGCACGGCTTGCACGGGTTCACTACTCAAGAAATTCATTCAGTCTCCATTGATAATGCTTAGGCCCATCGTTTTATCGCGACGGCCCGCAACCCATCATTTTACGCGGTTCCAATGACGCACGGCATGTTCAAGTGCCCTATTTCACCATGATTTACGTCGCGTTTGGAGCACGCGCCACAACTGATGTTATATGCGCATCGAGTAAGCGCGTATCAATAGACGGATGACCAAGTTTTATTTGACCGGATTCGACCAGGGCATAGATTTTCTTGTTGACGTCCGAAATCGGCCCGCCCTGCCCGTTCTCCGGATCGCCCAGCCAGAAGCCGACTTCGAGTTCGTAGCCGTCGGCAGCGAAGGCGTTCAGCAATACGTTCGGCGCCGGCTGCTCGAGCACGCGCGCCACGCCCTTCGGCTGGGCTTCCAGCAGCGGCATCACGACGGACAGGTCGCTGTCGTAGGACACCGTCAGTTTCGTTACCGCGCGGACATTTCGGTTGGTCAAAGACTGGTTCAGCACGACGCCGGTGATCAGCATTTCGTTCGGCAACAGGGTCTGGGTGCCGTCGGTACTGCGCAGCACGGTATAACGCGTATTGATGCGCGCGACCTTGCCGGAATACTTGTCGATGGTGATCGGGTCGCCGATGGTCAGGCTGCGTTCCAGCAGGATGATGAAACCGGAAACATAGTTACTGGCAATGCGCTGCATGCCGAGACCGAGGCCGACGCCGAGCGCACCGCCGAACACGGACAGCACGGTCAGGTCGAGGCCGGCCAGCCCCAGGCTGAACAGCACGGCGACCAGGATCAGTACCGCACGGCTCATGCGTGCCAGCACCACCCGGATCGAGGTGTGCATGCGCTCGACGTTCATCAGACGCTCTTCCAGCGCCGCGCCGGCCCACAGCGCCAGCATCATCAGGACGACGATGGAGACTGCGCCTTCGACCAGGTCGGACAGCGAGATCTTGTGCTGGCCGATCGGCAGCTTGTGCTCCTCGAAGAAGCGGATGACGTCGGGCAGTACGCCCATGATGTGCAGGGCCACGCCCAGCCACACCAGCAGCGCAAAGATCTTCTCGAAGGTCTGGAGCGCTTCCCCCAGGGGGCCTCGGCGTGCGAACACGCGCCGCAGGAGATAGAACACGGTGCGGATCACCGCCAGCGAAGACGACAGCGGCACCGCCACGTCGAGCAAATGCACGTTCTGGTAGTGCGCCATCACGGCGCGCGTCGTCACCAAGAGGCCGAAGATCAGCAGCGGCGGCAGCACGCGGCTGAAGCTGCCCATGCCCAGGCCGATCAGGCCGCCGTGCTGGTCCTGGTGATTCTGCAGCCAGGAACGGTGCATCAGCCGCGCCAGGCCCCAGCCGACCAGCACGCACAGGACAATGGCAAGCGCCTGCCACAGGATGGCGGGCTGGTGGATGTCGCCGAGCAGGTCGGCCAGCAGTTGCTGGAGCGGCATGTGTCGGCGTTATTCCTCTGCTTGCGGGAGTTCCGACTCGTCGGCCGGCGTTTCCACGGCCGGGGCCTTCACTTTAGCCTTGCGTTGCAGCACGGCCGCGAAGAAACCGTCGGTCTGGTGCTTGTGCGGCAGCATCTTCAGATACTGATCCATTTCCAGCGGGATCTTCTGCTCTTCCAGCACCTGGTTCATCGGCACCAGCTCGAAGTCCGGATGGGTGGACAGGAACTGCTCGACGATGACGTCGTTCTCTTCGTTCAGCAGGCTGCAGGTGGCATACACGAGGCGGCCGCCGGTTTTCACGAGGCGCGAGGCGCCGTCCAGGATCGAGGCCTGCTTTTCCTGCA
This sequence comes from Massilia agri, assembly GCF_024753255.1. GTDB lineage: Bacteria > Pseudomonadota > Gammaproteobacteria > Burkholderiales > Burkholderiaceae_D > Telluria > Telluria agri. The sequence continues at coordinate 539,190 of NZ_JANUHA010000001.1, forward strand.
TCTCGGCAACGGCCTCCGGCTTCTGGCGCCACTTGACGTCCGGATTGCGGCGCAGGGTGCCCAGGCCGCTGCAGGGCGCATCGACCAGCACGCGGTCGATCTTGCCGGCCAGGCGCTTGATCTTGGCGTCGCGCTCGTGCGCGATCAGCACCGGGTGCACGTTCGACAGCCCGCTGCGCGCCAGGCGCGGCTTCAGCTTCGACAGGCGCTTGTCCGAGACGTCGAAGGCGTACAGGCGGCCGGTATTGCGCATGGTTGCGCCCAACGCCAGGGTCTTGCCGCCGGCGCCGGCGCAGAAGTCGACGACCATCTCGCCGCGTCGCGCGCCGAGCAGTTGCGCCAGCACCTGGCTGCCTTCGTCCTGCACCTCGATCGCGCCTTCCTTGAAGAGCGGCAGGTTCTGCAGCGCAGGCTTTTTATGGACACGCAGGCCCAGCGGCGCATACGGCATCGGCTCGGCCGCGATCGGGGCCTTGGCGAGCTCGGCGATCACGTCCTCGCGATTGGCCTTGATGGAATTGACGCGCAGGTCCAGCGGCGCCGGGGTGTTCAGCACCGCGGCCAGTTGCAGCGCTTCCTGTTCGCCGAACTGCGCCACCAGCTTGTCGTACAGCCAGCCCGGCAGGTTGGCCTGGGTCTGCGGCGGCAACAGCGAACGGTCGACTTCCTTGACACGGGTAAGGAGATGGGTCTCATCCTCGCTCAGGCCGCCCAAAGCGTCGATGCCGACGGTCTCGGCCAGGCCCAGCAGGGCCAGCTTGCGCATCGAGGGCGTGTTGCCGGCGCCGGCGAAATCGGTGAAGAAGGATTTATTGCGCAGCACGGCATACACGGCTTCGGCGATGACGCCGCGTTCGCGGCCGCCGAAACGGGGGTGGTCCTTGAAGTAGCGCGACAGGGTGACGTCGGCGGGCGACGTGAAGCGCAGGATCTCGCGCAATACTTCTTCGGTATTGGCGATGATCGCTGGAGGCAATCTCATGGGTGTTCCTTGGTTTTAAATGCTTGTGGTTTCGGCGGGCGCATCGTCCAGGATGCGGACCTCACCGTTTTCAATCTTGAGCCTGTCTTCGACGAAGAGGCGCACCGCATGCGGGTAGAGCTTGTGTTCCTCGACCAGCACGCGGGCAGACAAGGTGTCCTCGGTATCGCCCGGCAGCACCGGCACCCGGGCCTGCGCCACCACCGGCCCATGATCGAGCTCGGCGGTAACGAAGTGGACGGTGGCGCCGTGTTCCTTCTCGCCGGCGTCCAGCGCCTGCTGGTGCGTGCCCAGTCCCGGGAACAGCGGCAGCAGCGAAGGGTGGATGTTCAGCATGCGGCCCTCGTAATGTTCCACGAAGGGCGCGGTCAGGATGCGCATGAAACCGGCCAGCACGACCAGGTCGGGCGCGAAACGGTCGATGGCTTCCTGCAGGGCCGCGTCGAACTCGGCGCGGGAAGGATATTCCTTGTTCGCCACCACGGCCGTCGGGATGCCGCGGGCACGGGCGAATTCCAGGCCCTTGGCTTCCGGTTTATTGCTGATCACCGCCGCGATGCGGGCCGGCCATCCCTGGCTTTCCGCCGCGCGCACGACCGCTTCCATATTGCTGCCACGGCCGGAAATGAGGATCACGATGTTTTTCATAGCCGGCATTGTACCGTATCGCCGGCCGGCAACCGCCGTCGGCGAGGGCTCGGAGGCCGCCCGGATGCGGCCTAGATGGTTTCCGTCGCGGGAATGGCGAAGGAGTAGAATACCCGGAAGGGGACTTTCTTCTCGGCCCAGAATTCGGCCGCGTCGCGGAACACGTCGAGCAGGTTCTCGCGTGCTTCCTTGTCGAATTTCTGTGCGCTGGGCAGTTGTTCGAGGACGACAAGGAAACCCGGCTGCGGCCCTGCTTCGCTGACGGTCGCCGTCAGACAGGTGCGCAGGGCATCGAAATTCTTGCTGCAGGGTTTGGGGAAATAGAAGTTCTCGCCGATACGGGCGCAGACTTGTTGCTTGGTCAGGGTATTTGCGCAATGCGCATACAGGAAGTGATGACCGAGGCGCGCAGCCTCCTGCTGCAGCTCGGCGACGCGGAACGCGCGGATCGACTGCACAAGATTGGGCGGCACTCTCATCAACAAACTCATTTTTTCCTCAAGATGACCAGCTCGGTGTCATGTGGCCCTGAACGTTTCAGGCGCCACGCCTGGTGGCGGTTGGCATCCGCCCGTCTTTTCTCTCCCGACTATCGTTTCCACGCGCCAATAAACCCCTTAGTGTGTAAGGGTAACGTTTTGTGGTATGGGAAGCAACCCAAATGTGATCTCAGGAATCGCATTTGTAAGAATTGGTAGGGGTGCATATGCCTGGAAATGCCCCTTTTCGACATCTCTGCCATTCTGGCAAGGCGGCGTCCGGCTGCCCGCCCCTGTTACATTTTGTTGCCACGGGGATTCGAGGGTTACCTGCGTTGAGATTACCATAGGAGGCATGAAAGTCCGGTCGGTTCCCACCCCACCAGACGACGAAAAGATCGCCCCGATACGAACTCCATTGTGAGGTAGACCATGAACCTGAACGTCAAACTGATCATCGCCGCCCTGGGCGTGAGCGCCCTGCCGCTGGCCCAGGCCCAGACGACGCACTCTGAATTTGAAGATTTTGGCCGCGTCGTCCGCGTCCAGCCGCGCGTCGAACAGATCCGCACGCCGCGTGAGGAATGCCGAACCGAGTATGTGCAGGTGCCGGTGCAGCAGCAACGCGGCGTCGGCGGCGGCATTGTCGGCGGTGTCGTCGGCGGCCTGCTCGGCAACCAGGTCGGCAGCGGCAGTGGCCGTGTCGCCGCGACGGCAGCCGGCGCGATTGCCGGCGCCATGATCGGCGACCGCTCCGAGAACGCCAACCGCCCGCAAGGCGTGCAGGAACAGGCGGTTCGCCAGTGCCGCGTGGTCGAGGCCTATGAGTCGCGCACGAATGGCTACGATGTGACCTACGAGTACCGCGGCCAGACCTATACGTCGCTGATGAACCGCGACCCGGGCAACCGCGTGCGCCTGCGCGTTTCGGTGCAACCGCTCGACGCTTATTAATCTCTTGTTATTTCTCGTTGCGCCGGGACCCAGCGTACCGGCGTGAACGGACACCGCGGCGCAAGCGCGAGCTTGCGCTGCGGGAACCCCTCCCCCGATAATAGGGCGATTCAATCAGGTCGTCCTATGCTCATCAAACGCAAATCCATCGAACAGGCCGAATCCTCGCGCCGTCCCGCGCGCAAGCCCAAGTTCGCCCCTGTCACGCTGTCCGAGCAGGACGGCGTCCGCTACCTCCATTTCGGCACCGAGTGGGTGCAGGGCGCAATGCGCATCCGCAAGCCGGACTGGCCGGAACTCGAGTACGCGCAGCAGATGATGGCCTGGATGCTGTTCATCGAAAAGCCGCAGGCCATCGCGCAACTCGGCCTCGGTGCTGCCACATTGACCAAGTTCTGTTATCGCCAGTTCCCGGAATCGACGGTGACTGCCGTCGAGCTCAATGAATCGGTCATCGCCATTTGCAATTCGATGTTCAAGCTGCCGCCCCTCGATGAACGCCTGGACGTGCTCGAGATGGATGCGATGGACTTTGTCCTCGATTCCGCCAACCATGGCGCCTTCGACGTGCTGCAATGCGACCTGTACGACGCGACCGCGCGCGGACCCGTGCTCGACACGCCCGAGTTCTACCAGGCCTGCAAGGACTGTCTGGCCGATGGCGGCATCATGACGGTCAACCTGTTCGGCGACCACCCGAGCTTTGCCAAGAACATCAAGGCGATGAAGTTCGCCTTCGGGCACGTGATCTGTCTGCCGGAAGTCCACGAGGGCAATGTGGTGGCGCTGTGCTTCCGTGATCGTCCGGTGATCGACAAGGAAGCGCTGGCGGCACGCGCTGCGCAGATCGTCGCCGAGACAAAATTGCCGGCGAAATCCTGGGTCAAGGGCATCCTCGCCGCCGCCTGAACTTCTTTCCCACCGGGAGCTGAACGTGAACACGCATGCCGTCCCACCCGCCACCACCGTCAAGGCCCCTCGCCTGCGCGCGCTCGACCTGCAGTCCATTTTTTCGTGGCTGCTGGCCGACGGCATCGTCACCAAGGAAAACGTCAAGGCCCAGTTCGCGCAAGCCCAGGGAATCCTGAAAAATGCTGCGGGCTCGATGCATCCGCTGACGGCCGTGGCACAGTGCAAGCTGGTCTCCGCCCAGCCACCGCATCGTTTGCTGACCCTGGACATACTGACCGAATGGTGCGCAACCAAGGTCGGCCTGCCCTTCATCCGCATCGATCCGCTGAAGATCGATTTCACCAAGGTGGCGGACGTGATGTCGGCCAGCTACGCGGCGCGCTTCAACATCCTGCCGGTGGAAATGAGCGCCTCGACGCTGGTCGTCGCAACGGCCGACCCGGCGAATACCGAATGGGAAGCGGAGATCGCCAAGATCTCGCGCCGCAAGATCGAACTGGTGCTGGCCAATCCGCTCGATATCGCCCAATACATTTCGCAGTTCTTCAGCCTGGCCAAATCGATCCGCGATGCCAACCGCAATACCGGGCAAGACCTGGCGATGCGGAACAACTTCGAACAACTGGTCGAACTGGGCAAGGCGAACAAGCAGTTCGATGCGAATGACCAGCACATCGTCAACATTGTCGACTGGTTGTGGGGGTATGCCTTCGAGCAGCGCGCTTCGGATATTCACCTGGAACCGAAACGCGAATTCGCGGTGATCCGCTTCCGCATCGACGGCGTGCTGCATCAGGTGTACCAGGTGCCGGCGGTCGTCATGATTGCCATGACGGCGCGCATCAAGCTGCTCGGCCGGATGGACGTGATCGAGAAGCGCCGGCCGCAGGACGGGCGCATCAAGACGCGGACCGCGGGCGGACAGGAAGTGGAGTTGCGCCTGTCGACGCTGCCGACCGCGTTTGGCGAAAAGCTCGTCATGCGTATTTTTGACCCGGAAGTGGTCGTGAAGACGCTGCCGGAGCTGGGCTTTCCGCCGGACGATGCGGCGCGCTGGGATGCGCTGACCAATCGGCCGCACGGGATCATTCTCGTCACCGGCCCCACGGGCTCGGGCAAGACGACGACGCTGTATACAACACTGAAAGCGCTGGCGACCAGCGAAGTGAATGTCTGCACCGTGGAAGACCCGATCGAGATGGTCGAGGCCTCGTTCAACCAGATGCAGGTGCAGCCGGGGATCGATTTGTCGTTTGCCGATGGCGTGCGCGCGCTGATGCGGCAGGACCCGGACATCATCATGGTGGGTGAGATTCGCGATCTGCCCACGGCGGAAATGGCGATCCAGGCTGCGCTGACCGGGCACCTGGTGTTTTCGACCTTGCACACGAACGACGCGCCATCGGCGGTCGTGCGCTTGATCGAGCTGGGGGTGCCGGATTATCTGCTGGAAGCGACCCTGATCGGCGTCATGGCCCAGCGCCTGGTGCGTACGCTCTGCCCTGACTGCAAAGCGCCGGGCGGAGAGCTGAGCGATGAGGTGTGGCAGAGCATCGGCGGCGCATGGAATATCCCGAAGCCGGCGACCGTGTACCGGCCGATCGGCTGCCCGGAGTGCCGGCAGACGGGGTACCGGGGCCGTACCGGCATTTACGAGCTGCTGACCGTGAGCGAAGGGTTTGCGCACATCGTGCGCGAATCCGGCGACATTCAGAAACTGCGCCAGCAGAGCGTGGCGGATGGCATGAAGCCATTGCGGATCGCCGGTGCGATGAAGGTTGTCGAGGGGGTGACGACGGCTGACGAGGTGCTGAAGGTCACCGCTGCGCTGGTCTGATCGCGAATTGTTCAGGTAGCACTAGCGCAAACCCAATCGGCCGGCTATAATGCTGCCTCTTTCGGGTCGTTAGCTCAGTTGGTAGAGCAGCGGACTTTTAATCCGTTGGTCGCTGGTTCGAGCCCAGCACGGCCTACCAGAATTAGTTGCAGCAGAAACGGCGTCATGAGCGATCATGGCGCCGTTTTTGTTTTGTGCTTTTGGTGCAATGGCGCTTAGCCACTGATCGATCATCGTATTGGTGACATCAGGGATCTACCAAGACCTCTCAGCGGATCTCCGGCAGAATAGAAGTGGCCGTACCTTGCCGCACAGAAGGAAGCGCGTAGAGGGTGTTACAGTCATCGAACTTCTCACACGAGGCATCCGGTGAAATACCTGCAAAAAATCAGCTCGCTCGGCTTCATCTTCATCGCCCTGCTCTTCTTCGTCTGTGGCTTCGGCCTGATCGTCCTTGCCGGCATGGAGATATGGTCGGCCTTGTTCGGCACCGGCTACCAATCGGTGCAAGAGCAATTCCAGCTCATCCTGGAATGCGTCGGCCTGCTGACCATCTCCGTGGCAGCCTTCGAACTGGGCCAGACCGTGCTGGAAGAAGAGGTCCAGCGCGAAGTGCACGTGAGCTCGCCTACTCGCCTGCGCCGCTTCCTGTCACGTTTCCTGCTCGTGGTGGTGGTGTCGCTGGGAGTGGAATGCCTGGTCGGCGTCTTCCAGTTCCTGCATACCGATCCGGAAAAACTGCCGCAGGTTGCCTCCATCGGCGTCGCCGCCGGCATCCTGCTTGCCAGCTGGGGCCTGTTCGTGCGCATGAATGTCGAAGCCGAGAAGCTCGAACCGGAGGCGATGCAGCAGGCACAGGAGGAAGACAAGCACGTCGAGACCTGACGTTTCACCACGCTTCTACACGATCGCGCAGGAAGTTCTTGGAAATTCGCAAGACTCCCGCTATAATCTTGGCTTCTTCGGGTCGTTAGCTCAGTTGGTAGAGCAGCGGACTTTTAATCCGTTGGTCGCTGGTTCGAGCCCAGCACGGCCTACCAAAGATTCAGCAAGGAAGCCGTCATGAGAAATCGTGACGGCTTTTTTGTTTTCCGCCGCGTTTTCCACGTCATATCGCTGTCATTAACGCAACCTAAGCTGTCGGGTTTTCAACCCTGGAACCCGACCATGCCGTTCTTCGATTTCTCCGCACCGCCCTCGCCCCTGCGCCTGATGAGCGCAGCCGTCCTTGCCGCCACCCTGCTGACCGCCTGCGGCGGCAGCGACGATGACGAAGAGGAGCTGACGCCCCGCACCCTGAGCATGGAAAAGATCGGCGGCTACAACGGCGGCGCGGCCGGCGCGGCGGAGATCACGGCCTATGATGCGGCCAGCAAACGCCTGTTCGTGGTCAACGGCGCCAACGGCACCGTCGACGTCCTCGACCTGGCCGCCCCAAGCACCCCGAAACTGGTCGGCACCATCAAGGTCAGCAGCCTGGGCAAGGCCGTCAACAGCGTCGCCATCCACGACGGCCTGGTCGCGCTGGCCATCGAGGCGGATCCCAAGACCAGCCCCGGCACGGTCGCCTTCTACAATGCCGCCGACCTCAAGCTCGTCAACAGCGTCAAGGTCGGCGCCCTGCCCGACATGCTGACCTTCACCCCGGACGGCCGCACCGTGCTGGTCGCCAACGAAGGCGAGCCGAACAGCTACGGCCAGGCCGGCTCCGTCGATCCGGAAGGCTCCATCAGCGTCATCACCGTCAACCGTGGCGGCACCCCGTCAGTCGCCACCGCCGACTTCCGCGCCTTCAACGGCCAGGAAGCCGCGCTGCGCGCGCAAGGCATCCGCATCTATGGCCCCGGCGCCGGCGCCGCCCAGGACTTCGAGCCCGAATACATCGCCGTGAGCGAGGACGGCCGCACTGCCTACGTCACGCTGCAGGAAAACAATGCCGTCGCCATCGTCGACGTCGCCGCCGCCAAGGTCACGGCCATCAAGCCGCTGGGCACCAAGAACCACAACGTGGCCGGCATGGGCATGGATGCCTCGGACGAGGACGGCGGCACCAACACCAACAGCGGCAGCCCGGCCATCAGGATCGCTCCCCAGCCGGTGAAAGGCTTGTACCTGCCGGACGCCATCGCCCGCTTCACCGTCGACGGCGCCACCTACCTGATCACCGCCAACGAGGGCGACGCGCGCGCCGACTGGCCGGGCTTCAACGAAGAGACGCGAGTGCGCACTCACTGCAGCGCCGGCCTCGACCCGGCCGTCTTCGGCGACGCCGCCAACCTGATCCTGGACTCGAACCTGGGCCGCCTGCGCATCACGACCACGCCGAACGGCGGCAGCGCCGGCAAGAACGCGGCCGGCCAATGCACGGAGCTGTATGCCTTCGGCGCGCGCTCCTTCTCGATCTGGGATACGAACCTGAACCGCGTCTACGATTCCGGCGACGAGTTCGAGAAGAACACCCAGGCGCTCGCCAACGTGCGCTTCAACGCCAGCAACGACAACAACGAGCTCGACGCCCGCAGCGCCTCCAAGGGTCCGGAGCCGGAAGGCGTGGTGGTCGGCCGCTTCGGCAAGAAGACCTATGCCTTCATCGGCCTCGAACGCGTGGGCGGCGTGATGGTCTACGACGTCAGCAAGCCCTCGGCCGCCAGCTACGTCACCTACCTGAATACCCGCACCGGCACGGGCGGTGACTCGGGTCCGGAAGGCCTGGCTCTGATCCCGGCAGACAAATCGCCGAACGGCAAGCCGCTCCTCATCGTCGGCAACGAAGTCAGCGGCACCACGGCCGTCCTGCAGATCAATCTCGCCTATTGATTCGCCGGCAGTTGGCAAATGGGGCTGGCGCCGCCGATAATCGGCGCCATGCCACAAACCATCGCCTCCCCCGTCCACTTCGAACTCATCATCAAGAAGAGCCGCTTCATCGCCTGTGTCCAGCCCATGCCGGACCGGGCCGGCGCCCAGCAGCTCGTCGCAAGCCTGCGTGCGGAACACCCCGGCGCGGCGCACGTCTGCTGGGCCCTGCTGGCGGGCGGCCAGTCGGCGGCCGTCGACGATGGCGAACCGAGCGGCACGGCGGGCCGCCCCATGCTCGACGTGCTGCGCCACCAGGACCTGGAAGGCGTGCTGGCGACCGTGGTGCGCTACTTCGGCGGCGTCAAGCTCGGTGCGGGCGGACTCGTGCGCGCCTACACGGACAGCGTGGCGCAAGCCCTGCTGCAGGCCCAGAAGATTCCCATCATCAAGCTGCAGCACCTGCGCTGCACGGCGCCGTATGCGCTGGAAGGCATGGTGCGGCGCGAACTCGACGCCGCCGGCGCCCGCCTCGACGAAGTGCGTCACGGCGACGAGGTGCAATTCGACTTCAGCCTGCCCGTGCCGGACGCCGCGCCGCTGCGCACCAGGCTGGACAACGCCGGCCACGGCCGCATCGCCTGGCCCGGCATCGAATAGCCTGTATTTCATTTCCCCGCGCTATACCTGCCATCACGACACGAAAGCGGACACACCCGTCCCCGGGGGTGATAATGGCCGGTTCCCCCTTATCGTTAGCGCACCTTGAAGAAAAGCCTCGTCCCCCTCGCCCTCGGCGGCTTCGGCATCGGCATGACCGAATTCGTCATCATGGGCATCCTCCCCGACATCGCCGGCGGCCTGCAGATCAGCATTCCCCAGGCCGGCCACCTGATCACCGCCTATGCGCTCGGCGTCGTGGTGGGCGCGCCGACCCTGGTGAGCCTGATGGCGCACCGCCCGCCGCGCAGCGTGCTGGTCTGGTTCATGCTGATGTTCACCATCTTCAATGCGATGTCGGCGTTTTCTCCGAACTACGAACTCATGATGCTGTCGCGCTTCATGGCCGGCCTGCCGCACGGCGCCTTCTTCGGCGTCGGCGCCGTGGTCGCCGCGCGCCTGGCCGACGAAGGCAAGGTGGCGGCCGCGCTCGCCACCATGTTCACCGGCCTGACGGTCGCCAATGTGATCGGCGTGCCGGCCGGCACCTGGCTCGGCCATAACCTGAGCTGGCGCGCCGTCTTCCTCGTGGTAGCAAGCATTGGCCTCGTCACCATGTTCGCCCTGCACCGCCTGGTGCCGCCGATTGCGGCCAAGGCGCGCACCGGACTCATGCAGGACCTGCGCATCTTCCGCCATGGCGCGCTGTGGCTGGCCCTGGCCATCACCTCGATCGGCACCGGCGGCTTCTTCGCCTTCTTCAGCTATATCGCGCCGCTGCTGACCGACATCACCCACATCGCGCCGGCGCGCATCCCGATGGTGATGACGGTGGTGGGGATCGGCATGACGGTGGGCGTGCATCTCGGGGGCCGGCTGGCCGACCGGGTGGCGCCGCTGCAGGCGATCCTGATCCTGTTGCTGAGCATGACGACCCTGCTGCTGTGCAATGGCCTGTTCGCGGCGTCGGAGCCGGCCATGCTGGTGCTGGCCTTCGCCACCGGCGCGAATGCTCTGGCGCTGGGCCCGCCGATCCAGGTGCTCCTCATCGCGCACTCGCGCGAAGCGGAGATGCTGGGTTCCTCGCTGGGACAGTCGGGCTTCAATATCGGCAATGCCCTGGGCGCCTTCCTGGGCGGGATTCCGCTGACGCTGGGCTATTCCTATGCGTCACCGCAGTGGGTGGCGGCAGGGCTCGCCTTCAGCGGCGTGCTGCTGGCGCTGGCCATGCTGGCGCAGGGCCGGGTAGCGGCGCGCGCCGCCGCTTGAGGCAGGAAAGAAGAGCTCAGGCGCAGGCCTGGACCGGCAGGCGGCGCACGCGGCGCGCCGCCATCGCCATGCCGACGCCGGCGAACATCAGCGCCAGCGTGCCCGGTTCCGGCACGTCGGCCGGATCCGGCGCCACGATGACCGGATCGTCCGGGATCACAACCGGCGGTGCATCGCGGAAACCTGCCAGGTTGACCGGCGTGAAGTAGTGGTTGGAATTGACCTGGATGGTGGAGTTCCAGGTATCGACGATGACCTGGCCGTTGATCACGCCCCAGTTGGCGTCCACTGTCGCGTTCGGCGCGAGTACGCTGCCAATGATGCCCTTCACATTCAGGGACACGGCGTCCGGAAAATTGAACAGCACATTGTAGTCTTTCAACGGTTCGAAGCTGACGCCGCCATCGTTGAAGGTGGCGTTGGCGCCGCTGATGTTGAAGATCAGGGTCTGGCCCTTGACCAGTTTTTCCAGGTTCCAGGTGTGCGAGGTACGGAAGATGTCTGCCGAGACATTGAACACGTCCACGCCGCCCAAGCCGCTGCCGGTGACTACCGAGCCGCCCCACAGCGTGCCGACCGTGCCGGTGCTCTGCACCTTGGACAGGTCGTTCGAGAGCGCCTGGTAATAGGCCGCGGCCGCGACGAAGTCGATCGGGTTCTCGCTGCTGCGCTGGGGCTGCGCCGCCCATTGCAGGTCAACACTGCCCCCCGCATACATCTTGCCGTTGTCGATCGAACCGCCTTTCAGGTTGACGTTGCCCCCGGCAACCAGCGCATACTCGTTCCTGGCGTTCGCGTTCGGGGCGGCGTTGATCGAGTAGGAACTGATGTTCACGTTCCCGCCCGCCACCACCGTCCCTTCCACATCGCTCGACGTCGCGGAAAAATTCCTGATCGTGTAGATGTTGGCATTGCCCATCATGCTGCCCAGGTCGATGACGCCGGCCTGTGCCGTGCCCGTTGCCAGGATCGCCGCAAGCGCCAGGATCGATAGCCGCATGATGGTTCCATAGAGAAATATTAGATTCTCAATAGTATCACTCTCTCATGCTTTCTGCCCTTTAGCTGTTTCTTTTGGGATAGCATTTAGCCCGCTCATCAAGGATTCCGCCCACACGACTGTTGCAAATTCACCGTGCAAGCTTGCCAAAGCGGCATCGTGCATCAGTTCGGCGCTGAATTGCCGTCCGTCCGGCCCCGTGCGTTCGAAGGTGGCCGTCGCATCGGCCACGATGAAGGTGGCAAAGCCGAGGTTGCCTGCCATGCGCGTCGTCGTCGACACGCAGTGGTCGGTAGTCAAGCCGACGATCACGAGCGTGTCGATGCCGGCCGCGCGCAGGCGCGCTTCCAGGTCGGTGCCGATGAAGGCGCTGTTGACGCTCTTGACGATGACGGGTTCGCCCGGCAGCGGCGCCGCCTCGGGCTTGTGGGCGTAGCCCGGCGTGCCCGGCTGGAAGCGTCCGCTGGCCGCCGCCGAGCGGTGCTGGATGTGGAAGACCGGGCGGCCGCTCCTGCGCCAGGCCGCCAGCAGTGCGGCGATGTGGCGTTCGGCATCGGGGTTGTTGCGTTGGCCCCAGGCGGGGTCGTCGAAGGCTTGCTGCACGTCGATGCTGACCAGGGCGGCGTTGGATGGCAATGCTTGCATGGCGGTGTCCGGTGGTGGATGGGAGCCGCCATCTTGCGCCGGCGGCCCGCATGCGGCTACCGAAATGGCAGATAATGGCCGGCTCGACATGAAGGATTTCGATGGCATGAAGCTGAATCAACTGAAGATGCTGGTCGCGGTCGCCGAGCATGGCGGTTTCAGCGCCGCTGCGGCCGAGCTCGGATGCACGCAGTCGCGCATCAGCCATGCCATCGCCGAACTGGAGGGAGAATTGGGCGCGACGCTGCTTGCGCGCGGGCCGGGCGGTTCGCTACCGACCGAGGCCGGGCGGCGCGTGCTGGCCAAGGCGCACCAGATGCTGCGCCTGGAGGCCGGCCTGGTCGAGGCGGCGCGCGGCGCCGAAGCGCTGGATGCGACCGTGCGCATCGCCTGCTTCCGCAGCGTCGGCACCCACCTGCTGCCCCATGTGCTCGAAGTCCTCGCCCGCAGCCACCCGGCGCTGCGCGTCGAGATCGACGACAGCATCGAGGAACGGCAGGGCATCGAGCATGCCTTGCGCGAAGGCCTGGCCGATATCGGCATCGCCCAGTTGCCGCTGGCGCCCGGCCTGGCTTCCCGCCCCTACCTGCATGACGACTACGTGCTGGTGCTGCCGACCTCGCTGGCGCCGCAGCCCGGCAGCTGGCCGGCGGGCGACACGCTCCCGCTCATCGGCCTGGCCTGCAGCGGCGCCGCGGGGATGCTGGCGCGCTGCCGCGCCGCGGGCCTCGATCTGGCGCCCAGCCGGACGCTGGCCAACGACACCAGCATCGCCGCCATGGTAGGCCGGGGAATGGGTTATGCGATCCTGCCGCGCCTGTCGATTTTCCCGGAGCCGCGCGACGTGCGCATCCTGCCCCTGCCCTTGCCGGAGCCCGCGCTGGCGCGGCGCCGGTTTGCGATTGCCGCCCTGCCCGCGCAGATGCGCAGGCCGGGCGTGCGCGCCGTCGTACGCGCGCTGCGCGACCGTCGCCTTGCGGCGGCAACGCCGGCCGGCCAGGCCGGCATCGTCGCCTGGGATTAGTCAGACCAGGGCGGCGTCGCCCAGCGCGTGCGCGGTTTCCTCGGCCTCGGCGCGCAATCGCTGCAGGGTCGCCTCGTCGAAAGGCAGCGCGCCGCTTGCCACCGACGCATCGCCCAGCGGAGAGCCCACCGGCGCCAGGCGGTTCGCCAGCAGCAGGGTGTCGAGCAGGGTGTGCGGCTCGGCGTTCGGCACGCCGTCGCGCAGGGCGCCGATGGCCTCCATCACGTCCGGCGGGATGGCCAGCTTGCGCATGACTTCCACGCTCACCACGTCCTCGCACAGGGCGCCCCAGTTCTCGGGGTCGTCCTCGAGCAGGCCGGGGAATTCGTCGGCGCGCGAGAGCAGGTAGAAGCCGCCGACCTCGTGCACGATGCCGGCGAACAGGGCGGTGTCGGGATCGACGCGGGTGACGTGGCGCGCCAGCGCCTGGGCCAGCGCGGCCACCTGGGCGCTGTGGGTCCAGAGCTGCTCGGCCTTGGCGCGCAGCACCCGGTCGCCGAGGCGGTGGCCGAACTGGCGCACCATCAGGGCCGCGACCAGGCCGCGCAGGCGCCGGTAGCCGATGCGCAGCACGGCCGCGCGCACATTGCTCACCTGCCCGCCGGCGCTGCCGAAGGCCGCGGTATTGGCCAGCGCCACGGTGCGCGCCGCCAGCTGCGGTTCGGACAGCACCAGGCGGATCGCCTCGTCCACATGGCAATCGGGATCGTCGAGCGCCATCTGCAGGCGCAGCACGGCGTTCACGCTGGTGGGGAAGCTGATTTCCCCGCGCGCCGCCTGGGCGGTAATGTAGCCAAAGGCTTCCAGTTTGTTCACGCGAGAATTATACCCTTGGCCAATTGATGAGCACGGCGCCGCGCGCACGGCAAAAAGCCCGCATGCGCCTGCATGCGGGCTCCTGGATCGATACGGCGCGGCTTACTTGACCTTGATGTTGCTCTTCACGCTGGTCACGCCGTCGACGCCCTTGGCCAGTTTCTCGGCGCGTTCCGCCTCGGCCTTCGATTCGACGAAGCCGCTCAGCATCACGACGCCTTTCTCGGTCTCGACCTTGATCGCCAGTGCGCTCAGGTCCGGCTCGGCGGCCAGGCCGGCCTTGACCTTGGCGGTGATGGCGGTATCCGACAGCGCGCTTGCGGTCCTGCTGCCGGCGCGCTCGGTCTTGTCGGCGGCGTTCGAGGCGGTGTCGCGGGTCTTGTCGCCGACATTCTCCGCGGCACGCTCGGTGCGGGCGGTGGCGGCGCCGGTCATTTCGCGGGTCTTATCGGCCACGTTGCTGGCCGCCTGCCTGGTCTTGTCGACGGCGGCCACGGCGGCGGCGCGGGTCTTCTCGCCGGCGCGCTCGAGGGCCGTGTCGGCAGTACCTTTGTTCTCGACCAGGCAGGCGGTCTTGCTGCCCTTGTCTTCGCACTTCTGCACTGCGGCGGCCTTTACCGGGTCCTTGGTGTCGGTGCTGGCGATCAGGCCGGCGCTGCCCGCGGTCGCGGCGGTCGAGCCGCTGCCGCCGGTGGTGCTGGCGGTGCTGTCGCGGCCGGCCTTGGCATCGGCCAGCGCGGCGGTGCGCACCGACTTGGCATTGTTCTGGCAGCTGTCCTTCTCGTTGCCCTTCAGCATGTCGCACTTCTCTTCGGCCAGCTCGTATTCGGCATCGGCCAGCTTGCGGCGCGCGGCTTCGAGATTGGACGGGGTGTTGTCGTATTTCGTGACGGCGGCCAGTTCGGCGCGGGCGCGGGCGGCATCGGCCTGCTCTTCGCACACGTCTTCATCCTTGAGCGCGTCGCACTTCTGCTTGGCCGCCTTGTGGTCGGCCTCGATCTTCTGCATCGCCGTGCGATAGCCGGCGCTGTCGGTCTTGCCCTGGGCGGCAGCAGGCGCTGCCGCGATGGTGGCGCCGGCCACCGAGGCCAGCAGCGTTGCGATGAGCTTGTTCATGTCGATGTCCCTTGTGCTCGGTTGTTGTGATGGCGTCCATTAAACGCCCCACGGCAAGGAACATCTGTGCGACAACGTACGCTGCTTTGGAAAAGGCGCTGTCACTATCAGGTGTGGAAAATCCCGACCGCCGCTCTCAGGAGACGCTCAGGTGACGCGATCCGTTCCCCATCCAGCGCCCAGCGCCAGCCGAGGTAGTTCGGCAGGTAGCGCGAGGCCACGCCGTGAAAGCGCGCCAGCCAGCTGCGCAGACGCTGGTGGTAGGCGTTCACGTTTTGCACGTGCACGGCGCCGCGCACACGCTCGCCCAGGCGCAGCTTGACGAAGGCATGCGCAATCCGCGCTTGCCTGGCGAAAGTCTGGTAGGCGGGGTGTCCGTCCGTCACCAAAAGGACGTCCGGGTCGAGCACAGGAAGCAGATGCCGGTGCAGCTGCCTGGCGGTGACGGCAGCCCGGCCGGTGACGAAGGAGCACGTTTGGCCGCCGCGGTCGCGTGCGACGAGGATGCAATCGTGTTCACGCGAAATTCCCCGACGGTGTGCGACCCCGCCGCGTTTGCGGGCGGGCCTGTCCAGCTTGCGTGAACCCTTCTGTGATTCGAGCAGGAACAATTCGTCGGCTTCAGCGATGCCCGTCAGGCGCTCGGGCTGGTCATGCCGGATGCCGCCGAGGAAGCGATGGCGCCATCGAAAGCTGGTGTTGCGATGTACCGCTACTGTTCGCGGCCGCCCGCACGCTGCGCGAGTCGAGCATCTCCTTTGAAAAGTCGAGCCACTTTTCCCGGTGGCGCAGGCGCGCCAGCGGGGTGCCGCTCAAGACGTTGAAAGTTCGGTTGCAGGCCCGGCAGCGATAGCGTTGCAAGCCGCGGTTCACGCCATGCCGGTAGTGGCGGCTGGCGCCGCAGTCCGGGCAAGACAGCGGCGCCGGCCTTGCCTGCTCGATCGTTTCGCATACGCTGTCCAGTCCGATGGCTGGCCGCAGTGCTGCCAGCAACTGTGAACGTTGCTGCCTGTTGAGCATGGGTACTTGCCGAAGCAAGCGGACAAAGCCTGGCGAGCGCATGATCCCTCCTGACGGTCCAGCTTGGACATCCGCTCAGCTCAACAGTTCAATTTCTACATCTGACGGTGACAGCGCCTTGGAAAACCGTATGGTGCGGCGCAAGCAGCGCTTACTGACCGTCCAGCAAGCCTTCGCGCCAGAGGCCATCGGCATCCTCGAACGGCGCACCGGACTTGCCGAAACGGGCGCCGTCACCCGCCAGCTTGACCCAGGCGCGGGTGTCATGGCTACTGCGCGGCACGGCGACCTTGTCGCGCAGGCCGGCCAGCCAGCGGTAGACGCGCGCATACTCGTCCGGATTGCTTTGCATGGTCCAGGCCAGGGCGGCGAGATCCGCAAAGCCTTCCTCGCGGCGCGTCTCGCGCATGGCTTTCGAGGCCGCCAGCAGCGATGCGTCGCTTGCGCTTTCCTCGTTCACCTCGACGAAGCCGGCCGGCAGTTCGTGCCAGGCGCCTTGCACACGGCGCCAGCAATGGGCGATCTCGTGCGCCGCCATCGCCGCGATCAGGGCGCCCTGCTCGGACTCGGGCACGCCGGCCAGCACGGTTTCCGCATCCGGGTTGTTACGCAGGGACATGACCAGTTTGCAGCGGCCATTGTCGAAACCCATGGCCAGCGGCACGTCGTTGGGACGGGGTTGCGGTTGGACCGTGATGTCGAGGGGAAGCTTGAGCTGCTGGGAATAGGCCAGCACGGGGCCGGCGGCCTTGAGCCAGCGCTGTTCCAGCGCCGTCAGTTCCGCGGCTTGCAGGGCCGGGGCCGCACAGAGGGCGGCAAGCAGGAGAGGCTTGAGCATGGTGGTGCTTTCGGGGACGATAGAATGCCTATCGGCAATTCTAGCCCCATATCAAGCCCTGCTTTGAGGAAAATATTGCTCTGTGTTAAGAAGAGCAAACTTGTCAAATCAGCCCGATACACCGGCGCTGGCGGCCGGCGCATCCAGTGCGCGCGCCAGGCGCTGCGCACCCTGTTCGAGGGCGGTGGCGGCCGATGCCGCACGCAGCAGCGCCGTCTCGCGGCGCGCCGTCTCGAGCAGTTCGGCGCCGGGGACGATGGCCGACATCACCGCCGTGACCCTGGCTGCGGCATCGGCGATCGCACCAATGGAGCTCGCCTCTTCCTGCTGGGCGGCCGGACTGGCAAGCAGCTGGCGGATGTCGCGGGCGACGGATGCGGCGCGCTGCGCCAGCGCCCGCGCCTCCTCGGCCGCGCCACCCTCGTGGGCGCCGTTCCTGACCGCTTCCACCGCGGCATCGAGGGCCAGGATATTGGCCTGGAAGGCGATGCCGTCGATGGCGCCGACGATGTCGTCCGCATTCTTCGGCGGGGGTGGCGCAAGACCTGGCGCCACCGTTGCAGGCGCCTCGGATTCCTGCGCCTTGCGCGCCAGGCCCCGGGCGACGAACCAGGCGCCGGGCACCGTCGCCGCCAGCGCGGCCAGGCACAGCGCCGACATCCAGCCGGCGAAGCTCGAGGCCAGTCCACGCGCCGCACCCATGCCGTCGCCGGCGAGCTTGTCCTCGACTTCGATGAAACGGGTGAGGCTGGCCATCCAGTCGGCGAAGGCGGGGCCGGCCTGCTGGGTCAGCAGGGTGGCGGCTTCGTGCGGGCTGCCCTGCGCATGCAGGGCGATGACGCGCTCGAGCAGCGGACGTGCGCGGCGCTCCTGTTCCTTGATCGCGGCCAGCGCCTTCCTTTCCTCGGGCTGGACGTCGGGCAGTTCGTGGAACAGGGCGTCCAGCGGCGAAGCGGCGCGTGCGTAGTTGTCGCTCAGGGTCGTGATGCGGCTGATGGGGCCGGCCGCGGCGGCGGCGTCCGCCGCCAGCACCACGTCGCGCAGGGCGGTGGCGCGCTCGCGCACGCTGCCGCGCATCTCCGTGGCGTGGCGCTGCTTGGCGCGGGCCACGCCTTCGGCTCCGTCGAGCAGGCTGCCGATCTGGCCCACGCGCACGATGGCGAGGGCGCTCAAGGCAATGATCAGGAGGAGGAAGGCGCCGTAGCCGATGGCCAGCCGCGCGCCAATCGAGGTGGGCTTCGTCGTCATGTCGTGGTATCTGTCAGCACCGTGGGACGGCGGTATTGGCACGCCGTGCGCGCCAATACTTTCCCTCAGGCAATGCACTCACTATAACATGGCGCTGTATGGATTGACGGGGCCTTCAGTTTAAGTTAAGTAAAAAGCAGCCCAAGTGTTGCGTCGTTGCCATGCGGGCGGCCGCAGCCGCCCGGGTCCCGCGCATTCTCTTGCTATTTCGTCAGCGCCGCCGCCGTCACGAAGGACGGACGAATGTCGTTCGGCACCGAGGACTTCAGGCGGTCGAGCGCCTTTTGCACTTCCGGACGGATCACCACGTATTTCGTCATCATGGCCTTGGCACGCGCATAGTCGCCGGTCGCTTCGATGGTGAGGAATTCGCGGTCGAGATCGATGACGGCCTGTTTGATCTTCTTGAAGTCGACCGAGAACGTGCCGTCGCCATTGGCGATAAAACCGCCCTTGTCCAGCAGGTAGTTCATCTGGATCGCCATGCCGCGCGCGTGCGAGGAGGTCAGGCCGAAGTGCAGCGTGCGGAAGCTCGACGCCAGGAAGGTGTTGTACAGCTTGCGTTCGGCTTGCACGCCCTGCCCCAGCGTGTCCTTCAGCAGGCCCTTGTCCATCATGTAGCCGAGCGCCCACAGGCCGGTGATGTCGGCCTTGGCTTCCTCGATGGTGGAATAGGTGTCCTTCAGGTCCTGGCGCGGGGTCGATTCCTTGCCATCCTTTTTCGTGTGGTGCGGGCCGAGGCCGTGCATGATCTCGTGCGCCAGGATGTGGGTGAAGAAGGAATCGAAGTCGAGGTCCTTCTGGTCCTCGGCGCGCAGCACCAGCTTCGAGATCGGCTTCAGGGTCGATTCGAACTTCGCTTCCTGCACGTTCTTGAGCATCACGCGCTTGGAGCCGCGCTCGCGGATCACGCGCTCGTCATTGGGCAGGTTGTAGGCGGCGGTCTGCACGCCCATATTGCCGTCGCCGGCGCCGTAGACTTCGTTGACCACGACCATCGGGGCGATCGCACCGACCTTCGGATTGCGGTACTGTTTATCGAGCGGGAGGTTGTCCTCGAGTTCCTGCAGGTGCTTGCCGAAGAAGGCCAGCTTCTGCGTCTCCTTCTGGTCGCGGATGCTCACGTACGCTTCGAAAGCGGCCTTGTAGCCGAACAGCTCGTCGTTATAGGTCTCGTAGGGGCCGATGGTGATGTCGACCGGCGAATCCAGGTCCATCCAGGCGAAGTCCGAGGCCAGGTAGTCGTTCGACAGGAAAGCGTCGGCGCGGAGTAGCAGGAATTTCTTGAGCGAGGCGTTGTCGGTGGCGGCGGCCGCTTCGCGCAGCAGCCTGGCCAGTTTTTCCAGGTCGGCGCGGTATTCGTCCGAGTACTTCACGGTCTTGAATTTTCCGTCCGGCCCGGTGCGGATCACGGTGAAGAACCATTGGGCATCGGCCTTCTGCGCGGCGGGCAAGCCGTTCATCCAGCTCTCCAGCGCGGCCTTGCTCGCATTCTCCGGGTAGAAGTTGGCGCCTTCCGGCTTCTTGGCCGGGATCTTGATGCCGGCATATTCGGCGGGCATGAAGGAACGGTTGTCGTCGAGCGAGGACCAGGGCCCCTTGTTCAGCCAGAACGCGTTCAGGCGCGCGCGTCCCAATGGCGTCTGGTCCTTCTGCAGGGCCGCCCACAGGGCCTCGTTGCCGGACCAGCGCTGGCGCAGCTGCAGGGTGTCGACGATCTTCGCCGCTTCGATCAGCTTGGCGATGGCGGCGCGGTCGCCTTTGGACAGCCTGGAAGTGTCGGCCTTCAGTTCGGCCGGCGCGAAGCGCTTGGCCATGGCGTCGAGCTGGGCGACGGTGGCGGGTTCGGCATAAGCGGCACTGACGGCCACAAACAGCACGAGGGGAGCGAGCAGTTTCTTCATGGTGTCTCCTTGGGTGTTATTGTCCGGCGATTCTATTATTTGTTCAGCGACGGTCCGGTATATTTCATCAGCAGCCCCTTCGGGCCCACCGCCCATCCTTGCGTGGGGCTGGCGAAGCCGACCGTGTTCATCGGCGTCCTGTCGAGTTCGACCCAGTTGCGGCCGCCGTTCGTCGAATAGCCCGAACCGGCCAGGCCGGCGGCGACGAAGGCGCGCGGTGCGCCCGGCACCGGCACCACCACCGACATATAGCCGGCCGGGGCCACCTCGACCGGCGTCCAGCTCGCGCCGCCGTCCGCCGTGTAGGCGCCGTTGATGCCGGCCATGCGGGTTTCCTTGTAGTCGCCGCCTGCGGCGAAACCCTCCTTGCTGTTCAGGAAGGCGACCGAGAACACGCCGCGTGCGGGCGCACCGGCGGGAATTGGCGTCGAGCTCGCGCGCCAGGTCTTGCCGCGATCAGAGGAATGGAAAACGCGCGCGCTGGCGCTGCCGCCCGTGGCGATCCAGGCGTCGTTTGAGCCGGCCACGGTGAGGCAGGTGCCGCTGGCGGCAAAAGCGCCCTCGTTCGGCATCGCTTCGATGCCCCTGGCTGCGACTTCCTGCCAGGTGAGGCCGCCGTCGGCCGTCGTGTAGACCTGGAAGCTGCCCTTGACCGGGTCGCCGAACAGGATGCCGTTGTCCTTGTCCCAGAAGGCCATCGCGTCCCAGAAGCCATCAAGCACCTGGTTCGTGGTGACCAGCTTCCACGTCGCCCCGCCATCGACCGTGCGGTAGATGCGCGAGGCCGCGCCGGGCCCGGCCCCCATCACGATGGCAGTCTTCGCGTCGAAGGCCTGGATGTCGCGGAAGTCGATCTTGTCCGCGTCCGGCACCTGCATGGCCTGCCATTGCTGGCCGTCGACCGTGCGCAGGACCGTGCCCTTGGCGCCGCTGGCCCAGGCCACCTTGTCGCTGACGACGGACAGGCCGCGCAGTTCGGCAACCGTGCCGCTCGGGATGGCTTGCCAGGATTGGGCAAGGGCCGCGTTGGAAACCAGGAGGGCGGCGGTGATCAGGGCACGTGCAGGCAGGGACATGGGACGGATCCTCGTATGGTTGAGTGTTCGCCCATTGTATCTCGTAGGGTGGTCGGCTTTGCCGACCGCGCGTTCAACCAGCCGGTGAACAACCGCGCCGCATCATTTCATGCGAGCGTTGAACGCGTGGGCGGAGGACCGCCCACCCTACGGTGCTTTTGCGATGGTGGCCAGCGGCTCGCCCTGCTCCCAGCCGCCGCCGAGGGCGCGCGCCACGGCGACGGTGGCCAGCAGGCGCCCTGTTGCGATCTGCGCCGCCGCACGGTCGGCCGCCAGCGCATTGCGCTGGGCGTCGGTGACGTCGAGGTAGGTCGACACGCCGCGCTCGTACCTGGCCTGCGCCACCTGCAGGGCGCGCGCCGCGGCCTGCTGCGACTGCGCCTGCACCTCGCCCTGCTGCCGGCGCTGCTGCACGTCCGACAGCGCATCCTCGACTTCGCGCAGCGCGGTCAGGAGGCGCGCCTGGTGGTTGGCCACCGCTTCTTCGTAACGCGCTTTCGACAGCGCCAGGTTGGCGCGGTTGCGGCCGCCGTCGAAGACCGGAAGCGACAGGGCCAGCGGACCGAAGGAGAACTGGCGCGCGCCGCCGCTGGCGAGGTCGCGCAGGTGCTCGGAGGCGTAGCCGAAGTTCGAGGTCAGCGAGAGCGAAGGATAGAAGGCGCCTTCGGCCACGCCCACCTGGGCGTTGGCGGCCTTCAGCTGGGCGACACTGGCGGCCAGGTCCGGACGCTGTCCCACCAGGCTGGCCGGCAGGCCGACCGGGATGCCAGGGGGCTGCGGCAGCCGCGCGCCCGCCGCACTCGCGAGCAGCGGCGCACTCGGGGAAGCGCCTACCAGGGTCGCGAGCGCGTGCTCGACCGCGTTGCGCTGGCGCTGCACCTCGTGCAGGTCGGCTTCGGCATTGGCGCGTTCGATGCGGGCGCGCGAGACGTCCAGCTCATTGGACAGGCCGGCCTTGAAGCGCGCCTCGACCAGGTCCTGGGCTTCGCGGCGGGCGTCGAGCGCGCCGCGCAGGATGGACAGCTCGGCGTCCAGGCCGCGCAGCTGCCAGTAGTTCGAGGCCACCTGGCTGGACAGCAGCAGGATCACGCCATCGCGATCGTCCTGGGCCGCCAGGGCCTGGGCATCGGCCGCTTCGACCACGCGGCGCACGCGGCCCCACAGGTCGAGCTCATACGAGAGCGAGGCCCCGACGCTGAAATTGTTGCCCTCGATCGAGCGGCCACCGAGCGCGATGCCCTGCGAGGTTTCGGCGGAGGTGCGCGAGTTCGACACGCCCGCGCTCACCGCGACGCTCGGCAGTTGGCCGGCGCGCACCACGCCCAGCTGGGCCTGGGCCTGCAGCAGGCGCTGCGCGGCCGCCTTCACGCCCGGATTGTCGCGCAGGGCGCGGCCCTCCAGGTCGTCGAGGGTGGCGTCGCCGAACACGGTCCACCACCGGGCCGGCAGGCGCGCCGCCTCGTCGGTCGCTGCCGCGTGGCGCCAGGATGCATCGGCTGCGGTGGCCGGCGCCTTGAAGTCGGGGCCGATGGTGGTGCAGCCGGCAAGCGCCGCGCCAAGGGCCGCGATCAGTACAGTATTCTTCAGCATGTCTATTCTCTCTTTCAATGCGCGCCGGAGGCGCCGCTCGGGGACTTCACCTTGTCGGCCAGCCAGATCGCCGCGATGCAGGCGATCAGCACGATGCCGATGATCCAGAAGCCGTCGTTGTAGGCCATCACATAGGACTCGCGCCGCACCAGGCGGTCGACCACGGCCAGGGCCTGGCTCGCGGCCGTCGCCGGATCCATGCCATTGGCAATGAAACCCTGGGTCAGCGCATCCAGGCGCTGCTGGGTCGCCGGGGCGAAGTGCGACACGGATTCGCCCAGCATCGCCGAGTGGAAGTGCTCGCGGTTGGTGAGGCTGGTGGCCAGCAGCGCGATGCCGATCGAACCGCCCAGGTTGCGGGTCATGTTGAACAGGCTCGAGGCCGAGGGCATGTCCTGCGGCGGCAGTCCCTGCATCGCGAAGTTCGACAGGGTCAGCATCACGAAGGGCTGGCCGATCGCGCGGATCACCTGCGTCCACATCAGCTGGTCGTAGCCGGTGGTGGCGTCCATGAAGGCGTTCATCAGGCAGGAGCCGCCGAACAGCAGCAGCCCGAAGGAGCACAGGATGCGGTTGTCGACTTTCGAGGACAGCGCGGCGGCAAAGGGCATCACGAACAACTGCGGCAGGCCGACCCAGGCGATCACTTCACCGATCTGCATCGGCGTGTAGCCCGCGATCTGGCCCAGGTAGAGCGGCAGCAGGAACGACGAACCATACAGCCCCATGCCGATCACGGCCGACAGCACGGTCGCGACCAGGAAGTTGCGCTGCCCGTAGAGGCGCAGGTTCACGAAGGGGTCGGGGCGCGAGAAGCTCACCGCCACCCAGCCCAGGATGCCGACCAGGGACAGCGAGGCGAAGGTGACGATGAAGGAGGATTCGAACCAGTCCTTCGAATTGCCCTCTTCCAGGAAGATGGTGAGGCAGGCCAGGCCCATCGCCATCAGGCCGATGCCGAGCCAGTCCGCCTTCAACAGCGCGTTGAAATTCGGCTTTTCCTTGTCCAGGCCGTACACCATGCCGGCAACCAGGAGCACGCCCGGCACCCAGTTGATGTAGAAGATCGAGGGCCAGCCGTAGAGTTCGGACAGGTAGCCGCCCAGGGTCGGGCCCATGGCCGGGGCGAGCGTGGCCGTGAGGCCGAAGATCGCCATGCCGGCCGCGCGCCTGGATGCCGGCAGCCGGGTCACCACCAGCGTCAGGGCCATCGGGATCAGGGCGCCGCCGGTAAAGCCTTGCAGCATGCGGAACACGATCATGCTTTCCAGGTTCCAGGCCGCGCCGCACAGGGTCGAGAAGAGCAGGAACAGGACGGTGGTCCCGATCATGTAGAGACGGGCGCCGAAGGCGCGGGTGAACAGCGCCGTCATCGGGATCACGACGATCTCCGCGCACAGGTAGGCGGTCGAGATCCACGAGCCCTCTTCCTGGGTGGCCGACAGCGTGCCCAGGATGTCGCGCAGCGAGGAGTTGGTGATCTGGATGTCGAGCACCGCCATGAAGGCGCCCAGCATGCCTGCGGCTACCGCCATCCAGGTGCGCGCATCGATGTGGGCGCCGTTGGCCGGCGCGCCCGGCACGGCGGCGGGCACGGCTGCCTTGCTAAGGCTGGTCATCGCGATTCCTTAGCGGGCGCTGGCGGTCTGGGTGTGCGCGCTCTTCTGGCCAAGCGCGACCTCGGCCACCACCGACATGCCCGGCACCAGGCGGCCGGCGTACTTCTTCACGTCCCGCGGGTCGAGCACGATCTTGACCGGCACGCGCTGGACGATCTTGGTGAAGTTGCCGGTCGCATTATCGGCCGGCAGCAGGGCGAACTGGTTGCCCGAGGCCGGCGAGAAGCTGTGCACGCGGCCGACCAGGTGCTTGCCCGGCAGCGCGTCGACGGCAAGCTCCACTTCCTGGCCCGGCTCGAGGCCGGCCAGCTGGGTTTCCTTGAAGTTGGCGGTCACCCAGACATCGTCCTCGACCACGGCCAGCATCTGCTGGCCCGGCTGCACACGCGCGCCGACTTCGACGCTGCGCTTGCCGATGCGCCCGGAGACCGGCGCGACGATGCGGTTGTAGCCCAGCTGCTGCTGCGCGTCCTTCAGCTGCGCCTGCAGCACCTTGACCTGGGCCCCGAGCACGTCGCGGCCGGCGCTGGCGGCCAGCACCTGCGCCTGGGCGGCGGCTGCGCTGTCGCGGCGCGCGGCCACGTCGGCCTGGGCCGAGGCACGGGCGGCGCTGGACGCATCCACCTCGGCCTTCGAGACTGCCTTCATGGTGTCGTTGTACAGCTGGCCGAAGCGTTCGGCATCCTGGCGCGCGCGCACCAGCTGGGCTTCGGCCTGCTTCACCTGGGCGCCGGCGGCGGCGGCCTGGGCCTTCACCTGCGCGATCTGCGCGTCGGCCTGCGCCATCTGCTGCCGGACGCTGGCGATCTGCGCCTCGATCTGCTCGACGCGCACGCTGTGGTCGGCCGGGTCCAGCTCGGCGATCACGTCGCCGGCCTTGACCATCTGGTTGTCGTCCACCAGCACGCGGGTGACGACGCCGGCCACGCGGCTCGAGACCGGGTGCACGCGGCCGGTCACGTAGGCGTTCTCGGTCTCCACATAGTGATGGCTGCGGTACCACATGCGGCCGCCCGCCCCCAGGGCGACGAGGGCGATCACCGCCACCACGCCGAGCACGCGCTTGTTGGGTGGCGTCTTGCCGGGTGCAGCGGGTGCTGGCGCTTGCTGGGCTGGCGGCTGCGCGGCCGGGGTGTGCGATTCTGCCATGACGGTCAAACTCCGAAGAAAAATGAAATGGGTCAATCGCATTATTCGGCAAGCCGCAGGCGAAGTCAAGAAATGAAACGGTTGCATTTCATTTTTAGGTGCATTACTCTACCCCTCATGAGTAAAGACCTTCCCGAGTCCAATCCGCCCCTGAAGTCGGCCGGCCGCCCCAAGGCCTCCGAGGTCGAAGCGCGCACCCGCGAACTGATCGACGTCGCCGGCTGTCTCTTCCTGAAGCACGGCTATACCGGCGTGAGCCTGGAAGCGATCGCGCGCGAGGCGCGGGTCGCGGTGCGCACCATTTATGTGAAGTTCGGCGGCAAGGCCGGCCTGCTGAAGGCCGTGCTGGCGGCGCGCCGCGAGCGCTTTTTCCCGGTCGGGAAAATGGACGTCGACCAGCGTCCGCTGCGCGAGGTTATCGGCGAGTTCGCCGGCTATTTCTACGACATGTTGTGCGAACCGGATGCGATGGCCTTGCAGCGCGTGGTGATCGCCGAGGCCGGCAGCAACCCGGAACTGGCCGAGGCCTTCTATGAAGCCGGCCCGCGCGCCACCCGCGAAATGCTGGAGCGCTACTTTGCCCGGCCCGACATCCGCGCCCAGCTGCGTCCCGACGTGCCGGTGGCCCTGCTCCCCTCGCACCTGATCGCCTGCATCAATGGCGACCCGGTCATGCGTTTCCTGTTTCCGCAACGCCAGCCGAGCCATGAGGAAGCCCGCCGCTTACTTGCCGATCGTCTAGAGCTTTTTTATCACAGCATTCTTTGACCAGATGGTCAAAAAGTGGTCTGTGCGTCATCGCACCGACCGGGAGCGCATTGTTATGTCAATCTGACATCCTTACCAAAGGAGGATGTCATGAACAAAAAAACGACAGCGGCAGTTCGCCGCGAGGAGGAAGCATGAGCAAGTCTTCCCGATACGAATGGCGCGACCAGCAGGCCGCCCTGCAGGAACGCATGAAAGGTTTCCTCCAGAACCCGAACAACGAACAGCTGGAAGCGGTCGTTGCCGACATGCGCGCCTATGCCGCCGCCGCACAGGCGGGGACCATCGATATCCCCGAGCGCTTCATTGCCTTCAGCTGAGCAGCTGCCCCGCTGAACGAACAAGCAGAACTGCCGCCCCGCGCAAGCCGGGCGGCATTTTTTTCGCCCGCGACTAGGCCAGGGCCGGCGCTGGGTCCGCCTGGGCCTGCGTCTCGAAATCGAACAGCCGGGTCAGGCAATAGACCTTGCGCGGCGCGCGGTGGCGTTCGTGGATCTCGCGGGTCATGACCTCCACGCGGCGCGGCTGGGCGGCCACCTGGCGCGGATCGATCGCATCGGGCGCACCATCGGCGAAGCGGGCCGCCAGTTGCTGGGAAATCGTGCCGTGGACGATGGCCGGCGCGCCGTGAACGGTGGTCTTCAGTTCAAAGCAGCGCGTTTCGGGCAGGACGAATACCGTCCCGATGTATTCATTGCCGTGTTCGTACATAACGATCTCCTCGGGCTTGACACGCGACCGGCGGCAAAGTGGCTTGCCGCCACACGCCCCCATCATAGCGTCAATACGATCGTGGCAACCCCGGCACGATTGAAACGGCGCACCCTCCGCTCACGCTGCCTGCTTGAGCCATCCGCGCGGCGACGTCCCCATCCGGGTGGTGAAGGCGCGCGTGAACGTGGAAGGACTGGTGAAACCCGTCTGCGCACTCACCAGCTTGACCGGCATGCCTTGCCGAAGCAGACGGCCACCCAGGGCAATGCGCCAACGGCTGAGGTACTCGCCGGGTGGCACCCCGACGACATTCCGGAAATGTTCGGCGAAGGCCGCGCGCGACATGCAGGCGACGGTGGCGAGCGACTGCAGGGTCCACGGTTCCTGCGGGCGTTCGTGGATCGCGGCCAGCGCCAGTGACAGCTGCCGGTCAGCCAGCCCGGCGAGCAGCCCGGGGGAGAGACGCCCGCTGTCGAACTCGCGTCGCATGAGCTGCACGAGCAGCACGTCGCACAGGCGGTCCAGCACCAGCTCGCGCCCGGGCGCCTCTGCCGCCGCTTCGCCGAACAGCATCTCCAGCGTCGCCCCGAGACCGGGGGTTTCGGACAGGGGCATGTGCATGCAATCGGGCAGCAGGCGCGCAAGCGGGTTGGCTACCCCTTCTTCGAACACGATGTCGGCGCACAGCAGCGAAGCGCTGTGCCCGGCAGGGATGCGCAAGAGATGGCTCATGCCGCGCGGATAAAAGACCAGCGAGGGCTCGTTCGCCCGGATCAGCTCGCCGTCCTCATGCACGAACTCAACCGGTCCGCGCCGCACCAGGTGAAGGTGGCCGGACATCCCGTTCTGACGGAAACGGTTGGCGTCGCAGAAGTCACCATTGAAGAAAACCCGGGCGTGAAACGCATGGCGGCCCAGGAGCTGTGACAGTTTGTCCATTTAATCAAATATCGACGTTTTGCAATCTTATCTGGACGATATGCATAGTTGCCGCATGGAAATTTATCGAATTTGGGTAGAGAATACCGATCCTTAACGGCATCCCGCCGCTTTTCTTTTGCCCTTTGAGACAATGAAGAACTTCCGTATCAAACACATCATCACGTCGGTCACCAGCGCCCTCATCGTCGTGACCGTTGCGGTCGGCGGCCTTGGTTATTATGCGACCCAGCAATCCGTGGACCTGCTCGAGAATCTCGCCCTGCGCGGCGCCAAACAGCAAACGGAGCTGGCGACCATCGCCTACCGGATGGAAACCAATCGTAGCCAGCTCCTGCAAGCCCTCCAGCACAACCCCGAAAGCAAATATGCGGTGATGCACGACCATCCGCTGGCGAACCATTTCAACAGCATCAACGCCAACACCGAGGCGCTGAAAAAGGAGTACGACACCCTGCTGGCCTCCCTCCAACGTCCGGAGACGAAGGAAGCGCTCGCGCGCTGGGAAAGCGCCAGCGAGGGCTTCGGAATCGACCTGATCGGCAAAGCATCCCGCGCACTCGAGGAGGGCAACTGGGATCTCGCGCAGTCGCTGCTGATCCGCCAGATCAACCCGACCTACCTGAAAGGCCAGCAGGCTTACGCAAGCATGCAGGATTTCATGAGCACCCGCGACGCACGTCGCGGCGAAGAACTGCATGAGCGCCTTCACTTCCTGAACATGCTCAGCATCGGGGCGATCCTGCTCGCCGTGCTGCTGGCGGTGGGCGCCACGGTCTATCTGGTGCGCGCCATCACCCGTCCGCTCGACGTGGCGGTGGAGGCGGCGCGCCGGGTGGCCGGCGGCGACCTCGGGACCCGCATCACGGTTGATTCGAACAACGAGTTCGGCCAGCTGCTGGCTGCCCTGCGCGACATGACGTCCAGCCTGGCCGGCATCGTGGGCGAGGTACGCAGCGGCAGCGAGATCATCGCCACCGCCTCGAGCCAGATCGCCATGGGCAATATGGACCTGTCCTCGCGTACCGAGCAGCAGGCCAGCTCGATCGAAGAAACCGCGGCCTCGGTCGAGGAACTCACCACGACGGTACGCCAGAACGCCGACAATGCGCGCCAGGCCAACGGCCTGGCGGCGACGGCATCGGATGTCGCTACCCGCGGCGGCGCCGTCGTCGCCGAGGTCGTGGACACCATGGGCGCCATCAATGAGTCGGCGCGCAAGATCGTCGACATCATCGCCGTCATCGACGGCATCGCGTTCCAGACCAATATCCTGGCGCTGAACGCCGCCGTCGAGGCGGCCCGGGCCGGCGAACAGGGCCGCGGCTTCGCCGTGGTCGCCTCCGAAGTGCGCAACCTGGCGCAGCGCTCGGCCAGCGCGGCCAAGGAAATCAAGGCATTGATCACCGACTCGGTCGACAAGGTCGACAGCGGCACCCACCTGGTGAGCCAGGCCGGCGCCACCATGCAAGAAATCGTGCAGAGCGTGCGCAGGGTGGCCGACATCATGGGAGAGATCACGGCGGCCAGCAGCGAACAGAGCGCCGGTATCGAACAGATCCACCAGGCCATCAGCCAGATGGACCAGGTCACCCAGCAGAATGCGGCCCTGGTCGAAGAAGCGGCCAGCGCGGCCCAGTCGCTCGAGGAAAGCGCAGCCAGCCTGGCCCGGCGCGTCAGCGTGTTCAAGACGGGTGAAGAAACCGAGCAGCCGACGACACGCACCGCCGCTATCCGGCCCGCGGCCAGCCGCGTTGCGCCTGGCCAGCTGGCCTGGTCGGCGGCCTGACCCCTGCAACTCGCGCCGGCGCCATGCATTTCGCGCCGGCTCCCCGCCGCTTCGTCGCAAGCCAGGGCCGGGCGGCCGGCGCCTCGCTAGAGTGGCTCCATCGACAACCCGAAGGAGACTACCACCATGAACCCGATCCGCAGCGCCGCCTGCCTCGCCCTCAGCCTCACCAGCCTCCTTGCCCTGCCCGCCTGCGCCGCCGACCTGACCGTCCGCGTCGCCGACATCCCATCCGCACAGGGCAGCATCATGGTCGCCGTCTACGATGGGCCGGCCAATTTCCTGCGCCGCCCGGTGCAGAGCGCACGCGCGAACGCCGCCACCGGCGCCGTCGACATCGTCATCAAGGACCTGCCGGCGGGCGGCTACGGCATCGCCGTGTTCCACGACGCCAACGGCAACGGCAAGATGGACAGCAACTTCATGGGCATCCCGGTCGAAGACCACGCCTTCAGCAACAATGCGCGCGGCAATATGGGCCCGCCCAGCTTCGACCAGGTGAAGTTCAGCCTGCCGGCCGCGGGCGCCACCGCCACCATCAGCCTGCGTTGAGGAGCCGGACATGGACCGCCGCCGCTTTCTCGCAGGACTGGGCGCGCTCACCCTGGCCAATGCCGCCCGCGCCGACCGGGAGACCTTCCGCCGCTTCCACGCCGCGCTCGAACGCAATCCCAGCCTGGGCGTGTTCGCCGACACGGTCGGCAGCCAGCTTGGGGAAGCGGTGGTCGCCGGCCGTATTCCGCAGGACCTGCAAGGCAGCTTCTACCGCAACGGGCCGGGGCGCTTCGAACTGGGCGGCGAGCGCTATCACCACTGGTTCGACGGCGACGGTTTCGTGCAGCGCTGGACCATTGTCGATGGCAGGGTCCGGCACCAGGGGCGCTTCGTCGAGACGCGCCGCTACCTCGACGAGTCACAGGCCGGCCAGTTCCTCTACCCGTCCTTCGGCACGTATGTCGCACGCCGGGGCTTCCGCGACAACGACACCCTGAACGCGGCCAACACCAACCTGGTGCCGCTGGGCGGCCGCCTGTACGCGCTGTGGGAAGGCGGCTCGGCCTACGAGGTCGATCCCGAGACCCTGGCGACGAAAGGCGTGAAGACCTGGCGCGACGACCTGCGCGCCATGCCCTTCTCGGCCCATCCGAAATGCGATCCGCAGGGCGGCATGTGGAATTTCGGCGCCCTGCCCGGCTCGAACCGCATCGCCCTCTACCAGATCGGCGCCGATGGCGCGGTACTGCGCACCGGCCTCGTCGAGGTGCCGCGGCAAGCCATGGTGCATGACTTCGTGGTGAGCAGCAAGCACCTGATCTTCCTGGTCCCGCCCTATGACCTCAAAGACGGCAAGGAATTGAGCTTCGCCGAACGCCACGCCTGGGCCGGCGGCGGTCCCGCCGCGCGACCGATGCGCGTCGTCGTGGTGGCCAAGGACACCCTGGCGGTGCGCCAGGTCTTCGAACTGCCGCCGCGCATGGTCTTCCACTTCGGGAATGCCTGGGAAGACGGCGCCTGCACCCGCTTCGACACGGTGCTGCACGAGGGCGACGTGCTCAGTGACCTGGGCGGCCTGATGGCGGGCGAACAGCGCGCCAACGCGCAGGGACGCAGCGAGGCGGTGCAGATCTGCCTGGACTACGGCGCCCGCCAGGCGCGCGTGAGCCGCCTGCTGGGCCCGAGCGAATTTCCGCGCGTGTCGCCGCTGGTCGTCGGCGCCCGCCACCGCAGGCTGGTACTGCTGGGCAGCGACCAGCACAAGAGCCCGGCCCGGCTCGACACCGTGAACCTGGTCGACCTCGACAGCGGCAAGGTCGACGGCTACCGTTTCGGCGCGGACTGGCAGGTCGAGGAACACGTGCTGGTCCCGCGCCGCAACGCGCGCCTTGAAACCGACGGCTATCTGGTGGGCGTGGCCCAGGACTTGAAGAAAGGCGTGGGCGTGATGACGGTGTTCGATGCGGCGCGGGTGAACGCCGGCCCGGTGGCGCTGGCCCGGCTGCCCTATCGCACGCCGCACTGCTTTCATGGTAATTTCTTGTCTGCATGATCACCACGACCCACCTCAGGCGCGGCCATCCGCTGGAACTGATTCCCCTGTTCCGCCGCTGGGCGCCCTCGCCCCTGCGCAACCTGCTCTACACGGCGATCTGGAGCAGCCTGCTTGCGCTTGCGCTGACCGTCCTGCAGAAGCTGTTCGGCCGGGGCGGCGCCTCCTTCATGCGCCTGCTGTTCGCCACCATCGTGATCAGCAACCTGATCGGCTTCATGGTCCACGGCGCCCTGCAGCTGCTCGAGCATTACCTGCCGCGCCATAACATGCTGCTGTTCCGTTGCGCCCAGCTGCTGGCGGTCGCCACGGCCAGCATGATCGGCATCCCCTTCGGCAACGCGCTGCTCGTCGGAACGCATCCGATGCGCTTCTTCCAGCACAGCTCCGCACTGGCCATCCTGGCAAGCTTCGCCGTGATGACCGCCGCGTTGATGGTGATGCTGCTGGTCGCGGGCGAGCGGCGGCTGCGGCGCGCGGAAGAGTCGGCGCGCCAGCAGGAACAGATCGCCGCCGCCGGCCGGCTGATCGCGGAAGCCCGCCTGCGCGCCCTGCAGGCCCAGATCGAGCCGCACTTCCTCTACAACACCCTGGCCAATGTGGTGAGCCTGATCGATGCCCAGCCGGCCAAGGCCAGGCGCATGCTGGAACGTTTCATCGACTACCTGCGCGCCAGCCTGGCCGCCAGCCGCGCGGAACACGCCACCGTTGGCAGCGAGCTGGAGCTGGCCGGCGCCTACCTCGACGTGCTGGGTGTGCGCATGGAGCAGCGCCTGCGCTGGCGCTTCGAGCTCGATCCGGCAAGCAGCGGCCTGCCGATGCGCCCGATGCTGCTGCAGCCCCTGGTCGAGAACGCGATCATGCACGGCATCGAACCCAAGCTCGAAGGCGGCGAGATCGTCGTGCGGGCGCGGGTCGACAACGGTCTGCTCTGCATCGAAGTGGTGGACAGCGGCCTTGGCCTGCGCATGGCGCCGCCCCGTCCCGGTGGCGGGGTCGGCCTGTCCAACCTGCGCGAACGCCTGCGGCAGCTGTTCGGTCCCGCCGCACAACTGCAGCTCATCGAAAACCCGGCGGGCGGCGTCACCTCGCGCCTGCTGCTTCCCTTGTCCATGGTGCCATCATCGACCATCCCCACGCCCTGATCGCGGACGACGAGCCGCACCTGCTCGACTACATGGCCACGCAGCTGGCTGCTGCCTGGCCGGGCCTGCGCATCACGCGCGCGGCCAACGGCATCCAGGCCCTGCAGCTCATCGACGAGCTGGCGCCCGACGTGGTCTTCCTGGATATCCAGATGCCGGGACTGAACGGCATCGACCTCGCCGCCCGCCTGTGCGAGGGCGCCAATGCGCCGCGCGTCGTGTTCACCACGGCCTACGAGCACTACACGCTGCAGGCCTTCGAGCATGCGGCCTTCGACTACCTGCTCAAGCCGATCGGCCTCGAGCGCCTGTCGCGCACCGTGGCGCGGCTGAAGGAGACGCTGGCCCGGCCTGTTTCATCGCCGCCCGCGGATGCGCTGGCGGCCTTGCTGCGCCAGCTCGGCGTCGCTGCGCCCGCCCCAAGCCCGCTGCAATGGATCCGCGCCGCCAAGGGTCAGGAAACGCGCCTGATCGCCATCGACGAGGTGATCTACTTCCAGAGCAACGACAAGTACACCAGCGTCTTCCTGCCTGATGGCGAATGCCTGATCCGCACGCCCCTGGCCAAGCTGAAGGAGCAGCTCGATGCGCAGCAGTTCTGGCAGATCCACCGGGGAGTGATCGTGGCGGCGAAGCATATCGCGGGGACGCGCACGGATTTTCGCGGGCGGCTGCACGTGCGCTTGAAGGGGCGCGACGAGCAGCTGGTGGTGAGCCGGAATTACGTGGATCTGTTCAGGCAGATGTAGGCTGCGGCGCTTATCCGGGCCTTCCGCTAGTCTTCAACCAGCAAGAGGAACAAGCCGCCATAGGTGAGGACTGCCGTGAACAGCGCCAGCAAAACCCCCAGGAAGGGGTAGCAACTGAATTTCGGGCGGCGCTTGCGCTCTTTTGCCGGCTGATGAGCGACTTCGATCGGAGGAACTGCGGTCATACCTACACTGCTACTAAAAATCAAGAGCGGCAAGTATAGCAACAAAAATATGCAATAGAAATAGATGTTTCTTTCTAGAATGTTTAGCAGTGGGTACTTGTATCTTCCCAAATGAAAAACGGGACCGCGAAGGTCCCGTTCTTGTGCCTGGCCGCGCCGCGCTTATTTCTTGCGTGCCGGCGGCAGGTCGGTGCAGACGCCCTTGTAGGCTTCCGCCGCCATGCCGATCGATTCGCCCAGGGTCGGGTGCGGGTGGATGGTCTTGCCGATGTCCACGCCGTCCGCGCCCATCTCGATGGCCAGCGCCACTTCACCGATCATGTCGCCCGCATTGGTGCCGACGATGGTGCCGCCGATGATGCGCTTGGTCTCGGCATCGAACAGCAGCTTGGTGAAGCCCTCGTCGCGGCCGTTGGCGACCGCGCGGCCGCTGGCGTTCCACGGGAAGTGGCCCTTCTCGACCGCGATGCCCTTCTGCTTGGCTTCGTCCTCGGTCAGGCCGACCCACGCGACTTCCGGATCGGTATAGGCCACCGACGGGATCACCTTCGCATCGAAGAAGGCCTTCTCGCCGTGCGCGGCTTCCGCCGCCACGTGGGCCTCGTGCACCGCCTTGTGCGCCAGCATCGGCTGGCCCACCAGGTCGCCGATGGCGAAGATGTGCGGCACGTTGGTGCGCATCTGGCCGTCCACGCCGATGAAGCCGCGGTCGCTCACAACCACGCCAGCCTTCTCGGCGGCGATCTTCTTGCCGTTCGGGCTGCGGCCCACCGCTACCAGCACCAGGTCGTAGACCTGGGCTTGCGGCGCCGGCTGGCCCGCTTCGGCGGCTTCGAAGGACACCTTGATCCCTTCCGGCAGCGCTTCCACGCCGACGGTCTTGGTCTTCAACATGATGTTGTCGAAGCGGTGGGCGTTGTACTTCTGCCAGACCTTGACGGCCTCGCGGTCCGCGCCCTGCATCAGGCCGTCCATCATCTCGACCACGTCGATGCGCGCACCCAGGGTCGAGTACACGGTCGCCATTTCCAGGCCGATGATGCCGCCGCCGATGACCAGCATGCGCTTCGGTACCTGGCGCAGTTCCAGCGCGCCGGTCGAGTCGACGATGCGCGGATCTTCCGGCACGAAGGGCAGCTTCACCACCGAGGAACCGGCGGCGATGATCGCTTTCGCGAACTTGACGACCTTCTTCGAGCCATCCGCCGCAGTCACTTCGATGTGGTTCGGGCTCAGGAACTGGCCCACGCCCTGCACCACATTGACCTTGCGCGCCTTGGCCATGAAGTTCAGGCCGCCGGTCATCTTCTTGATCACGCCATCCTTGTAGGCGCGCAGCTTGTCGATGTCCACGCTCGGCGGTGCGAAGCTCACGCCCAGGTCGGCCATGTGCGCGGTCTCGTCCATGATGTGCGCCACGTGCAGCAGCGCCTTGGACGGGATGCAGCCCACGTTCAGGCAGACGCCGCCCAGGGTCGCGTACTTCTCGACCAGCACGGTGTTCATGCCGAGGTCGGCCGAGCGGAAGGCGGCCGAGTAGCCGCCGGGACCGGCGCCCAGCACCATCATCTCGCATTCGATGTCCACTTGGCCGCTGTAGCTGGCCGCGCCCGGGGCCGGGGCGGCTGCCGGGCTGGCCGCCGGCGCCGGATGCGCCGGTGCGTAGGAATCGGTTGGCTTGGTGGCGGCGGTCGGCGCGACAGCCTGCGCCGGCTGGGCCGGTGCAGGGGCCGCGGCCGGCGCGGCTGCGCCAGCACCGGATTCTTCCACCATCAGCAGCAGCGAACCTTCGTTCACCTTGTCGCCAACCTTGACCTTCACTTCCTTGACCACGCCGGCATTCGTCGACGGGATCTCCATGCTGGCCTTGTCCGATTCGACGGTGACCAGGGACTGGTCGACCTTGATGGTGTCGCCCGGCTTGACCAGCAGCTCGATGATCTCCACGTCCTTGAAGTCGCCGATATTCGGGACTTTCACTTCAACAGTGCTCATTCCCGGGCTCCTTACAGAAGGGTCTTGCGCAGGTCGGCCAGGACGTCGGCCAGGTAGGCGGCGAAGCGCGCGGCGCCGGCGCCGTCGATGACGCGGTGGTCATAGGACAGCGACAGCGGCAGCATCAGGCGCGGCTGGAAGGCCGAGCCATCCCACACCGGCTTCATCGCCGACTTCGACAGGCCCAGGATCGCGACTTCCGGCGCATTGATGATCGGCGTGAAGGCCGTGCCACCGATGCCGCCCAAGGACGAGATCGTGAAGGTCGCGCCCTGCATCGCGCTTGGGGACAGCTTGCCCTCGCGCGCCTGGGCCGACAGCTCGCCCATCTCGACGGCGATCTGCGAAATCGTCTTCTTGTCGGCATCCTTCACGACCGGGACCACCAGGCCGTTCGGGGTGTCTGCCGCGAAGCCGATGTTGTAGTACTGCTTGACGATCAGGCTGGCGCCGTCTTCCGACAGCGACGAATTAAATTGCGGGAACTTCTTCAGCGCGGCGACCGACGCCTTGATGACGAAGGCCAGCATGGTCAGCTTGACGGTCGACTTCTGCTTGGCCAGCGCGGCGTTCGAATCGACGCGGAACTGCTCCAGGTCGGTGACGTCGGCGTCCTCGAAGTGGGTCACGTGCGGGATCATGACCCAGTTGCGGTGCAGGTTCGGGCCGGAGATCTTCTTGATGCGCGGCAGGGCCACGGTCTCGGTCGGGCCGAACTTCGAGAAGTCCAGCGACGGCCAGGCCAGCACTTCCAGGCCGTTGCCGGAGCCGCCCGACTTGGCCGGGGCGGCTGCTGCCGGGCCGGCTGCCATCACGCCCTTGACGAAGTTCTGCACGTCCTGCTGGGTGATGCGGCCTTTTGGGCCGGTGCCCGGCACGCGCGCCAGGTCCACGCCCAGTTCGCGGGCGAACTTGCGGATCGACGGCGAGGCGTGGGCTTTCGAGCCGGTGACGCCATGCGCCGGGGCTGCGGCAGGCGCCGGTGCGGCTGCGGGTGCAGCGGCACCGGCCGGAGCAGCGGCAGGGGCCGGAGCAGCGGCTGCGGGCGCCGGAGCGGCAGCGGCAGCGGCAGGCGCAGCGGCAGGCGCGCCGCCGGTCGACTCGACCAGCAGCACCAGCGAACCCTTGGCGACCTTGTCGCCGACCTTGACCTTGATTTCCTTGACGGTACCGGCGTGGCTGGACGGGATCTCCATGCTCGCCTTGTCCGATTCGACCGTGATCAGGGACTGGTCGACCTTGATCTGGTCGCCCGGCTTGACCATCAGTTCGATGACTTCGACTTCCTTGAAGTCGCCGATGTCCGGCACGGTGACTTCGACGATGGCACCGGCGCCAGCCGGTGCGGACGCCGCAGGGGCGGCGGCCGGCGCCGGCGCGGCGTCGGCAGCCGGTGCGGGTGCGGGTGCAGGCGCGGCGGCCGCAGGCGCAGCGGCTGCGCCGCCAGCTTCCTCGACCAGCAGCACCAGCGAACCTTCGGCAACCTTGTCGCCGACCTTGACCTTGATTTCCTTGACGACGCCGGCGTGGCTCGCCGGGATTTCCATGCTGGCCTTGTCCGACTCGACGGTGATCAGGGACTGGTCGACCTTGATCGTGTCGCCCGGCTTGACCAGCAGTTCGATGACTTCGACTTCCTTGAAGTCGCCGATATCGGGTACTTTGACTTCCACAATGCTCATAGTGTTAGCTCCGTTATTCTTTGAGTTAGCCTAAGGGCGCCGCCCCTGCCCACGCGGGGACGGCGCGCTTCGAGCATTTACTGGGTCACAGGATTCGGCTTGTTCTGGTCGATGCCGTACTTGGCGATCGCCTGCGCCACGATAGCACGGTCGATCTTGCCCTCATCGGCCAGGGCGCGCAGGGCGGCGACGGTGACGTAGTAACGGTTCACCTCGAAGAACTCGCGCAGCTTGACGCGCGAATCCGAACGGCCGAAGCCGTCGGTGCCCAGCACCTTGTAGGTACGGTCCTTCGGCATGAAGGCGCGGATCTGCTCGGCGAACAGGCGCATGTAGTCGGTGGTCGCGACGATCGGGCCCGCGGTGTTCTGCAGCAGCGAGGTCACGTACGGCACGCGCTGCTGCGCATCCGGGTTCACCATGTTCCAGCGTTCGCAATCCTGGCCGTCGCGAGCCAGCAGCGTCAGCGACGGGGCCGACCATACGTCCGCATCGACGCCCCAGTCGTTCTTCAGCAGCTCGGCGGCGAAGATCGACTCGCGCAGGATGGTGCCGCAACCGATCAGCTGGACGCGCTTGGCGTCTTCCTTCTTGCCCTGGATCGGCGCGCCTTCCTGCAGCAGGTACATGCCCTTCAGGATGCCCTCTTCCTGGCCCGGCTTCAGGCCCGGATGCGCGTAGTTCTCGTTCATGATGGTGATGTAGTAGAACACGTCTTCCTGTTCTTGCACCATCCGGCGCAGGCCGTCCTGGATGATCACGGCGACTTCGTGGCCGAAGGTCGGATCGTAGGGCATGCAGTTCGGGACCGTGGCCGCGATGATGTGGCTGTGGCCGTCCTCGTGCTGCAGGCCTTCGCCGTTCAGCGTGGTGCGGCCGGCGGTGCCGCCCATCAGGAAGCCGCGCGCACGGATGTCGCCCGCCAGCCAGACCAGGTCGCCCACACGCTGCATCCCGAACATCGAGTAGAAGGTGTAGAACGGGATCATGGTGCGGTTGTTCGACGAGTACGAGGTCGCCGCGGCGATCCACGAGCTCATGCCGCCCGCTTCATTGATACCCTCTTGCAGGATCTGGCCGGCCTTGTCTTCGCGGTAGTACATCACCTGGTCGCGGTCGACCGGCTCGTACAGCTGGCCCTGCTGGTTGAAGATGCCGATCTGGCGGAACAGGCCTTCCATGCCGAAGGTACGCGATTCGTCGACCAGGATCGGCACGATGCGCTGACCGATGCTTTCATCCTTGAGCAGGCTGGTGATGACGCGCACGTACGATTGCGTGGTCGAGATCTCGCGGCCTTCCGCGGTCGGCTCGATCACCGCCTTGAAGGTCGACAGCGGCGGCACCACCAGGTTTTCATCGGCCTTCGACCGGCGCTGCGGCAGGTAGCCGCCCAGGGCCTTGCGGCGCTCGTGCAGGTACTGCATTTCCGGCGCATCGTCGGACGGCTTGAAGAAGGGGATCTCGGCCAGCTTGTCGTCCGGGATGGGGATGTTGAAGCGGTCGCGCATCTCGCGGATGGCGGCGTCGTCCAGCTTCTTGGTCTGGTGCGCGGTGTTGCGCGCCTCGCCCGACTTGCCCATGCCGAAGCCCTTGACGGTCTTCACCAGCAGCACGGTCGGCGAACCCTTGTT
The DNA here is from genome assembly GCF_024753255.1 of Massilia agri. GTDB lineage: Bacteria > Pseudomonadota > Gammaproteobacteria > Burkholderiales > Burkholderiaceae_D > Telluria > Telluria agri. The sequence continues at coordinate 578,419 of NZ_JANUHA010000001.1, forward strand.
CTCCTGCGCGTTCTTGAAGGCGGCATAGATCTTGTGCGGATCGTGGCCGCCGCGGGTCAGGCGCCAGATGTCGTCGTCGCTCATGTTGGCGACCATCTTCAGCAGCTCGGGGTGCTTGCCGAAGAAGTGCTTGCGCACGTAGGCGCCGTCTTTCGCCTTGTAGTTCTGGTATTCGCCGTCGACGGTTTCCATCATCACGCGCTGCAGGATGCCGTCCTTGTCTTTCGAGAGGAGCGCATCCCACTGCGAGCCCCAGATGACCTTGACGACGTTCCAGCCGGCGCCGCGGAAGTCCGCTTCCAGCTCCTGGATGATCTTGCCGTTGCCGCGCACCGGGCCGTCCAGGCGCTGCAGGTTGCAGTTGACGACCATGACCAGGTTATCGAGACGCTCGCGCGCGGCCATGCCGATCGCGCCCATCGATTCCGGCTCGTCCATCTCGCCGTCGCCGCAGAAGACCCAGACCTTGCGGTTCTCGGTGTTGGCGATGCCGCGTGCGTGCAGGTACTTCAGGAAGCGCGCCTGGTAGATCGCCATCAGCGGGCCGAGGCCCATCGACACGGTCGGGAACTGCCAGAAGTCCGGCATCAGTTTCGGGTGCGGGTAGGACGACAGGCCCTTGCCGTCGACTTCGCGGCGGAAGTTCAGCATCTGCTCTTCGGTGATGCGGCCTTCCAGGTAGGCGCGCGCGTAGATGCCGGGCGAGGAGTGGCCCTGGATGTACAGCAGGTCGCCGCCGTGGTCTTCGGTCGGGGCGTGCCAGAAGTGGTTGAAGCCGATGCCCAGCATGTTGGCCAGCGAGGCGAAGGAGGAGATGTGGCCGCCCAGGTCGCCGTCGGCGCGGTTGGCCTTGACGACCATCGCCATCGCGTTCCAGCGCATCCACGAGCGCAGGCGCTCCTCGTATTCCAGGTTGCCCGGGCAGTTCACGTTCAGGTGCGCCGGGATGGTGTTCACATAGGCGGTGTTGCTCGAGAACGGGATGTGGGCGCCGCGGCGGCGGGCCAGGTCGACCATGCGCTCCATCAGGTAGTGCGCGCGCTCGGTACCCTCGTGTTCAATCACCGCTTCCAGCGCGTCCAGCCATTCCTGGGTTTCGAGCGTGTCCGGGTCGTTGGCAGCTTGTGCCGTCAACTGGTCGAGTTGAGCTGACATTAATGCGTCTCCTTGAGTTTGCGCCCCACCCGATCCCTTATCAATGGCTGGCGGCGATGGTGAAATTTCAACTATCTGAAAATAAACCGTTCGATTCTACCAGTGGAGTTTGCCTTTTTCAAATTGCGATATGTCATTTCATAGTGTGAAATTGAATGCTGCAAGTGCACATTTTTCCCTCTGGGGCGCGATAGCAATCCTATAACGCGCAGCCGGCGGCTTGCTCCTTCCTTTGGCGGAAAACCGAGGATTAATATGACAACGCTTGCCCCCATGCGGCGCGCGATAGGTGTGCGGGCTTTATAATTTCATTTTTGCCTAGCCGTGAGCCAAAACATGCCAGCCCAGAACATCGACGGAGTCCTCCTTTCCCAACAACTGCGCGGCGAGATCGCCGAGCGCGCCGCCAAACTGACCGCCAGCGGCCGCCAGCCCGGCCTGGCCGTGATCCTGGTCGGCGAGGACCCGGCGAGCCACGTCTACGTGCGCAACAAGGTCAAGGCCTGCGGCGACGTGGGCTTCCATTCGGTGCTGGAGAAGTACGACGCCGACCTGAGCGAAGAGGCCCTGCTGGACCGCATCGCGGCCCTGAACGACGACCCGGCCATCCACGGCATCCTGGTGCAGATGCCCCTGCCCAAGCACATCAACCCGAGCAAGGTCATCGAAGCGATCGCCACGAGCAAGGACGTGGACGGCTATTCGGTGCTGTCGGCGGGCGAGCTGGTCGCCAACCTGCCGGGCTTCCGCCCCTGCACGCCGTACGGCTGCATGAAGCTGATCGAAACCACCGGCATCGACCTGCGCGGCAAGCACGCCGTCGTGATCGGCCGCTCGAACACCGTCGGCAAACCGATGGCCCTGCTGCTCTTGCAAGCCAACGCCACCGTCACCATCTGCCATAGCGCGACGCCGGACCTGGGCCTGTACACCCGCCAGGCCGATGTCGTGGTCGCCGCCGTCGGCCACCGCAATACGCTTACCGCCGACATGGTGAAACCGGGCGCGGTCGTGATCGACGTCGGCATGAACCGCGACGACGCCGGCAAGCTGTGCGGCGACGTCGACTACGCCGGCGTACGCGAGGTGGCCTCGCACATCACGCCGGTGCCGGGCGGCGTCGGTCCGATGACGATCACCATGCTGTTGATGAATACCCTGGAGTCGGCCGAACGTGTCAACTCCAGCAAGCAAATCGTGCCGGGCGAGGCCTCGGGAATGGAACCGAAGCCTGGCGTGGCCTAATCGTTTAGCCAGGAAGGAAGACCATGAGCATCGCTACCTGCAATCCCCTCCTCGATTTTTCCGGCCTGCCGCGCTTCGACCTGTTCAAGCCGGAACACGTCACGCCGGCCATCGAGCAACTGATCAAGGATGCCGCCGAGGTGGTGGCCAAGCTGGAAGCCCCGAGTGACCAGGTCACGTGGGACAACTTCGTGGTGTCGCTCGAGGAAGCCACCGAACGCCTGGGCCGTGCCTGGGGCGTGGTCAACCACCTGAACCACGTGCGCGACACGCCCGAGCTGCGCGCCACCTACAACGAAAACCAGCCCAAGGTCACCGAGTTCTGGACCTCGCTCGGCCAGAACGAGGCGCTGTTCGCCAAGTACAAGGCCCTGCGCGCGAGCAGCGAGTACGACAGCCTGTCGCCGGCGCGCAAGCGCATCGTCGAGAACGCCCTGCGCGACTTCCGCCTGGGCGGCGCCGAGCTGCCCGAAGACAAAAAGCAGCGCTTCGCCGAGATCCAGGAACAGCAGGCTGCGACCTCGACCCGCTTCTCGCAGAACGTGCTCGATGCGACCAACGACTACAAGCTGCTGGTCGAATCGGAAGAAGAACTGTCCGGCATCCCGGACGACGTGAAAGCCGCCGCCCGCGCCAGCGCCGAAAAGGACGGCAAGGCAGGCTGGCAATTCAGCCTGCACTTCCCCTCCTACTACCCGGTGCTGCAGTTCTGCGACAACCGCTCCTTGCGCGAAACGATCTACCGTGCCAGCGCCACCAAGGCATCGGACGCGGGCACCATGTTCAGCAAGAGCGCCGAGTGGGACAACACCGCCAACATCGTGAAGCTCCTGCAACTGCGCCACGAAGAAGCCCAGTTGCTCGACTACGCCAACTTCGCGGAAGTCTCGCTTGTGCCGAAGATGGCGGAAAGCCCGCAGCACGTGGTCGAGTTCCTGGAAGACCTGGCCAGGCGCGCCCGCCCCTTCGCCGAGAAAGATTTGGAAGAGCTGCGCAGCTTCGCCAGGACCGAGCTGGGCATCGAAGAGCTGCAGTCCTGGGACGTCGCCTACGCCTCGGAAAAACTGCGCGAGCAGCGCTACGCCTTCTCCGAGAAGGAAGTGAAGGAATACTTCCCCGAACCGAAGGTCGTGCAGGGCCTGTTCGACGTCATCCAGGGCCTGTTCAGCGTCCAGATCAAGCCGGACGATGCGCCGGTCTGGCACCCTGACGTGCGCTTCTTCCGCATCGAACGCGATGGCGAACTGGTTGGCCAGTTCTACCTCGACCTGTACGCGCGCGAAGGCAAGAACCAGGGCGCCTGGATGGACGACGCGCGCGGCCGCCGCCTCACCACGGGCGGCATCGTGCAGACGCCGATCGCCTACCTGACCTGCAATTTCACGCCTCCCGCCCTTGTCGACGGCAAGCTGCAGCCTTCGCTCTTCACCCACGACGAAGTCATCACCCTCTTCCACGAATTCGGCCACGGCCTGCACCACATGCTGACCGAAGTCGAGGAGCTGTCGGTGTCGGGCATCTCGGGCGTCGAATGGGACGCCGTCGAACTGCCGTCGCAGTTCATGGAGAACTTCTGCTGGGAGTGGGACAAGCTGCAGCAGATGACGGCACACGTGAAGACGGGCGAGCCGCTGCCGCGCGCCCTGTTCGACAAAATGACGGCGGCGAAGAACTTCCAGTCGGGGATGATGACCCTGCGCCAGGTCGAGTTCTCGCTGATCGACATGCACCTGCACTACGACTTCGACCCGAAAGCCGAGCGCACCGTGCAGGAGCTGATCGACGATATCCGCAAGCAGTTCGCGGTCCTGATTCCGCCGAGCTTCAACCGCTTCCAGCACTCCTTCGGCCACATCTTCTCGGGCGGCTACGCGGCCGGCTACTACAGCTACAAGTGGGCCGAGGTGCTGTCCGCCGACGCCTACGCCGCGTTTGAAGAAGCGATCGAAGTGGGCAACCTCGTCGAAACCGGCAAGCGCTTCCAGCGCGAGATCCTGGCGGTGGGCGGCTCGCGACCGGCGCTGGAATCGTTCAAGGCCTTCCGCGGCCGCGAACCCTCGATCGACGCCCTGCTGCGCCACAGCGGCATGAATGGCTGATGTTTCTCCGGGCGGCCAGGCGCCGCCCGTTTCATACTGAGCACCATGAACACACGCGTCGACTTCCACACCAACATCCCGGACAAGCTGGCCTACGCCTGCCGCCTGGCGCGCAAGGCCTATTCCAGCAAGGCCAGGGTCGTGCTGCTGGCCGAGGATGCAGCCCAGGCCGAGGCGCTCGATGCCGCGCTGTGGAGCGTGTCGGACACCGACTTCATCCCGCACGTGCTGGCCGGCGATCCGCTGGCGGCGCAGACGCCGGTCATCGTCACCTTCGATGAAGCCGCTGCCCTGCCCCACTACGAGATGCTGGTCAACCTCACCCGCCGCACCCCCGCCACCGTCGACCGCTTCGCCCGCGTGTTCGAGATCATCTCGACCGACGAAACGGATGCCGCCGAAGGCCGCAAGCGCTACGTCGCCTACAAGAAGCAGTCCTATCCCCTGACCCACTTCGTCGCAGGACAGTCATGAGCCAGAACGCTTACGATGCAAGCATCCCGGTACTCACTGAAGTCGTCACCGACCCGGGCGCAGCCGCGGCGTCCGCCCCCGAACCGGTGGCCGAACGCCTCGAGCGCCGCGCCACCGAGCGCTGGACCGGCGAGGAATGGAGCGTGCTGGAACGCCGCGTGACCGAGCGCGTGCTCCAGCAACTGCAGGGCCGGGTCGACTTCGTCCTCGAGCAGCGCGTACGCGACGCCATGGCCGACGCCATGCAGCGCACACTCGAGAGCTTCACGACCGACCTGCGCGAAGGCTTGCACGAAGCGCTGGGCGAGATCGTCAGCCAGGCCGTGAGTCAGGAAATCGCCCACCTGCAAACGCTCGGCAAATAGATTCCCCTGCTCGTGGGATGGGCGACGCCGTCCCCACGCTTCGGCTAAGATTGCAAACTCTGCAATCCATCCGGCCCTTCCTGTGAACCGAAAGATCCTCATCGCGGCGCTCGCGGGCGCAGGCGTCGCCATTGCCGGCGCCGTCCTCTACTTCACCGACACCATCGAGCGCCAACCGGGCGCCCTGGCCGTGTTCACGCCCAAGGCCGCGAAGACCGTGCCCTTCTGGCCGGCCCGCGTCACGACCCTGGCCGGCGACGGCATTCCGGGCGCCCTTGATGGCCCGGCCGCGTCGAGCCGCTTCGACGATCCCTTCGGCGTCGCCCTCGACAGCAAGGGCAGGATCTACATCGCCGACGCCGGCGACACCAACCGCATCCGCACCATCGCGCCCGACGGCACGGTCGCCACCTTCGCGGGTAGCGGTGAAGGTTTCGCGGACGGCGTGGGCACGGCGGCGGCCTTCCACACGCCCTCCAGCATCGCCTTCGACCACGAGGGCAACCTCTACGTCGCGGACACCGGCAACCACGCGATCCGCAAAATCACGAAGGACGGCACGGTCACCACCCTGGCCGGCAACGGCACGCGCGGCGACAACGACGGCATTGGCCGCGCGGCCCGCTTCAACGGCCCGGTCGGCCTCGCGGTGGACGATACCGGCATCGTGTGGGTGGCCGACACCTACAACGACCGCATCCGCCGCATCGGCCGCGACGGCAACGTGAGCACGATCGCCGGCGGCGCCAGGCCCGGCAACGCGGACGGCATTGGCGCGGCTGCGAGCTTCGACACCCCGAGCGCGATCGCCGTGACGACCAACGGCACCCTCTACGTGGCCGACACCGGCAACAACGCGATCCGGAAAATCACGACCGACGGCACGGTCACGACTATCGCCATGCCGCTAGACGGCGAGCGCCGCCCCGTACTGCGCCGCCCGGTCAGCCTGGCGCTTACCCGCGACGGCTACCTCTACATCGGCGCCAGCGCGGGCGGACGCATCCTGCAACTGACTCCCGAGGGCGAGTACCGCGCCCTGCAGGATGCCGACGTGCCGCCGTCGAGCGATGGCTTCGGCCCCGACGGCACCGTGCAGCTCTACGGCCCGCGCGGCATCGCGGTGGAACGCGACGGCAGCCTGGTCGTGGCCGATGCCCAGGCCCATCGCCTGCACCGCCTCGCCAGCCCGCGCCCCAATGAGGCGGCGCCGGCGCGGCCCCGGCCGGTGGCCGTGCGGCGCGAGGCGCCGATGCCCTGGCCGGTCGGCCCACAGGACATGGTGCACGAGGTCGTCGGCGTGATGGGTGAAGTGCGCGGCAGCTACACGGGAGAGAACCGCGACCACTTCCACGCCGGCCTCGACGTGCGCGCCGACGTCGGCGCCAAAGTGCTGGCCGTGTTCCCCTCCAAGGTCTCCGACCCCTACGCCAACTGGGGCTTCGACACCCTCAGCGAGGGCCTGAGCCTGGGCCCGCTGTCTTACATCCACATGCGCGTCGGCCGCGACAGCCGCGGCAAGCCGCTCGATGCGCGCTTCCAGCTCCTGCTCATCGAGGAAGGAAAGGCGCGCGGCAAGCCCGAGCTCGTGCGCGTGCCGCGCGGCACCCGCTTCGCGGTCGGCGATCCGCTCGGCACCATCAATGCGATGGCCCACGTCCACCTCGACTATTACCAGGGCGGCGCGGTGGTCAATCCGCTCACCCTGCCCTTCGTCGGTTTCACGGACACCGTCGCGCCGCGCATCAACAGCATCGCCCTGTTCGACAGCACGGGCAAGCGCCTGCGTGCGCCGCAGGGCACGCGCAAGAAGCCCGTGCTCGACAAGCGCCTGCGCGTGCCGCGTTCGCTGGGCGAGGTGAATATCGTCGTGGACGCCTATGACCAGGTGGACGGCAACCTGGCGCGCCGGCGCCTGGGCCTGTACAAGCTCGGCTACCAGCTGCTGCGCCCGGACGGCAGCGTCGTCCCCGGCTACGAGCGGCCCCTGATCACCCAGGTCTACGACCGCCTGCCGCGCAACCCGGACGCGGTCAAGGCCGTCTATGCGCCCAGCAGCGGCATCACGGTCTACGGCAGCAAGTCGACCCAGTTCGCCTATGCGCTGGACAGCCGCCTGCAGGACGGCGAAGTGAAGACCGGCAGCTGGAAGGTGGGCGCGCTCGCCCCCGGCGAGTACATCCTGCGCGTGTACGCGGCCGACTACGCCGGCCAGGTGGCGCTCGAAGGCCGCGACCTGGCCCTCGTCATCGAATAAGCCGATACGGAACATTTGGCCGGCCCCCGGTCGGTGGGAGTAGGATTCCCATCATGACTCCGAGGAGGCTACCATGGACCGATATGACGTTCTCATCGCCGGTGCGGGCCCGACCGGCATGGTGCTGGCGCTCGCGCTGGCCAAGCAGGGCATCCGGGTCTGCATCGTCGACAAGGCGGACGCGCCCGGTACCACCTCGCGCGCGATGGCCGTGCAGGCGCGCACGCTGGAGCTGTACCGCCCGGTGGGCCTGGCCGACGAGGTGGCAGGCGCAGGCCGCCCCAATCCCTGCATCAACCTGTGGGTGCGCGGCAAGCGCCGCGCCCAGCTCTCGCTGCGCGACGCCGGCGCGCGCCTGACGCCCTACCCCTACGTGCTGATCTATCCGCAGGACGCGCACGAGCAGCTGCTCGTGCGCCACCTCGAGGCGGCCGGCGTGACGGTCGGGCGCCGCACCGAGCTGGCCGGTTTCGAGGAGCGGGAAGACCGCGTGCTGGCCAGCCTGCGCCGCGCCAGCGGTGAAGACCTGCAGGTCGAGGCGCGCTACCTGGCCGGCTGCGACGGCGCGCGCTCCTTTGTCCGGCGCCAGCTGGGCACGGGCTTTGCCGGCGGCACCTACGACCACCTGTTCTACGTGGCCGACGTGCAGGCGCGCGGCAAGGCCGCCAACGGCGAGATCCACCTGTCGCTGGAAACCTCGGACTTCGTGATCCTGCTCGGCTACGACGACGCCGGGCGCGCGCGCCTGGTCGGCACCATCCGCGACGAGCGCGGCGAGGCGGGGGCGCTCAGCTTCAACGACGTCAGCCACCGCGCCATGGCCAGCCTGGGCCTGGAAGTCGAGCAGGTGCACTGGTTCTCGACCTACCGCGTGCACCACCGCGTGACCGACCATTACCGCAGGGGCCGCGCCTTCCTGCTGGGCGATGCCGCCCACGTGCACAGCCCGGCCGGCGGCCAGGGCATGAATACGGGCATCGGCGACGCCATCAACCTGGCCTGGAAACTGGCCGCCGTGGCGCGCGGCGAGGCGCCGGACAGCCTGCTCGACACCTACGAACGCGAGCGCATCGCCTTCGCCCGCAAGCTGGTGGAGACCACCGACCGCCTGTTCAGTTTTGTCACCGCGGAGAGCGGCTTCGCCGACTTCGTGCGCACCCGCATCGCCCCGACCTTCGCCAGCGCGGCCTATGGGATCGGGCCGGTGCGCGAGATGATCTTCCGGATCCTCTCGCAGACCACGATCAACTACCACGACAGCCCGCTGTCGAGCGGCGTGGCCGGACGGGTGCAGGGCGGCGACCGCCTGCCCTGGGTGGCCCGTGAAGAACAGGATAACTACGCGGCGCCGGCCAGGATCGACTGGCAGGTGCACGTCTACGGCCAGGCCTATCCGGACCTGCGCGCCTGGTGCGACCGGCACGGCATGATCCTGCGCGAGTTCGACTGGAGCCCTGCGCACGACGAGGCCGGCTTTTGCCGCAATGCCGGCTACCTGCTGCGGCCGGACGGCTACGTCGCCCTGTGCGACCCGGGCGCTTCCGCGCAGGCCCTGGAAGACTACTTCTGCGACCTCGACTACCGGCGCTTCCGGGTCTGCGAACCTAAACAGGCCGCTCTATGAATACAGCATAAGCTGTCGGCTTGACACTAGAAATATGTAGACATCGATGTCTACTTAATCTATCGTCGAGGCATTCCTTCCCTACCTGGAGTGCCTCGCATGCTGAAACGATTCGCCGCCGCCCTGTCGCTGGCCGCCACCTTTCTTCCCGCCGTGGCGGCCGACTTGCCCGCTCATCCCTTCATCCACGTCACTGCGGGCGCCGAGTTCTACGTGATGCCCGACATCGGCGAGATCGACATCGACATCACCTCGCTCGAGACGGATCCCGACACCGCCTGGAAGGAGGTCAATGCCCGCCTCGAGGAAAGCCGCGCGCTGTTCGCCCAGCACGGCGTGGCGCCGGAAGACGTGCTCGTGCAGGACATCGTGCGCCGCCCGCGCAAGGTCGAGGTGCTGCCGGAAGGCCAGCCGCTGCCGATGGAAACCCGCGTCTCGATCCACCTGACCGTGCGCGACCTGTCGCAGTGGACGCCGCTGATGCGCTCCGTGCTGGTGATGAAGAATATCGAATCGCTGGCGGTGTCCTTCAACCGCAGCGACCGCGACAAGATCGAGACCGACCTGCTGAATGAAGCGCTGGCCAAGGCCAGGCTCAAGGCGCAACTCATCGCCAAGGGCCTCGGCGCCAGGCTCGGCCCGGCGACCGGCGTGTCGGTCGAACCTTTGAAAAACCTGTCCAATTCCATGGGCATGTCCAGCGACCCGTATGCGCGCAACGTCGGCGACCGGCGTGCGCCGCCGAAAGGCGCGGAGATGGCGCTGGTGGCGGCGATGCGCCTGGCGCAGATGGCCGATGTCATTTACCGGATCGGCGGCGCCCCGGCTCGCAAATGATTGTGTAGGGTGGACCGGAGCGCGTAGCTGGCTCCGCCGTCCGCGCGTTCAAACTTCAGTATCACTCAGGCACAATGAGCCTCTGCGCGGAAGTGAGTTGAACGCGCGTTCGGCATAGCCGAACACCCTACAAAAACAAAGCGCGCTCTGCTCACACAGGCGCGCTTCTTTCATTGCGGAACGATGCAGCTTATTTCTGCGTCAGCACCCATTTCACCAGGCTGCGGGCTTCGGCCTCGCTCACCTGCGGGTTGGCCGGCATCGGCACCGGGCCCCAGGTGCCCGCGCCGCCCTTCATGACCTTCTGCACCAGCTTGTCCTCGGCGCCCTTCTGGCCCGCGTACTTGGCGGCGACGTCCTTGTAGGAGGGGCCGACCAGCTTGTTGGCGACCGCATGGCAGGCCATGCAGTTCTTGGCTTTCGCCAGGTCGGCTTGTGCGAACGCGCTGGTGGACGCGAAGGCCGACAGTGCTACACACAACAACAAAGACCGTTTCATTTGTTTCTCCAGGTTCATAACATCTTCATTCTACCGTGAATTTCCACAAGGTCCATGGGGCGAAACACTCTGTAGCCGTGGATACACTCTGTAACGCACGTGCGTAGCGATGGCTGTCACGGCCGCGCAACGCCGGGCTTTGATACGGCGGCTACCCGGATTGAATTTTTCCACACGGCATCATTTTATTTGTAAGATGGCTGCCTAAGGAGTTTATCCATGCCCCTCATCCTCTTGATCGCCGCCCTCTGCGGCTTGCGCTTTTTCGAAGTCTGGCGTTTCGCCGACCTGTCCTGGTGGTATATCGTCGGGCTGATGGTGGCCGCCTTCATCTGGTTCGAGTTCATCGAAAAGATGCTCGGCCTCGACAAGAAGAAGGCGCACAACGTCGACAACCAGCGCCGCGAGGCGCGCGTGAAGAACGCCTTCGACAAGAACGGCAAGCGTCGGTAAGTTATCTCCCCGATACCGCAGGGTGATATGCTGCACATATCACCGGGTCCATCCCATACACTGCGCGTATCAATGAACTTCGAACTCCGCCAGCTCCGCCACTTCGTCACGGTCGCCGAGGAACTGCACTTCGGCCGCGCCGCCGAGCGCCTGCACATGACGCAGCCGCCCCTGTCCCAGAGCATCGCCAACCTGGAAAGCCAGCTCGGCGCGCCGCTGTTCCTGCGCAACCGCCGCCAGGTCACGCTCACGCCGGCCGGCAGCGCCCTGCTCCCCGAAGCCCGGCGCCTGCTCGAGGATGCCGAGGCCTTGCCGGGCCTGGTCCGGCGCGTGGCCGGCGGCGAAGCGGGCCGCCTGACCCTGTCCTTCGTGTCCACCGCCGACTACAGCATCCTGCCCGGCATCCTGCAGCGCTACCGCGCCGCCTTCCCCCAGGTCCAGCTGGTGCTGCGCGAGGCCACCACCGACGTGCAGGCCGAAGAGCTGCTGCACGGACGCATCGACGCCGGCTTCGTGATCCCGCCCCTGCCCGGCCGCCTGGACGCCGCGGTCGCCTACCGCAAGGTGCTGGAAGAGCCGCTGATCCTGTGCGCGCCCGCCGACCTGGATGGCTTGCAGGACGAAGGCCCGGTCAGCCTGCGCGACCTGCCGCCGCTGCCCCTCGTGATCTTCCCGCGCACCCTGGCCCCGCTGCTGCACGACGCCATCCTCGCGACCTTCCGCGCGGAGGGCCTCACGCCCGTGATCGGGCAGGAAGCGATCCAGATGCAGACCATCGTCAGCCTGGTCTCCGGCGGCATGGGATTGGCACTTGTGCCACAATCCGTCTCGAACCTGATGCGCGCGGGCGTGCAATACCGTCCCCTGCGCACGCCCACGCCGCTGGCCGAGCTGGGCGTGGCCTGGCGCCGCGACAGCGAATCGCCCGTGCTCAGGGGCTTCCTGGATTTGATCGAACAATAGAGAAAAGCGAGAAAGAATAGACATGCTAGTACACCCGCAGCCGGATCCCATCGCCTTCGCCATCGGACCGGTGCAGATCCATTGGTATGGCCTGATGTACGTGGTCGCCTTCGCCCTGTTCCTGATCCTGGGACGGGTGCGCATCAGGCAGCCGCACATCGCGGCGCAAGGCTGGAAGGCCGAGGACCTCGACGACATGCTCTTCTACGGCATGCTGGGCGTGGTGCTGGGCGGGCGCCTGGGCGAGGTGCTGTTCTACCAGCCGCTCTACTTCCTCCAGCACCCGCTCGAGATCTTCATGGTCTGGCGCGGCGGCATGTCCTTCCATGGCGGCTTCCTGGGCGTGCTGATCGCGATGGCCCTGTGGGCGCACAAGCGCAAGCGCAACCTGCTCGACGTCTACGATTTCATCGCGCCGATGGTGCCGCTCGGCTATGCGGCCGGCCGCCTGGGCAACTTCATCAACGCCGAGCTGCCGGGCCGTATCGCCGACCCCAGCCTGCCCTGGGCCATGCTGTGGCCGGGCGTCGAAGGTCCGCGCCACCCGTCGCCCCTGTACCAGATGCTGCTCGACGGGATCGTCGTGTTCCTGATCCTCTGGCCCTATGCGCGCAAGCAGCGCCCGCGCCTGGCGGTCGGCGCCATGTTCACCCTGCTGTATGGCTGCGCGCGCTTCACCACCGAGTACTTCCGCGTACCGGACTGGGAAACCACCGTGTTCGGGCTGCCGATCACCTCGGGCCAGGTGCTGTCGCTGCCGATGATCGTCGCCGCCCTGGTCATGCTGGCCTGGGCCTATCGCCAGGCCCCGACGCGCGCGGCGCACGCGTAACACCTGTTCAGGCGGGCACTAAGGCCCGCCGTAGTTCTTCCAGGGAGGCGGGCTTGGTCAGGTGCAGGGAAAAACCTGCCGCCATCGCCTGCGCCACGTCCGACTGCTGGCCGTAGCCGCTCAGCGCCACCAGCTTCAAGCCCGGCTCCTTGTCGAGCAGGCGGCGCGCGAGCGCATAGCCATCCATGTCGGGCAGGCCGATGTCGAGGATGGCCACGTCGGGCGCCTGGCGCGCCGCTTCCTGGATCGCCTCTTCTCCGGTCGCCGCCACCCGCACGGTGTGGCCCATGTTCTCGAGCAGCGCGGCGGTCGCCACCACGGCGTCGTAGTTGTCGTCGACCAGCAGCACGTCCAGGCGCGCGGGCGCCGCCTCGACCGTGGCTTCCTGTCCGGATTGCGCCGCCTCGCCCAGCGGCAGCCAGACCTCGAAGCGGCTGCCCTTGCCTTCGCCCTCGCTGAATGCCTTCACGGTGCCGCCATGCAGCTCGACGATGCGGCGCACGATCGCCAGGCCGAGCCCGAGCCCGCCGGTATTGCGCGCCAGCGGCTGCGGCGCCTGGAAGAAGGGTTCGAAGATCCGCTCCAGCATCGCCACGCTCATGCCGGCGCCGTCGTCGCACACGGCCAGGCGCGCCATGCCGTCGCGGGCGTCCAGCGAGACGCGGGTGCTGTCCCTGCCGAAGCGCGCCGCGTTCGACAGCAGGTTGTTCAGGACCTGCGCGAGGCGGGCCTCGTCGCCGTGCACCCAGAGCGACCCTGGCGCCACCAGCTCCGGCTGCCGGCCGGGGAATGCCGCCACCGCATGGCGCACCAGCTCCGCGAGATTCAGGGGCTTCAGTTCGACCTGCAGCTTGCCGCTGGCGATGCGCGAGACGTCCAGCAGGTCGTCGACCAGGCGCCGCAGGTGGTTCACCTGGCGCCGCATGATGGTGCGCTCGCGCTGGCTGCCCGCTTCGCCCCGCATGTCCATCAGGTCGAGCGAGGCGACGATGGGACTGAGCGGGTTGCGCAGCTCATGGCCCAGCATGGCGAGGAATTCGTCCTTGACCCGGCCGGCGGCGCGGCTGTCGCCGAGCGCCGTCTCCAGGGAAGCCAGCAGGCGCGAACGCTCGGCTTCGTGCGCCTCGCGCCGGGCGGCGGCGGCAAGGAGCGCCTCCTGCATCTGCACGATCTCGCCGATGCGCGAGGGCGCCACTTCCACCTTCTCGCCCGCGCCGAGCGCCGCGGTGCCCTGCTGCAGGCTGAGGAAGGTGCGCACGATGCGGTGCGAGAGCAGCGACGCGATCAGCAGGCAGGCCAGCAGCGAGGCCGCCAGGCCGGCCGCATAGAAGGTCAGGCCCTGCAGGGAGGCGGGCGCCAGCGCGGCGGTGGCCACGCCGATCGCCACCGACCAGCCGTAGCGGGAGCGCGCGAACGCCGTGGTAACGGATTCGCCTTCGAGGGTGGTGGTACGGCCAACCGCTTCCGCTCCGCCCTCGCGCATCAGTTTCACGAGGGACGGGCTGGGCGGGCTGCCGACCAGCTGCGGCTGCCCCTTGGAGCGGGCCACGATGGCGCCGCCGACGTCCATGATCGCGAGCACCGAGCTGGCCGGCACCTTCTGGCGCTCGATCACGCGCAGCATGCGGTCGGGCTTGATCACGGCGCTGAGGATGTAGTCGCGGCCCAGGCTGTTCTCGACCGGCACACGCACCGGGAAGGCCGCGCGGCCGCCCTTGCCGCGCACGACGCTGCCGGCCACCGGCTGGTGCAGCTCGATGGCGCGCCGCAGGCTGGCCGGATCGGCCACGGGGCCGTCCGGGGCGCCGTAGGGCGCCGTGGTACGGAACAGGATGGCGCCGCCGGTATCGCTCAGGAACACCGCCAGCCATTCCGGCTGCGCCGCCACCTGGGCGCTGGCGAAAGCGTGGAATCCGCGCAGGTCGCCGCCGGCCAGCACCGGTGTGCGGCCCATGGCGGTGAGCGTCCCGACCGAGGCATCGAGTTCGGCGTCGACCGCGCTCGACAGCGCGCGCGCCAGGTCGAGCAGCGAACGTTCCTGCTCGCGCTGCTGGTAGTCGCCGACCAGGTGGAGGCCCCAGACGCCCAGCAGGGCCAGCGGCAGCAGCCCGAGGGCCGTGAGCAGGACCAGCAGGCGGCGGAGCGAAACTGTGGAAGCCTGGCGCGGCATGCGGGGGCCCAAGTGAAAAGGGCCATTATAGGCAAAAACGGACGCGGCAATGCCGGGCCGCGCCTGCCCCGGCCGAACTTAGTCGAAATCCTCGGCCAGGTTCTTCCAGCCGCGGCTCTTGGCGAAGGCCGTGAATTCCTCGGGCGCCTCGAGCACGATCAGGCGGCTTTCCTGCAGGCCCGGATCGCTGTGGCCGAAGTCCGGCCCCTTGTAGCCCAGCGCACGCAGGCGCTCGACGATCTGGCGCAGCAGCACCGTGTCCTTGTAGGCGCCGGGTTCGAGCCTGGCCTTGAAGTCGACGTAGACGTCGATGATGCCGTAGCCTTCGTCGAAGATACGGATCGCCTTCACGTCCAGCAGGCGGCCGGCGCCGTCCTTCACCTGGAAGGGGCCGGACAGTTCGATATCGGAATCAGTAGTCATGGCCCCAGCATACCACTTAGCGCGCAGCCAGGTGGTGCGCGACCAGGGCATTGGCGTGCCCATGGCCCAGCCCATGCTCGGCCTTGAGCCAGGCCACCAGCTCCATGTGCTTCTTGCCGGACTGCGTGTCCAGCAGCCCGAACCAGTGCGCGACCGGCTGGCCGTATTTTTTCTCGATCGAGGGGAAGTAGGATGCGGGACCCTTGACGTCGGCTTGCGTGCTCATGATGCTCTCCTTTTTGCTTGATAATAGCGCCATTCAACAGCACGACGATCGGCGCGGCCGGGATTCGACATCTGACCGGAAAAATCGAATGAAGAAAGCGGGAGGGGCAAGGCGATACCGGTGGTGGCTGGCAGGGGCGGCGCTCGTCCTGTCCGCGCTGGCCGCATGGACCATCATGTGGCGCCCCGCCCTGCCCGAGCGCGGCGGCTCCCCCGGCTCCTTCGATGCGGACCAGGTCCGGCGCGGCGCCAACCTGGCCCGCCTCGGCATGTGCGCCGCCTGCCATACCGCCGACGTGGCAAAGCCCTTCGCCGGCGGCCTGGCCCTCGCCACGCCCTTCGGCACCGTCTACAGCACCAACATCACGCCCGACGCGCGCACCGGCATCGGCGCCTGGACCGTCGAAGCATTCACGCGCGCCATGCGCCAGGGGGTCGCGCGCGACGGCCGCCTGCTCTACCCGGCCTTCCCCTACACCCACTACACGAAGCTGGGCCAGGGCGACATCGACGCCCTGTACGCCTTCTTCATGACGCGCCCGGCCATCGACGCCCCGGCGCGCGAGAACCGGATGCGCTTCCCCTTCGGTTTCCGCCCCCTGGTCGGATTCTGGAACCTGCTCTACCTCGACGAATCGCCCTGGCAGGCGGACACCCGCCAATCAGCCCAATGGAACCGCGGCGCCTACGTCACCCATGCGCTGGCCCACTGCGCCGCCTGCCACACGCCGCGGGGCCTGCTGGGCGGGCCCAGGCTCAGCCGCCAGTTCGACGGCGGCGAGGCCGAGGACTGGTATGCGCCGGCGCTTGACGCGCAATCGCCTTCGCCGCTTCCGTGGACGCGCGAGCACCTGGGCGAATACCTGCGTACCGGCATCGCTCCCGGCCACGCGGTAGCGGGCGGCCCGATGCAGGACGTGGTCGTGCAGCTCGGCCAGGCCGACCCGGAGGACGTGCGGGCCATCGCCGCCTACATCCACGGCTACCTGGCCCAGGCTCCTGCACGCGTCCTGCCTGCGCCCGGCCCCCTGCCCGCTCCCGCCGCCAGCGAACCCGACGCCCGCATGCGCCTCGGCCACGAGACCTATGTCATGGCCTGCGCGCGCTGCCACGACGCCGGCCGCGCGTCCAGCTCGGGCGGGGCCCTCCAGCTGCAACAGGCCGTGGCCCTGTACGACCCGGATCCGCGCAGCCTGATCCACATCGTGCGCGAGGGCATCACGCCGCCGGACGGCGAGCCGGGACGCTTCATGCCGGGCTTCGCCACCATCCTGAACGACGAACAGCTCACCGCGCTCGCCGCCTACCTGCGGCGCTACGGCGCCAAGGCGGAGCCTTGGGAAGACCTCGAGGACAGCGTGAAGAAGACGAGGACACCATGACGAAGTACCGCCTGCAGGTCAACGGCAAGCCGCACGAGGTCGATGTCGACCCGGACACCCCGCTGCTCTACGTGCTGCGCAACGACCTGAAACTCAACGGCGCCAAGTTCGGCTGCGGCATGGGACAGTGCGGTTCCTGCACGGTGACGGTCGACCGCGCGCCGGTGATGTCCTGCCTGCTGCCGGTGTCGATGGTCGGCCCGCGCGCCATCCGCACCGTGGAGTCGCCGGGCACGCGCTGGGTGCCGGGCGTGGTGCTGCGGCAGGCCTTCGTGGAAGAACAGGCGGCCCAGTGCGGCTACTGCATCGCCGGCATGATCATGCGCGCCACCGCCCTGCTCGACGCGGTGCGCGAGCCGACCGATGCGCAGATCCGCGCCTGGATGCAGCCCAACCTGTGCCGCTGCGGCACCCATCTGCGCATCCTGCGCGCGGTGCGGCGCGCGGCCGATGCCCTGACGGCGGCGCCCGCAAGGAAGAAGCGATGAGCGGCATGCCCACACACCCATCGCGCCGGCGCTTCCTGAAAAGCGGCGGCGCGCTCACGCTGTCCTTCGCGCTGCCGCTGCAGGCAGCCAGCGATGAAGGGTTGCCGGGCAGCCTCGATAAAGCCCCGTGGCTGGACGCCTGGATCCGGGTCGGCGCCGACAACCGCGTCACGGTCTTCACCGGTAAGGCGGAACTCGGCCAGGGCATCAAGACCGCCCTGATGCAGGTGGCCGCGCACGAGCTGCGGCTCGACCCGGGCCGCATGATGCTGGTGAGCGCCGACACCGAACGCACGCCCGACGAAGGCTATACGGCCGGCAGCCATTCGATGCAGGATAGCGGCACCGCCCTGCGCCACGCCGCAGGCCAGGTGCGCCAGCTCCTCTACGAGCGCGCGGCCGCGCGCCTGAAGGCGCCTGTCGATTCCCTGCTGTTGTCCAACGGCGTGTTCCGCAGCCGGGACGGGCGGCGCGTGAGCTTCGCCGAACTGGTGGCGGGCAGCGACCAGCACGTGCGGGCCACGGCCTTTCTTCCCGCCTCGAATCCTCCGGCCCCGGGCACGCCGCGCTATTCGGGCATCAGCCTGCCGCGCCTCGACATTCCCGCCAAGGTCGCGGGCGGCCTGATCTACGTGCACGACCTGCGCCTGCCGGCCATGGTGCATGCGCGCGTGGTGCGCCCGCCGTCGCAGGCCGCGCAGCTGGTGGGCGTCGACACGTCGGAGGTGATGCGCATGCCGGGCGTGCTGGAAATCGTGCGCGACGGCCGCTTCCTGGCCGTGATCGCCGACGAGGAGTGGCGCGCGGTGAAGGCCGCTGCCGCCCTTGCGCGCGCCACGCGCTGGGAGGCCCCGGCCGCGCTGCCGGGCGGACGCGACATCGCTTCCATCGTGCGCGGCCTGCCCGGCGAACGGCAAGCCGTGCTGGCGCGCGGCACGCCGGGCGCGGCCGGCAAGACCCTGCGCGCCACCTACACCCGCCCCTTCCAGCTGCACGCCTCGATCGGCCCCTCCTGCGCCGTGGCCTCGCTGGAAGAAGGCCGCTACACCGTCTGGACCCACTCGCAGGGCGTCTTCCCCTTGCGCCGCGCGCTGGCCGAAGTGCTCGGCGCGCCCGAACAGGCGGTGCACTGCATCCACATGGAGGGTTCCGGCTGCTACGGCCACAACGGCGCCGACGACGTCGCGGCCGACGCCGTGCTGCTGGCGCGCGCCTTCCCCGGCCTGCCGGTGCGGGTGCAGTGGATGCGCGAGGAAGAACACGGCTGGGAGCCCTATGGTCCCGCCATGGTGGCGGACGTGCAGGCCACGCTGGGCCCGGACGGCATGATCGCCGACTGGCAGTACGAGGTCTGGAGCCAGTCGCATAACACGCGGCCCGGCAAGGCCGGCAACCTGCTCGCCGCCACCCACCTGGCGCGCCCCTTCGCGCCGCCGGCGCCGAAGCCCATCCCGCAGCCGGAAGGCAGCGGCGACCGCAATGCCGTGCCCTATTACCTGCTCCCGAATGCGCGCGTGGTCCACCGCTTCCAGCCGCAAGGCGTGCTGCGCACCTCGGCGCTGCGCTCGCTGGGCGCCTACTGCAATGTGTTCGCGATCGAGAGCTTCATGGACGAACTGGCGCAGGCGGCCAGGCGAGACCCGGTGGCTTTCCGCCTGCGCCACCTGGCCGACCCACGCGCCATCGAGGCTGTCAGGACGGCGGCCGCGAAGTTCGGCTGGGACGCTTACAAGCGCAAGCCGGGACGGGGCCGCGGCTTCGCCTTCGCCCGCTACAAGAACCTGGCCGCCTACTGCGCTGTCGCGCTGGAAGTCGAGGTGGCGCTGGACACCGGCTTCGTGCGCATCGTGCGCGCCGATGCGGCCGTGGATTGCGGCGAAGTCGTGAGCCCGGACGGGGTGCGCAACCAGATCGAGGGCGGCATCATCCAGTCGTCCAGCTGGACCCTGCTGGAGCAGGTGCGCTTCGATGCCAGGGAAGTGCTGGGCCGCGACTGGGCCGGCTACCCGATCCTGCGCTTCAACCAGGCGCCCGACAAGGTGGCGGTGCACCTGCTCGACCGGCCGGGGCAGCCCTTCCTGGGCACCGGCGAAGCGGCGCAGGGCCCGGCGGCGGCGGCGATCGCCAATGCGGTGGCGGATGCCTGCGGCGCCCGGGTGCGCGACCTGCCGCTCGACCGCGCCCGCATGCGCAGCTTCAGTCTGTAGGGTGGTCGGCTCTGCCGACCGCGCGTTCAAACGGTCTCTGAGCAGCACATCGTCTGATCGAAGGGGAGCTGAACGCGCGGTCGGCGTAGCCGACCACCCTACTGGAACGCCTTCCAGAACATATACGCGGCAAGCGCATACAGGATCACCGCGAACACCTTCTGCAGCCGGCGCACCGGCATGCGGTGGGCGGTGCGCGCGCCGAGCGGCGCCATGATCACGCTGGCCAGCACGATGATGGCCAGGGCCGGCACGTAGATGAAGCCGAGCGCATATTCCGGCAGCCCCGGCTCGCCCCAGCCGAACCAGATGTTCGAGATGGTGCCCGAGAGCGCGATCGGAAAGCCCAGCGCCGCGCTGGTGGCGACCGCATTGTGGATGCGCACCCCGCACCAGGTCATGAAGGGCACCGAGATGAAGCCGCCGCCGGCGCCGACGATGCCCGACAGGGTGCCGATGAAGCCCCCCGCCGCGAACATGCCCGGCTTGCCCGGGAGGGCGCGCGAGGCGGCCGGCTTCTTCCCGACCAGCATCTGGGTCGCGGAGAAGGCGACGAAGACACCGAAGAAGGCGGCGAGGAAGGAGGAGTCCATCTGCTTGCCGATCCAGGGCCCGATCCACGACCCGATCAGGATGCCCGGCGCCAGCAGCTTCACCACCGGCCACAGGACGGCGCCGTGCTTGTGGTGGGCGCGCACCGAGGAGAGCGACGTGAACAGGATGGTGGCGAGCGAGGTGGCGATCGCCATGTGGATGGTGAGTTCCGGCGCAATGCCGCGCGCCGTGAAGATCATGGTAATGAAGGGCACGAGCACCATGCCGCCGCCGATGCCCAGCAGGCCCGCCGCGAAGCCGCCGAAGGCGCCCATCAGCAGCAGGGCGACGATCAAACCGACGTCCATCAACGCTTCCCTTCGCGCAGCAGCGTGAGGATGGCGTTCCATTGGCCGCTTGTCACCGGCGAAATCGAGAGGCGGCTGCCCTTCTGGAGCAGCACCATGTCTTCGAGCGCCGGGATGGTGCGCATCTCCGTCAGCGGCAGGTAGCGTCCCTGTTCGACGGCGCGCACGTCGACCGAGATCCAGCGCGGGTTTTCCTGGGTGGCCTTGGGATCGAAGTAGTGGCTGGCGGGGTCGAACTGGCTCGCGTCCGGGTAGGGCGTGCTGGCCACTTCCGCGATGCCGGCCACGCCGGGCACGGCGCAGCTGGAGTGGTAGAACAGGACGCCGTCGCCGACCGACATGGCGTCGCGCATGAAGTTGCGCGCCTGGTAGTTACGGACGCCGAACCAGGCCACCGTCTGCTTGGGTGCAGCCAGGACGTCGTCGAAACTGACTTCGTCCGGTTCGGATTTCATCAACCAGTAGCGCATCGGATCTCCAGCAAACAATAAAAAAAAGCGGTTGCGTACCAAGGTGCGCAACCGCTCGTGTATGTAGCCCCGCCTGTGTCGTTATTGCCGGCATCCCGAACCAAAAGGCTCAAGGTGGTCGCAGTCAGCTCAATTTCGGGTTCGTCAGACTAGTGACGCTCGCGCCCACCAAGCATGTCCCACAACCTATGCGAAAGAATGGTTCAAGGAATATATGACAAATCTCGAACACCGCAGGGTAGTGCGCAGTTTACTCTGTTGGCCGAGCATGTCAACCGAATCCAGGCTCAGAACGGGTTTTCCTGCGGCGACAGCACGCTGTCGAGCACCGCGTGCATCGATTCCAGCTTCTGCTTGACTTCGAGGATCGACATGTCCGACAGCGGACCTTGCGGCGACTTCACGGACAGGAATTCCGCCGCCACGCTCAGCGCCGCCATCACGGCGATGCGATCCGTTCCCTTGACCTTGCCCGAATCGCGCAAGGCGCACATTTTGCCGTCGAGGTAATGGACCGCTTCGCGCAGCGTGCGCTCCTCGCCTTCGCGGCAGGCCAGGCGGTAAGGCTGGCCCATGATGGTGCAATCGAGATGGATCATTGGGTGGCCTCGCTATCGCGCGCGTCGGGCGCCGCAGCATCGCCCTCGCCCGTTTCCGTCTCAGGAGCAGGGAATTGCTCGAGCAAGGCCTCGACACGTTGCTGGGCCTGGTTCAGGCGCTCCTTGAACGCGAGGTTTTCGGCGCTTAACAGGCTATTGGCCTGGCGGAGCAGGTAGTTCTCGGCGCGCAGCGACTGGGTCAGCTGGGCGAGCCGGTCGATTTTGTCGGAGAGGTCTTGGAATTCGGAAATCATTCGACACTATAGGACTGAGATGGTTTTTCCGTCAACCGAATCGCAGGCACGGCATGCCCCCCTTGCGAGGGGAAACACGGCGGCGGATCGGGCGTGGCGCAGGCGTGCGGCGCAGGTGCGTCGTCTTAGTGTACCCTGCCCGGCTATTGTTCGCATGACCACGCCGCGGGTGGGCACAGCCCCCTATTACGTTGCGATCCGTCAAAAAGTCGGTTCGATCTCACACACTGGCGCTTGAAATGGGGTGTTATGATCCCTATAATTAGCACTCGTTGGCAGAGAGTGCTAACAACCGCAGTATCCAAATTCAAGGCCGGCGCCCCACCGCGGCGGCCCTCGATAGCTAGTCAAACCACTGAAAAATAAGGAGTTTTGCATGAACCTTCGTCCTCTCCACGATCGCGTCATCGTGAAGCGTCTCGACCAGGAGACCAAGACTGCATCCGGCCTGATCATCCCCGACGCGGCCGCCGAGAAGCCGGACCAGGGCGAGATCCTCGCCGTCGGCAACGGCAAGGTGCAGGAAAACGGCCAGGTTCGTCCGCTGGAAGTGAAGGTCGGTGACCGCGTCCTGTTCGGCAAGTACTCGGGCCAGGCCGTCAAGGTCGATGGCCAGGAACTGCTGGTCATGCGCGAAGAAGACATCATGGCCGTCGTGGCCCAGTGATCGTCGGTCGATCCGCATCCCTCCTGTAATACACATTCACGAATTCATTCGGAGAACAAGAAATGGCAGCTAAAGAAGTAGTGTTCGGCGACGCAGCGCGCGCCAAGATGGTCGAAGGCGTCAACATCCTCGCCAACGCAGTCAAGGTCACCCTGGGCCCGAAAGGCCGCAACGTGGTGCTGGAGCGCTCGTTCGGCGCCCCGACCGTCACCAAGGACGGCGTCTCGGTCGCGAAAGAGATCGAACTGAAGGACAAGCTCATGAACATGGGCGCCCAGATGGTCAAGGAAGTCGCTTCGAAGACCAGCGACAACGCCGGTGACGGCACCACCACCGCGACCGTGCTGGCGCAAGCCATCGTCCGCGAAGGCATGAAGTTCGTCGCCGCCGGCATGAACCCGATGGACCTGAAGCGCGGCATCGACAAGGCCGTCGCCGCCACCGTCGAAGAACTGAAGAAGATCGCCAAGCCGACCACCACCTCGAAAGAGATCGCACAAGTCGGCGCCATCTCGGCCAACTCGGAAACCTCGATCGGCGAGCGCATCGCTGAAGCGATGGAAAAAGTCGGCAAGGAAGGCGTCATCACCGTCGAAGACGGCAAGTCGCTGAACGACGAGCTGGACATCGTGGAAGGCATGCAGTTCGACCGCGGCTACCTGTCGCCGTACTTCATCAACAACCCGGACAAGCAGGTCGCCGTTCACGAGAACCCGTTCATCCTGCTGTGCGACAAGAAGATCTCGAACATCCGTGACCTGCTGCCGGTGCTGGAGCAAGTCGCCAAGGCCGGCCGTCCGCTGGTGATCGTCGCCGAAGACATCGAAGGCGAAGCGCTGGCGACCCTGGTGGTCAACAACATCCGTGGCATCCTGAAGACCGTCGCCGTCAAGGCCCCGGGCTTCGGCGACCGCCGCAAGGCCATGCTGGAAGACATCGCCATCCTGACCGGCGGCCAGGTCATCGCCGAAGAAGTCGGCCTGACCCTGGAAAAGGTCACGCTGCAGGAACTGGGCCAGGCCAAGCGCGTCGAAGTGGGCAAGGAAAACACCATCATCATCGACGGCGCCGGCGCCGCTGAAGCGATCGAAGCACGCGTCAAGATGGTCCGCGTCCAGATCGAAGAAGCGACCTCGGACTACGACCGCGAAAAGCTGCAGGAACGCGTGGCCAAGCTGGCCGGCGGCGTTGCCGTGATCCGCGTCGGTGCAGCCACCGAAGTCGAGATGAAAGAGAAGAAGGCACGCGTGGAAGACGCGCTGCACGCAACCCGCGCCGCCGTCGAAGAAGGCATCGTCCCGGGCGGCGGCGTGGCCCTGCTGCGCGCACGCTCGAACCTGGACATCAAGGGCGACAACCCTGACCAGGACGCAGGCATCAAGATCGTCCTGCGCGCCATGGAAGAGCCGCTGCGCATGATCGTCCAGAACGCCGGCGACGAGCCGTCGGTCGTGGTCGCAGCCGTCATCGCCGGCACCGGCAACTACGGCTACAACGCCGCCAACGGCACCTATGGCGACATGGTCGAAATGGGCGTGCTGGATCCGGCCAAGGTCACCCGCTCGGCACTGCAGAACGCAGCGTCGATCGCCGGCCTGATGCTGACCACCGACTGCATGGTCTCGGAAGTCGTCGAAGACAAGCCGGCCGGCGGCATGGGCGGCATGGGTGGCATGGGTGGCATGGGCGGCATGGACGGCATGATGTAATGTGCCCCGCTGGATGGCGCCGGATGGCGCCGTCCACCGCAAACAAAGCCTGCAGGGTTCACGCCTTGCAGGCTTTTTTCATGTCCACCGGTTTGCGGTGCGAGACGACCAGCCGCGGCGCGGATTGGCGCAGGAAAAAGGCGGCCAGCGCAAGCCCGCATTCGACCAGCGCGGCCGGCCAGCTCAGGGGGAGAAGCATGCCCTGCCCGGCGAGCGCCTGCGCGAAGGCCGGCACGCCGAGGGCAGTCGCCGTCAGCATGGCAAGGGCGAGTGCGAACGCGCCAAACGACAGGCGCAGCAGCAGGACGAGGGTGCGGAGCGTGTGGTTCATGATGGGTTCCTTGCGAAGTGGGTTGGGGAGCCACCACTCTATCGATGCGCGAACGCATATAAAATAGGCATCCATGAAACCATCGTATGCAAAGCTGCAATCGAAGCTGGGTCCCCAGGAGCTCGAGATCATCCTTGCGCTGCAGCGCGGCCGCACCCTGGCCGGCGCCGCCGAGCGCCTGAAGGTGGACACGTCCACGGTCTTCCGTGCCATCAAGCGCATCGAGCAGGACCTCGGCGAGCTGCTGTTCGACCGCGGCCGGCAGGGCTATACGGCGACGGAACTGGGCCGCGTGCTGGCCAGCCACGCCGAACGCATCGAGACCCAGCTGGAAGAAGCGCGCGAAGCCGCCTTCAACCAGGCCACCGAGCCATCGGGCCTGCTGCGCATCACCCTCACCGATACGCTGCTGCACACGGTGCTGCTGCCCGTGCTCGCGCCCTTCGCTGCCCTCCACCCGCGCATCGAGCTCGAACTGGCCACCACCAATGTGCTGGTCAACCTGAGCCAGCGCGAAGCCGACATCGCGATTCGCGCCACCGACGATCCACCCGAACACCTGGTCGGCATCCGGCTCGGCACGGTGCGCTCGGCGGTCTACGCCGGCAAGGACTACCTGGCGCGGCAGCCGGCCGGCAAACCGCTGGCCGAGATGGACTGGATCGCGCTGGACGACGCCCTGCCCGACCACCCGTCGCAGCGCTGGCGTCGCGCGCGCTATCCGCAGCTCGCGCCGCGGCACAAGGTCAGCAACCTGCTGGCGGTGGCGGGCGCGGTGGTCAATGGCCTGGGCGTCGGCGTGGCGCCGCTGGCGGTGATGCGAGAGCATCCCCACGTGGTGATGCTGGACGGGCCCTTGCCCGAACTCGACATCGGCCTGTGGGTGCTGGCCCATCCCGACACCCGCTATCTGGGTCGGATGAAGGCCATGTTCGATTTCCTGCGCGGCGCCGTCGTGCTGCCCGCATGATGTCCGCCATGACGCCCACTTTTTTCGCCGACGCCAGGGCATTCCGCGCCTGGCTGGAAGCCCATGCCGAAGGCAGTACCGAACTGCTGGTGGGCTTTTACAAGGTCGGCACCAAGCGCCCCTGCATGAGCTGGTCCGAATCGGTCGACGAAGCCCTGTGCTTCGGCTGGATCGACGGCGTGCGCCGGCGCATCGACGACGACAGCTACTCGATCCGCTTCACGCCCCGCAAGCCTTCCTCGATCTGGAGCGCGGTGAACATCGCGAAGATGGACAAGCTGCGCGCCGCAGGGAAAATGCGGCCGGCGGGCGAAGCGGCTTTCGCGCTGCGATCGGAGGCGAAGTCCGGCATCTACTCGCACGAGCGCACCGATGCCCCCGAGCTCTCGCCGGCGGAACTGGCGCGCTTCCAGCGCGACGCCACCGCATGGGACTGTTTCGAAACCTGCCCGCCCGGCTACCGCAAGACGGTCCTGCACTGGATCACGAACGCGAAGAAGGCCGAGACGCGCGCAGGCCGGTTAGAGAAGCTGATGCAGGCCTGCGCGGCAGGCAAGCGGCTCAGCTAGCATATGCATCCGATTTGCATTGACGAGGCTTGACGCCGCCGCTACTGTACTACGTGTAATAGTACAGTTAGGAGCCGCCATGAGCCGCCGTACCCCCTTGATGCTGAATATCGCCACCGGCGACACCCGGCCGATCAACCGCCAGATCGTCGACGGCGTGCGCCGCCTGATCGCCAGCGGCGAGCTGCCGGTCGGCGCTGCGCTACCCAGCGTGCGCGGCCTGGCGCAACAGCTGTCGATCAATCCGAACACCGTCGCCAAGGCCTATGGCGAACTGGCCACCGAGGGCTGGGTGGAATCGCGCGCGGGCCTGGGCCTGTTCGTGCTCCCGCCGCGCCAGCTGCTGTCCGACGCCGAACGCGCACGCCGGCTCGATGAAGCCGTCGACCGCTTCACCGGCGACGTCATCGGCCTGGGTTACTCGAGCGCCGAAGTGCTGGAGCGCGTCGAGTCCGAACTGGCCGCCTGCCTGCCGCGCAAGGTCGCATAAGGAGTCATCATGAACGACTACGTCATCCATACCGAAGCCTTGAGCCTGTCCTACCGCGGCAAGCAGGCGCTCGACAACCTGTCGCTGCGCCTGGCGCGCGGCGGCGTGCACGCCATCGTCGGCGCCAACGGGGCCGGCAAGTCGACCCTGTTCCGCGTGCTGCTGGGCTTCGCTTGCGCCGACAGCGGCAGCGCCGCGGTACTCGGCTGCGACAGCCGCGCCCTGGGGCCCGCGCTGCGCGCCCGCATCGGCTTCGTCAACGAGGAACACACGCTGCCGACCTGGATGCGCGTGGAAGAACTGGCCGCCATGCAGCGCCGTCTCTACCCCGGCTGGAGCCAGGAGCGCTATCGCCAGGTGCTGGTCAACTTCAACGTGGCCGACCGCCAGAAGATCGCGGAACTCTCGCGCGGCGAACGCGCCGGCGTCAGCCTGGCGCTGGCCCTGGCCCAAGGGCCGGAACTCCTGATCCTCGACGAGCCCACGCTCGGCCTGGACGTCGTCGCCAAGCGCGCCTTCCTGGACGCCCTGCTGCAAACGAGCCTGGACGACGGCGCGACGGTCGTCTACTGCTCGCACCAGATGGAGGAGATCGAGCGCGTCGCCGACAACCTCGTGATCATGGAGCGCGGCGTGCTGCGCCATATGTCGCCGCCCGGCGAGTTCTGCGAGCGCGTGGCATTGTGGATCGCCGATTTCCCCTTCCGCCAGCCGAGTTCAGCCGATCTTTCGGCGCACCTGCCGGGCGTGCTGGAAATGCGCGTCATCGACGGCCTCACCCACCTCGTCGTGTTCGACGGCGGCGAGGACTTCGGCGCCCGCCTGCGCCTGATGGGCGCGCGCAGTTGTCAATCCATGCCCGTGAGCCTCGACCGCGCCGTCAACGGCTTCCTCGCGCGCGGCCATGCCGGCGCTTCCCCCTTGTCCGCCGCCGCCTGAAAGAACGCGCCATGAAAGACCTCTTCTTCGCCGAGTGCCGGCGCTTCCGCAACCTGGCCATCGTCGGCATCCTCGTGCACCTGATGCTGCTGGTGCTGGCTTCCCGCATCACCGAGCCGCTCATGCAGCGCTGGCAGCCGCAATCCATCTTCCCCCTGCTCCACGCCCTGGCCGCGCTGGCCCTGGCGGTCTACCAGTTCGGCAGCCACCGCCAGAGCAGCCGCTGGCTGTGGCTGATGCACAGGCCGCTGCCGCGCGGCCGCATTTTTGCCGCGCTGGCGCTGGCGGCGCTGGCGGTGATCGTGCTGGTGATCGGCCTGCCGATGCTGCTCGCAGTAAGCGGCACCGACCGGATGTCCGGGCGCACGGTCGACCTGCGCCACTACCTGGCCGTGCTCTACTCCGTGCTGGCGGCCGCCAATGCCTGGCTGGCCGGCGCCTACCTGATGCTGTGCGGCCGGCGCGCCGCCTGCGTGGTGCTGGCCGTGCCCTTCCTGCTCATGGCCCATATGGCCACCGGCACGGCCATCCTGCTGCCCGGGCTCCTCAGCGTGGCCCTGATGACGGCCCTCGCCTACAGCACCTTCGCCCCCGACCGCACGGCGCCACCGCGCGGCGCGGGCATGATCGCGGCGGCGATCCCGCTGCTGCTCGGCTGCTACTTCGTGATGCTGTGGGGCGGTTCGCTCGGCTTCCAGTATGGCCAGATGCTGGCCGGCGTCCACCCGCTCAACCGCGCGCTACCGCCGGCCGGCGGCTACACCGAACTGGTGCGCAGCGACAGCCCGGCCAACCTGCAGCGCATGCTGGCGGCATCGAACGATCCGCGCGCGGCCCACTGGCGGCGCCAGGTCGCCCTGTCGGGCGCGGCCGGCGTGCTGCCGGCCCATGACGCGCACCCGGTACGCCAGGAGCTGGGCAATTCGAATGCGGTGCAGTGGAGCGACGGAGACCTGAAGATCATCTGGAGCTTCAACCACGACCGCATGATGTACGAAGGCCGCGACATGCACACCGACGCGCCGCGCGGCTGGTATGGCCGGGGCGGCATGGGCGACCTGCGCCCCTTCGAATCGGTGCCCCTGATGGACGGCAAGTACATCGTGACCCGCCATCACCTGTTCGCGCACGAGATGCACACCCGGCGCTTGCGCACCCTGATCTCCCTGCCCGCCGGCGAAACCATGACCGGCCGCACGAAGGAGATCGGGATGGGGCAGTACCTGCTGACCAACCGGCGCCTGATCGCCTACCGCGAACCGCTGGACGCCGGCGCCCCGCTTGAGGAGGTCTACAGCGTGGCGCTGCCGGGCCCCTTCCGTGACCTGGCGCGTGTCGACGTGGCGCGCCTGCTGGACGGCACCCTGCTCTCCTTTAATTTCGGGCGCCGCATGGTCGACGGCCAGGCCGGCTCGCGCCAGCAGCTGGTGTTCGTGGACGCCAACGGCCGGGCGCAGGCCATCGCCATCCGCGCGCTGGCGCACGACCTCCCGCTGCTGTTCGAGCACAAGGCCTGGTGGCTGTCGCCGGCCTGCCACGCCCTGCTGTCCCTGCCGGAGCGCCTGCTCGACGTCGGCCTCATCGAAGACGCTCCCGGCGCGCCCGCGCCCGCCCGTCCGCCGGCTGTCGTCGCGGCGGCGCTGCTGGCCGCCCTGCTCTCGGGCGGCTTCGCCTGGTGGCGCCTGCGCCACGCCGCACCGCGCAGCCGGCTGGCCTGGACCATCGGCGCCCTGCTGCTGGGACCTCCCTGCGCGGCCTGCCTGCTGATCCTGCGCCCCCACGCCGCGCGCCCGGCCCTGCCAGCCGCATCGGCGACGCCAAGCCCGGTCGCGGTACCCGCCGCCGCCTGACAGGAGAGTGAGCATGCGAGTTCTTCATCGCGCCGCGCTGGCGCTCCTGCTGCTCGTGCCGTCCGTGGCCGGCCTGGCCGCGCCAGGCGGCCAGCTGGCCGCCGAGCTGGCCCGCAATGCGGCGCTGCCGCGCGCGCCGCTCCTGCCGCTGGAGGCCTTCAATCGGGAAGGCGAGATACGCGAGGTGCGCCTGGCGCCCGACGGCGCCTATCTCGCCTACATCGTCGAATCGCGCGGCATCGCCTACCTGTATGCCCAGCCTGTCGCCAATGGCCCGGCGCGCCGCCTGCTGGGCCTCGAGACCGGCGCCCGCATCCACTGGGCGGGCGACGGCAGCCTGCTCTTCGTCGAGCAGAAGGACGGCCTGTCCGCGGTCGCGCCGAAAGATGGCGCCAGCGCCAGGCTCGCCGTGTTCGACCAGACGCCAGGCAGTGCGCGCAGCCAGGGCTTCTCCGGCGTCGACCCCTCCCGCCCGCGCCACGCCATCGTGCGCGAGGACGATCCGGCGCGCGGCAAGAGCCGCCTGATGCGCATCGGTCCCGACGGCGCGCCTGAAGTCCTGTACGACGGCCCCGGCATGGTCACCGGCCACGCCATGGGCGCCGACGGCCGGCTTGCCGTGATCCGCCGCCTGGATGCCCGGTTTCGCCAGCTGATCCTGCGCCGCGACGGCGCCGCCTGGGTGGAGGTGACGCGTTGCCAGCCCTTCCGCGAGTGCGGCCTGGTCGGCCTGTCGCCGGACGGGAAGCGCCTGTTCCTGCGGACCGCGCACCAGGACGACCGCGACGCCTTGGTCGAAGTGACGCTGGCATCCGGCGCGCGCCGCACCGTGCTGCAGGATCCGCTGGCGACGGCCGACCTGGCCGGCGTTCTGCTGTCCTCGAAGGAGCGCCAGCCGATGGCGGCGGCCTGGCTGCTGCCGCAGCCGCGCATGGCCGGCATCGACGCGGCCGGCAAGCGCCTTGCCCAGGACGTCGCGCGCCGCTTTCCCGAGGGCGGCGTGCTGCCGGAATCCTGCGCCCCGAGGACCTGCCTGCTGGCCGAGCGCAGCGCCCGGCTGGAACAGGCGCGCTACTGGCTCTACGATGCGCAGGCGCGCAGCTTCCACGCCGTCCTCGCTGCCGTCGACACGGGCGGCAAGCCGCTGCCGGAACGCCAGCTCGCGCACAAGATCGCGCTGCGCTTTCCGGCTTCCGACGGCGCGATGGTGCATGGCTACCTGAGTTTGCCGCCCGGCCTGCCGGCCCGCACGCTGCCGCTGGTGACGGCGGTGCATGGCGGCCCCTGGAGCCACGCCAACGCAAGCTTCGAACCGACCGTGCAGCTGCTGGTGAACCGCGGCTACGCGGTGTTCCAGCCCAACTTCCGCGGTTCGACCGGCTATGGCCAGCGCTACATGCTGGCGCCGGGATCGGATTATGGCAATGGCCGGGTCCAGGCCGACATCGTCGACGGCGTGCGCTGGCTGCTGGCGCAGGGCGTGGGCGACCCGCAGCGTCTCGCCATCATGGGCGGCTCCTTCGGCGGCTATTCGACCCTGCTGGCGCTCAGCCACACACCCGGCATGTTCCGCGCGGGGATCGCAACCCAGCCCCCGACCGACCTGGCCCGCGCCCTGCGCCAGGCTGCCGCGGTGGGCGCAAAGCCGGGCGAGGCCCCGTTCAGCCAGGTGCTGCGCGAGCTCGGCATCGATGCCGGCGACGCGGCGCAGCTCGGTCCGATCGCCCGTGCGGCGCCGGCCCTGCACACCGCCAATGTGAAGGTGCCGCTGCTGGTGGTGGCGGGCGGGCGCGACGAGAAGGTCGAGGTGGAGGCCGTGGTCGACTATGTCGCCCGCCTGCAGGGGCTGGGCAAGCCGGTCAGCCTGCTGGTCGACCCGGACGAGGGCCACAACACGCGCAACCCGGTGGTACGGCGGGCGGTGCAGCACCTGGTGCTGCAGATGCTGCACCGCCACCTCGGCGGAGCGCCGGCAGGGGCGCCGGACGCGGAAGTGGCGCGCTACCTCGAGCGCACCATGCGCGCCGACGGGGCGCTGCCGCGCAAGGGCGGCTGAGGAGGGACCGGGGCCGCATTTGCCCCGAAAACACGCTCGGTGTAGACTCCTTCGTCATCCAACGAGGCAACCATGTCCAAGCGTGTTCTTTCCCTGTCATCCCTCCCCCTGCTGGCCACCCTGATCCTGGCCGTGTCGACCGGGGGCTGCAAGCGCGCCGAGCGCGAAGCGCCCAAGCCCGCTCCCGCTCCCGCCGTCAAGGAAGCGCCCGCGCGCAGCAAGGAACAGGCGATGGACGCCCTGCTCGCCGTCCCCGAGCTGAAGGCCTGGTCGGCCCAGATCGAGAAGCGCTCGCAGGGCAGGGCGCACGGCGCCGTGATCGAGGACGATCCCATCCCGCGCGAAGTCAACGGCAAGAAGTACTACCAGCTGACTTTCGTGGAGAACCGCGCCGCCGACGTGCGCCGTCGCGAGAGCTTCCTCGTGTCCCAGCAGGGCGACGAGATCCTGGTCGAAGACCCGGAGACCGACAAGCTCCTGAGCCTGCAGGAATGGCGCCGCACCATCGAGCGCGTCGACCTCAAGAGCGCCGACTGATCCGGCCCGGGTTCAGGCGGCCAGCGTCGCGCTGTCGATCACGAAGCGGTACTTGACGTCGCCCGCCAGCATGCGCTCGTAGGCGGCGTTGATCTCGTCGGCCCGGATCATCTCGATGTCGGCGACGATGCCGTGTTCGGCGCAGAAGTCCAGCATTTCCTGGGTTTCCGGGATACCGCCGATCATCGAGCCGGCCAGGGCGCGGCGCTTCATGATCAGGTTGAAGACCTGTGGCGACGGGTGCGGCGTGGATGGCGCGCCGACCAGCACCATGGTGCCGTCGCGCTTGAGCAGGTTCAGGTAGGCGTCCAAATCGTGCGGCGCGGCCACCGTGTTGACGATCAGGTCGAGGCGCTTGGCCTGGGCGGCCATGGCGGCCGGGTCACGCGAGACCACGACTTCATGGGCACCAAGCGCTTCGGCGTCCTGGCGTTTCGATTCCGAGGTCGTGAAGGCCACCACGTGGGCGCCCAGGGCGCGGGCCAGCTTGATGCCCATGTGGCCCAGGCCGCCGATGCCGACGATGCCCACGGCCTTGCCGGGGCCGGCCTGCCAGTGGCGCAGCGGCGACCAGGTGGTGATGCCGGCGCACAGCAGCGGCGCCACGCTGGCCAGCTGTTCGCGCGCATGGGACACGCGCAGCACATAGCGCTCGTGCACGACGATGCTCTCGGAGTAGCCACCGAGGGTATGGCCGGGGGCGTCACGGGTGGGGCCGTTGTAGGTGCCGACCATGTGGTCGCAGTAGTTCTCCAGGCCGGCCTCGCAATCGGCGCAGCCCTGGCAGCTGTCGACCATGCAGCCGACGCCGACCAGGTCGCCGACCTTGTGGCGGCTGACGTGGGCGCCGACCGCGCTCACGGTGCCGACGATCTCGTGGCCCGGCACGCAGGGGTAGAGGGTGCCGGCCCATTCGCCGCGGACCTGGTGCAGGTCGGAGTGGCAGACGCCGCAGAAGGCGATCTCGATCTGCACGTCGTGCGGTCCCGGCGCGCGGCGGGTGATGTCCAGGGATTCGAGGGGGCGGTCGCCCGCGTGGGCGCCGTAGGCTTTGACGGTCATGGTGCGTGGGTCCTTGCGTTGCTGTCGATAGCCTGCATGGTAATGTCAAAGCGACCTCGGGAATGGACCGGAATTTGCATGGCCTTATGAATTTCGCTCATTAATAACATATTCCATTAGGAGCGCAGTGTCATAAAATAGCCACTTCATCATCGGGGACGGCGACGTGGCACGCGACAACATCAACGACATCCTGGTCTTCCTCGTCATCGCCCGCGAGCGCAGCTTCACGCGCGCCGCGTCCAAGCTGGGCATGACGCAGTCGGCGCTCAGCCACATCATGCGCGGCCTGGAGGAGCGCCTCGGCGTGCGCCTGCTCTCGCGCACCACGCGCAGCGTCTCGCCCACCGAGGCCGGCGAGCGCCTGCTGCAGAACGTCGGCCCGCGGCTGGAAGAGATCGAGGCCGAGATCGCGGCGATTTCCGACCTGGGCGACAAGCCCGCAGGCCTGGTGCGCATCACGGCGGTGGACAACGTGATCGACAACGTCCTGTGGCCGCGCCTCGCGACTATCATGCCGCAGTACCCGGACCTGCACCTCGAGATGAGCTCGGACTACCGCATGGTCGACATCGCCGCGGAGCGCTACGACATCGGCGTGCGCTTCGGTGACCAGGTGGAGAAGGACATGGTGGCGGTGCGGCTGACGCCCGACATGCCGACCATGATCGTCGGCTCGCCCGCCTATTTCGCGCACCGTCCCGTGCCGGCGTCGATCCAGGACCTCATGAAGCACAACTGCATCGGCCTGCGCCTGGCCACCAGCGGCGGCGTGTATGCATGGGAGCTCGGCCACGAGGGCCGCGCCATCGAGTTCCGCCCGCGCGGCCAGCTGATCTTCAATACCGTCTACCCGCAGGTGAACGCCGCGCTGAGCGGCTGCGGACTGGCCTTCCTGACCGAGGACCTGGTCGGCCACCACATCCGCGCCGGCCGCCTCGTCAGCGTGATGCCCGACTGGTGCCCGCCCTTCCCCGGCCTGCACGCCTACTATCCAAGCCGGCGCCACTCCTCGCGCGCGCTGGCGCTGGTGATCGATGCAATCCGCTACAAGGGCTGAGAACAATGGCCGCAACGTTGCCAAGACCAGTGAGAGAGTAAGCAATGAAAGTATATACGCCGATATTGTGGGGCGCT
Organism: Massilia agri; assembly: GCF_024753255.1. Classification (GTDB taxonomy): domain Bacteria; phylum Pseudomonadota; class Gammaproteobacteria; order Burkholderiales; family Burkholderiaceae_D; genus Telluria; species Telluria agri. The sequence goes on from NZ_JANUHA010000001.1 coordinate 612,659, forward strand.
GCCCCGGGGGTGGACTATGGCGCGGATGCCATCGAGTTGGCACGGATCGTGCCGCGTGCTGGAGAAAGCCGCCGGGTGTACCTGGACAGGAATGATCGTGTAAAAGACGGGCAGGCAATCAGCTGTATCTGGAGACCTCCCTATACGGACGTCAACGGCTGGATCGAACAGCCGAGCGAAATCGCCCTGAGCTACGTGGTGACTGGCACGGCACATCTCACTTCCAGAGAACTAGCCGACCAACAAACAGAAAGCTCCGAGTACGTTCGACATATTGCGTCTTCGAGCCTCACGATCGAGATCGACGTGCATGGTGCGAGTCCGCTCATCGATACCCTCGCGCTGGCTGCGCCTGACTACGCGTTTCGTTTGCCGATGCTGGGTACCGGCACAGGCGACAGCATGCCTCTATGGCTCGATGCTGGATATGTCAAATCTGCGAATATCGCCGGGTACATCTACCTGTCAACCCAAGGCAATGAGACCCAGCTGGAGGCACTGCTTCATATAAGGGACGAACATCTTGTTCTTGCATACCATCATTACTGGCCTCCCTGCGAAATGGAATGCGTCATTCTGAACAATCCCCTCCATGGCGACGAGCGCGCCTTGTTCGAGCATCTGATTTCCATCGCCGAGCCAATCAGCGATAGCTACAAACGGTACTTAGTCTGAAGGCCGGTCCTGTGCGCGCTGGCGCTGGCCGACGCGATCCGCCACCTCGGCTGGGGACCAGGATGTGAGTAAGTGCGCAATTTGCGGCATCTGAATCGTCTATGCTTAGGTGGTATCCACTACGGAAGGTCCCATGAAGCTCGCCGTTCGCACCCTCGTCGTTGCCGCCCTGCTGGCTTGCGCCAGCGCCCATGCCCAGTCCCCCGCTGCCGCTGCCGGGCAGATCGCCGTCGGCTCGAAACCTTACGCAGTACAAGCTTCCATCGCCGGCGCCGGCCGCTACACCGTCATCTTCGAATCCGGCTTCGGCACCGGCCTGAGCGCCTGGCGCAAGGTGGCGCCGGAACTGGCCAAGGACGCGCGAGTCGTCACCTACTCGCGCGCCGGCCACGGCACGTCCGAAGCAAGGCCTAAACCGCGCACCATCGCGCAGAACACCAACGAGCTCGAACAGCTGATCGCCGCGCAGAAGCTGGCGCCGCCCTTCATCCTCGTCGGCCACTCCTACGGCGGCCTGCTGGCGCGCGCCTATGCGGCACGCCACCCCACACAGGTGGCCGGCCTGGTGCTGGTCGATCCGAGCGACGAACGCTTCAACGCCGCCCTGCGCAAGCTCGATGCCAAGCGTGCTGCGGACGACGACGCCCAGTTCGCGGCCATCGTCCCGCCCAAGTTCAAGCCCGAGCTCGCGTTGCTGCAGCCGGTGCTCGACGGCGCCGCGCCGCCCTATTCCGGCAAGCTGCCGGACGTGCCAACCGTGGTCCTGACCTCGGTGCAGCAGGCCGGGAAGCCGATGTTCTTCCTCGAGACCGCGGACGCGGTGGCGATCAAGAAGTCGCTGCACGCGGACTTCCTGCGCCAGTTCAGCAAGGGTTCGCAGGTGGTAACGGAGAAGAGCGGCCACAATATCCAGCTGGAGGAGCCGGAACTGGTGATCGCCGCGGTCAGGGAAGTGATTGCCCTGGCTGATCAGAAAGGCGTGCAGGCCGCACGCTAGGAGTAAATCGACTCACTAATTGCTGTCGAAAGGAAGCGTCATGTATCGGTGCCCACATTGTCGTGACTTGTCCATATCGTGGCGTGCGCAATTTTCACCGCCCTTCGACGGCCGAACCAAATGCCCAAGTTGCGGCGCAGAACTGAAGATCAAGCTAAAAGCTTCCAATCTTCTTTTAGCCATTTACCTGGGCGGGCGCGGACTACTGGGCTTGCTCTTCGATATCCGCTTCGATCCGGGACTCTTCTGGGAAATCTGGATTGTCGTCATCCTGGCTTTCCTCCAGGTGCGTCTCAGCGCATACAGGGAAGTAAGCGGCCCCAAACATTACTCGCATTGATTGGATCGATAGCAGGCCGCAAGCTGCGCGACTATTTCGCCAGGCGCCCCGATCGAGCGGCCATGTTCCGGATCCGTCCAAATGAGGACGGTCGACAACGCCTAGCTGTCCAGGTGCGAGATCAGGAGCCGGCGCGGGTCGGCGCCTTCGGTCTCCCCGTGCTGGCCGTCGACCGAAATCCCGACCGCGAGGATGTCGATCAAGAGCAGTTGCAGGATGCGCGAGATCATCGACAGGAAGCTGGTGCTGTCCTCCGCATGGTCCACTGCCAGGCACACGGTTGCCTTGCGCGCCAGCGGCGACTGGCTGTTGCTGATCACGATGACGTCGGCGCCGGCGCGGCGCGCGATGTCCACGGCTTCCAGCAGCTCGGCGATGCTGCCCGAATTCGACACGGCGATCACCACGTCTCCCGGCTGCAGCAGTTCCGCCGCCAGCTTGAACAGGTGCGAGTCGCCGTACAGCGAGGTCGGGATGCGGAAGCGGAAGAATTTGTGCTGCCCGTCCAGCGCCACCGCGCGCGAATTCCCCATCGCGAAAAACTCGACACGGCGTGCGCGGCTCACCAGCTCGATGGCCCGGTCGAGCGAGCGCACGTCGAGCTGGTCGCGGAAGCGCAGGATGGCGGAGACCGTGTTGTCGATCACCTTGGCCGACAGGTCATGGGTGCTGTCGCTGGTGCGCACCTGGCTGTGGCGCACCGGGATCGCTCCGGTCAGGCTGCTGGCGAACTTCAGCTTGAACTCGGCCAGGCCCTGGAAGCCGAGCGAGCGGCAGAAGCGGATCACGGTCGGCTGGCTGACGTCGGCCAGGCGCGCGATTTCGGCGATCGGCTCGTTCAGCACCAGGCGCGGCTGCTCGATGACGAGGGCCGCCACGCGCTGCTCGGCCGGGCTCAAGCTGTGGCGCAGGTTCTGCACCCGCTCCATCAGGGTGTTGGCGCCGCTGCGGCCGCGCAGGTGCTCGGCCAGGATGGTCGCCACGCCGTGCAGCGCCGGATAGGGCGCGCTGATCACGTAGGTCGGGATTTGCGCGATGTAATCCGTGAAGCGCCCCTTGGCCTCGAAGCGTGCGCGAAACGGTGACCTGGCGAACCACTCGCCCATGCGCGGCACGATGCCGCCGCCGATGAAGATGCCCCCAAAAGCGCCCAGGGTCACCGCCAGGTTGGCGGCTGCGGCGCCCAGCATGCCGCAGAAGCACTCCAGCACTTCCAGGCACAGCGGGTCCTGCGACTCGAGCGCGCAGGCGATGATGTCGGCCGCCTTTCGCGGCGGCGCATCGACGCCGTTGCGTTCGGCCAGCGCCCGGTGGATGATTTCCATGCCGGGGCCGGAGATCAGGCGCTCGTTCGACACGTGCTGCCATTCGCGCCAGGCGGTCTGCAGGATGGCGAATTCGCGCTCGTCGCCGGGTGCGAAGTTCACGTGGCCGCCTTCGCTGCCGAGGGTGACGAAGCCGTCCTCGGTCGGGATCACGCCCGAGACGCCGAGGCCGGTGCCCGGACCGAGCACGCCGATCACGGCCTTCGGCACAGGCGAACCCTGCCCCACCTGCATCAGGTCTTTCTCGCCGAAGCCGGGAATCGCCATCGCCAGCGCGGTGAAGTCGTTCACGATCAGGAGCGTGGCCAAGCCCAGCTCGCGGCGCACGGCGTCGGTCGAGAACTGCCAGTCGCGGTTGGTCATGCGGACGAAGTCGCCGCTGATCGGATTGGCCACCGCGAGCGCCGCATGGTGCAGCTTGAGGTTGGCGTGGTCCTGCAGGTAGTAGCGCAGCAGGGGGACGATGCCTTCGAAGTCCTCGCACTTGAGCACGCGCACGGCGCCGAAGCTGCCGGGCGCCGTCTGCAGGGCCAGGCGCGCGTGGGTCGCGCCGATGTCCGCCAGCAGGCGCGGTCCGTCGGCGAATGCCGTGCGCGCGGACTTCTCCGCGAAGCTGGTCGCCTCCTGCTGGCTTCCCATTATTTGGTGTCCGCCGGGATGCTGCCGAACCAGGCGCCGTAGGGCGGCAGGCTCACGCGGCCGCCGGCGGCCTCGCCCGGCAGGCCTTGCGCATCCAGCGCCGTGGCCTGGCCGCTTGCCGGCCAGTCGAAGCTGACCGGCTCGCTGCTGAGGTTGAAGGCGGCCAGCACGCTGTCCATGCCCTCGACGTCACGACGCAGGGCCAGCACCGGTTCGGGTGCGTCGAAGAAGTCGATGTCGCCGCGGGTCAGTTGCGGCATGGTCTTGCGCCAGGCGATGAAGCGGCGCTGGAAGTTCAGCATCGAATCCGGATCCTTGTCCTGCGCTTCGACGTTGGCGGCCAGGTGCGGCGCGGCCACCGGCAGCCAGGGCGTGCCGCGGGTGAAGCCGGCGTTCGGTGCTTCGCCCGTCCACGGCATCGGGGTGCGGCAGCCGTCGCGGCCCTTGAACTCGGGCCAGAAGGTGATGCCGTAGGGGTCCTGCAGGAGTTCAAAGGGGACGTCCGCTTCCGTCAGCGCCAGTTCGTCGCCCTGGTAGAGGCAGGGCGTGCCCTTGAGCGAGAGCTGCATCGCCAGCACCAGCTTGCCCAGGCTTGGGGTCGCGCATTGGCCTGCTGCGCCACCCCAGCGGGTCATCACGCGGATGGCGTCGTGGTTGCCGACCGACCAGGAGGCCCAGCCGTCCTTCACGCGCTCCTTGAATTCCTCGACCTGCTTGCGGATGTGGGCTGCCGTGAATTCCGGCGTGAGCAGGTTGAAGCTGTAGGCCATGTGCAGCTTGTCGCCGCCCTCGGTGTACTCGGCCATTTGCGCCAGCGCGTCGTCCGAGCTGACTTCGCCGATCGACACCGCGCCGAACTCGTTCAGCTGGGCACGCACGCGCTGCAGGAAGGCGACGTTCTCCGGCTGGGTCTTGTCGTAGATGTGGGCCTGCATGCCGTAGGGGTTCACGTCCGTGACGGTGGACGTGTCGCGCACCAGGGCCGGCGGATTGCTGCGCAGCTGGCGGTCATGGAAGTGGAACACGCAGGCGTCCATGCGCACGCCGTCCACGCCGCGTGCGAGCCAGAAGCGCTGCGCATCCAGGTGGGCCTGCTGCACCTCCGGGTTGTGGAAGTTCAGCTGCGGCTGGCTGGTGAGGAAGTTGTGCATGTAGTACTGCTTGCGGCGGGTGTCCCACTGCCAGGCCGAGCCGCCGAAGACCGACAGCCAGTTGTTCGGCGGGCAGCCGTCCGGCAGCGGATCGGCCCAGACGTACCAGCTTGACTTCGGATTGTCGCGGCTCTTGCGGCTTTCGACGAACCAGGGGTGGGTGTCGGCGGTGTGCGACATCACCTGGTCGATCATGATCTTCAGGCCCAGGCTGTGCGCTTTCGCGATCAGCCTGTCGAAGTCGGCCAGGGTGCCGAACAGCGGGTCGACGTCGCAGTAGTCGGCGATGTCGTAGCCGAAGTCCTTCATCGGCGACTTGAAGAAGGGAGACAGCCAGACGATGTCCACGCCCAGGCTCGCGATGTAGTCGAGCTTCTCGGTGATGCCGGCCAGGTCGCCCACGCCGTCGCCGTTGGTGTCGAGGTAGCTGCGCGGGTAGACCTGGTAGATGATGGCTTCTTTCCACCAGTCGGGGTTGGTCGAGATCTGGGTCATGGCTGGTCCGTCAGGGTTCGTGGAATTCTAGGCAATATACAGGATCGAGAAAAAGTTGACAATTACCCAGCATCAGACAATTTGCAAACATAACCCTTTGAATTCAATTACTTACAAAATCCTCCCTTCCAGAGTCCCGAAACGCGAAGTAGCTAAACTACGAAAGTTCTGTATCTCGTTTGTTTCACAGCGATATTTTTATTGCAAAGTTCCATGAGCTCGGCATAGGATCGCGTCTGTTTCGATTTCCCGAGGACGCCATGAATTCTCCAGCACCGGCCGAGGTCAAAAGCGCAGGCCGCATGCCGCGCCAGATCCCCTACATCATCGCCAACGAAGGTTGCGAGCGCTTCAGCTTCTACGGGATGCGCAACATCCTGACGCCCTTCCTGATCTCGACCCTGCTGCTCTTCGTGGCCCAGGAACATCGCGCCAGCGAAGCCAAGCATGTGTTCCACACCTTCATGATGGGCGTGTACTTCTTCCCGCTGCTGGGCGGCTGGCTGGCCGACCGCTTCTTCGGCAAGTACAACACCATCTTCTGGTTCAGCCTCATCTACTGCGCCGGCCACGCCTGCCTCGCCATCTTCGAGCACAGCGTCGAGGGCTTCTACTTCGGCCTGTTCCTGATCGCCTTCGGCTCGGGCGGCATCAAGCCGCTGGTGGCCTCGTTCGTGGGCGACCAGTTCGACAAGACGAACAAGGACAAGGCGAAGGTGGTGTTCGACGCCTTCTACTGGATCATCAACTTCGGCTCCTTCTTCGCTTCGCTGCTGATGCCGCTCTTCCTGCGCGACTACGGCCCCTCGGTGGCCTTCGGCATCCCGGGCATCCTGATGTTCATTGCCACCATGGTCCTGTGGAGCGGCAAGAAGAAGTACGTGCACGTGCCCCCAAGCCAGAGCGACCCGCATTCCTTCCTGCGCGTGGTGCGCACCGCCTTGTTCGCGCAGCAGGCGGGCAAGGGCCGTCCGGGCCTGGTCGTCGCCGCGTTTGCCGCGGCGGCGGCTGTCGCCTCGCTGGCCATGACCCCGAGCTGGGGCTTCGTGATCGCCGCCTGCACCGCCCTCGTGCTGCTGCTGGCCGGCATCGGCATCGGCGCCTCGCTGCAGCTCGAGCGCGCCCGCGGCGCCCATCCCGACATCGCGGTGGACGGCGTACGCGCCGTGCTGCGCATCCTGATCGTGTTCGGCCTGGTCACGCCCTTCTGGTCGCTGTTCGACCAGAAGGCTTCGACCTGGATCGTGCAGGCCAACGCCATGTCGACCGAAGTGAACCTGTTCGGCTGGACCTTCGACGTCATTCCCGCCCAGATGCAGGCGCTCAATCCGCTGCTGGTGATGATCCTCATCCCCTTCAACAACCTGGTGCTGTTCCCGCTGCTGACAAAAGTGGGCCTGATCCCGACCGCCCTGCGCCGCATGACCGCCGGCATTGCCTTCTCGGCGCTGGCCTGGATCGTGGTGGGCAACCTGCAGGTGCAGCTGGACGCGGGCGACGCGGTGTCGATCGCCTGGCAGATCCTGCCGTATGCCCTCCTGACGCTGGGCGAGGTGCTGGTCTCGGCCACCGGTCTCGAATTCGCCTACAGCCAGGCGCCTGCCTCGATGAAGGGCGTGATCATGGCGCTGTGGTATCTGGCGGTCACCGTCGGCAACCTGTGGGTGCTGATCGTGAACGCGGGCGTGAAGAACGAGGCCGTGATCGCCCACATCGAAAGCTCCGGTGTGGGGGTGATGGCCTTCCAGATGTACTTCTTCGCCGGCTTCGCGCTGCTGGCGGCCCTGGTGTTCGGGCTGTACGCCAAGCGTTACAAGATGGTCGATCACTACCGCGGCTGATTATTTACCTGACTGGCGGGGCTGCTGCCGCGTGACAGCGTGGGCGGGAGGTCCCGCCCACCTAACATGCTTACACTCCGATACCTCGCCCTCGCGGCCACTGCCCTCGCCTCTTCCGCCCACGCCGCCGTGCCGCTCGCGGCCTGCGACGATCCCGCCTTCCAGCAGGTCCTGCACGCGTCGAACGCCACGCTGGACGCCCGTGCCGTCTGGCTCGACGGCCGGCGCCTGACCTGGCCCGGCGCCAACGCCGGCACCTTCAAGCTCTATCACTCCGCCACGGCCGCCATCGTCGCGACGCCGGGCGCGAAGGTCGCGGGCGCCGATGGCGCCCTGGTGCTCGCGCCGTCCGCCACGGCCGTGCCTGCCCGCTTCAGGTATGTGGCGAACGGCCCCGTGCTGGCGCTGGGTGCGGCCGACCTGAAACGCGTCAAGGAGCTGCACCGCGGCCAGCTGGTGCTGGTGCAGGAAGCCCCTGACGGCACGGTACGCGACGCGACCCGCATCCAGGCGGCAGGCGCGCTGGATGATTTGTACGCGGCAGCCGAGAACATCGCCGACCTGGGCGCCACGCCGAAGAAGAATCGCACCACCTTCCGCCTGTGGGCCCCGACCGCCCGCAACGTCGCCGTCTGCACCTACGACAGCGGCAGCGGCCGCGCGAGCGCCGTGCACGAGATGGCCTTCGACGGTCGCACCGGCGCCTGGGAAGCCCAGGTATCCAGGGATCTCTCGGGCAGCTACTACAGGTACGCCGTGGACGTGGCCGTCAACGGCATGGGACTGGTGCGCAACCTCGTCACCGACCCGTATTCCGTCAGCCTGACCACGGACTCGAAGCGCAGCTACGTCGCCGACCTCGACGCGCCGGCGCTCAAGCCCAAGGGCTGGGACGCCACCCGCGCGCCGAACACGGTGAAAGCCCAGACCGACATGGTCATCTACGAGCTGCACGTGCGCGACTTCTCGATCAACGACCCCAGCGTGCCGGAACAGAAGCGCGGCAAGTACACGGCTTTCGGGGAGACGAACTCGAACGGCATGCGCCACCTGAAGGCCCTGGCCAGCGCCGGCCTGACCGACATCCACCTGCTGCCCGTGTACGACATCGGCAGCGTGCCGGAAAAGGATTGCGCCGTGCCGCAACCTGCGGGCAGCCCGGACGGCGAAAGCCAGCAGGCCCTCACCCGCAAGACCGCGCACACGGACTGCTTCAACTGGGGCTATGACCCCTACCACTACAGCGCACCGGAAGGCAGCTACGCGAGCGACCCGTCGGATGGTGCACGCCGCATCCTGGAATTCCGTCAAATGGTGATGGACCTGCACCGGTCCGGCCTGCGCGTCGGTACCGATGTGGTCTACAACCACACCTTCATCGCCGGCCAGGAAGAAAAGTCGGTGCTGGACCGCGTGGTGCCGGGTTACTACCACCGCCTGAACGCGTTGGGGACCATCGAACGCTCCACCTGCTGCGACAACACGGCCACCGAGAACCGCATGATGGCCAAGCTGATGATCGACTCCGCGGAACTCTGGACCCGCCACTACAAGATCGACTCCTTCCGCTTCGACCTGATGGGCCACCAGCCGCGCGAAGCGATGGAGCGCCTGCAGAAGCGCGTCGACAAGGCCGCGGGCCGCCACGTCCAGCTGATCGGCGAAGGCTGGAACTTCGGCGAGGTGGCCAACGGCGCGCGCTTCGTACAGGCGTCCCAGCTGTCGCTGAACGGTTCCGGCATCGGCACCTTCAGCGACCGCGCACGCGACGCCGTGCGCGGCGGCAGCGCCGGCGACTCGGGCGAGGCGATGATCCGCCGCCAGGGCTATATCAACGGCCTGGTCTACGATCCGAACGCGCTGGGCGGCGAGCACAAGACGGCCGACCTCTTGAAGGCGGCCGACATGATCCGCGTCGGCCTGGCCGGCTCGGTGCGCCCGTTCGCTTTCCAGACCTTCGACGGCAAGCAGAGCACGCTGGAAGCGATCCCTTACGGCGACCAGCCGGCCGGCTACGCGAGCCAGCCCGGTGAAGTGGTGAACTACGTCGAGAACCACGACAACCAGACGCTGTTCGACATCAATGTGCTCAAGCTGCCGGTGGCGACCCCTGCGAACGAGCGCGCCCGTGTGCAGGTGCTGGGCATGGCGATCAACGCCTTCAGCCAGGGTGTGGCCTACTACCACGCCGGCATCGACACGCTGCGTTCGAAGTCCCTGGACAAGAACAGCTTCAATGCAGGCGACTGGTTCAACCGGATCGACTGGAGCTACCAGGACAACTACTTCGGCACCGGCCTGCCGCAGAGCGACGACAACGGCAAGGACTGGCCGCTGCTCAAGCCCTACCTGGCGCAGGCCGCCGCGATCAAGCCCCTGCCTGCCGACATCGCTTTTGCCCGCGACGCCTTCCGCGACCTGCTGGCGATCCGCGCCAGCTCGACGCTGTTCCGGATGCGCAGTACCTCCGACATCGTCCAGCGCCTGCGCTTCTTCAACACGGGACCGCGGCAAGAGCCGACCGTGCTGGCGGCCTGGATCGACGGCAAGGGGTACCAGGGCGCGAAGTTCGCCGGCCTGGGCTACCTGGTGAATGTGGACAAGGTGGCGCACACGGTGTCGGACGAGGCCTTGCGCGGCAAGCGCCTGGCGCTGCACCCGGTGCACCGGGCTGCAAACGCCGCCGACAAGCGTGCCGCACAGGCGCGTTTCGACAGCGCGAGCGGCAGCTTTACCGTGCCGGCGCGCACGGCCGTGGTGTTCGTCGCCGAATAAGAAGGAAGGATCAGCCCGCCGCGTCGACGAGGCGGGCAATCTCGACCGAGCCCTTCTCGTCGAAGATCGGGCAGCGTTCCGCCACTTCGACGGCCGCATTGAAATCCACCGCGGCGATAACCGAATAGCCCGACAGCGAAGCGCTGTTGAGCTTCGGGCCGCGCAGGCGGCTCGGCACCTCGACGCTGCTGCGCGCCAGGCCGCCGCGCTCGACCAGCGCGCTGCCCAGGGAATCGAACCACGCGTTCCAGCGCGCGGCATCGTGCTGCGGGCCTTCCGACTCGTCGACGGTCGAGCCCCGGTAAACGATCAGGTAACGCTCCATGGTTCCCTCCTCAAAGTGTCCCGGAAACCTTAGCAGAAGCCCGATCGGGGCGACGCACCGCTGAGCGAGCGTCTAGTTGGACGCGGACACGTTGTAACCGCTCACGCGCCAGCTGCCGTCCTTCTCGTGCACCGTGGTGACGGTCTCGGTCACATTGCTGTCCGACTTGAACTTCGAATCGTATTCGAACGCCAGCTGGCCCTTGCCCTTCTCGCTGCTGCCCTTCAGCTTGCGCGACTTCAAGTCGCCCAGCGTTGCGCGGCTCACGTTGATGATCGAACCCCAGAAGAACTGGTTGGTGTCCTTGCGCACATTGGCCGAGCTGGCGCGCCAGGCGGCTCCGGTGTCGCCATTGTCCACCAGCTTCAGCCAGCTTTCGGCCGCGGCACGGGCGGCTGCGGTGTCCTTCGTGTCCTGGGCCATTGCGGTGGCGCCCAACAGCAGGCTTGCCGTGAGGACGGCGGATACGATCGTTTTCAAGATGCTCTCCCTAAGGTCGGATGAAAGCATCCTAGCGCGGCGCACCCGCGGTCGCCCCCCCGCTTCGACAGACTGCAGGAAGCGGGGAATGGGCGGTGAAAAACCGGGTTCAGGCGTAAAGGTTCATGCGTAAGACAGGCCCAGCTGCGCCAGGATCGCGTCCTTGATCTCCTGCAGCGCCGGTTGCGACACCTTGCGCGGATGCGGCTGGGTGATCGGGAACACGGTCGCCACCCTGGTCGGCCGCGAGGACAGCACGACGATCCGGTCGGCCAGGTAGATCGCTTCCTCGACGTCGTGGGTGATCAGGAGCACGGTGTGGTTTTCCTCGCGCAGCACCCGCAGCAATTCGTTCCTCATCCTGAGCGCGGTGAGCGCGTCGAGCGCCGAGAAGGGCTCGTCCATGAGCACGATGTCCGGCTTGACCGCCAGCGCGCGCGCGATCTCCACCCGCTTGAGCATGCCGCCGGACAGCTCGTGGGGATAGGCCTTCTCGAATCCCTTGAGTCCGACCATCTCGGCGTAATGGTCGGCCGTCGCCACGTCCGCGGCGCGATCCTTGCCGGGCAGGCCGAACATCAGGTTCTCGCGCACGGTCAGCCAGGGGAACACGGAACCATGCTGCGAGATCACGATGGCGTTCGGCGAAGGCCGCGTGACCGGCACGCCGTCGATCGCCACCGCGCCGCTGTCGGGCCGCTCGAAGCCTGCCAGCAGCTTCATCAGGGTCGACTTGCCGCAGCCCGAGGGGCCGACGATGGCCACGAATTCGCCCGGCGCGACCTCGAGGTCGATGCCGTCGATGACCTGCAGCGCGCGGAATCCCTTGCGCAGCCCCTTGATCGCGATCTTAGCGTCCATAGCGCCACCTTACCTGTTTGATGCCCTCCAGCTGGCGCATCGCGACGTCGATGCCCAGGCCGATCAGGCCGATGATGATCATGGCGGCCACCACCAGGTCGTAGCGGTTGCCGGCATTGCGGGCATCCATGATGAGAAAACCCAGCCCCGAGCTGCGGACGATCATCTCGGCCGCCACCACGACCAGCCAGGCGACGCCAAGGCTGATGCGCATGCCGGTCAGTACCTCGGGCAGCACCGCCGGCACGATCACCTGGCGGAACAGCCTCGCGCGCGGCACGCCGAAGTTCTCGGCGGCGCGCAGGTAGCGTCCGTCGATCGCGTGCACGCCGGCGGCGGTCTGCACGATCATCGGAAACACCGCGGCCAGGAAGATCAGGAACACCGGCGACACGTCACCCACGCCGAACCACAGGATCGCGATGGGAATCCAGGCGATCGGCGAGATCGGGCGCAGGATCTGGAACAGCGGATTGAAGGTGCGGTAGGCGGCGTCGACCCGGCCCATCCACAGGCCGAGCGGCAGCGCCACCAGCATGGCGATCAGGAAGCCCGTGGCCACGCGCAGGAGCGAAGCGCCGATGTGGCGCCACAGGGTGCCGTCGGCGGCCAGTTCGACGGCGCCGGCCGCCACCTGCCGTGGGGTCGGGAAGATCAGGCTTTCGCTCTGCACCACCACGAACCACCAGAGCGCCACCACGGCGGCGATCAGGAGCAGCGGGGGGAGGATCCGGTTCAATCGATCGAAATTCATGCGGTATTCCGGTTCAGGAAGGAGTCAATGCGCCAGCGCAGGCGCGCCAGCCCCGCCGCCGGCGCTTCCTCGACCACCACGGTCATGGTGCCGCTGGCGTGGGCCGTGCAGTCGAAGGGGTGTTCGCCGGCCTGGCCGAAGGGCAGGCGGAAATCCTGGCCGGGCATGATCAGGACCGGGCCGAACATCTGCGGCACGGTGTCGCGGTTGCGCAGCAGGAGCACGTCGCGCACGCCCAGCATCAAGGTGACGCGCTCCGGCAGGGTCGAGGTCTTGTCGCCCTTCATGCGGCGCTCCCAGGTGCCCTTCGGGATCTCGAACAGGCTCTCGCGCGAGGGCGCCGTCACCGGAGCGAAGGCGGCCCAGCCCAGCGGCGCCGCCAGGATGGCAAGGAGCAGCACGATGCCGATCCGCTTCTTCAACCGACCGTTCATCTATTCCGCATAAAGCACGTTCACGTCGTGCACGATCTCGTCAGCCGGCCGGCCGAACGGCATCAGCGCGCGCAGCATGCCCTTCTTGTCGATGAAGTAGAGGTAGGACGAATGGCCCATCTGGTAGCTGTCGGGGCCCGTCGGCACCTTCGTGGCGGTGATGCCGTAGTCCTTGCGGATCGCCGCCATCTGCTCGGGCGTGCCGGTCAGGCCGATGAAGCTCTTGTCGAATCTGGCCAGGTAGTCCTTGAGCCGCGCCGGCGTGTCGCGTTCCGGATCGACCGAGATGAACAGCACCTGCAGGCGGTCCGCGTTCGCCCCCAGCTTCTGGCGCGCCTGCGCCAGCAGGGCCAGGGAGGCCGGGCAGATCGCCTGGCAATGGGTGAAGCCGAACTCCAGCACGACGACCTTGCCGCGCAGCCTGGACAGGCGGAAGTCGCGGCCGTCGGCGGCCTGCTGCGCAATCTCCGGCGCCACGCGGGCCGGCGAGAAGGTGCCGGACCTTAAAGGCTCGGCAGCCTGCGCCATGGAGGCGGCAAGCAATGCGGAGAGAAAAAGCCGGCGCTTCACAGCATCACCTTCACGGGCCGGACGTTCTTCACGAAGCTTTCGTCCACATATTGCTCGTAGCGGACCGGACGCTTCAGGGTGCCGGCCTGCACCGACAGCTGCATCAGCTCGTCGAATTCGGCGCGCAGCATGCGCAGGTCACCATAGGTGACGCGGTCGGAGGGGTTGTCCATGACGAACTTGATGATCTTCGGATCCTGGTTGAAGAAGGCGCGCTGGGCCGCGATGTGCGCCGCCTTGTCGCGGTTGAGGGGCGAGGCGTCGAGCCAGTTGCCGGCCGCCTGCACGTAGTTGACCAGTTCCTGCACCAATGGCCGGTTGGTCTTGATGAGTTCTTCGCGCACCGTCAGCACACAGCAGATGTAGTTGGGCCACTCGTCGCGCGTCATCGACAACGGACGCGCATATCCCGCGCGCTGGGCGGCCGCGCCGAAGGGCTCGCCGGTGCAGTAGCCATCCACGGCGCCGGCATACAGCGCGGCCGGCATGTCGGGCGGCGCCATCTCGATGACTTCGATGTCCTTCGGCGACATGCCCTCGCGCGCCAGCATCTTGCGCAGGAACAGATAGTCGACCGCGAAGCGGCTGGGGATGGCGATGCTCTTGCCGCGCATGTCGGCGAACTTGCGGTAGGGCGAATCGGTGCGCACCATGATCACGGCGCCCGAGCGGTGGCCGAGCGAGACGATCTTGAGCGGAATGCGCCAGTCGGTCAGGTCCATCACCAGGGGCGCCAGCATGTAGGCGGCCTGGATGCGGCCCGTCATCAGGGATTCCTTGATCTCGGGCCAGCCCGAATACTTGTTGTACTCGAACAGGGTGGCGGCAGCCTGCGGCTTGCCATCGGCCGCCGCCCGCGCCTTGCAGGCGATCGGCAGGGTGAGGTTGCAGGTGACGGGCAGGCCGCCGACCTGCAGGGGCGCGCGCACGGGTGCGGCAAGCGCCCTGCCGGCCAGCGGCAGGGCCAGGGCGCCGCCCAGTAGCTGGCGGCGGCGCGGGGAATGCTCGTGCATGGCCATCGTGTTCAGCCGTCGAGATGCGAGATCAGGGCCTTGCGCTGGACGTCGCCCTCGCCCGCCGGCGCCTCTTGCGCGCCAAGCGAAATCCCGACCGACATGATGTCGATGAGGAGCAGCTGCAGGATGCGCGAGATCATCGACAGGAAGGTCGTGCCGTCCTCGCTGTGGTCGACCGCCAGGCAGACGCTGGCCTTCTTCGCAAGCAGGGACTTGCTGCTGGTGATGGCGATGACGTCGGCGCCGGCCGCGCGCGCCGTGTCGACGGCCTCCAGCAGTTCCGGCAGCTGGCCGGCGGTGGAGATCGCGATCACCACGTCGCCCGGTCCCAGCAGGCCGGCGGCGAGGGTGAACAGGTGCGAGTCACCGTAGAGCGCAGCCGGGATGCGGAAGCGGAAGAACTTGTGCTGGCCGTCGAGCGCCACCGCGCGCGCATTGCCCATGGCGTAGAACTCGACGCGGCGCGCACGGCGCAGCAGCTCGATGGCGCGGTCGATCGCGTGCACGTCGAGCTGGTCGCGGAATTTCAGGATCGCCGAGACGGTGTTGTCGATCACCTTGGCCGACAGGTCGTGGGTGCTGTCGCTCATGCGCACCTGGCTGTGGCGCACGGGGATGGTGCCGGTCAGGCTGCCGGCGAACTTGAGCTTGAACTCGGCCAGCCCCTGGAAGCCGAGCGAGCGGCAGAAGCGGATCACGGTCGGCTGGCTGACGTCGGCCAGGCGCGCGATCTCGGCGATCGGCTCGGACAGCACCTTGCGCGGATGCTCCAGCACCAGGGCGGCGACGCGCTGCTCGGCCGGCGACAGTTCGTGGCGCAGCTGCTGGACCCGGTCCATCAGTGTGTTCGCACCGCTGCGTCCGCGCAGGTGCTCGGTCAGGATCGCCGACACCCCGTGCAGGGCCGGGTTCGGCGTCATGATCACGTAGGTCGGGATCTGGGCGATGTAGTCGGTGAAGCGGCCCTTGGCCTCGAAGCGTGCACGGAAGGGAGAGGTGGCGAACCACTCGGCGATGCGCGGCACGATGCCGCCGCCGATGAAGATGCCGCCGAAGGCGCCCAGCGTCACCGCCAGGTTGGCGGCGGCGCTGCCCAGCATGCCGGCGAACGTCTCCAGGGTCTCCAGGCAGAGCGGGTTTTTCTCGTCCAGCGCGGCGCTGACGATGTCGGCGGTGCTGCGGCTGGGAGCCTCGACGCCGTTGCGGCGCGCCAGCGCGCGGTACATCACTTCGATGCCGGGGCCGGAGATCAGGCGCTCGTTCGAGACGTGCGGCCACTCTTCCCAGGCGTATTGCAGGATCGCGAACTCGCGCTCGTCGGCGGGGGCGAAGTTGACGTGCCCGCCTTCACTGCCGAGGGTGACGAAGCCGTCGATGGTCGGGATCACGCCCGAGACGCCCAGGCCGGTGCCCGGCCCCAGCACGCCCGCCACCGCGTGGCTCTGCGGCGCACCGCCGCCGACCTGCTTCAGGTCCTTCGGCTGGAAACCCGGCAGGGCCATGGCCAGCGCCGTGAAGTCGTTCACGATCAGCAGCGTCGACAGGCCGAGGGTGCGGCGCACCTCGTCGGTCGAGAACTGCCAGTCGCGGTTGGTCATGCGGATGGTGTCGCCGCTGATCGGATTGGCCAGCGCGAAGGCCGCGTGGTTGATGCGCACGCCCCCGAGCTGCGCCAGGTAGGCATGCAGCAGTTCCACGATGCCGCTGTAGTCGTCGCACAGCAGCACCGCCACCTGGCGCAGCACGCCGGGTGCGGTCTCGAGGCCGAAGCGCGCATGCGTGGCGCCGATGTCGGCCAGCAGGCGCGGGCCATCGGCAAAAGCGGCGCGGGAAGGTTTCAGGTCGGTGTCTGGTTCAACGGTCATCACGGATCAAGGCTGGGCGGGACGGAAGTCCCGGATCGCGTAAGGATACCATTGATCGAATGGCAAAAATACGCCCCGCCCCGCCGCCGGTCAGCGCAGCAGCCCTTTCAGCAGCGCCTTGTGGAACTGCGCAGGATCCTGCATCTGCGGCGCATGCCCCATTTCCGGGAATGTAACGAGCGTCGACTTGGGAATCGCGCTCGCCGTCCGCTTGGCCAGCTCCGGATAATTCCCCAGCTTCGGCCGGATCTCCGCGGGCGCGGCATCCTTGCCGATGGCCGTGGTGTCCTTCAGGCCGATCAGCAGCAGCACCGGCATCTTCAACCGCGGGAACTCGTACACCACCGGCTGGGTATAGATCATGTCGTACTGCAGCGCCGAATTCCAGGCCACGATCTGCTTGCCCGGCCCGCGGTACATCCCCGCCAGCATCTGCACCCAGGGCTCGTACTCCGGCTTCCAGGTGTTGACGTAGTACGTCGCCTTCTCGTAGTTGCGGATGCGTTCCGCCGTGGTCTGGAGCTCGCGCTCGTACCACTTGTCCACGCCCAGCGAAGGCACGCCGAGGGTCTTCCAGTCTTCCAGGCCGATGGGATTGACCAGCACCAGCTGCTCCGACTGCTGCGGGAACATCAGTCCATAGCGCACCGCCAGCATGCCGCCCGTCGAGTGGCCCATGATGATGGCGTTCTTGACGCCGATGGACGCCAACAGTGCGCGGGTGTTCTCGCTCAGCTGCTGGAAGGTGTACTGGTAGTGGGCCGGCTTGGTCGACTTGCAGAAGCCCACCTGGTCGGGCGCCACCACGCGGTAGCCGGCGCTGCTGAGCTCCTTGATGGTGCCGGCCCAGGTGGCGCCGCAGAAGTTCTTGCCGTGCATGAGCACGACGGTGCGGCCGTTCGGCTTGGCCGGCTTGACGTCCATATAGGCCATCTGCAGCTTCACGCCCTGGGAGGTGAAGGCGAAGCGCTGGATGGGATAGGGGTACTCGAAACCTTCCAGTTCCGAGCCGTAGGCCGGTTCGTCTGCGGCGTGCGCAGCGAGCAAGGGTGGGAAGAGAAACGCAGCGCAGGCAAGCGCGCGTGAAACGCGGGTCATTACAGGCATGATCGGAAGATGCTGAGTTGACGGAGCGGCCAGTCTAGCGCAATGGCGGCGGCCGCGTGGCCGCCGCCATTGAAACGGAACGCCGATCAGTCCTGCGCGATCAAGGCCACCGGCGACGGCTGGGCGAAGTGCACCTTGCCGTCCTTGACGACCGCGGCCTGGCCCGAATACGCGTCGCGCACGGTCTGGCCGTCGTTGAAGACGCCTGCCACCGTGATCGGCAGCGCCTTGTCCTTCGGCAGGTCCAGCGCCACCACCACCCGGTCGCTCACGCCATCCTTTTCCCAGGTACGTTTGAAGGTATATGGGCTGTGCGCCAGCATCTGGTGCACGCCCGCGCCCACCGCCGGATGGGCGGCGCGGAAGCGCCCCAGCTTCGCCCAGTGCTCGCGGATATCGCCAATGCGGTGCTGGCCGCGCTGCGCGTTGGATGCCAGCTCGTCCCAGTTCATGAAGGAACGCAGCTTGGCGTCGCCGGTGGCGCCTTCGATATTGAGCAGGCGCGCGGTTTCGTCGCCGTAGTAGATCTGGGCCGAGCCCGGCGCCAGCAGCAGTTTGTTGGCCGATTCGATCGGACGCTGGCGCGCCGGGTCGAAGGGGCTGCCGTCGTCGTGGGAGCTGATGTAGTTCAGCACCGAGTAGCCCTTCATCGGGCCGTGCAGGGCCTTCGAGTAATCCGAGAACAGCTTTTCGTAGCCCTGGGCGGCGTCGGACTTCATGCTGAAGTTGATCATGCTGTCGAAGCCGTTGGCCAGGTAGTCGACCCTGGTCCCGCCGCCCAGGTCGAAGCTGTGGCCGTGGTTGATCGAATAGTTGTAGACCTCCGAGGTCATGAAGAAAGGCAGGTTGCCCAGGCGCTTGCCCGGGTTGGCGCGCTTCCACTCCTCGTAAGCGAGGCTGGCTTCCTGCTTGACTTCCTTCCACACGCCCGGCTCGGTGTGCTTGACGGTGTCGGCGCGGAAGCCGTCCACGCCGTACTTGCGGACCCAGTCGGCATGCCACTTGACGAGGTAGAAGCGCGGCGCGCGCGGGTAGCCGGTGCGCTTGAAGAAGGCGTCCAGCTCCTTCACCTCGCGCTCGTAGCGCCCTTCCTTCTTCCACTTCGCGACCAGTTGCGGCGGCAGCGGCACGTTGGCATTGCTGTTGGTGAGGATGTCCGGCAGGTTGTCGACCAGGGTGCAGTCGATCGTGGTGGGCGCATCCTTGAAGGCGCACTTCGGTCCGGTGCGCACCCAGCTCGACGGCCATACCGGGTCCTGTTCCGTCACCGGGCCGGTGTGGTTCATCACCACGTCCAGGATCACGCGGATGCCGTTGGCGTGCGCGGTGTCCACGAAAGTGCGGAAGTCCGCCTCGGTGCCGAGGTTGGCGTCGATGGCGGTGAAGTCCTTGGCCCAGTAGCCGTGGAAGCCATAGCTCTTGCCGGTGCCCTCGTCGGTTCCCGCATGGATCTGCTCGACCGGCGGCGTGAGCCAGATGGCATTCACGCCCAGCTCCCTGAAATAGCCGTCCTTGATCTTGGCCGTGATGCCCTTCAGGTCGCCGCCCATGAAGCCGCGCAGCTTGGCCGCATCGTCCTTGCGGCCGTATGCGAGGTCGTTCGCCTTGTCGCCGTTGTTGAAACGGTCCGTCAGCAGGAAGTAGACGGTGGCGTTCTCCCAGACGAAGGGCTTGGCGGCCTGGGCGGCGGCTTGGGACGCTGCGCCGAAGGCAAGCAACATGGAGGCGGCAAGGACGGGAAGTTTCATGCAGGTTCCTGTGTGGTGGGTGGATGGTCTAGGTGATCACGGACGGGCCCGTACGGCCGGTGCGCTGGCGCAGTTCGGCGACCTGGTCGGCGATGGCGATCAGTTCGGAGAGTGCTTCTTGCGTATCGATGTCGTGGCGCGCCGGGTCGGCTTCAAAGCGTTCGAGGTAGAGGCGGATGGTGGCGCCTTCGGTGCCGGTACCGGACAGGCGGAACACGATGCGCGAGCCGTCGACCATGGCGATGCGGATGCCCTGGCGCGTCGAGAGCGAACCGTCGACCGGGTCGGTGTAGGCGAAATCGTCGGCCACCGCGACACGGAAGCTGCCCAGGGTCTGGCCGGCCAGCGCGGGCAGTTTTTCGCGCAGCGCCATCATCAGGGAATCGGCGGCGATCGTGTCGACCGCTTCGTAGTCATGGCGCGAATAATAGTTGCGCCCAAAACGCGCCCAGTGTTCGCGCACGATCTCGTTGACCGACGCATTTCCTGTCTTCGTGCGCGCGGCCAGCATATTCAGCCAGAACAGCACGGCCCACAGGCCGTCCTTCTCGCGGATGTGGTGCGAGCCGGTGCCGTAGCTCTCTTCGCCGCACAGGGTCGCGAGGTTCGCGTCCATCAGGTTGCCGAAATACTTCCAGCCGGTCGGGGTCTCGAAGCAGGAAATGCCCAGGCTTTCCGCAACACGGTCGGCCGCCTGCGAGGTCGGCATCGAACGCGCGATGCCGGTAATGCCGGAGGCGTAGCCCGGCGCCACGGTCGCGTTGGCGGCAATGATGGCCAGGCTGTCCGAAGGCGTGACGGCCAGGCCGCGGCCGACGATCATGTTGCGGTCGCCGTCGCCGTCCGAGGCGGCGCCGAAGCCGGGCGCGTCCGGGCCGTTCATGTGGGCGATCAGGTCGGCCGCGTTGACCGGGTTCGGGTCCGGGTGGCCGCCGCCGAAGTCCTCCAGCGGCAGGCAGTTGACGACGGTGCCGGCGGGCGCGCCCAGCTGGCCCTCGATGATGGCCTTCGCATAGGGGCCGGAGACGGCATGCATGGCGTCGAAGCGCATGCGGAAGCCACTCGCGAACAGCGTGCGGATGGCCTCGAAGTCGAACAGGCGCGCCATCAGCTGCGCGTAGTCCGCCACCGGGTCGATGACCTCGACCACCATGTCCTCGATGCGCGTCGTGCCGATCCGGTCGAGGTCCACGGGACCGGCGTCGCTGATGCGGTAGCTGCTCAAGGCCTGGGTGCTGGCGAAGATCGCTTCGGTGACCTTCTCTGGCGCCGGCCCGCCGTTATCGATGTTGTACTTGATGCCGAAGTCGCCATCCGGGCCGCCGGGATTGTGGCTGGCCGAGAGCACGATGCCGCCGAAAGCCGCGTGCTTGCGGATCACGCAGCTCACGGCCGGCGTGGACAGGATGCCGCCGCGCCCGACCAGCACGCGCGGCACGCCGTGGGCGGCGGCCATGCGCAGGATGACCTGGATCGCTTCGCGGTTGAAATAGCGGCCGTCGCCGCCGACGACCAGGGCGCAGCCCTCGCCCATGTTTCCCTTGATCGTCTGGAAGATGGCCTCGACAAAATTCTCGAGGTAGCCCGGCTGCTGGAATTCGGTGACTTTCTTGCGCAGGCCCGAGGTGCCGGGCCGCTGGCCGGCGAACGGCGTGGTCGGGACAGTCTGGATGGTCATGCTTCGCTCCTGTCGTAATAACGTTGTGCAACGTCGCCCTTGCGGGGCGATGTTAATAAAACGTTACGATACGACAGGCGCGAAATCACTGGCGCGCGGCGCTCAGGCGCTTGACTTCACCGGTGCCGCGCGGTCGGTGACGAACAGCGTCAGCACGGCCGCGACCAGCATCGACGCACCGCCGAGGGCCACGGTCAGCACGGTGTGGCCGTCGAAGAAGTGCTTGGTCACGCCGCCCAGCAGCAGGCCGCTGCAGATCTGCGGGATCACGACGAAGAAGTTGAACAGGCCCATGAAGTAACCCATGCGCTTGGCCGGCAGCGAGCCCGCCAGGATCGCGTAGGGCATGGTCAGGATCGAGGCCCAGGCCAGGCCGACGCCGATCATCGGGACCATCAGCATGTTGCGGTCGGTGATGAGGTAGATGCTTGCCAGGCTCAGGCCGCCGATCGCGAGGCAGGTGGCGTGCACGGTCTTGCGAGAGGTCGCCCGCGCGAAGATCGGCAGGATGAAGGCGGCCAGCGCCGACACGCCGCTGTAGACCGCGAACATGATGCCGACAAAGCTGCCGGCCGCCTGGAATTCGGTTGAATGGGCGTCGGTGGTGCCGTAGACGTTGTCGGCGATCGCAGAGCCGGTGTAGATCCACATCGCGAACAGCGCGATCCAGGTGAAGAACTGCACGAAAGCCAGTTGCACCATGGTGCGCGGCATCTTGGCGAAGCCGCCGAAGATCTCGGCGATGGCCACGCCCAGGCTGCGGGAATGCTGGCGTTCCTTGTTGAAGCTGTCCATGTCCGCCGGCGGCAGTTCGTCGGCGGTGAGGACGGTCCAGAGCACGGCCAGGAAGAAGATCGCGCCGCCGGCATAGAAGGAGTAGCGCACGGTGTCGGGGATCATGCCGCCGACCGCTTCGTTGGACACGCCCATCATTTCAAAGAACCAGGGCAGCAGCGAAGCGATCACGGCGCCGCAGCCGATGAAGAAGGTCTGCATCGCATAGCCCGCGGTCTGCTGCGAGGCGTCGAGCTTGTCGCCCACGAAGGCGCGGAAGGGTTCCATCGACACGTTGATGGCGGCGTCCATCAGCCACAGCACGGCCACGGCCATCCACAGGGCGGCGGAATTCGGCATCAGGAACAGGGCGATCGCCGCCAGCAGGGCGCCGATGAAGAAGAAGGGACGGCGGCGGCCCCATTTCGGGTGCCAGGTGTTGTCGCTCAGGTAGCCGATCACGGGCTGCACCAGCAGGCCCGTCACGGGGGCGGCGAGCCAATACAGGGCCAGGTTGTCGGGGTCGGCGCCGAGCGTCGAGAAGATGCGGCTGGTGTTGGCGTTCTGCAGGGCGAAGCCGAACTGGATGCCGAAGAAGCCGAAGCTCATGTTCCAGAGCTGCCAGAACGACAGGCGCGGCTTGATGGCGCCGGTTTGCATATCCATTGATGTCCCCAATGTGGCCCGGACCCGCCGGACTCTCGTGTGAAGCAGGCCCTCGAGGAAGAGGCGGCCTACCGTAATCTGTAGCAAAATAACATGGGCCTTTCGGAGTGTCAATCGAAGAGCTGTCATAGTAGAATCGACACCACAGGCTTGGCCGAATACCGCCCCTCTGTAGTCAAACAACATATAACAACCTTGCATAAGGAGACACCATGCGCGCTTCCCGCCGTACCGCCCTGCCCCTGCTCCTGGCGTTCGCCACCATGGCCCTGGGCGCCTGCGCCGAAGACAAGCCAAAGGCATCCACCGCCCTGCCCGGCGTCAGCCTGCTGGGCGAGCCGCTCGCCATGCCGGGCCTGGACCGCAAGCGCCAGCTGCGCCTCTACCTGCCGCCCGGCTATGCGACGTCGGACAAGCGCTACCCGGTCCTCTACATGCACGACGGGCAGAACCTGTTCGACACGGCCACCGCCTATGCGGGCGAGTGGAAGGTCGACGAGACGCTCGACGCGCTGGCGAAGGAAGGCAAGCTGGAACTGATCGTGGTCGGCATCGACAACGGCGCCGAAAAGCGCATGACGGAACTGAACGCCTGGGATAATCCGGAGTTCGGCCCGGGCGAGAATCGCGCCTACACCGACTTCATCGTCAAGACGGTCAAACCCATGATCGACAGGCAGTACCGCACCCTGCCCGACCGGGCCAATACCGCCATCATGGGCAGCTCGATGGGCGGCCTGGCCTCGCACTACGCGCTGGCGCAGTATCCGGAGGTGTTCAGCAAGGCCGGCGTGTTCTCGCCGGCCTACTGGACCGCAGAACCCGCGTTCGCCTTCGTCGCATCGAAGCCGGTGCCGAAAGATGCGCGCGTGTTCCTGCTGATGGGCGGGAAGGAAGGTCCGCAGATGAATGCGGACGTGAAGAAGATGGCCGGGGTGATCGGCAAGACCGGGCATCCCGCGGTCAATACGGTCCTGAAGATCGTGCCGGAGGCGGACCACAACGAGGCCTTCTGGGCGGGCGAGCTGCGCGAAGCCCTGCTGTGGATGTTCGCGCAGCAGACCGGCGGGCAATGATGCCGGCGCCGGACGCGCGGCCGCGGCCGCCGTCACCGTTCCGGCGCGAAGAACAGCACCTCTCCGGTGGCCGTGGCGGCGATCAGTCGCCCGCCGTGCCATACCGGGGTGGCGACGAAGGCGCCCAGGCGCTTGACGTGCTCCAGGCCGGCGTCGAGCGCATGGGCGCCGCCCGCGAACAGGCGCTCGCTGTCGAACTTGCCGGCAGCGTCGACGATGCGCGAGGCGTTCGCGGCGGCTTCGCCGGTGCGCCAGCGCCAGCGCGGCCCGCCGCCGGCGGCGTCGATCGCGTGCAGTTCGCCCTTCATCGACGCCGCGACCACCATATCCCCCATCAGGAGCGGCGAGGCGAAGACC
The DNA here is from genome assembly GCF_024753255.1 of Massilia agri. Taxonomy (GTDB): domain Bacteria; phylum Pseudomonadota; class Gammaproteobacteria; order Burkholderiales; family Burkholderiaceae_D; genus Telluria; species Telluria agri. The sequence goes on from NZ_JANUHA010000001.1 coordinate 636,608, forward strand.
CAGACCTGCATCGGATGCCGGTACAGCTCCCGGCCGCTGCGCTTGTCGAGCGCCAGCAGCAGGCCGGTGTCCGAGGTGGCGACGTAGACGCGCTCGCGGTCCTGCGCGGCGCTGGCGACCACCCAGCTTCCCTGCGCATCGTAGCGCCACCGCTGGCCTCCGGTGGCGGCGTCGAGCGCATAGAAAAAGCCGTCGCGCGCGCCCACATAGACCGTGTCGCCGTCCACGGCGGGCGAGGCCTGGATGCCGGTCATGACGCTCGTCTTCTGTTCCGTGCGCGTCTGGAAGCGCCAGCGCTCCTCGCCGCTGGCGGCGTCCAGCGCGTACACCGCCCCGTCCCAGCTGCCGACCACGACGTTCGCCCCGGCCAGCGCCGGCGACGAATGGACCACGCCGCCGGTCCGGTGCGCCCAGGCCAGCGCGCCGGTCTTCGCCTCCAGCGCGTACAGGTGCCCGTCGCTGCTGCCCACGTACACCTTGCCCTGGTGGACCAGCGGCGAGGACAGGTACAGGTCCCAGGGATCGGGCACCGGCTCGCCGCTGCGCGGCAGGCCGAACATGCCATGCGCGGCGAAGGCCCGTTCGCCACCGGTGCGGAAAGTCCAGACCGGCTTGCCGGTGGCGGCGTCAAGGGCGTGGACGCGCCCGTCACGGGACAGGAAGTAGACGGCACCGTCGTGCACCGCCGGTGTGGAGCCGATGCCCCCGCGCGCATGGAACAGCCATTGCAGCGCCGCGCCGGCGGCATCGAAGGCGTACAGGTTGCCGTTCTCGGCGGCGACGTACAGCCTGCCGTCCGCCAGCACCGGCGTGGCCCGGATCTCGGCATGGACCGCGAGGCGGTGGACCAGCTTGAAACCGCGGATGCCCGCGGGCGCATCCGCGCGTCCGCTGCGGCCGGCGTCGCCCTGCCAGGTCGGCCAGTCGGCACGGGCGGGAAAGGCCAGGGAGGCCAGGAGGACAAGGAGGGCGGTATGTCGTCGTTGCATGCGTGGTCCTTTCGCGTGAATGAGAAACCCGATTGTAGAAGCGAACCGCGCGCCGAACCTTCAGCCAGTCTTCAGGCCCGCGCCGGGCGGCCTGCCGCTTTCTGTCCCTATACTTGAGCCCATGCGAATACTCCTGCTCGAAGACGACCTGGCGCTGGGCCGCGCGCTGCAGTCGGTGCTGCAAGACGACGGCCATCTCGTCACCTGGGTGCGCCTCGGCGCCGATGCCGAGCGCCTGCTCGGCGAAGAGCCGTTCGCCGCCCTGCTGCTCGACCTCGGCCTGCCGGACGGCGACGGCATCGCCCTGCTGCGGCGCCTGCGCGCGGCCGGGCACGGCCTGCCCAGCGTGGTCATCACGGCGCGCGACAGCCTCGAGGATCGCCTGGATGGATTCGACGGCGGCGCCGACGACTACCTGATCAAGCCCTTCGACATTCCGGAACTGCTGGCGCGCCTGCGCGCCATGGCGCGGCGCGCAGGCGAGGCGCCGGCCGGCGCGGCGGATGGCGGGCCGGCCTGGACCCTGGGCGACCTGGTCCTCGATCCCCGGCGCCTGAGCGTGACCCGGGCCGGCCGGGCTCTGCCGCTGTCGCGCACCGAATTCGCGCTGCTGCATACGCTGGTGCGGCACGCCGACCGCATCGTGACCCGGACCGAGCTCGAAGACGGCGTGCTGCCCTACAGCGGCGGCCAGACGCTCGACGTCCATATGTCCAATCTGCGGCGCAAGATCGGCGACGGCTACATCCGCACCGTGCGCGGCGTGGGTTACATGGTGCGGCATGAGGGCTGAGCGTCCGCGCTCGCTGCTGCGGCGCCTGCTGGCCGGCTTCATGCTGGTGATGCTGGCGATCTGGCTGGCGGCGCTGGCGCACCTGGCCTGGCAGGTGCGCGGAGAGCAGCAGCGCCAGGCTGCCATCGTCAACAAGGCCTGGGCGCGCCAGATCATGCTGAGCGTGCGCCACGCGGCCCACGACCCGGACGAGATGGCGCGCATCGGCGCCGGCATCGAGAAGCTGCGGCAGGACATGTACCGCGAGGCCGGCTTCGACAGCCCGGCGCGGGTCGTGGTTCGCCACCACGGCCGCCTGCTCTACGATTCGGCGCCGGGGGCCGCGCCGCCGGCGGGCTGGGTGCGCTGGGTCGAGCGCGACGCCGCGGCGGACATCGTGGTGGAACGGCTCGAACGCCCGAACACGGACTGGCTGTTCACGCCTTCCGCCGCCAGCTACCTGCTTGCCCCCCTGGCCTATAGTTTGCCCTTCCTGCTGCTGCCTGCCTGGCTGATCGTACGGGTGGGACTGCGGCCCCTGCGCAGCGCGGCCGAAGCGGTGGCGCGGCGCGACGCGGCAGATCTCGCGCCCTTTGCCGCCTCTCCCTATCGCGAGCTGACGCCGCTGCTGCAGTCCATCAACGGCCTGATGGCGCGCCTCGCCGAACGGCTGGCGCGCGAGAAGGAATTCCTGGTCGACGCCGCGCACGAGCTCAAGACACCGCTGTCGGTGGTGCAGCTCAATGCCCATCTGCTGGAACATGCGCCCGATGAGGAACGGCGCGCGCACGCGGCCTCGGGCCTGCGCGAAGGGGTGGCGCGGGCCACCCACGCGATCCACCAGCTGCTGGCATTCGAACGCGCGCGCGGCAACGCGGACGGCGCGGAGCTGGCCCCGCTCGACCTGGCGGCGCTGGTGCGCCAGCGCATCGCGCTGGCCGCGCCGCTGGCGATGCAACGCGGGGTCGACGTCGCCTTCGAGGCGGCGCGTCCGTGCACGCTGGCGCTGCACCGTGAAAGCGTGGCGGCGCTGCTCGACAACGTCATCGGCAACGCCCTCAAGTATTCGCCCGTGCCGGGCGCGGTGACGGTCAGGCTCGATGGCGGCCTGCTGACGGTGACGGACCAGGGCCCCGGCATTGCGCCGGAACTGCGCGGCAAGGTGTTCGAGCGCTTCTACCGCGCGCCCGGCCAGGAGCAGCCCGGCAGCGGACTGGGCCTGTCGATCGCGGAGCGCGCGGCGGCGCGCAACGGGGCCCGCATCACGCTGGAAGACGGACCGGGCGGACGCGGACTGACGGTCGCGGTCAGCTTCGCATCCACGCCGCCGCGCTGAGCCGGCGCCTCATTCGCCTTTCGCCGGCCCCTTGCGGTGCGGCTTCTTGCCGCCGTCCTTCTTGAAGAATTTCTTCTTCGGCGCGGCGACCATCGGCGCTTCCGCCCCGTCGCGCGTCATGTTCAGCTGCTGGCCCGCCACCCACACCGTGCGCAGGTGCTCGATCAGGTCGGGCGTCATGTCGTCCGGCAGGTCGAGGGTGCTGTAGTCGTCGTAGATCTCGATGCGGCCGATGTACTTGGCCGGCATGCCGGCTTCGTTGGCGATCGCGCCGACGATATTGCCCGGCTTGACGCCGTGCTGGTGGCCGACTTCGATGCGGAAGGTGGCCATGCCCGGTTCCGGCTCGCGCGCGACACGCTCTTTCTTGAAGCCCGGCTCGCGCTGGGGACGCGCAGGACGCTCTTCCCAGGCGGCCTGCTCGCGCGGCGCGAACTCCGGTTTCGGTTCGCGGTCCGGCTTTTCCAGCAGCAGCGGCACGTCGCCGCGCGCCAGCTTGGCCAGGGCCGCGGCGATGTCCACCGCCGGCACGTTCTGCTCGCGCTCGTACTCCTCGATCAGCGAACGGAAGACTTCCAGTCCGCCTTCGGCCAGGGTGGCGGCGATCTGCTCCTTGAACTTCGCGATGCGCACTTCGTTGACCGCCTTCACGGTCGGCAGCTGCAGCGGCGCGACCGGCTGGCGCGTGGCGCGCTCGATGGCTTTCAGGAGGCCGCGCTCGCGCGGGGTGATGAACAGGATCGCTTCGCCGCTGCGGCCGGCGCGGCCGGTGCGGCCGATGCGGTGGGTGTAGCTTTCCGGGTCGGACGGCACGTCGTAGTTGATCACGTGGCTGATGCGCTCCACGTCCAGGCCGCGCGCGGCGACGTCGGTCGCCACCAGGATGTCGATCTTGCCGTTCTTGAGCTGCTCGATGGTGCGCTCGCGCTGTTGCTGGGCCATGTCGCCGTTGATGGCCGTGGCGGCGAAGCCGCGCGCCTGGAGCTTGCTGGCCAGCTCCTCGGTGCCCAGCTTGGTGCGCGCGAAGATGATCATGCCGTCGAAAGGCTCGGCTTCCAGGATGCGGGTCAGGGCGTCGAGCTTCTGCATGCCCGCCACCAGCCAGTAGCGCTGGGTGATGTTCTCGGCGGTGCCGGTCTTGGCCGCCACGGTCACTTCTGCCGGATCGCGCAGGTAGGTTTTCGCGATGCGCTTGATCGCCGGCGGCATGGTGGCCGAGAACAGCGTGGTCTGGCGCGATTCCGGCGTCTGCTGCAGGATGTGCTCGACGTCGTCGATGAAGCCCATGCGCAGCATCTCGTCCGCCTCGTCCAGCACGAGGGTCTTCAGCTGCGACAGGTCGAGCGAGCCCTTCTCGATGTGGTCGATCACGCGGCCCGGCGTCGCCACCACGACGTGCACGCCGCGGCGCAGCGCCGACAGTTGCGGACCGTAGCTCTGGCCGCCGTAGATCGGCAGCACGTGGAAGCCCTTGATGTGGGCGGCGTAGCTCTGGAAGGCTTCGGCCACCTGGATCGCCAGCTCGCGCGTCGGCGCCAGCACCAGCGCCTGCGGGGTCGCCTGCTTGATGTCGATGCGCGACAGGATAGGCAGGGCGAAGGCGGCGGTCTTGCCGGTGCCGGTCTGGGCCTGCCCCAGCACGTCGCGGTTGGCCAGCAGCAGCGGAATGGTGGCGGCCTGGATCGGCGACGGCGTTTCGTAGCCGACCTCCTTCAGCGCCTTCAGTACGGGCGCGGAGATATCGAGGTCGGAAAACGACGGGATGGGGGTGTCAGACATTGCAAAACTTTCAAAGTTAATACTAAAACGCCAGTTTACTCTCTTGGGCGGAGACGGCGGGCACTATTTGGAACGGGGTAAAAACAAAAGCCCCATGCGCCTACGACGCATGGGGCCGCACATGATACAGGTTCAGGCTACATCTTCTTCGCCGCGCACATCTTCGCGATGTAGGCGTCGTGCGAGGGCATCACCTCCACGCACTTGGCGATCACGCCGCGCACGCTGTCGAGGTACTCGGCAATATCTTCCTCCGACTGGGTGTCGGCCAGCGGGTGGTAGCCCTCGATCGGCATGTTCTGGCCTTCGAATACCTGGATCCAGCCGACTTCGGAAAACAGCTCGTTGTCGACCCGGACCACCCGGCCGCGCGAACGGTACATGTCCATCTTGTGGCGCAGCGTCTCCGGAATGGCCATGTTGGCGCATTCCTTCCAGTATTCGGAGTCGCTGCGCTGGTTCAGGTGGTAGTGCAGGATGATGAAGTCGCGGATGCGCTCGTAGTCGAAGCGCGACTGGCGGTTGTACTCGTCGCGGTCGACGCCGCTCCAGCCGCGGTCCGGGAAGAAGTCGAGCAGGCGCTGGATGCCGGACTGGATCAGGTGGATGCTGGTCGATTCGAGCGGTTCGAGGAAGCCGCTGGCCAGGCCCAGGGCCACCACGTTGCGGTTCCAGGCCTGCTTGTGCATGCCGGTCTGGAATTTGATGAGGCGCGGGTCCGCCAGCGCCTTGCCGTCCAGGTTGGCCAGGAGCGTGCTTGCGGCCTCGTCGTCGCTGATGAAGCGGCTGCAATACACATGGCCGTTGCCGGTGCGGTGCTGCAGCGGGATGCGCCACTGCCAGCCCGATTTGTGGGCGGTCGCGCGGGTGTAGGGCGTGATTGCCGGGGCCGATTCGCAGGGCACGGCCAGGGCGCGGTCGGCCGGCAGCCAGTGCGTCCAGTCCTCGAAGCCGGTCTGCAGGGTCTGTTCGATCAAGAGGCCCCGGAAGCCCGAGCAGTCGATGAAGAGTTCGCCCTCGACGCGCGTGCCGTTCTCCAGCTCGACCGCGTCGATGAAGCCATTGTCGGCGCGCTGGGTGGCGCGGGTGATTTTCCCTTCGATGCGCACCACGCCGCGCGCTTCCGACAGCTTGCGCAGGTATTTTGCGTACAGGCTGGCGTCGAAGTGATAGGCGTAGTTGATGTCGCGCAGCGGCGAATTCTGCACGTCGAAGCGCGGCGGCATGAACTTGCCCGCCCTGGCGGCCATGCGCGTGATCGAGTACTGCTCGAGCGGCGCCGCCTTGCCCGCGGCGCGCATCTTCTGCCAGTACTGGTCGAAAGGCAGCGTGGCCAGGTCCTGGCCCAGCCGGCCGAAACCGTGCATGTAGCGCTCGCCCAGCCGGCCCCAGTTGACGAACTCGATCCCCAGCTTGAAGCTGCCCTGGGTCTCGCGCATGAATTCGTTCTCGTCGATGCCCACCACGCGGTTGAAGCGCTGGATCATGGGGATGGTCGCTTCGCCGACCCCGACGATGCCGATCTCGTCGGATTCGACGAGGCGGATGTTGTAGCGGCCGTTCAGCACGGTCGCCAGCGCGGCCGCGGTCATCCAGCCGGCCGTGCCGCCGCCGACGATGACGATGTCCTTGATTGGTTCGGTATTCATGGATTTGCCCGTGACGAAAAACGACCCCTGGCAGGCGGATGCCCGGCAGGGGTCGATACTTTACCTCAGTTCAGCTTAGAACTTGTAGGAAGCGCCGAAGTGGTAGGTGCGGCCGTAGTCCACGCGGTTCGACGGATTGTTCTCGTCGGTGGTGTACTCCAGGAACGGTGCGTTGTTCCAGTTCTGCGCCTGGGCGAACAGGCTCACGCCCTTCAGCCAGCCGGACTGCACTTCGTAGGAGACCTGCAGGTCGACGATGGTGTCGCCCTTGATGAAGGTCAGCTGCTGGTTGTCCTGGAAGTCGGACACCTGGCCCAGGAAGCTCGAACGCTTGCGCGCTGCGGCGGCGATCTGGAAACCGTTCTTCTCGTAGTACAGGCGCAGGTTGCTGACCTTGCGCGACAGGCCCGGCAGCGGGATCGTGACCGAGTCGCCGTTCACGTTCGCGAAGCCGACTTCCGGCAGTTCGATGCCCGAGCGGGTGTCCGAGTGGTTGACCATCACACCGAAACCGTCCAGGTACTGCGAGACCATCGAGAACGGCACGTTGACCGCCAGCTCGTAGCCCTTGATGTTGCCGCCGTCGCCGTTGGTCGGCTGGGTGAACAGGCCCTGGGTCGAACCGGCGAACGGACCGGTGGTCGGCAGCGGGGTGCTCGGCGTGATGTACGGCGCGTAGTCGAAGGCGCGCGGCGCACGCAGGATGTAGGTGTCGAGCTTCTTGTAGAACACCGCGGCGCTGATGTAGCCCTTGTTGCCGAAGTACTTCTCGTACGACAGGTCGAGCTGCTTGGCGCGGAACGGCTTCAGCTGCGGGTTGCCGCCGCCGCCGGTCAGGATCGACACGCCCTGGGTCGCCAGCGCGAAGTTCTGGCCGGCGCGCAGGTCGTCGAGGTTGGCGCGCGAGACCACCTTGGCCGCGCCGAAGCGCAGCGCCTGGTCGTTGCCGAGGTCGAAGGACACGTTCAGGCTCGGCAGGACATCCCAGTAGCTGTCGCCATCGGAGACGCGCTGTGCCGGGCAGGTCTCGGCGGTGTTGCCGACGCAACGCGCCCTGTCGACCACGTAGCCGCCGCCGGTCTGGCGGGTGTGGACTGCCTGCAGGCCGACGTTGCCGCGGTAATCCAGGCCGAACAGCTGGCCTTCCAGGTCGCCCATGAAGTAGGCGGTGTTGATGCGCTCGGCCACGTCCCAGTACTTGTTGTAGATGTCGGCGTCGACCTTGTGGGCCAGTTCGTAGACCGAACCGAGCGAGCCGCGCGGGTCCCACGACACCACCTTGAAGCCGGAGGCGCCAGCCTGGGCGACATCGCTGCCCGGCACGGCGACCGCCGCGTAGGGGCCGCTGCCGCCCTTGATCAGCAGGCGGCCTTCGTCGCCGGTGCGCGACTTGTCGCGCGAGGTGTGGTTGAAGCCGTAGGTGGTGCCGGTGATCGGGCCCCATTCGACGTCGCGCTTGGCGGTCAGGCGCACGGCCTTGACCTGGTCTTCGACGTAAGGCTGGGCCAGGTAACCGGCCTGCGGCGAGGTTTCGCCGCCGGACCAGCCCATCACGTCGGTCAGGCGCGCGACGGCGCGGTCGGCGTAGTTGCTGCCCGGGGTGTACTTCACCTGGGTGACGTTGCCGCCATCGAAGCCGCTGTAGTTCAGGGTGTCCTGCTCGCGGCCGGCGATACCGGCGGTGGTTTCGTAGCGCGAGCCCAGCTTGGTGGCCTTCGACCAGGTCAGGTCGGCCGCGGTGGTCCAGTCGCCGATCTTCAGCTCGTTGTTCCAGCCGATGGTCTTGAGGTCGTCTTCGTTGCCTTCGTAGTGGTTGCGGACCACGCCCTTCCAGTTGCTGATGGTGCCGCTGGTGGCGACGCCGTTGGCGATGGTGGCGCTGCTCAGCACGTGCGGCAGCTCATACTGGCCGCCGCCGTTGAAGGCGACGCCGCCTTCGAAGCCGGTCTTCTTCAGGCCGGTTTCGCCGGCCGAGTAGAACAGGTCGACGGTCGACTTGAAGTTGCGGTTCGGACGCCATTGCAGCGAGGCGAAGGCGCCGTCGCGGTTGTGCGAACCGACTTCGGTGTCGTAGCCGAAGCCGCCCGGGGTCTTCACATCGGCGCCGTTGTACTGCATGGTGCCGGTGCCCCAGGAGTTGAACTTGGCCTGGCCGCCGCCCATTTCTTCATAGCGGGTGAAGCCCATCGCGACGCCGATGGTGCGGTTGGCGAACTGGTCGATGTAGGACAGGGTGTAGCGGTCGCCATCGCCTTCCGGCAGGCCGTCGCGCTGCTTCACGCCCAGGCGGCTCTTCTTGTAGCTGACGGCGACGGTGCGCTTGCCGAAGTCCAGCGGCTGGACAGTGCGCAGGTCGATGGTCGATGCCAGGCCCTGGCCGACGACGGTCGCGTCCGGGGTCTTGTAGATCATGATGGAACCCATCAGTTCGGCCGGGAACAGGTCGAACTCAGGGGAACGGGCGTTGCCGGTCGAGGCCATTTCGCGGCCGTTCAGCAGGGTGCCGTTGAAGCTCGGCGACAGGCCGCGCACCGAGATCTCGGCGGCCTTGCCCGAGCTGCGGCCGCGCTGCACGGCCACGCCCGGCAGGCGCGAGATCGATTCGGCGACGCTCTGGTCCGGCAGCTTGCCGATGTCTTCGGCCGACACGGCCTCGACGATCGAGGTGGAATTCTTCTTGATCGAGATCGCCGCTTCGATACCGCGGCGGATACCCGTGACGGTGACGGTCGAAACCGGCGCAGTCGCGCCCGGCGGCGTCGGCTCGGCGGCGGCTGCGGCCTGCTCGGCCGATGCTGGCGCGGTGGCTGCGCTCGAGGTCGCGTTGGTGGTAGTCGTGCTGTTGTCCTGCGCGTAGGCGCTGCCCGCGAACACGGACAGGAAAACGGCGCAGCCGGCGGCGACCGGGCTCAGCAGGAAGGCTTGGCGGACCGGCTCAGCGGCGCGCTTGGTTGCGAAGATACTCATTTGTCCCCTCAATAAAGACCAATAATTTTTTTCCCGAAACTACAGCGCGGCAGGCACCTTGCACGGCAGCCTCAAGCAAACGTGTTGCAACGTTCTGTCAAGGATTCTGTATTAAAACTAGATGCACTGTCAACGGGAGTTGCTTGTTACTACGATAATGGCATGTTTTATAGAAATCAGTCATCAAAACGCCGTGCGCACGTTGTATTTGGGCTACAACGGTGCATATGTGGGGTTGTAGTCTCACTACAAATGATGAAATTTTAAGCAAAATGGCTGAAAATGCACCAACACGGTGCAGACTTGGCGGGGCAAGTACATGGAGGACGGAGCCGGGGACAGGAACAAGTTTGCAGAAATCTGTACTTTGACTAGATAGCGAACACATCAAGTTTTTTGTACCTCGACTACTTCCGTAGTATTCTTCAGGCAACACAACTAGATCGGGCAATTCTTTCTTCCAGCGCGAGTCGTCTTGTACTGTAGTCTGACTACGATTTGTTGCGTCCGGAGGAGGAAGCCCTTACCGCTATGAGACAGCTCCTCGCCCTCCTCCTGCTCGCTAGCGCCTCGCTCGCCGCTTCCGCCCAGTCCTCCACCATCGCCCGCACGGAGCCGCCCTTCTGGTGGGCCGGCATGCAGCACAAGGGGCTGCAACTCATGGTGCATGGCGAGCGCATCGCCGAGCTCGAGCCATCGCTTGCCTATCCCGGCGTGCGGATCGCCACCGTCACCCGTGTGCCCAGCAAGAACTACCTGTTCATCGACCTCGAGATCGGCCAGGAAGCGAAGCCGGGCAGCTTCGACATCGTCTTCAAGGGCGCCGGGCGCCAGGCGAGCACCACCTACCGCCTGCTGGCGCGCGAAGCCGGGTCCGCCCAGCGCATCGGCTTCACCAGCCGCGATACGATCTACCAGGTCATGCCGGACCGCTTCGCCAACGGCAATCCCGCCAACGACAACACGCCGGACACGCGCGAAAAGGCCAATCGCGCCAACGGCGGCGGACGCCACGGCGGCGACATCGAAGGCATCGTCCAGCGCCTCGACTACATCCGCGACCTGGGCTTCACCCAGCTGTGGCCGACGCCGCTGGTCGAGAACGACATGCCGGCCTACTCGTACCACGGCTACGCCGCCACCGACCACTACCGCATCGACCCGCGCTACGGCAGCAACGAGGACTTCCGGCGCCTGTCGCTGGAGGCGAAGAAGCGCGGCATCGGCCTGATCCAGGACGTGGTGCTGTCGCACATCGGCAGCTCGCACTGGTGGATGAAGGACCTGCCGACGCCCGACTGGGTCAACTACGGGGGCAAGTTCGTGCCGACCCATCACCACCGCACCGCCGTGCAGGACCCCTACGCCTCGAAGGAGGATGCGGACAACTTCACGCGCGGCTGGTTCGTGGAGACCATGCCGGACCTGAACCAGAGCAATCCCCTGGTCGCGAACTACCTCATCCAGAACAATATCTGGTGGATCGAGTACGCCGGCCTCTCGGGCCTGCGCATCGATACCTTCGGCTATTCGGATGGCGCCTTCCTGTCCGAGTACACCCGCCGCCTGATGCAGGAATACCCGAACCTGAACCTGGTCGGCGAGGAATGGAGCACGCGCCCACCCGTGGTGGCGCGCTGGCAGCGCGGCAAGGACAACTTCGACGGCTACCGCGCCTCGACGCCGAGCCTGATGGACTTCCCTCTTGCCGAAGCGATGCGCACGGCGCTCGCCAAGGACAAGGGACACAACGTCTTCAACGAGGTCTACGAGACGCTCTCCCTCGACTACCTGTACCCGGAACCCGGCAACCTGGTGCTGTTCGAGGCCAACCACGACGTCTCGCGCATCTGGAGCGCGGTGGGCGAGAACTTCGACCGCTACCGGATGATGATGGTCTTCCTGATGACGATGCCGCGCATTCCCCAGCTCTATACCGGCGACGAGATCCTGATGACCAGCGCGACGAAGGAGCGCGACGACGCCAGCTACCGCCGCGACTTCCCGGGCGGCTGGGCGGGCGACAAGGTCGACGCCTTTTCCGGCCGCGGCCTGGGCGCGCAGCAGCGCGCCGCCCAGGAACTGGTGCGCAAGCTGGCCAACTGGCGCAAGGGCCAGCCGCTCATCCACAAGGGGAAGATGATGCACTTCGGCCCGCGCGACAATACCTGGGTCTACTTCCGCTACGAGGGCGCCAAGCGCGTGCTGGTCGCCTTCAACAACAATCCGAAGGAGATGGTGCTCGACACCGCGCGCTTCCGCGAGATGCTGGACGGCGTGCCGGGCGGCGTGGACGTTCTGACTGGCAAGCGCTTCGGCCTGGAAAAGGAACTCCGCCTGCCCGCCATGGCCAGCGTGGTACTGGAACTGGAGGCCGCCCGATGATGCCGCGTCTTCTCGCCGCAGCCGCCCTGCTGGCCTGCCTGCCCGCGATCGCCCAGGACAAGAACCTCTACGTGCGTGGCGGCTTCAATGGCTGGGGCACCGCGAACGCGCTCGCAAGCAAGGGCAAGAACATCTACGAGGCCGACATCCTGGTCGGCCCCGGCAACCACGGCTTCAAGCTGGGCAGCAAGGACTGGAGCGAGGAATGGGTGGTGGACGGCAGCCGCGGCGTGACCGTGACGCCCGACACCGCCTACCGCCTCGAGACCCGTCCCGGCCCGGAAGACTACCTGTTCGTGCGCCGCACCGGCACTTACCGCTTCACGCTCGACGCCTCCGACCCGGCCGCGCCGCAGCTGCGCGTGGTGCGCCTGGCGGACCAGCAGGCGGCCGGCCAGGCCGACCCGCACGCCGGCCGCCAGCCCGTCACGATGTCCTGGCCCACTTGGGACGGCAAGCAGGAAACAGCAAGTTTCTCGACGCCGGATGCGGGCGCCGCGCTGCGCAGCTATACGCACTCGACCACCATGGACCTGCGCGACCCGGGCCCGCAGCACGTGCAGTATAGCGAGCAGGCCGGCTTGCCGCGCGTCCGCACCGGCAACCTGGCCTTCGATGCCCTGTTCGCGCTGGCCGGCTTCGAGATGCGCCAGGATTCGGTGAGCCAGATCCGCGACGGCAACTACAACGGCGGCGCGCCGATTCCCTGCGAGTGCTTCGCCACCGGCGAGAAGTGGCCCTACGTCTGGACCCGCGATCTCTCCTACGCGGCTGACCTGGGCCTGGCGATGCTGGACCCGCAGCGCGTGCGCAATTCGCTCGAGTTCAAGCTGTCTGGATGGCGCGCCGGCCTTGCGCTTGCGTCGCAGGTGGCCGGGACGAAGGACGGCCTGCAGATCGTGCAGGATACCGGCAGCGGCGGCAGTTGGCCGGTCAGCACGGACCGCATCAGCTGGACCTTCGCGGCCGAGGAAGTCCTGCGCACCCTGCCCTCCGGCGAGCGGGCGGCATTTGCCCGCCGTGCCCTTCGCGCCCTGTCGAACACCATCGAGAACGATCGCATTGCCGCCTTCGACGCGTTGAGCGGCCTGTACATGGGCGAGCAATCCTTCCTCGACTGGCGCGACCAGAGCTACGCTTCCTGGATCCCGGGCGAACTGGCGGCGATGTCGACCTCGAAAGCCCTGTCCACCAATGTCGGCCACTACCAGGCCTTGACGCTTGCGGCGCGCCTGGCGCGCGAGCAGGGCGAGGCCGCGCGTGCGTCGCGCTACGAACACTGGGCCGCGAACCTGAAACAGGCCATCAATGCGCGCCTGTGGCTGAAGGACGCCGGCATGTACAGCAGCCTCACGGCCGGCCACCTCGACGGCGCGCCGCTGCACAAGTTCGACTGGCTGGGACAGTCGCTCGCCATCGTCACCGGCGTGGCGGACCAGGAGCAGGCCCGCTCGATCCTCTCCCACTATCCGCACGGCCCCATGGGCGCGCCCGTGATCTGGCCCCAGCAGCCGGGCATGCCGGTCTACCACAACCGCGCCATCTGGCCCTTCGTCACCGGCTACGGCCTGAAAGCGGCGGCGCGGGCCGGCAACGTCGCCGTGGCCGACGCGGCCTACGCGACCCTCATGCGCGGCGCGTCCCTGAACCTGTCGAACATGGAAAACCTGGAGTGGCTATCCGGACAGCCGCTGCTGCTGGACGAACGCAACCCTTCCCTGATCGGCCCCGTGATCAATTCGCGGCGCCAGCTGTGGTCCGTCGGCGCCTACCTGGGCATGGTGGTCGACACCGTGTTCGGCGTGTCCGCCACGGACGACGGCATCGCGCTGGCGCCGTTCGTGACCGCGAAACTGCGTCGCGAAACCTTCGGTGCCGCGTCCGAGATCGCGCTGCAGGACCTGCGCTTGCACGACAGGCGGATCGGCGTGCGTTTGCGCCTGCCGGCAGCGGGCAAGGAGGACGGCTACTACGCCATCGAACGCATCCTCCTGAACGGCAAGCCTGCAGACGGCACGATTCGCCTGGTCCAGCTTCAGGAACAGAACGACATCGAGATCGTGCTGGGCAAGCTGGTGACGGGCCAGCAGGCGATCCGGCGCGTGCAGGAGGACCCCTACGCCAGCGGCGGCGCGACCTTCGGCCCGCGCGAGCCCGCCATCGCTTCGCTCATGCGCGGCGCCGGCGGCGTCACCCTGACGTTCGCCCGGGAACAGGGCCTCGTCTACAGCGTCTACCGCGACGGCAAGCTGGTGGCCGACGGATTGCGCACCGGCGCGTGGGTCGACCGCAATGGCGGCGTCGCTGCCTGCTATGCCTTGGCGGCGCGCGACACGGCGAGCGGCAACCGCAGCCACCACAGCATCCCGCGCTGCGTCGGTGCCAGTATCGAGATCGGCGCCAGCGACCCACGCGTCGTCGCGACTATTCCGGCGAGCCCGCCGGATGCGCAGTTCTCCATGCCGCGCATCAAAGGTTGGGGCCGGCCCGGCGACCGCTTCGCCGTGGAGCGCATCGACGTGGCGACTCCTGGCCGCTACCAGGTCCAGCTGAGCTATCACAATGCCGCCAACGACCTGAGACTCGGGACCAGCAACGGCGTGAAATGGCTGGTGCTGAAGGATGCCGCTGGAAAGGCAGTGGCGCAGGGCGTCGTCCAGATGCCGCATACGCCGCCGGCGACGGCGACCACCTCGGCCGTGTATTCGACGCCACTGGCGGCCGACCTGAAGGCAGGCCGCTACCGCATCGAGATGGGCGACTTCTACAATATGAGCTATCTCGACAGTAACAGCAGCTTCAGCGGCGCCGGCGGCAGCAAGGGCCCGTACAACCGCGTCGACATCATGGGCGTGCGGCTGCTGCGCACGCAGTAGGCTTCAAGACGCTTCCACCTCGGGGACCTCGCGCGCTTGCCGGCGCGACGGTCCCTGCACCATCAGGGCCAGCCGCCCTTCCAGCACCCGGAACTCCAGCGGCATCGCCATCGTCGTCACCTCGCCGTCCGCCGCGACCTTCATGCGCTTGCGCCCATACACGGCCGGGGTGCGCACCGTCAGGCGCTTGAAGGCGAAGGCCTCCACATCGGCATCCTTCAGGCGTCCGAGCAGGCCGCGCACCAGCAAACCGAGCAGGCCCAGCTTGCCCATGGGGCGCGGCGCGATGGCGACCAGCTGGCCCTCCTCCACCGCCTCGGTCAGGCCATCCATGCCGACCTGTTCCAGCTGCAGGCGGTTGTTACCGACAAACAAGGTGGTGGTGCGCAGGCGGCGTTCCTTGCCGTCCTGCTCGAGCGTGATGCGCAGGTGGCGGTGCGGGCGCAAGGCGATCTTGATTGCCGAAAAGAAGGCGACCACGCGGCTGCGCCCGTACTGGCGCTTGTCGTGCTCGCGCTCTTCCAGCAGTTTCGGATACAGGCCGACGCTGGCGTTGACGAGGAAAATCTTGTTGTTGAGCAGGCCCACCTGCACCGGCCGCACCTTGGCACGCAGCAATGAATAGACGGCTTCGGCCAGGTCTTCAGGGATGCCGTGGGTGCGGCCGAAGTAGTTGAAGGTCCCCTGCGGCAAGACGCCGAAGGTGCAGCCGGCCAGGACGGCTTCGTGGGCCACCGTGTTGATGGTGCCGTCGCCGCCTGCCGCGACCAGGATGCCGCCTGCGGCCAGCGCCTGTTGCGCCATGTTGCGGGCGATCGCCTCCAGCTGCCCAGGGTCCTCGACTATTTCCAGGTGGCAGCTGCGGCCGGCCGCGGCCAGCACCGACTCGATGGTCGAACGGCGCAGCTCCGTTTCTGAATGGCCTGAACCGGCATTCAGGACAACGAAGATGGGTGCGTCGGGGCGCGGCTCGCTGGGCGGGTTGACAGGCATCGCTGGCTCGGTGAACGGTGGTGGTTTTTATGGCAACGCCATCCTACCACCGGCGCCTGCCGCGCTGCGTCAGCCCGCACACACAAGACTCAGTTCGCGGCCAGCGCCATCCCGTAGACGTTCACGCCCGGCTGCCCCTCGGCCAGCACGGCGAAGCGTTCATAGCGCATGCCCAGCTTGAGCAGCAGGCCGATCGAGGCCGTGTTATCCGGATTGACGATGGCGGCCAGGCGCGGGATGCCGAGGCTGCGCGCATGACCGGTGAGGGCGTGGGCGGCCTCGAAGGCATAGCCCAGGCCGCGATATGCCGGCAGGAAAGCATAGCCGAGGTCGACATCCTCGAGGGTATCGCGCTTGATCAGGCCGGACATACCCACAGGCAAGCCGTCCTCGAGGCGCTCGACCAGGTAGAGCGAGTGGCCGCGGCTGCGCTGCATGTCCACCGGGCCGGCCTCGATGGCCTGGGCCGCAGCCTCCAGCGTGCGCAGGCCGCGGTCGCCGATGTGGGTGATGAAATCGGGATCGTTGACGAGTTCCAGGTAGAAAGGCGCGTCTTCCGGGGCGGCCACACGCAGGCGCAGGCGTGCGGTCCTGAGGACTTCGCTCATGCGTCCACCGTCGGCCAATGGTCCGGGTCCTGCAGCAGCTGGTACATCACGTAGGCATCCACATAGCCCAGGCGCCGGTGGCGGAAGGCCTTGGGCAGGGTGCCGACGATGGAAAAACCGAGTTTCTTCCAGAGGCGGATGGCGGCGGTATTCGTGCTCACCACGTGGTTGAACTGCATCGCGAGAAAGCCCTGGGCGCGCGCCTCGGCCAGGCAATGCTCGCCCAGCATGCGGCCCACGCCGGCGCCTTGCGCCGAGGGGCTGACCATGAAGGAGGCGTTGGCCACGTGGTGGCCGCGCCCGACCTGGTTCGACAGCAGGCGGTACATGCCGAGCACGCGCCCGCCGCCGGACGTCGCCACGAAGCTCGTCACACCCGCGCCCAGCCAGTAGGCGTCGGCGGCTTCGCGCGAGGTGGCGGTGGTAAAGGGATAGCTGTCGCCGGCGGCGACGTGGGTGCTGAAGATGCTCCACATCGCTTCGAAGTCCTGCTCGCCGGCGGGGCGGATCTGAATGTCTTTCACGACTGTCGGAACGCGTTACTGAACTGGAAAGCGTTCTATTCTAGCCGCAAACCGATCCGGTCTTCATCCGATTTCGTTACGTATTGTGCGAGCCATGCGAGGGGATCCGGAAATCGGTGGCGGCCGGCCGGCCCGGCAGGTGCAGGGTCGCCTGGGCGGGCGGCATCTCGGACACGATGGCGCCACGCCGCACCACCAGCCGGCGCGCCGCGCGCAGGCGGATCGCCTCCACCGGCGAGCCGGCGTCGAGCAGCACCAGGTCCGCATGGCTGCCGGTGCGGATGCCGTAGCCTTCGAGCCCGAGGATGCGCGCCGGGGTGCTGGTCACGGCGGTGAAGCAGGCCTGCATCGCCTCCACCCCCGTCATCTGCGCCACGTGCAGGCCCATGTGCGCCACTTCCAGCATGTCGCCCGAGCCCATGCCGTACCAGGGATCGAGCACGCAGTCATGGCCGAAAGCGACGTCCACGCCGGCGGCCATCAGTTCAGGCACCCGGGTCATGCCGCGCCGCTTCGGGTAGCTGTCGTGGCGGCCCTGCAGGGTGATGTTGATGAGCGGGTTGGCGATCGCCGCGACCCCGCTTTCCGCGATCAGGGGCAGCAGCTTGCTCACGTAATAATTGTCCATCGAGTGCATGGAGGTCAGGTGCGAGCCGGCCACCCGTCCCTGCAGGCCGAGGCGCTGGGTCTCGAAGGCCAGGGTTTCGATATGGCGCGACATCGGGTCGTCGGTCTCGTCGCAGTGCATGTCCACGCGCAGGCCCTTGTCGGCCGCGAACTCGCACAGCAGGCGCACCGACTCGGCGCCTTGCGCCATGGTGCGCTCGAAGTGGGGAATGCCGCCGACGACGTCCACGCCCATGGCGATGGCGCGCTTCAGGTTGTCGAAGGCGCCCGGGCTGCGCAGCAGGCCGTCCTGGGGAAAGGCGACCAGCTGCAGGTCGAGATAGGGAGCGACGCGCCGCTTCACGTCGAGCAGGGCCTCGACCGCCAGCAGGCGGTCGTCGCAGACGTCGACGTGGGTGCGGATCGCCAGCAGGCCGCGCGCCACCGCCCAGTCGCAATAGCGCAGCGCGCGCTCGACCAGGGCTTCCTGGCTCAGCTGGGGCTTGAGTTCGCCCCATACGCGTATGCCTTCGAGCAAGGTTCCGCTGCGGTTCACGCGCGGCAGGCCATAGCTGAGCACGGAATCCATGTGGAAATGGGCATCCACGAAAGGCGGGCTGACCAGGTCGCCGCCGGCATCGATTTCGCGCGCACCCTGCGCCCTCATCCGCTGCTCCACTGCGACGATGCGTTCGCCTTCGATGCCGATATCGATGCCATGGCTGCCGTCCGGCAACGTCGCATTTCGAATCACGAGGTCCATGCAAGCTCCTTGTCTGGTTTTCCAGATTGTAGCCATTTCCTTCGAGCCAAGCCTGCCGGAAGCAAGTGACCGTGCTGCACTGCAATATCTTTGTTGTAAAACAAAAAAGAAGTGCTTTGCAAGCGCGGCCTTTCATGGCTACACTAGCCGATATTGCAGTGCGCCATAAAATGACCGACAAGGAATTCGTATGACTTCACTTCCCGAGCAATTCAACGCAGCACGCAAGGCCCAGTTCGAAGCCGGCTTCGATATCTTCCACTCCCTCGCCAACCAGGCTTTCGAGAGCGCCAGCCGGGTCGCGGCCCTCAACCTGGCCACCTCGCGCGACGCGCTCGAACGGTCGGCCCGCACCGCCACCGCCCTGTTCGCCTCTCGCGACCCGCGCGACCTTCTGATGCTGGGCGGACACGCCGAGGAGCAGGTGCGCAGCCTGTTCTCCTATGGACGCGAGCTGATGAGCATTGCCGGCGGCATCAAGCCCTATGCGGTCCGCACGCCGGTGCTGTCGGGCGCCAATGTCGAGACGGTGGCATTCAAGGCCGTCGCTCCGGCTCCGGCTCCGGCTCCCGCTCCCGCTCCTTCACCTGCTCCTGAACCCGTCATGGCAGCGGCGGCACCGGAAGCTGCCCCGAGCGAGCCGCTCGTGGTCGCCGAGCCGGAACCACCGGTCGAGCTGATCGTCACAGCGACCGAACCCGCGCCGGCCCCGGTGACCGAACCAAAGGCCATCGCCAAGGCAGCCGGCAAGGGCACGGCCCGCGCCGCCGTCGTGCCGCATCCGGCCGCCGCACCGGTCGCAGCAGCTGAGGAAGCCGGGGCGCCGAAGGTCGAGCTGCCCTCCTCTCCCCGTCGTAAGAAGTAGAGCCTCGCGCTGCGCCTGATTGGTAAAGCGACTACACTAGCGGGCTTCGGCCCGCTTTTGTTTTTTGGGCGCAAAAATCTCCTAGGAAATACTGCATGAGTCTCGCAAGGCTGATCGGCGGCTTCGTCCGCCGTCACTGGCCGGCCTATGTCTCGTCGGCATTCATGCTGGCCGGCGTGGCCATCTGTACGGTGCTGATTCCTCGCAAGGTCGGCGCCCTGATCGACGGCCTGGCGGCGCATAGCCTCGACGGGCGCGCGCTGCTGCTCGGCCTGGCCCAGCTGCTGGGTCTCGGTTTGGCCATCTACGTGCTGCGGGTCGGCTGGCGCATCCGCCTGTATTCGGCCGCCTACAACCTCGGCGTCGAGCTGCGCACGCGCCTATATGCGCGCCTGTCCGCCCAGGGGCCGGGCTTCTACCAGCGCCAGCGCACCGGCGACCTGATGGCCCTGGCCACCAACGACATCGACGCCATCGAAATGGCGGCCGGAGAAGCGATGCTGGCCGGCTTCGACGGCACCCTCACCTTGGTCATCGTGATCGGCATCATGACCCTCGGCGTGGATGCGCGCCTGGCCGGCGTCGCCCTGCTGCCCTTCCCGCTGATGGCCTTCGCCTTCTGGCGCATCTCGACCCAGGTCCACCATGCCGAAGCGGATGCCCTGAAGCGTTTCTCAAGCCTGAACGACCACGTGCAGGAATCGCTCTCCGGCGTGCGCACCCTGCGCGCCCTCGGTCTGGAAAGCCGCAGCGCCTCTCAATTCAGCGAGCTGGCCGGCAATGCGGCGAACGCCAGCCTGAACGCCCAGCGCTGGGAAGCGGCCTACGAGCCGGCCGTCGGCCTGACGCTCACCGCCGCCACCGGCCTCACGCTCGGCCTGGGCGGCTACCTGGTCTGGAACGGAGAGCTCACGGTCGGCGACCTGACCAGCTTCACGATGTACCTGGGCCAGCTGATCTGGCCGATGTTCGCGGCAGGCTGGGTGCTCTCCCTGATCGAGCGCGGCCGCGCCGGCCTGAACCGCCTGCAGCCGCTGCTGGACGCGCCGCTCACCGTCGAGGATACGGGCACCCTGGCGAGCATCGGGCGCGGCGCGCTGGCGGTCGACCGGGTCACGTTCGCCTACCACGAGGCGGAAAAGCCGGCGCTGGACGGGGTCTCGGTGACGGTGGAGCCGGGCCAGACCCTGGGCCTGGTCGGCCCCACCGGCGCCGGCAAGTCGACCCTGCTGCGCGTGCTGCTGCGCCAGGCCACGCCGCAAAGCGGCATGGTCACCTGGGCCGGCCAGCCTCTCACGGCTTACCGGCTGGAGGCCCTGCGCTCGGCCATGAGCTGGGTGCCGCAGGAATCCTTCCTGTTCTCCGCCACCATCGCCGAGAACATCGCGCTGGCCCGCCCCGGCGCCTCGCGCCTTGATGTCGAGGAAGCGGCGAAGATGGCTTCGATCCACGACGACATCCTGCGCTTCCCCTACGGCTACGACACGCCGGTCGGCGAAAAAGGCATTACCCTGTCGGGCGGCCAGCGCCAGCGCGTGGCGATCGCGCGCGCCCTGCTGGCCGACAGCGCGCTGCTGCTGCTGGACGACGCCCTGTCGGCGGTCGACACAGGCACCGAGACCCGCATCCTCGAGCACCTGGACGAACTCCGGGCGGCGCGACCCGAGCGCGCCGCCATCATCGCCAGCCACCGCCTGTCCGCCGTCGCCGGCGCCGACCGCATCGTGGTGCTGCGCGATGGCCGCATCACGGAATCCGGCACCCACGACGAATTGCTCGCATTGGACGGCTGGTATGCCAGCCAGTGGCGTTACCAACAACTTGAGGCAAGCATCGATGCCGATTGAAGAAAAAGAAGACAACAAGGATATGCGCACCCAGGCCCGGCAGGCCGCCGGCCTGCTGCGCCGCGCCGCCGATCCGGACAAGCGCCACCTGTATTGGGCCACCTTCTGGCTGGCCATCGCGGCCGGCCTGGAAGTCGTCGGACCGCTGCTGGGCAAGCTGCTCATCGACGAGCACCTCCTGACGCGCAACCTCGACTGGCCGCGCATGTCCCTGCTGCTGGGCGGCCTGGTCATCACGGGCTGGGCCTCGTCCTGGATCCGCTACCTGCAGCTGATCCGCCTCTCCGGCCTGGCGATGCGCTCGGTGCGCCGCCTGCGCGAAAGGGTCTATGGCCACGTGCTGCGCCTGCCGATGGCTTTTTTTGACCGCGCCATCACCGGCCAGCTGGTCAGCCGGGTGACCAACGACACCGAGGCCGTCAAGACCCTCTACATCCAGGTGCTGTTCGTGATGCTCGACTCGACCATCGTGCTGGTCGGAACCATGATCGCGATGGCCTGGCTCGACTGGCGCCTGATGCTGGTGGTGCTGGCCCTGGTGCCGGCGGTGGTGGGCATCGTCTGGCTCTACCAGCGCCTGTCGGCTCCGGCCGTGACGCGCGCCCGCGCCCTGCGCAGCGACATCAACGGCCAGATGGCCGAGTCGATCGGCGGCATGAGCGTGCTCCAGGCCAGCAACGCCCAGGGTCGCTTCGGCGAGCGCTTCCTGACCACCAACCGCGCCCACCGCAAGGCGCGCCTGGCCGAACTGCGCGCCAACGCTCTTTTGCTGCGCCCGGCGCTGGACCTGCTCAATGTGGTGCTGCTCACCATCGTCATCTACGGCTTCGGCCAGCGCCAGATGAATGCGGTGGAAGTCGGCGTGCTGTATGCCTTCATCAGCTATATCGCGCGGGTGGTGGAGCCCCTCATCCAGATCACCATGCAGTTCAGCGGCCTGCAGCAGGCGGTGGTGGCGACGGCGCGCGTCTCCGCCCTGCTCGATGAAGGCGGCGCCGCCGAGCACGTGGCCGGCCGCTTCGAGGACGCAGCGGCCTTCGATCCGAAGGCGCCTGCCGTGCGCGTGCGCGGCGTGAACTTCGCCTACGTGGCGGGCCAGCGCGTGCTGCACGACGTCTCGCTCGACATCCCGCAGGGCGCCTTCTTCGGCATCGTCGGCCATACCGGCAGCGGCAAGTCGACCCTGCTCTCGCTGCTGCTGCGCTACTACACGGCGGACGAGGGAACGATCGAGATCGGCGGCTTGAGCCTGGCGGCGATCGGCAACGAGCGCTTCCGCAATGAAGTCGGCCTGGTGCCGCAGGATCCCTTCATCCTGGCCGCCACCGCGCGCGAGAACATCGACATGGGCCGCGGCCTGCCGCTCGAACGGATCGAGGCGGCCGCGCGCGCGGCCCATGCCCACGACTTCATCGCGGCGCTGGAACAGGGTTACGAGACCCAGCTCGGCGAAGGCGGCTCGCGCCTCTCGTCGGGCGAGAAGCAGTTGGTGGCGATCGCCCGCGCCCTGGCCGGCGAACCGCGCATCCTGCTGCTGGACGAAGCGACCTCGCGCATCGACAGCGCCACCGAGCAGATCGTGCAGGAAGCGCTGGAAGAGTTGCGCGGCAAGGTGACCATCATCGCGATCGCCCACCGCCTGTCGACGATCCGCGCGGCCGACCGCATCATCGTGCTGAACCACGGACGCATCACGGAGGCCGGTTCGCACGAGGACCTGATGCGCATCGAGGGCGGCTTGTACCAGCGGCTCTACCTGCTGCAGCAGATCGCGGTCTAGCCGTGCCCCGGGGGCAGCAGGCGCCGCGCATTGCGGCGCTCGATATCCCGCAGCACGCGCGTGGCGACGCCGTCGAGCGCCGCGAAGTTCTTGCCCAGGCCCCGGCGCAGCGCTTCCGGAACGCTGCCGCCGCACCAGCCCATCTGCATGCACAGTTCCAGCGTGCGCACCGAGTCGGGGCCGCAATCCATTCCCAGGCGGCAGGCGACCAGCGTGGCGCCGTAGGGCACGCCCAGCGCGGTCGAATCGCGCTCGGGCGTCATCGCCGGCGCCATCTGCGCCTCGATCGCCGGTGCGACCAGCGAGGCGATGACTTCCGGATTGCCCTGCTCGAAAGCCGCCACCAGCATCTTCGCCCCGCCTTCCGGACCATCCGCGGACAGGTAGTCGAACATGCTGCCCAGCAGCGGATCGGTACTCAGGCCGATGTTGCGCGCCGCGGCCAGCTCGCGCCCGGCGTCCGCCAATCCCTCGGCCGTGAAATCACAGCGCTGCCGCAGGGCTTCGGCGGCGTTCCTGCGCTCGGGCGGAAGCGCGGACGGCGTGGCCTTCAACACGAGCCCGCAAGTCTCGAGTACCCGCATCGCATAGAAATAGGCGCCGTTCCCGGGTTTGCGCAAGGCTTCGTAGAAGAACACACGCAGGTTGCGGGCGCCCGCGTATTTCGCATGCATGTCGCGCCAGCCCGATTCCGGCTGCACGGGTGCCGGCGACGCGGCCGTGGCGGGCGGCGTGCTGCGCACGGGAGCGAGGGCCAGCTTGACGGGTGTCGGCGCGGGCACGTCGACAGTCACGGGCGCGGGCGGCGGAACGGTCAGCGCCACCCCGCCCGCAAGCAGGATGGCGAGCACGGCGCCGACTGCGATTTCACGGAGTCTCATGCCCGGGATAGTATCAGGCCCGGCTCCAGTTGAAACAGCCGGCCGGCGCCCCCGCCCCGCTTACCAGCCACGCGCCGTGCTGGTAGAAACCCCAGCGCCGTTCCGGCGCCACCGCGACCACCACCACGCCCATGGCGCGGTCGCTCCATACCAGGCGCGCATCGAGGGCGTCGAGCGCGGCGAAGACCTCGCGCGGGCCGGCGCCAGGCGCGAACACCACGGTGGCGAACTGCGTCTGCGCCGGCGGGAGCAAGGCCCAGGCGCCGGCGCCGGATGTGAGCAGTCCCAGCACCAGCATGGCCGCCGCGCCGTGCATGCCTGGCCCGCCGCCCCTTCGGCCCAGGCGCCAGCCCAGCAGCAGCGGCACGATGCCGAACAGCGCGAGCCACAGCAGGTCCCAGGCAAGCGGATCGGGACTGTCGATGCGGATGCGGTGGATGCCGAGCAGCCAGTGCGACAGCAGCGTGTCGACCACATGCCAGATCCCGAAGCCGACCAGCACCGCGCCCACCAGGGGCCAGCCCCAGTCGCCGGCGCCCTGCCGGTGCAGGCGCCACAGTCCGATCAGGCCGGCCAGGGCGATCAGGTACATCAAGGCATGGAACCACCCGTCCCACAGCACCTGCAGGCGCAGGTCATCGATGCCCGGCACCAGGCTGAGCAGGTGGTGCCATTGCAGGATCTGGTGCAGCAGGATGCCGTCGAAGAAGCCGCCCAGCGCGAAGCCGAGGACGGCGCCCCAGCGGGCCCAGTGTGTCTTCCACATCGCATTCTCCCGAAGGCCGAAGGTCCGGCCGAGTATAGCCGGACCTTTTTGCGGCCGAATGCACCGTTCGCCGCGGAATCACTAGCCGCGCCGGGCCCAGGCCACTCCCCCCGCAACAAACACCTCGGTGTCAGGTCTGACATTCGGACACGAACTCAACGTTAAACGCTTCCCAAGGCTGAGCTCGTGTCTATT
>NZ_JANUHA010000010.1 GCF_024753255.1 Massilia agri
CTTCGCCGTGCGCGCGTTCAACTACACGATGCAATGAGGCGCATCGTCCATCTCTGGGCTGGTTGAACGCGCGTTCGGCGAAGCCGAACACCCTACAAAAAAAGCCCGACGCAGCATTCCTGCCGGTCGGGCCTGAACGCGGGTCCAGCCCCGCAGGAGAGTGCTCCCGTCAGCCTTACTGCTGCTTGTCCCCGTAACGGATGGTCCAGCTCACTACGAGCGGCTCGCGCATGCTGAAGGCGCCGCTGGCGCAGCTGACGACCGTCTGCATCTGGCCGTAAGGCGCGCGCCACTCAAGGCTGCCGTCCGCCGGCTCCGCCTTGCACGACGCCAGCCCGCCAACCTCGAAGGCCTGCACCGCGCCCTCCTTGAAACGCACCGTGTTTCCATTCACGGTGGCGCCTCCCGAGAAGGAGCCGAATTCCAGCGTCAGCTTCCTGATGTCGAGCGGCGAGGCCGGCGTGTAGCGGTCGGTGCGCGTGATCGCGCCCGGCTGCAGGCTGTAGCGCGTTTCTACCTTGATGCGCGCGTCAGGCACCGGCACGTTCTTGCCGAGACGGGTGAGGGCGTCCTGGTGATACGTCACCAGCTGGCCGGCGCCCTGTGGCTTGGCTTCGATATCCTTCATCCAGGCCGTCGCAATCAGCTCGCTGCCGTCCGCCAGCGTGAACTTCGGCATCAGCTGCGGATGCGCGTAGCCGCTGTCGGCCACGCCCGCCACGACATCGTGCGCGAAGGGCAGCGGGTAATAGGGGCTGTTCGCATGCTGGCTCTGGCCGCCGTTGATGATCGACAGGCTGAACACATGGCCCTTGTCGCGCCAGATGCCCAGCGCCCGGTCATGTTCGCCGCGCGCGAAGCGCGTCAGGGAAAACTTCGGGCGCGTGCGTTCGAGCCAGGCGGCCAGGTCCTGGCGCGGCGCCACGTCCTTCATGCCGGCCCTGTTCCACATCTCGTTGGTGGCGATCAGCTGGTGCAGCAGCGAGAAGTTCTCGCCCAGGATGCGGTGTTTGCCGCGGTAGGTGTCGGTGCGGCGTCCGCCGTTCCACATGTCGACCGAGTGCATGCCCGGCTGGTACCAGAAGCGCATGTAGCGCTCGGCGATGCGCGCGGAGTAGGCGTAGGCGTATTCCTTTTCCTCGGGCGAGAGCACGCCGAGATACGCGGCGGTCGACAGGATCTCCAGCATCGCGGTCTCGCCATACGGGCCCAGGCTGCGGCCCATGGTGAAGCCGGTGCCATCGCTTGTTGCGCTGTTCAGGGCCACTTCGGCCGACTTGCGCAGCAGGGCTTTCAGTTCCGGCGTGACTTCCAGGCCGGTCTCGATGAAGCGCTCGCAGATCTCGGCGGCGAGCAGGATGCTGTAGCGGTCGAAGCGTCCCTGGCCATCGGTTTCGTCGCTGAAGCCGTATTCGCCCGAATAGGTGGCGTAGTGCTTGAGCATCTTGTCCAGCAGGACCTCGCCCGAGGTGCCGTCTTCCCAGCCCATCAGCATGCGCAGGCGCGCGATGCTGAAGGCAACGCCATAGTAGTTGGTCGGCAGGTCGATCAGTTCATAACTCGGCAGCCGCACGAAGGTGCGCCAGTCGAGGCGCTTGCGCAGGGTCTCCAGCGTGGCGGGACGTACCGCGCGCTCGAGCAGGCCGGCCTGCTTCAGGCGATGCAGGGCGCCGATGTAATAGTAGATGCCCCAGGTGTCGTTCGCCATGCCGATGGTGAGGTCGGCCAGGTCGGCGTAGTCGCACAGCATGCCGGGCAGGCGCGGGTCGTTCGCCGGCAGGTGGACCAGCAGGTCCGCCAGGCCCGTGGCGATTTTCCCGGGCAGGAATTTGTCTTTGCTCTTGAGGGCGGCCTGGCCGTCCATCGTGATGCCATCCTTTTCCTTCGCCAGCTTCTGGAACAGGTAGTCGAGCTGGGGATAGGCTTGCTCGACGCTCTTCTGCAAGGGCGGCGTGGCTTGCGCGGGCGCGGCGTGGACGATGGCAGGGGCGGCCAGCAAGGCGGTCGCCAGGAAGGGCAAGGCATGGCGCATCAATCGTGTCTCCGGTGTTGTTAAACGTTTTCCTAAATATAGGCGAACAGTTCCGGAAAGTAAAGCGATGCGCGCGGGTTCAGCGCTGGCGGGCGATGGTCGAGGAGCGCAGCACCAGCTGTGGGGCGACCTTGGTGAGCTTGTCCACCTGCTCGCCGCGGATCACCGAGAGCAGCTTGCTCATGGCGGTGGCGCCCATGCGCTCGCTCTGCAGGTCGACCGTGGTGAGTGCCGGCGTCACGTACTTCCCGTAGGGGATGTTGTCGAAGCCGACCACCGACAGGTCGCGCGGGATCGACAGGCCCAGGCTGGCCGCTTCCTTCATGAAGCCGAGCGCCATCAGGTCGTTGTAGCAGATCACTGCATCGGGGCGGCTGGCGCCCAGCACGATGTTCGAGCACATGCGCTCGCCTTCAAGCATGGAGGGGCCTTCGGCATCGAAGACGGCGAGCGGCAGGCCGGCAGCGTCGAGGCACTCGCGGATGCCGCCCAGGCGCTCCTCGTCGCGGCGCGACTTGGAAAAGCCGAGGTAGGCGATGCGCTGGTGCCCGAGCATGCGCAGGTGCTGGGCCAGCATGAAGGCGCCGCCGTGGTCGTCGCTGGCCACGGTGGGCAAGGGCAGTTCGTTCAGCGAACCGAAGAACACCAGCGGCTTGTCGATCTCGGCCATCCAGCCCATCTCGTGCTCGCGCAGGCGCGAGGACACGATCAGTCCGTCCACGCGCCGGCTCAGGTCTTCCAGCGTGCGGCGCTCGCGGCTCGGGGTCTCCTCGGTATCGACCAGCACCACCGAATACTCGTGGTCGTGGGCGACGCGGTTGGCGCCTTTCAGGATGCTGGAGAAGTGCGGGTTGGTCACGTCGAGCACCGACAGGCCGATGGTGTTGGTGCGCCCCGTGATCATGGACTTCGCGAGCGGATTGGACTTGTAGCCCAGGCTGGCGATGGCCGCATCCAGCGCCGCCTCGACCTTGGGCGAAAAGCGCTGCGCACCGTTGATGTACTTGGACACCGTGGCGGTGGACACCTGGGCGGCTGCGGCGACGTCGCGGATGGTCGGGGCGGAGCTTTTCATTGGGCGGGTAATCGTTATTTGACCCGGCATCTTATCATGCTGCGGCCATGCTAAACGGGCATTTTCCCTAGGTGCAAAGCGGTCCAGCCACTTTCCGGGCGCCTTGGCCGCCATTGACGCCCGGTGCCGTTCCGCTATACTTGAGTTAAACGTTTAACTTACCTATTACACCACTGGAGACCCCATGACTGAAGAGACACTGCGCAAGCCCTTCCACCGCCTGTTGCTGACCGGGGCGGGCGGCGGCCTCGGCACCGTGCTGCGCGAGCGCATCAAACCCTGGGCCGACATCGTTCGCCTCAGCGACGTGAAGGTGATCGCCCCGGCTGGCCCCAACGAGGAAGTCATGCAGTGCGACCTGGCCGACCGCGAGGCCGTGCTGTCCCTGCTCGAGGGCGTGGACGCCGTGCTGCACTTCGGCGGCGTCTCGGTCGAGGAACAGGTCGACAAGATCGTCCAGGCCAACATCGTCGGCCTGCACCATTTGTACGAAGCGGTGCACAAGCAGGGGATCAAGCGCGTGATCTACGCCAGCTCCAGCCACGTGGTCGGCTTCTACCCGACCACGCAGGTGATCGACGCCGGCGCTCCCTTGCGTCCGGACTGTATCTACGGCGTCTCGAAGTGCTTCGGCGAAGCCCTGTCGCGCTACTACTACGACCGCTTCGGCATCGAGACCGTCTGCCTGCGCATCGGCTCTTCTTTCGACGAGCCGCGCAATGCGCGCATGATGACCACCTTCCTCGCCTACGACGACCTGGTCGAACTGGTGCGCTGCGCCCTGTTCACGCCGCGCGTCGGCCACACCATCACCTTCGGCGTCTCGGACAACAAGACGAAGTGGTGGGACAACCGCCTGGCGGCCCACCTGGGCTACGTGCCCCAGCGCAGCTCGCGCGAATTCGCGGAGCGTTTCCCGCAGAGTGGGGAATGGCCGGGCAAGGAGGATGTCACCGCGACCTACCAGGGCGGTCCTTTTGTCCTGGCAGGCCCGATTTACAAGGACTGATCTCGTATGGTGGGCGGCTCCCGCCCACCCTGCAAAAACGCGGCGCCCATTTTCATGGGGCGCCGCGTTTTCATTTTGGCGGGACGGTGTCGCCACCGTCCCGGATCACCGCTTAGAACTTCACATCCAGCTTCACGCTGAAGTAGCGGAACACGTCGCGCGGCGGCACCCAGCTGTCCACCGTGATGCTCGGCGAGGTCGAGGTCGGTCCTTCCCGGAAGCTCGGGCCGCTCGCATTCGCGTTCGGGATGTAGAACTTGTCGAACAGGTTCTTCACCTGGAAGCTCAGGCGCCAGCGGTCCTTGTTCTCGCGCAGGCCGAAGCCCAGGTCGGCGATCGTGTAGCTGTCGTTGACCGAGCGCGGATCGTTGTTGATGTTGGTCTGGTAGTCGCTCTGGTAGCGCACGTTGCCGTTGATGAAGGCCCGGAACGGCAGGCTGTCGAAGCGAAGGTCGTAGTTGCTGCCGATATTGACCTTGATCTTCGGCGTGCCCGGGAAGATGCCGCCCGTCAGGTCCTGGATGCCGGTGGTCGAGCCGGGACGGATCGGGAAGCAGGCGCGGTTCCAGCCGCCCAGCGAACCGCCTTCACCCAGGGTGCTGCCTGGCAGCGCCGGGTTGGTGTTGTCGCGGTAGCAGGGGCCGCCCTTCCAGTCGTTGATGGTGGGGCGGGTGTAGGCGAACGCGGCGTTCACCGACCAGCCGGTCGCGAGCAGCATGTTGGCGTCGATCTCGACCCCCTTGGTGCCGATTTCCGGAATCGAATTCAGCTGGGTATAGATGGTCGGATCGTCCGGCAGCACGAAGGAGGTGTTCTGCTGGTAGTGCTTGAAGTCGGTCTTGTAGACGACCGCGGCCAGCGACATGCGGTTGTTGAACAGGTTGGCCTTGGCGCCCAGCTCGTAGGTGCGGCTGGTTTCCGGATCGACCGGGAAGGCGGCCGACGCCTTCAGGCCACTGGTCACGTCATAGGCCTTGCCCTTGTGGCCGGTGGCGGTCATGGCGTACACCATCCAGTCCTTGTTGAGCTGCTTCTGGATGCTCAGCTTGCCGGTGGTGGCCCAGTCTTCGTTGCCGCTGCTGGAGAACACGTCCACGCCCACCGGACCCGGCACGAAGCTCGCGCGGTCCAGCTGGTCGGTGTAGAAGTTGCGCTCGTAGTTGAAGCCCGATTCCTCGAGGTTGCGGCGCAGGCCGGCGACCAGGGTCCAGGTGGGAGCGAAGTCCCAGCTGGCCTGGCCGAACACGGCCTTGTTGACGTTGTAGATGTCGGTGTAATAGTTGGTCGGGCTGGACGGCGAGTTGGCCGCGCACCTGGTCGGCGCGACGCAGAAGCCGCGGATGAAGTGGCGCTCGATCTCGTTGCGCGCCCACCAGAGGCCGGCCACGTAGCGCAGCGTGCCCGCATCCGGCGAGACCAGGCGGATCTCCTGGGTCTTCGAGCGGATGTCGTAGGTGCCGAACTGGTTGTTGCCGACCGTGGGCACGGTTTCGCCCGGGCGGGTGAGGGTGGGCACGTCGGTGAAGTCCTGGTCGCGCGAGTCGTTTGCCTTGTAGCGCTGGTACGAGGTGATCGACATCAGGGTCGCGTCGTTCGGCAACGTGTACGAGAACTTCAGGCCGGTTCCCGTGGTGCGCGAGCTGATCCCGGTCGGGAAGTCGCGCCGTACGTAGCGGTTGCGCGGATTGGTCGGATCGATCCCTGCCAGGACCTGGCTGGCCGGCAGCAGCCGGTTGCCGTTCATGTAGGCGTTGTTGATATCGACCGGAATGCGGGTCAGGTTGCCCGCTTCGCGCGAGCCGGTGGTGCGGTAGAAGCCGTTCACCGCCGTCACGCCGCGCGTGTTTTCCTGCTCGTTATACTGCGGCATGAAGTCGATGTCGAGGTTCCGGATCGGGGTCCAGCTGAACTTCGCCATCAGGGTCTTGCCGGAAGATCCGTTCACCTTCTTGCCGTCGGTGAGGTTGGTGAAGTTGCCCGGCATGTCGCTCTTGTTCGCGGCGATGCGCATGGCGAAGGTATCGGTGAAGCGTCCGCCCATCGAGGCGGCCAGGCGCCATTCGTGGTCGTTGGTGTAGTAGGCACTGCCGCGGTAGGTGACCGGGCCGCTGATCGGCTTGGTCACGATATTGATCGCGCCGGCCACCGCCGACTTGCCGAACAGGGTGCTCTGCGGGCCTTTCAGCACTTCGACGCGGGCCACGTCGGCCAGGTCGCGGAAGGCCTGGAACTGCACCGCGATCGGAATGTCGTCCAGGATCACCGAGACGTCCGACTCCACGCCGATACCCACTGAGACGGTGCCGATGCCGCGCATGAACAGCGCGTTGTTGGCGGCCGTGGTGCCCGAGGCCTGCGTCAGAGACGGGGTGAGGGCGATGACGTCCTCGATTTCGCGCACGTTATTGCGCTGCAGTTCCTCTTCCGAGAGGACCGAGATCGCCATCGGCACGCTCTCCAGCTTCTCGACGCGCTTGTTGGCGGTGACGACCACCGACTGCAGCTGGTTCGGGTTCGGCTGCGCCTCCTGCGCCTCCTGCGCGTAGACCGGGACGGCCCATTGTGCGACGGCGATGGCGACGACCGCTGCAACCGGTTTCACCGCGAAGTAATCGTTTCTGTTCTTGTCCAACGTTGTCTCCTTAATTCAAGAAAAGGTGCCAGGCCCGGGTGGCGATCCCTGTTGCGATCGATCCCGGTGCTCCGGATGCGTCAATGTGTTGCGCTGGCGGCCTTCAGGCGCAGCAATGCTTCGAGAAAGTAGTAGTCGGCGTAGTTGAGCGGCACGTCGATTTCCTTGCCGGCCGGTTTGTGTCCGGTCGCGTGCTTGAGCAGGAAGCCGCCGTTCTCGCCCGTCGCTGCAAGGTAGGCCGGGGAGGCGAGGCTGCGCAGCTGGGCAGTGGCGAAGTCGCGGTACTTTTGGGCAGTGGCCTTGTCGGAGAAACCGGCGAGTTCCAGCAAGGCGGAGGCGGTGATGGCGGCGGCCGAGCTGTCGCGCGGGGCGTTGGGAATGGCGGCGTCGTCGAAGTCCCAGTACGGGACCTTGTCTTGAGGGAGGCGCGGGTGGTTCATGAAGAAGGCCGCGATTTTATGCGCCTGCTGCAGGTATTCGGGCTTTTTCGTCTCGCGATACATCATGGTGTAGCCGTACAGGGCCCAGGCCTGGCCGCGCGCCCAGCTCGACGAATCCGCGTTGCCCTGCACCGTGACCTTGCCGCGGATGGCGCCGGTTTGCGGATCGTAGTCGACCAGGTGCACGCTCGAACCGTCGGGACGGAAGTGGTTCTTGATCGTGGTGTCGGCGTGGGTGAGGGCGACGTCGCGGTAGTACGGTTCCTTGGCTTCGCGGGCCGACCAGGTCAGGAGCTCCAGGTTCATCATGTTGTCGATGATGACGGGGAAGGCCCAGGTGCTGTTCTTCCACAGGTCCCAGGACTGGATGCTGCCGACCTTGGGGTTGTAGCGGGTGACCAGCGTGGTGGCGCCGGCCAGCAGGGCGTCGCGGTAGTTCGGGTTCTTGGTGAGGCGGTAGCCGTTGCCGTAGCTGGCGCCGAGCATGAAGCCGAGGTCGTGCTGGGTCTTGTCGAACTTGGCGGGGGCCATGCGGGCCGTGTAGTCCTGGGCGGCGGCGCGCCACTTCTTGTCGCCGGTCGCTTCGAACAGGTACCACAGGGAGCCGGGGAAGAAGCCGGAGGTCCAGTCGCGCACGCCGACCAGTTTGACTTCACCATTCTCGACGGTGCGGGGGAAGCCTTCCTTCGATTGCACCTTGGGGAGCAAGGTCGCGTACTGCTTGGCGGCGGCGTCGATGCCGCGCTTGACCAGGGCGGCGGTCGATTCGTTGGCGGGCTGGGCAAATGCAGGTGCTGCGGCGAGCAGGGCGATGCCTGCAAGCAGGGTGCGCGCGTTGTTTCGCGTCATTGATGTCTCCTGTTTGTTCTTCTGCTTGCATAAATCGTAATCACATCAACTAGCGAAGTCAACAAAATTAGGAAAACGCTTAACTAAGTTTTTTGTGTGCCTCCTTGACTGTAAAAACTATGATCTTTCCGCTGAGGTCTATGACCTTTGTGAGAAAACGTTTTTGCAAGCATTTTTCACTCTGGGAGCGGGTGCCGGCGTGGAGATGACACAGGGTGTCCGAGGGGCGACAACGCGTCGCTTTGGAAACGTTGCCATTTCGCCACAGATGCGCAAGTCGGGCTGGCGAATATGTCAGGCCTCTTGCTTTGGAAGGGGGGGGGCTTGTATCGGCTTGTTCGATACATGCCCGCAAGGCGGGCATGTTGTTGCGGAAGGCGGCGACTGGTTTCACTCAAGCCACAGGCGGCCTCCCGTGATGCGAATCGCCCGGTAGCCAGGCTGCTCCAGGTCCTTCCTGAGCACGCGACATTCATGGTGGGCGATGCGATAGCCATCCAGCGCGATCGACAACTCGATGTCGTACTCTTCTCCGAAATGCTTGTAGAACAATACACCGGAGCCGCTCTCGACCAGGTCGAAATCTTCGACCGCCAGATTGGCCACCACCAAGTGGCCGGTGATGTGCTCCTGTTCAACCCGCAGGTATCCACGCGTATTCATGCATCCTCCTATTCGACTCATGAGCGCCAGCCGACTGGCCCGAATGCAGGCATTCATCGACGGCGCCAACACATCGCAGCAGGGCGCTGCGACAACTATGCAAGGAATATGGCCGAAGACTTGTTCGGCTTGAGGAGCACTACGGGAGCCTCGTGGTCGTCACCAAGCGGTGAGCATTCTAGTCCGCGGGTCCAGAACCCGGGTTGGCTGATAAAGCAAAAAGCCCAGTCGCGAAACTGGGCTGATGCTGAATTCTTGGGGTGGCTGATGGGACTCGAACCCACGACAACAGGAATCACAATCCTGGACTCTACCAACTGAGCTACAGCCACCACTGACTTGCTTCTTTGTCTCGCTGTTTCCGAGACAGAACAAGATTATACAAAGGTCTAAGCGAACTGGCAAATCTAAATGTGTTGTGCGGTCGAGCCGGGCTGCGGAAGGCTGATTTCGACCTCGTGCACGGACGGGTCCTGACCCAGCAGGGTATTGAAGGATGCCCGCAGCGCTTCTCCGCTCGCAGTGGTGAAGCCGCTAAGGCCGGACGGCTGGCCGCCCGCTCCGCGCAGCAGCTTCGAGGCGTCCAGCAGCCGCGCCAGCTGGCGGGCGACGGCGTCGCCGGTGTCGATCAGCGCCACCTCCACATCCGTATGGCGCCGCACCACAGCTTCGATCGAGGCCTGGACCAGGGGATAATGGGTGCAGCCGAGCACCAGGGTGTCCGCGCCTTGCGCCAGCAGTGGCGCGATGTAGCGTTCCAGCATGGCGTCGAGCGCAGGCGCGCCCGGTTCGCCGAATTCGATCTGGTCGGCCAGGCCCACGCAGGGCTGGAGCAGGAAGCGGGCGCCGGTCGCAGCGACGATCTGGTCGCGCAGCAGCAGGAATTTTTCGCCGGCGAGGGTGCGCTCGGTGGCCAGCACGCCCACCAGGCCGTTGCGGGTCGCGGCAGCGCCTGGCTTCAGTCCCGGCTCGACGCCGACGATCGGCATGTCGGGATAGTGTTCGCGCAGGATGCGCACGGCGGCGATGGTGGCGGTGTTGCAGGCTACGACCAGCGCCTTGGCGCCGCGTGACACCAGGAAGGCGCCGATGCCCAGCACGCGCTCGATGAGGACGTTCTCTGGCTTGCCGCCGTAGGGGGCGAAGGCGGTGTCGGCGAAGTACAGGAGATGCTCATGCGGCAGCTGCGCCTGGATGTGGCGCAGGACCGAGAGCCCGCCGACGCCCGAGTCAAAAATGCCGATGGGGGCGTCGTTGTGACGGGTTGGAAAAGCCATGATGGCGGCGCTCAGGGGAGTTGGACGCGCGGACGGCAAAGCCGTCCACCCTACGTTAGCCTGCGGTGACTGGAATGCCCTTCAGCGACTCGATCTTCGCCGACCATTCCTTCGGACCGGTGTTGTGCACCGAGGTGCCGGTGGCGTCGACGGCGACGGTGACCGGCATGTCGGTCACGTCGAACTCGTAGATCGCTTCCATGCCCAGGTCTTCGAAACCGACCACCTTGGCCGACTTGATCGCCTTCGAGACCAGGTAGGCCGAGCCGCCGACCGCCATCAGGTAGGCCGACTTGTGCTTCTGGATCGATTCGATCGCCGCCGGGCCGCGCTCGGCCTTGCCGATCATCGAGATCAGGCCGGTCTTCTCCAGCATCATGTCGGTGAACTTGTCCATGCGGGTCGCGGTGGTCGGACCTGCCGGGCCGACGACCTCATCGCCCACCGGGTCGACCGGGCCGACGTAGTAGATCACGCGGTTGGTGAAGTCCACCGGCAGCGGCGTACCCTTGGCCAGCATGTCCTGGATGCGCTTGTGCGCGGCATCCCGGCCGGTCAGCATCTTGCCGTTCAGGAGCAGGGTCTGGCCCGGCTTCCACGAAGCGACTTCCTCTTTGGTGAGGGTGTTCAGGTCGACGCGCTTGGACTTCTCGGTGTCCGGGGTCCAGTGCACTTCCGGCCAGGTGGAGAGCGCCGGCGGTTCGATGTAGGCCGGGCCGGAGCCATCCAGCACGAAGTGGGCGTGGCGGGTGGCGGCGCAGTTCGGGATCATCGCCACGGGCTTCGAGGCCGCGTGGGTCGGGTACATATTGATCTTCACGTCCAGCACGGTGGTGAGACCGCCCAGGCCCTGGGCGCCGATGCCCAGCGCGTTGATCTTGTCGCACAGTTCGATACGCAGTTCTTCCAGCTTGTTCTGCGGGCCGCGCTGCTTCAGCTCGTACATGTCGATGTCTTCCATCAGCGACTCTTTCGCCATCAGCATCGCCTTCTCGGCGGTGCCGCCGATGCCGATGCCGAGCATGCCCGGCGGGCACCAGCCCGCGCCCATCAGGGGCACGGTCTTGATGACCCAGTCCACCAGCGAGTCGGACGGGTTCAGCATGACGAACTTGGTCTTGTTCTCCGAGCCGCCGCCCTTGGCAGCCAGTTTCACGTCGACGGTGTCGCCTTCGACCAGTTCCATGTGGACCACGGCCGGGGTGTTGTCCTTGGTGTTCTTGCGCTCGAAGTGCGGGTCGGCCACGATCGAGGCGCGCAGCTTGTTGTCGGCGAAGCCGTAGGCGCGGCGCACGCCTTCATTGACGGCGTCGGTGACCGAACCGGTGAAGCCTTCGAAGCGCACGTTCATGCCGATCTTGAGGAACACGTTGACGATGCCGGTGTCCTGGCAGATCGGGCGCTTGCCCTCGGCGCACATGCGCGAGTTGGTCAGGATCTGCGCGATGGCGTCCTTCGCCGCCGCACTTTGCTCGGTCTCATACGCGCGCGCCAGGTGCTGGATATAGTCGGCCGGGTGGTAGTAGCTGATGTACTGGAGGGCTGCCGCGACCGATTCGATGAGGTCGCTCTGGGTGATAACGGTTGCCATAAAGTTCTCGATCAGGAGGGATTAGTGTTTCGAATGCGTGGTCATGACGATGCGGTCGGTATAGGCGATGGCCATGGCCGACAGCAGGAAAGCCAGGTGGATGATGGTTTGCCACATCATGGTTTCCGGCTTGTAGTTCGCCGCATTGATGAAGGTCTTCAGCAGGTGGATCGACGAGATGCCGATGATCGCCATCGCCAGTTTCGTCTTGAGTACGGAAGCATTCACATGCGACAGCCATTCGGGCTGGTCCGGGTGTCCTTCGAGGTGCATGCGCGAGACGAAGGTTTCGTAGCCGCCCACGATGACCATGATCAAGAGGTTCGAGATCATGACCACGTCGATCAGGCCCAGCACCACCAGCATGATGGTCGTTTCGGTCAGCTTGGTCGGACGCACGGCGCCAGGAACCGTCACGACGTCCAGGATGTGCTGCAGCGAGGCGGCATTGCCCATGGCCGCACCGATCAGGTCCTTCAGCTCGACCCAGAAATGGAACACGTAAACGCACTGCGCCAGGATCAGGCCGAGATAAAGCGGCAGCTGCAGCCAGCGGCTGGCGAAGATCAGGTTGTTCAGGGGGCTGAGTTTCTTTGCTTCGTTCGGGGGAATTAACTGCGCCATCGAGATGCGGGCTCCTGGATGCTGGATAAATTACAGCCGAGCATTCTACACCCGTCCGCCCGTCCTTTGCCGGTTCTTCGCCGCTTTGCAGCAAGGTTGGTAGAATGCTATTCGACCAGCGGGCGTATGAAAAAAGCCATGTAAGGGCTCAGTAAGCGAGCGCCCCTAAGGTGTCCGGTAAAAGTAAAACTTACTACTATGGAGACTAGTATGGCCGAGAACGAGAGCAATCAAGAATTCACGCTGCAGGAAAACCGCGTGTTCCCACCGCCGGCCGAATTCGCCGGCAAGGCCGCGATCTCCGGCATGGAAGCCTACGAAAAATTGTGCGCTGAAGCAGCGAGCGACTACGAGGGTTTCTGGGCACGCCTGGCGCGTGAACACATCGATTGGCACAAGCCCTTCACCACCACCCTCGACGAATCGAACGCACCGTTCTACAAATGGTTCGCCGACGGCCAGCTGAACGCGTCGTACAACAGCCTCGACCGCAACCTCACGAACGGCAACGCGGATAAAACCGCCATCATCTTCGAGGCGGACGATGGCACCGTTACCAAGGCCACCTACCGCGAGCTGCATGCCCGCGTCTGCCAGTTCGCCAACGGACTGAAATCGCGCGGCAT
Source organism: Massilia agri (assembly GCF_024753255.1). Lineage (GTDB taxonomy): Bacteria > Pseudomonadota > Gammaproteobacteria > Burkholderiales > Burkholderiaceae_D > Telluria > Telluria agri. Next base: position 12,819 of record NZ_JANUHA010000010.1, read on the forward strand.
CAAGAAGGGCGACCGCGTCATCATCTACATGTCGATGTCGATCGAAGGCGTCGCCGCCATGCAGGCCTGCGCCCGCATCGGCGCCACCCACTCGGTGGTGTTCGGCGGCTTCTCGGCGAAATCGCTGCAGGAACGCATCATCGACGCCGGCGCCGTGGCCGTCATCACGGCCGACGAACAGCGCCGCGGCGGCAAGTCGCTGCCACTGAAAGCCATCGTCGACGAGGCGCTGGCGCTGGGCGGCTGCGACACCATCCGCGACGTCATCGTCTACAAGCGCACCGGCGGCGACATCGCCTTCAAGGAAGGCCGCGACATCTGGCTCAGCGACCTGATCGACAACCAGCCGACCGAATGCGAACCGGAGTGGGTCGACGCCGAGCACCCGCTGTTCATCCTCTACACCTCGGGCTCGACCGGCACCCCGAAGGGCGTCCAGCACTCGACCGGCGGCTTCCTGCTGTGGGCCGCGTTGACGATGAAATGGACCTTCGACATCAAGCCGGAAGACATCTACTGGTGCACCGCCGACATCGGCTGGGTCACGGGCCACACCTACATCGCCTACGGCCCGACCGCCGTCGGCGCCACGCAAGTGGTGTTCGAAGGCGTGCCGACCTTCCCGCACGCCGGCCGCTTCTGGGAAACCATCGCCAAGCACAAGGTCTCGATCTTCTACACCGCGCCGACTGCGATCCGTTCGCTGATCAAGGCGTCTGACGTGGACGAGAAAGTGCATCCGAAGAACTTCGATCTGTCGAGCCTGCGCCTGCTGGGTTCGGTCGGCGAGCCGATCAATCCGGAAGCCTGGATGTGGTACTACAAGAACGTCGGCCAGGAGCGCTGCCCGATCGTCGACACCTTCTGGCAGACCGAGACCGGCGGCCACATGATCACTCCGCTGCCGGGCGCGACCCCGCTGGTGCCGGGCTCCTGCACCTTGCCGCTGCCGGGCATCATGACCGCGATCGTGGACGAGTCCGGCAACGACGTGCCGAACGGGCAGGGCGGCATCCTGGTGGTGAAACGTCCGTGGCCGTCGATGATCCGTACCATCTGGAACAATCCGGACCGCTTCCGTACCAGCTACTTCCCGGACGAACTGGGTGGCAAATACTACCTGGCCGGCGACGGCGCCGTGCGCAACAAGGACACCGGCTACTTCACCATCACCGGCCGCATCGACGACGTGCTGAACGTGTCGGGTCACCGCATGGGCACGATGGAAATCGAATCGGCCCTGGTGGCGCACCCGATGGTCGCGGAAGCGGCGGTGGTCGGCAAGCCGGACGACACCACCGGCGAGGCGATCTGCGCCTTCGTGGTGCTGAAGCAGGCGCGTCCGAGCGGCGAGGATGCGAAGAAGCTGGCGACCGAGCTGCGCAACTGGGTGGCGAAGGAAATCGGCCCGATCGCCAAGCCGAAGGAAATCCGCTTCGGCGACAACCTGCCGAAGACCCGCTCCGGCAAGATCATGCGCCGCCTGCTGCGCGTGCTGGCCAAGGGCGAGAACATCACCCAGGACGTGTCGACCCTGGAGAATCCGGCGATCCTGGAGCAGCTCAAAGAGTCTGCCTGATTGCTCCAGTAAGCCAATGCCGGTCAAATAAGAGTTGCCGGGAAATCGTAGGGTGGGCGATCCCTCGCCCACGCGTTCAACTCACGGATGCCCTGTGGCGACGCACTTTCTTCTTGAACGCGTGGGCGGAGGACTCGCGGGGCCGCCCAGGCCCACCCTACAAATGCCGCGCCGTGCAAACGGCGCGGCATTTTTTATTCTTCGCCGGGCTGCTTGAACAGATCGTCGAGTGGATTCGGTTTCTTCGGCGCAGGGCCGGCGCCGAACAGCGCGTCCAGCTCCGCGCGCTGGCTGGCGACCGCCGCGCGCCCGCGCTTGCCCGCGAACTCCTCTTCGATATTGTCGCGGTAAAAACTCCAGGCGGCGCCAGAAGTCGAAAAGCGCTTCCATAGGTCGCTGCCGACGCCGGCGTAGTCGATGGCAGTGCCGTCGTCGAACTCCACCCGCAGGATGCGCTCCTTCGAATCGTAGCCGATGGCGCGCAGTTTCCCGGCATTGATGCGTTTCATTTCCATGGTGTATTTTTTTTAATTGCCATGCATGGATTATTGGGACAATCGGCTGTTACGGCAAGCGACCGCATGTCGTGCGGCGATGTTTTCTTGTTGAATTTATAATTTTCGCGCGCGCTAACTCAGCCGTACGGACACACAATACATTCGATCACACAGGAGACATATGAAGAAGACCTTCGCCAGATGGGCAGGTATGCTGTTGCTCGCCTTGTCCCTCGTCCCGGCATCCGCAGCCGCCGCCGGATATACCCAGACCAAGTATCCGATCATCCTCGTGCACGGCATGCTTGGCTGGAATTCCATCGGTCCCTATGAATACTGGTTCGGCATTCCCGGCGCCTTGCGGCGCGACGGTGCCCAGGTCTACGTGGCCCAGGTCTCGGCTGCCAACAGTACCGAAGTGCGGGGCGAGCAACTGCTTACTTACGTCAAGCAGGTCATGGCGGCAACGGGCGCCAAGAAGGTCAATCTGATCGGCCATAGCCATGGCGCGCCGACCGCGCGCTACGTGGCCTCGGTGGCGCCGGGGCTGGTGGCGTCCGTGACCAGCGTCGGCGGCGCCAACAAAGGCGTGCCGACGGCCGACATCATGCGCGGTGTGGCCGCGCCGGGATCGTATTCCGAGACGCTGCTGGTCTCGATCGTCGACGGCATCGCCAAGACCATCGCCTTCCTGTCCGGCGACCGCAATGCCCAGATGTCGGCAGCGGCGCTGGATTCGATGACCACTGTGGGTGCCGCCAAATTCAATGCCGCGCATCCCCAGGGCGTGCCGCGCACCGCTTGCGGGGAGGGTGATTACCAGGTCAACGGCGTCTACTATTTCTCCTGGAGCGGCGCACGGTCGCTGACCAACCTGATCGATCCGGTCGACGGTCCCTTGAAGCTGGCGTCGCTGGCCTTCGGCGGCGAAAAGAACGACGGGCTGGTGGGAAGCTGCTCCAGCCGTCTCGGGCGCGTGATCCGCGACGACTACGGCATGAACCACTTCGATGAAATCAACCAGGTGGCGGGCCTGGTCAACCTGTTCGAAACCAATCCGCTCACGGTCTACCGCCAGCACGCCAACCGCCTGCGCGAGATGGGCCTGTGAGCCTGCGCGCCACGTTCATCGGCGGCGCGGCATTCACGGCCGCGGTCGCGGCGGTGCTGTGGATGGCCGCCTTCGGACAAGGCGAACCCAGCGCGGCGCCAAGCGCGGTCGCCGTGGCGCCGCCCGCCAGGGCGTTCGCGCCCTCGCTGGAGGGCACCCGGCCGGACGGTGCGATCCGCGTTGCGCCCGACGACGGCATCGTCGTCGATGCGCAGCTGATCGCCCTGTTCGAGTATTACCTGAGCACGGTCGGGGAGAGGTCGCCAAGCGAGGTGCAGGCCCAGGTCGAGCGCGAACTGGACCGTACCCTGAGGCCGGCCGCAGCCGACGCGGCCAAGCGCGCGTTGGCGCGCTACCTGGCCTACAAGCGGGCGCTGGCCACATTGGAAGCGGGGCCGGGCCTCGCGGGGCCGGACGCGGCCTCGCTTGTGCGCCGGCTGGATGCGCTGGCTCGGGTGCGCGCGCAGTTCTTCACCAAAGCCGAGATCGCCGCGATCTTCGGGCAGGAAGACGCCGCGAACGCCGATGCCCTTGCGCGCATGCGAATCCGCGAAGACCAATCGCTGACGGCCCAGCAAAGGGAGGAACGCCTGGCCGTGCTGGACGCCAGCCTGCCGGCCGGGCTGCGCGAGGAGCGTGAGGCCCCGTTGAGGATCGCGCGCTTGCAGCAAGAGGCCGAGCGGATGCGCGCGGCAGGGGCGGCGGAAGAAGAAATCTTCCGCATGCGTGCCGAGGCCTTCGGCGCGGATGCCGCCGGCCGGCTGGCCGAGGTAGACCGGGAAGAAGCCGCCTGGCGGCAGCGGGTCGGGGCCTATCTCGCCCAGCGCAAGGGCTTGAGCGACGCAGCGGTGAGCGCGCTACGCAGCCGCATGTTCAGCGAAGAGGAACAGCGCCGCCTGCCGGTGTATGAGTCGGGACAGATGTGAGACTACAGCTTCTCCATCTGTTGCCGCGCATATCCCGCAGTTGGACTTTTCGGCGCAAGCTCCAGATACGTCTTGTACGCCCCCTTGGCCTTGTCGCCCTGGCCTGCCCGGGCATACGCGTCCCCGAGGTTCATGTAGGCGATCGCCCGTGAGGGATCCATCCGGATCGCATTCTCGAACCAGCGCGCCGCCTCGGTGAACTTCTCCTGCTTATAGAACACGAAGCCCAGGTTGTTGGCCGCCAGCGCAAAATCGGGCCGCAGCTTGAGCGCCTCGGTGAACTGCGCCTCCGCCTGCGCATACTGCTTCTCCTTGTAGAGCAGCAGCCCCTGGTCATTTGCCCGCTGCGCCTTCTGGCGGGCGGACACGGGCACCGCCGCCGGCGCCACCAGCTTGGTCTCGCCGCCCTGCAGGTCTTTCACGACCACCGCCGCGGCCGGCGCCGAGGCCTGGGCATCGAGCTTGGTATTCAGGGCGATCGCATCGTTCGACAGCTGCGCGGTGGACGTATTCAGGAACTCGCTTTCTTCCGGCAGTTCGAACACGAACTCGCCACCTTCCGATCCCGGCAGGCTGCCGAAAGCAGGCGTCTGCTGCGACACGCTCGACACCGCCGGGGCCACATAGGCCGCCAGTTCCGTGCCGGTGATCAGGCTGTCGCCGTTCAGGTCGGCCTTGCCGCCCAGGCCCTGCAGCAGCGTCCAGGTGAAGACGGAATGACCGTTCGGCCCGCCGTCCGACACCAGCTGGTCGCTGCCGCCCGCCGTCAGCATCTGGCGGCCCAGGCGTTTTGCGTTGTCGCGCAGGAAGGAGGCATTCGCCGCGCCGCGCGTGAGGCCCAGGCCGCTGTAGCAGGCGTCCATGACGAACAGCGCGTGCTTGGCCGGCAGGCTTTCCGCGATGTTCTGGATTTCGGTCATCGGAATGGCGTCCGTCGCCAGGTTGTTCGGGTCCGCATCGACCGGCACGATGTAGCCGAGGTCACGCCCCGAGCTCAGTTTGCGGGTGGCGCCATGGCCGGCGAAGAAGACGAAGATGCGGTCGTTCGGCTGTAGATTGCCGTGTGCCAGGCGGTCGTGGAAGGCGGACAGGATGCCGTTGCGGGTCGCGGCCTCGTTCTTGAGCGTGATCACGCGGTCGGGTGCGAAGCCGAATTTCTGCACCAGCATCTGTCCAACACCTTCGGCGTCTCGCACGGCATATTGCAGCTGAGGCCATTTCTGGTACTTGTCGATGCCGACCACGATGGCCCAGGAATTGGCGTAGCCCGTCGCCGCCGAGCGCTGTACCGGCGCCGGCGCGTTGGCGCCGGAGACCTTGAACGATTCGCCATCCCAGCCGGCGAACTGGTAACCCTCGGCCACCAGGCGGTCGAGGATGCTAGGGAGTGCCTTGACGGTGCGCTCGTGGATGTCGTGGAACAGGATGATGCCGCGACCCTCTTTATCGACGGTACGCAGCACGCGGTCCGCGATGGAGGAGGGCACCGGGTCGGCCCAGTCGAGCGAATCGATATTCCACATCACCGAGCGCAGGTGCGCATCTTCCAGCATTTGCATGCCTTCCTTGTTGCGCGCGCCGTAGGGGAAGCGGAACAGTTGCGAACGCTGCGGATCGACCGCCTTGAGCAGGGCGTCGGTATTCAGGATCTCGGCCTTCAGGTTGGCCCCGGTCTGTTTCGACAGTTGGGCGTGCGAGAAGCTGTGGTTGGCCAGCACATAGCCTGACTGCTTCAGTCGGCGCATCACGTCCGCGCCGCCGTTCAGCTTGGCCTTGCCCTGGGCGTCGAGCGAACCGATGTTGCGGCCGACGCTGAAGAAGATCGCCGGCGCGTTGTACTGCTTGAGGATGGCCGCGATTTCTTCGCTGTAGCGGCGGTGCGGGCCGTCGTCAAAAGTCAGCACCACGGTCTTCTTCGGCAGGGCCTTGCCGAAGATCTCGCCGTCCTCCGTGCCTGCCTGCGACGGTCCGGATGGCGCGGGCGCTTCCGGCCTGGCCGGGTAGGGGGCGATGACGCCGTAGTCCTTCAGGATGGCTTCGCGCTTGTACAGGGTTTTCAGGTAGGCGACGTAGCTGTCCCACTTCTCGCGCTTGAGCTGGATCGAGCGCGATTCGAATCGGCCGAACACCGCGCGGATTTCCTTCTCGTAGTTCCGTTCGATCTCCGCCAGCGCGTCGAGGTCTTCCGAAATACGTTTGTGCAGCTTGATCGCCGGCAGCGAGGAATCCTTGGCAACCTGCGCCAGCAGCGACTGCATCAGCTCGCGGAAGGCCAGGCGGTCGGCATCGTAGAGGCCTTCGCCGGATTCGACGTAATCGATCAGGGTACCGAGCGCATCGAAGCGCGCGGGATTGTTCGAGGTGAGGAGCTGGGCGAGGGCGGCGTCGACCTTGTCGATGCGTTCCTGGTTCTCGTGGAAGAGCTGCTGGCCGACGCGGTTGGCCTGGGCCCGTTCGTCGCTGGTCAAGCTCGCTTCGTCCTGTGTCAGTACGATGATCTTGCGGTAGGAGGCCAGCATGGTCTTCATGTCGGCCGAGATGGCGCTGACATCCATCGCCTGGCTGGCAGGCACGGTAGCGGCGGGGGCGGAAGAAGGGGACTTGAGGCTGACGATCCAGCTGCCGGCAGCGGCGCCGGCCGCCGCGACAGTGAAGACGACGTAATACAGGGCTTTGCGTTTCACAGCGTATCGATACCGAAGAGTTAAATTCGGGCAACGATATCACTGCCTTGCCGGCGCTGCTTGAGGAAAACGGCGCATTTGGTGGGCAAAAGCGACATTGCCGCGCTTGGGGCGGCAATTTTATGCAGGACGCGTAGCTCAGGAAGAAGACAGCACGAAGGTATTCCCATCCGGGTCGCGGAACGTCGCGAACGAGCCCCAGGGCTGCACAGTCGGCGGCTCGATGAATTCGACGCCGCGCTGGCTCAGCTGGCGGTAGGTCGCTTCGACGTTGTCGCAGGCGAAGGAGCCATTGAAAAAGCTGCCGATGCGGTCTTCCTGGCCGTCCGGCGTGAACAGCACCACGCGCGTGCCGGCGCTGGCGATGCGCAGCTCGATCCAGCGCTTGCCCGGGCCCATCGGCTGGTCGGTGGAGATGTCGAAGCCGAGTTTTTCGGTGTAGAAGGCGAGGGCGCGGTCCTGGTCCGAGACCGGGATGCTGACGAATTTCAGTTGGGTGATCATGGATGGCTCATGCCGTGGTTGTCATGCCCGCCATTATCGTGGCAGACTCGCCTTCCGCGTGCTTTTTAATACTATAGTTTCCATGACTACCCGCCAGTCTTCGCTCGACGCCTATGTGTTCGAGGTCCTGATGCCCGACCTGGTCGGCCACGACCGCCGTCCGGCTGCCTTCGTCGTCTACCTTTACCTGCTGCATAGCGCGCAGGCTTTGGGGCGAGACCAGGTGCCGGCCAGCCTGCAGACGATCGCGGTGAAGACCGGGCTGTCGAAGTCAGCGGTGCAGGTGGCGCTGCGCCATCTGAAGCGGCGCGGGTTGGTCGGGGAGGATGAAGTCGGCACGCAAGCGAACCCGGTACGGCAGGTGCTGCGCCCCTGGCGGAGGCGCTGGACTGAGGCGGCGGCATGACGCTTGCGAGAACGGTCTTGTACAGAAGAGAATACTTGCTATAATAGGCGGCTTCGTGGACACACGAGACCCCATCAGGAGAGATGGATGAGTGGTTTAAGTCGCACGCCTGGAAAGCGTGTATAGGTTAATAGCCTATCGGGGGTTCGAATCCCCCTCTCTCCGCCAAGACAAAAAAAGCCTTTAAAATCAACGACTTAAAGGTTTTAATCAAAAGAGTTGGTAGCATTTTTGGTAACTAATCAAAGATGCTAAATCTTCCTGTCTACCTTCGTGGTAAATCTTTCTACCTTCATACGCGTGTTGCCGGTAGGCAATTTAAGCGTTCTCTTCAGACAAGTGATAAAATAATTGCCATTATTCGCGCTGTGCGGATCATGGAGCTTATTTTGTCCAAAACTGTCAAGCCTGAGGATTTCGACCTCAGCATGCATAAAAACTATGAAATTGACCTTTCTAGGGGTATTTTGCGTGCTGACGGTCCTGAGGACCATCAGATGTTGTTGGATGCTTTAAACAGCATTAAAACCATCAGGCAAGGTGTTTCTGAGTTCGAATCACAGCAAGAATCAATTCGTCCTAAGAGAAATTCAGGTTTAACTCTGCTTGAAGTTTTAGACAAATTTTTCCTGCTGAAGTCTCATCTGTCGCAAGCGACTCATCAATCTTATACAAAGACGACAACAGAATTTTCTAATTTTCTTCGTAATCCTTGTGTGTCAAATATCAGTGTGTTTGATGTTACTAAATATCAGGAATTTTTAGCCAACAAGAAGAACACAACAAGAACTATTGATAATAAAATTTCGGTTCTTCGAACAGTATTCAATTTTGCAATAAAGCAGGGATATATGAAAACAGAAAACCCAGCAAAAGAAAGAACCCTGCAATCAGGGAAAAATAAAACTCAATCAGGCTACGGGATTTTTGAAGTTGCTGAAATTAAGCAAATTTATCAGTCGGAATTTATGGAAAAATCTCGCACTGATGATCCCGATTATTATTGGGTTTTAGTGTTGGCGTTGTTAACTGGCTGTCGTATTTCTGAAATTACTTCACTCACAAAAGAACAAATAAAAATTAGTGAAACTGGCGTAAACTACATCAAAATTATTGACAGTAAAACGCATGCAGGTGAGCGGAGTATTCCAATTTCTAGCAATTTGATCGTAAGTGGCTTTGCTGATTTTATTGCAGATAAAGAAGATAAAATCTTTAAATATAATCTGCGATTAGGTAAAGGTTCAGGAAATGCTGTCGGTAAGAAATTCAAACGCCATTTGGAAGAGGTAAAAGTCAAAGGCAATAAATTGGTGTTTCATTCATTGCGAAAATTCGTCAACGATTTTCTGCTTGAGAATCAGGTTGCTTATGAAGCTCGTTGTCAATTCATGGGGCATGAAATTGACGACATTAACATCAAAATTTATACGAAAAAAATTACAATCGAAAACCTTGAGGCAATTTTGCATAGGTCAATATTTAAGCTGGAAATGTTAGCGGGCATTATGCCAACAAAATTCTAAATATATTTTTAGTTAAATTAAGCTCCTTCGGGAGCTTTTTTTATTGGGCGTTAATTTGCTTGCAAATTAATGTCCCAGCAGTTGACTTCATAAATATATCTGCTAAATGATAATTATTATTTATCATAAGGAGAAATATGAATCAACAAGAACACAGTGAATTAATGGCAGAACTCGGTAGAAAAGGGGGGCTTGCTAAAGGTGCCAAATACAAAATAAAGGTAGTTAAAATAATTCAGTATTTTGTAAATACTAGGTTGAACCAACAGGAAATTGCAGAAAAATTAGGCGTTTCACAAGCAATGGTGAACAAATATGTTAATAGTGATTTTTTGAAAATTGAGAGATTAAAACATAACTCCGTGGAGAAGATTTTCACCGAAGATGAGATAGATATAATTTTGCAGAAAATCCAGCTCGAAAAGGAACTGAAGAAACAAGCCAAGATTTTAAAGCCGAAAAAAATAATGAAAATATAGTGCTAAATAATAATTATCACTTAGCGTGCTACGGTTTTTGTTTCTAGCTCCATGCAATGGCGAACCAGCGCAACGCGCGTGCAGGGATTTTCACGAAGTGAAAAATCCCGTTGTGAGCAACGGGATTTTCAATCTCTTGCTTTCTGGCTTTTTTCTACTATGATAAAACTACAAAAACAAGAAAAATATGTATACCAATGTAGATATAAAAAAGTTTGGAGATCTCCAGGCAGCTAACGCGGCCGGCCATAATTTGCGTCAAATCCCATCAGATAATGTTAATACAAAAAAAACCAAGTTAAACACCTATTATGTGGGTGATCCTGATATGGATTTTAATGCGGTTTTATCTGAGAAGCTCAAAAAATTCAAAGTAAGAAAAAATGGCGTTAAAACGGTGAATTTAGTGTTCTCTGCGAGTCCTGAACTTTTTGAAAATAAAACAAAAGCTGCTGAATGGGAAAAACTTACATGGGAATTTATCGAAAAAACCTTTGGAAAAGAGAATATTGTTTATGCAGTTGTTCATAAAGATGAAACAACACCGCATTTTCAGGTGTCAGTAATTCCCGTTAATCCGAAAGGCAAAATTAGTGCTACACATTTTTTTGATGGAAGAAAAAAATGTGGTGAATTTACTACTGCATATAACAAAGCAGTAAAACATTTGGGTTTGAAAAGAGATAAAGGCAATAAAAAGGCTAAACCTGCGGATATCCGTGATTTTTATAACAAAGTGTTAGAAGCCAAGGGATATGACAAAAAAACAGACAATGCTATAGACAACTTTGATAAAACAATCAAGGATGAATCGACCTTCGGTTTCATCAAGGTGAGTACTGCTATGAAGCTTTTTCAGCCGTTTTGGGACGTTTTAAAGCGTTACAAGGCACAAAGGTTATCTGATGCCACAAAAGTGGCAGAAGCCGAAAAAAACGCTCAAGAGTTGGAGGATTTAAAACTGAAGTTTGACAATTTGGGTTTATCTCCTGATATCGAGTTTTCCAAATGTTTGGAGGTGAGAGAATTAATAGAGTTAGGTAGAACTGCTAAGGCAGAAAATGAGGCGAAAGCCTCTAAAGATGGGGCTTTGCAACTTGATCAAGAACCAATCGTTTCTACAAAATCTAAGAAAAGTTTACCTATTCCTGGTCGGAAGAGAAAAACAACAGGCGAGGACTCGGATGCTAAATGATAAATATCACTTAGCATATTTATCTACAGTCTATTCTGTGAAAATTAAATCATCTTCTTTCGCCTGCAAGTCATTGTATAGGTCCTTGTATAAATCATAATCTAACTTTGTTCCTCTAAAAAAATATTTGTAATTGAGGTAGAGATCTTTTTCTTCTCTTGTTAAAATATTTTTCTCGATCAATGAGGTAATTGTTTTATTAATATTTTTATAGCTAACATTTGCCGCTTTTGCTAACGATGTTAAATTGCATGATAATAGAACATTACCAAATTTGTCGTTTCTCTTCAGCATTTCATAGACGGCTAAAATGATTTTAAACTCATTCATTGTTAAATCATTTGTGTTTATGAACTTCAAGAAATCAGAAAAGAACAATTGAGTATAGACTTTACCATCATAATCGGAGGTAACTAATTCTCTCCTTTTGTTCGAATAAAGTACATCTATCATTTCGATCATTTTCAGTTTCTGATCGCCGTTGTATTCATCTGATAGAATTATCAGCTTTCTCGATTCCTTGTATGAATTTTTACATACATTCAAGACTTTGTTGATGTCTCTAAAATAGACATCGATCTCTTTCTGATCAAAATGCTGATTTAGTTTTTCTTTGATTGACATTTAATTTCCTTTATTGGTAAGAATTTATCTTACTTATAAAGATAAAATCCTGCTTGTCAAGATATTTGCCTTGGATTTGAGGATAGAATTTTAAACAAGTCAAATCTTCCTGCGGGCAGATATTTAGTAAGATTTTATCTTCTGATTTATCTTGTTCTAGCAAGATACCTTGAAATCAAAATTGTCGAATATCCTCTTGGAGGAAGATAAATATCCTCCTGGAGCAAGATAGTTGTCAATCTCAACTAAGTAAGAAAGCTAGTAAAAACGGGGCTTTCCAAAGAATTTCATTTTTTTCCCTCTATTAGATTATACCGACCTATATATTTTGAGTTTTCCGAACTTCGTATTTTCATTCTTTGGAAGCCTATACGGCTTCAGCCTAACCCGCCAAGGGACCTAGGCTTCGCAAAATTTAATCGTATAAACTATTTATACAGTTTTTCCTGAGGTTGATGTGTGGTAGCATCGAAGGTAGCAAAAAAATAGAGTTTTTTTCATGAACCTGCTACCAACCAGTTGATTTTAAATGGATTTTTAGAGAGGGAAGGTCTATCCCCCTCTCTCCGCCAAGAACATGTATCAGGCGATCCAAGATCGTCCACCGGACCCGCGTTACTCCCTGTGAGAGCGCGGGTTTTTTGTTCGTCAAGTGCTTTAGCGTCCATTGAAAGCCGTCATCTTTAACGGTACTCTTGACACGCTGAAAAGGCTATAGACGCGGACCTCCACTTCAACGTAAACCGACCTTCCGACGTCGTGACCGGAGAGGCGCTGCCGTTGGCGACCCGCACTTGATCCCGCTCCTATCGGGCGTTGACCGCAGCCAACTTGCTGTAAACCCAACACTGCAATGATGTCCTCTCACAGTTCATGGGAGAGGAACCGATGCCGCATGTATACAGTGAAGTCGACAAGCTGCAGCGCCACGGCTTGATCGATGGAGGAAACTGCGTCTCGCTCATCAAGGCCTTTCCACCAGGGCTCATCGGGCAGTCGACGCTGGTATGGAAAGAAGGGGCTCGAGTGCTTGGAAACCGGACTCTCGCACGCGGCACTGCGATCGCGACGTTCGAGAATGGAAAATACCCACGCCGCGGTGCTGGCCAAGGAAATCACGCCGCCTTCTTCCTCTGGCATACCAGCGACGGATTCTGGGTCATGGACCAATATCGGAGCACCAACCCGCCTCGGGCTTACGTTGGAAAGCGCTTCCTTCCGAAGCGAGGAAAGAACAAGGACGGGACCTACATTGACCCGAGCAACAACGCAGAAGCTTTTTCGGTGATCGAACGATGAAACGCGCCATTATTGCCCTCGCCCTGGCGGTTGCTCCGGCACTGGCGAGCGCCCAACAGGAGTCCTGCCCCCTCATCCTGCCTGAGGGCGCCGTTGTCGTCGCGCGCCCCCCTTCAGGGTGGAGCCCCGGGCCAAAAACGCAAGTTCACCTAAGCGGCGCAGGCATGATGAGCAGCCAGCCCGAAGGGATGCAATACCTGGTGCCGCGCGTAGACAAGAAGGCCAAGGGTGGCGAGCGGACCACTTTCGAGTTTCAGCCAAACGACGAGAAGTGGCTTTGGTGCGATTACGGCCCAGCTGCTCAAATCGCAAAACGCATTCAGGGCGCCTGGACCAAGTGCGAGCTGACGACGAAGCGGGATCGCCACCGTACCTTTACCGAGGTGAAGGCGACCTGCAAATAGGTCAGGCTGTCGGCGCCGGGGCAGGCGCGGAACGGTAGCACTTCCAGCCGCAGACCCGCACTGCGCCGTAGGCCGCGTAAGCGCGCCACCTCCAACACCAAGGGTACACACGCGAGGACCCCAGCCCTACAGGCCGTTGGTTTTTGATATCATCATGCGGTATTCACATTCGGAGGGTTCGTCCAATGCGCCATTGATGCCGCCGTCTACTTGACGGCCAGTTCTCCCATCTTCCCGCGAAAGCAGGGAGCACCCGGCATCCTTGGAGGTTTTATGACGCACCCATTCCTGGCGCTCGACAGCGCATCCTTCGATCTTCCCGACGGCACGACGCTGCTCTCCAGCCTCACGGAGCAGTTCGATTCCCAGCACACCGCCCTGGTCGGCCGCAACGGCATCGGCAAGAGCGTGCTCGCGCGCTTGCTGACCGGTGAGCTGCAGCCGACTGCCGGCCGCTGCATCCGTTCTGGCCCCGTGTTCTACCTGCCACAGCAGGTCGACCGCCTCCCTGGGGAAACGGTCGCCTCGCTCGCGCGCGTCAAACCCATCCTCGAGGCCCTCGCACGCATCGACGCCGGTAGTGTCGACCCACAAGATTTCGACCTGGTCGCCGACCAATGGGACCTGCGCGCACGCCTGAAACACGCGCTCGAACAGGCCGGCCTCGGGCACCTCGACGCCGCAACACCCGCCCAGCAACTCAGCGGCGGCGAAGCCATGCGCGTGGCGCTGCTGGGCGCCATGCTCTCCAGCGCCGACTTCCTCATCCTCGACGAACCCACCAACCACCTCGACGGCCGGTCACGTCAGGCGCTAAGCGAACAACTCAGGCAGTGGAAGCGCGGCCTGATCGTCGTCAGCCACGACCGCGCCCTGCTGGAGCAGATGGAGCGCATCGTCGAACTCTCCTCGCACGGCCTGCGCAGCTACGGCGGCAACTACAGCTTCTACGCCGCCGCCCGCGCCGCGGAGCAGGACAGCGCCCAGCGCGACCTCGACCATGCCCGCCAGGCCCTGCAGCGCGAGGAACGCGCCGTGCGCGAACAGCGTGAACGCCAGCAGCGCCGCCAGGCGCAAGGAGCACGCGACGGCAAGACCGCCAACCAGGCGAAGATCCTGCTGGGGCGCCAGAAGGAGAGAAGCGAAAACAGCGGCGGACGCCTGCAGCAGCGGCTCGAGGAAACGCGCCAGCAGCACCGCGAACAGGTGCGCAGCGCCGCGGAGCAGCTGCGCGAGGACGCGACGATCCGCCTGCAAGGCCCACAGTTCAGCGCCGCCGCCCAGCGCCGCGTGGCCCAGCTGGAAGACGTCGAGCTGCCTTTCGCTCCGCCAGCCCTGCGCCGGATCGACCTCGTCATCACCGGCCAGCAGCGCATCGGCATCACGGGCCCGAACGGCAGCGGCAAGTCGACGCTGCTGAAAGTCATCGCCGGAGAAATCGCACCATTGGCCGGACGAGTAAGCCGTGACCCGGCTTGCGCCTGGCTCGACCAGCGCCTGGCCACGCTCGACCCGGAACGCAGCGCCATCGAGCAGCTGCTGGCCGCCAACCGCACGGTCGCACCCGAGCGCCTGCGCACCTACCTGGCCCAGATCGGCCTGGACGCCCGCAAGGGTGCGCTCCCGACAAGCCTGCTGAGCGGCGGCGAACGCCTCAAGGCCGCGCTGGCCTGCGCTCTCTATGCCGATCCGCCCGCGCGCCTGCTTTTGCTGGACGAGCCGGGCAACCACCTGGACCTGGCATCCGTCGAGGCCCTGGAGGTGATGCTGGCCCAATACGCGGGCGCGCTGGTGGTCGTTTCCCACGACGAGGTCTTCCTCGAGCGCCTGAACCTGACCCATCGCTTGATGGCAGGGGAGGGCGGATGGCGCCTGGAGGCTTCTTGAGGCGGTCCCGCGGTTGCTATAATCGCGGATCACCCGCCTGTTTCTAGAAGAACCCATGTCGCGCACCCTTGTCATTTCCCCCAACTGGATCGGCGACGCCGTGATGGCCCAGCCGCTGCTGCGCCGCCTGCGCGCGCTGCATCCCGACCGCCCGATCGACGTGCTCGCCCCGACCTGGGTGGCGCCGGTGTGGCGCGCGATGCGCGAAGTGGACACGGTCATCGAGTCGCCCTTCAAGCACGGCTCGCTGCAGTGGAAGGAGCGCAAGGCGTTCGCGAAGATGCTGAAAGAGCGGGGCTACGCAGACTCCTACGTGCTGCCGAACACGCTCAAGTTCGCCCTGATTCCCTGGCTGGCCGGTATCAGGCGCCGCGTCGGCTACAAGGGCGAGATGCGCTACGGCCTGGTCAACGTGATGCACCACGACGAGAAGGACGCGCCGCGTCCGATGGCCCAGTTCTACGCCGCGCTGGCCGACAAGCCGGTGCGCAACCTGCCGCGTCCCGAGAAGCTCCCGGAGCCGGAGATGACCGCCGATCCGAAGGAGGCCGACGCCGCCATCGCGCGCCTCGGCTTACCCGCAGGGACTTATGTCGCTTTCGCCCCGGGCGCCGAGTTCGGCCCCGCCAAGCGCTGGCCCGCCCCGTACTTCGCCGAGCTCGCGAAAACCATCCGCGCCAATCGCCCGGACGCGCAGATCCTGCTGCTCGGCTCCCCGAAAGACCGCGCGGCCTGCGACGAGATCACGGCCCTGGTACCGGAAGCGCACAATCTCGCCGGTTCCACCTCGCTCAGCGAGGCGATCGCCCTGATCTCGCGCGCCGCCGCCGTGGTGACCAACGACTCCGGCCTGATGCACATCGGCGCGGCGCTCCAGCGCCCCGTGGTGGCGATCTACGGCCCGACCGACCCGCGCCACACGCCGCCGCTGTCCGAACTGGCGAAGATCCTGTGGCTGCATATCGAGTGCTCGCCCTGCCAGCAGCGCGAGTGCCCGCTGGGCCACCAGAACTGCATGAAACAGATTCTGCCAAACGATGTCTGGCAACCGCTGCAGCCCATGTTGGCTGCCGCCTGAACGAACGAGAGAAGAGGTCCACAATGATTCTAGTTACTGGCGCAGCAGGCTTCATCGGAGCCAACCTGGTCCACGCGCTCAGCAAGCGCAAGCCCTTCAGCGTGTTCGCCGTCGATAACATGTCGCGGCCGGACAAATTCCTGAACATCGTCGACGCCGAAGTGGCGGACTACGCGGACAAGGAAGACTTCCTGGTCCGCCTGAAGGCCGGCGAATTCGACGGCAAGTTCAGCGCCGTCCTGCACCAGGGCGCCTGCTCCAACACCATGGAGACCGACGGCCGCTACATGATGCGGAATAACTACGAGTACACCATCGCGCTGTTCGAATACTGCCAGCGCGAGCGCATTCCCTTCATCTACGCCTCGTCGGCGGCCGTCTACGGCGGCGGCACGGTGTTCAAGGAAGAGCGCGAGCACGAGCGCCCGCTGAACGTCTACGGCTACTCGAAATTCCTGTTCGACCAGTACATGCGCCGCTACTGGCAGCAGCACGGCATGCACAGCGGTTCCCAGGTGGTCGGCCTGCGCTACTTCAATGTCTACGGCCCGCTGGAAGGCCACAAGGGCACGATGGCTTCGGTCCCCTTCCACCAGTTCCACCAGTTCCGGAAAGAGGGCAAGGTCAAGCTCTTCGGCGCGAATGACGGGTACGAGGCCGGCACCCAGATGCGCGACTTCATCTACGTCGAGGATGTCGTGAAGGTGAACCTGTTCTTCCTCGATAACCCGGACAAGCGCGGCATCTACAACCTCGGCACCGGCCGCGCCCAGCCGTTCAACGACCTGGCCGTCGCCACGGTCAATGCCTTGGCCAACGAGGGCAACGCGCCGCTGACGCTGGAGCAGATCGTCGAGAAGGGCCTGCTCGAATACCTGCCTTTCCCCGACAAGCTGAAGGGCAAGTACCAGAGCTTCACCCAGGCGGACATCGGCGCCCTGCGCGCGGTCGGCTACACCGAGCCCTTCACCGATGTGGCCAATGGCGTCGCCAAATACATGCAGTACCTCAAGTCGGTCGGCTGAGCCGGCAGCGCTGCCAGCAGGGGCCGGCGCATTCACGCGCCATGGGTAAAGACCGTCAGGTAGACTGGGATCACGTTCCTTTTTGCTAACGCGAGCACGGTCACCCAGGCATGAGCGAGAACCTTACCGGACACCTGTCGCCCGACGACCCCGGGCTGTCGCCCATCACCCGCGCCATGCTGGCCGTGCGGAGCGAGGTGCTGCAAGCCTGGATGGACCAGGTGCGCAACACCGTGCCGCAGGCGCGGGAACTGCCGCGGCCCATCCTCGAGAACACGCTGCCGGCCTATTTCGATACCCTGGCGGCCCTGCTCACGCCCGGCTACACGGCGCGCGTCGTCAACGACCTGGGCGCCGTGGCGAGCGAGCACGGGGGCGAGCGCGCGCGCCTGACGGAGTACGACGCCACAGCCGTCATCCACGAGCTGCAGATCTTCCGCGACACCCTGTTCAGCGAACTGGCGCGCCACGACGTGGTCCTGGAGGCCGGCGAGCAGGCCATCCTGTCGGCGCACATCGACACCACCATCCGCGAGAGCGCCAGCGCCTTCACCGTGGTGCAGGCCGCGCTGCGCGAGCAGTTCGTGGCCTCGATGGCGCATGACCTGCGCACGCCGCTGTCGACCGCCCAGATGGCGGCCGAGATGATCAACCATACGTCGAACGACCCCAGCGTGCGCCGATTCGCCGAGAAGATCGTCGCCAGCACGCAGCGCATCGACGGCATGACGCGCGAGCTGCTCGACCGTATCGCCTTTTGCAAGACCGGCGCCGTGCGTCTCGCCATCGAACGGGTCGACATGGCGGCGCTGGTGCGTGAAGTGGCGCAGTCGGCCGAAGTGGCCCACCCGATCGAACTGCGCATCGAACAGGAAACCATCGAGGGCTGGTGGTGTCGCGATGCGATCCGGCGCGCGCTCGAGAACCTGCTCAACAATGCCTTCAAGTACGGCGCCGCGGAGGAAGCGGTCCGGCTCACCGTATCGACCTCGTCGGGGCGGGTCCAGGTAATGGTGCACAACCAGGGCGACCCGATCGCGCCGGAAGACAGCGAGAGCATCTTCCAGCTCTACCGGCGCGCCGGCAGCCGGGGGCCGGGCGGGGGCGGGGGCTGGGGCGTGGGCCTGCCCTATGTGCGGCGCGTGGCCGAGGCGCACGGCGGCAGCGTGCTGATGTCCTCCTCGCAGGAGGACGGCACCGTCTTCGTGATCGACATTCCCTTGGACGCGCGTCCCTTTAACGGCGCGCCCACGGCCGCCTGATCAGCGCGGGCTTGCCAGGCCCTGGCCGCCCACCGGTTCCGTCTCGAAGCGCTCGCCGAAGCCGGCGATGAGCGGCCGTCCCTTGGCGATCGCGGCCTGCACCGAGGGCAGGGCCAGCGAGGCCTTGTGGCTGGCCTGGCTATCCCAGGCTTCCGTGATCCACAGCGCATCCGCATCAAGCTTGTCCTTCGCGATCACATAGCTCAGGCAGCCCGGCATGGCCGCCGTACCCTCGAGCAGGATGGCGATGAGGGCCTCGCGCTGGCCCGGCTGGGCGCGCATCTTTCCGATCAAACCGTACATGGG
The DNA here is from genome assembly GCF_024753255.1 of Massilia agri. Lineage (GTDB taxonomy): Bacteria > Pseudomonadota > Gammaproteobacteria > Burkholderiales > Burkholderiaceae_D > Telluria > Telluria agri. Next base: position 31,611 of record NZ_JANUHA010000010.1, read on the forward strand.
CGGGTTGTCCTTCTTTTCTGGATTGGCGTGGGCGGCAAGGGGCAGGGCGGCTAGCAGCGAAATGGTGGTGCGGCGCGAGATGCTCATGGTGTCCCTCTTGAGTAATTGGACAAGTATGACGCGCTCCGCCCAGGCCGGCAATCGCGGCCGCATGAGGTATGTATGCTCGGTTATCATGATCGTTTGCCAATCCGCTTTTTCGAACGGAACCCCGATGCGACTTTCCCCGCTTGCCCTTGCCGTCTCCCTGAGCCTGACCCTGTCCGGCGCCGCACTTGCCCAGGCCCCGGTGGTCTCCGAGCCCGTGCTGCGCGCCCACCTGTCCCTGCTGGCCGACGACCTCTTCGAAGGCCGCGGCACCGGCCAGCGCGGCGGAGATCTTACCGTGCGCTACCTCGAGACCCAGGCCGCCCTCATCGGCCTCAAGCCCGCCTTCGGCAACAGCTACCGCCAGAAGGTCGAGATCGAGGGCACCCGCCTGCTGCCGGGCAGCAGCGTGGTGTTCGAGGCGGGCGGCAAGCGCATCGAGCCGGTGCTGGGCAAGGACATCGTGTTCGGCACCTCCAGCGGGCGCACCAGCCTCGCCTTCGAGGCGCCGCTGCTGTTCGTGGGCTACGGCGTGTCCGCACCGGATGAGAAGTGGGACGACTACAAGGACGTGGACGTCAAGGGCAAGATCCTGGTCATGATGGTCAACGACCCGCAGCCGACCAGCGAGGAACCGGACCGCTTCGCCGGCAAGGCCTATACCTGGTACGGCCGCTGGCTCTACAAGTTCGAGGAAGCGGTGCGCAAGGGCGCCGCCGGGGCGCTGCTGATCCACACGACCCCTTCGTCCTCCTATCCCTGGAGCGTGCCGGCCAACGGCTTCTCGCACGAGCGCTTCCGCCTGGCCGGCCCCGGCAACCCGGTCGAGGGCTGGCTGCACGAAGACATGGCGCGCACTTTGTTCGCCGCCGGCGGCTTCGACCTCGACGCGCTGCGCGAGCGCGCCGAGCGCCGCGACTTCCGTCCGGTGGAGTTGAAGGTCAATGCGCGCGTTGACCTGAAGTCCGGCATCCGCCAGGTCGAGCAGTACAACGTGGCGGGCGTGGTGCCGGGATCGGACCCGAAGCTGAAGGAGCAGGCGGTGGTCTACTCCTCGCACTGGGACCACCTGGGCATGGACGACGAGGCGCGTGCCGGCGCCGCCGGGCGGAAGGACCGCATCTACAACGGCGCCATCGACAATGCATCGGGCACCGCAGCCCTGCTGGCGATGGCGGCGGAGGCGGTGAAGAAGCCGGCGCGCCGTACCCAGGTTTTCCTGTGGCCGGCCGCGGAAGAGGCGGGCCTGCTGGGCAGCGCCGCCTACGTGAAGAACCCGGCGGTGCCGCTGGCGAAGACGGCGGCCGACCTGAACCTCGACAGCCTGAACTTCGCCGGCCGCACGCGCGACATCGGCGTGCCCGGCGCCGAACGCAGCACCCTGTACGACACCGCGGCGGTGGTGGCGAAGGGCATGGGCCTGAAGCTGGCCCCGGCCATTCCCGACCTGTCGGGCTCCTACTTCCGCGCCGACCACTTCAACTTCGCCAAGGCCGGCGTGCCGGCCTTTAACGTGGGCTCGGCCGTGTTCTCGGGCGACGGCCATTTCGAGTTCGCCCACGACCACGCGGCGTCGAGCGCGAAGCTGGTCGGCTTCAAGAAGGACTACCACCAGGTGAGCGACGAGTACCGCGCCGACTGGGATTTGTCGGGCATGGTGCAGCAGGCCCAGTTCACCCTGAACCTGGGCTATGCGGTGGCGAACGCGCCCGGCATGCCGGCCTGGAAGAACGGCGATCCTTTCGGCAGCGTCAAGCGCTGAATCGGCCCTTGTAGGGCGGTCGGCTCTGCCGACCGCGCGTCCAACTCCCGCATGTAGGGATGCGCCGCGTGATATTCACGCACTGTTTGAACGCGCGGTCGGCGAAGCGTGATCCGGTCCACTGGACCGGATCACCCCTACGCGGCGCGGCGCGCCGCCAGCACGGCGGGGGCGCCCTGCAGGATCGCCTCCAGCGCCGCCATGTCCACCGGCTTGACCAGGTGGTGGTCGAAGCCCGCCTGCGCGCTGGCCAGGCGGTCCTGTTCCTGGCCATAGCCGGTCACCGCCACCAGCAGGGCGCCGCGGGTGGCCGGCAGCTGCCGCAGGCGGCGCGCCAGCTCGTGGCCGTCCATGCCGGGCAGGCCGATGTCGAGCAGGCAGACCTCCGGGGCGAAGCCGGGCGCGATGGCCAGCGCGCTGTCCGGCTCATAGCGGACCTCGACCGCATGGCCTTGGGCGCCCACGTACATGGCCAGGATCTGGGCCGCATCCACATTGTCGTCCACCACCAGCACCCGCAGGCCGCCGGCTGCGACACCGTCCAGCTTCGAGGCGTCTTCCTGAGGCGCTTCCTCATCCGCCTGGCGCGGCAGGCGCACCGTGAAGATCGCGCCCATGCCGTGGCCGGCGCTGGCCACGCCGACGCTGCCGCCGTGCAGCTCGACCAGGCTGCGCACCAGCGCCAGGCCGATGCCCAGGCCCCCCAATGAGCGGTCGGGCGTGCGCTCGCCCTGCACGAACATGTCGAAGGCCCGCTCCAGTTCCGCGGGCAGCATGCCGATGCCGTTGTCGCGTACTTCCAGCGTCAGCTGGGCGGCGTCGACGCTCAGCGCGACCTCGATCCGCCCGCCCGGCTCGGTGAACTTGGCGGCATTGTGGAGCAGGTTGCCGACCACCTGGACCAGGCGCTTGCGGTCGCCCAGCACCCAGGCCGGTTGCGGCAGCAGCTGCAGCTCGAGGGTGTGGCGCTTGTCGCGCACCAGCGCCTGCACCTGCTCGGCGGCGTCGCGCACCACGGCGTTCAGGTCGGTGCGCTCCTTGGCCAGCACCACCAGGCCGCGGGTGACGCGCGAGACGTCGAGCAGGTCGTCCACCAGGCCCGCCATGTGGCGCGCCTGGCGCGCGATGATGGCGCTGATGTGCTGGACGCGTGCCGGGTCCAGGCTGGCCTGGCCGAGCAGCTGGGCGCCGGAGGCGATCGGCGCCAGCGGATTGCGCAGCTCGTGCGCGAGCATGGCCAGGAATTCGTTCTTGCGCTGGTCGGCCTGGCGCAGCGCTTCCTCGGCGCGTACCCGCTCGCTCACGTCCTGCATGGTGCCGCGCAGTGCCACGACGGCGCCGTCCGGGCCGTGCACGCTCTCGCAGCGGTAGTCGAGCCAGATGCGGTGGCCGTCGGCGTGCATGGCGCTCAGCTGCAGCTTGCCGCTGCCGCCTTTGCCATGGCTGCGCGCCAGCTCGCCGGTGAGGCGCCGCACCTGTTCCCACGATTCTTCCGGCAGCAGGGTGCCGCGCTGCTGTGCGAAGGGCGGTAGCGCCTGGCCGAAGATGTGCGGCACGGAGTCCGAGACCTCGATGGCTTCTTGCCCGAGGCGCCAGTGCCAGGTGCCGAAGCGCGCCAGCATATGGGTTTCGCGCAGCGCCGATTCCTTGGCCGCGAGTTCCAGCGAACGCTGTTCGAGGAGGAGCGCGGCGTCGTGGATGGCGGCGGCCACGTCGGCGGTTTCCCGCACGTAGAATTCGTCGGCGGTGTGCGGGCGGGCGCCGCGGCCGAGCGCGAGGGCCGGCGCGCTCAAGGCCTGCACCGAGCGCGCCAGCCGGCCGCCGATCAACCAGGCGAGGCAAAGGCCGATCGCAAACAGTCCGACGGCGACGCCGGCCATCAGCGCGAGCTGCTCTGTCAGCTCGGCGCGCAGGCGGGCGCGCGGAAGGCCGATGCCCACGCCCCAGCCGCTCGCGGAGACGCGCGAGAAATGCGTCAGCACCGGGATGTTCTCCGCGGTACGCGAATCGATCACGCCTTCCGGCGCGCGCAGGATGCCCGCATACAGGGGTGGGGTCACGCGCCTGCCGATGTTCTTCTCCGGCTGGACGTTGCGCATGAAGATGATGCCGTCGCGGTCGAAGATGCTGGCCGTCGCGCCTTCCGGCAGCGACTCCGGCGTCAGGATGCCGGCGAAATATTCCGGGCGCAGGCGGATGCTGAGCACGTAACGCAGCTCGCCGTGCTCCCGCACCGGCACGTCAACGCTGACGGTCGGGCGGCCCGACACCGGGCCCGTGAACACGTTCGAGGTCGCCGGTTCGCCGCTCGCAAATACCTTGTCGAGGAAGCTGCTGCGGTCGACCGGCAGGGGCGTACCCCAGGGGACGGAGGTATTGACCAGCTGCTGGCCGCCGCGGTCGCGCAGCACCAGGTCCATGCCGACGCCGGACAGCGCAAGTGCGTCGCTCGCCTGGCGGTGCACGAGCCGGAAATCGGCGACTGCGATCGCGTTCAGGATCGACAGGGACTGGCCGATGGCCCGTGCCTTGTCCAGCCGGTTATCGACGTTGTTGACCAGTGCGCGCACCGTCTGCAGGGTCTTGCGCTCGACCTGGGCGCGCCCTTTCTGGTACTGGTTGACGAACAGCAGCGTGGCGCCGACCACGCCGGGGAGCAGGGTTGCCAGGACCAGCCAGAGGAGGTAGGCCCGCAGGGGTCTGCGGGCAATGGAAGTCGAAGTCACGTAATCATGGGCGCCAAGGTCGGTTGCACGATTCTACGTGACATTGCATCAGAGTACTGTCTTTACAGCGTAGCGAAACAGGGTCTATCAGGCGCCGTCGATGTCCAGCGCCGGCGCGCCGTTCCGGCCGGCTACCCCGCCATGCTGGGGCGGTTCCGCTTCCGGCTCGAAGGGCGCCAGCTCCTCGTGCACATCGGCGCCCATGGCGGCGACCAGGGCGCGCAGGGCGGGCGCCGCGCGGATGCGCAGGCCCCAGGGGCAGACCTGGGCGGCGATCCGGCGCCGGCCCAGCAGCAGCGCGCAGCGTGCCAGCACGGCGGGGTCGGGCGAGCGCAGCGCATAGGTGGGCTCCGGTGCGGCGACGACGCGCACCACACGGCCATCGTCGCCGCGCAGCAGGTCGCCGTGGCGCAGCCGGCTGCCATGCGGCATGGCCAGCGTCACCGCCTCGCCCGAGGCCAGCAGCGCGCGCAGGCGCGCCCGTCCGCGCCGCTCCCAGGGCAGGGCCAGCACGCCGTGCACCCGCGCCGCGTGGCCGATGCGGTCCGTCAGTGTCAGGAGGGAAGGAGCGCTCATGGGCGGCGGCTGCGCGGGAACAGCGTCTTGTACCAGATCGCCGCCGCCCGCCAGTGTCCGTTCGGGCTGCAGGCGAAGTCGGGCAGCTCGCCGAGCCGGATGAAGCCGGCACGGTCGACCAGGCGCTCGGCGCCCGAACCGGACTCCGTGTCCAGGAACAGCAGGCCGCGGCGCAGTCCCAGCGCCTCGATCTCGGCCGCCTGGAGCAGGGCGGTGCCGACCCCGCGCCGGCGCACGGTGCAGTGCACCAGCAGCTTCTCCAGGGCGGCGCGGTTGCCGGCGTTCGGCTCCTGCGGGAAGGCGAGCTGCACGGTCCCGACCAGCATGCCGTCCTGTTCGGCCCCCAGCAGCACGCGGCTGCCGCGCGCGACCTCGTGCCCGACGCCCTCCCAGTAGGCCGCGAGCTGGATGTCGTCGAGCCCGGCCAGGAAGCCGAGCGAAAAGCCGTCGGCGACCGCATCCAGCAGCAGGGTGGCCAGCTGCGGCCGCAGCTCGCGGATCGCGCGGGTGTCGAGTCGGTGGATGATCATGGCCTCTCCTTCGGATGTGCCAAGGTGATCATGCACGATGCGTGCCAGCTTTTCCGTATGGACACCGTGGCATCCAGACAGGCGAAACGTTGTACCTACGCCATATTTCGCACCGGGAAAGGGAATATTTTCGCGGTCTTGCATCTTCTCCATCGCATCCGCACCAACTTGGACGTAATGTATTGTTGCGCTACAGCAATTACTCAATTCAGTTCAAGAACAAGGGAACCCAATCATGGACGCAGCCAAGACGACCGAAGAAAACGAAGTGCTGTCCTTCCGCCTCGGGAAGGAAGAGTACGCGATCAGCATCCTGAAAGTGCAGGAGATCCGCGGCTACGAAGAGCCGACCTTGCTGCCGAGCGCGCCCGCCTGCATCAAGGGCATCCAGAACCTGCGCGGCTCGATCGTGCCGATCGTGGACATGCGCATCCTGTTCAACCTGGGCGAGCCGACCTATGACCAGTTCACCGTCGTGATCGTCCTGAACATCAAGAACCACGTGATCGGCATGGTGGTCGACAGCGTCTCCGACGTCGTCACCCTCGAACCCGAACAGGTGCGTCCGGCGCCCGAGATGGGCAGCACCTCCGACGGCGACTACATCACCGGCCTGGGCACGATCGACGAACGCATGCTGATCCTGCTCGACATCGACCGCCTGATGAGCTCCGAGCAGCTGGGCCTGATCGCGGCCATGAAACAGGCTGCCTGAGTTTGACCAACCCCGCGGGTGGGCTGCTCGCAACAGAAAGAGAACGATGAATCTTGCAAACCTGAACATCGGCTAGCGCCTGGGACTGGGCTTTGCCACGATCTGCACCATGCTCGTCTGCATGGTCGCCATGAGCAATCACATGCTTGGCCGTATCAACGATGGCACCGACGAGATCGTCAACGGGCGCATGCCGCGCATCGAAGCGACCAACAGCCTGATCGACGAGGTCAACGACATCGCGATCGCGCTGCGTAACATGATGCTGACCAGCGAGCAGGCGGACCGCCGGAAGCAGCATGAGGAAATCCTCGCCTCGCGCAAGGAAGTCGATCGCCTGCTCGCGGACTGGACCGAACCCTGCAGAATCCGCGCGCCCGCCAGCTGCTGGCCGAGATGAACACGCATGCGCAGCGCTATACCGCCGGCCAGGAGCAGCTGATCAAGCACGTCAACGATGGCCTGGACGAGGAAGCGCGGCAGCACCTGGCCGAAGAGGTGCGCCCGGTGCTGGCAGCCATGCGGAAGGCCCTGGACGAGCAGGCCGCTCTGCAGAAGTCGATCGCGATGGACAAGGCTGCCGAGGCCCAGCGCACCTACGAGAACACCTCGCGCCTGATGTGGGCGCTCGGCGCGCTGGCGCTGGCGCTGGCCGGCGTGGTTGCCTGGCTGATCACCCGTTCGATCACGGCGCCGGTGCGGCGCGCGCTGGAAGTGGCGAACACGGTCGCCGCCGGCGACCTCACCAGCCGCATCGACGTCACCACCCGCGACGAGGTCGGCCAGCTGCTGCGGGCCCTCAAGACCATGAACGAGAACCTGGCGCGCACCGTCGGCACCGTGCGCAGCGGCACCGACACCATCAACGTGGCCGCTTCGGAAGTGGCGGCCGGCAGCCAGGACCTGTCGAGCCGAACCGAGCAGCAGGCATCCTCGCTGGAAGAAACCGCGTCCTCGATGGAAGAACTGACCTCGACCGTCAAGCAGAACGCCGACAACGCGCGCCAGGCCAATGTGCTGGCCGAAGCGGCTTCGCAGGTTGCGCAGAAAGGCGGCGCCGTGATCGGCCAGGTCGTGGGCACCATGGCCGACATCGATGCCTCCTCCAGCAAGATCAGCGACATCATCAGTGTGATCGATGGGATCGCCTTCCAGACCAACATCCTGGCGCTGAACGCGGCCGTCGAAGCGGCGCGCGCCGGCGAGCAGGGCCGCGGCTTCGCGGTGGTGGCGACCGAGGTGCGCAACCTCGCCCAGCGTTCGGCGGCGGCAGCCAAGGAAATCAAGGAATTGATCAACGATTCGTCGAGCAAGGTCGCGAGCGGCAGCCGCCTGGTGGCCGAAGCCGGCGCCACCATGCAGGAAATCGTCGACAGCGTGCGCCGCGTGAACGACATCATGGGCGAGATCAGCTCGGCCAGCGCGGAGCAGACCGCCGGCATCGAGCAGATCAACCAGGCGGTGGTCGAGATGGACAACGTGACGCAGCAGAACGCGGCCCTGGTCGAGGAAGCGGCGGCCGCCGCCGAGGCGATGAAGGAGCAGGCCGCCAAGCTGACCGCGGCGATGGCGGTGTTCCAGGTCGACGCCGGCCAGGCGCGCCAGGCGCCGCAGCCCGTGCCGGCGCCGCGGCCTGCCGGGCAGGCGCTGCTGGCGTAAGGCGCGGGGCGCAGCCCCCATGAAGCAAAAACGGCGAGCCGCAAGGCTCGCCGTTTTCGTTTGCGCCGTGTCGCTTAGAAGGAGTGACGCACGCCCACGTTGAATACCGACGGATCGGCCCCGAGGGCGGTGGTCGGCGGAGCGAAGGTGCCGCCGGCCGACCCCAGGCCGAAGACGCCGCGGCCGTTGTTGCGCACCTTGCCGTAGCTGGTGTACAGGTTGGTGCGCTTGGACAGGGTGTAGCTGTAGGCCAGCGAGAAGCCGTTGCCCTTGGCGCCGGTTTCCAGCTTCTGCTGGTGCACCGAAGCGTAGAACTTGTTCGGGCCCATGGTGTAGACGCCGCCCACGGTCGTGAACTTGTATTCGTTGTTCACGCCGGCCGGATCGGCTTCCAGGTAGGCCGCACGGAAGTCGAAGGCGCCGGCGGTGAAGCCCGCGCCGAGCGCGTATTCCTTGTTGTTCGGGCCGATCTGGGCTTCGGTCTCCTGGTAGCCACCACCCAGGTAGATCGGGCCGTTCTTGTACTCGACGGCGGCGCCCCACAGGTCGTTCGACGGATCGACGTTGCGCTCGCCGGCGCTGTAGGAAGCCAGCACGGTGAAGCCGTTCAGGCTGTCGCTCTTGTAGTTGACCGAGTTCGACAGGCGGCGGGTCAGGCGGTTGGTGCCGAAGCTGGTGAGGGTCGAACCGTAGAAGCCATGGCCCAGCGGGTCGGCCGACTGCGCCACCGCGGCGATCGGGCCGTATTCGCGGCCGATGGTGATGGTGCCGAAGGAACCCTGCAGGCCGACCACGGCGCGGCGCTGGAAGGTGCCGGCCGCGTCTTGGGCGCCGTTGTCGAGGGCGACGCCGGCTTCGATGTTGAAGAGCGCCTTCAGGCCGTTGCCCAGGTCCTCGGTGCCGCGGAAACCGATGCGGCTGGTCGACTGCGTGCCGGAGCTGATCACGGTACGGTGGCCTTCGCCCGGTGCGTCGGTGTTCTCGACGCCGATCGAGGCGTCGGCGACGCCGTAGACCACGACGCTGGTCTGTGCATGGGCCGCCAGCGGCAGGAGGGACAACAGGGCAAGGGCCAGGCTAGTTTTCTTCATTGATGGTCTCCAGTAGTGTATGTGCGTCCTCGCGGACGTGGTGCGGGAGTGGTAAATGGTCACAAATGCAGTTTTGTCAGACAGTCACGTTACCAGCACCGTGGAAATGATGCCAATAAACATTTGCAATTTCCTTACACGTTTTTTGAGAAGCATGTGCGTGTGGTTAAAAAGCCGCACGATCTGGAACAAGACCTAGGTGTTAATACGTAGGGCTGTTGCGTTTATGTAACAAAACCGAGCGCTTGCTGCTTTGCGCGGGTCATCGAAGGGGCGTGCTAGCATCTTGTCATCCTGATCACCGCGGCCCTGCGGCCGACTCACGCGAGGACCACAGCACGTGCGACCCGACATCACGCAAGCGCCATTCGGCCAGCTGCCGGACGGCAGCGCCATTACCCGGTTCACGCTCGCCAACGCCAATGGCCTGGTGGCGAAGATCATCGACTTCGGCGGCGTCATTACCGAACTCCACGCGCCAGGCCGCGACGGCCGCCTGGCGGACGTCGTGCTCGGCTTCGACACGCTCGAGCCCTACCGCAGCGACAGTCCCTATTTCGGCGCCCTGATCGGACGCTACGGCAACCGCATCGCGAAGGGCCGCTTCACGCTCGACGGCCAGGAGGTCCAGCTGCCCGCCAACAACGGCAACAACCACCTGCACGGCGGCGACCCCGGTTTCGACAAGGTGAAGTGGCAGGCCGCCGTCGAGGGCGACAGCCTGCGCCTGTCCTACCGCAGCCGCGACGGCGAGCAGGGCTACCCCGGCAATCTCGACGCGACCGTCACCTACACCCTCACGGACGACAACGAGCTGGTGGTGCGCTTTCACGCCGTGTGCGACCGCGCCACGCCAGTCAACCTGACCCAGCACAGCTACTTCAACCTGGCCGGCAGCGGCGACATCCTCGGCCACCTCCTGCTGATCGATGCCGACGCCTTCGTGGCCATCGACGCCGAGTCGATCCCCACCGGCGAACTTGCCCCGGTGGACGGCACGCCCTTCGACTTCCGCAGCCCGCGCCCGATCGGCAGCCGCATCGGCGAAGCCGACCAACAGCTGCGCAATGGCCAGGGCTACGACCACAACTTCGTGCTGAACAAGCCGGGGGCGAAAGCGATGACGCGTGCCGCTCGCGTGGTGGATCCCGGCTCGGGCCGGGTGCTGGAACTGTTCACCGAGGAGCCGGGCGTGCAGTTCTACAGCGGGAACTTCCTCGACGGCACGCTGCAGGGCAAGAACGGCCCTTACCGGCACCGCAGCGGTTTCTGCCTCGAGCCCCAGCACTTCCCGGATTCGCCCAATCAGCCGGCCTTCCCGAACGTGATCCTGCGTCCGGGCGAGGAATACCGGACCGAATCGCGCTTCCGCTTCTCGACCGAACCCTGATGGAGGTCTTCCTCGACACCCGCCACGAACTGGGCGAATGCGTGCTGTGGTGCGAGCGCACCGGGCGCCTGTTGTGGACCGACATTCCGGCTTCCCGGCTGTGGGCGCACACACCCGCCACCGGCGAGACCCGCAGCTGGCCGATGCCCGAGCGCCTCTGCTGCTTCGCCCTGACGGGCAGCGACGACCGCCTGCTGCTTGGATTGGCGTCAGGCCTGGCCTTCTTCACCTTCTCGACCGGCGCCATCCGGCGCATCTGCGAGGTCGAGGCCCATCTGCCATCCACCCGCCTGAACGACGGACGCTGCGACCGCCAGGGGCGCTTCGTGTTCGGCATGTTCAACCAGGACGATCCCAAGCCCGCGCTGGGCGGCTTCTACCGCCTGAACCTCGATCTCTCGCTCGAGCGCCTGCCGATCGGGACGGCGGCGATCGCCAACAGCATCTGCTTCAGCCCGGACGGGCGGCGCATGTACTTCGCCGATTCGTCCACGCGCACCATCCGCTGTGCGCCCTACAACCCCTGCAGCGGGGAAGTGGGCGAGCCGCGCACCTTTGTCGCGCCTGACGTAGCGCCCGGCGAACCGGACGGTTCCTGCATCGATGCGGCGGGTTATCTGTGGAGCACGCGCTGGGGGGCGGGGCAGGTGATCCGCTTCGCGCCGGACGGCGGCATCGACCGCATCGTCACGCTCGACGCCCCGCAGCCGAGTTGCCCGGCTTTTGGCGGACCGGACCTGTCGACCCTGTTCGTCACGACGGCGCACCAGGGAATGACGGCGAACGATCGCGCGGCCGCGCCATTATCGGGCGCCCTGTTCCGGCGGGAGCTTGGCGTGCGCGGCTTGCCGGAGGCGCGCTTTCTCAGCGCCGGCGCGTACTGACACATTGCAAAAATGCATACTGGGCTGTATCGGGCGCGGCCTCTTGTGATTGATCGCTATAATTTTTCGATTACAAAAAGTTATCGGCAATACAATAAACGACGGCGACAGGTTCTCCCATACCTGCGACCGGCTGCCGTGCGGAATCGAACTGGGGCATCCTGATGAGCATCCAACGCAGTTTTTCCTGCCTGCCCGAAGGCGCGGCGGCCGTGGCCAGTGTGCCGGCGGCCCAGGCCGAGCTTCCCTGTCCGGTCTTCCCCTCCGTAAAGCCGGACAGCTGGCCCGAGGGCATGCAGGCGATCGCCGACCTGATCGTCGCCTCGCACTTCCCCATGTTCATCGCCTGGGGGCCCGAGCTGCGCCTGTTCTACAACGACGCCTATGCCGAGTTGCTGGGCGACAAGCACCCGGAAGCGATGGGGCAGCCATTTCCGCTGGTGCGGCCAGAGCTATGGCCTCAGCTCCAGCCTCACATCCTGGAGGCGATGGCCGGCAATCCGGTGCACCTGGAAAACTCGCTGACCAACCTGGTCCGCAACGGCCGCATCGAGCGGCGCTATTTCTCGGCCTCGATCACGCCGGTGTGCCATCACGGTGACGTCATCGGCATCTATTTCGTCCTGTCCGACACCACCTCGCGCGTTCTGGCCGAGCACCGCCACGCCTTCCACCTGAAACTCACCGACACCCTGCGTGGACTGGTCGACACGTCCGCCATCATGGAAGCGGCGAGCAGCCTGACCGGGGAATACCTCGGGGTGGCGCGGGTCGGCTACGGCGAAGTGAGCATGCTCGAACGCAGCGTCAGCGTCGACCGCGACTGGACCGACGGCAGCGTCGCCAGCCTGGCCGGCGAATCGCGTCCGCTGGACAGCTTCGGGCCGGGCATCATCGCCCAGCTGCGCGGCGGCCGCACCCTGCGCCTCGACGACATCGCCCTGGATGCGCGCGCCGCGCCCTATGCGGGCGGCTATGCCAGCATCGGGGCGCGTTCGATGGTGATCGTGCCGCTGATCGAAGCGGGGCAGATGGCAGCCATCTTCTACCTGCACGAGCCGCATCCGCGCCACTGGACCGACCAAGAAGTGGCGCTGGCCGAGGACGTGGCCCGCCACACCCGCGAAGTGGTGCGCCGCGCGCGCGTGGAGGAGTCACTGCGCGACGAGAAGCGCGTGCTCGAGATGGTCAACCGCACCGGCCAGGCGCTGGCCTCGACGCTCGACCTGGAGACCCTGCTGCAGGCCATCACCGATGCCGGCACCGAGCTGGCCGGGGCGCGCTTCGGCGCCTTCTTCTATCACGGCGAAGACGAGCAGGGACAGACGCTGCAGCTCTATACCCTGTCCGGCGCCGCGCGCGAAGAAGTCGCGCGCCTCGGCATGCCGCGCGCCACGGCCGTATTCCGTCCCACTTTCGAGAACGAGGGGCCGGTGAGGAGCGACGACATCACGCTCGACCCGCGCTACGCGGCCCTTGGCCAGGACGGCGGCATGCCGCCTGGCCACTTCGCAGTGCGCAGCTACCTGGCGGTGCCGGTGGTGTCGCGCTCCGGCACGGTGCTGGGCGGCCTGCTGTTCGGCCATCCGGAACCCGGCATGTTCACCGAGCGCACCGAACGTATCGTCGCCGGCGTGGCGGCGCAGGCGGCGATCGCGATGGACAATGCGCGCCTCTACGAGGTGGCGCAGAAGTCGGCGCGCGAGCGCGATGCGCTGCTGCAGAGCGAGCGCGCGGCGCGCGTGCAGGCCGAGCGCCTGAGCCACACCAAGGACGAGTTCCTGGCCATGCTGGCGCACGAGCTGCGCAACCCGCTGGCGCCGATCAGCAGCTCGGCGAGCCTGCTGTCGATGCAGTTCAAGGACGAGCCGCGCATCCGCCAGACCAGCACCATCATCAGCCGCCAGGTCCGCCACATGAGCCGCCTGATCGACGACCTGCTGGACGTCTCGCGCGTCACCCGGGGGCTCGTCAAGCTCAAGCTCGGCGTGGTGGACTTCCGCGACATCGTCTCGGGCGCGCTGGACCAGGCGCGCCCCTTGCTGCAAGAGAAAGAGCATGCTGTCGAGCTGCAGTTGCCGGATAGCCCGGTCCATGTGCGCGGCGACCAGACCCGCCTGGTGCAGAGCGTGGCCAACATCCTGAACAATGCCGCCAAGTACACGCAAAAGGCGGGCCGCATCACGCTGCACCTGCAGGAGAGGGACGGGCGCATGGTGCTGACGGTATCGGACAACGGATCCGGCATGCCGGCCGAGCTGGTGCCGAACGTGTTCGACCTGTTCACGCAAGGCGCCCGCACGCTGGCGCGCTCGCAGGGCGGCCTCGGACTGGGCCTCACCCTGGTCAAGCGCCTGGTCGAACTGCACGAGGGCGAGGTGGGAGCGGCAAGCGACGGCGTGGGACAGGGCAGCCGCTTCACCGTGACGCTGCCCTGCGTGGAAGCGCCTTGCGACGGCGTGCCCGGCCCCGGGGGACAGGTGGAAGAGGACGGCGCCGCGCTGGCGCGTCCGCTGCGACTGGTGCTGGTGGACGACAACGCCGACGCGGCCGACAGCCTGTCCACGCTGCTGAACGTGCAGGGCTACCACACGGCGGTCGAATACGATGCGCGCTCGGGACTGCGCCGCGCGCGCGCCGAGCGGCCCGACGCCATGCTGGTCGACATCGGCCTGCCCGACATCGACGGCTACCAGCTGGCGCAGCAGTTGCGCGCCATGCCCGAGACCAGCGGCACGGTGCTGGTGGCCATCACCGGATACGGCCAGGCGCGCGACCGCGAGCGCGCCATCGAGGCAGGCTTCGCCCACCACCTGGTCAAGCCGGTGGACATGACGGCACTCGGACGGGTGCTGGATGCGGTCGCGGCAGGCGCCGCGCGGCAGCAGGCCGGCTAGAACGCTCCAGCGCGGTTATCATGGACGCTTGTCGTTCCATGAAAGGTTCCGCATGTCTTCCTATGTGATCCAGGCGCCCGTCCAGCCTTCGCTGGGTGTGGCGAATTCCGACCAACGCTTCCCGATCCGCCGCGTGTTCTGCGTCGGCCGCAACTACGGCGCCCACGCCCGCGAGATGGGGAGCGACCCGAACCGCGAGCCTCCCTTCTTCTTCAGCAAGCCGGCCGACGCCGTGGTGCCGGCCAGCGGCGCCGTGCCCTATCCGCCCGCCACACAGGACCTGCACCACGAGGTCGAACTGGTGATGGCGCTGGGCGCGGGCGGGACCAACATCGACCCGGCCAGGGCCCTGGAACTGGTGTGGGGCTATGGCGTGGGCCTGGACCTGACCCGGCGCGACCTGCAGGCGGTCGCCAAGGACAGCGGCCGGCCCTGGGACATGGCCAAGGGCTTCGACGCCTCGGCGCCGTGCAGCGACCTGGTGCCGGCGGCCCGGCTTGGCCATCCGCAGGATGCGCGCATCTGGCTGGAGGTGAATGGCGAGGTGAAGCAGGAGGGCAATCTGAACGAGATGATCTGGCCGATTCCGGATGTGATTGCGTCCCTGTCGCGGCTGGTGACCCTGGCGCCGGGGGATCTGATCTACACGGGCACGCCGGCCGGTGTTGCAGCCTTGAAGCCGGGCGACCGGCTGCGCGGCGGTGTGGATGGCGTGGCAGAGTTCGCGTTGTCTATCGCGTAGGGTGGTCGGCTTCGCCGACCGCGCGTTCAAACAGTATCGGAATAAATGCGACGCCTGAATTCACGAACTGCTTGAACGCGCGTACGGCAGAGCCGTACACCCTACAACTGCGCCATCTGCGCCAACAATGCTTCACGCGCCGCATCGATCTGCGCCCCATTGGTTTTCGCCGACAGGGTGCTCCTGTCCTTCCGCCCCAGAAAATACGCCACCCGCTCCGCATTCGCCCCCGACGGATGCGGCAGCCCATGCAGGATCCGCTCGCGCCGGATCACCCCTTCCTCCGCCAGCCAATCCAGGCCGGCGCTGACGCTCCCGCCCATCGGAATGTAGAGCGCATCCGGCAACTGCCGCGCTTCGTGCGCGAAGTAGCGCAGCACCTGCTCGCGCAGGAAGGCGTTCCTGCACATGGGCGGCGAGCCGCTGTAGTTCTTGTCGTCGACAAAAATCGGGTGGCGCAGGATCCCGCTCACCTGCACCAGGCCGGCGTGCTGGTCGAACAGGGTGGCGCAGCTGGCGATGCCGAGCCAGCGCTGCACGCCGATCGCGTCCAGCAGGGCCACGAAGTTGGGGCGGATCGCGCCGCTGAAGGCGCCCGCGAGCCGGGCCGCGCGCAACAGGGCCGCGTCGTCGCTGCCCTGCGCCAGCTGGCCCTGGGCCTCGCGCATCGCATTCTTCCATTGCACGAAGCCGGGCGTGATGCCGACCACCACCACGCGGGCGTGCTCGTGGATCGATTCGAAGGGGATGTAGTGGGCGCTGTAGCGGCCCTCGCGGCCGAGCAGGAAGGCGGGAGGGATTTGTGCGGGCGTGGCGACCGTCGCCAGGTCGAGGCTGCGGATCGCCTCGCGGTAGCGGCTGAAAAGCACCTCGGGCATCGTGGTTCCTGTCAGGATGAAAACCGCCATGGTAGCGCGCAGACTGAACACCTGCGCGGACGCGAAAACTGGTACGCTGTCCCCATAAAAAACGGCTGCGGGTTTACTCTTGCGTCGGCCGTGGAAGGGGAGGACGCCATGGCTGAAGTGGCTTTGATCACGGTGCACGGGATGGGGGAAACCCTTGACGACTATGCCGACGCGCTGATGGGGCGCCTGCGCGGACTGCTGGGGGCGACCTCCGGCAAGGTAGTGATGCGCTCGGCCTACTACCAGAAGATCCTGCAGGACAACGAGACCGAGGTCTGGCGCAGGATGCAGGGACGGGCGCCGCTGCGCTATGCCGACCTGCGCAAGTTCGTGCTCTACGGTTTCGGCGACGCGGCCGGGCTGGAGAACCGCAAGGAGATTCCCGGCTCGGTCTACGAAGAGGCGCAGGGCGAGATCGCCAAGGCGCTGCTGTCGGCGCACGCCGTGCGGCCCGGCATGCCCGTGGTCTTCGTCGCCCAGTCGCTCGGCTGCCAGGTCCTGTCGAGCTACATCTACGACGCCCAGAAGGCGATGGCGGGGCGTCCGGTCGGCGCCGGCATCTGGCGCAACATCGACGCCTGGGCCGAGACGCATTTCACGCGCCCGCTGACGGCGAGCGAAAAAACCTTCCTCTCCGCCGGCACCTGCGCCGGCCTCGTGACGACGGGCTGCAACATCCCGATCTTCGTGGCCGCGCACAAGGAGATGCACATCATCCCGATCGCGCCGCCGACCCAGCTGTTCAAGTGGATCAACTTCTACGATCCGGACGACGTGCTGGGCTGGCCGCTGCAGCCGCTCTCGAGCGGCTACCGGGTGCTGGTGGAAGACCGGGCCATCAATGCCAGCGGCGGCGTCGCCAGCCTGCTGCTGCGCAGCTGGAACCCCTTCGCCCACAACAGCTACTGGGAAGATACCGCCGTGGTCGAGGCCATCGCCGCCATGCTGCGGCGCCTGGCGGCCTGAGTACTAGCGCCCGGCCTTGCGGGCGGCGTCTTCCTGCTTCATGCGGGCGCGCACGCCGCCGTCGACACCGGTGCCTTCCTGCATCGGCTGGTGTACCGAGCCGCTCGTCGGCGCCAGGGGCGACGCTTTTTCGAACTGCTCGGCATGGGCGATATTCGCCGAGAGGTGCTCGGTGGTGTCGGGCGCGAGCTGGTGCGCCCAGAGCGCGCCGCGCGCCTTCCAGCCGGCCGGCACTTCCTCGCGCGGATAGACCGAGGCGCGCACGATCACGTCGACCACCATGGCCGGGTCGTCCATCATGATCATGCGGCCGCGCCGGCCCGAATAGTTGGCTGCGTGGTCGAAGAACGGCGTGTCGGTGGCCCAGGGCATGACGGTGGCGACCCGGATCCTGTCGCCCACGCCCGCCAGGCGCAGCTCCTCGTTCAGCGCCCGCCCCAGGCCCAGCACGGCCGCCTTGGTGGCCGCGTACGACGCGTGGTAGGCCAGCGGCACCACGCTCTCGACCGAGCCGATGTTCACGAGGGTGCCGCCGCCCTGGCGCTTGAACTGCTGCAGGGCCAGGTGGCTGCCGTAGATCACACCCTTCAGGTTGACGTCGACGACGCGCGCATGGTCCTCGACGGGAATCGTGTCGAAGCGGCCGATGGCGCCCACGGCGGCATTGTTGATCCAGACGTCGACCCGCCCGAAGCGCGCGAGGGTAGCGTCCAGCAGGCGCTGCATGTCTTCCTGGCGCGATACGTCGCCAGGCACCACCAGGGCGGTGCCGCCGGCGGCCTGGATGCGCGCCGCGACTTCTTCCAGCACCTGGCCGCGCCGCGCGGCCAGCACCACGTTGGCGCGCATTTCCCCCAAGCGCTCGGCCACCCCGCGCCCCAGGCCGCTGGACGCGCCGGTGACGACATAGGTCTTGCCGGCCACGGCTTGCGCTTCGCCAGGTGAGAGCGCGGTGGCGCATCCGCCCAGCAGGGCGGCCAGCAGGAGGACGAGACAGCTCAGGCATGCGCGCGCGAAAGGGGAAAGCATGGGCGACTCCGTCGAATGGTGTGGCGCCATCCTACGATGCGGACCCATCCCCCGCGCGCACGATTCAGTTGGGAACGGGCTGCCCCTCAGGCGGGACGCAGTGTGAACAGCGTCCGGATATCGCCAGCCTCCGTGCCGCGCGCGTTGCGGATCAGCGGCTGGCGATAGGGTTCGATGGCGGCTCGCCGTTCGGCGTCCAGCCCGGCGAGCAGGCCGAGCTGCCCGAGGGTCGCGTACACGGCCGGGTGCAGGGCGCGGCTGTTGCCGTCGGCGATCTTGATCGCGATGCCGATCCCGGCCGAGCGCACGCCGATGGCCTGCACGGCGTCGGCGCCGATCTTGGCGACCCAGTCGCCGCCGCCCGCCGTCATCCAGTGCAGGTCGGTGCGCGCGGTGCCCGACACCATGTCCGGGCGGGCCGTCATCGCGTCGAACAACATGCCCATGGCGCCGCCCAGCGCGGGGTCGGAGCCGCCCTGTCCCAGGCGTGCATACAGGTGGGCCAGCTTCGACAGCGGCATCGCGTAGTTGGGCGCCGAACAGCCGTCGATCCCGGTGGGCATGGCATCCGCCGGCATGCCGACGGTATCGGCAAGGGTGGAGCGGATCGCCTGCTGCAGCGGATGCTGGCGCTCCACATAGCCGCGGGTCGCCGTGCCGTGCAGGCGGCACCAGGCCAGGAAGCCGCTGTGCTTGCCCGAGCAGTTGTGGTGCAGCGGCGTCCATGTCGCATCGTTCGGCGCCTGCCGGCCCGTGAACTCATAGAACAATGGGGTGGCGCAGCCGCACTCGAGGTGGGTGGGGTCGAGGCCGATCTTGTCCAGGATCGAGGAGACGCCAAGCAGGTGCTTGTCCTCGCCCGAGTGGCTGGCGCACAGCAGCGCCAGTTCCTCCTGCGACAGGCCGAAGCGCGCCGGGCCGTCCGACAGCAGGAAGGGCAGGGCCTGGAAGGGCTTGAGCGCGGAGCGCGTGAACGTCGGGTAGTGCGGATCGCCGGCCGAGTACAGCAGGCGCCCGTGGATGTCGACGACGGCCACCGAGCCGGCGTGCACGTTTTCGACGACCTTGCCGGTGTCGGGATAGCCGCGCGTGGTGGCGACGAGAGGGATGGCTTGCATGGCGTGAAGGGCAGGGGAAAAGCCCTACTGTAAGCCAACTGCACGCATGGACGACGCACGTTCCGCGGGCATGCAGACGTGTATATGTACCCCCCGAATACTCCGGGATTCGTGCAGTCCAGCGTGCGTTTTCTGCAGTTCAGCGCCGGGCGATTGCGCTGTCATGACGCGCCGCTAGACTGCCTCCATCGCCAGGAACAGACCCACGACGCTGGCGAAACGAAACCATCGGGACCGCACGGCGTCTGCAACGCCGCGCCGGTTCATCCAATTCTTCGATTTCGACCCGAAAGGAAGCACACCATGCGCACCAAACTCCTGCTGGCCGCCAGCGCCGCCCTGTTGACCCTGAACGCCAGCGCCCACGACGTCGGCGACGGCCGCGTGAACGTCGTCGGCGCCCAGCCGAAACACGTGCCGCTGCAATCCATGGCCTTCGACCGCGTCCAGGGCGACTACGAGCTCGCGGACGGCCGCGTGCTGAGCGTGACCGGCAAGGGCAAGGGCAAGGAACGCAAGCTGTACGCCGACCTGGGCGACGGCCCGGTCGAGATGGTCCACGTCGGCAAGAACCGCTTCGTCGGCACAAGCAAGGACGTGCGCATCAGCTTCGATGCGGCCGGCAACAGGAGCCCGGACTCGGTGCGCGTGAGCGCCGCCCCGACGCGCGGCTGATCCGATCTATCCCAGGGGCGCGCCAAAGCGCCCGGCCTGGTAGTCAAGGATGGCCTGCGTGATCTCTTCGCGCGTGGTCATCACGAAGGGGCCATGCGCGACCACCGGTTCCCGGATCGGCGCGGCATGGCCCAGCACGACGAGGGCATCGCGTTCCGCACGGATCGCCACCGCATCGCCCGTTTCGTCGAGCTCCACCAGATGCATGGGGCTGACCAGGTCGGCGTGGTTGCCCACCTGGACCACGCCGCGCGCCACATACAGGAAGACGCTGCGATCCTCGAGGCCGTCGATGCGGAAGGTCCCGCCGGCCCGCATGCGCAGCGTGCTCATGAAGACCCCGGTGAGCGAGCGCACCGGCCCGCTCTTGCCTTCATACTCTCCCGCGATCAGGTCGAGCGCCACCTTGCCGCCGTCCAGGCTCAGCTCCGGAATGTCGGCGCGCTGCAGGCCCGTGTAGGCCGGCTCGCTCATCTTCAGGCGCGAGGGCAGGTTGAGCCACAGCTGCAGGATCTCGACCGGTCCGCCGCGTTCGAGGAAGGCGCGCGGCGACACCTCCGCATGCACGATGCCGCGCCCGGCCGTCATCCACTGGACGCCGCCGGCGCCGATGATGCTTTCGTGGCCGGCATTGTCGCGGTGGGCCAGCTCGCCCTCCAGGATGAAGGTGACGGTCTCGAAGCCGCGGTGCGGATGCGGACCGAAGGGCAGGCCGCGGTTGTGCGGCGGATAGGTCTGCGGGCCATGGTGGTTGAGGAAGAGGAAGGGATCGAGCTGCTCGATATGGGGACCGGGCAGCGGCCGCTGCGTGATCAGGTCGCCGATGTCCTCGCGCATCGCGGGATGCAGCCGGTGGACGCTTCTGTCGGTCATGGCGTGTTCCAGTTTTCGTTGAAGGGAATACGACCAACGATACCGCGATGGCCGCCTGCCGGGCGCACGACCCTGTGCTAGACTTGTTGCGCTTTTGCAAACTGGAGACGGCCACCCCATGATTCGGAAAACCCTGCTTGCCAGCCTGCTGCTGGCCACCTTCGCCGGCGCCGCGCCGGCATCCAGCCAAGCTGCCGCGCCGGGCGCGGTGCGCAACGCGCCCAGCGACGTCGCCGTCAAGACCGCCAAGCATGCGGTCACGACCTACCGCAAGGACATCGTCGACACCCTGGCCAAGCTGGTGAGCTTCAACACGGTGGCGGACAAGGACGTCCCGTCCGACAAGAACCCGGTCCACATCGCCTTCAAGGAAGCCCTGAAGGCGGAGGCTGCGCGCCTGGGCCTGGACTACGCCGACCACGGCTGGACCGTGATCATCGGCCTGGGGCAGGGCAGCGAACGCGTGGGCGTCATCACCCACGGCGACGTGCAGCCGGTCGATGCCAGCAAGTGGAAGAAGTCGCCCTTCGTGCTGGACCGCACCAGCGAGCCGGGCAAGCTGCTGGCGCGCGGCGCCGAGGACGACAAGGGCCCGATCGCCACCGCGCTGTACGCGATGAAGTCGATCCGCGATCGCCAGGTGCCGCTGTCCAAGCGCATCGAGTTGTACGTCTACATGGGCGAGGAATCGGACTGGCAGCCGCTGGTCGAGTTCCTGAAGACCCACCAGCCGCCGCAAATGAACATCACGCTCGACGCCGAATACCCGGCGGTGACGGCCGAGAAGGGCTACGGCACCGTGGCCGTGACCGTGCCGAAAGCGGGTGCAGTGGCAGCGCCGGCGGGCGAGCCGCATGTGGCTGCCTTTGGCGGCGGTTTCTTCGGCAGCCAGATCCCGGAAGATGCGACGGCCACCATCGCCAACGCCACCCCGGAACTGGAAAAGCAGATCCGCGCGCGCGGGGCGAAGCAGGAAGGCATGCAGTACACCTTCGCCTGGGAAGGCAGCAGCCTGAACATCAAGGCCAAGGGTGTCTCGGCCCACTCCTCGAAACCGGAAGACGGCTTCAATGCCGTCAGCATGCTGGCCGATGCGCTGGCCGTGCGTCCCTGGGCCAACACGACGGCCGGCGGTGTGGTGAACTTCCTGAACGAGATGGTCGGTACCGGCATCTACGGCGAGAAGTTCGGCAACATCGCCTACCGCGACAGCTTCATGGGGCCGATGACCTTCGCGCCCACCGTGATCAGGCAACGTGACGACGGCATCGAGGTGTCGATCAATATGCGCCGCCCGCAGGGCAAGACCATCGCCCAGCTGACCGACGAGGTGAATGCCGCGCTGGCCCAGTGGCAGAGCCGCCAGCTGCCGCTGGCGAACGTGAAGGTGCAGATCAGCGACCCCTGGGTGCAGAAGAACGCGCCGCAGCTGCCGACCCTGATGGGTGTGTTCTCCTATTTCACCGGCATGAAGGACCCGCAGCCGGTCGCGGTGGGCGGCGGCACCAACTCGCGCCTGTTCCCGAGCGCGGTCAGCTTCGGTCCGGCGATGCCGGGCAAGGTCTATACGGGCCACTCGGAGCACGAGTTCATCACCGAGAAGCAGCTGCTGCTGAACCTGCAGATGTACACGGCGGTGCTGGTCGAACTGGCCAAATAACCCCACTTTGTCCGCATCGACGAAGCCCCGGCCTGGACCGGGGCTTTGTTTTTTTGGCTCGATGTGTCCGCACTCGCTCATGCTGGGCTTGTAAGCACATCGCTCGCTGGCTTGTACTAAAAAATCTGATCATGGTGTCGGATCAGGCCTACAAAAGAGGCTTCGCAGCTATGACTTAATCAGGGTTTCCCTTGGCGGGACAAGGACCTATGCTGCAACTGCAACGCCCTGCATCAGGCGCGGTATTGACGGCCGGAAAATGCGTCAATGCTAGGGAGAAAATGTGGTGAAAACAGCATGTTAGGATCATTTTTCAGAACGCGAGGACGCCGGTTTTGCCGGTGTCTGCTCGCGCGCATTCGCTCAACCATGCCCGACATTTTTTGGATGCCATGCACAGCAAAGATCTCAAGAAGCCGGACGGACGCAACATCACCCTGTACAGCAACCAGCCGATTCCGGAAGGCCTCACCGCGCCCAGCCCGTTTCCCGATCCCCAGCACGCCAATCCACACCTGCGCTGGCATCCGCTGCGCGGCGAATGGGTGACCTACGCGGCCTTCCGCCAGAACCGCACCTACCAGCCGCCGCCGCAGTACAACCCGCTTGCGCCGATCAGCGACCCCCAGCACCCGACCGAGATGCCGGCCGGCGACTACGAGATCGCCGTGTTCGACAACCGCTTTCCTTCGCTGGCGCTGGAGTCGCATGACCCGCCCACGGTGACGGTGCCGACCGCGCCTGCCAACGGCCACTGCGAAGTGGTGGTGTTCACCCAGGACCCGAATTCCTCGCTGGCGTCGCTGCCGTTGTCGCGCATCGAACTGCTGCTCTCGGTCTGGGGCGACCGCACCACGCGCATCGGCGCGCATCCGCACATCCATTACGTGCTGCCTTTCGAGAACCGCGGCGCCGAAGTCGGCGTGACCCTGCACCACCCGCACGGGCAGATCTATTCCTATCCCTTCGTGCCGGCCGTGCCGGCGCGCCAGCTCGCCCAGGAACGCGAATACTTCCTGCAGCACGGCACCAGCCTGCTATGCGACATGGCGCGCGACGAGGCCGCCGACGGCAAGCGCGTGCTCTACCAGGACAACTACGCGATCGCCTTCGTGCCGGCCTGCGCGCGCTATCCCTACGAGGTCTGGGTGATGCCGACCGCGCCCTGCAAGGACTTCGCCGCGCTCACGCCGCCGCAGCGCGAAGGCCTGGCGCGCGCATTGAAGACCGTGCTGCTCAAGTTCGAAACGCTGTGGAACCGGCCGTTCCCCTACCTCATGGCCTGGT
The DNA here is from genome assembly GCF_024753255.1 of Massilia agri. Classification (GTDB taxonomy): domain Bacteria; phylum Pseudomonadota; class Gammaproteobacteria; order Burkholderiales; family Burkholderiaceae_D; genus Telluria; species Telluria agri. Next base: position 55,186 of record NZ_JANUHA010000010.1, read on the forward strand.
ACCAGGCGCCCACCGACGGCGCCGAGCATCCGGAGACCCAGCTGCATGCGCAGTTCTACCCGCCATACCGTACCAAGGACCGCCTGAAGTACCTGGCCGGCACCGAGCTGGCGGCCGGCATGTTCGCGATGGACGTGCTGCCCGAGACCACCGCCTACGAGCTGCAGCAGGTCGAAGTCAGTCTGGAGGACCGCGCATGACGGCAGCGTTGTCGGACACGCGGCAATCGCGCGCGGCCGAGGTCGCGGACAAGCTGGCGCTGCTGCGTGCCCACCTGCAGGCGGCCAGCGCCGGCGCCATCCGCCTGCGCGGCATCGACTGGTTCGCCTGGCTCACGGCGGGCGGCTCGAGCGCCGTGCTGCACGCCACCGACGCCGGCGTGGCCGAGGTGCTGGTGACGCCGGAGGAAGCCTGCATCCTGACCGACGAGATCGAGGCCGAGCGCCTGCGCACCGAGGAGATCCCGGAAGGCTTTACCTTCCACGTGGAGCCCTGGGCCGAGCCCGAGCTGCGCGAACGTTATGTGCAGGGCGCGGCCAGCGGCCGCAGCATCCTGTCCGATCGTCCGGCCAATGGCGAGCAGCCGCTGCCCAACGCCCTGAAGTTGCGCCGCCTGGTGCTGGGCGCGGGCGAGCAGGAGCGCTACCGCGTGCTGGGACGCGAGGCCGCCGAGGCGATGAGCGAGGTGCTGCGCCGCGTGCGGCCCGAGTGGACCGAGCACCAGCTGGCCGGCGCCGGCGCTGAGGCATTGTGGCGGCGCGGCATCCATCCGGCCCTGGTCCTGGCCGCGGGCGAACGCCGCCTGGCTTCTTACCGGCACCCGACGCCGTCAAGCGCGCCGGTGGGCAGCCACGCGATGCTGGTCTTCTGCGCGCGCCGCCACGGGCTGTATGCCAACCTGACGCGCTTCGTCACCTTTGGCGCCGCGCCCATGGACGAGCAGCGCGCCCTGATGGAAGTCGAGGCCACGGGCCTGGCCGACGTCAAGCCCGGCAAGTCGCTGTCGGCCGTCTATCACACGCTGGCCGCGGCCTATAAACATGCGGACCGCGAGGACGCGATCCGCGAGCACCACCAGGGCGGCATCACCGGCTACCGGGCGCGCGAGATCGTGGCCAGCCCGAGCACCGCGACCCAGCTGGAAGAGGGCATGGCCTTCGCCTTCAATCCGAGCTTCGCGGGCGTCAAGATCGAAGACACATTCCTGCTCGGGCCGGATGGGCTCGAGAATCTCACGTTCGACCCCGCCTGGCCGGCGGTGGACGTACATGGCCGCAAGCGGCCCCTTTGGCTGGAGGCGCAATCATGCTGAACACCGACACCTTCTTTGGCGGCGCGCCGGAAGTGAACGCGTCGGCGCCGGGGCGCGTCAACCTGCTCGGCGAGCATACCGACTACAACGACGGCTACATGCTGCCGGTGGCCACGCCGCAGCGAACCCTGGTGGCGATGAGCCGCAGTGGCGACGACCACTTCCACTTCTACTCGCCGACCTTCGACAACACCGTCACCTTCGCCGCCGACGGCAGCCCGCCGCAGGGCTTCGGCAGCTATATCGAGGGCTGCATCCGCCTGATGCAGGCGGACGGCGCCCAGGTGCCGCCGCTGCGCGTCTACATCACCACCGATCTGCCGGTCGGCTCGGGGCTGTCGTCCTCGGCCGCGCTCGAGGTGGCGACCCTGCGCGCCATGCGCGCGCTGCTCGGCTTCGAACTCGACGACGTCAAGCTGGCGAGAATCGCCCAGCGCGCCGAGATCGAGTACGCCCACGTGAACTGCGGGATCATGGACCAGATGGCCTCCAGCCTGTGCGACGAGAACAATATGCTGTTCATCGATGCGCGCACGCTCGAGCACCGCCTGGTGCAGATGCCGGCCGGGACCGAGCTGATCGTGATCGACTCGGGCGTGGCGCGCACGCTGGCGGCCAGCAAGTACAACGAGCGCCGCGCCGAATGCGAGGAAGCCTCGCGCAAGCTGGGTGTGCGGGCGCTGCGCGACGTCGAGGATCCCGCTTCGGTGGAAACCCTGCCTTCGCCGATGCGCGAGCGCGCCCGCCACGTGGTACAGGAAAACCTGCGCGTGCTGGAAGCGGCCGGCGGCGTGAGCGCGGAGCGCTTCGGCGAGCTGATGAACGCTTCGCATTTCAGCCTGCGCGACGATTATGAAGTATCGATTCCCGAACTCGACGCGCTGTGCGCCCACCTGCGCGAGCAGCCCGGCGTCCTCGGGGCACGCCTGACCGGCGCCGGCTTCGGCGGCGCATGCGTGGCGCTGTGCCGGGCAGGGCAGGCAGGACAAGCGGCCGCTGGCGCGCTGACGGCCTATAACAAGAATGGACGACAGGGCCGGATCCTTATCCCGGTTCCGGTTCCGACTGACGAGAAAGGACAACAATGAATCAGTTTGAATATCCCCGTCCCCAACTGGTGCGCGACAACTGGATCAACCTCAACGGCACCTGGCGCTTCTGCTTCGACGACGAGCTGAAGTACACGATGCCGGAGGGCGTCGGCGAATGGACCCACGAGATCACCGTGCCCTTCGCCCCCGAGACCGAAATGAGCGGCATCCAGGACACGGGTTTCCACCGCGCCGTCTGGTACGAGCGCGAGTTCGAACTCGCCCCCGGCGGCAAGCGCACCATCCTGCACTTCGGCGCAGTCGACTACGCGGCGCGGGTATGGGTCAACGGCCAGCTGGTTGCCGAGCACGAGGGCGGCCACACGCCCTTCCAGGCCGACATCACCGGCGCCATGAACGAGGACGGCAGGCAGGTCATCACGGTGTTCGTCGAAGACGACCCGGCCGATCTCGCCAAGCCGCGCGGCAAGCAGGACTGGCTGCTGGAACCGCACTCGATCTGGTATCCGCGCACCACCGGCATCTGGCAGACCGTGTGGGTCGAGCAGGTCGAGGACACCTACATCGCCTCGCTGCGCTGGACCCCGATTTTTGAAACCTACGAGATCGGCTGCGAGGTGTTCGCGGCCGGCCACACCCAGCAGGAGCTGTTCGTCGAGGTCAAGATCTGGCACGGCGAGCAGCTGCTGGCGGACGACTACTACAAGCTGCTGCAGGGCGAGGCGAACCGCAAGATCGCGCTGTCCGACCCCGGCATCGACGATTCGCGCAACGAGATCCTGTGGAGCCCGGAACGTCCGACCCTGCTGGACGCCGAGGTGACCCTGCGCTGCGGCGACCGCGTGCTCGACCGTATCCGTTCGTACACGGCGCTGCGCTCGGTCTCGATCAACCGCGACCGCTTCATGCTCAATGGACGTCCCTACCAGCTGCGCCTGGTGCTGGACCAGGGCTACTGGCCGGAATCCTTCATGACCGCGCCGTCGGACGAGCACCTGAGGCGCGACGTCGAGCTGGTCAAGCTGATGGGTTTCAACGGCGTGCGCAAGCACCAGAAGATCGAGGATCCGCGCTTCCTGTACTGGGCCGACAGGCTGGGCCTGCTGGTCTGGGAAGAGATGCCCTCGGCCTACCGCTTCAGCTCGCGGGCCATCACCCGGATGGTGCGCGAATGGACGGAAGCCATCCAGCGTGACTACAGCCACCCCTGCATCATCGTCTGGGTGGCCTTCAACGAATCCTGGGGCGTGCCGAACCTGACGCTGACGCAGGCCCACCGCAATGCGGTCGAGGCCCTCTACCACCTGACCCGTACGCTGGACTCGACGCGGCCGGTGATCGGTAACGACGGCTGGGAAGCCTCGGCCACCGACATCCTCGGCATCCACGACTACGACTGCGATCCGGAAAAGCTGCAGGCGCGCTACGCGGTGACGGACCCGGTGCGCACCCTGTTCGATCAACGGCGTCCCGGCGGGCGCATCCTGACCCTGGATGGCTTCCCGCACCGCGGCCAGCCGATCGTGCTGACCGAGTTCGGCGGCATCGCCTACGATCCGAAGCAGGACCCGGATGCCGACAAGACGACCTGGGGCTACTCGCGGGCGCACTCGGCCGAGAGCTACCTGTCGCTGTACCGCAGGCTGCTGACGGTGGTCAACGAGACCTTCATGTTCAGCGGCTTCTGCTACACGCAGTTCACCGATACCTTCCAGGAAGCGAACGGCCTGCTCAATGCCGACCGCACGCCGAAGCTGCCGCTGGACGTCATCAGCGCCGCCACGCGCAATGTGGCCCAGCAGCGCAAGGACATCGAGACGGAAGGCGACGGTCTGCCGGGCGGGACCGGCATGCCTTGAGACAGCAGGGCAGGACGGACCACGGCGGCAACATGCCGCCAGAGGCGCGCACCAGCAGGTGCGCGTTTTTTTGTCGTGCCTTGCGATGTCGTCGGTGGGAGAGGCTGGCCGGGCAGGGAGATACCGTGCCCCGCCTCAGCGCTGGATGACGCCGCTGCTCACGTTCACCCGGTCGCCACTGCGGAAGTCGGGCGTCGTGTCCTGAGTGATGACCTGGCTGCTGCCGTCGTCCATGCGCACGGTGATGCGGTAGCTGTTCGAGCCGGTTGCGCCCGCTGCACCGCTCGAGCCGGTGGCCCCCGTGCTGCCGGAACTGCCGGAGCTGCCCGAGCTGGCGCGCGGAATCACCTCGATGGCCAGCACGGTGCTGTTGGGCGAGGCGGCGCCGGCGGTCGAGGCGCCGGTCTGCGCGCTGCTGGTGCTGCCGGACTGGTCCCACCCGGACGAGCCGCTGCTGCCCGAGCTGCCCGACGTGCCAGAGCTGCCTGACGTGCCCGAGCTGCCGGAGGTGCCGGTGCCCATGCTGCCGCCGCTGCTGCTCGAGCTGCCGCTGCTGCCGGTGGGGTTGCCGGACGGGTCGGTAGCGCTGCCCGAACCGTAGCTGCTGGAACCGCCGGTGCCGGTTGCGCCGCTCGTGCCGGACGACCCGCCCGTCGAGCTGCCGCTCGAGGACTCGCCGCTGTCGCCGCGCATGCCGGCGCACCCGGTCAGGCCCAGCGCCACAGCCAGCAAGCCCGCCAGGATCATGCTCTGGTGTTTTTGCTTCATGATCAACTCCTTATGGTGGATGTTCATTCGGATGCGTGACGATGCAAGCTGCCACTTGGATTGAGAGGCAGGAAGCGCGTCAGCGTTCCAGCTGACTCGGGTTGGAGATGAGATGAATCAAGCGGGCCGTGGCGGACGCGATTTTTCTCGGTGCGAAATGGTCAGCGCCGGCGCGCCGCTTCGGCAGGGGGGACGATCAGGGCCAGCGCCGTGCTCGCCAGGAGCGCCGCGGTGACGTCGATCGTCCAGTCGGCGAGGTCGCCCGTGCGATAGGGCAGGAAGCTCTGTACGAGTTCGTCGCCGGCGCCCATCAGCGCGATCGCCAGCACCGCCTTGGCGGCGCGCACGGGCCCGCTTCCCGCACTGCCGAGGAACCACAGCAGGGTGAGGAAGGCGTAGGTGAGGCCGTGCAGCACCACGCCGGGCGCAAATTCGCCGACCTCCGCGCGCGCGCCGGGAATCGAACCGGCGACGATCACGCCGGCGTACAGCAGCAGCGCCAACCTGATGCGGGCGGGGCGCAGGCGGGAATCGAGCAGCAGCAGCGACAGGAAGGCGGGCATGAACGCAAGACGTCGGGAAAGTGCCAACGATATCATGCCGGCCGGCCAGGCAGCCACACGGTTTCCCGGCTCAGATCGTCAGGGCCGGCGCGCCATCCCGGTAGTGGGCGTCGAAGCAGCTCTCGCAGTCGGCGCAGAAAAGGTGCGCCATGCGCACGCTGTCTTGCCGCAGCACGAGTTTCAGGTGGGTCTGCTGGCACTTGGGACAGATCTCGCGCACGCTGCCGAAGGTCAGCAGCGTCAGCGGCACGCTGGCGTCGTCGGGCTGGTCGATGACGGCGTCGGGATTCAGTTCGCTCAGCACCAGGTTGCCGTCCACGTGGTGGCGGCGGCAGGCGGTGCTGGATTCGGGCGGATGCGCATAGGTCTCGGATGCATGCAAACTCATAGGACAGGCTCCGTTCTTCCAAACTTACGTAAGACTAGCCAATATTTCTTGAGGCTCGCCATACTGTTGGATTCCTGTTTCGCCGGGGCCAGTTCCACTTCGCGCTTGCACGCAAAGCCAGCGCTTTCCCCTCCACAGGCAGTCACGGTGGAACTCACCGCGATGCTTTTCATTTCGAAAGTTTTATGGCGGCAGCCATCGTGCCAAGCACGAAAACGAAATGAATCAGCCCTAGTATGACAAGTCAAGAATGAAGAAGTTTCACGTTAACTGTTAAAAAACCCGTTGTCGTGTTGTTGGCGCCCCGGCAGAGCAAAAAATGCGGTGCGAGCTTCATGATAGCCAAATCCGCCGCAGCTTCAAGCTCTGCCACCGGCTTTTTGTGGGCGTGGTGCCAATGCGAAGAAAAACGCTGAGAAAAAAATGCCCATCAGCGAACTGACGGGCACAACCCAAGATCGGGCCAAGAGACATATTCGGTTGGTGTGTTGCACCCTGGGTGCAGCACACCTGCTGCAACCACGCATATCGGTTGCGTGTATCGCAGGTGAGTCAAAGTATATGGGGTGATTGTGACCACGCTGTGACGCGCATCAAGCGTGCGGGTGAATTCTCGAACTGAGCCGGAGGTTCGGAATCTCAACCATATCGTGCAGGACGCGCGGACCAGGCCGTGTCGAACGGGCAAAAAAAAGCCCGCTCACGGCGGGCTTAAAACTATTTTCTTGGAGGAGAATAGTGGAGACAGGTGCCATTATGTTGCGCCGCGAAATATATGTCCAATTGCAAATACAGATACCAGACATTGATTTTTCGCATAACTTGGGCGCGACTGTCACTTTCTCGCAAATCCGACATCATTCACGCACCGGCACCGTGTAGTTCAGGGCCATGCGGCCGCCGTCGGCATACAGGGTCTGTCCGGTGACGTAGGAAGCATCGTCGCTCGCCAGGAAGGCGGCGATCGACGCGACCTCTTCCGGCTCGCCGCAGCGGCCGATCGGCGTGCGCGACAAGATCGTGTGGCGCGCTTCCGGGCTGCCCAGCACGGCCTGCTTCGCCAGCTCGGTCAGGATCGTGCCCGGGCCGATGGCATTCACGCGGATGCCATGCTGGGCCAGGCTGATTGCGCTCACGCGGGTGAGCTGGTTCACGCCGCCCTTGGAGACGACATACGGCACCTGGTTGGGGATCGTCAGCTCGGCGTTGACGCTCGACATATTGATGATGCAGCCCTGCTGCCGCTTCACCATGTCGCGGGCGACGGCCTGGCTGCACAGGAACATCGACTTCAGGTTGATGCGCAGGACGCGGTCGAAGTCCTCTTCTTCCAGTTCGAGGAAATCCGCCGCATGGGTGACGCCGGCATTGTTGACGAGGATGTCGACCTGGCCGAAGGCGGCGAGCGTGGCGGCGACCATCGCGTCGACTTCGGCCTTGATGCTGACGTCGGCATGGTGGAAGCGGGCGGCATCGCCCAGTGCGGCGGCGGCATCCGCGCCTTCCGGGCGGATGTCGACGAGCATGACGCGCGCGCCTTCCCGCACCAGGCGCTGGGCGCAGGCCAGGCCGATGCCCTGGCTGGCGCCGGTCACGATCGCGGTCTTGTTGGCTAGTCTCATGGCGGGCTTTCAGAATGGGGGACTGGCATTGTAACGATCCGCGCGTCTTGCCGACAGTAGCCGGCACCTTGCATGATGCAGGCAGGCGTGACGGGCCGGCCGCATGGGCCTCATTGCAGCGCTTCGAACGCGCCCGTCTCGGGATTGCGCTCGAAGACGCTGCCCACCGGCGCATCCAACAGATGCACGAAGGAATCGTCACGATTCAGGACCGCGCCCAGCGATACGTAGAAGAGATTGTCCGCGTCGTCGAGATAGGCGTCGTCCTCGTCGCCGGCCATGATGAACCAGCCGCTGTGGTCCTCGCGCGCGGCTTCCTCGCGGTAGATGTGGCCCGCTTTTTCACCGTCGTACAGGACTCGCCGGGTGACAAAGCAGCGTGGCCAATACTTCCCGACAATGTCCGGACCGCTTTCCTCGAGGCTGGTCTGGATGATGTGCCGTTCCTCGAACGAGAGCGGATCGCCGGGCGCCAGTCCGGTCAGTTGAGTAGGATCATTGTCCAGCACGCCCTCGAAACGCTCGCCGTTCCTGTGCGTGATGATGACCCACATCCGTTCGGCGGAATATCCATCCGGATCCGGGTTGTCGAATTCGAAGATGAGTTTGACCAGGTCGCCGACTGCGAGCTTGTCGGTCGTCGCGCGCGACGGCTTGAAGAAGGTGTAGGGGTAGCTGCGCTGCGATTGCGCGGCGTCGGTCAGCCACCAGGATTGCCCTTGCATGCATTCTCCACTGCTCTCGTTGAGATTCATCCCATCATAGCAGCGCGGCATCCTGTTGCGGGCACATCGGGTGGCCCCACGATCGCGTGGGGGAGGAGATCGCGCACCGCGGCGCTGGCGATCTCCGGATGTGCCGCCAGGTCTACTTCCTGGTGAAGGCATTCACGGCCGCGCGGCCCACCGCCGGATCGTCCGTGAAGAAGCCATCGATGCCGGCGTCGAGGTAGGCGGTGATCTCGGCCTGCGCATTGCCGCGCTGGCTGGGCGAGGTCGCGGGCGCCGCGCGCAGGCTCACGGGCAGGAAGGGGTTCTCGGGACGCAGAGTCCAGGTATGCACCTTCAGGCCGGCCGCGCGGGCGTTGGCGATGAAGGCCGTCGGCGCGCCCAGTTCATTGGCGCTGGTGCGCGGGATGATGATCTCCTTGTAGGGCGAGACCACGTCCGCATAGGCCGCGATTTCCTTCAGGCCGGCCGCCGTGACCAGGTCGGCGTAGGTGCGGCCGGTCCTGGCCGCGACGAAGTCGTAAGGAGCATTGGCCGGGCTGTCGAGCAGCTGCACCAGGCGGAAGTCGCTCATGCCGCGCAGCTCCTTCAGGTTGGCGGTCTCGAAGGATTGAATGAACACGGCGGCGTCCTTGCCGCGGTAGCCGTTGGCCAGCAGGGTGTCGACCAGGCGCCGTTCCAGCGGCAGATTGATCGACTTGAAGTAAGTGGGGTGCTTGGTCTCGGGATAGATGCCGATGACCTTGTTGCGCGACTGGCTTTCGCGTTTGACCAGGTCGATGATCTCCTGCAGCGTCGGGATCTCGAACTGGTCGTTGTAGGCGACGTTGGCCGGGCGGTTGGCCGGGATGCGCTCGCGGGCGCGCAGGGTCTTCAGCTCCGCCAGCGTGAAGTCTTCGGTGAACCAGCCGGTGATTGCCACGCCGTCGATGGTCTTGGTCGCCTTGCGCGAGGCGAACTGCGTCAGCGTCGCCACGTTCGTGGTGCCCGAGATCTCGTTCTCGTGGCGCGCCACCAGCACGCCGTCCTTCGTCGCCACCAGGTCGGGCTCGACGATGTCGGCGCCGTCCTCGATGGCCTTCTGGTAGGCGGCCAGGGTGTGCTCGGGGCGCACGGCGGAGGCGCCGCGGTGGGCCGTCACGGTCGGCGCCGGCGGCCAGGCGGCGCCGGGGTTCTGCAGGTCGGGGCCATCGTTGTCGCCACCGCAGGCGCCCAGGACCAGGCTGGCAGCGGCGAGGGTGAACAGCGAGACGAGACGGGAGGAAATCGGAAGAACGCGTCGCAACACAGTGGACTCCAGTTGTTAAAGTGCTGCGAATGTAACAACTGGATATGACCGTCCTGTGACGATCGTAAGGACTGTGCGCGGACGCGTTTCAGAGCATCAGCGGCTTGTCCGGCAACTCGTTGGGCCGCGCGCCATTCGCCGGAAAATGCTCGCGCAGCAGGGCGTTGACCTGCTCGATGGCCGCCAGGGTCGCCTCGTGGAACTGGCCATTGCGGAAGCCTTCCGTCATCGTGCGGCACACGGCCTGCCAGGTGGCGCTGTCGATCTTGCGGTCGATGCCGCGGTCCGCGACGATGTCGACCTTGTGCTCCGCCAGGTTGATGTAGATGAGCACACCGCAATTGTCCTCGGTATCCCAGACGCCATAGTCGGCGAACAGGGCCAGGGCGCGCTGGCGGTTCGTCACGCCATCCCAGGCATCGTCGAAGGACAGGCCTTTTTCGACGATCAGGCGCACCTCCCCGCGGTGGGTCTGCTCTCCGGCCGTGATCGCTTCGCCGATCGCCGTCAAGGTCGCTTCCGGAAAGGCCCGTTTGGCTTCCATGCTGCTGCTCGTGAGGTGGCGCCAGGCGCGCCCAAGACGTTGTCCAATACCCATTACCAGTCTCCCGAAGCGCCGCCGCCGTCGAAGCTGCCGCCGCCACCCGAAAAGCCGCCGCCGCCCCATCCGCCGCCTCCGCTGAAGCCGCCGCCGCCACGGCCGATATTGCCGAGGACATTGCCGATGATGATGCCGGTCGCAACATTGCCCAGGCCGCTATTGCGGCCGTGCCCCCAATGGTTCGGCGACAGCCGGCTGCGGCGCGGCCGGAACATCGAACGCAACAGGGTAAAGCCGATGACGATCGCGAGGATGCCGAACAGCGAGAAGCCGCCGCCGCCGGATTCCACCTGGCGTTGCGGGGCCTGTTGCTGGGCCGGGGCGGGGAAGCTTTCCTTGTTCAGCAAGGTCGCGATGGCGCCGACACCGGCGACCAAGCCTTCGTAATAATGGTTCTGGCGGAAGTGCGGTGCGATCACGTCCTGCAGGATGCGCTTCGATTGCGCATCGGTCAGCACGCCCTGCACGCCGCGCCCGGCCTCGATGCGCAGGCGGCGCAGCGCACTCGGGTTGTCGCGCGCGACCATCAGGAGCACGCCGTCGTCGACGCCCTTGCGACCCAGCTTCCAGGCATCGGTCACGCGGATGCTGTACTGCTCGATCGCTTCCGGCTCGGTCGACTTGACCAGCAGGACGGCGATCTGGCTGCCGGTCCGCGCCTCGTAGTCGGCCAGCACCGCCGTGAGGCGCTCGCGCTGGCCGGCGTCGAGCATGCCGGCTTCGTCGACGACGCGCCCGCTCAGCGCCGGCACCGGCTTGAGCTGGGCGAACGCAGGGCTCGCCAGCAGCAGGGCGAGCACGCATGCCAGCAAGGCAGTCCACAGCGCGCGCATGCGGCCCATGGTCGCCATGGCTTATTTGCCGAAGTCGACCGACGGTGCAGTCGAGATCGCCTTTTCGTTCTCGACCGTGAACGAGGGCTTGGTCTCGTAGCCGAACACCATCGCGGTCAGGTTGTTCGGGAATTTGCGCACGGTGACGTTGTAGTCCTGCACCGAAGCGATATAGCGCTGGCGCGCCACCGTGATCCGGTTTTCCGTGCCTTCCAGCTGCGACTGCAGGTCGCGGAAGTTCTCGTTGGCCTTCAGGTCAGGATACTTCTCGGACACGGCCATCAGGCGCGACAGTGCACCAGACAATTCCCCTTGCACCTGCTGGAATTTGTTGAAGGCTTCCGGATTATTCAGCACTTCCGGCGTGATCTGGAAACTGGTCGCCGCGGCGCGGGCACGGGTGACGGCCTCGAGCGTTTCCCGCTCATGCGAGGCATAGCCCTTGACGGTGTTTACCAGGTTCGGAATCAGGTCGGCGCGGCGCTGGTACTGGTTCACCACTTCGCTCCAGGCGGCCTTGGTCGCCTCGTCCTTGGTCTGGAATTCGTTGTAGCCGCAGCCGGACAGCAGGGAGCCGGCAACAAGGGCGCTGGCCAGGAGTCGGGTCCAGCGCGCGAAGAGGGATGATGTCATGATCGTTTTGTCCATGGCAAGTTGTCGAATGATCAAAATATACAGTATGTAAAGATATTCCGTCGCATCATCGCGGTGCAAGCCGGAGACCATGCCCGGCGAGTACAATATTGGGTTTGCAATATACGACTGACAAGAGGCCCCACGTGACTTTCATCGACAAGCTTTCCGCGGCATGGACCCGCAACGATTCGCTCCTCTGCGTGGGCCTCGACCCGGACCTGGCGCGCTTCCCGGCGCAGCTGCAAGGCCAGCCGGACGCCATCGTCAAGTTCTGCAAGGCCATCATCGATGCCACCGCCGACCTGGCCTGCGCCTTCAAGCCGCAGATTGCCTACTTCGCGGCGCTGGGCGCCGAAGACCAGCTGGAACAGATCTGCGCCTACCTGCGCACCAACTACCCGCACATCCCGATCGTGCTCGACGCCAAGCGCGGCGACATCGGCGCCACCGCCCACCAGTACGCGCGCGAAGCCTTCGAGCGCTACGGCGCGGACGCCGTCACGGTCAGCCCCTACATGGGCTTCGACTCGGTCGAGCCCTACCTGGAGTGGGCGGACCGCGGCGTGATCGTGCTGTGCCGCACCTCGAACGCGGGCGGCTCCGACCTGCAGTTCCTCGACGTGGGCGGTCGCCCGCTGTACCAGCACGTGGCGCAGCTGGTGGCGGAAAAGTGGAACCGCAACGGCCAGCTGGCGCTGGTGGTGGGCGCCACCTTCCCGGAAGAGATCGCGCAGGTGCGCAAGCTGGTGGGCGAGATGCCGCTCCTGATCCCGGGCGTCGGCGCCCAGGGCGGGGATGTCGAGGCGACCGTGAAGGCCGGGCGTACCCCGGGCGGCGCCGGCATGATGATCAATTCCTCGCGGGCGATCCTGTATGCGGCGCCGCAGGCAGGCGAAGATTTCGCGGCGGCGGCACGCCGCGTGGCGCAGGAGACGCGGGACGCGATCAACGCGGCGCGACGGGGGTAAGCTGACGCTTTCCTCTTGCCGGCACAATCGGGGCCCGGCCTGTGCCCCAGGCTCGCTGTGCAAGCCTTGCGGACACACCCTGGTGATGCAGCAGTATCTGCGCATGCATCCAGGCTGCCGGACCCTCAATACCTGCTCGGCGCAATCCCTTCCGCGTAGTCGTACAGCGCCCCGAGGATCTCCTCGGCCCGCTCGTCCGCGCTCTCCGACAGCGCATCGATCTCCATGAACAGCTGGTCCACCGTGCGCGCACCGGCCAGGCCGTCGAACAGGCGCGCCGCGCGGTGTTCTTCCCAGCGCTGCCTATCTGCTTCCGACAAGGTCTGCGGGAAGTTGCGGGCGCGGTAGCGGAAGAACAGTTCTTCCAGGCGCTCATCCTCGAAGGAAGGACGCATGCCGGCCAGCGCGGACGGCGATTCGTGGCGCAGCGACTCCAGCTTGCGCCGGTCGCCATTGCCGACGAAGCCGCCGTACAGGTCTTCGTCCACGTCCACTTCTTCCGTCGCGGCCGGTTTCTTGAACACCTCGGCCCAGATCGCCGTCATATTGCGTCCAGCGGCGGCCAGCGCCGCGTGCGTGCGTCCGCGTTCCAGGTCGATGTCCCAGCGCGTCGCCATGGCCGGTTGCAGGGTTTTCAGGTTCCCGACCAGCATTGGCGACTTGTTCAGGTGCACGCTCTTGATCGGCAGGCGCGTCACGCCTTCAGGCAGCTCGCTGCTGCGCGTGAACATGCGCATGCGGATGGTCTCGACGTCGAGCTCGAACAGTTCCGAGGGATCGTGGCGGCAGTCCCACACCAGGATCTCGTTCTTGTTGGTCGGATGCTGGGCCAGCGGCCAGACCAGGCCCAGGCAGCCGTATTCAACAGGGAACATGCCGGACACGTGCAGGAAGGGCTGGCGCTGCGCGGGATCCAGGTGCAGGCCCATCTCGGCCGCGACCCGGTCCTTGCGGCGCAGCTCGAGGCAGAAGTCGAACAGCTTCGGCTGCTTCTGGCGGATCAGGCGCGCCAGCGCGATGGTCGCGCGCACGTCCGACAGCGCATCATGCGCCGCATCGTGCGACAGGCCGTTGGCGGCGGTCAGGTGCTCCAGGCGGAAGCTCGGCTTGCCGTCCTCGCGGCGCGGCCATTCGATGCCGTCCGGACGCAAGGCATAGGTCATGCGCACCACGTCGAGCAGGTCCCAGCGGCCGCAGCCGTTCTGCCATTCGCGCGCATACGGGTCGATCAGGTTGCGCCAGAACAGGAAGCGCGTCACCTCGTCGTCGAAGCGGATGGTGTTGTAGCCGACCCCGATGGTGCCGGGCTCGCTGAACGCGGCTTCGATTCCCCGCGCGAATTCGTGCTCGGGCACGCCGTGCTCCAGGCAGTGCTGGGGCGTGATGCCGGTGATCAGGCAGGACTGCGGATCGGGCAGGAAATCCGGCGCGGGCTGGCAGTACAGCATGATCGGGTCGCCGATTTCGTTCAGTTCGGCGTCGGTGCGGATGGCCGCGAACTGCGCGGGCCGGTCGCGGCGCGGGGTCGCGCCGAAGGTTTCATAGTCGTGCCAGAGGAAGGTATGCGTGCTCATGTATTTCTTATGGATTCGCCCTTTATAGGGCGGGCAGGCGTCATGGTGGCACAGAATGGGATGAGCGTCAGCCCTTATGTTTGGCGAGTCTCAAATCGATTGGCAACATGCTGGGATCCCTCGTGCGAAAACCGGGCTTCTTCGCTAGTCATCGGGCGAGAAATCCTGTCAAGGTCTTATTTGAATAGTCGAAAATTTACTCGATAAATTGCTTGCTGCCTGATTAATTTACCTTGGGTTATTGCGGGCATGGCACAATAGTGTCGGAAGTGGCGAGCATTTGCCGAGCCATGCACTGATACATCGGGAGCGCCCACGTTGGAACAGTTCGAAATTTTTTTTGCAAAACCGAAGGTTCAGGCGGTCACCATTTCGCTGGCCGTATTTTTCCTGTTCTTCATCTTTCCACTGCTCCGACGTAAAGTGGGGAAGAAACTCGCCATTAAACAAAAGAAGACGTACGATCGGATTAGCAAGGAAATTCTCTTTCAGACCTGCCTGCTGTTTGTCGGCGTCGTTGTCTACTCCCTGGTAGCCATGATACGGTCCGACTCGTCGTTCGTTTCAGGGGACGCGCTGCCATTCGTTTCTTTTCTTGGCGCCTTGGCTGCATTCTGGAATCTGCGGAAGGCGGTAATCGCTATCCGTGAAGCCAATTCACAAACAAACGAGCACAGGAAAGCCAGGTTGGAGGATATTTATAAGAGCAGTCTTGGCGCTTATACCTTGGCGCTTATCGCTGCCGTGTACGGTCTCTTTGTCATATTGCTTGTATTATTTGATCCCAATGCAGTCCCTTTGTGGCTTTGGTTCGTGAGCTTTGGCATGACAGGAGTCACGATCCGCGCACTTGGATGGTCAATCGCTTCCCTGGAGGCGGCAATCGAATACGCAAACAATTTGAAACTTGGGCGAGCTAATCCATCGCCCAAAAATAAAAGCGCGAGGACATCGAATGTACAGGCGTGAGCGTTAACTTATTGACCGAGGGTCGACAATGACGCGCTTACACCTCTGGTCTGTTGTCATAGTGGTGCTTGTCAGTTCGGTCGGGCTGAACCTGCTCGTAATCGGCCAATATCTGCGTATGCGCGATGAGCTGATCCAGACGGAAGCACGTCTCGAGCGTATCGAGAACGTTGTCAAAAAAAGAGAGGCTGCGGATCCGCTTCAGGCGAAAGAATGCGTGGAACTGGAAACCGGCGATTCGCCGGATAAACCGTGCATGACAACGCTGCGCCGGCTCGCCCTGACGCCGCAGCAATACCATGACAGGTGGGTCGTGGTGGAGGGCCTCTATGCCGGCGGATTCGAAGTGAGCGCGCTCTTTCCGGAACAGGAAGATCGTTCAGTGATGGCGTCCGGACTCGACAGCTATGCGGCGCTGTGGGTGCAGTTGGATCTGCCGAATACCCCCAAAGAAATGCCCTTGATATATGTCATGGGAAGATTCAAGCGAGGCCCGGCCGGACACCTGGGCCAGTATTTTGGTGAGCTGGTCAATGCGGAGGTCCGTGGACGATCCCGGCAGCCGGCTCGATAAGGCCATTGACGTTGTAGCGTCGAACCACGCCGAATCGCCCTTCGCGGAAGGAGTCCGCATTTTGCAGAGCGGCACGTCGCAGACGGTGTCACGTCGCAGACGCTGTCAGGTCTGACATTCGGACACGGCCTCGACGCTAGCAAACTTTTAAGGCTGAGCTCGTGTCCAGATGTCAGACCTGACACCATGGGTGTGGGGCTGATCATCCCGCAGCAAGGGTAGCCGGACGGTAAACGTGCTGCCCTGTCCGGCGCCGGCGCTGTGGGCTTCGACGGTGCCGCCGTGCAGCTCGACCAGTTTCTTCACCAGGGCCAATCCAAGGCCGAGTCCGCCCTGTGCGCGGTCGGGCGTGCGCTGGGCCTGGGTGAAGAGGTCGAACACGACCGGCAGCAGGTCCGGGCCGATGCCGATGCCGTTGTCCTGCACCCGCAGGACCGCCATTCCCTCCTGCTGTTGCAGGGAGAGGCGCAGTTCGCCGCCCTCCGGGGTGTATTTCGCCGCATTGTTGAGGAGGTTGGCCGCGACCTGGATCAGCCTGGTCCGGTCGCCGCACACGGGCGTGGCCTGGGCGGCGATGTCCACGGTCAAGTGGTGTCCCCTGGCGTCGATCACCGGAGCGATCTGCTCGACGGCTTCGCGCAGGACGGCGCCCAGTTCGACCTCGACCTTGTTGATCGTCGCCAGGCCGCGCGAAACGCGCGAGACGTCCAGCAGGTCGTCGACCAGATGCGTCATGTGCGTCACCTGGCGGGAAATCACCTCGCTGGCCTGTTTGATCCGGGGCTCGCTGGCAAACAGCATGCGCAGCAGCTGCGCGGCGCTGCTGATCGGCGCCAGCGGATTGCGCAGTTCGTGGGCGAGCATCGCCAGGAACTCGTCCTTGCGCTGGTGCTCCTGCTGGAGGTGCTCCTGCTGCCGGTGCAGGCGGTCGAGCATGCCGTTGATCGCGCGGGCGAGGGTGATCGTTTCGCTGCTGCCGGCCAGCTCGGCCCGTTGTCCGTCGATGCCCTCCTGGCCGATCCTGCCCGCGAACTGCTCGAGCTTGCGCAGGTCCTGGGTCAGGCCCAGCGAAAAACGCGTCCCCAGCAGGAACACCAGCACCGCAATCAGGGCCGCGATGCCGCCGATCAGGCTGTACTGGGTCCATGGCGTTGCCAGCAAGTGGCCGAGTTCGGACGTGTCCACGCGCAGCCGCAAGCCCAGGTCCGCGAACAGGGGCGGCGCCTTGACCGGCACTTCCAGGCCGGGACCCTGTTGCGGCGCTGCCGCCTGTCCCTTCCAGGCAAGGGTCGATGTGCCGGGACGCATGTCGCGGATCCGCACCTTGTAGACCAGGGCGCCTTCCGGCGTGTTGGTGCGCGAGTAGCGCAGCAGGGCGACGCCGACGAGGTCCGCGTCCTGGCCCAGGCCGAAGATGGCTGCGCTTTCCACGCCCTGGTCGATGCGCGCGCGCAGCCAGTCCAGTTGCGCCTGGTCGAAGCGCTCCAGGCCGTTGCCGGCGATCGGCTTGCCTTCGAAATCGGTGAACAGGACCTGGACCGGAATGCCGTCGATCTGGCGCAGGCCGCCGATGAAGGGCGCGAGATAGGTTTCCCTTCCCGCGCTGTCGACCAGGGCCGTCGCCAGGATCGGGCTGTCCGCCACTTCGTTCATGCGCGAGGCGAGGGTGGTGAGCATGTCGGCGACCGTTCCCGCCTGGAAGGCGGCCTCGCGCTGCTGCAGCAGGGCAAGCGCGGAGGTATGCTGGCGGTTGACCAGCCAGAACGAGGCGGCCGCCACCAGCAGCACGGCGGCGGCGGCGAGGACCGCCGAGGCGAATGCGAAACGCTGGGTCAGGCTCCCCGTACGGAGCGTCGGCCACGCCTTCATGCTCAGTCGTCGGTCGGCACGAGCACGCCATCGGGACGATAGCGGGCGATCAGGAGGTCCCGGGCGTCCAGGGCCTCGTGGCGGGCCGGCGTGAACGGCGGTGCATACGCGCGGACCAGGCCGCGGTGGGCGCGCACCTTTTCCAGGGCGTCGCGTACCGCCTTCCGGTCGGTGCTGCCCGCGAGATTGATTGCCTTGGCCAGGATGTGCATCAGGTCGTAGGCGTGGGCCACGCCCACCGGCCCGTCGATGTCCTCGATCCGGCGGATCGGCGAGACGGCGGCCAGGCTGCGCATGAAGCCCGCGAGCTGGGTCTTGTCCGCCCTGAAGAAGGAAAAGGTCTGGATGACCGAGAAGTCGACCTTGTTCAGCGCCGGTCCGGCCTGCCTGACGAATTCGCCGCCGGTCACGCCCCAGTGGCTGAGGATCGGCAGGTGTTCGTTTTTCGGCAGGGCGGCCACTTCGCGCACCAGCACGGCGGCTTCGTCGTCGTTGGCGACCAGCACGACCGCCTGGGCGCCGGCACTGCGCAAGGCCTGGTACCTGGCGACCAGAGTCTGGTCGCGCCAGTTGTACCAGGCGGTGCGCACGATCCGGATGTCCTTGTTGGCGGCGGCATAGCGTTCGGCGGCAAACAGATTGCTGCGTCCCCAGGAAGTATTGGTCAGCAGCAGCCCGATCCGGTTCAGGCCGCGCTTCTGCGCCGTTTGCAGCAGCTTGGGCATGGCCAGGCTGTCGCGCAGTGACAGGCGATAGACATAATTCGGCTTCATGTCGTTATCGATGATCATGTCGGCCGACGACCATGGCGCCATGAACAGGGTCCTGGTTGCCGTCAGGGTCGGCAGTTCCTCGATGATCACCGGGCTGAAGCGGCCGCCGAACACGGCGACGAGATCGGGCATGCGCGCGAACTCCTCGATATTGCGGATGCCGCGCGCCGGGATCGAACGGTGGTCGCGCTTGACCAGCTCGATGGGCCTGCCGCCCAGCACGCCGCCGGCACGGTTGATTTCGTAGATGGCCGTGCGCATGCCCAGTTCGACGGCCTGGGCCGAGGTGCTGTTATCCAGGCCGAACTCGGCGTCGAGGCCGACGCGCACCGGCCTTGGCTCGGCGCCCGCAATCGCGCAGGCCAGGGAAAGGACGAGGAAGAGGGCAAAGCCGGCAAGCGCGGTGCGCAATCGGAAAACGGTGAAAGGCTGCATGCGTTTCGAATGAAAATCGGTCCCACATTGTAAGCGCCAACGCGGCGTGAGCCCCGCACACGACTTCGGCAGCCGGCAGCCGGTCACACGCTGACGCGGTCGCGTCCCGCCTGTTTCGCGCGATAGAGGGCGGCATCCGCCGCCGCCATCAAGGCATGCTCGTCCCCGCCCGCCGCCAAGGAGGCGACGCCGAACGAGCCCGTAATGTGGGGCAGCGGCAGCCGCATGTCCGGGAACACCAGTGCGGTACGGAGACGCTCCGCCAGGCGACCGGCCACCATCTCGGCCAGGCTGAGCGGGGTATCCGGCAACACCGCCATCAATTCCTCGCCGCCATAGCGCACCGCAAAGTCGGATGGCCGGAGAGAATCCCGGATCACGCCTGCCGCGGCGGACAGCGCAGCGTCGCCCGCGATGTGTCCATGGGTATCGTTGAAGCGCTTGAAGTGGTCCAGGTCGATCATGACGATCGACAGCGGGCTGCCGTCCTGGCGTGCGCGCATGGCCAGCTTGGGCAGCATCTCGCCCAGCCAGGCGCGGTTGTACAAGCCCGTCAGGCCGTCGTTGAGGGAGAGCTGGCGGTAGAACTCGCCGAGCTTCTGGCGGCGCCTGAGCTGGGCATTCGCCGCGCGCACCCGGAAGGACAGCAGGCGCAGCAAGTTGCGCGCCAGCACGTTCGAGCGGTCGATCAGTTGCCACACCAGCTCGGGCTCGATGACCAGGAGTTCGCAGTCCTCGAGCGCCGTCATGGCCGCCAGGTTGACGGCGTCGTCCAGCACGGCCTGCTCGCCGACGCTCTCGCCGGGCATCACGCGCGTCACGCCGCTGTCGTCGCCGCTATGCGCATCCGGCGCCACTTCGAGCGAACCCGAAAGCACGATGTAGAGGCGGGCCCGCAAGCCGTCCTCGACCCGCTGGCCGGCCGCCACCCGCACGACCGCGCAAGGGGCGAGCGCCCTTGCGACGGCCGGGTCGTCGGCGTCGCGGAAGAGCTGGAGGTCGCGTACGGCGTAGGGGGAGGCAGCGAAGGTGCTGATCTGGTCCAAGGAAAGTCTCTTGCGGAAAGCGTCGTTACGTTATGGAATGATAACCGATTGAAACTGCTGAGCGTGGACTGGCGCTCCAGAAACAACAGTGATCCAATAGCGGCCATGACGAATCCATCCCACCTGGTCGATGCCCTCGGCCACCAGCACCTCCCCGCGCCAGGCGCCCGCATCGTCTCCCTGGTGCCCTCGATCACCGAATTGCTCTGCGACCTCGGCCTGGCCGCTCGGCTGGTCGGCCGTACCGGTTTTTGCATCCATCCGCGTGCCCAGGTAGAGGCCATCCCGAAGATCGGCGGCACCAAGGACGTGAACATCGACAAGATCCGCCGCCTGGCGCCGACCCACCTGGTCGTGAACATCGACGAAAACGAGAAGCCGACGGTCGACAAGCTGGCGGAGTTCGTGCCGAACATCGTCGTGACGCATCCGGTGGCGCCGCGCGACAACCTGGCGCTCGCCCGCCTCATGGGCGGCATCTTCGGCAGGGAAGCGGAAGCGGAGCGCTGGTGCGCCGACTTCGAGGCGGAGTATGCGGCGCTGCGCGCGCTGCCAAACATGGCAAAGCGCACCGTGCTCTACTGCATCTGGCAAGACCCGTGGATGAGTGTTTCTCGCGACACCTATATCGCGGCGATGCTGGCCGAGCTCGGCTGGGAGGTCCCGCAGCTGGGCGAGGCGCGCTATCCCTCCTTCGCCTGGTCGGAGGCGCTGGTGGAGCAGCTGGACGCGGTCCTGCTCTCGACCGAACCCTACCGTTTCACGGAAGCGCATACGGATGCGCTCGAGAAGCAGCTCGGCATCCCGGTCTTCCTGGTCGATGGGGAAATGATGTCGTGGTACGGCAGCCGCGCGCTCGCGGGCCTGCGCTACCTGCGCGAGGTGAGGGCGATGGTCGAGGGCGCGGCGGCCTAGAAAGCACGCCCAGGAGCGGGGCGTGCTTCCCAAGCGCGGATCACGAGTCGGTCAGGTGCTTGTCCGAGAGCGGATCGTCGATAGCCGGGGACGTGTGCTTGTTCTTGTCCTGCAGGCGGCCGAGGGCGCTGTCGAGGGCGCGCGCCAGCTTGCCGCCGGCGTTCTTGATCGACTGGTGAAGTTCCTCTGCATGCTCGTGGACGACGATCGGCTGGTAGCCGCGCACGCGCGCTTCCATCATGCACGAGTTGCCGCCATCGGCGTGCTTTTCACGGTTTTCATTGCTCAGGTGGACTTCGACACTGGTCAGATGGTCGCTGAAACGGCCGATCGAGCCATTGACGACGGTTTGCACGTGTTCTTCCAGGCCCGGGCTCTTGCTGATGGTGCGGTCGGTGTTGACATTGATCTGCATATGCTAGCTCCTGTTGTCATAACGATTACATCTTACCTGCGGCGAGGTTTTTGCCGCGTCCTGTTGTGACAGGTGGGGATGCTTGCGCAACTTGCAAGGGCGACCACAGCAAGCGACGGCATCAGCGCCGGTGCGTGCTGAAGAACTGCCACATCAGTTCGTTGGCATCGACGTCGCGCGTCGTCTTGCCGATCGGCAGGCCGACATTGAAGGGATCGGCGCCGGGCCAGGTATGGCCGCCGTCCTTGACCGTCACCAGCGCCACCCGGGTGCCTCCATGCGCCTGTTCGCGGTAGTTCACCTCGGTGCCGTCGCCGCTGTCGCCGTTGAAGGCCCGCGTCTGCTCCGGCGCGCCCTCCAGGCCGTTGCGCTTGATCCAGTAGCGGTGGCTGTCCATGGCGGACAGGTAGCCGGTGGCCTTGCCGTCGTAGGCGACCACCTGGTCGGCGGTGCCATGGATCAGCATGACCCCAACCTTGCCGGTTTTCGTGTGGTGCTGGATGACCGGCTCGGGCATCGGACCGCCCACCGAGGCCACCGCCGCGAACACCTGCGGGAGCTCGGCGGCCAGGCGCAGGGCGAAGAAACCGCCGCGCGACAGGCCGGTGGCGTACACGCGCGCGCTGTCGATGCGGTAGTCCTTCCCGAGCTTTTCAAGCAATGCTGCGGTGAAGCCGACATCGTCGCTGCCGCCGAGGTAGGACATGCCGAAGCCGACATTCCAGTCGCGCTCGATCCCCAGCGGGTAGACCACGATGAAGCGGTGGCGGTCGGCGGCGCGGTTCATGCCGGTGTAGAGCATCTGCTCGGCCATGCTCATGCCGCTGCCGTGGAAGTTGAACACGACGGGATACGAGTGCTGGGTGTCGTTCTGGTACGAAGGCGGGGTGTAGACGATGTAGCGGCGTTTGACTTCCTTGTGGACCAGGCTGCCGACCTGGGCGAGGGCGGTATTGCAGGCGCTGGCCAGGACCAGCAGGGCGATCAGGATTTTCATGTGCGTGTTTCCAGGGTTGTGGGAACACACAGGCTAAAAGGGCGGCGGTGAAATCGCGGTGAAATCCGCCGGCTTTCTACGAGGCCAGGCGCGGCGCGATCTCGACCCGGTAGCTGGCCTCCCCGGGGTGGAAAGCGATTTCCCACCCCATGGCGCCGGCCACGCGCGCCAGCAGGTTCTGGCCGTGCGCGAAGCCCTGCACCTGGCCCTTGTTCACCGTGTCCACCGTATTGGCGATGGTGAGCCTGTCGCCGGCCCAGGTGATCGCGAGCCTGCATCCGGGCCCGGCGTGGAACAGCGCATTGCCCAGGCGGTTCGTGAGCAGCAGGTTCGCCAGATGCTGGTTGCCGTCGACCGGGAGCCTTTCCGGCAGGTCGACGGCCAGACCTTCCTCGTCCAAGGCGTCGTCTGGAAGACGGAGCAGCGACTGTTCAATGCAGGCGCGCAGGTCGAACGGCGCCTGTCCCACGTGCTCGGCGCGCGCCAGCGCGAACAGGACCTCGATGGTGGCGCGCAGCTCGTCCAGCCCGGCCTGCAGCTGCGCGATGTCGCCGCGCTCCACCGGCCGCGTGGCGGCCAGCGCCAGCGTGTTGTTCATGACGGTGAGCGGCGTGCGCAGCTCATGGCCGACATCGCGCGTGAAATCGCGCTCGCGGCGCAGGGCGGCCTGCAGGGCATTGAAGCTGGTTTCCAGGCGTCCGGCCAGCTCGCCGATTTCGTCCGGCCGCGCGCGTGCGCTGAAGCTGGCCGTGCTTCCGGGGTGCAGGCGTCGCGCCTCGAGGGCCAGCGTCTGCAGCGGCCGCACCAGGCGCCGCGCCAGCAGCCAGGCCAGCAGCAGGGCCAGTCCGATCAGGGCCAGGGCCACGAAGATCAATACGCCGCCGACGTCCTGCACCACGTTCGACACCACCAGCATGGGCGTCACGTCGGCCAGGATGGTGACGCGGCCGTGATGCGGCAGCTCGCGCACCATCAGGTGGTAGTGGGCGTCGCCCGCGAAGACTTCGGCGCGCACATCGGACGGCGAGGTCGCCGCGCGCACCGCGGCGGGCAGGGTGGCGCGGCTCGTGTGCAGGGTGAGCAGGTCGCTGGCCGGGCGCGGTAGAACGCCCTCGCGGGCGGCGTGCGATTCGATGGCCGCCGCTTCGCGCGTCAGGAGGCGTCCGACCAGCATGTCCTCGGTGACGTAGGCGATCACCACCGCCAGGCCCGTGTAGCACAGGCAGATCAGGATGGTGAATCCGGCCAGCGCGGCGAACAGGCTTTTGCTGATCGACCTAGTCATTGTCAACGCCGCCCAGGTCGAGCCGGTAGCCCAGCTGAAGGATGGTGGCGAGCATCTTGCGTCCGGATGCCGCTTCCAGCGCCTTGCGCAGGGTGTAGATGTGCGACTTCAGCGCGTCGCTGTCGGGCGGATTCGCGCCCCACAGGTGCTGGGTGAGCAGGGCGCGCGACACCGGCCGCGGATGCTCGCGGCACAGCAGGAACAGGATGTTGAAGCCGGCCTGGGTGAGGTGCAGGGGCTGTTCTTCGAAAAGCGCGCGTTTCTCGCGCATCAGGAGGGTGAACGGGCCGACGCGCATCTCCTGCTGCTGGTGCAGGCTGTCCCTGCGCGCCAGCGCTTCGCAGCGCAGGGCCACTTCGCGCAGGTCGAAGGGTTTGGCGAGGTAGTCGTCGGCCCCTGTACGGAAGCCCTCGGCCTTGTCCTCGAAGGCGTCGCGCGCGGTCAGCATCAGGACCGGCACGTTGCTGGGCGCGCGCGCCTTGATCTCGCGGCAGACCTGCAGGCCGTCGACATCGGGCAGGTTCAGGTCGAGCAGGACGACGTCATAGGGATGTTGCGTGGCCAGTTCGATGGCGAGCCTGCCTGTCGCGGCGTGGTCCAGCTGCCAGCCCAGGCCCTCGAGGAAAGCCACGAGCTGGCGTGCGATGGTCGGGTGGTCCTCGACCACCAGCACGCTCGGCACGGGGCGCTTCATGCCCGGGCCTTTTCGCCGTTCTCTTCCCGGTGGTGCGGGAAGCGGTCCATGCGCGAGAGCACCGGGAACAGCACCGCCCACAGGCCGGTCACCGCGAGCGTGGCCGCGCCGCCCAGCAGGATGGCGCGGGTCAGGCCGAGCCAGCCGGCGGTGACGCCCGATTCGAATTCGCCCAGCTCGTTGGAGGCGCCGATGAAGACCGAGTTCACCGCGCTGACGCGGCCGCGGATGTCGTCCGGGGTCTCGTACTGCACCAGGAGGTGGCGGATGTAGACGCTGACCATGTCGCCCGCCCCCAGCAGGAACAGGGCGCCAAGCGCCACCGGGAAGCTGTTCGTGAAGCCCATCGCCAGCGTGCACAGGCCATAGAGGCCCACGCCGCCGAACATCCACAGGCCGACGCGGCGCGTGATCGGGAAGAAGGCCAGCAGGATCGAGCACAGGGCCGCACCCAGGCCGGGCGCGGTGCGCAGCAGGCCGAGGGCCTGCGGGCCGGCGTGCAGCACGTCGTGGGCGTAGGCGGGCAGCAGGGCGGTGGCGCCGCCGAACAGCACCGCGAACAGGTCGAGCGAGATCGCGCCCAGCACGATGGGGCGCGACCGGACGAAGCGCAGGCCCTCCAGCAGCGAGGCCAGGCTTACCGGCCCTTGCGAACGGACCTGCCGGGCGGCGCGCGTGCCCGACATGCACAGCACCGCGATCGAGAGCAGGCTGGCCGCGACCATGTGCACGGTCATGGGACCGAAGGCATAGAGCAGGCCGCCGATGATGGGGCCGGCGATCACGGCCACGTGGAAGGTCGAGGAGCCCAGCGCCACGGCCTGGCTGAAGTCGCGGTCCGGCACCAGGTTTTTCAGGACCGCCTGCGAGGCCGGCATCATGAAGGCGCGCGCTGAGCCGAACAGTACGAGGATGGCGAAGACGGGCCACACGATCCTGCTGCCGCTGGCCGTGAAGCCGACCAGCAGGAGGCTGCACAGCAGCTGGGTGGCCATGCACAGGAGGACGATGTTGCGGCGGTTGTAGCGGTCGGCCACGTGGCCGGCCCACAGGATCAGCACCAGGAAGGGCGCGAACTGCGCCAGGCCGATCAGGCCCAGGTCGAACAGGCTGCCCGTGATCTGGTAGACCTGCCAGCCGATGGCGACGCTCTGCATCTGCACCGCGAGGGTGCCCAGGAAGCGGGCGGAGAGGTAGAAGGCGAGGTTACGGTTGCGCAGGACGGCCTGGCCGCTGGAAGGGGACAGCAGGGACATGTGGGCTTTCGGGGACGATGCTGGAGAACCTCAGCATTGTGCCCGATTTTCGTAGGGTGGTCGGCTCTGCCGACCGCGCGTTCAAGTCACGTATGAACAGACGTATCGTCCAATTACGAGCCGGTTGAACGCGCGGTCGGCGAAGCGCGCTCCAGTCCACTGGACTGGACCGCCCCTACGCCAAATCGGCCTCGGTGGTGAAGGCGTCGGCGAAGAACTCGTCTTCCGGCAGCCCGCACTGCGCCGAATAATCGCGCCGCGCCGATTCCACCATGACCGGCGCGCCGCAGGCATAGACCTGGTGTCTCGACAGGTCCGGGATATCCTGCATCACCGCCGCATGCACATAGCCGGTGCGGCCCTGCCACCCGTCTTCCGGCAGCGCGTCCGAGATCACCGGCACGTACTGGAAGTCGGGCAGGGTGGTTTCCCAGGCGCGGCACAGTTCGTCCATGTACAGGTCTTGCGGACGGCGGCCGCCCCAGTAGAGGCGCACTGGGCGGGTCGACTTCAGGTGCATCAGGTGCTCGACCAGGGCCTTGACCGGTGCGAAGCCGGTGCCCGAGGCCAGCAGCACGATCGGCTTGCTTGACTCCTCGCGCAGGAAGAAGGTGCCCAGGGGGCCTTCGAAGCGCAGGATGTCGCGCTCCTTCATGGCGCCGAAGACGTGGTCGGTGAACAGGCCGCCCGGCAAATGGCGGATGTGCAGTTCCAGCGGGCCGCTGAAGGACGGCGCGCAGGCGATGCTGTAGGCGCGGCGCTTGCCGTCCTTGAGCAGGAATTCGATGTACTGGCCGGCGCGGTAGGCCAGGGCCTCGTTGGCCGGCAGCTGCAGGGTGACGATGGCGACGTCCGGCGCGGCGCGCTTGACCCCGGCGATCCGGGTCGGCATCTTGCGCACCGGGTAGTCCGAGCTGCCGCCCACTTCGCGCGCCTCGATCACCAGGTCCTGATGCGGCACGGCGCAGCAGAACAGCGACATGCCCATGGTCTTCTCGATGTCGCTCAGGGCGCGCGCCTGGTGCGGCTTGTGGGTGAGTTCGCCCTCCAGGACCTTGCCCTTGCAGGAGCCGCAGGCGCCGTTCTTGCAGCCGTAAGGCAGGCCGATGCCGGCGCGGATGGCGGCGGAAAGGACGGTTTCATCGGCCTCGCAGGTGAACTGGTGGCCGCTCGGCTGGACGGTGATCTGGAAGGTCATGCGGTATCTGGACTTCAAAAGTTATTGGTAAAACAAGGCGGTATTCTACACCGCCCCCGCCGGGGCCGTGGGACGCCTGCCGTGCTACAGTAGCGCGCCTCCACTTGTCCGCCTTGCCATGATCCAGACTTCCGCCTTCCATCGTCCGCGCCTGCTCGTCGTCGGCTGCGGCGATGTCGGCATGCGCCTGCTGCCCCTTATCGCGCCCCGCTTTCGGGTGTTCGCCCTCACCAGCCAGCCCGAGCGGCGCGGAGAATTGCGCGCAGCGGGCGCGGTGCCGGTCGTCGCCGATCTCGACCAGGGCGCGACCCTGGGCCGCCTGCGCGGCCTGGCCGACTGGGTGCTGCACCTGGCGCCGCCCCAGCCCGAGGGCGACACCGATCGCCGCACCCGGCGCCTGGTCGCGGCGCTCGGTGGCGTGAAGCGCCTCGTGTATGTGAGCACCACCGGCGTGTACGGTGACTGCGGCGGCGAACGGGTGCTTGAATCGCGCAAGGTGGCGCCGCGCAATGCGCGCGCGGTGCGGCGGGTCGATGCGGAAGGGGTGTTGCGCGCCTGGGCCCTGGCCACCGGGACGCGGCTGGCGATCCTGCGCGTGCCCGGCATCTATGCAAACGACCGCCTGCCCGTCAAGCGCCTGCAGCAGGGCACGCCGGCGCTGCGGCTTGAAGACGACGTGTTCACCAACCACATCCATGCCGACGACCTGGCGCGCATCGTCGCGCTGGCCCTGCTGCGCGGCCGTCCGGGACGGGTGGTGCACGCGGTGGACGATACGCGAATGAAAATGGGCGACTATTTCGACGCGGTGGCCGATGCCCTCGGCCTGCCGCGCCCGCCGCGCCTGCCGCGCGCGGAGCTCGAGGCGGTGGTGTCGCCGGCCCTGCTGTCCTTCATGTCGGAATCGCGGGTGCTCGACAATACCCGCCTGAAGCGCGAACTGCGCGTGCGGTTGCGCTACCCAAGCGTGGCGGCGGCGCTGGCGCAGCTGCGGCCCGCTCCCGTACAATCCCCGGCTACGAAGGAGCAAGCATGACTTATGAAGAATACCTCGACGAAGTGACCACCCTGATCGTCGAAAAATACGGCGTCAAGGATGCCGCCGCCATCAAGATCGTCGTCGACGCGCAGGACAAGGAATATTTCGTCGCCCACGACGACAAGCCCGAGATGCGCACCCTCGACCGCGCCCATGCGGATGCGCGCACGCTGTACCAGGCGAGCGGCCTGGCCAAAGCGCCACCCAAGAAAAAGTAAATCCCCGCAGCGTTTCCTTCTTGCGCCATCCGCATCGCAGCGGAGGCCTGCGCACGTCCGGACTAGAGCACGGCTTCAAAAACGTGACAGTCTTGTGCAATAGTCAATCACTATGTGTATCATTTCGTCCCTGACGAAAAGTGCCATATAAACCATGCCGTTGGAGCGCGGACTGCTAATTTTTCGCGATAGATCACGGAAAGTGACAAATTATTAATACTTCCTGAACCTGAAAGAAACGACATGCCCATCCGCAGACTGCCCGAAGGCGCAGAGTACGACCCCAACCGGGTCCTCGACGCCATCATTGCCAAACTCCGCCTCAAGAACGACGCCGCGCTCTCGCGCCTGCTGGAAGTGGCGCCCCCCGTGATCAGCAAGATCCGCCACAACACGCTGCCGATCGGCGCCACCATCCTGCTGCGCATGCACGAGGTGAGCGACTTCAGCATCAGCGAGCTGCGCGAACTGATGATCAAGCAGGAAGCCGTCCCGGAGCTGTTGGCTGCCTGAGCGAACGGCCGGGGGACGCGATGGTCACCCGGCCGTCCGTCTGGGATAGCCTTCAGGCCGCGTAGGCCAGTGCCTGGCCCGGTGTCGCCGGCGAGGAGCAGTAGGCGTAAGCGTTGGCCGCTTCGCCGGGTTTCGCCGGCGAGGAGCAGTAGGCGTACGCGGCCTTGGCCGCTTCTCCAGGTTTCGCGGGCGAGGAGCAGTAGGCGTAAGCGTTGGCCGCTTCGCCGGGTTTCGCCGGCGAGGAGCAGTATGCGTACGCGGCCCTGGCCGCTTCACCCGGTTTCGCGGGCGAGGAGCAGTAGGCGTACGCGTTGGCCGCCTGGCCGGGTTTCGCCGGCGACGAGCAGTATGCGTACGCGGTGTCGGCCGCCAGGCCCGGCTTCGCCGGCGAGGAGCAGTATCCGTACGCGGCGCCGGCACTGCTGCCCGGCTTGCCCGGCGAGGAGCAATAGGCGTAGGCGGCGTCGGCGCCTTCCCGCGGTTTGCCCGGCGAGGAGCAGTAGGCGTATGCGGCATTGGCGGCGTCCAGCGGCTTCGTCGGAATGGAGCAGTAGGCATGCGCGGCGTCGGCGGCCTGGCGCGGCTTGCCCGGCGACGAGCAGTATGCGACGGCGGCGTCGTGCTGCTTGCCCGGCGACGAGCAGTATGCGTAGGCGTCGTTGGCGGCCGGTGCGGCGCCGAACTCCGCTTCGTAGATTGCGCGCATGCGCTCGCCGGCGGCGGCATGGTCGCCCTCGTTCGCATCGGCGCCGATGCCGACGTAGGGGTGATGGTGCAGGAAGTAGCCGAACACGGCTTCGCAGTCGCGGGCGTACTTCATCGTGTCGAGGATGTGGTAGTGCCAGAAGGTGTCGACGTCGACGGTCGGCGAGGCCTCCGCATCGGGGTACTTCTTCATCAGGAAGAGGAAGCGGCGGTACTCGGCTTCCACTGCATCGGCCCGCAGCGCGGACCAACCTTCACCGGATTCCACATGCATCAGTTTCATTTTGATCGGGGCAAGATCAAGAGCTTCAAATGCTGCGAATGCGTTCGTCGACATGATTATCACCTTTTGTTTAGACCTGTTGGTTAAGGCATTCTTTTTTATCCCTAGTTAAAGCGGTACGTCGGAAAGTCCTCCTGCGTGAACGTGACGCGTTAATCGAAAGCCAAGAATATTGTCTTGACCGGTGGCAGTGATAGAAATTGTCCTGCGTCCGGTCAGTCCCAATGTTGAGTTCTGTCAACCGAAAAACTGTTAGGCAGAAACGCGACAACATGACTGAACAATCCCTCTGGCTAGGCAATGGCAGGCAGCACGAGGTCATCGTCACGCGATGGGAGGTCGGACATGCCGCCCAGGTGCGCGCCCACCGGAATGGTGACGACGATGGTGGTGCCGGTATCCGGACCGCTGCTGATCGAGAAGCTGCCGCCGAGGATGTTGATGCGCTCTTCGATGCCTACGAGGCCGAAGGAGCCGTTGCGGTTGCGGCTGCCCGGCTGCATGCCGACCCCGTTGTCGCGAATCGTCATGGTCAGCGCATCGCCGTGCTGGTGGAGGTCGATCCGCACCCGGCTCGCACGCGCATGCCGCGCCACGTTGTTGAGCGATTCCTGCAGGATGCGGAACAGGGCGGTGGCGCACTGGTCGTCGACGTGGTGCTCGGTCTCGTCCTCGACCAGCTCGCATTCGATGCCGGTGCGGCGCGCGAAGTCGGCGACCTGCCAGTCGACCGCCGCGTTCAGGCCCAGGTCGAGCACGTTCGGCCGCAAATCGTTGATGATCTGGCGCACGCTGCGGATGGTGACGTCGATCTGGCGCACCGTCGCGCTGGCGCGCTCGTGCAGGCGCCCATGGCGGTCGCGCGTGCGGTTGGCCAGGATCTCGGCCTCGATCTTCAGGGCCAGCAGGTTCTGCGCGAGTTCGTCGTGGATCTCGCGGGCGATACGCTTGCGCTCGCCTTCCTTGATCTGTTCCGCATGCGCGGCCAGCTGGCGCAGTTTTTCATTGGTTGCCTGCAGCTTGGCCTGGCTCGCGCGTAGCTCGCGCGTCATGTCCTCGGCCATGCGCAAGGCGGAGCGGCGCGAGGACGCCAGGGTCTGGAACAGCGCGTAGAGCAGGGCGGTGCTGAGTGCGCCGGCGAGGGCGGCCAGCCAGGGATAGAAGAAGTCGAAGCGCGTGTACAGCGCCGCCTTGGCGATGCTGAAATCGGCGCGCCATTGGCGCTGGTTGTAGGCGATCAAGAGGTCGGCGCGCAGCACGTCGTCCTCGGCGCGTCCGCCCGGCGCGCGGATGCCCGACGCGACCTGGCTGTCGTAGAGCACCGCGCTGGGCCGGTCCCCGCCAGGCCCCGGCGGCACCGCGTCGAGGTCCGTGAGCACCAGGCGCACCTCGTCCGGGAATCCCTCGAGTGCGCCGCTGACCATCTTGTTGACGCCGAAGCCGATGCCGACCGAGCCGACGTAGGCCGCGCGGCGCTGGTCGACGGTGTTGATCGGCACGCCACTGCGGTACACCGGCAGGCGCATTGCGAGGATGTTCTGGCTGGGGCCCGAGCCGGGCAGGATGTTGACGCGCAGGCCCGAGGCGGCGATGGAATTCTCGTCGCGCGACTTTGCCGCCGTGCGGCGGATGTAGCTGTTCGCTTCCAGGTCGAGGCCGAGCTTGTCGAGCGACTCCGGAATGGCGGGCTCCATGTAGATGATGACCGTGTAGCTGTCGCGGCCGGGCACGGGCTCCAGCTTCTTCTCAGGTCCGGGCATGCCATACTGGCGCAGGCGGCGGCGTACGTCGGCGTCGATCGCCGCCAGTTCGGACGGGCCGACGGCGCGCGCGTAATTCATGGCCTCGATGCCGGGGAAGTTGCGGGGCGTGTCGAGCTGCTCGACATAGTGGCGGAAGTCGTCGGCGCTGGCTGCCGGGTTGGCGTGGAACAGTCCGGCCATGCCGCGCAGGACGTTGGTATAGCTCTTGGTGCGGGCGTCGATCGCATACTGGGCGGCGCGCGCCATGCCGCGAAAGCGCGCCTGGGCATCGCTTTCGATGGCCTGCGCGGTCGCCATGTATAGCGCGGCCCCGACCGACACCGAGAGAAGAGAGCCGATCAGCAGGGTGGTAGGAAATTTGACCAGGTGTGCAGGCGCTGACATGGTCGTGTACCTCGCTTGCTGAGTGAATACGTGTCGTAAATACCACAAACATTCATAACGTTAGCTCGTTTACACGGCAAAGTACCTATCAAGTTTACTAGGTTTACCATTTCCACAACGGAATTGAGAAAATGAAAACGTTTCAGGCCCCAATAAAAACGGGCCCGCGCCCAGGGAGTGCCTGGATACGGGCCCGACAGTCTGCGAAGGGCACCGCCTCTTCCTTCGGTGCCATTGCAAAACAACTGGTTCTGAAGCTTATTTACCCCAGCTGTCCTTCAGCGTGGTCACGCGGTTGAACACCGGCTTGCCCGGCTGGGAGTCCACGCGGTCGGCCACAAAATAGCCGTGGCGCTCGAACTGGAAGCGTTGGTCGGCCACGGCGTCCTTCATGCCCGGCTCCAGGTAGGCGATGACGGTTTCCAGCGCGTTCGGATTGAGGGCGGCCTTGAAGTCCTTGCCGCCGGCGTCCGGCTGCGGCTCCGTGAACAGGCGGTCGTACAGGCGCACTTCGGCCTCCAGCGCGGTGGCGGCGCTGACCCAGGTGATGTTGCCCTTGACCTTGTAGTTGTCCGCGCCCGGCGTGCCCGACTTCGAATCCTCGAAGTACTTCACGTGCACGGCCGTGACCTTGCCGTTTTCGTCCTTGTCGAAGCCGGTGCACTCGACCACGAAGCCGTACTTCAGGCGCACGCGCGCGCCCGGCTGGTCGCCCACGGGCGGAGTGAAGCGGTGGTAGCCCTTGGTCGGGGTTTCCATGAAGTCTTCCTGCTCGATCCACAGCTCGCGCGTGAAGGGGAAGGTGCGCACGCCCATCTCCGGATGATGCGGGTGGACCGGCGAGGAGCACTCGACCGCCTCGCCTTCCGGGAAGTTGTCGACGATGAGTTTCAAAGGACGCAGCACGGCGATTGCGCGCGGAGCCTTCGGGTCCAGGTCGTCGCGCAGCGCGCCTTCCAGGGTGCTCATGTCGATCCAGCCGTCGGCCTTCGAGACGCCGATGCGCTCGCAGAACAGCTGGATCGATTCCGGCGTATAGCCGCGACGGCGCAGGCCGACGATGGTCGGCATGCGCGGGTCGTCCCAGCCCGTCACCACGCCCGTGTCCACCAGCTCGCGCAATTTACGCTTGGAGGTCACGACATAGGTGAGGTTCAGGCGCGCCATCTCGTACTGGCGCGGCACCGGGCGCGGGAAGAAGCCGCCGTCGGCCAGGGTGTCGACCAGCCAGTCGTACATCGGGCGGTGGTCCTGGAATTCCAGCGTGCAGATCGAATGCGTGATGTTTTCCAGCGCATCCGAGATCGGGTGCGTGTAGTCGTACATCGGGTAGATGCACCAGGCGTCGCCCGTGCGGTGGTGGTGCGCATGGCGGATGCGGTACAGGGCCGGATCGCGGTTGGTCATGTTGGGCGAGGACATCGCGTCTTCGCTCATCTTGGCGCGCAGGATGTGCTCGCCGTCCTTGTACTTGCCGGCCTTCATGTCGCGGAAGAGCTGCAGCGATTCTTCCACCGGGCGGTTACGGAAGGGCGAGTTGGTGCCCGGCGTGGAGAAGTTGCCGCGGTTTTTCGCCATCTCTTCCGGCGTCTGGCTGTCCACGTAGGCCTTGCCTTCGCGGATCAGGTACTCGGCCATCTCGTAGAGCTTGTCGAAATAGTCGCTGGCGTAGTGCAGGTATTCGCCGTCGCCTTGCTCCCAGGTGAAGCCGAGCCACTTCACGGAATCCATGATGGTGTCGACGTATTCCTGGTCTTCCTTCTCCGGATTGGTGTCGTCGAAGCGCAGGTGGCAGCGGCCGTTGTAGTCGCGCGCCAGGCCGAAGTTCAGGCAGATCGATTTCGCGTGGCCCACGTGCAGGTAGCCGTTCGGCTCCGGCGGGAAGCGGGTGATGACGGGCGGCATGCCTTCGCGCGCATGGGTGCCTGCCGCGAGATCGTGTTCGATAATCGCGCGCAGGAAATTGGACGACGGGGCATTCCCCGTTGCCGGGTTGTTCTTTTCAATGCTCATGGGAAAAAAATTGAGATGGTTATGGCGGACATTTTACCGTAACGCAGCACGACTCCGCCCCTATGTGGTGAAGCGCACGGTACGGCCTTTCGCCCCGATCCATACTTGGGGCAATTCCGCCCATTCGCAAGGCTCATCATGAAAACCCTCGCCACCCACCCGGAACTGGTCCGCGCCTGGCTGCTGGCCCTGGCCGGCATGCCCATGCCGAAGCTGCCGCAGCCGGAGTCCCGTCCCGCCAGCCCGCCGCCGGTCCAGCCCTACCGCCGCTGACCCCTTGCCGGACCCGCATTCGCCAGCTTGCCGCTTTATATAGGATAATCTCGCTTTTGCCCTTTTGCGGCCCATGCCGGGAGAATTCCAAGTGGAAAATTTATACGCGATCCTCGGCGTCGCACCGAATGCGAGCGACGACGAGATCAAGAAGGTCTATCGCTCGCTCGCGATGCGCTACCACCCGGACCGCAACCAGGCGCCGGGCGCCGAAGCGCGCTTCAAGGCCGTCACAAAGGCCTACGAGGTGCTGTCGGACCCGGCCAAGCGGGCCGAGTACAACCAGAGCGTGAACCACCGCATCGTGCTCGATGCCGAGGCCGAGGCCTTCGAGCTGTGGCGCTCGCTGTTCGCCCTGAATGGCGTCAATCTGCAGCCTTGAAGCACATCCCGAATCAACAGGACACACAATGAAAAACGTACATCCCGAGTTTTCCTTCCAGTCGCGTGAACTGGAAGGTCAGATCGAGGGCACGCTGGGCGATCCGCCCAACAAGAAGAACTACGACATGATGGTCAATGCCCTGGTGTCCGAGTACGCCAGCGGTTCCGGCCTCGACGACGTGAACCTGATGGCCTTCGCCCTGGTCGACTGCATCAGGTTCAAGGACCCGAAGGGCCTGCTGCGCGAAGCGGCCGACTACGAAGGCAGCGACCCCGCGCGCGTGTTCGCGATGGCCGAATGCACGGGCGAGCAGGGCGCCGCCATGTACGAGTCCATGACGGCCAACTATCCGGAACTGGCGCGCCAGGCCATCATCACGGCCTTCCTGTTCAAGAACCAGGGCCGCTGGGACGACGAAGACCGCTCGCTCGACCGCCTGGCCGAGGGCGACGAAGGCGACGACGACGATATGGAAGACACGGCCGCGACCGACGACTTCACGCAGCTGTTCGATGC
The DNA here is from genome assembly GCF_024753255.1 of Massilia agri. Taxonomy (GTDB): domain Bacteria; phylum Pseudomonadota; class Gammaproteobacteria; order Burkholderiales; family Burkholderiaceae_D; genus Telluria; species Telluria agri. Next base: position 89,896 of record NZ_JANUHA010000010.1, read on the forward strand.
CGATGGAGAGCGCGAATGAGTGACGAGAATAAAGCCAACCTGCCGGCGCTGACGAAACAGGTCAGCGAACTGGTGCTGGCCGGCTCGCTCGAGCACGCCGAAGAGGCGTTCTCGCACGCCGCCGACGAGCATGGCGACTATGCGGTCGCCGAAGTCCTGTCGACCCTGCCGCCGCAGGTGACGGCCCTGCACCTGTCGGGCTTCGACGGCGCCAAGACCTCGGTCGCGACCCTGCTGGTGCCGCCCAAGGCCTGGGCCGACAGCCTGGCCTACATCGCCGCCACCTGGCCCGACAACATGATCGAGGATGATCCCGAACGCATCGCCGAGAACCTGTTCAACCACGTGCACGGCATCGTCTACGCCACCGACGACGAAGAGCGCCGCCACGAACTGCTGCAGGAAGCCTCCGCCACCGACCACGGCGCCACCGTGTTCGCCATCCTGTGGTCGCTGGCCCCGCGCGAGATCCTGGAACTGGCCGGCGAGATCCTCTCCAAGGGCCGCTACGTGACCGCCCAGACCAGCGGCGACAGCGACATCGCGCCGCTGGCCGTCGACCTGGCCAAGGCCAGCGAGGACGGCTGGGAGCGTTCGCTGCTCGAACTGTTCCCGGACTTCCGCCACAGCGCCGAGATGGCCGACGTCGAACTGCCGGACGACCCGGACGAGGAATCGGACTTCATGCAGCGCTCCACGCGCGAGCTGCTGTACCGCCTGCGCAAGCAGGTGCCTTCGGTGCGCAGCATGCCGCGCCGCGGCACCCGCCGCAGCATGGGCACGGACATCTTCTCGTGAGCGGGGCGCCAGGATCCATGCTGCCCGCAATCGTCATCGAGAAGCTGCCGCGCCTGGTGCGCGCCATCAAGCTGATGTCCCTTGATGCCACGCCCGACGAGGCCGCGGTGCTGGCCGACGAGCTGTCCGGCATCACCGCCATGGTGGCCGAGAAGTTCACCAACGACCGTACGGCGGAGGGTATCCAGCGCGCCCAGCTCCTGACCATCGGTGGCGTCTCGCTGGGCCTCGAGCACCTGGTCGATTCCGACGACGACCTGGATGCGCTCGACATCCTGATCGAGGAGGGCGCCGAACTGGTGTTCCAGCAGGGCTTCCGCCTGGTCAAGGAATTGTCCGCGCTGCCCGAAGATACGCTCGTGGGCGAGTACGACGTCGATCCGGTGTATTCGCAGCGGCGCCTCAAGGAGCTGTTCATCGACCTGTGCACGGCCGACCCGGGCGAGACCTGGTCCGGCTACGAGCGCTATCTCGGCCAGCTCAAGCAGCGCCAGGGCGTGCAGGCCATCGTGCGTGCGGCCCAGTGGCTGCGCCGCCATCACTACGAGGGCCCGATCAACGATCCGGACCTGAACGCCGAGGGCGTGATCGCGCTGGCGATCATCTTCGCGGTCGAAGGCGGTGGCCGCGTTACGGCCCGCACGGGGCAGAAGGAGTTCGAACGCTTCGTGAAGTCGGTGCGCAAGAACGATCCGGACTTCGAGGCCGGCTGGGCGTCGCTGATGGCGCAGGTGCCTAGCGCGCACCAGCCGGTGATCGCGGACCGCATCGCGACCTACCGGGAGCACTGCACGGTGCTGCAGCACCTGAAGACGAAGGCGACCATGAAGCAGCTCTTCACCGAGCTGGAGAACTACGCCGGTTCCGAGCTCGATCCGGACCTGCCCTGATTCCGAGAGTATGAGTACGGCGCGCGGACCGATCGTGGCGGGCAGCAGCGAATACCGCCGCATCAACCGCGCGATGGCCTTCGGCGGCTTTTCCGTGTTCGCGCTGCTCTACTGCGTCCAGCCGCTGATGCCGCTGCTGGCGCAGGACTTCCACCTCACTCCCGCCCAATCGAGCCTGGCCCTGTCGGTGTCCACCGCGACGCTGGCCGTGGCGCTGCTGGTATCAAGCAGCGTGGCCGAACGTTTGGGGCGCAAGCAGCTGATGGTCGCCTCGATGACGGGCGGCGCACTGCTCACCCTGCTATCGGCATGCACGACCGACTACACCCAGCTGGTGGCCGTGCGCGCGCTGCTCGGCCTGGTACTGGGCGGCCTGCCGGCGGTGGCCATGGCTTACCTGAGCGACGAGATCGAAGGCAGCTCGCTCGGCCAGGCCATGGGCATGTACATCAGCGGCTCGGCGTTTGGCGGCATGAGCGGGCGCGTGCTGTCCTCGGTGATCAGCGACTTCGTCTCCTGGCGCATCGCGGTCGGGCTGCTCGGCGCGGCCGGGCTGTATGCGGCCTGGGAGTTTTCGCGCAGCCTGCCGGCCTCGCGCCATGCGGGCCTCAAGCAGGCGAGGGGGCCGGGCTTCGTCGAGGGCCTGCGCCGGCACCTGGAGGATGAAGGGCTGCCCTGGCTGTTCGTGCTGCCTTTTCTCTTGATGGGCTGCTTCGTCAGTCTCTACAACTACATCAGCTACCGCCTGCTCGCGCCGCCCTTTGGCCTGTCCCAGAGCGCGGTGGGGGCGGTGTCGCTGCTCTACCTGCTGGGGATGTTCAGCTCCGTGTGGGCCGGGAAGCTGGCCGACCGGCTGGGACGGCGTAATGTGCTATGGCTGTTCATGGGCGTGATGATCGCCGGGCTGCTCGTGACGCTGCACGATTCGGTGGCGGCGGTGGTGCTCGGCGTCGGGCTCGCGACCTTCGGCTTCTTCGCCTCGCATTCGGTGACCAGCAGCTGGGTTGGAAGGCGGGCGAAAGCGCCGCAGGCGCTGGCGTCCGGGATCTACCTGTTCTGCTATTACCTGGGTTCGAGCGTGGTGGGCTGGTTCACCGGCTATGTGTGGGAGCACTGGGGCTGGCCGGGTGTGGTCGCCGCCTTGGGCGCACTGCTCGGCCTTGGGCTGGCGATCGCGCTGCGGCTGCGGCAGTTGAAGCCGGCCGCAGCGACGGTCCCATGACCCGCTCTCAGCCCGGCAGCGGGTTGCCCAGCTTGCGGATCTTCAGCATCAGCTGCACGATGGTGTAGGGCATGACGAGCACCCAGAGCAGCAGCGCCGCGACGAGCGGCAGCAGGAAGGGCAGGGACAGCTGCTCGAGCGCCCGCTGCTTGTCCGTCACCACGAACATGACGAAGAGCGGCATGGCGCAGGCGACGAAGATGCCGAGGCGGTGCCTGAAATTCCTGAGCTTCGATTCGGTGTCGCTGAACAGTTCCGGCGCCGCGCCGCGCACGGCCTCGGTGCGCCAGTAGTGCCAGCCGACCGTTTTCGCGGCCAGGGTCCAGCCGGCATCCTGCATGAGCTGGGCGAAGTCCGGGTCCTGGCTGTTGCGGGGAAAGTCGACGCGATAGACGACATCGGCCGGCTCGCCGCGGCGGAAGGTCCAGAAGCAGAACGGGTTCACCTTGATCAGGTGCAGGCCCTGCTGCGCCATCGAGCGCAGCCAGGCTTCCTGCTCCTCGTCCTGGTGGGCAAAGAATAGCTTGAATGTGCTTACCGTTCCGCTCACGCCGCTTCTCCCTCTTTGACATGTGAAAGTGCGAACTGCCCGTTGCGCACCATGATGGCCAGCCGGCGTACCTGCTCGGCCAGTACCTGCCTTCCCATCCCGGTCAGGCCGTAGATCTTGCGGCGCTCGACTTCGCTGACCTTCTCGATCAGGCCCTGTTTCTCCAGCGCCGAGAAGGCGCCGTAGAGCGTGCCCGGCCCGATGACCACATGGCCCTCGCTCATGGCCTCGACCTTCTGCATCAGCGCGTAGCCATGCAGCGGTTCCTGGAGCGCCGCCAGCACGTAATAGGTGGCTTCCGACAGCGGCAGGTATTTCGTGTAGTTGATGTCCAAACCGGCTCCCTGGTTTATAGCGTGACTCGGTATATCGAGTTACGACATATCGATTGGCGATATAGTAGCAAGCTGCCTGCCGCTGTCAATGAAGGTCGTGCATTTCATGCGGCTTGCATTGGTGGAGCAGGAAGGTGAAAGTGATGTGTTGTTGGAATGTCGTTGATTTCAAAAAATCATCGAAAAGCTTGGACAAGCAGTTGCCCGATGGATAGCATCGCGGGTCCGTATTTACTCTCCAGGCTGTCGATCATCGTGACTTCACCCTACCGCTTCATCCTCGCCCTCCTGGCCGCCCTGTTCATCAGTGGCTGCGCCTCCATGCCCGAAACGCGCCTGCCGGTCCCCAAGGGACCGGACGAAGGCGCAGTTATCGTGCGCTTCCTCCCGAATACCGAGTCGGCCAGCCAGTTCATGAAGAACTGGCACGAACTGATCGTCGAACAGGAGGGCGGCGCCGAGCGCGGGCCCCAGTTCGCGATCAGGCCCGACCTGCTCGCCTCGTCGCGCAGCGCGACCTATGTCGGCGCGCTGCCTCCGGGGCGCTACCGCTTCGTCAGGTTCTCGAGCCAGTCCTGTGGCGCGATCTGCATCAGCGCCAACATCACCGTCGGCGAGAAATTCAGCCGCTTCGAGGTCCAGCCGCAGCGCCTGACCGACCTGGGCGTGATCGTCCAGACGCCGAGTCCGCGCGAACGCAGCGTGCTGCTGGCCCACGTCGCTTCCGACGACCAGGCCCTGGTGGATGAGCTGGTGCGCGAGACGGCGCCGGCGCTCACGCCCATGCTGGGCAAGCCGAAACTCGGCTGGCGCGAGGACAGCGTGCCGAAGCTGATGCCGGAGCTCGCCACGTACGCCAAGCTGGCCAGCCACGGTTTCGTCCAGCCGAACGAAGTCGCAGGTGGACAGGTCATCTTCGGCACCGCCAACGGCGCGCTCGGCAGCTGGAAGCCGGGACAGGAGCGCGAAGGCCAGTTCGACCTCGGCACCAACCGTTCGGTTGAAGCGGTGCTGGTGACGGCGGGCGGCGCCTGGCTGGCCGGCGGCGAGCTGTCGCTGCTCATGCAGTCCGATGATCAGGGCAGGAGCTGGCGTTCGATCCGCGGCAAGCTGCCGCTCGGCCTGGTCCTCGACCTGCACGAATGGAAGGGCAAGGTCCTGCTCACGATGCTCAGCAAGGAACAGGTGCTGGTGTTTTCCGCGCCCGTCGGATCGGCCGACTGGCGCCAGCTGGGGCGCTACCAGACCGACGTGAGCGTGTTCTGGGACATCCCGGGCGTGCGTCCGCGCTCGCTCCTGATGGACGACTACCTGGTCACGACCATCCCGGCGCGCAAGATGGTCGTCAACGACCTCGCTGCCGGAACCGCCGAAGAGCGCGAACTGCCGGGCGGCGTGCAGATCATCTCGGCATCGGAAGACAAGGTCCTGCGCTGCAGGTGCGTGCGCGGCATCGCGGTCAATCCATGGGAAAGCAGCGACATGGGGAAGACCTGGAACCCGGCCACGCTCAGCCGCTGGATCCAGCAGCCCGTGTTCCGCGACCGCCAGCATGGCGTCGCCTTCGAAGGGGCGGTGTTCTCGAGCGCCAAGCTGGTCCGCACTGTGGATGGTGGCAAGACCTGGACGCCGTCGATGGACCTGAACTTCCCGATCACCAGCATGTTCTATTCACGCGACCGCAAGGCTGTCTACGCGGCCACGCCCTACGGCTCGGTGTGGGGCTCGGAGGACGACGGGCAGACCTGGAAGCGGATGCGCTGATATCGCGCTTCTCACGTCGCCGTGAGCAGTGCGATCATCGCCCGCGTCGCGCCTGACTGGCGCCGGTGCGGCGCATACAGGATCGAGAAGGGGCGGGTGCGGCCGCGCAGCTGCGGCAGCAGCTCGACCAGCCGCCCGCTCGCCAGCTGCTCGCGCACGATGAAGTCGTCGCTCTGGGCGATCCCGACCCCGGCCAGCGAGACCACGCCCGGCACGTCGTCCGATACCGCCACGATCGGACCGGATGGCGACGTCGTCTTCACGGCCAGCCACCTCAACCGGCACTTCGCCGGCCAGGTCAAACCCGGCGAGGAGCGCTACGAGCTGTGGCGCTTGACGCGCGACTGAGCGATCACGGGGCGGCGCGCTTGACGACTGCGCCGCCCTGGATCACCACCGCAGGGGTTTCGAGCACGCGCACATCCCGCAGCGGGTCGCCGCCGACCGCCACCAGGTCGGCCACGCGTCCCGCTTCGACCACGCCGACATCGAGACGGCCGAGCGCTTCCGCGGCGTTGACGGTGGCAGCCTGGATCGCCTGCAGCGGCGTCATCCCGTACTTCACCATCAGCGCGAACTGTTTGCCGTTGTCACCGTGCGGGTAGATGCCGGCGTCGGTGCCGAACACCATCTTCACGCCGGCCGCGTGGGCCTTTTTGAAGTTCTGGCGCTGGATCTCGGTGACTTCGCGGTCCTTGCGCAGGTTATCTTCCAATACGCCGTTCTTCTTGCCCTCGGCCGCCGTGTAGTCGCCGTTGTAGATGTCCATCGACAGCCAGGCGCCGTGCTTCTTCGCCAGCTGGATGCCTTCGTCGTCGATCAGGCTCGCATGTTCGATGGTGGTGACGCCGGCGCGGATCGCATCCTTGATGCCGGCCGCGCCGTGGGCGTGCGCCGCGACCTTCAGGCCCCACTGGCCCGCTTCCTCGACGGCCGCGCGCAGTTCGCCGTAGTTCATCTGCTGCTGGCCCGGTTCGGTATTGCGCGAGAAGACGCCGCCGGTGGCGCAGACCTTGATCACCTGGGCGCCATACTTGCGCAGCGCGCGCACCGACTTGCGCACCTCGTCGGGGCCGTCGGCGTTATAGGGGTTCTTCTCTTCCATCGACGGCGGGAAGTAGGTGCTGTCGCAGTGGCCGCCGGTGGCGCCGAAGGACCAGGCCGCGGGGATGATGCGCGGCCCCCGTACCTTGCCGGCCGCGATGGCCTGGCTCAGGCCCACGTCGTTCCAGTCCGAGGCGCCGACGTTGCGCACCGTCGTGAAGCCCGCGTCCAGGGTGCGGCCCGCGTGCGCGACGGCGAGCGCAGACCAGAAGCGCTCGTTGTATTCGAGGTAGCTGTAGCCGCCGTAGGTCGGGTCGGAGTCGAGGTGCACGTGCATGTCGATCAGGCCCGGGAGCAGGGTCATGCCGGGCAGGTCGATGCGGGTGGCGCCGCCCGCGGCCTGCGGCGCGCCGGCATCGGGCCTGATGCTCACCACCTTGCCGTCGCGGACCAGGATCTCCGGGCGCTGGACCATGCGGCCGGTGCGCACGTCGAGCAGGCGCTCGGCGGTGATGATGACGTCGGCGGCCTGGGCGCCGGCGGAGCTGCAGGCCAGCGCGGCCATGGAAAGGACGATCGTGGATGGCAGGCGGTGCGCGCGTTTCATGGGGTTCCCTTGCTGTTTATTCGTTGCAACTTTATACAGTCTTCCGGGGAACGCGTCCAGCCGGAAGGGTGAACAGGCCTTGACCCTCGCACGGGTGGAAAGCGGGACTTGATATCGTTGGCAGGAAGACTAAAGTGAATGACTCCGGCGGATCCGCCGCATTACTTTCAGGAGGTCATCATGTTGCAGCCTGCCGAAATCCAGCAACGCTTCAGCCAGATCCAGCAGACCATCAACCAGGCTGAGGAAGTTACCCGCAATGACCAGGGTGCGCCCAGCGAAATCCGCGATTGCATCCAGAAGATCGCCCACGAAATGCCGCAAGCCCAGCGCGTGATGCAGTCGAACGACCAGTCGCAGATCATCGACTGCATCGACCGCCTGGAAGAGATGGGTGACGAGGCCAAGCGGATGTGCCGCAGCCAGCAGCCATCGCCGCAGGTCGCTTCGGTGGTGACGCGGGTGCATGATGTGCTGTCGGATTTGAAGCACCAGCTTCACTAACCAGTAGGGTGGACGGCTCTGCCGTCCGCGCGTTCAACTCCCGTGTGAACGGATATGGCGTGTGCTATTCACGCACTGTTTGAACGCGTGGGCGAGGGATCGCCCACCCTACAGTACCCCTTTGTCTCGAAGGGCGGCGATTTCAGCGTCGCTGCGGCCCAGCACATCGCGCAGCACCTCGTCGGTATGCTGCCCCAGCAGGGGCGGCGCCTTGTCGCTGGTCGCAGGCAGGGCCGACATCCGGATCGGATTGCGCACCAGCTTGACCTTGCCCGCCTTCGGGTGCGGCAGCTCGATCGCCACCTCGCGCGCCCGCACCTGCTCGTTGGCGAACACCTCGCCAATATCGTTGATCGGCCCGCAGGGCACGCCGACCGATTCCAGCAGGGCGATCCATTCGTCGCGCCGTTTTTGCTTCACCATCTCCGCGAGGATCGGCACGAGGATGTCGCGGTTCTTCACGCGCAGCGGATTGGTGGCGAAGCGCTCGTCCAGGCCGAGCTCCGGCCGCCCGCCCGCCTCGACGAATTTCTGGTACTGCCCGTCGTTGCCGGTGGCGACGATGATGTGGCCGTCCGCGCAGGCGAAGGTCTGGTAGGGCACGATATTGGCGTGCGCATTGCCCCAGCGCTTGGGCGGCTTGCCGCTGTTGAGGTAGTTGCTGCCCATGTTCGCCAGCATCGCCACCTGGGTGTCGAGCAGGGCCATGTCGATGTGCTGGCCTTCGCCGGTGCGGTCGCGGTGGGTCAGCGCGGCCAGCACGGCCACGGTCGCGTACATGCCGGTCATCAGGTCGGTGAGGGCCACGCCGGCCTTCTGGGGGCCGCCGCCGGGCAGGTCGTCGCGTTCGCCGGTGACCGACATCAGGCCGCCCATGCCCTGGACCAGGAAGTCGTAGCCGGCGCGGTGGGCATAGGGGCCATCCTGGCCGAAGCCGGTGATCGAGCAGTAGACCAGGTCCGGCTTGATCGCTTTCAGGGTCTCGTAATCGAGGCCGTAGCGCTTCAGGTGGCCGACCTTGAAGTTTTCCAGCACCACGTCGCAATGCTTCACCAGCTCGCGCAGCAGGGCCTGGCCTTCGCTGCTGGCGATGTCCACGGTGACCGAACGCTTGCCGCGGTTGGCGGACAGGTAATAGGCCGCTTCGCTGGTGTCGTTCCCGTCCGCGTCTTTCGCGTAGGGCGGCCCCCAGGCGCGGGTGTCGTCGCCGTTGCCGGGCCGTTCGATCTTGATCACGTCGGCGCCGAGGTCGGCCAGGTTCTGCGAGCACCAGGGGCCGGCGAGCACACGCGAGAGGTCGAGCACGCGGATGTGGCCGAGCGCCTTCGGCAGGGGAGAAGCGGATTGCGTCATACTGAGCCTGCTGGGGATAGTCGAACGAGCCCGGATTATAGCTGCCCGCGCGCGATGGTCTGTACCGAACGCGTGGCCGGCCTGAGGGCCGCATCGATCACGTCCAGGGCCAGCTGCGGCTGCGCGTCGCCGCACATGAAGATGTCGGCCGCCGCGAAGCCGTGTTCCGGCCAGGTGTGGATCGAGATGTGCGACTCGGCCAGCAGCAGCACGCCGGTCACGCCCATGCCTCTGCCGAAGGTGTGGAAGTGGCTGTGCAGGATGCGTGCGCCCGCCGCCACGGCGGCCGTACGCAGCAGCGCGTCGATCGCATCCGGATCCACGAGCAGGGCGGCTTTGACGCCGGCCAGGTCGGCCAGCAAATGGATGCCGGCGGGGCGGTGTTCGGTACTCACTTGTGGCCGCCGCCCGAATAGCCCCCGCCGCCGCCGCCATAGCTGTGGCTGCGCCAGCTGTTGCCGCCGCCGCTGCGGGCGCTGGAGGCCATGCTGACCCAGCAGACGATGGTGGTCACCAGGGTCACCACCACGGCGTAGAAGAGAAAATTGCGGTTCATGCGGACGTCATTTCTTGGGCCGGAACAGCATCGTCGGCAGGAACAGGGCAAGCACGCCGAGCACCATCCAGAACACGGTTCCGAAGAAGTTGAAGAGCAGCGGGATGAAGTTCAGGCCCAGGATCCACAGCAGGGCGCGCCAGGCGATGTCGCTCTGGCCCAGTTCCCGCTTCGCCGCAGCCTTGCCGGCGGCGGGACGGGCCAGCTGGAACCAGGCGCGCACCTGGTCCTCCGCCACTGGCGAGGAGCGCGACCAACTCAGTTCCTCGTTGGTGTGCTCGGCCGCCAGGCCGTTCTGGCCATGCTCGTATTCGGCCACGTGGACCATGTCGCCGGCCTTGACGCGCCAGTTGAAGGCGCCGGCCACGTGCACCACGCGCGCCTGGTAGACCCAGCTGCGCTCATAAGGCACATTGTCCACCAGGACGGTGTGCATGGCCGGCAGCGGCGGCGTCGGCCAGTCGTGCAGCACCTGGGAGCGCGACCAGCCTTCGCCGGTTTCCACCAGCCAGATAAAGGGCCCCTGGGTCGAGTACAGCAGGTACTCGTCCCAGGATTCGCCCTCGTTGTCCTCGCGCCGCATGGCGCCCAGCACCCGGTAATCCAGGCCGCCGATCTTCGCCGTGGCGCCGAGCGACAGGGTGTAGCTCACGCGCTCGTTCTGCTCGCCCTTGAGCAGCACCTCGACCTTGGGCGAGGAAGCGTCGACCGGCGTCGCGCAGTTGGGGCAGACGCAGTTGCTTGCCAGGCCGGGCACATAGCGGATCGAGGACCCGCAGGACGGACACTGCAGCACGTCGACCCGGCCGCGGTACTTGCCCGCACTGAGCTTGATCTGCTCGTCGTCGCGCAGCAGCTGGCATTTCATTCCTTCGAGCGTCACGGCGGTGCCGGCATAGAGCAGGGGCGGCGTGCCGTCGGAATAGTCGAGGGTGGCGAAGCCCGGCCCGCGCCGGAAGTCGGCCACGCGCGCTTCCCAGCCCGGTCCCACCTTGAAGGGCAGCTCGCCCTGGCCGCCCGTGCACTTCGCGACGCGCTTGTCGGAAGCCACATAGGGACCGAAGCCGATGTCGTACTGGCGCGTGACCTTGATATCGCCGAAAGCCGGCGGATTGGCCGCCGCCTCGCGCCTTGTGGTCATGGTGTACTGGCCGGAAGCATCGCCCAGCCAGCCGTCCGCGCCGTCGTCGAACAGCACGTACCACTCGTTCCACATGCCGGCTTCGTAACGCAGCTGGATGCGGCCGACCACGGTGAAGCTGCGCCCGCCGTGCACGCCCGCGGTGCCGACCTGGATGCGCGAGTAATCCTCCAGCACCTCGGACCTCTTGCCGAGGTCGCGCACGGTATCGAGCTCCTTGACCACGGTCGCGCGGCAGTACTCGCACACCGCCATCACGGAGGCGTGCGAGCGGAAAGCGATCGGCGCGCCGCAGGAAGGACAGGAAACGTTCTGCATCAGCCGATCAGTTTTTTCAGGAGCTCGGCCTTGGTGCTGTCGTAATCGCCCTGGGAGATCAAGCCTTTGTCCAGCAGGCCTTTCAGTTTGGCGAGGCGGTCCTCGATCGACTCGCTGGCAGCCGGCACGGCAGGCGGCTGCGGTGGTGCGAATGCGCCCTGCATGCCCTGCGCCATGGCCTGGCCGATCGCGATGCCCGCGCCGGCGCCGGCGCCGATGCCGGCGATGCCGCCTTCGTTCTGGGCGGCCAGCGGAATGCTGCTCGCCACCTGGAACTGGGTGAAGCCGCCGATCTTGTCGGCGCCGAGGCTGGCCTTCATGCCGGCCGAGATGCGCTCGTCCAGGGCCGCCTGCAATTCTTCCGGCAGGCTGACGCTGGCGACGTTGAATTCGTCGAGGCCGACGCCGTAGCGCGCAAACGCGGCGGCCAGGTCGCCGCGGATCTGCTGCGCCATCAGGGTCTGGTTGGCGGCCATGTCGAGGAAGGCGATCTTCGACGAACCGAGCGAGTTGGCCATGGTGGCCAGCATCAGGCCGCGCAGCTGGTCTTCGACTTCCTCGCGGGTATAGGCGGCGCGGGTGCCGCTGATCTCGGTGAAGAACAGGCGTGGGTCGGCGATGCGGTAGGAATACATGCCGAAGGCGCGCACGCGGATCATGTCGAAGTCCTTGTCGCGGATCGTCACCGGCTGCGGCGTGCCCCACTTGCGGCCGGTCTGCACGCGCGTAGAGAAGAAGTACACGTCGGACTTGAAGGGCGAGGCGAACAGCTTGTCCCAGTTCTTCAGGTTGGTCAGCACCGGCAGGGTGGAGGTGGTCAGGCGGTGGGTGCCCGGGCCGAACACGTCGGCGATGCGGCCTTCGTCCACGAACACGGCGACCTGCGATTCGCGCACCACGAGGGTGGCGCCGTTCTGGATTTCGTAGTCTTCCATCGGGTGGCGCCAGGCCAGCACGCCTTCGCCTTCCTCGTTCCATTGCAGGACGTCGAGAAACTGCTTCTTGATGAATGAGCCGAGAGACATGATGGTTCCTCTTTATGCGTGACGGGTAACTTGTGGTGTCAGGAGATGCTGCCGGCGTTGACCAGGCCGATCGACAGGGAGATCGAACCGAGCAGGATGCCGAAGCCGATGTTGTTGTGCTCGATCTGGTCCTTGGACATGCGCAGCAGACGCGTGGCGACCACGAAGACGAGCACCTGGATCAGCATGGCCAGCGCGGCCCATCCGCAGAATTCGTAGTAGTCGCTGGTGTGCATCAGCGCCGAAGCGATCGTCACCGAGAAGCCCAGCAGCGTGCCGCCCAGCGAGACCGCGGCGGCGCAGTTCCCCTGGCGGATGAGCAGCACTTCGTCGTAGGGCGTGACCCGCGTGTACACCACAAAAAATGCCAGAACCAGCGCGATTGCCGTCGCAAGATGCAGCACATAGTTTAGGATGGCGGGCACAACATTCTCCAAAGAAAAGGTGACGGGATTGCAGCAGCGATCTTAAGACAAAAGTTGTTCCATGACCAAAAGAATTCTTATACTCTCGGTATTCGTCGTCGCTTCCTGCGGCCTGGCCTACGAACTCATCGCCGGCGCCCTGTCCAGCTACCTGCTGGGCGATTCCGTCCTCCAGTTCTCCACCATCATCGGCTGCTACCTGTTCGCCATGGGCGTCGGGGCGCACTTCTCGAAGTATGTGCGCGACGAGGACGTGCTGTCGCGCTTCATCGACATCGAGCTGGCGGTTGGCCTGATCGGCGGCCTGTCCGCCGCGATGCTCTTCATGACCTTCACCTGGATGGGGGCGCCTTTCCGCACGGTGCTCTACGTGACCGTCTTCCTGATCGGCGCCATGGTCGGCATGGAAGTGCCGCTGGTGATGCGCGCGCTGAACGAGCGCCGCACCGAGTTCGCCGAGATCGTCAGCCGCGTGCTCACCTTCGACTACCTCGGCGCGCTGGCCGTCTCGCTGCTGTTCCCCCTGGTGCTGGCGCCGCACCTGGGCCTGGTGCGCACGGGTTTCCTGTTCGGGATGCTCAATGTCGGCGTGGCGCTGTGGACCCTCTACGTGTTCCGCGCCGAGCTGGCGGATCTGCAGGCCAAGTCGATCCGCGCGGGCGTGGTGCTGTTCGCGCTGGTGCTGGGCTTCGGATTCTCCGACAAGATGGTGGAGTGGGGCGAGCATGGCCTGTTCGGCGACGAAGTCGTGTACTCGACCACCACGCCCTACCAGCGCCTCGTGATCACGCGCTGGAAGGACGACCTGCGCCTCTACATCAACGGCAACCTGCAGTTCTCCTCGCGCGACGAATACCGCTACCACGAGGCCCTGGTGCATCCGGCGCTCCAGACCCTGCCCTGGGCGAAGCGCGTGCTGGTGCTGGGTGGCGGCGACGGCCTGGCCCTGCGCGAAGTGCTGCGCTACCCGCATGTGGAAGAGGTGACCCTGGTCGACCTCGACCCGGCGATGACGCAAGCCTTCGCCACCCGTCCCGAGCTGGTGAAACTCAACGCCAACGCCCTCCACGACAAGCGCGTGAAGGTCGTGAATGCGGACGCCGCCATCTGGCTGCAGAAAGAAGCCGGAATGTACGACCTCGTCATCGTCGACTTCCCCGACCCCTCCAGCTTCGCCCTCGGCAAGCTGTATTCGGTGCCCTTCTACGGCCAGCTGCGCAAGCACGTGGCGGCCAATGGCCTGATCGCCGTCCAATCGACCTCGCCATACTTTGCGCCGAACGCCTACTGGACCATCGAGGCGACCCTGCGCGAGGTCGGCCTGCAGACCTGGCCCTATCACCTCTACGTTCCCTCCTTCGGCGAGTGGGGCTTCATCATGGCCTCGCCCCAGGGACGCTACGTGCCGCCGACCAGCTACCGCCTGCCGATGCGCTTCCTGGATGCGGAAACCACGCGCGCCATGTTCGCCTTCCCGCCCGACATGGTGCGCCGCCAGATGGCGCCGAACCGGCTCGACAGCCAGTCCCTGGTGCGCGAATTCGAGGATGACTGGCGCCAGGTGATCCGCTGATGGACCGGCGTTCCTTCGTCCTGTCGGCGCTTGGCGCGGGCGCGGCGGGGCTGGCGACAAGCGTCGGCTTCCATCGCTGGCAGGAGCTCACGCCCGAAGTTCATTACCCGGGTCGCCTGGAGGGCCACTTCCTGCGCGGCCGCGGCGCGCTGCCACCGCCGGCGAAGGTGGTCGACACCGACGTCGTGATCCTCGGCTCCGGCATCGGCGGCCTCAGCGCCGCCTGGCAGCTCGGCCGGCTGGGGCACGAGGACTACCTGCTGCTGGACGGCCCGGAAGCCTTCGGCAACGCGGCCGGCAGTCGCTACGGCGAGCTGGCTTGCCCGACCGGCGCCCACTACCTGCCGTTACCGGGGCCGGAATCGACCCATGTGCGCGCGATGCTGGCGGACCTCGGCATCCTGCTGCGCGACCCGGAAGGCGAGAAGCCCTATTACGACGAACGCTTCATCCTGCACGGCCCGGAGGAGCGCCTGCTGCGTAACGGGGAGTGGCATGAGGGCCTGGTGCCGGTTGACGCCGACGATGCGGCCCAGCACAAGCTGTTCTTCGATGAGATGGCCCGCCTGCGCCACGCGCGCGGCAAGGACGGCCGACGCGCCTTCGTCTTCCCGCTGGCGCTGTCCTCGAACGACCCGGCCTACGCGCTGCTGGACCGGATCAGCTTCGCCCAGTGGCTGGGCGACCAGGGCTACCGTTCGTCGACATTGCGCTGGTACCTCGACTACTGCTGCCGCGACGATTATGGCGCGGGCCTGGACCGCGTCTCGGCCTGGGCCGGCATTCACTACTTTGCCGGGCGCTGGGGCCAGGCCGCCAACGCCGGCGAGAACGCGCTCCTGACCTGGCCGGGCGGCCTGTCGCCGCTGGCCGAGGCGTTGGCAGGCAGGGCAGGGGCGCGCAGGCGCAAGGGAACGGCGGCCTCGGTCCGCGAGGTGGACGGCAGCATCGAGGCGCTGTGCTTCACGCTGCAAGAGGGCAGGCCGCAGACCTTCCTGGTGCGGGCGCGCCGCGCGATCGTGGCCATGCCGCTGTTCGTCGCCAGCCGTGTGGTCGAGGGCATCGAGCGCTACGGCTTCGATCCGCGCCGCCATCTGCCGGAATACGCGCCCTGGATGGTGTCGAACTTCCTGATGCGCGACTTCCCGCGCGAGCTGCCCGAAGCGGTTCTAGCCTGGGACAACGTGGTGTATCAGGGCAGGGGGCTGGGCTACGTCGTCTCGACCCACCAGGACATCCGTTCGCGTCCGCCCGAAAAGACCGTCTTCACAGCCTACACGGCGCTGTCGCAGCACACGCCGGCCCAGGCGCGGCGCTGGATGCAGGGCGCCAGCGGCGCCGAGCTGCTCGAGCTCGCAAGCAGCGATCTGAAGGAGGCCTACGGCTGGGCGCTCGCACCCTGCGTCGAACGGGTCGACATCACGCTGCGCGCGCATGCGATGGCGGTGCCGCGGCCGGGATTTCGCGGCAATGCGGGCCTCGCGGCACTGCGCGAGTCGACCGGGCCGATCCTGTTCGCGCACGCCGACCTGTCCGGCCTGTCGGTATTCGAGGAAGCCGCCTGGTGGGGATGCCGGGCGGCGCAGCGGGCGGCGGTCTAGACGTTGCCGATGACGAAGGGGCCGATGAGGCCAATCAGCACCAGGATCCGCAGCAGCGTGCCGCCCGTGACGTGCACGCCGGCGTTGCGTCTCTGGACGACGAAGGACCAGACGGCGCTGGCGCAGGCCACGGCCAGCGCGACCATGTAAACCATGCCGAGCTTGAGCAGGGCGTCGCCGACGTGGGTGGTGGCATTGGCGCCGGGCGAGTAGCTGGCCACCATCCAGAAGAGGCCGATCAGCGGGGCGGCGATGCCGGCCAACATGAGTGCGTTGGCGGTTTGGAGTTTGCGTCGAGGTGTCATGGCTGCGCAGTGTATAGAAAACATCAGGGAATAAATACGCGGACTTTCACAGCCGTCTTTCAGGGGCCATGCGCGCGCGCCACGGCCGCGGTAATGGCCTCGCAATGGGCTGCGGAGACCAGGCCGCCTTCGCGCAGGGGCTGGCCGCCATGTTCCCGGGCTTCTTCCGCGGACGCGAAGCGTATCAAGAGCCGAAGCGGCTGCCGCGACAGCGCTTCGATCGTGAAGCCCGGCATGCCGCGCTCCTTCATCAGGCTGCAGCCGGCGCGCAGCATGAACATCGATTTGCCCAGTACGCTGCCGCTCGGGTAGCGCAGTTCCACCGTCGATGTACGGTCGTCGCGGGCGACTTCCTGGAATACCATCGCCGGCTGGCCCGCCGCATCGGCCTGCATGCGAAACAGGGACGATTCCTGCGCTTGGGCGGAGCGGGCGGACAGGCACAACAAGGCGATGCAGAGAAGCCGTGTGTTCATGTGAAGGCGATCGATGGTTGCGAAACTGCGCCGTTGCTGCCGGCGCCGGCGCATATTCCCATTCGCCTTCCTGCGCCACAAGGCCTCGCGCCAATGGCCGAGCTGGCGCTACTCCGGGGGGCGGATCATGCTACTTTCGCGGACGCCGGTCTACAGGGGTAGCGCGTTGGCGGACTTGCCGAACAGGCGGCATGCCATCTTGCGCTCCGCATCGCCCACCGAATACTCCTTCAGCGGAATCATGGGGCAGCTCGCCGCCCCCTTGGCCCGACACGTACCGCGTTCGACGCCGGTCGGGCGGTGAACAATCTGTTCGAGCTGTGCGGACTGCGGCTTCGCGCAATCGACCTCTTTCAAGGTCATCCAGTATTCGCCGGTCGGCACACCGGGGTCAGGCTGCCTGCCGACCGTGTCCTTCTGGGTATGGAAGGTCGTGCGGAACCAGGCCCGGACCCGGTTTCCCTTTGCCTGCACTGGCTTGGCGACCATGCTGAACACCAGCAGCATGTCCGTGAATTCCCTGGACGAGCCGACCGGCACCAGCATGTCCGGCGGCGCCGGCCGCGCTTCGGCGCACAGGCGCTTGATGTGCGTCTTGAGCACCGGGCCGTCGTAGCTGTGGTCCTTCTCCTGCGTCGTGAAGTGGTGTTCGGCTTCGATCACCCCCGGCAGGTTCGCGATGCTGTGACGCTCGATGGCCGCGAAATCGGCGGTCTCCGATGCCATGCTGGTATAGGCGAAGTTGTCGGTCATCCAGCTTCCGTCGCAGGCCAGCAGGTGATGGCCCGCGGATATCTCCCGGCTGCCCGTGAAATGGGTGAGCACGCGCACCATCGCGGCATTGCCGATCCGGATGGCCGGCTCCTTGCCCAGCACGAAGTGGTTGCCGTCCCGCTTGCTCAAGGTGATGTAGTCGGCGGCGAAAGAGGCGCCGGCAGCGCAGGCGAGCAGCAGGCCGATTGCCGGCCGCAGGGTGTGCATGGTCATCGATGATTTCCTTCCTGGGCGATGGTGGTGAGCCTTGTCTTGCCAGATGTGCAATCGCGACAGTAAGCTGGCTGCTCGCGCACTGTCCATGCAACATGGCTATTCTCTGGCCCATTCGAGGAGCGTCCCGTGATTTCGCATATTTTTATCGGCGTCAAAGACTTCGACCGGGCTTATCGCTTCTATGCGGAGCTGATGGCGCTGCTCGGCAATTCCCCGCGTTTCTGCGACCGCGAGCGGCCGTGGGCCGGCTGGCAATCGCATCCGGAACCGCGTCCGCTGTTCCTGATCGGCGCGCCCCATGACGGCGCCCCGCACGCAGCCGGCAATGGGCAGATGGTCGCCCTCCAGGCCGGCAGCCGTGCCGTGGTGATTGAAGCCTGGCGCCTGGCCCTCGCGCACGGCGGCACGGACGAGGGCGAACCCGGCCTGCGACCGGCTTACCACCCGCATTACTACGGCGCCTATTTCCGCGACCCCGACGGCAACAAGCTCTGCGTCGTCTGCCACGACCCCGAATAGCCCTACTCGGCCCTTCAATCTGTGTTCGAATAATTCGATTGTAGATCTGAAAATTATCCGTTTTTCATCTCTCCCAGAGCCACGCATAATGACTCCATCGCATCGAACACGAAGCGGGAGCGGCAAGGAAGCTACAGAGCCCGCTACCGTCGAACCGTTCGATGATTCTGATTAATCGCGCCAGCGATGGCGCAGCAGAAGGAGGAGCGGACCATGTACCTGATTTCCCTCGGCGCCGGCATCCTGGCCGGCCTGCTCTACGGACTGATCGACGTGCGATCGCCGGCCCCGCCCGCGATCGCCCTGGTCGGCCTGCTGGGCATGCTGGTCGGCGAGCAGATCGTCCCCGTGGCCAAGCGCCTGATCGGCGGCGAGCCGGTCACCCGGGCCTGGTTCGCCGGCGAATGCCAGCCGAAGATCACCGGCCTGCAAGCCAAGCAATCGAACCTAGAGGCCCGCAAGGGCTGAACCGCATCAAACCACACCCGCCGTACGAAAACGGCTCACTTGAAAAACGAAGGAGAACACCATGAACAACGCCAAACTCGAAGTCCTGACCCCGGAAAACTCGCAGCTGATCATCATCGACCACCAGCCGCAGATGGCTTTCGGCGTGCAGTCGATCGACCGCCAGTCCCTGAAGAACAATGTGGTGGGCCTGGCCAAGGCGGCCAAGGTCTTCGGCATCCCGACCATCATCACCACCGTCGAGACCGAATCCTTCTCGGGCCGCACCTACCCGGAAATCCTGGACGTGTTCCCCGACCACCCGATCCTCGAGCGCACCTCGATGAACTCCTGGGACGACCAGAAGGTGCGTGACGCGCTGGCCAGGAACGGCAAGAAGAAGGTCATCGTGGCGGGCCTGTGGACCGAAGTCTGCAACACCACCTTCGCCCTGTGCGCCATGCTCGAAGGCGACTACGAGATCTACATGGTGGCCGACGCTTCGGGCGGCACTTCGAAGGACGCCCACGACTTCGCGATGCAGCGCATGGTGCAGGCCGGCGTGGTCCCGGTGACCTGGCAGCAGGTGCTGCTCGAATGGCAGCGCGACTGGGCGCACCGCGAGACCTATGACGCCGTGATCAAGATCGTCACCGAGCACTCGGGCGCCTACGGCATGGGTGTCGACTACGCCTACACCATGGTGCACAAGGCCCCGGCGCGCAACCAGGGCAAGAACGAAGTGCTGGCCCCCGTCGCCGCACCGGTGCGCTAAGCCCACTGCAATCGAAGGCGGTCCGCTGCGGCGGGCCGCACATCCCCACCCAGGTTCAGGAGTCGTACCATGCAAGCACAGTCCGCCGGCGCCGCGCCGCTCATCCTCATCAACGGCCGTTTCACCACCCTCGACCGCGAGCATCCGAATGCCAGCGCCGTCGCCATCCAGGACGGCAAGTTCCTGGCCGTCGGCGACCTGGAACACGTGATGCGGCACCGACGAGAGGACAGCCAGGTCATCGACCTGAACGGCCGCACCGCGATCCCCGGCCTGAACGACTCCCACCTGCACCTGATCCGCGGTGGACTGAACTACAACCTGGAGCTGCGCTGGGAAGGCGTGCCCTCCCTTAGCGACGCGCTGCGCATGTTGAAGGAGCAGGCGCTGCGTACGCCGAACCCCCAGTGGGTGCGCGTGGTGGGCGGCTGGAACGAATTCCAGTTCGCCGAGAAGCGCATGCCGACGCTGGAAGAGATCAACGCCGCCGCGCCCGACACCCCGGTCTTCATCCTGCACCTGTACGACCGCGCGCTGCTCAACCGCGCCGCGCTGCGGGCCGTCGGCTACACGAAGGACACCCCGAACCCGCCGGGCGGCGAGATCCAGCGCGACGCGGCCGGCAACCCGACCGGCATGCTGATCGCCCGTCCGAATGCGATGATCCTGTACGCGACCCTGGCCAAGGGGCCCAAGCTCCCGTACGACCTGCAGGTGAATTCCACGCGCCAGTTCATGCGCGAACTGAACCGCCTCGGCATCACCAGCGCCATCGATGCGGGCGGCGGTTTCCAGAACTACCCCGAGGACTACTCGGTCATCGAGGAACTCGACCGCAACAACCAGCTCACCATCCGCATCGCCTACAACCTGTTCACCCAGAACAAGGGCGCCGAGCTGGAAGACTTCCAGCGCTGGACCGGCATGGTCACGCCGGGGCAGGGCAGGGACTACTACCGCCACAACGGCGCCGGCGAGATGCTGGTGTTCTCGGCGGCCGACTTCGAGGACTTCCTGGAGCCGCGCCCGGAACTGGCGGCAGGCATGGAGGATGAACTGGAAAAAGTGGTGCGCCACCTGGTGGAGGCCCGCTGGCCCTTCCGCCTGCACGCCACCTACGAGGAATCGATCACCCGCATGCTCGACGTGTTCGAGAAGGTCAACCGCGACATTCCCTTCAATGGCCTGCACTGGATGTTCGACCATTGCGAGACGATCAGCGAGCGCAGTATAGAGCGTGTAAAAGCGCTGGGCGGCGGCATCGCGATCCAGCACCGCATGGCGTTCCAGGGCGAGTACTTCGTCGACCGCTACGGCGCGGACGCCGCACGCGCCACGCCGCCGATCAAGCGCATGCTGGAGACCGGCGTGCCGGTCGGCGCCGGCACCGACGCCACCCGCGTGGCCAGCTACAACCCCTGGACCGCCCTCTACTGGCTGGTGACGGGACGCACGGTCGGCGGCCTGCCGCTGTACGGCGACCATGGCTACCTCCCGCGCGAGACGGCACTCGAACTGTGGACCTCGGGCAGCGCCTGGTTTTCGAACGAGCAGGGACGCAAGGGCCGCATCCAGGAAGGCATGCTGGCCGACCTGGTGGTGCTGTCCGAGGACTTCTTCACCGTGGAGGAAGAGGACATCAAGGCGATCGAATCGGTGCTGACGGTGGTCGGCGGCCAGCTGGTGTATGGCGCAGCCGAGTTCAGCAGCCTGGGCCCGCCGCCGATCCCGGTGCTGCCGGAATGGTCGCCGGTGCAGAAGGTGCCGGGACACTGGCGGCGTGCAGCACCGCAGCAGCAGCCTCTGGCTACCCTCGCCCACCAGTGCAGCGGTCCCTGCGGCGTGCACGCCCACGCGCACGACCGGGCGCGCAAGTCCAGCGTGCCGGTCTCGAATTTCGGCGGATTCTGGGGCGCCCTCGGCTGCAGCTGCTTCGCGTTCTGAGGCCATCGACATGAAGACTGCACAATTTCAGCGTGCCCAGGGCATCGGCATGGGCTTCCTGGCCGGCTATGTCGACACCCTCGGCTTCATCGCCCTGTTCGGCCTCTTCACGGCCCACGTGACCGGCAACTTCGTGCTGATCGCGGTGTCGGCAGCCGACCCGGCGCAGACGCCCTCGCTCCTGAAGCTGCTGGCCTTCCCGGCCTTCATCCTGGGCGTGGCGGCGGCCCGTCTGCTGGTGGCGCGTTGCGAGCGGCGCGCCAGCTCCGCGGTGAAGCCGGTCTACCTCCTCCAGCTGGTGCTGCTGCTGGGCTTCATGGCCTGCGGCATGCTGGCCGAGCCGGTCGGCCGCAGCGCGGGTGGCCTGGCGATGGCGGCCGGCCTGCTGGGCGCCACGGCGATGGGCGCACACAGCGCGGCCAGCAAGCTGCTGCTGACCCATCTCGCGCCGACCTCGATGATGACGGGGAACGTGACCCAGCTCGTGATCGACGCGACCGACTGGCTGCGCGGCGCGGCGGACGGGGCGACCAAGGCGCGCTGCGGCAAGTTCTTCTGGCCGGTGCTGGCCTTCGCCCTCGGCTGCGGGGCGGCCGCTTTTGCCTACCTGGCCTTCGGCTTCGTCGCCCTCGTCGTGCCGGTCGCGGTCCTCTGCCTGCACCTGGCGCTGGCGGAACCGGAGGCGGCATGATCCGGATCATGAGCAAGAACCGCCTGGAGGCTTTCAGCGACGGCGTGATCGCCATCATCATCACGATCATGGTGCTGGAACTGCAGCCGCCCCACGGCACCGCGGTCGAGGACCTGGCAGGCGTGCTGCCCGGCTGGCTGCGCTATGCACTGAGCTTCGTCTATGTCGGCATCTACTGGGTCAACCATCAATGATGGAGTTACCTATGTTCCGTGATATAGTTGAGGTATGGAAAACGTCTACCTTTACATTCGCTACAGTCACGAGAAGCAGGAGAAAGGCTCTAGTGAAGATCGCCAGATGGCGCTGGCCCTCAGCTACTGCCCAACACTCATCAACGATGCCGACCATGTTTATTTTGATAAGGGCAAGAGCGCTTACAAGGGCGAGCATTTGGAGAATGCAGGGGAACTCAAGCGCTTTCACGACGATGTAAAGAGCGGGAAGGTCCGTCCCGGCAGCACGCTACTGGTAGAAGACCTTGACCGCTTGTCACGAGCGGATATGTGGAAGGCGTCTGACTTCTTGCGGGAGCTTACCGGGGCAGGCATAACGGTAGTGACGCTTCGTGATCGAAAGGAGTACAAAGGTACATTGACTTTTCTCGATGCGATTAACAGTCTTCTAAAGCAGGAGCTTGCGCACGATGAGAGCAAGAAGAAGGGCGGGAGGGTAGCGGACAGCTTCGTGAAGCGGTATGCAGCAGCCAGAGCCGGGGAGAAGGTCAAGGTGTTACTCCCCGGTTGGGTAGAGTGGGTCAGCAAGACCAAGTACAAGCTCAAGGAGCCGGAAGCTAACACCGTGAAGGAAATCTTCACTATGGCGGCGAAGGGTTGGAGCTACGCCATGATTGCGAAGAATTTGAATCAGCGGCTCACTCCTCCTTTCCGCGACCGAGGGAAAGGAAAGCTGTGGATTCCCGGTACTGTTTCAGCGCTCATCAAATCGAGAGCCGTTATAGGCGAGTACGCACCGAAGGACGGATTGCCGCCGATACCAAACTACTTCCCCGCTGCCATCACGGAAGGTCTGTTCAATGATGCACAGGGAGCAAGGGCGCTACGTAAGGTGACAGGCGTAACGAGCCAGAGCGAAGACAGGATAAACGTGTGGAGTAAGGTAGGGATGTGTGCTTTCTGCAAGCGTCCACTTCACTGTGTCCCGAAGGGGCGTCACTTGGAACGTTACCTTGTCTGTTCGGGGAAGGTTGGCGGGAAATGTAATGCAAAGAACGTCCCGGCCACTCGATCCGAGGAAGTGTTTTTTGATGTGCTGATGAATGTTGTCAAGTCTGACTACTTTGTGGGCGATCAATCACAGGAGCTTTCCGAACTTCGGGCGTTAGCTGGTCAGATTGACACTGCACAGGTACAGAAGCAGCGCTTGGAAAAGGTGTTGACGATCAGTGATGACCTTGAGGAAGTCGTGACCGCCATCAGGAAGGTCAAAGCTGACATTGCCCGACTGACCGCAGAGAAGCAGGAGAAGGAATCGAAGCTGCTTGAACGGGAGACAGTACAGCGTAGTAGAGCGTCCATACGAGCTAAGATCGACTTGGAAAGCCGGGATGGACGTATCGAGGCCAATTCGTTGTTGAAGGGCTTGGGCGTTATCGTAGAGATTGGGCGTGGTACTGGTGGCGTCAGCTACACCGTGTATCAAGGCGAGCAAAGAGCGAAGCTCCTAACCTTCCACGATAACGGTGAGAACATCTGGAATGCTACATACGATAAGGATGTGGCCGTACGCATCCATGAACTTGACGATACGCTTTGGCCTGAGCTTTCAATTGATCGGCCATTCGGCCAGAGGAAGCAGGAAGTACGGAAGCCTTCTACCGGACCTGTTCCCAACTGGAACCAGTATGACGGGCCATTCCCTGACAACGACTACGAAGACGAGTACACGCCTACCGGGACCGATTCCGAAGCCTGAAATCTTCTGAAAATTTTTCTGAGGGTATGGCCTGTCTGGGGATGGGCCAACGATCCCTAGGAATGATATCAAGCCGGGGCGAGGGCTTTGCTTGACCGGCTAGGGCGGCTTTTGTCAAGAGAGCTACGCCATCCTAAAATATCAACGGGGCATTCTGAACCCTCAAAGGCTCAGGAAGGGCATCAGGAGGCTCTACAGGCGCTTTAACGGATGAGTTGAGGGAATCATGCCAACTCAATCCAGAGCCGCTCATATCGCCTCTAATCGCTGCTAGTCTTCCAGACGGGCCAGCAGGTTGGCTACCGTAGTCTAATGCCATGTTCCACCAGCGATTGCCACGCTACGATCAGACTGGCTGCATAGTTCTTTGATAATTACTTGCATCCGAACTCGTAGTCAGGCGAATCCTTGTTCAGGCTGGGAATCACAGGAGCGGTAAGATTGGCTGAGAACTGAACAATACAGTGAGGCGTGTTGCATCGCGTTCAACTCCGCTAAGTGGTATCATAATTGAATGAAAAAGAAGCTACTTCTGGTTGAGGATTCAATACATGATGCTGGCTTCACCAAGCACGCGTTGCAGGCTTGCGGCTTGGAAAACGCGGTAGTGCACGCGGTTGATGGCGCAGAAGGTTTGCAAGTTCTTCTTGACGATCCGGCCATTGCCCTTGTTCTGCTTGACCTGAAGCTACCGAAGGTAGACGGTTTTGAATTCCTGAAGATCATCCGGCACGATCCCCGATTCGTGGCGTTGCCAGTTATCGTCGTAACAACCTCTTCAATTGTTGCTGATCGAACGCGGGCCGAACTATTAGGCGCAAACGGGTTTGTCACAAAGGCGTTTGACCTGAACGAGTTCAACGCATTAATCGCTGCCGCTGTAGGGCCATACGCAAGCATGCTAGCGAGTGATGCCGCGACCATAGGTTGAAGGTTTGCTCACTCTCAGTGATAGGGAGCGGCCAAGCGGGAGAGCGAAGCCGGGAGGGGCGAGGTGGCTATACCGTAGAGAACGGCTCAGAACGCCTCTAATCGCGTCACAGGGGCATATCTGCCTGAGATTCATTCAAGGCTGAATGCCCCTAGCATCATCAAAGGCTCAGGAAGGGCATTGGAAAGCTCTACAGGCGCTTTAACGGATGAGTTGAGGGATTCATGCCATCCGAGGCGATGAGGTCGCTACGGGCCTCTAATCCCTTCCTATGCGGCCTTCGCAAGCAAGCGTGAAATGGTGGACTTGTGCCAGCTACCGCCATTGAACGTAGCAACGTTGCGTTCGTTCAGGTCTGTGGCAATCTGATCCAAGGTCATGTTCTGCGCCTTCAACTTCTGAATCTCAGGAATCATCTTTGCTGCAAAGTCTGCGGCCTTCATGGCGTTGGTGGCGTTCGCCTTAGCCCTTGCCGCTACGATGGCTTGCGGGTCTTTGTGCAAAACTGCACCGAGCAGTTCGCCGCGTGCCTTCTTCGCTGCTAATGCGTCCTTGGTGCGTTGGCCGATCATGCGGCGCTCCTGCTCGCCTAATGCTGCATAAATGTGAAGCGTGAAGGGGTCAACGTTAGGGCCGTACTGGGCAACGATGAACGGTACGCGTTGAGCCATGAGGCCGGAAATGAATGCTACCTCTCGGGACAGTCGGCAAAGCTTCGACACGATCACTGGTGCTTTGAGTTTCCGAGCTTGAGCTAAGGCGGCTTTCAGTTGCGCACGGTCTTCAATCCCAAGCTTTGCACTAGCCACTTCCGCGAATACACCGGCAACGGTGAAGCCTTCGGCCTCCGCAAACTTGTCCAGTGCTGCACGTTGCGCTTCCATGCCCAAGCCGCTCTTACCTTGCTCCTTAGTCGATGCTCTGATGTAGAAAACGGCTGGCTTCATGGTAGTCATCCTGTTGAGTGCGTGTCGTTGCGATGATTATACGACCGTTTAGTGGTCGCAACAAGGCCCGATCTCGACTGAATTTCGCTACTGTCCCCTGTCGGGAGCCGACCGGGAGGGAGGTAACTACCCTATCGACCTTACTAGGCTTCTCCCTGCCAAGGTGAGCGTCAATCTCCGCGTATGTACGTTGGGCTGGCGCTGGATGCTGGGAGGCGTACTGGTGGAATCCGTACACTTCGTCTAGTTCGTACCTTACCTGAGCCGGGGTGCGTGGAATTCCTTTAGAAAGGAGGTAGAGCCGGAGGGCTTCGACATCGAGGCCAGCATCTACAGCTTCCTCATAGCGAGTTCCTACATATCGTTCTGCTGGGGTCAATTCATCTCCTTTGGTCTCTGTTATCGGGGCTACTATTTCCTCTGCTGCTGGAAGGGCAGCAGGAAGGAGGGGGTTCTTACGCTTACGAGTTGGACGGGAGGAGGGGAAGATTTGTCCGTCTGCTTCCTCTTCCGTAGGTTTGCTACGGGCCTTGTAGTTGTACGTGAGCCAAGTCAGGGCATCAGCCAAACGCTTACGGCCTAGCTCCGTCTCCCTGTTCCCCGGCCCTTGGTACGGTAGCGCCATGTACGTGTTGTTGCCGTGGATTCCTAGATCATCCTTCGGGCTAAAGATGGAGAAGTTGACTCCATGCTTTGCGCAGAGTTGGGCTACCTGTCCGTCATCGAACTGGTTAAACAGCTTCGCTACCTTGATACCGTAGGCATCAATGACCATGAATACGTGGAGGTGATCGACCTTCGTCCTATCGGCAGTTTCACGAGCAGCGAACCATTCACAGTTAATACCGGCTCTGTCTGCCATCTGCACCAGAGCTTTAAGCATCTTCATCTGCTGGCGATGAGATTTACCTTCGAAGCATAGGTGGTACAGACGAGGTTCTTTAGCAGTTTGGAGGAATTGGAGGATCGTAAGGACAGCGTTACGGTATGCTCTTTTCCCTTTCTTATGCCATCCATTGTTACCGTTACGATTGACGATGATGGAGGGATATTCGATTGATGCCTTAGGCATGGATGATTCCTTTTGTTAGATAGACTTATGTCTATGGATAGTTCTGTCAATAGCTTATATACTCCTTAAAGATATAGACTATTGTAACGGTGATCGCTTTCCTCTTTAAAATCAGTAGGTTAAAGCGATTTCTCTATAAATCGTAATAGAGTTTTGAGGCTAAAACGTTCAGAGCGCCTTGGCTGAAATCGTCGCGTTGTCGATCAATCGACCGATGATCGTTGAAACTCTGGCGTTATTCAGCGCTGCGAGAGCACGCAAGTTTTTCCACTGGCTAGCCGTGAGGTATACAAGCTGGGATTCCATTACGGTTCCAGAATCAAAGGTGCAACGGAGGCGGCGAGTGCCGGGAACGGGTTCTTTCTTGACAATCATATTGTTCTTTCGATATTGGTTTAGGAGCGGCAGACGTACAAATAGCTATGGCCCTCACTGGGGCTACGTCTGCGGTTCAGGTTGTTGTACTACAGGGGCCAGAGGTGGCCTTGATGCGCTTCCCAGCCGGGAAGGCGGGAGGGACTTACTGCGACAGTGCGGCGATGGCTGCGGCTGCTTCTGCTTCGATCTGAGCGATCTTACGGGCGTTCTCTGCCTTCAATGCTGCAATCTGTTTCGCTGCTGCGGCTTGTTTTTCTTCCTCGACAATACGACGAGCTTCTTCCTTGATAGCCTTTTGGCGGTCGGCTTCTTCCTGTTCTGCACCGATTCGCACCGTTTCTTTTGCACGCTCGACAAGGTATTCAACAGGCGTACCAAGGTGCATGTCAAAGAATGCCATACCGTTTGGGAACACTTGGATTGGCGAGTCGCTAAAAATGTAACCTTGACGGGCCAGATAAGCAGCTTGATTAAAAGCCTCGTGGCAAATTGCACCGATTCGCACAGAGAAAGGCTTGCGCATTACTGGTGCATCCGGAGTAGTCGCTACTGGTCCGTCTGTCCGTTGTGTTTCTTTTGTAGCTCTTGTCATATTTTAGTTTCCTTTGTTGATGTCATTTGTTTTCAGATAGGCGCTTAGCCGATGCCTGTTCCATTCCATACCAGCGGGAGTAGTGAAATGTTGAGAGTTCAACGCGTCTGCAATAGTTCGCAGCGTACTGTACTCACGTAGAACGCGACAGATGGAATTCACCTGCTCATAGTATTCCGGCGATTTAAGTCGTCCGCCGAATTGTGGACGAGCGTTTTCGACACGCATAGGTAATCCCTCCATAGGAACTGGATAAATTTACATTGTGTGGGAATTGATATTGCGTGGAGACAGAATGCTTCGGTTACAGCTCTCCACAGACCTCTACTTTACCATACAATCCTAAAATTACAACTTGACAAATCATGGATTGACATTTAAATCAAGGGGTAACGCGGAACTATTTTGTAACAGAATGTAACTTTGCGATGACTGCAAAAGCGGCAGGTATCTACCAGTGGAGGAATGCCGGAACTCATGAGGTTTCGCACGCTTTTTCTGCTTGCGAAAGAAGAAGGAGCGTGTGTTCGTGGTAAGCAAAAGTAGGTAGAACGGGGATAATTTTTCGTGCAGGAAACGTCTGTAGGCTGCTGTAGCTAGCTATAGAGAAGTAGTCGCAGAGCTAGGAGATTCGCACCGTTGAGGAGGGATGAGACCCAACACTTCCCAGATCACGTGCGCGTCGAATCCATACTCTTCAAGGAATCGCATCGCGTACAAAATCCCATGCGTACGCCTGAGCTGTATAGCTGCACCAAGCAGTCTAGCGTTACGAAACTCGTCCGAGGTTGGAAGGGTAGTCATAGTTTGATTGTGACTATGTGTTTCTCAATCTACCTTGATCTAGGTCAAATCGTCAACATCAATAAGCGTTCTTCACAGCACTCTATTACGATGGATTGTTCTTGCTGCGCTTGTGGATGCGTTCTATCCGACGCATATAGACAGGCTCTACAGGAAAGTACTATCGTTGTGTAGGTAACTTCAAATTTGGGGGAACCACCACGCGCTGCTGGACCGGGTGGCCAAGGTGGACGGCGCCGCCCTGTGGGCCAACCTGCACCTGCTGTTCTGGATGTCCCTGATTCCCTGGGTGACGGCATGGGCCGGCGAGCATCCGATGGCACCGGCGCCGGTTGCGATGTATGGCGTCGTGCTGCTGCTTTGCTCGATCTCCTTCATGCTGCTGTCCTGGCGCCTGGAAGGCGAGGGCGCCGGCCGCGCGATGGCCTGGGGCAGCCGCAAGAACCGCCTGTCGATCGTGCTGTACGCGCTGGCGATTGGCGTCTCGCTGTTCTATCCGCCGCTCGGCTCCGCGATCCACGTGGCGCTGGCTTTCGTGTGGCTGGTGCCGGCGCGCTGACCGGGCTTCAAACGGACGTGCTCGGCTAGATTAGCGTTCATGTAATACTGCGGCTTTCGACACGAGGAGGCCGGCATGGAACTGCTGATGGACCCGAACGTCTGGATCGCTTTCGCGATGCTGAGCGCACTGGAAATCGTGCTCGGCGTCGACAACATCATCTTCATTTCCATCCTGGTCGGCCGCCTGCCGCCGGAGATGCGCGACAAGGCGCGCCGCATGGGACTGGGCTTCGCGATGGTGTCGCGCCTTCTGCTGCTGTTTTCGCTCAGCTGGGTGATGGGCCTGACGGCCGACCTGTTCCACGTGGTGGGGCAGGGCATCAGCGGGCGCGACCTGGTGCTGCTGTTCGGCGGCCTGTTCCTGCTCTACAAGGCCTCGCACGAGATCTTCGTGGAGGTCGAAGCCAAGGACCAGGCAGGGCCACAGGACATCACGGGCAAGGACGCCGCCAATGCCGCCAGCAAGAAGCTATTCTGGAGCATCATCGGCCAGATCGCGGTGATCGACATCGTGTTCTCGCTCGATTCCGTCATCACGGCGGTCGGCATGGTCGACCACATCAGCGTGATGGTGGCCGCGGTGATCTTCTCGGTGCTGGTGATGCTCATTGCCGCCAAGCCGATCGGCGACTTCGTCGACCGCCACCCGTCCGTAAAGGTGCTGGCGCTGGCCTTCCTCGTCATGGTCGGCATGGCGCTCACGGCGGAGGCCTTCGAGGCCCACGTACCGAAGGGCTACATCTATGCCGCGATGGCCTTCTCGCTGGTAGTCGAAGCGCTCAACATCCGCGCGCGCAACAAGCGCAAGGCGCTGCTGCCGCGTATCTAGGCCGGCCGCCTTGGGCGCCGTAGCCGGGCTGCGGCGCACAGCATGGCCAGGCCGGCGCACAGCCCGACCAGCATGGACGGCTCCGGCACGGCGCTGACGATCGCGACCTCGAACCGATCGGCAGTGCCGCTCAGCTGCCCGACGACGTCCCCGTATTCGTAGACGCGCAGCTCGACCAGCGCCCTTTGCGGATCGAAGACCACGAAGTCCTGCGCGCTGAAGTCGAAGGCGCCGGGATAGCTGCCGGCAGGCACAGCGAAAGACAGCATCCCCTCGATCCCGAACACGCTGACATTCATGGGCCAGCTCATCGAATGGCGGTAGACGTCTTCATCCCCCAGGCTGGACGCGATGGAGACCCAGCCCATGGCGTCGGCAATGGAGAAGGTATGGCGGATGCCGCGAAACAGCAGGGTGACTTCCGTCGCGCCCCAGCTGTTGAGGTCGGCCCCTCCCGCGCTGGAGGCGATGTCGGTGGCGGGCAGGGTGGACGTGAAGCTCAGCTCATACTCGTCCGATCCGGGCGGCAACTGCAGCGCGCGTTCGACCTGTCCGGTCGGGGTCATGGTGCCGCTGCTGCGCGTGGTCACGGTCACGGTATTCGCCGCGCCGGCGTGCAGGGGAAGGAGGAGCAGGGCAAACAGCAGGGTCAGGATGCGGCGTTGCATGGCGCACCTCGCGCGGGAAGGGATGCGGCCAGTATAGCGAGGCGGCCGGGACGGGCGCAGCCCCTGTCTGCCGTGCGCAACGCGGCAGTAGCGGACTGAAGCAATCGTGCGAGCCCGGCGCCAGGGAGCCGGTAGCATCGGTCGCTTCACGCTGGACCAACCATGGAGGAAAGCCCGATGCTTGCACACACCAAACGCGCCTGCCTGCTGCTGCTTTCGATGCCCGCTCTTGCGCTGGCGAACCCGATCGTCGTCACGACGCACTCCACCGGCATGACGTCGATGGTGAACGCGGACTTGAAGGAGGTGCCGTACGACATCACCATCACGTCCACTTTCGATTCGACGAAGGTACGCGAGTTCGAGGTGCCTGGCGCGGGCGCGATCGACTATCGCCTGATGAGTACCGAGCAGATCCCGTATGTCGTCGAACTCACGATAGGCGGAGAAAAATTCCGTTACGAAGGCATGGGTAGTGGTTCCCTCTTTCACGTTGTCCCGGACACGGCCGGCATGCTGGAGAGCTACGAGCATGAACTGCGCATCGATTATCCGGGCGGAGCGTACGCGCGTTACTCGGTGACCGGACGGGGGGCTGCGGGGAGCTTCGGCGCGGGCGGCCTGCTTGCCACGCGCAATATCGAAGGCAGCGCCGGGTTCACGAGTAGTTTCGACAAGTCGACAGGCGGCGGGGGCGGCGGCATCAACTATACATTCGGCGACGGCGGCCCGTCCACGTTCTCCCTGCAAGTGAGCCCGGTTCCCGAGCCCGCGTCCTACGCCCTGCTGATCGGAGGCATGCTGGTGCTCGGCCTGCGGCGAAAGGCACTCGGCACGCACACCTTCGGTGTCAGGTCTGACAATTAGACACGAGCTCTGCTGTTGCGGCCATGCATCCAGTTGAGCTTGTGTCCGAATGTCAGACCTGACACCCAGGGGTGGGATTGTCGGTCAGTCGTCGCCCTTCCTCAGGCTGAGTGGCGCGGGGCCTTCGTCGGGTGAGAACACAATGGTCTGGGCCGGGAAGGCGAGGCCGATGCCGGCCGCTTCGAGCCGTTCGACGATCGCCAGCAGCAGCTCTTCGCGCACGATGACGTTGGCGTCGAAGTCGCGCACTTCGATGTACGAGAACACCTCGACGTTGAAGGCGCGCTCGGTGATCTTCGCCAGGTTGGCGCGGGCGCCCTCGGCGATCTTCTCGTGGCCGCGCAGTACCTCGCGGATGATGGCGATGCCTTCCTTCAGCTTCGCCGAGGAGACGCGGTAGTCGAGCGCGATGACGGGGTTGAACAGGAAGCGCTCGCGCGCGGCGAAGTTCTCGATCTGGCGCGCCGACAGGTCGCCGTTCGGAATCGTGACCACGGTGCGTTCGAGGGTACGGATGCGGGTCGAGCGGATGCCGACGTCCTCCACCGTGCCGAGCAGCTCGCCGACCTTGACGAAGTCGCCCACCTGGGCCGGGCGGTCGGCGATCACGGTGACGCTGCCCACCAGGTTCTCCACCGTCTTCTGCGCGCCCAGGGCCAGCGCGATGCCGCCGATGCCCAGGGCCGCGATCCCCGTGGTCACGTCGATGCCGAAGGTGTCGAGGATGCCGATGCCGGAAAACAGCAGGAGCAGCACCTTGGCCGTGCGCCGCAGCAGGGTGATGACGGAGACCACCTGGCGGCGCTGGCGCTTCTGCATGCGCGCGATCGCCAGTTCGGCGATGGCGTCGACCAGGCGCAGGCCGAACCAGACCAGGGCGACGACGGAGACGATGCCGGTATAGCGCAGCAGGGTCTGGCGCGCCACGATGGCGACCGGCAGCCTTTCGGCCAGCGCGAAGAACAGGCCCACCGCAAGGAGCAGGCTGGCCGGCGGCAGGGCGGCCTCCAGGAAGCGGTACAGGCCGTTCGATGCGGGATCCGCGACCAGGCGGCGCGTGCCGGCCACGACCAGCAGGGCGACCATCCACAGGCCGCCGAAGATCACCACGCCCAGCCCCACCAGCAGGGCCCAGTCCTTCAGCGGCGCGCCGGCGATCACCAGGCCGTCTTCCTCGCTGTCCGCCGCGCTGCTGCGCCGGGTGGCGATCGCCACCTGCTCGACCGTCGCCGGCGCCACGCGCCAGATCTGGCGCCCGTCCTCCTCGGCG
The DNA here is from genome assembly GCF_024753255.1 of Massilia agri. Lineage (GTDB taxonomy): Bacteria > Pseudomonadota > Gammaproteobacteria > Burkholderiales > Burkholderiaceae_D > Telluria > Telluria agri. The sequence continues at coordinate 122,603 of NZ_JANUHA010000010.1, forward strand.
CGCGCCAGCAGCACCGGCACCTTCTTGCCCTGCACCGTGATCTGGCCGACGTATTCCTGGTCGACCGGCAGCTCGTCGTCGATGCGGCCGATCGCCTCGTTCGACAGCACGGCATAGGGCTGCAGCGAGCCGCCGTTGTCCAGCAGCGACTGGAAGCTGCGCGCCCGCGCGGCGGCGGTGACGCGCTGGCGATTGCTGTTGGCGGGCGTGTCGAAATACTGGGCGGCGCGGTCGTAGTCGTGCTCGGCCAGCGCCCCGATCAGGCCCGAGATCGTCGAGCGCGGGGTTTCGCGGCCCAGCGGGTCGGGCAGGACGGCCGGCGCGGGCGGCGGCGTGAGTTTCGGGATGGGGGAGGCCGCCGCCGGGGCGGCCAAATTCAGGAACAGGACCAGGGCAATCAACAACGAACGCATGCGCGACACTTCCTTCCAATGAGATTTCAGGCTTTCGCTTCCGGCTCCAGCAGCCGGGCGGTGACCACCGCGCGCTCGTGGTCGACGATGCCGTCGACCTGGCGCTCGTCCAGTCCCATCGCTTCGAGCACGAAGGCGGACAGCTGCAGGCTCGCTTCCAGGGTTTCCGGCACCACCACGCTGGCGCCGGCCAGGCGCAGGGCGCGCGCATGCTTCTCGTCGCGCGAGCGCACGAACAGCGGCACGTGCGGATATTCGCGGCGAATCCCGCGCACCGCCTGCAGGGCGGAGGCCGGGTGGTCCATGGTCAGCACGATGGCGGGCGCCTCATTCGCGTGCAGGTGGCGCAGCAGCTCCGGGCGCGAGGCGTTGCCGAAGTAGACCGGCTTGCCTTCGGCGTGCAGCTTCGAGACCAGCTTGGCGTCGCACTCGAAGGCGATGAAGGGAATGTGCTGCTCGCCCAGCAGCTTGGCCAGCTGCTGGCCCACGCGGCCGAAGCCGGCGATGATGATGCGCCCGCGCGCCGAGGCCAGTTGCTGCTGGTCCGGGGCGGCGTCCGGCGCCGCACGCCCGGAACGCTCGCCGATCGCGTGTCCCAGCTTGGCCAGCATCGGCGTGATGAAGAGCGTCAGGCCGACCACCAGCATGACCTGGGCGCCGAGGCCTGGCTCCAGCACCCGCGACGTCACGGCATAGCCGATGGCGACGAAGGCGAATTCGCCGCCCTGGCCCAGCAGCAGGCCGCCTTCCACCGCGCGGCTCCAGCTCTGGCCGCCGAGGCGCAGCAGGGCGGCCACCACCAGCGCCTTGATCAGCACCAGGCCCGCGACCAGGGAGGCCAGCAGCAGCGGCGCCTCGAGGATCTGGCGCGTGTCGATGTTCATCCCCACCGTCATGAAGAACAGGCCCATGAGCAGGCCCTTGAAGGGCTCGACCATGAGCTCGACCTCGTGCTTGAACTCTGTTTCGGCCAGCAGCAGGCCGGCGATCAGGGCGCCCAGCGCCATCGACAGGCCGGCCGCCGCCGACAGGCCGGCGATGCCGAAGGTCGACAGCAGGATCAGGGCCATGAAGACGTCCGGCTGGCGGTGCTCGGCGAAGGAGCGGAACAGGCGGTGCACGACGCGCCCGCCGACCAGGTAGATCAGGGCGATCGCGATGGCCGCCTTGGCCAGCGTGGCGAGGGCCAGCATCGCCACGCCGTCGCCGGCGCCGCGGCCCAGGGCCCCGACCAGCAGCAGGATCGGCACCACGGCCAGGTCCTGCAGCATCAGGATCGCGAAAGCGGCCTGGCCCAGGCGGCTGCCGGTGGCCTGCTGCTGGGCCAGCAGCTGCATGACGACGGCGGTGGAAGACAGGGACAGCACCAGGCCGAGGACCACGGCGGACTGGGTGTCGAGGCCATAGAGCAGCAGGGCGCCGCCCAGCAGCGCGGCGCTGGCAAGCACCTGCGCGGTGCCGGCGCCGAACACCCAGCTGCGCATGGCCCACAGGCGCGCGGCCGAGAGCTCGAGGCCGATCATGAACATCAGGAAGAGCACCCCGACTTCCGCCAGCATCGAGATGCCTTCGCCGCGCGGGAAGGTGAGGAAGGCCAGCCAGGGAATGTCGCCCGCCAGCAGCCCCAGGCCGAAGGGACCGACCAGGGTGCCGACGGCGAGGAAGCCGACCACTTGGTTGATGCGCAGGCGCTGGAGCGTGGGAATCAGGATGCCCGAGAGGATCAGGAACAGCAGGATCTCCCGCAGGAAGGGGAAGGCGTGTTGCTCTTGCACGGAAAACGGCCTTTCGTTAACAAACTCCGTGCGATTGTATACCGCCGCTCCCGCGCCTCCCTACCTGACGATGGTCGCGAGATTGACCTTGAAGGGGACCATCATCTGGCAAGGCTGCCCGCCGCAGCGCGCCGGCTTGTATTTCAGCAGGGCCGCGCCGATGCCCGCCATGCGCTTGGCCTCGGGATCGTCGATGCCGCCCGTCGCCGCGGACAGCGCCTTGCCGTCCGCGCCGACCAGCACATAGATCGTGACGTCGCCATTGAGCTGGTAGCGGCTGGTCAGCTTCAGGAGGCCGAGGAAGAGTTCCTGCGGACCGTTCAGGGGGTAGGGCGGCTCGTCGCCGTCGTCGAGCGCCGGGTAGGCGTCCCGAATGACCTGCTTCTGCGCCGGGGTCAAGCCTTCGTAGCCGACGTTCAGCGGCACCGAGGAGGTGACTTCCTTGTCCTTCATGAGCGAACCGGTGCGGTTCGCGCTCGATAAAATCGCGAAACTGGTTTTCTCTCCCGGCTGCGGCTGTACCCGGGGCGCAGCGCCGACCCGCATGCCGTTCACGAAAGTGACGTCGGCCCGGCGGCCGTTGCCCGCGAAGGTCATGATGCCGCGGCCGTCCGGGACACCCGCACGCCAGTTCCCGTCATAGGCGCCGCCAAGCATGAAGGTCATGGCGCCCCGGCCGTCCGGCTTGCCGTTCTTCCACTGACCCTTGTAGCGGTCGCCGTTCGGGAACAGGCCTTCGGCAATGCCTTCGCGTACGCCCATGCGGACCTCGCCTTCGTACTGCATGCCATCGAGGTCCCTGAAGTAGCCCTTGCCGTCGGGGACGCCGTCCTTGACGGTGCCGATATAACTGCCGCCGCCGGGCAGCTTCAGTTGTACTTCGCCGGGTTTGAGCGTGTCCTGGGCCAGGGCGGGAAGGCAGAGGGCAAGGGAAAGCAGGAAGGCGGTGGGTTTCACGGTGGGCGGTTCGAGGAGGGCGGAGCGGCCATTCTCGGCGCAGGGCCGATCGCCCGTCAATGCAGCACGGGTGAAGCGGCCTTTACGCTACATCGAGGAGCCGGGACTCAGCACTTCCCCGCCTGCACGGCTTCCGGCGGCGTCTCTTCCTGCTGCCGGTGTCCGCTCGCCACCGGCTGGCGGCTTTCGGCGGTGGCCTGCAGTTCCTCGATCTCCGGATCTTCGGTATTGCGCAGTTCGAGGTAGCGGTCGAGCGCCTGTTCCAGCCTTGGCAGCAGGATGCCGCGTTCACTGGTGAGGGCGCAGTAGGCCGGACGGGCGGCGGGGAAGGCGATCGGGCGCGCCTCCAGGCGGCTGGCATCGACGCCGGCCTTTTCCGCGGCCTTGAGCGCCAGCTCGGCCCAGGTCAGCTCGCCGCCATTGGACAGGTGCCAGATGCCGGCTTCACGGTCGATCGCCAGGTCCAGGCAGGCGTGCACCAGGTCCGGCACGTAGGTCGGGGTGATGGTCAGGTCGTTCGAGGCGGTGAAGGATTCGCCGCGTTCGAGGGCATTCAGCGCCAGGGTCACGAAGTTGTACTGGTCCCAGGGGCCGAAGAAGGCGCTGGTGCGCACCACCAGGGCCTCCGGGTTCTCGTCCAGCACCGCGACCTCGGCGTCGGCCTTGCTGCGGCCGTAGACGTTCAGCGGCGAGACCGCGTCCGACTCCACGTAGGGACGATCCCGCTTGCCATCGAAGACCAGGTCGCTCGAGAAGGTGGTCAGGTGCACGCCGTGGCGGGCGCAGGCCGCGGCCAGGATGGCGGGACCGGCGGTGTTCTCGCGGAAGCAGCGCTCGGCGTCGTTCTCGGCATCGTCCACGCGCACATAGCCGCAGGTGTTGATCACGGCCCAGGGCTGGTACCGGGCGAGGGCGCGTTCGACCGAAGCGGCGTCGGCGATGTCCATGTCCTGGCGCGAGAGCAGCTTGAAATTCAGGTTGCGCTTGCGGCAGACGCGGGCAAAGGCGCGGCCCAGGGTGCCGGTGGCGCCCAGGACCAGGATCGGCGCCGCGCTCGTGCCCACCAGGCGGTGGCCGTCGGCCGAGATCGAGGTGAGTGCGGCAGGGGTCGCGACCGGAGGATGGCAGAGGAAGCGTCCCGGACGGCGCCACCAGCCCTGGCCGCGCAGCACCGGATGCGACAACGGCGTGCCGGACGAGAGTTCCTTCATCATTTTCGCCAGCGCGGTCGGGCGCGGCGTGGGCGAGCGCACGTCGAAGGGACCCGGCTCGTAATAACCCTTGTTCTGGGTGACCAGGCTGTTCCAGTCAAAAGAGCCGAGCAGGGACCAGACCGTGACGGCGCGCACGTCGACGCCGTTCTGCTGCGACTGCTGGGCCGCTTCCCAGATCTCGAGCAGCCAGCGCAGCTGGTCTTCGCGGTTGGCGTCGATGTGGGCTTCGGTGATCGCCAGCGGGATGCCGTAGCGGTCCCAGACCTCCGACAGCAGCGGGGCGATGCCCGGGGTCGGCGTGGCCAGCACGCGCGAAGCCTCGATGTCGGCGCAAGGGATGCCGTCGGCGACGCCGCGGTGGTGTTCCGGGAAGCGCTCGGGACGGTGGTCGAGCCAGCGCTCGGAGGTCACGTAGTAGTTGACGCCGATGATGTCGGGCGGGCAGGGGGTCTCGCGGAACCACAGGAATGCTTCGGCCGGGATGCCGGTCTTGATCAGGTACTTCCACAGCTTGTGGTGTTCATCGACCATGCCGCACAGGAGATCCCAGGCCAGCCAGCGGCGCTCGTTGTAGAACTCGGCGACCTTGGCCATCTCGAGCGTGCCGTAGGTCTTGCCGAGGTCGTCGGTCTGGACCAGCTTGGCGTCCGGGTTGACGGCGCGGATGGCGCGCATCGACAGGACCACGGCGCGGCACTGGACGAGCAGGGCTTCGATGAAGGTGCGGTCGTCGCGGCCGTGCGGATACCAGACGCCATACAGGCCGGCGAAGCGGGCGGTGGTGCAGGGTTCGTTGACCGGGGTGTAGTACTCGAGCCACGGATAGCGCGCGGCGACGGCGCCGGCATATTCGGCCAGGCGTTCCGGGAAGGCAGGGTCGACCAGGCTGGTGTCGCGCGGTCCGCTGCCGTGGTGGACCAGGCCGGCGATCGGGGTGACGTTCGCTTCGCGCAGGGCAGCCAGGCGTTCGTCGGCCCAGCTCCAGTCGGCCTTGTCGATGCCTTCGGGGGCGGTGCGTTCCCACAGCACGGGGTAGCGGATGGCCTTGATGCCGGTGGACGCGAAGCGCCCGATGTCGCAGGCGCGGCCATGGTGGCCGTTACGGTCCAGCTGGCTGAAGTAGTCGTCGCGCACGCGGTTGACCGTGCATTCGAGGCCGCCCCAGAGTTCGAGGGGACGGGCGTGGCTGTTCGTGCTCTTTTTTGGAATCATCAATTTCACCAATATTAGTTTTCTAACAACAAATTCCCTGCAGCTCGGCGTCCCAGGAGAAAAAATGTCGGAAGGGGAGCCGGCCTGCAGGCCATGGGACCCGAAGCGGTTGACATCGGCGCGCCAACCTGCAACCATGCGGTCCATGAATTTTCCGAAAGCACATCATCTTTTCTTGACCTGGTGGCGCCGCTCCTAGCGCGCGGCCACAGGAAATGATCTGCATTTCGACTAACGCCGCCTCGATCCGGGTGGCGTTTTCACATCTAGCGCGGCAAGGAATCGGGGCACTAACCAGGAAACCCGATGAGCTCGACCCCTAATTCTTCCGCACCAATCATCCTGACCGGCGACCGTCCGACGGGCCCGCTGCACCTCGGCCACTTCGTGGGCAGCCTGCGCAACCGCGTGACCTACCAGGACACTTACCGCCAGTTCGTCATGCTGGCGGACGCGCAAGCGCTGACCGACAACATGGATGACATCGGTAAGGTACACCGGAACGTGGTTGAAGTGGCGCTCGATTACCTTGCCGTGGGCATCGACCCGGCCCGTACGACCATCCTGATCCAGTCCCAGATCCCGGAACTGACGGAACTGACCTTCTACTACCTGAACCTGGTGACCGTGGCGCGCCTGGAGCGCAACCCGACCGTCAAGCAGGAAATCATCATGCGCGGCTTCGAGCGCGACATCCCGGCCGGCTTCCTGACCTACCCGGCCAGCCAGGCGGCCGACATCACCGCCTTCAAGGCCAGCGTGGTGCCGGTGGGCGAGGACCAGATCCCGATGATCGAGCAGTGCAACGAGATCGTGCGCAAGTTCAACCGCACCTATGGCGGCGAGAGGGATATCCTGGTCGAGTGCAAGGCCATCGTGCCGGAAGTCGGCCGCCTGCCGGGCATCGACGGCCGCGCCAAGATGAGCAAGTCGCTGGGCAACACCATCAACCTGGGCGCCAGCGCCGACGAGATCCGCGCCGCCGTCAAGCAGGTCTACACCGACCCGCTGCACCTGAAGGTTTCCGACCCGGGCCACCTGGAGGGCAATGTGGCCTTCATCTACCTCGACGCCTTCGATACGGACAAGGCCGGCCTGGAAGAGATGAAGGCCCACTACACCCGCGGTGGCCTGGGCGACAGCGTCGTCAAGAAGCGCCTCGAGGGCATCCTGCAAGACCTGCTGGCGCCGATCCGCGCCCGCCGCGAAGAGTTCGCCAAGGACCGTGGGCAAGTGCTGCAGATCCTCAAGGAAGGCACCCTGAAGGCGCGTGAAGTGGCGGCGCAGACCACCGACGAAGTGCGCAAGGCGCTGGGCCTCTCGTACTTCTGATGTTCGCCGGGAGGGCGGTCTTGCCGCCCTCCCGGCGGTATCGTCCTCCGATACCGCCCGTACCATCACGTACGGCTCTTGCGTTAGATACTGGAACGCACTTTCTTCCCGTGGCAAGCTGCACGCTTCACTGTCACTGGAGAAATTCCATGAGCAAAGGCTTGCGCTTCACCGAGAAATGGCTGCAACGCGCCCTGTGGCTGGTCGCCTTCGCCTTCGCGGCATTCCTGATCGGCCTCGGCAGCGCCATCGTCGGCAACCTGTGGGATGTCGAGCCCGAACTCACGGTCGAGCAGTTCATGGACCCGGCCCAGGTGGCCGCGCTGCGCGCCGGGCAGGAGCAAGCCAGGGACCGGCGCGATGCCGCCCAGCTGGAATTCGAGCAGGCGACCCAGAAGCACGAGGTGGCGCGCTCGAATACCCGGACTGCGCGCGAGACCCTGGATAACTGGCTCGCCACACGTCACGCCACCGCGCGGCCGGACCAGGATCCGGAGCTGATCAACCGTACCAGGGCGGTCGACGCTTTGGCCGCCCAGGAGCGCACGGCGCTCGCGGCGGTGCAGGCGCAGGAGCAGGTCCTGCTCGACGCCAACCAGGCCCTGCAAAAGGCCGGGGACCGCTGGGAAAAGATGGAAGGTCCGGCCCGCGCGGCCTTCGTCGATGCGGCGCAGGCCAAGGAATTGCGCGTCTTCCTCTACCGCCTGGCGCTGACCCTGCCGCTGCTGGTGCTTGCCGGCTGGCTGTTCGCGAAGAAGCGCAAGGGCGCCTACTGGCCCTTCGTCTGGGGCTTCATCATCTTCGCCCTGTTCACCTTCTTCTTCGAGCTGGTGCCCTACCTGCCGAGCTATGGCGGCTATGTGCGCTACCTGGTCGGCATCGTCCTCACCTTCCTGGTCGGCCGCTACGCGATTGTTTCGCTGCAGCGCTACCTGGCGCGCCAGAAGGAGGCCGAGGCGCTGCCGGACGCGCAGCGCCGCCAGACGCTGCGCTACGACACCGCCCTGGCCCGGCTGGGCAAGAGCGTGTGCCCGGGCTGCGAGCGTCCGGTCGACCTGAAGGACGGCAGCCTGGATTACTGCCCGCACTGCGGCATCGGCCTGTTCGACAAATGCGGCTGCTGTACTACCCGCAAGAATGCCTTCGCACGCTTCTGCTTTTCCTGCGGGACGCCGGCCAATACCTCGCTGGCGGATTGATCAGTCGCGCAGGTCGGCGGGCACCTTGCCGCCGTTGGCCGCCAGCTTGTTCATGACCTGGCGGTGCAGCCAGATGTTCATGGCGGCCGAGTCGCCCGTGTCGCCGGTGTAGTGCAGCTCGGCGGCCAGTTCCTTGCGCGCCTGCAGGCTGCTGTCCAGGCCGAGCAGCTTCATCAGGTCGACGATCGAGGTGCGCCAGTTCAGCTGCTGGCCGGACGATTTCTGCATATTGGTCAGGATCTCCTCGACGTCGACCTGGTTCATCGCGGCCGGCGCGGCCTGGGCCTGGGGCTGGGCTTGCGGCGCGGCCTGCGGGGCGGCCTGGGGCGCGGCCTGGGGAGCAGCCTGCGGCTGGGGCGCCGGGGCCTGGGCCTGGGGCGCCGGTCCCTTGTTGGCGGCGTGGGATTTCGGGAAGATCTTGCTGAAAATATTGCTCAGGATGCCCATGTCATCTCCTTGGTTGGTGGATTGGGGGCGCATGCGTTGCGCCACGTGGCCCAGCGCCAGCGCCAGGGCGGCGCCGCCGATCGCCTTGACCAGCGTCGGATGTTCGGCATAGAAGGCGCTCATGCGGTCGACGATGCCCGGGTTTTGTTTCTCGGCCTGCTCGGCCAGTTCGCGCACCTGTTCGGGGGAGACCTGCGCGGCCTCTTCCGGCGTCACCTGCCTGCCGCCGCCGAACAGCTTGCCGAAGATGCCGCCGCCGATCGAGGACAGCATGGCCGGATTCAGCGAACCGAGCATCTGGTTCAGCATGCCGGCCCGGCCGTTCGCGTCGCTCTGCCCGAACAGCTGGCTGACGACCTGCGGGAAGGGCGGGGTCTGGTCCGAGCGCAGCGCGCTGGCCACGCCCTCGGCGACCGTCTCGCGCGGCGCGCTCTGCGCCACCCGGTCGAAGTCGTCCGCCGCCTTGTCCTGGTTGCCGCCGCCAAGGTATTGCGACAGTAAGTTGCCTAAGTCGAAGGCCATCTGGTTCTCCTGCTCGTGAGTCGGTTGAAGGTCGAGGGTAGGCGCTTTGTGCGGATGTCTCTGTTCGCTATCCCACCGTCGCGCCGCGAACTGGACCATTTGCCGTATGGACATCCAGACTTGCCGAAGGTAAGCTTTTGGGCATGCCTTACTTGCCGCTCCTGCTGTTCGCTGCCATCTACGGCTTCGCCGCGCTGTCGTGGAAGCTGCCGCCCCTGGTCGGCCTCGCCTACCTGGCGGTCAGCCTGGGCTGCTTCTTGGCTTATGCCATCGATAAATCGGCGGCGCGCAACAAGAGCTGGCGCACGCCGGAAGCCTGGCTGTTGCTGCTCGGCCTGGTGGGCGGCTGGCCCGGCGGACTGCTGGCGCAGCAGTGGCTGCGCCACAAGACTTCGAAAGTGTCGTTCCAGTGGAAGTTCCACGTGAGCGTCGCCGTCAACATCGGCCTGTTCGTCTACCTGTCCCGGCAGCTCGCTGCGCCGGCCATCGACTGAACCCGCGAAAGGAAGAGCATGTGGCCCTATCCCCGGATCCTGGCCCACCGCGGCGGCGGCACCCTGGCGCCCGAGAACACCTTCGCGGGCCTGAGGCGCGGCATGGACTTCGGTTTCCGCGCCGTGGAATTCGACGTCATGCTGGCGCGCGACGGCGTGCCGGTGGTGATGCATGACCCCTACCTGGGCCGCACCGTGAGCGGGGCCGGCCACGTGTTCGACTATGACGGGCTGGAGCTGGCGCGCATGGATGCCGGCAGCTGGTTCGGCGTCGACTACCGGGCCGAAGTGGTGCCGCTGTTCGTCGAGTTCGCCCAGTTCTGCAAGGCCAACGGCATCTGGATGAACATCGAGATCAAGCCTGCGCGCGGCTTCGACGTCGAGACCGGCGAGACGGTGGCCCGCATCGCGCGCGCCATGTTCGCGGACGAGCTGGCGGGCGGCCAGCTGGCGAAACTGCCGCTGCTGTCCTCGTTCAGCTTCGCCGCGCTGGAGGCGGCGCGGCGCGTGGCCCCCGACCTGCCGCGCGCCTGCCTGATGAGCGAGCTGCCGCCCGGCTGGGAGCCGCTGGCGCGCTCGGTCGAGGCGAGCGCGATCCATGCCAACCACCGCCACCTGACCCCGGCCCTGGCCCGCGCCGTGCTCGATGCCGGCTTCGGACTGTTCTGCTACACCGTCAACGAGCCGGCGCGTGCGGCTGAACTGCTGGGTTGGGGCGTGGAAGCTTTCTGCACCGACCGCATCGACCTGATCGGCCCGGATTTCGGGCGCAAGGCGGCTTAGCGCGTATCAAGGAATTCTTTAGCAAAATAATCATCCTGGTCCTCAAGTAGTGTGACCAGTTGTCGTTAATGACATGCGACCACCCCGAGGTGCATGTCATTATGTCAATATCAATCACGACCAACGTCCTGTCGATGGGCGCGCAGCGCGCGCTCAGATCGCACAATACGGCCCAGGAAAAGCTGATGGAACAGCTGTCCGCGGGCTCGCGCATCAATGGCGCGCGGGACGACCCTGCCGGGCAGGCGATTTCCTCGCGCATGGCATCCGGCCAGCGCGGCATCAGCCAGGCCCTGCGCAGCATCAATGACGGCGCCTCGATGCTGCAGGTGGCCGAGGGCGCGATGGCGACCGTGGTCGAGAGCCTGCAGCGCCTGCGCGAGCTGGCGGTCGCGTCCGGCAACGGCAGTTACGGGGACGGCGACCGCGCCGCCCTGCAGACCGAAGCGCTGGAGATCCTCGCGCACATCGACCAGGTGGGCGAGCAGACCAGGTTCAACGGCGAGACCCTGTTTTCCCAGGACGGCGGCAGCATCGGCGGCGACGAGAAGAAGCGGCGCGTGCTCGACGGCCTCAAGAGCGGCTGGCTGAGTTCGGCCGAGCAGATGGTCAAGCAGTACTACGGGATCGAGGGCGACGGGGTCAAGATCACGGTCAGCCTCGATACTACCGACGGGGCCGCCGGGGTACTGGCCTCGGTGTCGGGCGCCGACGTCGGGGGCAAGTACACCAACCTGCACCTGAATCTCGACATGGCCGATTTCGGCTCGGGCGACACCCGCGACGGCGGCGGCTCGCCGTACTACAACGACCGCGTCGTCGCGCACGAGATGGCGCACGCGGTCATGTCGCGCACCATGAACTTCACGGCGCTGCCCGACTGGTTCGTGGAAGGCACGGCGGAGCTGATCCAGGGCGCCGACGAGCGCGTGCGCGGCTCGATCGCGAGCGGCAACTCGGTCGCCACCATCGTCGCCGGGGTGGCGGGCGGCGGCTTCGTCTACGAGGGCGGCTACCTCGCCGCCCGCTACCTGCACGACAAGCTCAAGGGCCTGGGGTGGAAGGCGGCATCAAGGGCGTGATGCAGTACCTGAACCAGAACCAGGGCGCCAACCTGGGCCAGGCCCTGAACGCCGTCAGCAAGGGCGAAATCGCATCGGAAGCCGCCTCCCTGGCCGATTTCGGCGGCATCAACGGGGTGAACTTCGTGAACACGAAGGTCAACCTCACGAATGCCGACACCGGCGCCATCGGCGGCCTCGATGCCGACGGCGGCCAGGCCCTCGACGCCCGCGCGGTGGTGGCGGATGCGGGCGACAACAATGCGAAGGATGGATTGGCCGGCTTCGAGGTGGCCTACCCCGAGCTCGGCGGCGGCACGGGCATCCGCCGGGTGCAGATCCAGGCGGGGGAGGGCGCCGGCGAATTCATCGAGCTGCAGTTCTCGGCCATGAACGCGCGCGCGCTCGGTCTCGCCAACCTCGACATGCGCAGCGGCGCCATCTCGCTGCTGCACGTGGACGAGGCGCTCGACTTCGTCAACAAGCAGCGCGTGGCGGTGGGCGCTTCCAGCAACCGTCTCGACATGGCGGCAAGCAGCCTGCAGAGCGACGCCGTCAACATGGCGGCGGCCAAAGAGCGCATCGATGGCGTCAATGTCGCCACATCGGCGGCGGGCCTGACGCGGGCCCAGATCCTGCAGCAGGCGGCATCGGCGATGCTGGCGCAGGCGAACCAGCAGCCAAGGGCGGTGCTGTCGCTGCTGCGCTGAGCCTCCGGGGGCGTAAATATCGGCCCGACTGATAAGCGGCGCCCTGGCTACGCTATAATCGTTTTTTTATAGCGTACGCTCCCCTATTTCCGCCCCCAAGACATGAAATCCTCCGAAATCCGCGAAAAGTTCCTCAAGTTCTTCGAGTCCAAAGGCCACACCATCGTCCGTTCCAGCCCGCTGGTGCCGGGCAACGACCCGACCATGCTGCTGACGAACAGCGGGATGGTGCAGTTCAAGGACGTGTTCCTGGGCCTGGATACGCGCCCGTACTCGCGCGCCACCACCGTGCAGCGCTGCGTGCGCGCCGGCGGCAAGCACAATGACCTGGAAAACGTCGGCTACACCGCGCGTCACCACACCTTCTTCGAAATGCTGGGTAACTTCAGCTTCGGCGACTACTTCAAGCGCGACGCGATCAACTACTGCTGGGAGCTGCTGACCAAGGTCTACATGCTGCCCGCCGAGAAGCTGACCGTGACCGTCTACTTCGAGGACGACGAGGCCTACGACATCTGGGCCAACGAGATCGGCGTGCCGAAAGAGCGCATCATCCGCATCGGCGACAACAAGGGCGCGCGCTACGCATCGGACAACTTCTGGCAGATGGCCGACACCGGCCCCTGCGGCCCCTGCACCGAGGTGTTCTACGACCACGGCGCCGACATCTGGGGCGGTCCTCCGGGCTCGCCGGAAGAAGACGGCGACCGCTTCATCGAGATCTGGAACCTGGTGTTCATGCAGTTCAACCGCGATGAATCGGGTACCCTGACCCCGCTGCCGAAGCCGTCGATCGACACCGGCATGGGCATGGAGCGCCTGGCCGCGGTGCTGCAGCACGTGCACAGCAACTACGAGATCGACCTGTTCCAGGCCCTGATCAAGGCTGCCGCGCGCGAAACCGGCGCGACTGACCTGGAGAACAACTCGCTGAAGGTCATCGCCGACCACATCCGCGCGGCTTCCTTCCTGATCGTCGACGGCATCATCCCGAGCAGCGAAGGCCACGGCTACGTCCTGCGCCGCATCATCCGCCGCGCCCTGCGCCACGGCCACAAGCTGGGCCAGACCAAACCGTTCTTCCACAAGCTGGTGGCGGACCTCGACATCGAGATGGGCGAAGCCTATCCGGAACTGCGCGAAGCGAAAGACCGCGTCGCCCAGGTGCTCAAGGCCGAGGAAGAGCGTTTCGGCGAGACCCTGGAAAACGGCATGAAGATCCTGGAAGCCCAACTCTCCAAGGATGCGAAGAACCTGGACGGCGCCACCGCCTTCACCCTGTACGACACCTATGGCTTCCCGCTGGATCTCACCGCCGACATCTGCCGCGAGCGCGGCGTGACCCTGGACGAGGCAGGCTTCGCGGCCGCGATGGAGCAGCAGAAGAAGACCGCGCGCGCCGCCGGCAAGTTCAAGATGGCCGCCAACGTCGAGTACGCGGGCGAGAAGACCAAGTTCGTCGGCTACGAATCGCTGGCCCACAACACCCACGTGCTGGCCCTGTACGCGGACGGCGTCTCGGTGCAGGAACTGAAGGCCGGCCAGGCCGGCATCGTGGTGCTGGACACCACCCCGTTCTACGCGGAGTCGGGCGGCCAGGTGGGCGACCAGGGCGTGATCCGCCTTGGTTCCAACGTGTTCGAAGTCGAAGACACCCTGAAGATCCAGGCCGAAGTCTTCGGCCACCACGGCGTGCTGCGCGAAGGTTCGCTCAAGGTCGGCGACACCGTCGACGCGCAAGTGGACACCGTCAAGCGCGCGCGCACCATTCGCAACCACTCGGCGACCCACCTGATGCACAAGGCCCTGCGCGAAGTGCTGGGCTCGCACGTGCAGCAGAAAGGCTCGCTGGTCGATGCCGAGAAGACCCGTTTCGACTTCAGCCACTCGGCTCCCCTGACCGCTGAAGAGATCGCGAAAGTGGAAGCCATCGTCAACCGCGAGATCCTCGAGAACCACGCTACCGCCGCGCACCACATGTCGTTCGACGACGCGGTGAAGCACGGTGCGATGGCGCTGTTCGGCGAGAAGTACGGCGACACCGTGCGCGTGCTGGACATCGGCTCCTCGAAAGAGCTGTGCGGCGGCGTGCACGTGACCCGCACCGGCGACATCGGTCTCTTCAAGATCGTGTCGGAAGGCGGCGTCGCAGCCGGCATCCGCCGCGTCGAGGCCGTGACCGGCGAAGGCGCGCTGGCCCTGGTGCAGTCGATCAACCGCAAGCTGCAGGAAGCCGCCGGCGCCCTCAAAACCAGCCCGGACGAACTGCCGTCGCGCATCGCCCAGGTGCAGGACCAGGTCAAGTCGCTGGAAAAGGAAGTGGCCGCGCTGAAGTCGAAGCTGGCTGCGGGCCAGGGCGACGAGCTGGTGACCAAGGCCGTCGACGTGAACGGCATCAAGGTGCTGGCCGCGACCATGGAAGGCGCCGACGTCACCGCGCTGCGCGAAACCATGGACAAGCTGAAGGACAAGCTGAAAACCGCCGCCATCGTGCTGGCCAGCGTTTCCGAAGGCAAGGTCAGCCTGATCGCGGGCGTGACCAAGGACGCCACCGGCAAGGTGAAGGCCGGCGAACTGGTGAACTTCGTCGCCCAGCAGGTGGGCGGCAAGGGCGGCGGCCGTCCGGACATGGCGCAGGCCGGCGGTACCGATCCGTCGGGCCTGCCGCAGGCGCTGGCCGGCGTGGCCAACTGGGTGGGCGAGCGCGCGTAAGCGTCTCCCCCGCCGATGAACGACGCCGCCTTCGGGCGGCGTTTTGTTTTGTCATTGACGGCGTGTGCGGCGGCGGGCCAGCGCCGCCGCACCGATCGTCAGCAGCGCCAGCGAGCCCGGTTCCGGCACCGCCGCCGCATCCTCGACGTCGATCCGGAAGCCCGCCACCGCCGCGTTGAGCAGCTCCGCTCCCATCGTCCCATCGATTCCGGTAAGCGGCCCCTGGTCCCACAGCACGTTGTCGTTGTAGTAGTAGAAGTTGCTGTTGGCGTCTTCCGTGAACGCGAACTCCAGCAGGTATTCCTTCCCGGTCTCCAGCACCACGCCCGCCAGGCCAAAGTCGGTCCAGTCGCGGCCGTTCGTGCTGACGTTCGAGCCGCCGCTGGCGAGGGTGGCGAGCTTCTTCAGCGTGACGCTGTCCTTCGAGATCTCGTACAGGCCGAACGACACGTCCATGCCGCTCAGGTCGTGCAGGAAGCCGATGCTGTTGACGGCCTGGCGCGCGCTGACGCCGAAGGTGATGCCGCGGCCCATGGACCAGCTGTCGTTGATGGCCATGCCTTCGAAGCCGGTAGCGTCGTTGGGTGGGATGATGGTGATGGGGGCGGCCTGGGCCGCGCCGCCGAGGAAGAGGGCGGTGCACAGCAGGGTGCGAAGCAGGTTTGCAAACATGGGCGTCTCCTTGTTGTGGGAGTTGGCATTCCAGCAAGACCTATGCCAAGAATGCGATTTTGTTTGCAAACAAAGACTTGCATCACACTGGTTGGTAACGTTTCCAAGTGCTGTAATATTTTCCGACAGTCCATGCCCGCCGCAGGGCCGAGGGCTACAAGGTCGACGTGCGCCGGCTGAGCCCGAAAGGCGTGGCGTCGTACGCGCCGCTGGCCTCGAACCACGAGGATGCCGGCCGCCAGAAGAACGGCCGCGTCGAGCTCGTCGAGCAGTAATCCTCCTGGCGCCGCGCTCGCTTGCAATCCGTGGGGGAGGGCCGCATCTACGTCTTGACGCACCGCGATAGTGCCGCTTGCCGGTCCGGTGCGCCGCCTTTGCCGCGCTCTGGTGCACAACCATGATCCAATTCACAATTGGTTGCAGTTTTGCAACAATGTGTGACTATTTTGGTGCGCTGCGTCATACTGCCGGAAAAGGAGTAGTATTCGACTTCCGAGCACCACCTACTTTGCAGGCATGCGATGAGCGACACCACTATCGACATTGATACCATGGAATTCCAGAGAGACCTGGATGCGCGCGGGCTGAACTGTCCGCTGCCGATCCTGAAAGCCAAGAAGGCACTCGCCGAGATGGAAAGCGGACAGGTGCTGCGCATCGTGGCCACCGATACCGGTTCCGTGCGCGACTTCCAGGCTTTCGCCAAGCAGACCGGCAATGCCCTGCTGGCGCACACCGTCGAGAACGGCGAATTCACCTTCCTGATGCGTCGCAAATAATCACCATCGCGACGCGCGCACACTGCGGGGCAGGCCTGTGTCCGCCCCGTATTCCGATTCCCGACACCTTGTAGAAACGCACTTTAGTCGGAATCCTCTAGCAAAAAATCGCACGATCGTGCTTTAATTTCGACCTGAAGCCGAAATTCTCTTATAATCTAGGCCATTTTCGTCTGTCACCCATTCCATTTTCTAAAGGCACCCTATGAAAGTCCTGGTACCCGTCAAACGCGTGGTCGACTACAACGTCAAGGTCCGCGTCAAATCCGACGGCAGCGGCGTGGATATCGCCAATGTCAAGATGTCGATGAACCCGTTCGACGAGATCGCGCTGGAAGAAGCCACGCGCCTGAAGGAAGCCGGCAAGGTCACCGAAGTGGTCGCCGTGTCGGTGGGTGTGCCCCAGTGCCAGGAAACCCTGCGTACCGGCATGGCGATCGGCGCCGACCGCGGCATCCTGGTCGAGACCGCTGTCGAGACCGAGCCGCTGGCAGTGGCCAAGATCATGAAGGCCTTGGCCGACAAGGAACAGCCGCAGCTGATCATCCTGGGCAAGCAGGCGATCGATGACGATTCGAACCAGACCGGCCAGATGCTGGCTGCGCTGCTGGGTTGGCCGCAAGCCACCTTCGCATCGAAAGTCGTGCTGGAAGACGGCAAGGTCACCGTCACCCGCGAAGTCGACGGCGGCCTGGAAACCGTGCAGCTCACCCTGCCGGCCATCGTCACCACCGACCTGCGCCTGAACGAGCCGCGCTACGTGACCCTGCCGAACATCATGAAGGCCAAGAAGAAGCCGCTGGAAACCGTCAAGCCGGAAGACCTGGGCGTCGACGTGACCCCGCGCCTGAAGACCCTGAAAGTCACCGAGCCGGCCAAGCGCTCGGCCGGCGTCAAGGTGCCCGACGTGGCGACCCTGGTGCAGAAGCTGCGCACCGAAGCCAAAGTCATCTAATCAAATTAGGAAAAGAACATGGTCGCACTCGTCATTGCTGAACACGACAACGGCTCCCTCAAGGGCGCTACCCACCACACCGTGACCGCTGCCGCCCAGTGCGGCGGCGAGGTCCACATCCTGGTCGCCGGATCTGGCTGCGGCGCCGCCGCCGAAGCCGCCGCGCAGATCGCGGGCGTCTCGAAAGTGCTGGTCGCCGACGCGCCGCACTTCGCCGACGGCCTGGCCGAGAACGTCGCCGAGCAGGTGCTGGCGATCGCCGGCGGCTACTCGCACATCCTGG
The DNA here is from genome assembly GCF_024753255.1 of Massilia agri. Classification (GTDB taxonomy): domain Bacteria; phylum Pseudomonadota; class Gammaproteobacteria; order Burkholderiales; family Burkholderiaceae_D; genus Telluria; species Telluria agri. Next base: position 140,123 of record NZ_JANUHA010000010.1, read on the forward strand.
CTCCGGCAACCGCCTACGGCAAGAACATCCTGCCGCGCGTGGCCGCCAAGCTGGACGTGGCCCAGATCTCGGAAATCACCAAGGTCGAGTCCCCGGACACCTTCGAGCGCCCGATCTACGCCGGCAACGCCATCGCCACCGTGCAGTCGGGCGACAGCGTCAAGGTCATCACCGTGCGCGGCACCGCCTTCGACGCGGCCGCTACCGGTGGTTCGGCCGCCATCGAGCAAGTCTCGGCAGTGGCCGATTCGGGCAAGTCGGCTTTTGTGGGCCGCGAACTGGCCAAGTCGGACCGTCCGGAACTGACCGCCGCCAAGATCATCGTGTCGGGCGGCCGCGGCATCGGCTCGGCCGAGAACTTCAAGCTGCTCGAGCCGCTGGCCGACAAGCTGGGCGCCGCCATGGGCGCCTCGCGCGCGGCGGTCGACGCCGGCTTCGTGCCGAACGACTGGCAGGTTGGCCAGACCGGCAAGATCGTCGCCCCGACCCTGTACATCGCGGTCGGCATCTCGGGCGCGATCCAGCACCTGGCCGGCATGAAGGACTCGAAGACCATCGTCGCCATCAACAAGGATCCGGAAGCGCCGATCTTCTCGGTGGCTGACTACGGCCTGGTGGGCGACCTGTTCGAAGTGGTCCCGCAGCTGGTCAAAGAACTGGGCTAATCGACCCATAAGCTGTCTATCGTCGCTCCCGTGTGGCCTCAAGGCTGCGCCGGGGCGACGTTTTTACGTGAAGCGTCACATCAGGAGACAAAGGTGAGCTATCAAGCCCCGCTGAAAGACATGCAGTTCGTGCTGAACGAACTGGCGAACCTGGCCGAGATCAACCAGCTCCCGGGCTGCGAAGACGCGACCCCGGATACGGTGGACGCCGTGCTGGAAGAGAGCGCGAAGTTCTGCGGCGAAGTCGTCGCCCCGCTGAACCACGCCGGCGATAAAGAACCGAGCTTCTGGCGCGACGGCACGGTCACCACCTCGAAGGGTTTCAAGGAGGCCTTCCGCGCCTTCGCCGACGGCGGCTGGCAGGGCATCCAGCACCCGGGCGAATTCGGCGGCCAGGGCCTGCCGAAGCTGGTCGCGACGCCGTGCATGGAAATGCTGCACGCCGCGAACCTGTCCTTCGCGCTGGCCCCGCTGCTGACCGACGGCGCCATCGAGGCGCTGCTGACTGCAGGCTCGGATGAGCAGAAAAAGCTGTTCCTGGAGCCGCTCATCAGCGGCAAGTGGACCGGCACCATGAACCTGACCGAGCCGCAGGCCGGCTCGGATCTCGCCGCCGTGCGCACCCGCGCCGAGCCGCAGGGCGACGGCACCTTCAAGATCTTCGGCACCAAGATCTTCATCACCTACGGCGAGCACGACATGGCGGAGAACATCATCCACCTCGTGCTGGCGCGCACCCCCGATGCGCCGCCGGGCGTGAAGGGCATTTCGCTGTTCATCGTGCCGAAGTTCCTGGTCAACGCCGACGGCTCGCTGGGCGCGCGCAACGACGCCCACTGCGTCTCGATCGAACACAAGCTGGGCATCAAGGCTTCGCCGACGGCGGTCCTGCAGTTCGGCGACCACGGCGGCGCCATCGGCACCCTGGTGGGTGAGGAGAACCGCGGCCTCGAATACATGTTCATCATGATGAACGCGGCCCGCTTCGGCGTCGGCATGCAGGGCGTCGGCCTGGCCGAACGCGCCTACCAGCAGGCCGTCGCCTTCGCCAAGGACCGCATCCAGTCGCGCGAAGTGGCTGGTTCGCCGGGCCCGGTCGCCATCATCAACCACCCGGACGTGCGCCGCATGCTGATGTCGATGCGTTCGCAGACGGAAGGCGCGCGTGCGCTGGCCTATGTCGGCGCCGCTTTGTCTGACCTGGCGCACAACCACGCCGACGAGGCGACCCGCAAGGCCAACCTCGCGGTCTACGAATACCTGGTCCCGATCATCAAGGGCTGGTCGACCGAGATGAGCGAGAACGTGGCGCGCGACGGCGTGCAGGTCCACGGCGGCATGGGCTTCATCGAGGAGACCGGCGCGGCCCAGCACTACCGCGACGCCAAGATCCTCACCATCTACGAAGGCACGACCGCCATCCAGGCGAACGACCTGGTGGGCCGCAAGACCGTGCGTGACGGCGGCGCCGTGGCCAAGGGCCTGGTCAAGCAAGTGCGCGCCGTGGAAGCCCAGCTGGGCGAAGTGCAGGGTGAGGAGTTCGCCGCGATCGCACGCCAGCTCAAGCTGGGTTCCGCCGCCCTGGAAGAGGTGGTGGACTTCGTCGTGGCCAACGCCAAGTCGGACGTACGCGCCGTGTTCGCGGGCAGCGTGTTGTACCTGAAGCTGGCCGGCATCGTACTGGGCGGCTGGCAGATGGCGCGCGCGGCCCTGGTCGCGCAACGCAAGCTGGCGGCGGGCGAGGGCGACGCCTCCTTCCTGCGCGCCAAGATCGCGACGGCCCGCTTCTTCGCGGACCACGTGCTGTCCTCGGCCCCTGGCCTGCGCACCGCGATCGTGGAAGGCGCGCCGGGCGTGCTGGCGCTGGACGTCGAGCAGTTCTGAGGTTGTTGTAGGGTGGGCGGGTCTTCCCGCCCACGCGTTCAAACAGTGCGTGAATAGCCTGCGCGTTTGTTCACGCGTCGGTTGAACGCGTGGGCGCTGGAGCGCCCACCCTACGTTAAACCGGTAGTCCCATCACCCGTAAGCGCCGCCGGTGTACAGCAGATCGAATACCCGCGCGATCGTCCCGATCAGCACGATCGCCCCGACTCCGAGGATCAGCACCAGCAGCAGCGGCAGCATCCAGTTCGAGCGCGAGGCCTTGCCGCTGCCCTTGTTGTACTGCGCGTCCCAGGCCTCGTCCGGGCTCAAGCCGATGACCAGCCCCTCGACGAATCCCGCGATGTACGACAGCAGCATCGGCAGCAGCACATAGAAGGGGTGCGGCTGCACCGCGCCCCACAGGATGCCGGTCAGGGGGAGGGCGCACAGGTGGAGCAGGCCGAGACGGTCGGTGCCGCCCTTCAGGTAGAAACGGTGTACGCCGAAGCCGCCCAGCAGCAGGGCGAGGAGGGTGGCGAAGGTCTTGTTCTTGTGCGCGACAGCCATGAGCGTTGCCAAAAGTTCAGGAAAACAGGAGTATGGTGCAAAATGACAAGGAAGGCACGCATTGCGTGAACCCAGTCAGGCACCCAGGCCACCATGTTCAAGTCACGTTCCTATCTCACGGAAGTCCAGATGAAGCCGACCGCACCGGTCGAGCCGCCGTTGTTTCCGTTCACGCTGCCGGCCATCCGGTCGCTCGAACGCTTGCCTTTGCACCCGAACGTGACTTTCCTTGTCGGGGAAAACGGCTCCGGCAAGTCGACGCTGCTGGAAGCGATCGCGGTCGGCATGGGATTCAATGCGGAAGGCGGCAGCCGCAATTTCAATTTCGCCACCCGGGCCTCCCATTCCGAATTGCATGCGTACTTGCGCCTCGTGCGCGGCGTCGCGCGTCCGCGCGACGGTTACTTCCTGCGGGCAGAAAGCTTCTACAACGTCAGCAGCGAGATCGAGCGACGCGGCGTGCAGCAGTTCTATGGCTCCAGATCGCTGCATGAGCAGTCCCATGGCGAAGCCTTCCTGGCCCTGTTCATGAACCGTTTCGGCAGGGAAGGGTTCTATGTGCTGGACGAACCCGAGGCGGCCCTGTCGCCGCAGCGGCAACTCGCCCTGCTGAGCCGCTTGCACGATCTCGTCGGCGAGCACAGCCAGTTCCTCATCGCCACCCATTCGCCCATCCTGATGGCCTACCCGAACGCCACCATTTACGAGTGTGGCGAACATGGCATCCGCGAAATCGCCTACGAGGATACCGAACACTACCGCGTCACCCGCGATTTCCTTGCCAATCCGGCGCGCATGCTCAAGGTGCTGATGGGCGAGGAGTAGGGGAAGGTGGCCTTGTGGCGAAAAATGAGCGATAATGCGCAATTCTCCGAACCTCACGTTGCGTGTCCGCCGTGTTGCTATAACGCTTGCCCCTATCTAGGCTTACGCGCTATAATCGTCGGCTTTCTCCGTCCAATACAACTTTTTGGAATTATTATGGTCGTTATCCGTTTGGCTCGTGGCGGCGCAAAAAAGCGCCCGTTCTACAACATCGTTGCAACCGATTCGCGCAACCGTCGCGATGGCCGTTTCATCGAGCGCATCGGTTTCTACAACCCGATGGCTTCGGGCGCTGAAGTCGGCCTGCGTATCGCTGCTGACCGTCTGGCTCACTGGCAAGGCGTTGGCGCACAACTGTCGCCGACCGTTGCTCGCCTGGTCGCCAACCAGCAGCCAGCAGCCTAAGTAAAGCAGGTCAAGGCTTGACCGATTCGGCAGCGTCCGGGGTGCAAGTCCCCGACGACCTGGTCCAGGTCGGTTACGTGTCCGGCGCATTCGGGATCGTGGGTGGACTTCGCGTCACCCCGTTCTCGGTCGATGCCGACGCGCTGCTGAAGGTCAAGACCTGGTGGCTCGACAAGCCGGCCCAGCGCTCCGTCTCCGTGCGGACCGTGAAGCTGCATGGCGGCGACGTGGTCGCCACCCTGGTCGGCATGCGCGACCGTAACGAAGCCGAAGCGCTGAAGGGCGCCGGGGTATTCGTGGCGCGCAGCGAGTTCCCGAAGCTCGAGGAAGGCGAATTCTACTGGTCCGACCTGATCGGGCTGGACGCGGTCAACCTGGAGGGCGAAGCCCTTGGCAAGGTGACCGACATGATGCACAACGGCGCGCAGTCCATCCTGCGGATCACGCCGGCGGCCGAGGAAGGTGCTCCTGATGCGAAAGTGTCGGAGCGCCTCGTGCCGTTTGTGGATCAGTTCGTCAAGACCGTCGACCTGGGCGCAAAAAAGATTACCCTGGACTGGGGTCTGGATTATTGACCCGGTCCGTCTGAAGCGAGGTCCCGATGCAGTTTGACGTCGTGAGCTTGTTTCCAGAAATGTTCGTTGCATTGACGCAGTCGGGCGTGACCCGGCGCGCGATCGAGCAGAAGCGCTGGGGCCTGACGATCTGGAATCCGCGCGATTTCACGCAGGACCGCCACCGCACCGTGGATGACCGCCCGTATGGCGGCGGCCCCGGGATGGTGATGCTGGCGAAACCGCTCGAGGCGACCATCGCCGCCGCGAAAGCGCGCCAGGTCGAGCTCGGCTTGCCGGCGCCGCGCGTGGTGTTCATGTCGCCGCAGGGTAAACCGCTGACGCATGAACGTGCGATGGCCTTGAAGAACGAGCCGGGACTGGTGATCCTGTGCGGCCGCTACGAAGCGGTGGACCAGCGCCTGCTGGACCGCTGTGTCGACGAGGAGATCTCGATCGGCGACTTCGTGCTGTCGGGCGGGGAATTGCCGGCCATGGCGCTGATGGATGCGGTAGTCAGGCTGCTGCCCGGCGTGCTGGGCGACGAAGCCTCGGCGGTCGAGGACAGCTTCGTCAACGGCCTGCTCGATTCGCCGCATTACACGCGCCCGGAAGTCTACGAGGGCGAGGCGGTGCCGCCGGTCCTGATGGGTGGCAACCACGCCGAGATCGTCAAATGGCGCCGCCAGCGCATGCTGGAAGCGACGTGGAAGAAGCGGCCGGAACTGCTGGACAAGGCGCGCGCCGCCGGCCAGCTGACGAAGCTTGATGAAAAGTTTCTGGCGGAGCTGAACCAGCCTGCCGAATAAGAATGTGCTTTGTGCACATGTGAAGGCGGACATGTTGTCCGCTTGTTTAACCCCATCCTCTACCGGGCAACCAGTACAGCGCCGGCAAGATGGTCATTGGAGTGATAAAAATGGATCTGATCCAACAACTCGAGCAAGAAGAAATTGCGCGCCTCGGCCGCAACATCCCTGACTTCGCACCGGGCGACACCGTGGTCGTCAGCGTCAACGTCGTCGAAGGCAACCGCAAGCGCGCCCAGGCATACGAAGGCGTCGTCATCTCACGTCGTAACCGCGGCCTGAACTCGAACTTCATCGTTCGCAAGATCTCGTCGGGCGAAGGCGTCGAGCGTACCTTCCAGCTGTACTCGCCGCTGATCGCTTCGATCGAAGTGAAGCGTCGTGGTGACGTCCGTCGCGCCAAGCTGTACTACCTGCGTGAGCGTTCGGGCAAATCGGCACGTATCAAGGAAAAGCTGCCGCAGCGTAAAGCAGCTGCTGCTCCTGCTGCCGCTGAGTAATAGCGTCCGTGTCATGAGAAAGGCATCCGCAAGGATGCCTTTTTCTTTATGTGCTGGAAGAATGTGTTTTGAGCAAGCCTCTGTTTGATCCCACCCTGATGCCGGTCGAAGGCCTGGCCGGCGAAGCGCCGCTCGCGCCCGCCCAGCTGAGCGCCGAGGCCGTGCGCGCCCGCTTCGCGCAGACCTTGCCCTGGGATCCGGAGGCCTCCGACGAGGCGCTCAGCGCACCCGCCTTGCGCCTGCGCCGCGCTGCCGTGCTGGTGCCGCTGGTCGAACGACCCGACGGGCTGCATGTGCTGCTGACCAAGCGCACCGATCACCTGTCCAGTCACGCCGGCCAGGTCAGCTTCCCCGGCGGCCGCGCCGAAGAACTGGATTCCTCGCCGATCGAGACCGCGCTGCGCGAGGCGGAAGAAGAGATCGGCCTGCACCGCCGCCACGTCGAGATCATCGGCGTGCTGCCCGAGCACGTGACCATCAGCGCCTACCGCGTCCTGCCTGTCGTCGCCCTGGTGCAGCCGCCCTTCGAGCTGAGCGCCGATCCGGGCGAGGTGGCCGAGATCTTCGAAGTGCCGCTGGCTTTCCTGATGTCCGGCGCCAACCACGAGCGCCGCTCCGTGGCGCTGCCGGACGGGGCAGGCAAGCGCCGCTTCTACGCGATGCCCTACCAGGGCTATTTCATCTGGGGTGCGACGGCGGCCATGCTGCGCAACCTCTATCACTTCCTGCGCGCCTGATCCGGGATGCGAACCTGCCGGGCCGCTAGATGCTTAAGTACGGTTCAGCCTGCCAAGCTTCATTCAGCGTCCCCTTCAATGCTTCCGCGACGGGGAAGCCGTGCTCTCCGATGGCCGTGACCGGCACGCCCGGCGTCCAGGAATTCATTACAGCCGCGCCCGAGAACTGCGCCAGGTCGCCGCGCCTGATCTCCTGCCGCCGCTGCGGGATGCCCATGCGCTCCAGTTGGCGCTTGACGATGCGCATCGTGGTGCCGAGCAGCAGTTCCGCCTCGGGCCAGACCACGGCTTGACCGTCCCAGAACACGAGATTCCAGATCGACGCCTCGCTGAGCCTGCCATGCCGGTCGACGAAGGCCGCGTCGTCGAATCCCTGCTCGAGGGCCCGGTGGAGAAAATAGGTCTTGGCCCCTTCGCCGACGTGCTTGATCGATGCCAGGTGGCGTTCGTGCGCGACGGCCTGCAGTCGCAGGGGGTGCGCAGGTCCGTCGTGCGGCGGGCCGCTGCGCACGAGCACCGATGGCAGGGCGCCTTTGCTGGCCGCCGTGAATTCGCCGTCCGGAACGAACAGCGTCACCGTCAGCGACATGTCGGCAGGCCCCTGCTTGAGCGCGAGGCGGATGGACGCCAGGATCTCCTCGTCCGGCAGGGCCTTCCCGAACAGGGCAAGCGAGGCTTCGCGCAGGCGCGCCAGGTGCAGGTCCATGCCCTTGGCCTTGTGGCCGCGGATTTGCATTGCAGTAAAATGTGCGAAACCCGAGAAGGCCAGCGGCGCCAGTTCGGAGGCGCTTGCCGCCTGATTGTTGATCAGTGTCGGGTAAGCTGTGGTGTGAACGGACATTGTTTGCTCCTTGAAATCGTCATGGGAGAAGGCAGTCTAGAACCTGACACCGCTGTGAGAGTCAAGAGGGCCCATGAAGATCGGCGAACTATCCAGGCGCTGCGAAGTCAGCATCCGCATGTTGCGCTACTACGAAGCGGAAGGGCTGCTCAAGCCGCGCCGCACCGCCAGCGGTTACCGTGACTATGGCCCGCTGGACGAGCAGGCGGTCGAGCGCATCAAGCTGCTCGGCTCTGCCGGCATGACGCTCGCGACCATCCGGCAGTTTGCCGAGTGCATCAGAGGGGAAGGGCGCATCTTCGAACCCTGAGACGAGTTGCGGGAGACCCTGCGGGAGCAACTCCAGCAGATCGAGCAGAAGACGGCGAAGCTGCAGCAGAGCCGCAGCGTGCTGGAGAAGTTCATTCACGATGTGAACTCGTGAGCGAACGCCCTAGGAAGTCCTGAAACTTTCCTCCATATCCGTATTTGATTCCAGCCAGCTTCTCCGCTATCGTAGCGGGCAGCACGGTATTGCCAGAACAAAAAAGGATTCCTGAATGACATTTTTCTCCATCCTCGTCGCGCTGATCATCGAGCAGTTGAAACCGCTGCGCGCCGACAACCAGGTCTACGGTGGCATCAAGGGCTTCGCGATGCGCATCGAAGGCTGGTTCAATGCGGGCGAGCAGAAGAATGGCCGCATGGGCTGGATCCTGATGATGCTGGCCCTGATGCTGCCGACCTGGCTGGTCTACTGGGTCTTCATGCACTACAACCTGGTGCTGCTGGCCTTCGCCTGGAACGTGCTGATCGTCTACCTCACCCTGGGTTTCCGCCACTACAGCCATTACTTCACCTCGATCCAGCTGGCCCTGAACCAGGGCGACGAAGCTACCGCGCGCCAACTGCTGGCCGAGTGGACCCGCCTGGACACGGTCGGCATGGACGCCACCGAGATCTGCCGCGTGGCCGTCGAAAAATCCCTGATCACCACCCACCGCAATGTATTCGGCGTATTCTTCTGGTTCCTGATGCCGCTGGGCCCAGCCGGCGCCGTGATGTACCGCGTCTCGGAATACCTGGCGCGCGCCTGGAACGAACCCGACCACATGCGCAACGAAGCCTTCGGCCAGTTCGCCGCGAAAGCCTTCTACTGGATCGACTGGATTCCGGTGCGCCTGACGGCGGTGGCCTTCGCCGTGGTCGGCAACTTCGAGGACGCGATCTATGCTTGGCGCAATTTCGCCAGCCGCTGGACCGAGGAATCGAAGGGCATCATCCTGTCCGCCGGGGGCGGCGCCATGGGCGTGCGCCTGGGCACGCCGAACGAATACGCACCGCAGCCGCTTCCGCTCGACGCCGCCACGGTCGACCTGAGCGACCGCGACGCCGAGTTCCTGCCGGGCGAGGAACCGAACCTGCGCGCGCTGCAGAGCACGGTGGGGCTGGTGTGGCGGGCGCTGATCCTGTGGATGATCCTGCTGCTCCTGCTCTCGAGCGTGGTGTGGCTCGGCTGAGGGATAGTGTGTAACGGGTCTCGTCCGCAGGTCTTCTATAAGATATAATACTGAGCTGAGGTTGTTCTCATCCACGCAGTATTTTCAGCAAGCAGCACTATGGCCGAGTTACCGCACACCAGGGATGAAAAACTGAAGGACGAGTTTTTCATCCTGGGCATCACGAGCAAAGGCAGGCAGTTCCGACCCAGCGACTGGGCCGAGCGCCTGTGCGGGGTCATGTCCTGCTTCGCTCCCGGCGCCGCCAGCCGCAATTCCCATTTGCAGTTTTCCCCCTGGGTGCACCCGACCATCGTCAACGGGGTGAAAGCCGTGGTCGTCAGCCGCGAATTGCAGAAGGTCGAGCCGCTGGCCTATCACTTCGTGCTGAACTTTGCCAAGGACAACGACCTGCAGGTGGCGGACGCCTGCTTCGTTCCCCCGCCGGAAGAAAAGAAACCGGCAGCCTGACACCCCTTCCGGATTGCCGAACTGGCGCTATGATGAAAGTCGTAGCGCCAGTTTTTGCGTGTAGCGGCCCTTGACGCCGCACAGGCAGGGGAGGACACCATGCACATCGGCCAAATCTGCACCAGCCAGGCCACCCACTGCACCCGTGACGAAACCGTGCAGGGCGCCGCGCTCCTGATGCGCCGCCAGCACGTCGGGGACGTGGTCGTGGTCGACCGTTTTGATGGCGCCAGCGTCCCGGTCGGCATCCTGACCGACCGCGACATCGTGGTCTCCGTCATCGCTCCCGGGCTCGACCCGGCCAGCCTGCAGGTCGGCGACATCATGAGCGACGACCTGCTCACCGCGCGCGACAGCGACGACGTCTACGAGACCATCGAGAAAATGCGCCTGCGCGGCATCCGCCGGGTTCCGGTGGTCGACGCCGGCGGCAGCCTGGCCGGCATCGTGAGCGCCGACGACCTGCTCGAATTCCTGGCGGAAGAGATGGGCGAGTTGTCCAGGATCAGCCCCTGGCAACAAGCCCACGAGCGACGCGCACGGCAATAGCTTGCGGTCTGTTACCATCCCGCATCAACTTGATTGCGGGATGGACATATGGACTGGACGAGCGAAGCCTATTTTCCGAAACGCGGCCTGGGCGCGCGTCTCCTGAGCGGGTTTGCGGCCGGCGCCCTGGCCTTCGTGCTGGGCGGCGCGGCCTGGGCCGCCACACCCAAGCCAGCGCCCTTGCCGAAAGGCGTCACCCTCGGCCCCTCGGTCGAGGGCATCACCGAGTACCGCCTGGCCAACGGCCTGAAGGTGCTGCTGTTCCCGGACGCCTCGCGCCCCTCGATCACGGTCAACGTGACTTACCTGGTCGGCTCGCGCCACGAGAACTACGGCGAGACCGGCATGGCCCACCTGCTCGAACACCTGCTGTTCAAGGGCACCAGGAAGAACCCCGACATTACCGGCCAGTTCGCGCGCCGCGGCATGGACTTCAACGGCACCACCTCGCTCGACCGCACCAATTATTACGAGGTGTTCCAGGCCTCGCAGAACAACCTGGACTGGGCGCTGCAGATGGAAGCCGACCGCATGGTCAACTCGCCCGTCGCCCAGAAGGACCTGGACACCGAAATGACGGTGGTGCGCAACGAGTACGAAAGCGGCGAGAATTCGCCCGTGAACGTACTGTTCAAGCGCATGCAGAGCGTGGCCTACGACTGGCACAGCTATGGCCGCTCGACCATCGGCAACCGCAGCGACATCGAGAACGTCAGGATCGCCAACCTGCGGGCCTTCTACCGGACCTACTATCAGCCCGACAACGCGGTGTTGCTGGTGGCGGGCAAGTTCGACGCGAATAAAACCCTGGCCAGCATCGGGCGCCTGTTCGGCGCCATCCCCAGGCCGAAGCGTACGCTGCCGCGGTTCTGGACCGTCGAGCCGACCCAGGACGGCGAACGCAGCTTCGCCGTGCGGCGCCAGGGCGACGTGCAGATCGTCGCCGTCGGCTACAAGGTGCCGTCCGACCTGCAGGACGATGCGGAGGCGCTCGGCTTCGCGAACGAAATCCTCGGCGACGCGCCGAACGGCCGTCTGCACAAGCTGCTGGTGGAGACCGGCAAGGCCAGCCAGGTCTTCGGTTTCGCCCAGACCGGCTTCGCGCCGGGCCTGCAGTTCTTCGGCGCCGTGGTGAAGAAGGGCGAGCCGATCGAGCCCGTGCGCGAGGCGCTCACACAGGCCGTCGAGGAATTCGCGAAGAAGCCGCCGACCGCCGAGGAGATGGAGCGCGTGCGCCGCTCCTACATGAACACCATCGAACGCAGCCTGAACGACCCGCAGGCGGTCGGCGTGGCCCTGTCCGAGATGATCGCGCTGGGCGACTGGCGCCTCTACTTCCTCGGCCGCGAGCGCCTCAAGACCACGACGGCCGGGCAGGTCGCGGCCGCCAGCGGCCGTTATTTCTTGCGCAGCAACCGTGTGACGGGCACCTTCGTGCCCGAAGACGCCCCGCAGCGCGCCACGATCCCGCCGGCGCCCACGGTGGAAGCCGTGATGAAGGACTTCAAGCCCACCGCATCCAGCCTGGTGTCGGAAGACTTCGACCCCAGCCAGGCCAACATCATGAAGCGCACCCAGCTCACCACCGCGGGTGGCTTGAAGCTGGCCCTGCTGCCCAAGAAGAACCGCGGCGAGACCGTCACCGTCGACCTGCGCCAGCACTTCGGCGACGAGAAGAACCTGTTCGGCAAGGGCGCGATTCCCGCCCTGACCTCCGGCATGCTGATGCGCGGCACCACGCAGTACAGCCGCGCCCAGCTGGCCGACGCCTTCGACAAGCTCAAGATGAGCGGCAGCCCCCGGCACTTCCAGACCACCCGCGAGAACCTCGCCGAGGCACTGAAGCTGGCGGCCCACGTGCTGAAGGAGCCGGCTTTCCCGGCCAGCGAGTTCGAGCAGCTGCGCAAGCAGATGCTGGTCGGCCTGGAAGCCAGCCGCGCCGAGCCGCAGAGCGTGGCGGGACGGGCGCTCGCGGCCCACTTCGAGCAGTACCCGCGCGGCGACATCCGCCATGCCAACACGCTCGAGGAAGACATCGAGGACGTCAAGGCCGCGCGCCTGGAAGACCTGGCGGCCTTCCACAAGGACTTCCACAACAGCAGCCCGGCCGAGATGGCCATCGTCGGCGACTTCGATCCGAAGGAAATCGTGCCCCTGGTGGACGCGCTGTTCGGCAAGTGGACCGCTCCCGCGAACGTGGCGCCGATCCTGATGAAGCACGCCGAGGTGCCGGCCGCCAGCACCTTCCTGGATACGCCGGACAAGGAAAACGGCTTCTACACCGCGCGCATGAACCTCGACCTGAACATCGAGGACCCGGACTATCCGGCCCTGATGCTGGCCAACTACATCTTCGGGGAGGGCGGCCTGAAGTCGCGCCTGATGGAGCGCATCCGCCAGAAGGACGGCCTGTCCTACGGCGGCGGCTCCAGCCTGGATGCGGGCGACCTGGATCGCGCCGGCGGTTTTTCGATCAGCGCCATCGCCGCGCCGCAGAACCTGAGGAAGCTGGACGCCGCCGTGCGCGCGGAGCTGGCGCGCGCCGTGAAGGACGGATTCACGGCCGCCGAGCTGGCCGACGCCAAGTCGGGCCTGATGCAGCAGCGCCTGCAGAACCGCGCCAACGACGCCGTGCTGGCCTCGGGCTGGACCGGTTTCCTGTATCGCGGCCGCACCTACGAATGGTCGGCCGCCTTCGAGCGCAAGCTGATGGCCGTGACCCTGCCGCAGCTGAATGCCGCCTTCCGCAAGGCGATCATTCCCTCCAAACTGTCGGTGGTCATGGCCGGGGACCAGGGCAAGGCCGGGGAGCGTGGTAAATAAGCCCTCCAATTAGCAACAGCATAGGTCCCCGATTGTGACAGGCGCGGCCTGCTGCGTTAGAATGTTTCCTTTGGGAAGCATCAGTTGCAGAGCATCAGGAGCATCATGAAAGGGACATCCAAAGCGCAGCCGGCGGCAGAACTGCCATTTACCGGCAAAGTCGCCCTCGTCACCGGCGCCGCCAGCGGCTTGGGGCGCGCCACGGCGCTCGCCTTCGGGCGCGCCGGCGCCTGCGTCGTCGTGGCGGACACCGCCATCGACGGCGGGCACGCGACCGCCGCCATGATCGTCGAATCGGGCGGCAAGGCCCTGTTCGTGCGCAGCGACATCGCCAGGGCCGGCGACGTCGAGGCGCTGATCGAAAAGACCATCAATTACTACGGACGCCTGGACATCGCGGTGAACAACGCCGCCGTGGACGAGGAGGGCGCGCCGCTCGCCGAAGGCGAGGAAGAACAGTTCGACCGCATCATGGGCGCCAACGTCAAGGGCGTATGGCTGTGCATGAAGCTGCAGCTGCGCCAGATGCTCAAGCAGGGCAGCGGAGCGATCGTCAACGTATCCTCGGTGTCCGGCCTGGTCGGCGCGCCGAACCGCGCGATCTACGCGGCCAGCAAGCATGCGGTGGTGGGGCTGACCCGCAGCGCCGCCGCCGAATACGCGCGCGAAGGCATCCGCATCAACGCCCTGTGCCCGGGCGCCGTCAGGACCCCGCGCACGGCCGATGCCCAGCTCGAGGCGCCGCAGCCGATGGGCCGCTTCGCCGAACCGGCGGAGATCGCCAATGCGGCGCTGTGGCTGTGCTCGGAGCAGGCATCCTACGTGAATGGCCACGAGCTGGTGGTCGACGGCGGCTTCACCGCCGTGTAATTTTTCGTAGGGTGGTCGGCTTCGCCGACCGCGCGTTCAGCCCCCTTTTGATCAGATGATGTGCTGCTCATAGACCGTTTGAACGCGCGGTCGGCATAGCCGACCACCCTACGTGGCATTCAGTTCAGCCAAGAAGCCGCGGGCAAACGGCATTCATTCGCCTGTCCTATTTCGGCCGCGGGTCCTTCAGCCTGTGCTGGGAAACCGCCACCCGCCCGGCGCGGATCTCGCGCACGGCTTCGGCCACCGAACGCGCCACGTTGCGCACCTCTTCCTGCACGGCGCTGTCGCGGTCCAGGGCCTCGTGGCTCTCGGCATAGGACTCGTAGTAACCGATGTAGCGGTCGAGCTGGGCGAAGCTGCCGGCGTCGAACAGGTCCATCCACGACAGCCAGTCGGCCAGCGCGCGCCGCGTGCCTTCGATGCCGGCCACGTCGCCGTGCACCACCAGGCCGTAGGCGCGGCCGGCCAGGTGCTTGGGATAGTCCCAGCCCTTCAGCTCGAGTTCCTTGGCTTCCTCAGCGGTCTTGCCGTGGGTGGAGGAGGGGTCGGGATTGCCGCCGTCGGCGCACACCAGGCGGTCGATCATCAGCTTGAGCACGGCCGGCGTCTGGTACCAGTAGACCGGCGTGACGATGATGACGCCGTGGGCCAGCACCCAGCGTTCGTAGATCTCGTTCATCCAGTCGTTGACCTGGCGCTCGGCGTGGTTCGGGTAGCAGCTGCAGGGCCAGTGGCACAGCGGCATGGCGGTCGAGACGCAGGCCTTGCAGGGATGGATGTGGCGGTCGTAATCCGAATTGACCAGGCTCAGGTCGAGCACATCGGCCTCGAAGCCCTCGGCCGCCAGCACCTCGCGCGCCAGCATGGTCAGGCGCCAGCTCTTCGAAATCTCGCTCGGACAGGTGCCGTCGTTGCGGGCCGCACCGTTGATGAGCAGGACACGGTTGCGCGAGGCCGGGTCTTTCTGGTGCCGTTCGGCGCCCAGGAGGCGCTCGTGGGCTTCCTTCCACTCGATCGACAGGTCGTAGGAAGGATCGGCGTAGCCGGGGCCGGCCTTGACGGTGCGCGGCGCCTTGCGGCCCTCGTGGTAGGCCTCCCAGGCGACCTGCTCGATGGCGTCGAGTTCGCGGTCCAGCCTGTCGAAGGCCGGATCATAGAAGGCCCGGCGGAAGCGGATGTGGAATTCGTCGCGCCCCAGCTTGGCGGGCGCCTGCCCCTTGCGTACTTCAGTCATGCCGCCTCCTCGAAATTGCCGAAATTATCGAACGGTCAGCAGGAGTCGAATGTTCGCACGCGCACATTGCACGGTAAAAATCCGGGACAGGGCAGGGACGAAAAAAAAGCCGGACAGTGTCCGGCTTCCTTGTACGCGTGAAGCGAATCAGCCCTGCTGGTTCAGGTGCAGGATCCAGTACTTGGCCAGGTCGCCGGCGCCACCGGCGCCCTTGATACCCTGGAAGGTCTGGATCGCTTCGGCCTTCTTGCCGGCGCGCGCCTGCGCCATGCCCAGGCGCAGCTTGGCTTCCTCGGCATTCTTCAGGCCGCCCTTGGCGATACCCTGCTGGATGAAACCGATGCCCTTGTCGGCCTGGTCCATGGTCGCGTAGGCCCAGCCCAGGTTGACGAGGCCGGCGCCGGTCTTGGCCTTGGCGGCCGAGGCTTCGCCGCTGGCGATGTTCTTGGCGTCGTCCGCGGCGCCCTTGTTGGCCTTGTCGCGCAGGGAGGCGTGGGCCTTGGCATTGCTGCCCTTGCCCAGCACGCCGTTGGCGTAGCCCGCATCGATCACCTTCTTCGCCTCGGTCGGGAAACCGTCGCGCAGGGCCAGTTCGGCCAGGTTGGTGTACTCTTCCGGCGCCATCTGCTTGGCGGCGGTGGCGAACTGCAGGCGGTACATATTGGCCAGGTGGGTGTTCTCGTCGAAGCCCGCCTTGCGGCCGACGCCGCGGTTGACCAGGTCGGTCCAGAATTCCTCGGTCGGGTAGGCGGCGACCAGCTTCTCGAGGGCCGCCACGTAGCCGGCGTCATCCTTCTGCTTGATCGCGATCGAGGCCAGCATGCGCAGGTCCTTGTCGGCCGGCTTCTGGCCGGCCTTTTCCTGGCCTTCGATCATCGGCAGCAGGACTTCCTTCGCCTTGGCGAAATCATTGCTCAGGTAGTAGGCGCTGGCCAGGGCAGGACGCACGGCGTCCGGGGTCGTGCTTTCTTTCTCGTAGCGCTGGAACCACTCGATCGCCTTCGGATAGTTCTTGGCGTTGAAGTACATATTGCCGAGGGCCTGCGTGAAGTTGGCCTTCTCGGTCGCGTTCAGCTTGCCCGAATTGATCACGGCTTCCAGCGCCGGGATCGCGGCGGCATCGTTGCCGGACGACGAAGCCACGGTCAGCTTCATGCGGTTGATCACATAGCTTTCGTACGGCGTGATGTTCGGGAAGGCTTCGGCCTGGGTAATGCGGTTCTGCACTTCGGTGAAATTCTTGGCTTCCACCAGCGGCTTGACCGCGGCCGGATCGAGCAGCTTGAAGATTTCAGGACGGACGGTGTCGGTTGGCGCCGCGGCAGCTGCCGGCGCATCGCTCTTCTGCTGCGCATGGGCACTGGTCACCAGCGCCGGAGCGGTCACGCCGAGGGCGGCGAGCATCAGGCAAAGGCGGGCAAGACGGAATTGGGCCATGAATAATCCTTCGGTCTAAATAATGATGAGCAATGCAGATGCGACATGTTTAAACGTAAACATGGCGAAAATGCCATTACGGACAAAACGTGCATTGTCCCATAAAAGGCCCATTTCGGGCTCGGCAATTGTGCCGCACTGGGCGGGCGCATGCCCGCACCGTTACATCGCGTTACCGAGTTTCACTCAGGCAGTGAACCCCGGCACCGGGCAGCGGCCCGGCGCTTCCGCATCGCCCGCCAGCCAGGCTACGACGGCCTCCAGCGCCGGCGGCGCGAAGCCATAGGTCATCAGGGCCGGGGCGTCGAAGTCGAGCGCCTGGTAGGGGTTCCACAGCGCCACGTGCAGGTCGGGGCGCCAGTTCGCGCGCGCATGCGGACCGTAGCGGCGGCGCGAGGTCGACGCCAGGATCGTGAAGCGGCCGTCCTGGGGCAGGGCGGCCCAGTCGAAGGTCTCGGCATCCGCGAAGGTCACGAGGTCGACCTCGTACAGGCGTCCCAGCGCTTCGGCGATGCGCGCCGCCGGCACGCCGGCTTCGGACACGCCGTCGCTGACCACGTCGCCACGCGCCACCAGGCGCACCTTGCTGCCGCGCGGCGGGCGCTGCGGCTGCTTCAAGGCAGTGAGGCCGGCGCGCCAGGCGCGCGCCATCAGGGCGTGGTCATCCGGTTCGACGGCGTAGGCCACGCTGCCCGCCGGATGGCGCTCGGCCAGGCTGGACAGGCGGGCCAGGCGCGCCTCGACCTCGGGCAGCGGCAGCACCCCGTCGCGTATCGCCTGAGCGATCGCATGCACGGTCTCGACCTGGGTCTCGCGCGCGCCGATCGCCATCACCATGTCGGCGCCGGCCACCAGGGCATTCACCGCCGCTTCGCCGGCGCCGTAGCGGTGGGCGATGGCGTGCATGTCCATGCCGTCGGTGATGATCACGCCGCGGTAGCCGAAGCGCTCGCGCAGGATGCCGGTCAGGATGGGGCGCGACATCGTGGCCGGGAAGTCCGGGTCCAGGGCCGGGTAGACGATGTGGGCCGTCATCACGGCCGGCGCCGTGGCGGCCGCCATGCGGAAGGGAGCGAACTCGAAGCGCTCCAGTTCCGCCAATGGCTTGTCGACCGTCGGCAGGTCGCGGTGCGAGTCGACGTGGGTGTCGCCATGGCCGGGGAAGTGCTTGACGCAGCAGGCCACGCCTTCGCTTTCGCTGCCTTCCATCCAGGCCAGGGCGATGCGGGTCGCGGTTTCCGGGTCGGCGCCGAAGGAGCGCTCGGCGATCACCGGATTGTGCGGGTTGTTGTTCAGGTCCAGCACCGGCGCGAAGTTCCAGTTGAAGCCGAGCGAACGCACCGCGCGCGCCACGGCGGCGCCGACGTCGCGGGCCAGCAGGGGATCGTTGGCCGCGCCCAGTGCCATGGCGCTGGGCGGCGCCGGCACCCAGGTCGAACGCACCACCGCGCCGCCTTCCTGGTCGAGGGCGATCAGGGCTTGCGGGCCCATCGCGTCCTGCAAGGCGGCGGTGAAACGGCCCAGCTGGGCCGCGTCCACCATGTTCTGGCGGAACAGGCAGGCGCCGCGCACCTTGTACTGGCGGAGAAATGCGTCCGTGTCGGCATCGAGTTCGGTGCCGAACAGGCGCACCATCATCAGCTGGCCGGCGAGATCCAGGTAGTCGTTCATATCAGTTCGTCCTGGTGACTTTGCTCAGGTGGCGCGGCTTGTCCGGGTCGAGGCCGCGCGCTTCCGACAGGCGCGCCGCCATCATGTAGAAGGCCTGGATCGCGACGATCGGGTCGAGGTCGGGGATTGCCGCCGTCGGCAGCAGCAGGTCGCGGCTCGGCACGTCCCCGGGCGCGGCGAGCAGCACGCGCGCGCCGCGGCCGCGCATCTCCTCGGCCAGGGCAACGAGGCCGGCCTGGGCCGGGCCGCGGGTGGCGAAGATCAGCAGCGGATAGCCTTCCTCGATCAGGGCCATCGGGCCGTGCTTGATCTCGGCGCCGGAGAAGGCTTCCGCCTGCAGGGCCGAGGTTTCCTTGAACTTCAGGCTCGCTTCCAGCGCGACCGGGAAGCTGATGCCGCGGCCGACCACCATGATGTTGCGGGCCGGTGCCAGTACCTCGATCGCGGGCGACCAGTCGACCGTTGTCGCGGCGCGCAGGGCCTCGGGCAGGGCGGCAATGCCGTCCTTCAGTTCCGGATCGTTCTGCCACTCGGACACCAGGCGCGCGCCGGCGACCAGGCTGGCGATGAAGCTCTTGGTGGCGGCCACGCTTTGTTCTTTGCCCGCGTGCAGGGGCATGGTCCATTCGGCGGCCCTGGCAAGGGGAGACGAAGCGTCGTTCACCAGCGCCACCGTGGTCGCGCCGCCATTGCGGAAGTAGGTGATGGGCTCGACCACGTCCGGGCTCTGGCCCGACTGCGAGATCGACACGGCCAGGGTGTCGCGCGTGACCAGGGGCGATTTGTAGAGCGTGACCAGGGACATTGGCAGCGAGGTCACCAGGCGCCCCATGCGCGCCATGATCAGGTAGGCGAGGTAGCTCGATGCATGGTCCGAGCTGCCGCGCGCGACCGTCATCGCGCTGTGGAAGTTGGTCGAGCGCAGGGCGCGGCCCAGCTCCGCATAGCGGTCGATGTCCTGCGCCAGCTGCTGCGCGACGCAGTCGCCGGCGGACAGGGCTTCCTGGTACATCAGGGACGTGGGGATGCTCACTGCGCTTCTCCTTCGATATAGACGGCTTTGATGTTGAGCTCGCGGTCGAGCACGACGAAATCGGCATGGCAGCCCGGCGCCAGGCGGCCGCGCCGGGTTTCGCCGAGGTAGTCGGCGGCATTGGTCGACACGCGCCGGCTGGCTTCTTCGAGCGGCAGGCCGATCTTCACCAGGTTGCGCAGGGCCTGGTCCATGGTCAGGGTGCTGCCGGCGAGGGTGCCGTCGGCCAGGCGCACGCCGCCCATGCACTTGTGGACCACCTGGCGGCCCAGCATGTACTGGCCGTCCGGCATGCCGGCGGCGGCGGTCGAATCGGTCACGCAGAACAGCTTCGGGATGCAGCGCAGCGCGGTCTTGATCGCGCCCGGGTGCACGTGCAGCAGGTCGGGGATGATCTCGGCGTATTCGGCGTGGGCCAGGGCCGCGCCGACCATGCCGGGGTCGCGGTGGTGCAGGCCGGGCATGGCGTTGAACAGGTGGGTGAAGCCGGCCGCGCCGTGCTCCAGGGCCTGGACGCCGTGTTCGTAGGTCCCGCTGGTGTGGCCGATCTGCACGCGGATGCCGGCGTCGGCGATGGCGCGCACCAGCGCCATGTGACCGTCGATCTCGGGCGCCACCGTGATCAGGCGCATCGGCGCCTGGTCGTTGAAACGGTTCACCTCATCCAGCGTGGCTTCGCGCGCATAGGGCGGCTGGGCGCCCAGCTTGCCCGAATTGATATAGGGGCCTTCCAGGTGCACGCCGAGGATGCGCGCCTCGCCCTTGCCGCGGGACTTGCAGGCCGCGCCGATGGCGTCGAGCGCCTGCTGGATGTCCTCGACCGGGGCGGTCATGGTGGTGGCAAGGAGAGCGGTGGTGCCGTGCTTCGCATGCAGGGCGGCGATCACGTGGGGGGCGTCGCCGCCTTCCATCATGTCGCGCCCGGCGCCGCCGTGCACGTGCACGTCGATGAAGCCGGGCAGGATGTAGTCGTCGCCGTTGGCGGCCGGGTCGACTTCGTGGCCGTCGACGCCTTCGATGAAGGCCCCATGGCGCAGTTCGCCGTGGATCCAGCCAGTGGGGGTGAGGATGTTGCCTTTCATTGCTGTGTCCTTATCAAGTGGCGCCGAATCATGCGCAGTGCGCCGGCGGCCGAGTCGCCCTGGGCCGGCACGCAGCGCGCCAGCGTTTCGGCCGGCAGCCAGGCGCGCAGCACGTCGCCGAGGCCGCCGCACAGGGCCAGCGGCAGGGTGTGGCTGCGGTCGAGGGCGTCGGCGATGGCGGCCGCTTCCCGGCCCGCGTGTTCGAGGATGGCGCGCGCGACCGGGTCGGTATCCCCATGGGCGACCACGAAGCGCGCCAGGCTGGCGTAGGTGGTCTGGGTGGCCTTGCCGAGCCAGACCTGGACCGCGTCGCGCGAGCCGCCGCAGAAATCGATCACCTCGCGCGCAAAGGCGCGGCCCTCGGCGCGGCCGTCCAGCACGTGTTCGATGTGATTCAGGGCGCGCAAGCCCATCCAGGCGCCGCTGGCCTCGTCCCCGGCGGGGAAACCCCAGCCGCCGACTTCCACTTTCGTGCCGTCGGCCAGCATGGCTTCGCCGACGCTGCCGGTGCCGATCGCGACGATGACGCCGGGCTTGCCGCCGTGGGCGCCCATCAGCGTGGTGAAACCGTCGGTGTCGAGGGCCAGGGCGGCGTAGCCGGGATTGGCGGCGATGAAGGCCGCGGCCCAATCCTTGTTGTGCACGCCGGCGAGACCGAGGCCGATGGCGCAGGAGGCGCGTGGTACCGCCGTGATGCCAATGTTGGCGAAGGCGTCGCGCACGGCGCCGTCGACGGTGGTCCAGGCATTGTCGATGCCGCGCGCGAGGGCGGACGGGCCGCCGCTGGCCTGGGCCAGTTCGGCGCCGTCCGGGCCGGCAAGGCGCACGCGGGTGCCGGTGCCGCCGCCGTCGACGCCGATGAGATAGTCGATCATGGTGTGAGTGTTCTGCCGAGGAGGTCAGCGCACTATAGGCAGGCGGACAGGGCCTGTCAACAGGTATTTAAGTGGTATGCAAATTTCCTGTGCAACAATCGCCGGGATGGCAAGCAAAGTTTGCATAAGTCGTTGATTATGCAAATCTTTTGACTGGTACTGTAACTGGTATTGATTATTCGCCAAAAACGGCTGGTATGCTCATGCGGGATGGGTGGCGCCGCCGGGCGGCGGCGCCGGAGCGAATTACGGGGCGCCGTGACGGCTGCCACTGCGGTCGACCGTCAGCAGGCGGGTGTGCTCGTCACCATCATGGCGTGCGCGGCGGCCGGCCTGGCGCTCGTCGCGGCCCGGCACGTTGACCACGGCATTGCCCGGGCCGCTGACGGCGATCTCGGCGCGCCCGGCATGCAGGCGGCGGCCATCGAGCCCGCCAGAACCGCTGAGCTGGGCCTTGACCAGCTGGACCTTGCCCTCGACATGGGCGCTGCCCGGGCCGCTCATGCGCAGCAGCAGGCGCTTGCCATCCATGCGCGCGTCCAGGCCGCCGGAGCCGCGCAGGTCGGCATCCAGGGTGTCGGACACGTTCGCCAGTTCGATGCCGCCGGGGCCGCGCGCCTTGAGCAGGGCGCGGTTGACAATCAGGGCGCCCGCTTCCAGGTCGCCCGAGCCGGACAGCTCGGCCGTGAGTTCGCCGATCTCGCCGCTCAAGGTGGCATTGCCCGGGCCGGACAGGCGCACCGTGGCCCTGGGGGCGCGCAGGCCGCTGGCCTGCAGCTCGCCCGAACCGCTCACCTCCGCGTCGAACTTGGTGATCGTGCCGGCGACGCAGGCATTGCCGGGGCCGCGCTGGGTGGTCGAGGCCGCGTCCACCGCGAGGGCGCAGGCGTCGAAGTCGCCCGAGCCGCTGACTTCGGCGCGCAGTTCGCGCGCGCGGCCGGCGAGCTTCATGCCACCCGGGCCGGACAGG
Organism: Massilia agri; assembly: GCF_024753255.1. Taxonomy (GTDB): domain Bacteria; phylum Pseudomonadota; class Gammaproteobacteria; order Burkholderiales; family Burkholderiaceae_D; genus Telluria; species Telluria agri. The sequence goes on from NZ_JANUHA010000010.1 coordinate 162,385, forward strand.
CGCGCGCTCAGGCGCGCCAGGCGCAGCTCATCGGCTTCCAGGTCGCCCGAACCGCTGAGCGTGGCCGCCAGCTCGTTGCCCACCGCCGACAGGCGCACGTCGCCGGGGCCGGACATCGCCAGGTCGACGTTGGCGGCCTTCAGGCGGTGCAGGTCGGCGTCGCCGCTGCCGCTGGCGCGCACGGACAGCTCGCGCACCGCGCCGGCGGCCTGCAGGTCGCCGGGGCCGTCGACCGACAGCGTGACGCGCTCACCCGACAGCTGGCTCAGGTCGACGTCGCCGCTGCCCGACATCCTGAGGCTTTTCAGCTGGCTGGCGGTGATGGCGATGGTGACGGTGTCGCGCCGCTTGCCCCGGCCGAAGTGGAATCCCATGCGCCGCACCGGACGCACCACCAGGGTGTCGCCGCGCACCACGGTTTCGATTTCCTCGAGCAGCTTCGGATCGCCCGACAGCTCGACCGCCTGGCGGCCCTGGGCGCGCACCACGACGTCGTAGGGGCCGGACAGTTCGATGGCGCTGAAGGCCGCCAGCTGGCGCTGCTGCGTGACCGGCTGGCCCGGCGCCTCGGCGTGGCTGGCCTGGGTGGCGAGGAAGCCCGCCGCGATGGCGGCGGCGAGGAGGGCTGGCTTCAGAATGGTGCGCATGTTCTTTTTCTTGAAAGGGTATCGGGAGCCTGCACGATAGGACAGAGCGGCCGGCGGCGCAGCCGCAAACCGACAGACGCGCGAAAACGGGGAGCAGAATGCAGCCTGAACGGATGGGCAGCCGGCGGCGCCCTGTCGTGCCGAGCGGAACCCTGTTGGCGTGAGTCGGCGTTTTGGCTTAGCCTGTCCGTCCCGCATATGACACGGTATTGATGTTCAGATGAGCGATAGTGAGCAAGAGCTGGCAGTGCTCGATATCGATGAGCTTCTTGTCACACACGAGCTGGAGTTCCGCCCGGCGCGCGCGCCGGATTACGCAGCCGAGAACCGCGCCCTCGGCGCCCTTGCCTCGGCGCTGGCGCGCGCGCCGGAGAGCGTGCCGCAGCGCCTGGCCGAACTGCTGCGCGAGCTGTGCCGCGCCGGCTCGGCCGGCATCGCCGTGCCGGCGGCGGATGGCGACGCCTTCCACTGGAGCGCGGCAAGCGGTTTGCTGGCCGGCGCCGCCGGCCTGCGCCTGCCGCGCGCAGCCAGCCCGAGCGGCGAGGCGGTGGCGCGCGGCGAGGTGGTGCTGCTGCGCGAACCCGGCCGCAGTTTTCCCGTATTGCCCGCAGAGCCGCCGATCGCGGAAATGCTGCTCGCACCCTGGGACGCCGGCGGCGAGCGGGCCGGCACGGTCTGGGTGGCCAGCCACGGCCCGGCATGCCGTTTCGACGGCGAGGACGCGCGCCTGCTGCGCAGCCTCTCGGGCTTCGCCGCCTGCGCATTCCGCGCCACCCGCGCCGAAGAGCTGCGGGACATCCAGCGGCGCCTGGCGGACGAGTCGGCCCAGCGCGTCGCCGCCGAGCGTGAGTTGGAGGAAAGCCATGCGATCCTGCAGGCCGCCATGGATACCGAGACCGTCGGCCTGGCCTTCTATTCCCTCGACGGCCGCATCCTCGACTGCAACGGCGCGCTGCAGCGCATGACCGGCTACAGCCGCGAGGAACTGCGCGCCGTGCGCCACTGGGCCGACCTGGCCGCGCCGGAATTCGTCGACATCACCCGGCGCGCCCTGGCCGAGCTGCGCGCGGGCGGCCGTGCGGCGCCCTACATGAAGCAGCTGGTGCGCAAGGACGGCAGCCTGTGGTGGGCCATGGTCGCGCCCACCTGCCTGCCGGGCGAGGGCGACACGCGCAAGTGCATCGCCTTCGTGCTCGACATCAGCGAGGCGCGCCGCGCCGAAGCGGCGCTGGCCGCCAGCGAGGAGCGTTTCCAGGCCCTGGTGAAGGGCTTCGCCCAGGCGGTCTGGGAGGCCGATGCGGACGGCGCGGTGCGCACCGACTCGCCCGGCTGGCGCGAACTCACCGGACAGGGTGCCGGCGAGCAGCTGGGCCTGGGCTGGCTCAAGGCGGTGCACCCGGACGACCGCCACTTCGTCCTGCGCCAGTGGCACGAGGCGCTGGCCGGGGGCGCGCCGCTGAACGCCGAATACCGCGTGCGCCTGGCGAACGGCGGCTGGCGCTGGACCAATGTGCGCGCCGCGCCGCTGCGCAATCCCGACGGCAGCATCGGCCGCTGGATCGGCATGAACATCGACGTCGACGCGCGCCGCCAGGCGGAAGGCGCGCTGCGCGAAAGCGATGGCCGGTTCCGGGTGCTGGCCGAGGCTTCGCCGGCGCTGATCTACCAGTTCGATGACCGTGGACATGTCGTGTATGCGAACCGCACCTGCCAGGACATGCTCGGCATGCGGGCCGGAACCGCGCCCGAGGAGGGCTGGGGCGTGCTGCTGCATCCCGACGACGGCCCGCGCTATATCGAGGGCGTGCGTATCGCCATCGCGACCCAGTCGCCCTTCCAGCAGCGGCTGCGGGCGCGCGCCGCCGACGGCCGCTGGCACCGGTTCGAGAGCCACGGCGCCCCCCTGTTCGGCCAGGGCGGCGCCTACCGCGGCCACGTCGGCATCTCGATCGACGTCACCGGGGCGGCGGAGGCGGAGGACGCGTTGCGCGACGCCGACCGCCGCAAGGACGAGTTCCTGGCAACGCTCGCGCACGAGCTGCGCAATCCGCTGGCGCCGATCAGCAATGCGGTGCACCTGCTGCGCCGGCCTGACGGACGCCGCAGCGCCGACCGCATGGTCGAGATGGTGGGGCGGCAGGTGCGCCAGATCGTGCGCCTGGTGGACGACCTCATGGACGTCTCGCGCATCACGCAGGGCAAGCTGGAACTGCGCCCCGAACCCCTGTCGCTGGCCGAGATCCTGTCGATGGCGGTCGAGACCAGCATGCCGGCGATCGAGGCCGGCCGCCACGAACTGGCGGTGTCGCTGCCGGAGGAAACCCTGATGCTGGAGGCCGACAAGGTGAGGCTGACCCAGGTCTTCGGCAATATGCTCAACAACGCGGCCAAGTACACCGACCGCGGCGGGCGCATCTGGGTCGGCGCCTGGCGCGAGGGCGCGCAGGTGGTGGTCTCGGTGCGCGACACCGGCATCGGCATCCCGCCTGAAAAGCTCCCCCACGTCTTCGAGATGTTCGCCCAGGCCCACCGCGACAGCGCGCGCGGCCAGGCCGGGCTGGGCATCGGCCTGACCATGGTGAAGAGCCTGATCGAGCTGCACGGCGGCAGCGTCGAGGCGAGGAGCGAGGGCCCGGGACGGGGCAGCGAATTCATCGTGAGGCTGCCGCTGGCCGGGGCGCCGCGGCAGGAAGCGCAGCACGGCGGCGGCAGCGGGGCGGCGCTGCTGGCGGGACGGCGCGTGCTGGTGGTGGACGACAACGGCGGCGCCGCCGAATCGCTGGCCCTGCTGCTGCACGCGGTCGGCGCCGAGGTGCGCACGGCCCACGACGGTCCGGCCGGGCTGGCCCAGGCCGGCGAGTTCCTGCCGCAGGCGGTGCTGCTCGACCTCGGCATGCCGGGCATGGACGGCTTCGAGGTGGCGCGCCGCCTGCGCGCGGACGCCCGCCAGGCGGGCCTGGTGATCGTGGCCCTGACCGGCTGGGGCCAGGAAGACGACCGGCGGCGCACCCAGGCGGCCGGCTTCGACCATCACCTGACCAAGCCGGTGGACGTCGATGCGCTGCTGGGCATCCTGGCGCGGGTCGGCGTGCCTGCTTGAGAACCGGGCAAGATGTGGCTCGACAGCAACACCAGCGCCTGCCAGGCCTTGCGCTGCGCGGCGTTCCCGGCCGCCACGGGCCGTGCCGGGTGGGCGGGCAGGGCCGTGGGATGTCATAATGCGGGGATGGAAGGAGATCTCCCGTGATTCGCTATATGGGCACCCGCAAGAACGAGCAGGGCGCGGAGCTGTACGTGTTCCTCGTCAACGGCATGCAGAAGGAAGTGCGTGAGCACGCGCTCAAGCAGCATCCCGGCTGCTATGAAGCCTTGCCGGCCACGGTCAAGGCCAGGATCGCGGCCAACCGCGCCTGGTTGTCCAAACTGTAAGTGATGCCCGCATTCACACGGCTGGCCGCGCTCGCCTGCCTGGCAACGGCAAGCATCCTGGCGGCCCCGGCCGGCGCCATGCCGTCCACCTTCGGCACCGTGATCGGCAATGCGCTGCTGTGCCGCAGCCATCTCGAGAACCGCTATTTCCACGATTACCTGACGGCATCCTTCGGCCCGGCCTACAAGCGCGAGGGCGGGGCGTACTGGTTCAAGACCGAGGCCACGCTGTGGGGCGCCGAGGTGAAGGAAGTCATGGTCAGCGACGACACCAGCGAGCTGGTCTTCATTGCGGCAATCACCGACAGCACCCCCCAGGAACTCGAAAGCGCGATCCGCGCCTCGGTCGGCACCACCTTCCGGGCCGTGGACGCGACGCCTTTCCCTTTGCGCGTTTCGAACCCGGGCAGCACCATCGCTTACATGAATGACAAAAGCAAAATATACTGCGCAAAGTTCAAATCGATCCCGGTGCGCTGAGCGAGCTGCGCCAAAGATGCATGTATAACCACTATTTCCACCTGAAGGGTGCGCCGTTCTCGATCGCGCCCGATCCGCGCTACCTGTTCATGAGCGAGCGCCACCGCGAGGCGCTGGCGCACCTGCTGTACGGGATCGGCAGCGGCGGCGGCTTCGTGCTGCTGACGGGGGAAATCGGGGCCGGCAAGACCACCGTGTGCCGCTGCTTCATCGAGCAGATCCCCGAGCATTGCCGCCTGGCCTATATCTTCAACCCGCGCCTGAGCGTGGAGGAACTGCTGCAGAGCGTCTGCGACGAGTTCGGCATCCCGCTGCCGGCGGGAGAAGGTGCGGGCCTGAAGGCCTACGTGGATGCGATCAACCGCCACCTGCTGGAATCGCACGCCCAGGGCCTGAACAATGTGCTCGTCATCGACGAAGCCCAGAACCTGTCGGCCGAGGTGCTGGAGCAATTGCGCCTGCTCACCAACCTCGAGACCAATGAGCGCAAGCTGCTCCAGATCATCCTGATCGGCCAGCCCGAGCTGCGCACCATGCTGGCCCGGCCCGAGCTCGAGCAGCTGGCCCAGCGCGTGATCGCGCGCTACCACCTGGGGCCGCTGACCGAGCCTGAAACCGGCGCCTATGTCGCGCACCGCCTGGCGGTGGCGGGGGCGGGCGGCCAGCCGTTTCCGCCCGCGCTGACGCCCCTGGTCCACACGCTCACCCATGGGGTGCCGCGCCGCATCAACTTGCTGTGCGACCGCGCCCTGCTTGGCGCCTATGTCGAGAACAGCCCGCAGGTGACCCGCGCCATCCTGAAGAAGGCGGCCGAGGAAGTGTTCGCGGGAGAACCGGCGCCGCGCCGGTCGCTGCGCGTGCCGGTGGCCGTCGGCGGTGTGCTGGCGGCGGTCGCGCTGAGCGCGGCGGCCTGGCAGGCGCTGCCGGCGCGCCAGGCGGCGCCGGCGGTGGCCACGGCGCCCAAGCCGGGGGCCACGCCCGTGGCCCACATCGCATCGACAGCGGTGCCGCCGGTCCAGGCCGATGAAGCCAATGCCCTGCGCGAACTGGCCGCACTGTGGGGCCAGCCCCTGGCTGGAAACGACCCTTGCGAAGCGGCGCTGCGTCTGAACCTGCGCTGCCACCAGGGGCGCGGCGGCCTGTACGAGCTGCGCCTGCTCGACCGGCCGGCCGTCGTCACCCTGCACGATGGCCCGCGCACGGGTTACGCGGTCCTGACGGCGATGGACGGCAACAGCGTGCTGCTCAGCGCCGGCGCACGGCGCGAGCGTATCGACCTGGCGAGCTTCGTTGCCCGCTTCGGCGGCGAGTTCACCACCTTCTGGCGCATGCCGCGCGGCTTTCGCGAGCAGTTGTCCGAGGGCGACCGCGGCCAGGATGTCGACTGGCTGAACGCCAGCCTGGCCGGGATCAACAAGGCGCCCGCGCCGAAAAGCGACCGTCCTTTCGACGCCAACACGCGCGAATGGCTGCGCCGCTTCCAGGCCGCCCAGGACCTGAAGGCGGACGGCGTGGCCGGCCCGCGCACCTTCATGCGCCTGAACCAGCTCACCGGCGTGCCGGAGCCGCGCCTGCTGGCGGCCGCGAACGGAAAATAAAGCATGTCCTATATCCTCGACGCCCTCAAGAAGGCCCAGGCGGAGCGCCAGCTCGGCAACGCCCCGACCATCCACGCGCCGCCGCCCATGTATGCGGCGGCTCCTGGCGGCGCCAGCCGCAAGCCCTTGTACATCGGGCTGGGCGCGGGGGCGATCGGCCTGGCGCTGGCCGGCGTCTTCCTGCTGCGCCAGCCTGCGCCCGTCCCGGTGGTAGAGGTGGCGGCCGCACCGGCTCCGGCGCCCGCGCCCGTGACTGTGCCTGCGCCGCCGGTCCCCGTGGCGCTTCCGCCCGAGCCGGTCAAGCCCAGGGAGGCGCCCGTCCAGCCGAAGCCGACGCCAAGGCCCGTGCCGAAGGCCGAAGCGCCGCGCCGCGCCGAACCGGTGGTGGCCGAGGCGCCGCCGCCCGCGCCGGAACCCACGCGTCCCGTCCTCGTCGCGGCGGCGCCAGCCGTGGAAGAGAACATCGGCCCGCTCGCCGCCTTGCCGGAAGCGGTGCAGCGTGACATCCCGAAAGTCACCTTCGGCGGCTATATCTACTCGCCGAACCCGGCCGAACGCCTGCTGCTGGTCGACAAGATGCTGCGCCGCGAAGGAGAAGAGGTCGCGCCCGGCCTGGTGCTGGAGCGCCTGCTGCCGAAGGCGGCCATCATGAATTACCGCGGCTATCGCTACCGTGTCGCCTACTAGCCCGGGGGGCCTGCTCGGCGTGGTCGGCTGGTCCGGCAGCGGCAAGACCTCGCTGCTGGAAGGGCTGATCGCGCGCCTGGCGGGGCAGGGGCTGCGCGTGAACGTCGTCAAGCACAGCCACCACGACGTCGAGCTCGAGCCGCCGCGCAAGGACAGCGCCCGCCTGCGCATGGCCGGCGCCGCCGAGGTGATGCTGGCCTCGCCCTACCGGGTCGCCATCCTGCGCGAGCTGCGCGGCGCGCCCGAGCCCTCTCTTGCCGAACACCTGGCGCGCCTGGCGCCGGCGGACCTGACCCTGGTCGAGGGCTATAAATGGGAGCGCATGCCGAAGCTGGAGGTGTTCCGTCCGGGCCTGGGACGGCCGGCGCTGTATCCGGACGATCCGGACGTGGTCGCGGTGGCCTCGGATGCCCCGTGTCCGCCGGATGCGCGCGGGGTCGCCTGGCTGGACCTGAACGACCCCGAGCGGGTACTGGATTGGCTGCAAAGCTGGTTGCGGGAACACCCTAAAGTTTCCTGAAACCGCGCCGTAAAAGGAGGATACGCCTTAATGGGAGAGTCACATGGACGTGTCCAGCATCGCCAAGCTGTCCACCAGCATCGCCGAAACCGGCCAGCGCCAGGAAGTCAACCTGGCCGTTCTGAAGAAGGCCCAGCAGATCCAGGCGTCGACCGCGACCCAGTTGCTCGACGCGTTGCCGGCGGTGCAGCAGGCGAACCTGCCGCCGCACCTGGGCAACAAGATCAATACGACGGCCTGATCCGCAGTTATTGTCGTATTGGCACGACCGGGCTTCCGCGCGGGCGGACGTCCGGCGTCGCCGCGTCTTGCATCTTTTCCCCGCCTGATAAATACTGGCGCCCTCGATGACGCCATGGAGTACCGCATGACCCACCGCCACGCCCTGATCGCCGCCGCCCTTGCCGGCGTCTGCGCCGCCCAGGCCACCGCACAGGACCAGATGGGCGTGCCGAAGGCCGACCAGGAAGCCTGCTACGGTGTCGCCAAGGCCGGCCAGAACGACTGCGGCACCGCGACCCACGGCTGCGCCGGCGTCGCCGCCGTCGACAAGGACCCGAACGAGTGGAAATTCGTTGCCAAGGGCACCTGCACCAAGATCGGCGGCTCGCTCGAACCGGGCAAGACGGCCAAGCCCGCCGAGCCGCCTCCGGCCGAACCGAAAAAATAAGCCATGCGCGCAACGCGCGCCTTGCCCGCCATGCACGCCGCGCCCCAGGCCGCCGGCGTGGGGCTGCGCACGCCGCACTACCGCACCTTCCTGGAGGCGCGTCCGAAGGTCGGCTTCCTCGAAGTCCATAGCGAAAACTATCTTGCCCGCGCCGGCTGGGACTGGCATGTCCTCACCAGCCTGCGCCACGACTATCCCCTCAGCCTGCACGGCGTCGGGCTCGGACTGGGTTCGGTACACGGCTTTTCCGAGCGCCACCTGGCGCGCCTGCGGCTGCTCGTCGACGCGGTCGATCCCTTCCTCGTTTCCGAACACCTGAGTTGGGGCGCGCTGGCGGACCGCCAGCTCAACGACCTGCTGCCCCTCACCCTGCTTGGTTCCATGCTGGACCTGCTGTGCGAGCGGGTAGGGCGGGTGCAGGATGCGCTGGGGCGGCGCCTGCTGGTCGAAAACGTGTCGACCTATGTGCGCTTCCGGGACGACACCATGAGCGAGGCCGAATTCCTGGCCGAACTGGCGCGCCGCACGGGCTGCGGCGTCCTGCTGGACGTGAACAATCTCTACGTCAACCAGCACAACCACGGCGAAGATGCGCTGGCCGCAATCGCCGTGCTGCCCGTGGGCAGCGTGGGGGAGATCCACCTGGCCGGCCACCTGGCGACGCCGCTGGCCCTGGTCGACCACCACGGCGCGGCGGTGGCGGAGCCCGTGTGGGAGCTGTACCGCGCAGCCCTGGCGCGCTTCGGGCGGGTGCCGACGCTGGTCGAGTGGGATGCCGACGTGCCGCCGCTCGAGATCCTGCTGGCCGAGGCGGCGCGGGCCGACGCCATTGCCGGGGCCTATCCGCTTCTTCCCGACGTCCGGACGCAGCCTGTGCCGGCAGCGGCCGGCGCGCCGGCTGCGCCCCTGGCTGCCGTCCAGCAGCGATTCGGGGAGGCACTGTTTGACCGGGCGCAGGATGCCGCCCTCGCGCCCCTGCTCGCCGGGGAGGGCACGGCCCGCATGGCGCTCTACCGGGGCAACCTGCACGCCGGCTGGACGCGCGCGCTGTTTGACGCCTACCCGGTCGTCCGGCAACTGGTGGGGGAGGAATTCTTCGAGGGCCTGGCCCGGGCCTACGGCAAGAAGTTTCCCTCGCAGGATCCGGACCTGGCCGGCTTCGGCGCCCAGCTGCCCGCCTTCCTGGAGGATTTCCCGCCCGCTGCCGGCATCGCCTACCTGCCCGATGTCGCGCGCCTGGAATGGGCGGTGCATCGGGCCTGTCTGGCGCCGGACCTGGCGCCGGCCGGCATCGCCGCCCTGGCCGGCCTCGCGCCTGCCGCGCTCGACGGGGCGCGCTTCACCCTGCAGCCCTCGGCGGCCGTCCTGCGCAGCGCCTGGGCGACTGTGCCCCTGTGGCAGGCGCATCAGCCGGGTGGCCCGCCGCTGCCGGCGCGGGTGGATGCATCCTGCATCGCCCTGGTCCTGCGGCGCGGCTGGGAAGTGCAGGTCTGCGTACTGGAGGAGGCCGAGGCGGCCGGCCTCGAACGTCTGGCGGCGCAGGCCAGCTTCGGCGACGCGGTCGACGCCATGCTGGCGGCTGTGAAGGAGGGGGAGGCGGCGCCCGATATCGCCACGATGCTGAGGCGCTGGTTCGACGCCGGTCTCGTCGCCGGGATCGAGGTGTGAGCTTGGCTTGTTGTCGAGAAGTAAAGCTCGTATGATGGTTGCTGAGCAATATTTTTCGAAAGGCCGCCAATGTCCCAAGACGCGCAGTGCAGTTTCGATCCCCGTGTCGCCCCGCGCGACGCCGGTGACGCCGCCATTTCACTGGCGATCGGTACTTGTCAGATCCTGATCCTGTTCGGCCTGCCGGGTGCGCTGGTCCATGCCTTGAGCGCCAGCACGACCCTGACCGTGGCGACGGTGCTGCTTCTCTACCTGGCGTTCGCGCTCTACAGCGTGACCAAGGTAGAGCTGAGCCTGGAAGGAATACGTTTCGTGCGCGTGTTCGGGCATCCCCGCTTCTTGCCGTGGTCGGACATCACCGATGTGGTGGAGGCGTCGCGCAGCGAGCTGATCCTGCACGGCTGGCTATGGCCGCTGGTCTTGCCACGGGAAATGTCGCCTTCGTGTACTTCGCTGGGACACTTCCGCATCCAGTTCGGCAAGCGCTTCGTCTACTTTCCGCCGAAGGATCCCCAGCTCTTCCTGGCCGCGGTCGACCAGTTCTCGAAACGGACCGTGGACGTGGTGTGAGTCAGTGGAAGGCGCGCAGGATGCGCTGCTCGCCGGTACGGTCGCAGAAACGCTCGTTGGCGGCGCGGGTGGCGGCCATCATGCGTTCCAGCTGGGCGTCTTCGAAGCGCGCGAGTTCTTCGTTGGCCGCTTCCAGGGCGAGCGCCAGCTTGGCGCGGGCGTTCTGGTAGAGCACGCTGGTGTAGTGGTCGGTATTCTTGAGGAGTTCTTCCGCGTTCTCGATGACGAGACGCAGGTCGCCGATGAGTTGTTCCTGCGTCTGAGCGCGGGGTGCGGGGGTTTCCATTGCTTCACCTTTAGCCGAATGTTTGCTGAATCATCACGACTTAAAATATAAACAAGGAAGCCCCGCTCTGTTTGTTAGGGCGCAAACATAAGCCCGCCGTTTTCGCGGCCTTTTTCGGCTGCTTACTGCACGCGGATCTGCACGTCTCCGACGGTGACGACCTGGCCGGTACGGATCTTGGCGGTCTTGCGCAGCTCCTGTTTCCCGTCGACCGACACCACGCCGCTGGCGACCATGTTCTTGCCGGCGCCGCCGCTGTCGACCAGGCCGACCAGCTTCAGCAGCTGGTTGACCTCGACGAATTCTGATGTCAAGTCGAAATCTATTTTTTGCATTCTATCCTCGGGGTGGGTAATGGGCGCCAGGGTCAGTCGACCTGGTCCGGCCGGGTCATGTCGATCGGGACGATCCACTGGTCGAACTGTTCCTCGTTCAGGAAGCCCGACTGCAGTGCGGCCTGGCGCAGGGTCAGGCCTTCCTTGGACGCCGTCTTGGCGATCTGGGCGGCGCGATCATACCCGATATGCGGGGCCAGCGCGGTCACCAGCATCAGCGATTTTTCCATCAGCTCGGCAATGCGCGCGTGGTTCGGCTCGATGCCCTGGGCGCAGTGGGTATCGAAAGAGCGCATGCCGTCTGCCAGCAGGCGTGCGCTCTGCAGGAAGTTGTGGGCGATCATGGGCTTGAACACGTTCAGCTCGAAATTGCCCTGGGAGCCGCCGACCGTGATCGCGACGTCGTTGCCGAAGACCTGGCAGCACAGCATGGTGAGCGCCTCGCACTGGGTCGGATTGACCTTGCCCGGCATGATCGAGCTGCCCGGTTCGTTCTCGGGAATCGTGATCTCGCCCAGGCCGGAGCGCGGGCCCGAGGCCATCCAGCGCACGTCGTTGGCGATCTTCATGAGCGCCGTCGCCAGGGTCTTGAAGGCGCCGTGGGCGGCCACCATGGCGTCGTGCCCGGCCAGGGCCATGAACTTGTTCGGGGCGCTCTTGAAGGCCAGGCCCGTGCGCGAGCCCAGCTCGGCGGCGATGCGCGGGGCGAATTCCGGGTGGGCGTTCAGGCCGGTGCCGACCGCCGTGCCGCCGGCGGCCAGGGCCAGCAGCCCGGGGAGGGTGGACCGGATCGCGCTTTCCGCGAATTCCAGCTGGGCCACGTAGCCCGAGAATTCCTGGCCCAGGGTGAGCGGGGTGGCGTCCTGCAGGTGGGTGCGGCCGATCTTGACGATGTCGTCGAACTCGCGCGACTTGCGCAGCAGCGTGCCGCGCAGCTGGGCGAGGGCGGGCAGCACGTTCTGGCTGACTGCGGCGGCGGCAGCCACGTGCATGGCCGTGGGGAAGATGTCGTTGGACGACTGCCCCATATTGACGTGGTCGTTCGGGTGCAGCAGGCGCTTCTCGCCGCGCTCGCCTCCCATCAGTTCCGAGCCGCGGTTGGCCAGCACCTCGTTCATGTTCATATTGCTCTGGGTGCCCGAGCCGGTCTGCCACACGGCCAGCGGGAATTCGGCCGGGTGCTTGCCCTCCAGGACTTCGTCGGCGGCGCGGATGATGGCCTCGGCCTTGTCGGCGGGCAGCTTGCCCAGCGAACGGTTGACGGCCGCGGCGGCGCGCTTGACCTGGGCCAGGGCCGCCACCAGCTCGGGCGCCATGCGCTCGGTGGAGATGTGGAAATGGTGGAGTGAACGCTGGGTCTGTGCTCCCCAGAGGTGCTCCGCGGGAACCTCGATCGGGCCGAAACTGTCCTTTTCAATCCTGTTTTCCATGGTGTCCTGTGCAATAGAGGGGCTGGGATGCTAAAGAGTTTAGCGCATTGTCCGTTAATGACGCTTGGGCCACCTTTTCCGCGTTTATCCATGGCTTGCCGCCTCCCTCTGTTATTGATCAGCGCGCTGCTCGCCGGCGCCACCCAGGCGGCCGAGCTCGGCGAACCGCGGGTGAGCTCCTTCATCGGCCAGCCGCTGGTGGCCGACGTCGAGCTCGTGATGCTGGACGATCCGGCCAAGGCGGTGGCCGTGCGCCTGGCCCATCCGGAGGTCTACCGGGGCGCCAACATCGCCATGCCGCCGGTGCTGTCCACCTTGACCATGTCGGTGATGCGGCGCGATGGTCGCCAGTTCCTGCATGTGACCTCGCTCAAGCCGGTCGACACGCCGCACCTGCACCTCTATCTCGAACTCGTCGATGGTAGCCAGCGCACCGTGCGCCTGGCGACCCTGTGGCTGTCGCCGGACCCGAATCCGGCGCCGCCGCCTCCAGCACCGGCCCCGGCGCCCGTGCCGGCCCCGGTCATCGCGGCCCCGCTCGTCCAGCCCGCGAAGGCGCCGGCGCCCGTGGCCGCGCGGTCCAGGCCCCCGGCGCCGAAGCCCGTGCCGAGGCAGGCAGCGCCCAAGCCGGCGCCGGTGGAAGAGAAGCAGGTGGCCGCAGCGGCGCCGGCCGCCTGCGCACCGCAGCCGGTCCCGGACACCAATGCCTGCGTCGTGCTGGGCGCGAAGAATGCCATGCTGCGCGAGCAGCTCGGCCAGCTCGAAGACAAGGTGAAGGTGCTGCAGGTGGCGATGGGCGCGCCGGCCTCGGCGGTCTTGCCACCCGTTAAACCCTACAAGCCGAAGAAAAAGAAGGCCGAGCCGCCGCCCGAGCCCGAGACGCCCTGGGCCCTGATCGGTGGCGGTGTCGCGGCCGTGCTGGCCCTGCTGGCCGCGCTGCTGGTGCTGCGGCGCCGGAAGGGCGCTGCCCGCCCGGCGCGCCGGGCCGAGCCGAAGGTCGGCCTGCTGGCGCGGATGCAGGCCCGGGTCAAGCGCAAGCCGGCGCCCGCGAAAACGGCCGAGCCGACCCTGGAAGAGGACGCGCACGACTCGTCTACACAAGTTTGATTTTTGGCGCTATACTGGGTTCGTGGTCGCGAGATCACAGACGGCGCGAAGGCCTGGCGCAGCCACCACCGATAGCGTGGCGCGGAACCAGGTAACGTTGAAGAAACGCTCGTGTCCGGAAGCAGTTCGCCAGCCAGCTGAGGCAGCGAACGCCGGCAGCAACCGGCAGGAGGCGACGCCAGGAGATACCTGGAGGTCGCTCTCTCCCCCCATTCCGTGGCCGAGCCCGCCGCTCGGACGCATCTCCCAAAGCGCCTGCGGGCGCTTTTGTTTTTTCTCTGCGAACCCCAAGCGATGCCATATGCATCCCGGGTCTCGCGGCCGGCGCGCGGACAGGCTACAATCGCCCAGCGGCATTACCCGGGCGTACTATGAAAAATTGGATCAATCGTTTGTTGAGCGGCGCGGACAGCCAGGCTGACGCGCCACAAGGCGCTGCCGCAGCGCCGGATGAGCCGTCTGCCGATGCGGCAGGCGACGGCGCCGGTATCGACGCGCTGTATTACGAGTGGCTCGCCGGACCGGCCATCTTCGAGGCGCCGCCGGAGACCGAGCGCCAGATCCTCGACCAGATCAGCCAGCTCACCCAGAACCCGGCCTTCGCGGCCGAGCTGGTGCCGCGGATTCCGGACTTGATCCCCAAGCTGCTGCGCAGCCTGCGCGACGAGAACGTCACGACCGGCGAACTGGCCTCCCAGGTGGCGGAAGACGTGGTGCTGGTGGCCGAGGTGCTGCGCGAGGCGAACAGCGCCTATTACCGCCCGATGACTCCGATCAAGACGCTGGATGCCGCCATCATGCTGCTGGGCCAGAACGGCCTGCGCATGCTGCTGGCGCGGGTCGCCTTCCGGCCCGTGATCCGCATGCACGAGAGCGGTTTCGCGCGCCGCGCGGCGCCCCTGGTCTGGAACCATTCCGAGAAATGCGCGGTCGCGGCCAGCCTGATGGCGCCGGGCCTGACCGCCGACATCTTCGAATCCTGCCTCGCCGGCCTGATGCAGGACGTCGGCCTGATCGTCGCCTTCCGCCTGGCGGACCGGGTCTGCCCGAACGGCAAGGTGCCGGCCTCGACGGCCTTCGGCGTCGAGCTGCTGGCGCGCAGCCGGCTCCTCTCCGGCGTCATCGCGACCCATTGGGATTTCCCGAACAATGTGGCGGAGGCGATCAGCCAGGCGGGCGAGCCGGACGGTTCGCCGCTGGCGCAGGCGCTGGGGCAGGGTGACCGGATCGCGAAGCTGCGGATCCTGATCGATGCCGGGCTGGTGGGCGAGGACGATGCGCTGGTGAACGAGGCCTTGAATGGTTTCCAGCGCCGCTGCCTGGGGAAGCTGAGCAATCTCGAATCGTAGGGTGGGCAGGTTCTGCCCACGCGTTCAGCTCCGGCTCGCTCAGTGGCCGTGCATGCCGGAGTTGAACGCGCGGTCGGCAGAGCCGACCACCCTACCAAAGCAAAAGGGCGCCGATGGCGCCCTTTATCTATTGATCCCTTACCGGATCAATGCGCGCACATCGCGCGTTCCACCTGGCCCATCCACGGCTCGGTCACGTCGCGGATCGCACGGTCATTGGCCATCAGCTGCTTGATCAGGTCGATCTTGCGCTGGCGCTTGGCGCCTTCCAGGGCCGGCACGCCGCCGATCGCCGCACCTGCCGCCACACTGGCCTGCACGTTCAGCTTGTCGAAACCGTTCCAGTCGCCCGCCTGGGCAGCAACCTTCATCTGGCCGCTGAGGCCGGCGAGGTTTTCGTACATCGAGAGGACGTCGTTCGAGGTCATGTTGCTGCCTTGGCAAGTTCACCGGCCGGATTGCCGGTTGTCTACCCTTTTACGGACGCGCTTTTCGGAACTTTAGGGTTTCATTGAAAAAAATTTGAAATTTTTTTCGCGCGGACACTGATGTTGTTGGTCTTGCATGGTCAAC
This sequence comes from Massilia agri, assembly GCF_024753255.1. Taxonomy (GTDB): domain Bacteria; phylum Pseudomonadota; class Gammaproteobacteria; order Burkholderiales; family Burkholderiaceae_D; genus Telluria; species Telluria agri. The sequence goes on from NZ_JANUHA010000010.1 coordinate 177,734, forward strand.
TGACCCGCTTTGGTCCAGAATGCACCCGCCATTCCCCGGATTCGGCAGTTCGGCCGCGTTTTTTGCAGTCTGTCGCAATCCGGGCGCAGGCGCCCGGGGGCCTACGTAGAGTGCGTGCTGGGTAGTTGCGCCATGGAGCGCCACGCCATGATCAAAAAACCAAGAAAAGCTTTGCGAGAGAGAGACTTATGAGAGACATGCCAGTCGCACGCGCCGCGGCCGCGGTCGCGTTTGCGCTGACCACTGCCGGCGCCCAGGCCGAGGCGCCGTATGCATTTGCGACGACCCCGGGCAAATTGCCGAAAGACGTGATTCCTCTGCAGTACTCCGCCCACATCATGCCTGACGTGGCCGGCAACAGCTTCCGCGGCACCCAGACCGTCGAGATCGAGGTCCTGAAGACCACCTCGCTCATCATGCTGAACGCCGACAACCTGGAGATCGACGCCGCCAGCCTGAGCGGCAAGGAGATCGGCAAGCTCGCCCTCAAGCCCATCCTCGACAGGGGGCAGCAAACCCTGCGCTTCGAGCTGGCCAGGCCGCTGGCGCCGGGCAAATATGCGCTGGACCTGACGTTCAAGGGACAGATCAACCGCGAAGGCCGCGGCCTCTTCTATGTGAACTACAAGGCGGACGGGGCGGAGAAAAAGCTGATCGCCACCACCATGGCGCCGACCGATGCGCGGCGCATGCTGCCGACCTGGGACGAACCATCCTTCCGCGCCCGCTTCAAGCTGACGGTCGACGTCCCGAGCAACTTCAAGACTTATTCGACCACCCCGATCGAGAAACAGGAGCCGCTGTCCAAGGGCATGCAGCGCGTCACCTTCGGCAATACGCCGAAGATGCCGAGCTATCTCGTGGTGCTGGTCGCGGGCGAGATGGAAAGGGTCGCGGCGAAGCAGGACGGGGTCGAGATCGGCGTCGTCACCACCGAAGGGAAGGGCGCCTCGACCGCCTTCCCGCTGCAAGCCTCGCGCGACCTGCTGCGCTACTTCAACCATTACTTCGGCATCCCGTATCCGCTGCCCAAGCTGGACCAGATCGCCATCCCCGGCGGCTTCAACGGCGCCATGGAAAACTGGGGCGCCGTCGTCTACAACGAGCCGACCCTGCTCTACGACCCGAAGAAGAGCCCGGACCGGGTCAAGAAGTTCACCTTCAACATCAATGCCCACGAGTTGGCCCACCAGTGGTTCGGCAACCTGGTCACCATGGCCTGGTGGGACAATCTCTGGCTCAACGAAGGCTTCGCCTCCTGGATGGCGGCCAAGGCGACCCAGCACTTCCATCCGGAATGGCGCCCCTACCTGGACGAGATCGCCGCGCGCGAATACGTGATGAACCTGGACGCGCGCAAGACCACGCACCCGATCCAGACCCGCATCGACACCGAAGAGCAGGCGGCCGCCGCTTTCGACGCGATCACCTATTCGAAGGGCCAGGCCTTCCTGCGCATGCTCGAGGCTTATCTGGGCGAGGACAACTTCCGCAAGGGTATCCGCGCCTACATGGCCAGGCACCAATATTCGAATACCACCTCAGCCGACCTGTGGGCGGCGCTGGAAAAGGCCTCCGGCAAGCCGGTCGGGAAACTGGCTTCCGACTGGACCACGCAGCCGGGCTTCCCCCTGATCAAGGTCGAGCAGGCCTGCGAGGAAGGCAAGCGCAAAATCACGCTCTCGCAGGAGCAGTACCGCCTGGATGAGCCGGCAAGCGAAAAACGCCTGTGGAACGTGCCGCTGCAGGTCGGCACCGTCAACGGCAAGGCCTGGACCACCCTGCTGTCCGGCCCCTCTACCACGATTACCCAGGCCAGCTGCGAAGGCGCCCTGGTGGTCGATCCCTATAGCGTCGGCTATTTCCGCGTGCATTACGACCCGGCCAGCTTCCACGCCCTGGCCGAGCAGGCGCCGCGCCTGCTGGACAGCACCCGCCTGCGCCTGCTGGCCGACAGCTGGAGCCTGGCGCTGGCCGGCCGCATGCCGCTCGACGCCTACCTCGACCTGGTGCGCAAGTACGCCAATGAACCGCGCCCGGCCGTGTGGGAGGCGCTGCTGTCCCACCTGCGCACCGTGAGCTCCTTGCTCAGCGGTGAACCGGAGCAGGCCCTGGTGCGCCGCTTCTTCATCGACCTGGCGCGTCCCAGGCTCGCCGCGCTCGGCTGGGACGAGAAGCCGGGCGAGAGTCTTGATGATGCCCAGCTGCGCGGCATGCTGGCCACCTCGCTGGCGCGCGCCGGCGACCCGGAGGCCATTGCGCAAGGCAAGGCACGCTTCGCGCGTTTCTTGGCGGACCCGTCCTCGGTGCCGCCCTCGATGATCGACTTCGTCACCCTGACGGCCGGCCGCTACGCCGACGCCGCCACCTACGAGGCGCTGGCCGCCCGCGCCGCGAATGCGCCCAATAGCGAAGAACGCAACCGCTTCGGGAAGGCGCTGACCAGCGCCCTGGATCCCCAGCTGGCCGCACGTACCCTGCAGATGCTGCTGTCGCCGCAGACGCCGCCGGACCTGATCCCCTACATCATCGGCGGCGTCTCCGCCGAGCACCTCGACCAGACCTGGAACTTCGCCGTCGCCAACCGCGACGCGCTGCTGAACAGTATGGAAGCGCTCGGCCGCCACGCCCTGTTCGCCAGCATCGTCTCGAGCTCGGCCAACCCGGTCCACGCCGAGCTGGTCGAAAACTACATGCGCAAGAACTTCGGTGCGGACGGTGTTGTCGAAGCCGAGCGCGCCGGCAATGGCGTGCGCATCCGTGCCGCCCAGAAGGCCCGCCTGCTGCCGCAGGTGCGGGCAGCGCTGCAAAAACAATAAACGAAGTCACTTTTACCAAGAGAAAAGGAAGCTATGAACACCAGCTGGACTCCGATCAAGACCGCCGTCGCCCTGGCGCTGTGCGGCGCCGCCTTCGCCTTTGCTCCCGCCCACGCAGCCGGCCAGGCTGCAAGCACCAGCAAGGAACCCGCCATGCTGCTCGGGGCCATCGTGCTGCCGGGCGACGATTTCTATGCCTACGCCAATGGCGAGTGGATGGCCAGGACCGAGATCCCGGCCGACCGCGGCTCCTGGGGCGCAATGGGTGCGCTGGCCGAGGAAACCAATGCCCGCATCGTCAAGCTGATCGAGGAAGCCGGCAGCGACAAGTCCGCCAGTGCCGAAGCGCGCAAGGTGGCCGACTTCTACAAGGCCTACATGAACGAGGCGGCGATCGAATCGGCCGGCCTCGCCCCGCTGAAACCCCGTTTGGCGAAGATCGAGGCAATCAAGGACCGCGCCGGCCTCTCGCGCGTGCTGGGCGAATTCCTGCGCGCCGATGTCGACCCGCTGAACGCCACCAATTTCAATACGCCGAACCTGTTTGGTGTGTGGATCAACCAGGGTCTGACCGACCCGTCGCGTAACGTGCCCTACATCCTGCAGGGCGGCATCGGCATGCCGGACCGCGCCTACTACCTGGACAACAGCCCGAAGATGGCCGAACTGCGCACCAAGTACCAGGCCTATATCGCCGCCGTGCTGAAGCAGGCCGGCTATAGCGACCCGGAAGCCCGTGCCGCGAAGATCTTCGCGCTCGAATCCGAACTGGCCCAGAGCCACGCGAGCCGTGAAGAGTCGGCCGACATCCAGAAGGCCAATAATCCCTGGACCATGAAGGACTTCCCTGCCAAGGCCCCGGGCATGGACTGGAACGCCTTCATGCAGGGCGCACGCCTCGCCAAGCAGGACCGCTTCATCGCCTACCACCCCGGCGCCATCGCCGGCGCCGCCCGGCAGGTCGCCGCGACCGACCTCGCAACCTGGAAGGACTACCTGGCCTTCCACAGCCTGAACCAGTTCGCCAGCACCCTGCCCAAGGCCTACAACGACCTGCGCTTCGACTTCTTCGGCAAGACCCTGACCGGCAGCCCGCAGCAGTCGGTGCGCTGGAAGCGTGCCTTGGCCGCCACCAATGGCGCGATGGAAGAGGCGGTCGGCAAGATGTACGTCGCCAAATACTTCCCGGCCCAGGACAAGCAGCGCATCCTGAAGATGGTCGCCGACATCAAGACCGCCTTCGAGCGCCGCATCGACAAGCTGGACTGGATGGCGCCCTCGACCCGCGCCCAGGCCAAGGAAAAAGTGCGCACTATGTACGTGGGCGTCGGCTATCCGGACGAATGGAAGTCTTATGGCGCCCTGCAGGTCTCGCCGAACGATGCGCTGGGCAATGTGATGCGCGCCCAGGAATTCCACACCACCCAGCAGCTCGCCAAGCTCAAGCAGAAGCCCAGGAAGACCGACTGGGCCATGCCGCCGCAGCTGGTCAATGCCGTCAACCTGCCGCTGCAGAACGCGCTGAACTTCCCGGCCGCGATCCTGCAGGCCCCGTTCTATGACCCGAAGGCCTCGGATGCCCAGAACTACGGCGCGATCGGCTCGGTGATCGGCCACGAGATCAGCCACAGCTTCGACGACATGGGCGCCCAGTTCGACGCCCAGGGGCGCCTGCGCGACTGGTGGACGAAGGAAGACCTGGCCCACTTCAAGAAGGCCTCGCAGAAGCTGGTCGAGCAGTACAACGCGTACAAACCCTTCGACGACCTGGCGATCAACGGCCAGCTGACCCTGAGCGAGAACCTGTCCGACCTGGCCGGCCTGGCCGCGGCCTACGACGCGCTCAAGGCCACGCCGAGCGGCAAGACCATCGAAGCCGACCGCGCCTTCTTCACCGGCTACGCTCACGCCTGGCGCACCAAGGCGCGCGAAGCCTCGCTGCGCCGCGCCGTGCTGACCGACGGTCACGCCCCGGGCCAGTGGCGCACCTATACCGTGCGCAACCTGGACGCCTGGTACAAGGCCTTCGACGTGAAGCCGGGCCAGCAGCTCTACCTGGCACCGGAACAGCGCGTGCGCGTCTGGTAAGGACAGGGCAGGGTGCAGAAGCCGGGGCCGCAGTGCGGACCCGGCTTGCCGGATTTCGTCGATAATGCGGCATGGACGCTGACGACATCTCGCGCCGCACCCTGGCGCACTACAACCTCACCGCCGACGCCTTCTTCGCCGGCACCATCGACCACGACGTGCGCCAGAACATCGAGGCGCTGTTGAATGCCATCGAGGCCCCGGCCCCCTGGACCATCCTCGACCTCGGCTGCGGCCCCGGGCGCGACCTCAAGACCTTCAGCCAGCTCGGCCACACCGCCATCGGCCTGGACGGCAGCGAGCGCTTCGCCGGAATGGCGCGCGCCTACAGCGGCTGCGAGGTGTGGCGGCAGGACTTCCTGCATCTCGACCTGCCGCCGGCCCGTTTCGACGGCGTCTATGCGAACGCTTCCCTGTTCCACGTGCCCAGCGCCGAGCTGCCCGGCGTGCTGGAGAAACTGCATGCAACCCTGAAACCCGGCGGCGTCCTGTTCAGCTCGAACCCGCGCGGCGACAACCAGGAAGGCTGGAACGGACCGCGCTACGGCAGCTATTACGATTACGAAACGTGGGAGCGCTATCTGCGGGCCGCCGGCTTCCTGCCGCTGCACCATTACTACCGCCCGGCCGGCCTGCCGCGCGAGCAGCAGCCCTGGCTGGCCAGCGTCTGGCGCAAGCCCGAGTGTTAATTGGCGCACAGAGTTGACCATCGATGCGGCCTAAGGTGAGGCTTCGATCCACACAGCGATGAGGTACACCATGAACGAGGACCAAGTCAAAGGCAAGGCCAAGGACATCGGCGGCAAGATCCAGGAGAAAGTCGGCGAAGCCGTCGGCAACCGCCAGACCCAGCGCGAAGGCGTGTCCAAGCAGGTCGAAGGCAAGGTGCAGGAGAAGGCCGGCGACGTGAAGGACATCTTCAAAGGCAACAATTAAGTTTCACTCACCCAACAAAAAGCCGCGCATTGCGCGGCTTTTGCCGTTGTAGGGTGGGCAGGACCACGGGGCCGCCCAGGCCTACCCTACGGGAGCCCTAGTCCTTCGTTTGCGCCGGCCTGTCGCCAAGCACGTCTTCGATATAGAGCATCTTCACCAGCACCGCCAGCGCCGCCGCCAGGGGCGTCGCCAATGCTACGCCGGCGAAGCCGAACAGGGTGCCGAAGACCAGCTGCATGACGATTACCAGGGCTGGCGGCAGGTCCACCGCCCTGGCTTCGATCATCGGCTGCAGCACATAGCCTTCCACCAGCTGGACACCGAGGAAGAGCAGGGCGGTATACAGCGCCAGATCCGGGCTGATCGACAGCGCCAGCAGCACCGCCGGGATGCCGGCCATGATCGGTCCCAGATAGGGGATGAAATCGAGCAGGCCGGCGATGATGCCCAGGATGAGGGCCAGCGGCACGTCCAGCATCATCAGGCCGGCCGTGGTGGCCACGCCGACGATCAGCATCGATGCCGCCTTGCCGAGCAGCCAGCTGGCCAATGTGTTGCCCAGTTCCTGCTGCACCTCCTGCGCGCGCGGGCGTTTTGCCGGCGGCACCAGGCGGATCGCGCCCTGCGTGTAGAGCTGGGGCGACGTGGCGAAATAGATGCCGACGAACAGAATGATGACGACATTGCCGAGCGCGCCGATCACGCCGCCGAAGAACAGCCCGGCGTTCGGCACCATATTGCCCATTTGCTTGACGATTTGTTCCGGCGGCGGAAGTTCGTCCACCACGCGCTTGAGCAGGGGGTGCTGCTGGACTTCCGCCTGCAGGCGCTTGACGGCGGCCGGGATTTCTTCCGCCAGCTTGGTCGATTGCTCGGAAATCTGCGGCGCCATCGCCCAGCCGCCGATGCCGATGATGGCCGTCAGCGCGATGACGACGATGGTCAGCGCAACCTTGCGGTTCATGTGCATGCGGCGCGCCATGATTTCGCTCAGCTTGTAGAGCAGGATGGCCATCAGGATGCAGGCGAAGACCAGCAGCAATGCGTCCGCTGCCAGCACGATCGCCGCTGCAATGGCAACAAAAAGGATAGCGATCCCACTGATCATCGTGACGCGCTTGGCGACGCGACGTTGCGTGGGTGGTGGGTCGCTCGGGTGGTCTCGATGTTCTTGTTCGTTCATTGCTAACCTCGCGGGGAGCATCGTTGCGTTGACAAAAGACTAGCACTCGAATCGTCTTGACGTCGCTCAAATGCTGACATTTGTGCAATGTGCGAACACGAACAGAAGAGGCGGGGCCGCCGGCGTAATCTGTACCCATGCATGGACATCCGGACATGTCAACTCAAGGAGAAGACCATGATTAACAAAAATCAAGTTGAAGGCAAACTGAAAGAAATCGGCGGCAAGATCCAAGAAGAATTCGGTGATGCAATCGACAGCCCGACGCAAGAAGCCAAAGGCAAGGCGACCAAAGTCGAAGGCAAGGCCCAGAAGACGATGGGCGATGCGCAGGAAAACGTGGAAGAAAAGCTGGACGACGCTGCGCGCCGCCGGCACTGATATCGCTTCTCGAGCGATGGGGAACAGCCGCCTGTGGGCGGCTGTTGTTGTTTACGGGTGCTTGCGCCAAAAAAACGGCGCTGTCACCGTTCAGTGTGGGCTCGCCCTGCTGAACACGCCCAGCGCCGCAGAAAGCAGCCGTTCGGCCGTCTTGATGCGCCGACCGTCGAGCGCCCATTGCCAGCCAAGATAGTTCGGCAGGTATTTTGATGCGACGCCATTGAACCGTGCCAGCCACTGGCGGAAACGGCGATGATAGGCGTTCACGTTCTGGACATGTACGGCGCCGCGCACTCTTTCGCCGCTACTGACGTTCACAGCCTCGTGCGATATTCCGGCTTCCAGGGCAAATGTTCTGTAGGCAGGGTGGGCGTCCGTGACCAGCAGCACGTCCCGGTCGAGCACCGGCAGCAGGTGCCGGCGCAGCTGGGCTGCGGTCACCTTGCCACGTCCGGTCACGCAGTCAATTGTTCCGCCTGTCCGATCGCGCGCCACGAGGATGCAGACGTGCTCGCGGCTGATGCCG
>NZ_JANUHA010000011.1 GCF_024753255.1 Massilia agri
GTGTCGCCACTTCGTCACGCCCGATCGCATCCATCAAGGCCACAAAGCGCTTGCGCCCGAAATTGAGGCCACCCCCAACTTCTTCGATAAATTCCACCCCAGCCAAGCCGCGCGCGGCCGTGAACTGCTCGAGCGTGCGGCGCTGGTTGGCCAGGTCGGGGCGCTGGGCGGCGCTCGACACCCGGCAGTAGGCCACGATACGCCGCGGCGCGCCCGGCGATGGCAGGTGCAGGAACGCGCGCAACTGGCTCTCGGTATAACGCCGGCGGTTGCTGGCGGTGCGCGCCGCCGGGACTAGCCGTCCCTCGCGCTCCCAGCGCTGCAGCGTCTTGACCGTGATTCCCAGCAGCCTGGCAGCGTGTCCGATTCCTAGAGTGCTTTCCATGGTCATCATTCGACACTTCTGCGCACATTAAGTTCTACTAGAGTCTAGCTCCGTCCCGACCTTGGCTGCATCGCGCGCCTCGCCGGGGCTCGGTGCTGGAAGCCTTGGTGGTTTTATGTTGTCTTTGCTGAAGTCCGTAGCGTTCCGAATTCAAGTTGTTGTGAAGTCTCTCGTTGGTTAGTTACATTTCTCGACGTTGTGGGAGTGGATCTGCTCGGCGCGTCATGAGGACATTTTCGGGAGCCTGTAGAAAAATATGAGAAAGCGCAGGCCGTGGAGACGCTTGCCTAGCGCAGTAGCCCGTTCTGGCGCGCCTGCCTTACCCAGCCCGGATACTCCGTCATCAACAGGTCATACAAGGCCGAATCCGTATGCTCGTCCGGACTGGACACCGAAAAGAAGTCCGCATTGTCGATCAGCCGTCCACCCAGGTCGTCGAGCTTTTCCAGGAAGGGAAAGTCGGAGTCGGCAAAGTCGGCCAGGCGCCTGGCCTTGGACTTCTTCCCTTTTCCGATGCCCATGAATTGCCAGAATATCGGTTCCCGGCTCGACCAGCGCAGCTGTCGCTCGGTCATGGGCTGGTCGGAGGTGGTGCCGTCGGTCACGAACATCACGTAGACCGGCAGTGGCGCGGCGTGCGGCGACGTGCGCTCGCCGCCGCCGGCATCCGGGAAATAGTGCCGGCGGACGGCCGCCATGGCCGCGCCGTAGCGGGTGTCGCCCTCGAGCGGATGGCGGTCGATGGCCTTCGCGATGTAGCCGGTCCAGTTCGACAGACCCATCGGCTCGGGCTGGTGCACGTTGCGCCCGAACAGGAAGACGTCGATGTCGCCGTCGTTGTCGAAGCGGCAGCCAAGCGCCAGGATGCGTTCGGCGAAACGCTGCACCAGGCCTTTGCGGTACAGCGCGCTCATCGAGCCGGAGATGTCGAGCACGAGGCAGACCCTGGCGCGGTGCGCATCCAGGCCGACCTTTGCAAGCGAGACGCCCGCCGACTTCACCAGGCTGACCAGCTGCGGCGCCTTCGCCTCGACGCGTTTCTCGAGGCTGATGCTCGAGGGTGGAGGCGCCGGCTGCGCCGGCGCGGCGTCCTGCGCGACGTCGGCGCCGAAATGCCGCACCAGGGCGGGCAAGCCGCCGTTGAAGCCCTGCCCCACCGCCATGAAGCGCCAGCCGCCTTCCCTGCGGTACAGTTCGCCGAGCATGAGCGCCTGTTCCTGGGAGAAGTCCGCGCCCGTGAACGCGAAGCGCGCGAACTCGCCGCCCGCGCCATGCAGCCCCACGTGGCCCTGCGTCAATTGCGACATGACGCCGCCACCATCGATACTGGCAGTGATGACGAGGCGCTCGACCTTCGCCGGCAGCATGGCGAGACGGAAGGAGAATCCATCGACCTCGTTCCCCTCACCCTTCAGCGTAACGCCGCCGCACGGCGTGGCCGGCTGGTTGAAGAAAATCATGTAGCGATCATCGACAAGCTTGCCGGCTGCATCGATGGCGAAGCAGGCGAAGTCGAGTTGCAGCCCCTGCCCTTTCAGCCTGACCTGCAGCTCGCCCTCCACCATATCGGGGGCGAATGCCAGACGCGCCCCTTTCGACAGTTCCTGCATACGCTTCCTCTCCTGTTTCCCGTGCGGTCGTCCCGCAATCTTCGCCCCGCTGGCCGAAGAAATCCGCCGCGGCCTCCCTGCCTCGCTTCAGGCTGCGCTGCCGAATTCAAGCTTCGCGGCCAATACGCGCCCAAGCGCCGTTTCAGGGTCCAGTCCGGCCATCATCTGGTTGATGATCTCCTGCTTGTCCTCCGGCGTGAGCTTGTCGCAAGCCGCCCGATGGGAACAGAAATAGGCGTACCAGGCCACGTCCGCCGGCCGTTCCTTGCGCGGCTTGAAGCGGGCCGGCACCTTGGCGCGCATCGCTTCCACGTATGCCGCCAGTTGCCCATCGACGCTGCCCCAGTCGAAGCCGGCAACGGCGCGCTTCTCGGCTTCCCAGTCACCCTGGTAAGCAGGGCCTGGCCGCAAGGTCTCCCTGTTCACCGCGAGGCAGGCCAGATTGGGCAAGCCATGCGTGGCGCAAAAGCTCTCCACGAACTGGAGCTTGGCGCCGATGCCCACCGGCACCGCACGGCCGAGTACCTCGTCCTTCGGATGCAGGGAGCGCGCCAGCGTCAGCAGGTCGCCGTAGGTGATCGGCATGCCGCGTAGCGATATGGCCTGGCGCGCGAGGGCTTCGAACAGGCGCGCGCCTGTCTCGATGTCGTTGAAGGTGAATGGAATCATTGCGGCTACAGCGTTGGAAGCGACGTTCATGATTAAGCGTGCCTGTCAGTGACGTGCTTGTCAACCTGTCAAATAGCTCCCGGGGCCTGCGTCCGAGCGTCTTGCCGGTAGTCCGGCCTTTCCCTGGACGCCTTGGTAATGTCTGGTTAGTGTATGTGTAGTCGCTAACGTCGAGGTATCGTATTGTGCGGAAAGCGGCTGTGGGTTAGTTACATTTTTAAGAAACGCGGCGAGCTATTCCTAGTTTCGACTCGCGTTCATGGCTGGCCCTGCAGAAAAAGCCGTTGAACGTTCATCTCGAACGATCAACGGCTCACCTGATCTTTTTAGAAATCAGGAGTGTGCTCTACTCACTCCCACTCGATGATCAATGGCTGAGATAAGTGGTTGAATACGCTTAGCTTTCTGCGCCCAACCCCATCAGTACCACGACAGAAACCATGAACTGATGAGCGTTATGCTATGTTCGGGCACGGCTGAGAGTCAAGTACGTTCTACCTCGGCGGCTGCATCTAGAGCCTTCTCCAGGCTCATTCATTAGCCTTGCTAATAGACCCATTCAGGATTGAGTACCTATTCAACGAGACGCGTGCGCGCGAGAATTCAGCGCAACAGTACATCGACTTCAAACAGGCCCAACGCTGGAGCCTTGCCGCTTCTGGATGACCCCAGGGAGGAAGAATTTGCTGCCAGCCGATTGCCCAATGGCGTGATCGGCTCCATTACTCAAGCATATGCAACGGAGCACCATGAACGAACATACCGACAAACCCTTCACTCGCCACGACGCGAGCGATACCGATATCGAACGCCGCCAGTTGCTGAAAATGACGGGGACCGGCGCCGCCGCGATGGGCCTTGCCATGGCTGTGCCAGGCCAGGCCTCGGCGCAGACGCGTGTCAAACTCGGCGACAAATGGGACAAGACCTTCCCCAGGAGCGACAAGCTCATCACAGGAAAGTCAGCTTCCGGAACCGTTATGGCATCACCCTGGCAGCGGACCTATACGTGCCCAAGAACGCCAGCGGCAAGCTGGCGGCGATCGTGGTCAGCGGCCTTCGGCGCAGTCAAGGAACAATCCTCGGGCCTCTACGCGCAGACCATGGCCGAGCACGGTTTGATCACCCTGCCCTTCGACCCCTCATACACCGGCGAAAGCGGCGCGAACCGCGCCACGTGGCTTCGCCCGACATCAACACTGAAGACTACAGCGCGGCTGTTGACTTCCTCGGCCTGCTGCCGAACGTCAACCGCAAGCGCATCGGCGCCATCGGTATTTGCGGCTTGAGCGGCATGGCCCTGACCGCCGCCACGAGCGATTCACGCATCAGGGCGGTTGCGACGGCGTCCATGTATGACATGTCGCTCAGTATGAGCCGCAGCCACCAGGACAGTTATACGCTCGAGCAGCGTCACAAGGTCATCGACTACCTCAGCCAGCAACGCTGGGCCGACGCGGAAAGCGGCAAGTCGGGCCGCGTGGCCACGCTGTCGCTGGCCTGAGATCGGGGCCGGCCTGAACATCCCGACCGTACGCCAGTTCGCCCAGCGGGTCGTATTGCGGCATGGCGGCTCGCTCATCCGGATCAATCCGCGCGAGGCTGACTCCGGCAGCGTGCACGGCATCGGCATTTCCGCCGGCGCACTGGAAACGCTCACCGCGCTCGATGCCCTGCTCGGGCAGGGACAGGCCTGAGCGCATCTCCACGGGTTTCGGCGATCAAGCAGGATGGGCGGCGCCGCACATCATGCAGATTTGCTCGGACAGCTCCTGAGCCTCATCGATTGCGCGATACATCGCAGGAGAGCCATGCCGGATGTAAAAGCGCAGCCTGCCGAATTTTTCCTTCACCTGGAAAGCGTCCGGCCACTGCTCGCTGTCGGGCAGACGCGCTTCCTCATGGGCGATTTGCTCAAGAGCTGCCGACAGATCCCGGATGAGCTCAAACCAGCCATCTCCGCATTCGAAACCACTGGACATGAGAGACTCGGTCAGGCGCTTGTCCCTTCCGCGATACAGGCGCGGAAAGGATCGGAAGAGCACTTGGGTGTTTTCAGGCGACATTGACCTGCTACTGTCCCTTGCCTGCCTTGCACAACATCTTTGTTTCATGTTCACACACGCCGGCCCAGACGAGAATATTTGCAATCGGACTAATCCTGCGGAATACAGCGTCCCCCTGTTTCCTGCCATAGATTTTTTCAGCGATTCGCCCTTCCACTGAATCGAATGGCAAAAGCGCATCGCCAAGTGTTCCTCCCATCGCATTGCCTCGCCTCGCGTTTCCAACATTCTCATCGAGTAGTCGCTCGACTTCATCGAAAACACGCCAGGGCAGCAAGCTATTGGGGCCCAGGCAATCGACGATCACTCCCTCTTCCGACCACTCGGCGTTGAACTGGCCTCCGTTCTGCTTTGGAATCGCCGCCCGAGATCGCTCACGCAATCTGGCGGAAATCTTGGCGGCAAAGCTGCAATTGTCGACAGGATCCGCTTCGAGTTCAAGGACGTCAAGCGCCGCCGCTTCGCCATATCGATCACGATGCTCGCGCACAGAATAGCCGATCATGAACAAGGCAGCTTCCAGCGCACGCAATGGATGTGCCGTTCGCATGAACTGGCTCGACGCGTTCGCTTCCAGAATCATCCTGAGCAAGCAGTTCAGCCGGAGATTCTGCTGGAACCTGTCAACGCCAGCGCCGAACATCGGGAACGTCCGTTTTTTTTCAACGTTCGGATTGCGCCGCGGCTCATACCCCCATGCAAACCGAAGGCGCTCCGGTACTTCTGCGAGCGCCATTTCCTCGGCCCAGCGACGTACCAGCCACCCCAGCGCCGCGCCAACCCGGCCGTCGTATATCGCCCAATCCGTACTGAGCAGGGAGTAGATCTTGGTGGTCCCAGAGTCGACTTCCAAGGCATGACGTTTGCCGTCAATCACGACAAAATTTGTCTGCGGCCCCTCGTTCAACATTGCCTCGACAGCCTTGAGATACCTGGGCAAGCCATCACCCAAGGACCGGATGAGCGAGGCCACTGGCCGATTCTGCACTCCCCCCCAACGCAGGATGTCTTCACATACCTGGAGGCACTGCTTGGCGTCGCCGTTTTCGATTGTTTCCCGCAGCTTCTCGCCAAGCTGGGCCAAGCATTCGGCGGACTCCGTATAGGAGAAAATGAATCCCTTTGTCAGCGGATTACGCGTTTTCCAGTAATAGTTCTGATAAGCGTCAAAAAGGGACTTGCAGGACCAGATCGCGCCCGCCTGCGGAGCAGCCCGATCGCTGCGCGCCGTCCATTGGTGCAAGACCTCATTGTTTGCCGCTGATTCAGCCCTGGACGTATCCAAATATCGAGCAAGCCAATTCACAAAATTCTCTGCATCGGCCCTGAATTCCTGCTCTTCCACCCCTGGTTCCCTCAATCGTAATTGCTTCTGTGAATTTATAGCTCGCCGGAATCCTACTTCCATCCTCCAAAAGCGACCGTGTGTGCAGCATTCCTTTACCCTCCAGGATGTGGTTGGCCGATCGTTCAAGAGCTTGCGCCGGGCGGCGCAGCGTGCAAACGGTCCGCCAAGGCGAGGATCCGGTCGGCCCAGGCCAGCCGCTCCTGCCAGCGTTGGGGAATACCGGCTTGGCCATAGAACGCACCCGCGAGCTGGCCGCAAATGGCGGCCGTCGTGTCGGCGTCGTCCCCGAGGTTCGCTGCGCACAGGACCGCTTCCTCGAACGTCGCCGTCCGCTCGAAGCACCAGAGCGCCGCTTCGAGGCTGTCCACGACGTAGCCGCTGCCGCGGATCTCCCCGGCATGCGCGCCCCGGTAGGCGCCGCGTGCGATCGAAACCAGGCGTGCGGAGCACAGGTCCGTCATGCCATGCCCGTGCAGGATCGCCTCTTTCGTGGCGCCCGCCAGCGCCAGCCACAGCATCGCGCCAAACAGGCGGCTGGCCTCGATGCATTCCTGCGCCCCATGCGTGGTGCGGGCGCTCTCGCCCGCATACGCGATCGCCAACGCGCGGTCCGAAAAGTAATACATCGGCACCGGAGCCAGGCGCATCAGGCATCCATTGCCCGCAGTGTCCGGGTCCGTGCTGCCGGCAAACGCTTCGTCTTCATCCAGGAAGCGCTGCAAGGCATCGCTGACGGTCATGCCAATGTCGAAGCATTCGCCGGTGCTGCTCAGATAGCCTTCTTCCATCCAGCGGCAATAACGTCGCATCTGGTCGGCCGGGTCGAAGCCGCCGGAATCGAGCAGACTGGTGGCTAGGCACAGGGCCATCGAGGTGTCGTCGGTCCAATGGCCTGCCTCCAGCGCAAACGGCCCGCCGCCGATCATGTCGGTCAGCGGCGCGAAGCTGCCGCGATCGAGGAACTCGACGGCCGTACCAACGGCATCTCCGCAGGCCAGCCCGAGCAGCGAACCGCGAAAGCGATCCCGTGTTTCCATGCTTGCCCTCCCATAAAAGGCAGTCAGGCAGTTCGTGCGCACACGCCCCGCTTGGTCGTTGAAAAAAAGCTTGTTGACGTGACGACATCAAATCCTTCCCGCAGCGTACAAGACAATGCGACAAATGACGTCGAATGCGCGAATCAGCCAGCTAGCCAATTGTATGACAATTTCCTCAAAACAACATCTCCGGACAGTCCGAACAGCCACGTCAAGATCGACATGGTCATGCACCAGCCGCTCCGGAAGCCCGTGCACCACGTTCGACGAGGTCCGTAAACTGTGGCACGAACTGCTTGAATGCAGTACGATGACACCTGCCTGCAATCCCCCGCGCTACCAGGACGCCCTGCTGTCCTTTCTCGGGACCAGCACGCTGCCGCCCAGCCTGAAGCTGCGGCCGTGCTCGCATGCGGCTCGGCATTCGATTTCGACTTGCACCTTGCCGTCGGGCTGCTGAAGGAGCAGGTCGACGAGCTCGACGCGGCCTGGACCCCAGCGGTCGCCAGCGTCGTTGGCGAGAACCGCCCCGCCGCTGCATGACCTCTTCGTACTGCAGGATCTTTCCCCTACCTGATCCGAATCAGCGGCAGCCATCGCTCACTCGAAAAATAAGGATGCCGGAGTACTGGCATCGCCCAGGTAGGCACATGCTGCTCAAGCCTGGGTGAAGGGTGTGCATCCTGAAACGCTCGGTCGAAAAGCGCTTCCGGGCCTTCGGTGCAATCTCTGGAACCGGCCGGTTACTGGCCGCTTTTCGCTTTGGAATCAAAAAGCTTGGCACAAGCCGATACCATGATTAATAGCGAGCGGCACGCTGGTATACACATACTTCGACGGTAGCGCCCCAGATTCAGTGCCATATTTAATACCATTGATTTTTTTGCCTAGCACTGCATGGACATGCCCGTCCGACAAAATAAAAAGCCGTTGATAATTCATACGAATGATCAACGGCTCTGCAATTTCCACTACAAAATCAGTTACTTAGCGACTCCGCTCACTCCCACTCGATCGTCGCCGGCGGCTTGCCCGAAATGTCATACACCACCCGGTTCAGCCCACGCACCTCATTGATGATGCGGTTCGATACCTTGCCCAGCAGCGAGTGCGGCAGATGCGCCCACTGCGCCGTCATGAAGTCCAGGGTCTGCACCGCGCGCAGCGCGACCACGTACTCATAGGTACGCCCGTCGCCCATCACGCCAACGGATTTCACCGGCAGGAACACCGCAAACGCCTGGCTGGTCGCCTCATACCAGTTCACCGGCGCCTTGCCCGGATCGATGCCCGCAACCGCCGGCAGCTCGAACGGCGTATTGCGCAGCTCTTCGATGAAGATCGCGTCCGCTTCCCGCAGCAGGTCGGCATATTCCTTCTTCACCTCGCCCAGGATACGCACACCCAGGCCCGGACCCGGGAAGGGGTGGCGATAGACCATGTCATGCGGCAGACCCAGCGCCACGCCGAGCTTGCGGACCTCGTCCTTGAACAGCTCGCGCAGCGGCTCGAGCAATTTGAGGTTCAGGGTTTCAGGCAGGCCGCCCACATTGTGGTGGCTCTTGATGGTCTGGCCCTTCTTGCCCTTGCCGGCCGATTCGATCACGTCCGGATAGATGGTGCCCTGCGCCAGCCACTTGGCATTGGTCAGCTTCTTCGCTTCCGCCTGGAACACCTCGACGAACTCGCGGCCGATGATCTTGCGCTTCTGTTCCGGGTCGGTCACGCCGGCCAGGTGGCCCATGAACTGGTCTTCGGCGTCGATGCGCAGCACCTTCACGCCGAGGTTCTTCGAGAACATGTCCATGACCATCTTGCCCTCGTCCTTGCGGAGCAGGCCGTGGTCCACGAAGACGCAGGTCAGCTGGTCGCCGATGGCGCGGTGGATCAGGGCTGCGGCGACGCTCGAGTCGACGCCGCCCGACAGGCCGAGGATGACTTCATCGCTACCCACCTGCTCGCGGATCTTTTGCACCGCTTCGCCAATGTAGTCCGGCATGTTCCAGTCCGACTTGCAGCCGCAGATCTCGTGCACGAAACGGCCGATGATGGCCTCGCCCTGCGTGGTGTGGGTCACTTCCGGGTGGAACTGCAGTGCGTAGAAGCGGCGGTCTTCGTCGGCCATCGCGGCGATCGGGCAGCTGTCGGTCGAACCCATCAGCTTGAAGCCCGGCGGCATGTCCAGCACCTTGTCGCCGTGGCTCATCCAGACGCGCAGCATACCGTGGCCTTCATCGGTGACGAAATCGTTGATGCCGTTCAGCAGGGCCGTGTGGTTGCGGGCGCGCACTTCGGCGTAGCCGAACTCGCGCACCTTGCCGTTCTCGACCTTGCCGCCGAGCTGGGCGGCCATGGTCTGCATGCCGTAGCAGATGCCCAGCACCGGCACGCCGGCTTCGAACACGGCTTGCGGGGCGCGCGGGGAATCGCCTTCGAGGGTCGAGTTGTGGCTGCCCGAGAGGATGATGCCCGAGGCGCCGTAGTTGCGGACGAACTCGTCGCTGACGTCGTAGGGATAGACCTCGGAAAACACGCCGGCATCGCGTACGCGGCGGGCGATCAGCTGGGTAACCTGGGAACCGAAGTCGAGAATGAGGATTTTGGAGTGCATGTAGAAGGCAACGATAGGAAATGAATCGGGTCATGCAAAAACGCGGCCACTGCCGGCCGCGTTTCATGAAATGAGCTTACTCGGAGCGGTAGTTCGGCGCTTCCTTCGTGATCTGGACGTCGTGCACGTGGGATTCGCGCATGCCGGCCGAGGTGATCTCGACGAACTCGGCTTTCTCGCGCAGTTCCTCGATGGTGGCGCAGCCGCAGTAGCCCATCGACTGGCGCACGCCGCCGACCAGCTGGAAGATGATCGCCAGCACGCTGCCTTTATAGGCGACGCGGCCTTCGATGCCTTCCGGGACGAATTTGTCGGCCTTGCTCGATGCTTCCTGGAAGTAGCGGTCGGCCGAGCCTTCGGCCATCGCGCCCAGGCTGCCCATGCCGCGGTAGGACTTGTAGCTGCGGCCCTGGTAGAGGATGGTCTCGCCCGGCGCTTCATCGGTGCCGGCGAACATGCTGCCCATCATGACAGTGTGCGCGCCTGCTGCCAGCGCTTTCGAGATGTCGCCCGAGAAGCGGATGCCGCCGTCGGCGATGCAGGGCACGCCGGTGCCTTCCAGGGCCTTGGCCACGTTCGAGATCGCGGTGATCTGCGGCACGCCCACGCCTGCGACGATACGGGTGGTGCAGATCGAACCGGGGCCGATGCCGACCTTGACCGCGTCCGCGCCGTGCTCGACCAGGGCCTTGGCGGCCGCTGCGGTGGCGATGTTGCCGCCGATGACGTCCACGTGCGGGTAACGTTCCTTGATCCACTTCACGCGGTCCAGGATGCCTTGCGAGTGGCCGTGGGCGGTGTCGACCACCAGCACGTCCACGCCGGCCGCGACCAGCAGCTCGATGCGCTCTTCGTCACGGGCGCCGACGCCGACGGCCGCGCCGACCAGCAGCTTGCCCTGCGAATCTTTCGAGGCCAGCGGGTGCTCGTGCGACTTCTGGATGTCCTTGACGGTGATCAGGCCGCGCAGTTCGAAGTCGTCGTTGACGACCAGCACGCGCTCGAGGCGGTGCTTGTTCATCAGGCGCTTGGCTTCCTCGGTATTGGCGTCTTCCTTCACATACACCAGCTTCTCGCGCGGGGTCATCTTGGCGCGCGCTTCCGCGTCCAGGTCTTCCTCGAAACGCAGGTCGCGGTTGGTGATGATGCCGACCACCTGCTTGCCCTCGACCACCGGGAAGCCGCTGATGCCGTGCTGTTGCGACAGCGCCAGCACTTCGCGGATCTTCATGGTGGGAGGAATGGTGATCGGGTCGCGCAGCACGCCGGATTCGTAGCGCTTGACGCGGGCCACTTCGCGTGCCTGGTCGCTCGGCCTCAGGTTCTTGTGGATGATGCCGATGCCCCCCTCCTGCGCCATCGCGATCGCGAGACGCGCTTCGGTCACGGTATCCATCGCAGCCGACAGCAGCGGAATGTTCAGCGTGATATTCCGGGTCAGTTTGGTGCGAAGGGAAGTTTCGGCCGGAAGAACGTTGGAGTAGGCCGGGACGAGCAGCACGTCATCGAAGGTGAGTGCTTTTTGGAGGAGACGCATAGTATTTTCCTATAGGCGCAAAAGTGAATTATACAGAAAGTACAAAAGACTGTCGCAGCCATGCCTAAAAATTGCCCTCGACGCGCATCCCTCATTGACAGCCGGGCCCTGGCGTGGCGAAATCCGTTTGTTACCTGAGGAAAACTCTATGCCACGCTCCACCACTCCCCTCCGCCTGCTCGCCGCCGGCGCGCTGCTCCTTGGCAGCAGCCTGGCCCAGGCCCAGTATTCCTGGATTGGCGAAAACGGCGTGCGCCATTTCTCCGACCGCCCACCGCCACCTTCGACCCCGGCGCACAAGATCCTGAAGACGCCCGGCCGCATGGCCACCACCCCGCCGGCGCCTGAAGCGTCCGCCGCCGCACCTGCCGCGCCCAAGACGGCACCAACCCTGGCCGAGCGCGAGGCCGACTACAAGGAGCGCAAGAAGAAGCGCGAGGAACAGGAAAAGAAGGACGCCCAGCAGGCCGAGCGTGAGCGGGATATTGCGCAGCGCTGCGCCATGGCGCGCAGTGCCAGGGCCCAGGTCGAATCGGGCGTACGCATCCGGGACTTCGACGCGGCCGGCCAGTCGCGCATCATGACGGACGAAGAACGCGCCGCGCAGTTCGCGCAGGCCAACAAGATCCTGGCCGAGTGCCGCTGAGCGCGCCTCAGGCGCGTCCGGCGGCCTTGACGCTATGGCGTGGCAGCGCCTGCGCGCACATCACCCGGTTGCGTCCGGCTTCCTTGGCCGCATACAGGGCCGCGTCCGCGCGTTGCATCAGGCTGTCGAACTCCTCGCCTGCTTCCAGCATGGCCAGGCCGATGCTGACGGTATAGGGCGCGCCTGCGCCGGTCGCCGGCGCAGGCCGGTCGAGCGCGGTGCGCAGGCGCTCGGCAGCGACCAGCGCGGCCTCCATGCTGGTATCGGGCAGCAGCACCGCGAATTCCTCGCCGCCGAGGCGGGCGCAAAAATCGTTCTTGCGGATCACGCCCATGATGCGCTGGACCAGGTCGCGCAGCACCTGGTCGCCAACCCCATGTCCATAGGTATCGTTGATGCGCTTGAAGTGGTCGGCGTCGACCAGCAGCAGGCCGACGCTGCCCGCCTGCCGGCGGGCGCGCGCCAGTTCGCGTCCGGCGACCTCGAAAAAGGCGCGGCGCGTGGGGGCGCCGGTCAGGTGGTCGTGCTCGGCCGCGTAGGCGGTCTCGGACAGCACCCGCGCATTGGCCATCATCACGGCGCCCAGGGTCAGGCCCGGCATGAACAGGGTGCCGATCGCGAAGAAGGCCAGGTTGATGGCGGCCGGGTCCAGCAGCGACACCGGCTCATAGGCGTCGACGAGATAGAACAGGCCGCGGAAGGTGTGGCCCACGCCGAGGGACAGCGCGGCGATGCGGGTGAAGGAGAAGGAATAGCGCAGGCGCCGCTCCCGGGTCGAGGGCACGCTGGCGAAGATGGCGTAGCAGACGCCCGCGTGGTAGACCGAGACCGAAGTGATCCGCATCGACAGGGACTCATGCCCGATGTGGAAGAAGACGACGCCGGCCAGCGAGGCGATGCCGCCCACCCATAGCAGGCGGCTCGGGATCGGCAAGCCCAGGTGGCGCCGGAAGCCCACGTACATCAGGGCCACCGTAACGAGGTAGAGCCCATTGGCCAGCTCGATGGACAGCACTTCGGGCAGGACGCCGCGGGACGCGAAGAACAGCAGCGCGACGATGGCCAGGCCATTGGCCTGCCCCCATTCGCGGATTCCAGCCACCTTGCTGCCGGACAGCGATGACAGGACCAGCAACATGACCACCGACAGCGCGGTGGTGACCAACAGGAGGCTCAGGGTACTCAGCATGGATGAAAGCGACAGCGGACGGTATGACGGCAATGCCGCGACCCGGAGTCATCCGGGCCGGCCGCGCTGCAGAAATCGAGCCCTGGGCCCGGCCGTCCGTTGCGGGCCGCAGGCTCATCCGTATGATAGCGCGAACCGGGCCCTTGCAACTTCCTTAGACGCAATTGTTTATGCTGATGTGCAAGGCAATATTGTCAGGTCGGCACGCCGGCAAGCCTAGGCGGCGCCTTCCCGCTTCGCCGCGCGCTTGCGGCGCGATTCCTTCGGGTCCGCCACCAGGGGGCGGTAGATCTCGATGCGGTCGCGTTCGCGCAGCACCGTATCGAGGGTCTTCTTTTTCGCGTAGATGCCGACCGGCTGGGTGCTCAGGTTGATGTCCGGGTAGGCCTGCAACACACCGCTCTGCTCGATTGCCTCGCCGATGGTGCTACCAATGCGTACCTGCATGGGGTGCAGGTATTCGAAGCCGGCGCCGGCGTAGCAGACCGTGACCTGCAACATCTCAGCCATAGATCGCCTCGGCGCGCTTGCAGAAAGAATCGACCATGCTGTTGGCGATCATGCCGAACACGGGGCCGATGATCTGTTCCAGGATGATGCTCGAGAATTCGTACTGCAGGTCGAAGTCGATCTTGCAGGCGTCCTCGCGCAGGGCCTTGAAGCTCCAGGTCCCTTCCATCATCTTGAAGGGGCCGTCGACGAGGTGCATCTTCATCTGCGTCGGGCGGTTGTTGTGGTTGGAGGTGGTGAAGCTCTGCTTGACGCCGTGGAAGTTAATTTGCAGGCAGGCGACCAGCTTGTCCTCGCTGCGTTCCAATACTTTCACACCGCCGCACCAGGGGAGGAATTTCGGATAATCTTCGACCTTGGCGACCAGGTCGAACATCTGCTCCGTGCTATAGCCGAGAAAAACTGATTTGTGTACTACTGCCATTGGTCAACCGTTTGTTATGATGTTGGACGAGTTGCATTTTGCGCCACGCGGTTTGGTCTGCGTGCGCCACAGCAGTAGTTTAACCGAGACGCGGATTTTCGCTATTTCATGAGTATTGTTGACAATAAAAAAGCTTTTTTCGACTACTTCATCGAGGACCGGTATGAGGCCGGCATCGTGCTGGAAGGGTGGGAAGTCAAGGCCATCCGCGAAGGCAAGGTTCAGATCAAGGAAGCCTATGTCGTCGTGCGTAACGGCGAACTGTTCCTGTTCGGCGCCCACGTCAGCGCGCTGACGACGGCGTCCGCATTCAGCCATCCGGAGGCGCTGCGTACCCGCAAGCTGCTCCTGCACCGCGCCGAGCTCGACAAGCTGGTCGGCAAGGTCGAGCGCGCCGGCTATACCCTGGTTCCGCTCAACCTGCACTTCAAGGGCGGCCGCGTGAAATGCGAGATCGGCCTGGCCAAGGGCAAGAAGCAGCACGACAAGCGGGCCACCGAGAAGGACCGCGACGCCAAGCGCGAAGTCGCCTCGGCGATGAAGCAGCACCGCCGCTAGGCTTCGCTTTCCCAGACGGTGCGCGTGGGTGCGCCGAAGCGCGGCGCCCCGGCGCCGTGATAGAAGTCAACGCAGACGATGGTTCCGCCCTGCGTGCGGACCCGCACCACCAGGTCGCCGGCCTCCCAGTCGTACATGACCCGTCCCAGGTCCCAATCGTCGTAGCCCGACCAGCGCCCCAGCGCCGCCTCGAGCTCCGGTATGCGCTTCCCGACGAAGTTCGAAGGTTCCTCGAAGAAGGCGGCAAGACGCGCAGCGCCCCGCTGCGCGCGCCGCGGGGTTTCGCTCGGATCCACCAGGCGCAGTACCTGCGCCCCGCTCTGTGCGACGGCTTCGCCGTCATGGGTGGAAAAGAAGAACAGCCGGGCGTCCCGACCCTGCCGGAATGTCTCCATGAGAAAGGCCTTGGCCTCGGCATCGATACCGTTGGTTGGCTCGTCCAACAGCACCACGGCCGCATCGCTCGCCAAGCCGCTGGCAAGCATGAACTTCTTGCGGGTACCGAGCGACATCTGGCCGAAACGCTTGCCAAGATGGGGCGTGAGCCCGAAGCCCTCGACTAATCCGGCCAGCGCGGGCGCCTCGCCCTGGGTGCGCAGCGCCAGCACCATGCGCAGGAACTCGTCGCCCGTCATGAACTCATAGGCCACCGACTCGTCGGGAACCCAGGCCAGATGGCGCCGCGCCTCCCGCGGCGACGTCGCCATGCCATGTCCCTTGATGACGATCCTGCCCTCTTGCAGCGGCTGCACACCGGCGAGCAGCGACAGCAGAGTCGATTTGCCGGCGCCGTTCTCGCCCATCAGGGCGACCACGCCAGGGCCAAAGGAGAAAGACAGGTCGCGGAACAGCGCCAGGCCTGAGAACTGGACGCCAAGGCCTTCGGCTTCGAGCAGGTTCATCGTGGTCTCACAGGAGTAGGAAGCTCGCGACCAGGACCGCGACCTTGATCAGCATGCCATCCTGGTGGCGCTGGATGAGGGGAAGCCCGAGCAGGGGCAGCACCGCGAGGGCCGCCGCCCCGTGGCGCAGGAGCTGCGCGGCGACCAGGTCGCCATGCGCGGGCTGCATCAGGCAGGCCGCCCAGGCGCCGGAGAACAGCAGACCGCTGGCCCCCAGCACCAGCAGGTGTTCGCTCAGCGCCATGCGCATGGCGCCGCGCGGCAGGCTGGCCAGGAATGGCTGGAGCGGCTGTCGCGTGGTCCAGAATAGGTAGTAAAAGCCGGACATCACGGCGATTGCGAGCCAGCAGCCGACCTTCACGAATGCGCTGGATTCGGCGAGCTTGCCGACGCCGAAGACCATCCACAGGCTGGCGGCGATGATCCCGACGGCCAGCGCCAGGCGCGGCAAGGTCGCGTGAAGGTGGCGGCGCGCCAGCACGATGCACTGCAGCCGCAGCAGAAAAAGGGCGCTTGCGCCGTTCGCGCTGCGGCCAGTCGCCTGTACCCTGCCGGCCCGGAGGACGGTGTGCGCACTGGCCAGCATCCGCGTCACCACTGCGCCGGTCACCACCGCCGCTATCGAAATACTGACCGGCCCGGAGCCGCAGCATAGCGCTGCGAAGCTGGCCCCATGCAGCACCCAGGCCAGGCGCCCTGCCCCACCCATCGCGAGCCTGGCCACGCCAAGCGTGAGCACGGCCAGCAACAGCGCCTGCGCAGCGAACAGGACATCGCCTCCGCCGCCGCGCGCAACGGTCCACGCGGCCAGCCCGACCGGCACCAGGAAGACCTGCAGGCTCACCAGCAGCATCGCCGCGTCGACCAAGGGCCCGGCGCGCACGGCGCCCGGCAGCGAACGGGCGAAGCCGGCCAGCGCCCCACCCGCCACGAAGGGACGGTGCACGCGCACCCACACGTACACGCAGGCCAGCCAGGCGAAGGCCCAGCCGGCATTGGCAACAGGATCGCCCGGCGCGCGCCAGAAATGCAGGATCGGCGCGGCCAGCACCTCGGGGCGTTCGGCAAGCGCGGGGCCGGTCAGCGCCAGCAGGACGGCCAGCACATGGGCATAGCGCAGGTAGAGCGCGAAGGACTGCCGGCGATACCAGGCGCGCCGGCTGCGCAGCAGCAGGAAGAAGGGATGCTCAGGCGCCAAGCGCGCCTCTCCAGTCGCGGGCCCGGCTCACGCCCCCGGCGCCGCGAAGCGCCTGGAGAGGCGCCACATCAGGAAGCTCAGCAACACGCCGACGGCCGCGCCGCACGCCAGCTTGAGCGCGCTGCCGAACAGCAGCGGCGCCACCAGGCCGGAGACCAGGGCAAAGGACATCATCTGGATGAAGCCGACCATCGACGCGGCCAGGCCGCGGTTGTCCGGGAACAGGCCCATGGCCGAGAGCTGGATGCCCGGCATGGCGACCGCCAGGCCGAAGGTGAACACGGCCAGCGGCAGCACCGCCCAGGGCACGCTGGCCGTGAACAGCGCGTTGTAGCCGACGTTCAGCACCGAGGCCACCGCCATCACGCCGTAGCCGATCCACAGCAGGCGTCCCGGCGGCGCCTTCGCCGCGCGCTTGCCGCCCCAGGCCGAGCCGACCACCATGCCCCCGATCAGGGGGATGAACATCCAGGCGAAGGCGGTCTCCGGCAGGCCCAGGATCTCCATCACGAAGTTGGCGGCCGAGCCGATGTAGAGCGAGAGGCCGCCGAACACCAGGCCGAGCGCGAGCGAGAGCATCACGAACTGGGGATTCCTGAGCACCATCAGGTAGTTGCGCGCGATCGTCACCGGGTGGAAGACCTGGCGCTTCTCGCGCGGCAGGCTTTCCGGCAGCATGCGCGATACCAGCACGATCATCGCGGCGCCGAAGATCGCCAGGAACACGAAGTTCGAACGCCAGCCGAAACTCACGTGCAGCCAGCCGCCCAGCACCGGGGCGATGGCGGGAGCCAGGCCGAACACCATCATGATGTGCGACATCATCTTCTGCGCCTGGGCGCCGGAAAAGCGATCCTGCACGATGGCCTGGCCGATCACCGAGCCGGCGCCGGCCGACAGGCCCTGCAGGGCGCGGAAGGCCAGCAGCCAGCCGAAGGTCGGGGCACAGGCCGCGCCGATCGAAGACAGGGTGTAGAGCACCAGCGCGCCCAGGATCACGGGGCGGCGGCCGAAGGAATCCGACAGCGTCCCATAGAACAGCATCATGAGGGCGAAGGTGAACAGGAAGACGCTGAGCGTCTGCTGCACCGCCACCGGCCCGACCCCGAACTCGACCCCGATGGCCGGCATGGATGGCAGGTAGGCGTCGATGGCGAGGGCCCCGGTCATGCCGAGGCAGGCGAGGATGGTGGTGAGGAGTCGTTGCATGGCAGTGCCCTAAACTAAGAACCGGCACCGCAAACCGCAGGAACCCGGGGGACGGGATTGTACTGGATTTCATGTAAAGCTTCCCGAGCCCCCCTCCAAACGGCAGAGCTCAGCGCAGCGAGCTGCCGAAACGGTCGAAACGCGGCATCCAGTTGCCCTGGTAATCGGCCGATACCAGGATGCGCTCGGCGCGTCCGATCAGGAGGTGGCGCGGCACGAAGCCGATGTAGCGCGAGTCCGCGCTGTTGTCGCGGCTGTCGCCCAGCATCAGGTAGGCGTCCGCCGGCACGGTCACGGGGCCGAAGTTGCGCGGCACGGCGCGCTGCGGCATCAGCTGGATGCGGTGCTGGCGGCCGTCGACCGTTTCGACGAAACGCACGGCCTCGAGCTCGCCTTCCGGCGCGATCTCGCGCGCGGTCTCCTGCGGCGTGTAGTTGGACAATACGCCATTGATGACCAGGCGTTCGTTGCGCATCTCGACCCGGTCGCCCGGCAGCGCCAGCACGCGCTTGATCAGGCGGGTGCCGTCCGCGGGCGAGGTGAAGGTGACGACGTCGCCCCGCCGCGGCTCGCCGGTGCGCGCCAGCACCACGTCGGTGAGCGGCAGCTTGACGTTGTAGGCCAGGCGGTTCACAAAAACCACGTCGCCCTCCAGCAGGTTGGGCCGCATCGAGCTCGACGGAATCGGGTTCCAGTCCGCCACGGCGGTGCGGAACAAGCCGAAGAGCAGCAGGAACGCCAGGAAACCTTTATTGGCACGCAGGAACGCTTTCATCGGACAACCCTCCTCTTGTTATGATGAGAACGTTATACGCGGCCATCCTTTAGCAATGCTTAAATGTTAATCACGGATGGCGTGTAACAAGGTTGTCATATTCGCCAACTACACTGCCTGCGCCGACACTACGACGCAGACCCATGGATATGAAACACAAGGCTTTGGAGAGCGAGGCCAAGCACCTTCCCGACGGGGGCGCCTTCCTGAACCGGGAATTGTCGCTGCTCGAATTCAACCGGCGGGTGCTGGCCCAGGCCGAGGACCCTTCCATCCCCCTGCTCGAGCGCCTGCGCTTCCTGACCATCGTGTCGGGCAACCTGGACGAGTTCTTCGAGGTGCGCGTGGCGAGCCTGCTGGCCCAGCACCAGATGGAGGCCGGCCACAACGGCATCCCCCACGCGCTGTACCACACTCTGGAGCGCGCCAGCACCGAGTGCCGCCACCTGATCGACCGCCAGTACAAGCTGTTCAACCAGGAGATCCTGCCGCGCCTGTCCGAGAACGGCATCCACATGCTGCGCCGCGGCGAGCGCAATGCCGCCCAGCGCGCCTGGGTCAAGGCCTTCTTCGACAAGGAAGTGCGCCCGCTCCTGACGCCCATCGGGCTCGATCCGGCCCACCCTTTCCCGCGCGTGGTCAACAAGAGCCTGAACTTCATCGTGGAGCTGGCGGGCAAGGACGCCTTCGGGCGCGGCACGGGCATCGCCATCATGAAGGCGCCGCGCGTGCTGCCGCGCGTGATCCGGCTGCCCAGCGAGCTCTCGGATAAAAAGGGCGAGTCCTACTGCCTGCTCTCCTCCGTGATCCAGGCCCACATGGCCGACCTGTTCACTGGCCGCGAAGTGGTGTCCTACTCGCAGTTCCGCGTCACCCGCAACAGCGACCTGTGGGTGGACGAGGACGAGGTCAAGAACCTGCGCCAGGCCCTGCAGAGCGAACTCCACGCCCGCAACTATGGCTTCGCCGTGCGCCTGGAGGTGGGCCGCGCCTGTCCGCCGCACCTGTCGAACTTCCTGCTCGACCAGTTCGGGATCGACCGCTCGCGCCTGTTCGCGGTGGACGGCCCCGTCAACCTGGGCCGCATGCTGGAGATCGTCAACACCCAGGACAAGTCGGAGCTGAAGTTCGCGCCCTTCACGCCGGGCTTCCCGGCGAAGCTGACGGGCCCCGACATCTTCGCCACCCTGCGCCGCCAGGACGTGCTGCTGCACCATCCCTTCGAGTCCTTCCAGCCGGTCATCGACTTCATCATGCAGGCAGCGAACGACCCCTGCGTGGCCGCGATCAAGCAGACCATCTACCGCGCCGGCATGAACTCCGACCTGATGGAAGCGCTGATCGCCGCGGCGCGGCGCGGCAAGGAAGTCACGGTCATCGTCGAACTGATGGCGCGCTTCGACGAGGAAGCCAACATCAACTGGGCCGAGCGCCTCGAACAGGCAGGCGCCCAGGTGGTGTACGGCGTGGTGGGCCTGAAGACCCACGCCAAGCTGGCGCTCGTCCTGCGCCGCGAGGAGAACGGCCTGCGCCGCTACGCCCACCTCGGCACCGGCAACTACAATTCGACCACGGCCAAGTTCTATACCGACTTCGGCCTGCTCACCTGCGACGACGAGATCACGGCCGACGTCAACGAAGTCTTCATCCACCTCACCAGCCTGACCCGCCCGAAGGCCATCACCAGCCTGTGGCTGGCGCCCTTCTCGCTGCAGAAGGAAGTCGTGCGCGCGATCCGCGAGGAGGCCGCCATCGCAAAAGCGGGCCGTCCGGCGCGCATCATCGCGAAGATGAACTCCCTCACCGACGATTCGGTCATCAAGGCGCTGTACGAGGCGTCGCAGGCGGGCGTGCGCATCGACCTGATCGTGCGCGGCGCCTGCTCGCTGCGCCCCGGTGTCGCCGGCCTGTCCGAGACTATCCGCGTCCGCTCGATCGTCGGGCGCTTCCTCGAACATTCGCGCATCTTCTACTTCCGCAACGGCCTGAAGCACGACATCTATCTGTCGAGTGCGGACTGGATGAACCGCAACCTGTTCCGGCGGGTCGAAGTCGCCTTCCCGGTCCGCTCGCCGGCGCTCAAGCGCCGCGTGCTGCGCGAAGGCCTGCACCCCTACCTGAAGGACAACGTCAACGCCTGGGAACTGGGCAGCGACGGGCATTACCGGCGCAAGAAGACGCGGGGCAGCCAGAAGGCCTTCAGCGCCCAACAAACCCTGATGGAGACGCTCGGCGCGGGCGTTCATTCGAACAAGGAGAACGAACATGGACCTGATCCTGTGGCGCCACGCCGAGGCTGAGCCGCACGTCGCGGAAGGCGACGAGGCAGGCGACCTGAAACGGGCGCTCACGCCCAAGGGCAAGCGCCATGCCGCCCGGGTCGGCGCCTGGCTGCACCGCCAGCTGCCGGACGACGTGCGGGTGCTGTGCAGCCCGGCCAAGCGCTGCGTGCAGACGGTGGAGGCGCTGGGGCGCAACTACAAGCTGGTGGAAGCGCTGGCGCCGTATTCGTCGGCCGAAGCCATCCTCGATGCCTGCGGCTGGCCGGATCACCGCCAGCCGGTGCTGGTCGTGGGGCACCAGCCCCTGCTGGGCGAAGTGGCCTCGCTGGTGCTGGCCGGCAGCAAGATGGACTGGCGCATCAAGAAGGCGGGGGTGTTCTGGATCAGCCAGAAGATGGGCGGCGACAAGGACGAGGGCAATGCGCCGTACGTGAAGCTGGTGGTCGGGCCGGATTTCGTCGGCCAGCTGCGCTGATTCAAATCTCCCTGGCCTGGAACGCGATCCCGATCTCGCTCCAGGCTTCTTCTTCCTTCATCAGCCACGGCCACAAGGTCGGATGTTTGCCCAGCAACTGCGCCGGCAGATCGAGCTCGATCCGCGTGGCCTTCATGCGCGCCTTCATCCCCGCCAGGTCGTCATCCGCACGCGCGTGCATGCACACCACCGCCATGCGCAGCGCCAGCACGGCCTTGGCCAGGTCGAGGTCGAACAGGGCGTCGCGGATCTTGCGCAGATTGCCCTTCTGGCCCAGCAACAGGGTGCCCATCAGGCGCTGCTCGCGCGTGGTGAAGCCGGCCAGGTCGGCGTGCTCGACGATGTAGGCGCCGTGCTTGTGCGCCCCGGTCATCGAGATGGCCAGGCCGACTTCGTGCAGCATCGCGCTCCAGCACAGGTAGGGGTGGCGCGAGTCGAGCGGCTCCAGCTGCTCGTAGACCTTCGAGGCGATGCCGGCGGTGCGCATGGCGCGCTGGCCGTCCACGCCGAAGCGGCGCATGCAGGCGCGGATCGCCGCGTCGCGCCGGTCGCGGCTGTTCGCGCGCAGCTCGAGGTCGGACAGCACGCCCAGGCGCAGGCCGGCGTTGATGGCGGTGAGGCGCGCGATGCCGAGTTCCTGCATCACGCCGATCAGCACCGTCAGGCCGCCCACCATCACAGGCACCCGCTCCTTCTTGATGCCCGGCATGCTGAAGGCATCGACGTGGCCGAGTTCCAGCAGGATGTCGCGCAGCGCGTGCAGGCTGGCCTGCGACATGCCGCCGTCGCCGATGCTGTTCTTCGCGATCACTTCGGCGATGGCGCGCATGGTGCCGGAGGAGCCGTAGGCCGCATCCCAGCCCTGGGCCCGGTACAGGTCCGCGGCGTCCTCGAAACGGGCGCGCGCCTCGGTGACGGCGGCGTCGAAGCGGCTTGCCGTGATGCGGCCGTCCGCGAAGAAGGCGGCGGTTTGCGGATGGGTGCCGATGCCGAAGGATTCGACCAGGGTGATCTCCGGCCCGATGGCGGCGATGACCTCGGTCGAGCCGCCGCCGATGTCGACCACGATGCGGCGCTCGTCCGGCTTGTCGATGGCGCGCGCCACGCCCATGTAGATCAGCCGGCCCTCTTCCTCGCCCGAGATGACTTCGATGGGATGGCCGATCGCCGCCTCCAGCTGCGGCAGCAGCTGGTCGGCATTGCGCGCCACGCGCAGGGTGTTGGTGGCGACCACGCGCACGGCGTCGAGCGTGTATTCGTCGAGGATGGCGCGGAAATCCTGCAAGGTGCGCACGGCCGTGCGCATGGCGGAGTCGCTCAGCAGATTGTCCTTGTCGAGGCCTGCCGCGAGGCGGATCGGATCGCGCGCGGTGCGCACGATGTGCATGCGGCCGCCCGCCGGCTCGCCGATGTGAAGCCGGAAGCTGTTGGACCCGAGGTCCACTGCTGCAAACATACGCGCTCTCGTCTGGTGGTGTCGTCGGGAGCAGTATACAGGCTCACGGCGCGCTTTTGCAGGGCCGCGCCTACCTTATCGCTTCGCCGGCTGGCGGCGCAGGCCGTACCAGGCGCCGGCCAGCACCGGGGCGCCCAGCGTCAGGCTCGATACCAGGTCCCAGACGCCGTCGCCCAGCAGGGCGGCGACGAGGCCGATGGTGGTGAGCACGCCCAGCAGGATGGGCGCACCCCAGATTTGGGATGGTGTGCGGATCATGATGCCTTGTTGGATGCGGCCAGCGCCGGCGCCTCGTGCGCCGCGCCCTGACCTTGCTTGAGGGGTTTGGGGGCGCGGTTGCGCTTGAGCCAGAGATACAGGCCGCTGCCCAGGAGGATGATGGTGCCGATGTCGAGCAGCGCCCACAGGAGCTTCATGGGCTGGCCGCCGTAGTCGCCGAAGTGCAGCGGCTGCGACAGCAGCAGCGCGGTCAGGTACCAGGGCAGCTCGCGCTGGTCCGTGATCTCGCCGGTGGCGGCATCGATCAAGACAGGCTTGTACAGGCGCGAGCTGAAGGCTTCGTCGCCGCGCATGAAGACGCCGTAGTGGTGGGGACTGGAGAACGGCGTGCCGGGGAAAGCCACGAAGCCGACCTTCATGCCCGGCTCCGCGCTTTCCGCGCGCACGATGGCTTCGTGCAGCGACGACATCCTGGTGACCTGCGGCTGGCCCTCGTAGGGCTTGAGCATGACGGCGAGCTCGTTGTTCTGCCAGTACTTGAGCAGCAGGTCGGCCCAGGTATTGACCATGCCGGTCGCGCCCACCACGAAGACCCAAACCAGGGTGACGATGCCGAGCAGGTTGTGCAGATCGAGCCATTTGATGACGCGGCTGCGCTCGTGGCGCACGGCGCCGAAATCGAGCTTGCGCATGAAGGGGGCGTACAGCACCACGCCGCTGACCACGGCGACGATGAGCAGCAGGCCCATGAAGCCCAGGAAGAGTTTGCCCGGCAGGCCCGCGAACAGGTCCACGTGCAGGCGGAACATGGTCGACATGAAGACGCCGCCCTCGAAGGCCGGCTCGGTGATGACCTTGGTGGTGCGGGAATCGACGGCGATCGGCTTGTAGTGCTCGTCGTTCGGATGGTCGCCCAGGGTCACGTTCCAGATCGCCGGCTCGTCGATCTCCATCGAGATGTACATCGGGATCTTGGTCGGATACAGGGCCTGGGCCGAGGCCAGCACGGCGTCGATATTGCCGCGCGGAGGATTCGTGCCCATCTCCGCCGGGAGGGCCGGGGCCTCGACGTCGGTGCCGAGCAGGTGGCCGATCTCATGGTGGTAGATCAGCGGCAGGCCGGTCAGGCACAGCAGCAGCATGAAGACGGTGCAGACCAGGCTGCTCCACTTGTGGATCCAGCTCCAGCGGCGGAGATTCGAGGGGGACATGAGGCGTCGGGGTTGCTTGAACAGGAGAATAATAATGGTTCTCATTTACAGAGGCAAGCCGAAACCGGTAAAATGACAATCATTCTCAATAAGAACACCGCTTACGCTCATGAAACTGCTTCGCCTCTCCCCGATCGCCCTCGCCGTCGCCGCCTTTGCCGTCCACGCCCAGGAAACCGCCACCGAGCCCGTCGCCACCGTCGTCGTGAGCGCCTCGGCCGACGCTTCCGCACAGGGCCTGCCCTCCGCCTACGCCGGCGGCCAGGTGGCCCGCGGCGGCCGCCTCGGCCTGCTGGGCAATGTGGACATCATGGACACGCCCTTCAACACCACCAACTACACCCTCGGCATCATCCAGGACCAGCAGGCGCGCAGCGTCGGCGACGTGGTCGCGAACGACCCGGCGGTGCGCTCGGCGCGCGGCTTCGGCAACTACCAGGAGCTGTACATGATCCGCGGCTTCCCGGTCTACTCGGACGACATGGCCTACAACGGCCTGTACGGCCTGCTGCCGCGCCAGTTCGTGGCCTCCGAGCTGCTCGAGCGCGTCGAAG
Source organism: Massilia agri (assembly GCF_024753255.1). GTDB lineage: Bacteria > Pseudomonadota > Gammaproteobacteria > Burkholderiales > Burkholderiaceae_D > Telluria > Telluria agri. Next base: position 24,872 of record NZ_JANUHA010000011.1, read on the forward strand.
TGCTGCGCGGCGCCAACAGCTTCGTCACCGGCGCGCCCCCGGGCAGCGGCGGCATCGGCGGCTCCATCAACCTGCTCCCGAAGCGTGCGGCCAACAAGCCGCTCACGCAGGTGACGGCCGGCGTGGAAACCGGCGGCCAGGGCTACCTCGCGACGGACGTCTCGCGCCGCTTCGGTGAAGAGAACCGCCTCGGCGTGCGCGTGAACGCCGTGCGCCGCGACGGCGACACCGCGGTGGACCGCGAGAGCCGCGAGCTGAGCGTGTACGCGGTGGGCATGGACTACCGCGGCCGCGGCTACCGCCTGTCGGCCGACATCGGCCACCAGGACCACCAGTTGCGCGGCGCGCGTCCGAGCGTCACCGTGAACGACGCGCTGCCGATCGTGGCCGCGCCCGACAGCGACAGCAATTACGCCCAGCCCTGGACCTTCTCAGGCGAGCGCGACACCTTCGGCACCCTGCGCGCGGAAGCCGACCTGCCTGGCGGCGCCACCGCCTGGGCGGCCCTGGGCATGCGCAAGGGCGATGAATTCAACATCATCTCGTCGCCAACGGTCACCGCCCTGAATGGCGCCACCACCATGACCCGCTTCGACAATGTGCGCGAAGACGATGTGCGCACCGGCGAGGTCGGTGTGCGCACGGAACTGAAGACCGGCGCGGTTTCGCACAAGCTGAGCGCCTCGGCGTCGACCTTCCACGCCGAGTCGAAGAACGCCTACGCGATGAGCGACTTCGCGGGCTTCCCCTCGAACCTGTATCGCCCGGTGGACGTGGCCGCGCCCTCCTCCGCCTTCTTCACGGGCGGGAACATGAACAACCCGCTGCTGACCCAGAAGACCATCGCCTCGAGCCTGGCGATCGCGGACACCCTCGGCTTCCTCGACGAGCGCGTGCTGGTGACGGTGGGCGCGCGCTACCAGAAGCTCAAGGACTACGGCTACGACTACGGCACGGGCGCGCCGAACGCCGCCTATGAAGAAGGCGAACTGACGCCGGTGGCCGGCATCGTCTACAAGCCCGTCAAGAGCGTGTCCGTGTACGCCAACTATGCGGAAGCACTGCAGAAAGGTCCGGTCGCTTCGGGCGTCAACATCGTCAACCAGGGCGAAGTCTTCGCACCCTACGTCTCGCGCCAGAAAGAAGTGGGCGCCAAATACGACAGCGGCAAGCTGGGCATGAGCGCGGCGGTATTCACCACCTCGCGTCCGAGCGGCGCCGTGGTCGACAACCGCTTCGGCATCTATGGCGCCCAGCGCAACCGCGGCGTGGAAATGAATGTGTTCGGCATGCCGATGCAGGGCCTGCGCCTGCTGGGCGGCCTGACCCTGCTGGACGCCGAACAGGAAAGCAGCGGCAAGGACGTGATCGGCGTGCCGAAGACCCAGCTGAACCTGGGCGCCGACTGGGACGTCCCGGGCGTGCAGGGCCTGGCGCTGAACGCGCGCGTGCTGTACACCAGCAAGCAGTACGCCAACGACGCGAACACCCAGCAGCTGCCCTCGTGGACCCGCCTGGACATCGGCGCGAACTACCTGCTGCGCTTCATGGACCGCGACGTGACGCTGCGCGCACGCATCGACAACGTCACCGACAAGCGCTACTGGGCATCGGCGGGTGGCTATCCGGGCTACGGCTACCTGGTGCAGGGCAACCCGCGCAGCGTCGTGGTCTCGGCGACCGTCGACTTCTGATGCAGCGAGCTCCCGCGCAGGCGGGAGCTCAGTGCGGGCGCACGTCCTGCTTCAGCGCCGCCAGGGCCATCTTCTCGACCAGCCCTGGCGCCAGCAGTTTCAGGAAGCGCCCCACCTTGCCCTTCGCCGTCATCACCACCTCGCGCTTGCGCCCGTCCATTCCGGCGATGATCAGGCGCGCGCACTCTTCCACGCTCATGGCGCCCTCTTCCTTCAGGGCGCTCGATCCCATCGCCGCTCCTTGCGCATTGAAGCCGCGGTAACGGATCTGCGTGGCCACCACGCCCGGATAGGCCGTGGTGACGCTCACGCCCGCACCCTTCACTTCCGCCCGCAAGGCCTCGAAGAAGCCCGTCATCGCGAACTTGCTCGCGCTGTAGGCGGTGCGGCCGGGCACGCCAACCAGGCCGGCCAGCGAAGACACGGCGACGATCTTGCCCTGTGAGGCCTTGAGGGCCGGCAGCGCTGCCTGGGTGCACCAGACACTGCCCCACAGGTTCACCCGCATCAGCTCCTCATACCAGGACAGGTCCTCGACTTCCTCGAACAGGGCGTGCGCCGAGCGGCCCGCGTTGTTGACCAGGACATCGATGCGGCCGAAGCGTTCGATCCCGCTGACGATCAGGCGCCGGCACTGGATCTGGATGCCGACGTCGGTCGGCACCGCGAGCGCCTGCGCACCAAACGCGGCGCACTCGCCGGCCACCGCATCGAGCTGCGCCGCATTGCGCGCGGCCAGCACCAGGGCGATGCCGGCGCCCTCTTTCGAGGCCAACTGGCGCGCCATCTCCGCGCCGATGCCGTCCGAGGCGCCGGTAATGACGACGACCCGTGGCTCTCGTGCCCCGTTCATTTTTGCGCCTTCACGATCTGCAGGGCGCTCGCGATCACGCTGCTCATGTCGCCCATGTTCGCGGGGACGATGAGCGAGTTGTTGGTCTTGGCGAGATTCGCGAAGGCGTCGACGTAGTGCTCGGCCACGCGCAGGTTGACGGCGTCCATGCCGCCCGGCTCGCGGATCGCGGCACCCACCTGGCGCAGCGCGGCGGCGCTCGCGTCGGCCAGCGCGACGATGGCGCTGGCCTCGCCCTGGGCGCGGTTGATGGCGGCCTGGCGTTCGCCTTCCGAGCGCAGGGTCGCGGCTTCGCGTTCGCCGCTGGCGATGTTGATCTGTTCCTGGCGGCGGCCTTCCGAGGCCGCGATCAGAGCGCGCTTTTCGCGCTCGGCCGTGATCTGGCGCTGCATCGCATGCAGGATCTCGGCTGGCGGCGTCAGGTCCTTGATCTCGTAGCGCAGCACCTTCACGCCCCAGTTGGCGGCCGATTCGTCGATGGCGTTGACGATGGTCGTGTTGATGTGGTCGCGCTCTTCGAAGGTTTTATCGAGCTCCATCTTGCCGATCACCGAACGCAAGGTGGTCTGGGCCAGCTGGGTGATGGCCTGGATGTAGTTCGACGACCCATAGGAGGCGCGCATGGCGTCGGTCACCTGGAAGTAGAGGATGCCGTCGACTTGCAGCTGGGTGTTGTCCTTGGTGATGCAGACCTGCGGCGGCACGTCGAGCGGAATCTCCTTCAGGCTGTGCTTGTAGGCGATGCGGTCGATGAAGGGCACGACGATGTTCAGGCCCGGGGCCAGCACGGCGTGGAACTTGCCGAGGCGTTCGACGACCCAGGCGTGCTGCTGGGGCACGACGTTGATCGTCTTGAAGATGAAGACCAGCGCGATGACGAAAAAGACCAAGGCGACAGTGCCGAACGTGAATTCCATGAGCATCCCTTATAAATGATAGTCAACTATTTGTTGAACTTATGAGTTGGTGACGATGAGGCGACTTCCCTGGACCTCGACGATGCGGAAGTTGCCCGCTTCCGGCCGGCTGCCTGCGCCGAGTTCGACGTCCCAGAGGGCGCCGCGGTACATGACGCGCGCGCGGCCGTCAGTCCATGCGTCGACCAGCACCCGCTGGCCGATGTCGAGGTTGACGTTGCTGTCGCGCGTGGCTTCCCGGCGCGCCGGGCGGCCGAAGCGGCTGCGGTGCAGGATGGCGGTGGCTGCCAGGCCCACGCTTGCTGCCACGAAGGTCTGCAGCGGCCCGCTCAGGCCGAGCCAGGCGGCGAGCGCGCCGGCCGAGAGGCCGACCGCGATCATCAGGAGATAGAAGGTGCCGGTGAACAGTTCGGCGATTACGAGGATACCCGCCGCTACCAGCCAGCTCATCCAGTCGGTCATCGGTTTGTCTCCTTTCGTGGGGTTTGAAAAAGTAAAAAACCCCCGCGGCCTGCAGGAGGCGGCGAGGGTTTCATGGTGTCGGTGCGCTTGATTATTGTGTGCTTTCTGGCAAAGAGTTGTCTATGTCAGTGTAGCAGGTATGGACGGTAAAGGAAGGGTTCCGTGCAAGGTTATCGTCAGCGCATAGATATCCGCCCGCGATGGTTTGACATGGGATTGACAGCGTGGGCGGGAAGAACCGCCCACGCTGCCATGACTACTTACTTCGATGCCAGCTTGTTCCAGGTATCGATCACCGAATCCGGATTGAGCGACATCGATTCGATGCCCTCACCCACCAGCCACTCGGCGAAGTCCGGATTGTCCGACGGCCCCTGGCCGCAGATGCCGATGTACTTGCCTTGCGCGCGGCAGGCCTTGATCGCCAGCGAGAGCATGGCTTTCACGGCCGGGTCGCGTTCGTCGAAGTCCTTGGCCAGCAGCTCCATGCCGGAGTCGCGGTCCAGGCCCAGGGTCAGCTGGGTCAGGTCGTTCGAGCCGATCGAGAAGCCGTCGAAATAATCGAGGAACTGCTCGGCCAGGATCGCGTTGGAGGGCACCTCGCACATCATGATGACGCGCAGGCCGTTCTCGCCGCGCTTCAGGCCATACTTGGCCAGCAGGCCGATGACCTTCTCGGCCTGGCCCAGGGTGCGGACAAACGGGATCATGATCTCGACGTTGGTGAGACCCATCTCTTCGCGCACCCGCTTCATGGCCATGCATTCCATCTCGAAGGCTTCGGCGAAGTCTTCGGCCAGGTAGCGGGCGGCGCCGCGGAAGCCCAGCATCGGATTCTCTTCGTCCGGCTCGTAGCGCGAGCCGCCGATCAGCTTCTTGTACTCGTTCGACTTGAAGTCGGACAGGCGCACGATCACCGGCTTCGGCCAGAAGGCCGCGGCGATGGTGGCCACGCCTTCGGCCAGCTTGTCGACGTAGAAGGCGCGCGGCGAGGCGTGGCCTCGAGCGACCGATTCGACCGCTTTCTTGAGGTCCGCATCGATGTTCGGGTACTCGAGGATGGCCTTCGGGTGCACGCCGATGTTGTTGTTGATGATGAACTCGAGGCGGGCGAGGCCCACGCCGCCGTTCGGCACCGACTGGAAGTCGAAGGCCAGCTGCGGGTTGCCGACGTTGAGCATGATCTTGGTCGGGATCGGCGGGAGTTCGCCACGCGAGACTTCGGTGACCTCGGTTTCCAGCAGGCCGTCGTAGATCTTGCCTTCGTCGCCTTCAGCGCAGGAGACGGTAACAAAAGTGCCGTCCTTCAGGGTCTCGGTCGCGTCGCCGCAGCCGACCACCGCCGGCACGCCCAGTTCACGGGCGATGATCGCCGCGTGGCAGGTGCGCCCGCCGCGGTTGGTGACGATGGCCGAGGCGCGCTTCATGACCGGCTCCCAGTTCGGGTCGGTCATGTCCGCGACCAGCACGTCGCCCGGCTGCACGCGTTCCATCTCGCTCGGATCGTGGATCACGCGCACGGGGCCGGCGCCGATCTTCTGGCCGATCGCGCGGCCCGAGGTGAGCACGGTGCCCGAACCCTTGAGGCTGAAGCGCTGCTGCGAATCGCTCGCCTTCTGCTGCGACTTCACGGTTTCCGGACGCGCCTGCAGGATGTAGAGCTTGCCGTCGCGGCCATCCTTGCCCCACTCGATGTCCATCGGACGGCCATAGTGGTTCTCGATGATGACGGCGTACTTGGCCAGTTCCACCACTTCCGCATCGGTGAGCGAATAGCGGTTGCGCAGTTCGATCGGCACGTCGACGGTCTTCACCGAGCGGCCGGGCTTGGCTTCGCTGGTGAACTCCATCTTGATCAGCTTCGAGCCGATGTTGCGGCGGATGACCGGCGATTTGCCCTGCGCGAGCATCGGCTTGTGCACGTAGAACTCGTCCGGGTTCACGGCGCCCTGCACCACGGTCTCGCCCAGGCCGTAGCTCGAGGTGATGAACACCACGTCCTTGAAGCCCGATTCGGTATCGATGGTGAACATGACGCCCGCCGCACCCGTATCGGAACGCACCATGCGCTGCACGCCGGCCGACAGCGCGACCTCGGCGTGGGTGAAGCCTTTGTGCACGCGGTAGGAAATCGCGCGGTCGTTGTAGAGCGAGGCGAAGACGTGCTTCATGGCTTCGAGCACGTTGTCGATGCCGACGACGTTCAGGAAGGTCTCCTGCTGGCCGGCGAAGGATGCGTCGGGCAGGTCTTCGGCGGTGGCCGAGGAGCGCACGGCGAAGGAGACTTCGGTACGGGAATCGGCCACGAGGCGCTCGTAGAAGTCGCGGATCTCGGCTTCCAGGCGCGGCTGGAAGGGTGTGTCCACGATCCACTGGCGGATCTCGGCGCCGGCCGCGGCCAGCGAACGGACATCGTCGATGTCCAGGTTCTCGAGGCGCGTGGCGATGCGCTGGGCCAGCGAATTTGCTCCCCCTTGGCCACCTTCGACCTTGTACTCGAGGAAGTCGCGGAAGGCGTCGGCCGTGGTGGCGAAGCCGGTCGGGACGCGCACGCCCGCGCTGGCCAGCTGCGAGATCATCTCGCCGAGCGAGGCATTCTTGCCGCCGACCGATTCGACGTCGCTCATGCGCAGGTTCTCGAACGACGCCACGTAGGTACGTGTCGCCTGATCAGGCTCCTTCAATGCTGCTACAGACAGGTTAGTCATGGTGATACACCCTTACTTGAGATAGAAACCTTTTGGCAGCGCTGGGCGACGGAGTGTTCTTGTTATTCTGGCCGTCGTGCAGCACAATGCAGACCCGTTGCCGAGCATTTTAACCCGTGCGCGGGCGATGCACACCGCACAATGCTGCAACTTTGTCACGACGACTTAGCAAGACGACACCATGACCATCGAAGCAACCGCCACACCTGCCCCTTCCTCGCGCACCGTGTTCTTCGTCTCCGACGGCACCGGCATCACGGCCGAGACCTTCGGCCATGCGGTGCTGAGCCAGTTCGAAATGCGCTTCCGCCAGATCCGCCTGCCCTTCATCGACTCGATCGAGAAGGCGCACGACGCGGCGCGCCGCATCAACGACAGCTTCGCACGCGACGGCCAGCGGCCGATCGTGTTCTCGACCCTGGTCAAGCACGACCTGTCGAGCGTGATCCGGGCGGCTCAGGGCATGCACATGGACCTGTTCCAGACTTTTGTTGCGCCGCTCGAGCAGGAACTGGAGATCAAGTCGACGCACACCATCGGGCGCATCCACAATGCGGTGGATACCGAGGAGTACAAGAACCGCATCGAGGCCATCAACTTCTCGCTGGCGCACGACGACGGGCAGTCGCACAAGAACCTGGCGGAGGCCGACGTGATCCTGGTCGGCGTCTCGCGTTCGGGCAAGACCCCGACCAGCCTCTACCTGGCAATGCAGTACGGCCTGAAGGCCGCGAACTACCCCTTGATTCCCGACGACTTCGAACGCGGCAAGCTGCCCTCGTCGCTGCCGCCCTTCAAATCCAAGTTGTTTGGCCTGACCATCACGCCCGAGCGCCTGTCCCAGATCCGGAACGAACGCCGCGCCGGCAGCAAGTATGCGTCGATCGAGAACTGCCGCTATGAGGTGAACGAGGCCGAAGCGATGATGAAACGCGAAGGCATCCGCTGGCTCTCGTCGACCACCAAGTCCATCGAAGAAATCGCCACCACCATCCTGCAAGAAATCAAACCAGACCGCCGCGAGTATTAACCCTGGGGTCAGAGTTGAATTGTTGGGAAACTTTCGAAAATTTCCTGCAATTCGACTCCGACCCTGATTCCGCAGCGGCACCTGGTCTTGCAAATTAATGAGGGTCAGAGCCGAATTATTCGGAAACTTTCAGGAGTTTCCCAACAATTTGACTCTGACCCTCACGGTTTTGATGCGCAATCGAATCGGTTTAGTATTAGCTTAGCAATTAATCCTATTGAACAATTGATCTGTAATATTTTTCGTCACAGATAACAAGATTTGACGTCAAACGAGCAAGGGTCGGAGTCGAATTACGGAGCAATTTCCGATAATTGCCCAATAATTTGACTCTGACCCTATTTAATTTCTGGGGCAAAGTCTGCCCAGCAATTAGGGTCGGAGTCGAATTCCAGGCAATTCTGGGGAATTGCTCAACAATTTGACTCTGACCCCGCAGTGCGACCCGCGGTGCGGGGGCTTAGAAGAAGTGGCGCCAGTCTTCGAGCCAGCCGGGGAAGGCGGCGGCTTCCATGGGGTTGGCGATGTGGTAGCCCTGGGCGTAGGTGCAGCCGAGGTTCTGGAGGAAGTCCCAGTCCTGGCGCGTCTCCACCCCCACGGCGACCGACATGCGGTCCAGGCTGTGGGCCAGGCCGAGGCAGGAGCGCAGGACCGTGCCGAGGGGGCGGCGCTTGGAGGCGCCGTCGACGAAGCTGCGGTCGATCTTGAGCTCGGTGAAGGGGATGCGGGCCAGGAGCTGCAGGTTCGAGCGGCCGGTGCCGTAGTCGTCGATGGCCAGGCCGAAGCCCATCATGCGCAGGCGGACCAGGCGTTCGATGAAGTTCGGGTCGGTGTTCAGCACCGAGGATTCCGGCATCTCGAAAGTCAGGTATTCCGGCATGATCCCGTGGCGCCCGATGCAGGCGGTGATCTGGCGGACGAAAGCCGGGTGCGCCAGGGTCTCGGGCGCCAGGTTCAGCGAGATCGGGACCGGAATGCCCTGGTCCTGGAACCAGCGGCAGCGTTCGGCCGACAGTTCGATCATGCTCCAGTCGAGGAAGTCGACCCGGTTGTTCTGCTCGAGCGCGTCGATGAAGGACGCGGGGCCGAGCACGCCGTGTTCCGGATGGCGCCAGCGCGCGAAGGCTTCCAGGCCTTTCACCTGGCCGGTGGCGAGTTCGATCTTGGGCTGGAAGAAGGGTTCGAACTGGCGCTTCTGCAGGCCGATGCCGATGTCCTGGAAGCCGAAGCGCGGGCCTGCGGGGCGATCCTCGAGACGCAACGCCGGGGTGTAGTTCTCGAGCAGGGGCTTGAGCTTCACGGCGGTGACCGGCTTGGAGATGGTGCCCAGCAGATCGACGCCGAGGGCCAGCGCCAGCGTCTCCACCGAGAACAGCAGGTTGGCCGGCTGGGCGCCGGTGACGATCAGGCGCGGGCCGCCCTGGAAGCCGCCCAGGTTGCGCAGCAGTTCCAGGCCGTCCATGCCGGGCAGCGCGAGGTCGACGATCGCGACGTCGATCCTGGGGCCGATGCCCGCGTCGAGACGCTGCAGGGCCAGGTGCCCGTCGGGTACGTCGGTGACCCGGCTGGCGCCCAACTGGCCGAGCAGCTCCACCAGCGCTCTGCGCTGGGCCGCGTCGGCTTCCGCCACCAGGAAATGCAAATGCGCGATGTCCATCTCTGCTCCACTCTACCAGGCCCTAGATTACCTTGAGCCCGGCTCGACGTCCATCCCGCGCTTAGTTGCCTGATCGCTGCTGCTGGCGCAGCTGTTCGAAAAAGCACACCGCCGCGCAGGCCGCCACGTTCAGGGACTCGACCTTGCCCGCATGCGGGACCGCGACCCGGTGGGTCGCGATCTCCAGCAGCGCGTTCGATACGCCCTGCCCTTCGTGGCCCAGCACCCAGGCCACCGGCGCGCGCAGGTCGAGGGAATACAGTTGCTCGCTGGCGTAGCCGCTGGTGGCCAGCACCGGCACCTTCGCCTCGCGTACCAGGGGCGCCAGCTCGACGTTCTCGAAGATGTCGAGGACGAAGTGGGCGCCCATCGCGGCGCGCAGCACCTTGGGCGACCAGCAGAAGGCGGTGCCGGGGCTGCAGTAGACCTGCTTGATGCCGCTCGCCGCCGCGCTGCGCAGGATCGAACCGACATTGCCGGGGTCCTGCACGCCGTCGAGCAGCACGGCCGACTCGATCAGTCCCGCAGGCCTGGAAGGCTTGGGCGACTCGACGACGAAGACGATGTTCACGCCGTTCTCGACCTGGCTGACGGCGCCGAACAACGCGTCCGGCAGCGCCGTCACGGGCGCGTGAACAGCCTCGCACTCGGCCACGATAGCGGCGACTTCGGGATTGCCCAGCGCCCCATCCGACACCACGCAATGCAGCGGCGCGCCGCGCAGGTCCAGCCAGGACTGGCACAGGTGCACGCCGTCCAGCAGGCTTTGTCCGGCCTTGCGGCGCGCCTGCGAGCTGGTGGCGAGCGCCTTGAGCTCTTTGTAGAACGCGTTGTCGCGCGAAGTGATGCTCTTCATTCAGCGCAACCTCATGCCGCGAACAGGTCGGTCTGCAGCAGCTCGCGCACCGGCGCAAAGGAGCGGCGGTGCACCGGAGACGGGCCGTGCAGGCGCAGGCGTTCCAGGTGCAGCGCGGTCGAGTAGCCCTTGTGCTGGTCGAAACAGTATTGCGGATACTGGGCGTGCAGCTGCACCAGCGCGGCGTCGCGCGCGGTCTTGGCCAGGATCGAGGCGGCCGAGATGGCGTGCACCTTGTCGTCGCCCTCGACCACGGCGTGGGCCTTGATTTCCATGGGCGGGCAGCGGTTACCGTCGATCAGGGCGATGGTGGGCAGCATCGAGAGCGCTTCCACCGCGCGGCGCATGGCCAGCATGGTCGCGTGCAGGATGTTCAGGGTGTCGATCTCTTCGCAGGAGCACTCGGCGATGGCCCAGGCCAGCGCATGCTCCTTGATCTGCGGCGCCAGCTCGTCGCGGCGTGCCTCCGTCAGCTTCTTCGAGTCGCGCAGGCCTTCGATCGGCTTCTTCGGGTCGAGGATGACGGCGGCGGCGAACACCGGCCCCGCCAGCGGACCCCGGCCGGCCTCGTCCACGCCGCAGACGATGTCGAGGTCGGTGAAAGGCCGCAGCCGTGGCGGCAGGCCGGGGTAGAAATTGAACTTCTTCTTGCTCATTTGCGCTTATTTCCGTTTCCCGATCACGCGGAGCACAGCGTCCGCGCTCGCCTCGGCGCTGTTGCGCAGCAGGCTGTGATGCATGTCCGTGAAGCGCCGCGCCAGAAGCTCGCTCCCGGCCGGATCGTCCAGCTGGCGCCACACGGCATCGGCCAGGGCCTGCGGCGTCGCCGCATGCTGAAGATACTCCGGAACGACGAACTCGCGCGCCAGGATGTTCGGCAGGCCGATCCATGGCTGGTAGCCCATGTGGCGCATGATCTGCCAGGAGGCTTCCATCACCTTGTAGGCGATCACCATCGGCTTCTTAAACAGCGCCACTTCCAGCGTCGCCGTGCCCGATGCCACCAGCACCGCGCTTGCTGCCGCGATGGCCGCATGCGATTGCCCGTCGAGCAGGCGAACAGGCACGTCCGCCAGCCCCGCCTTCTCCACGATCTGCGCATACAAGCCGCGCTGGCGCTCGCCCGCCATCGGCGCAATGAACACGAGATTCGGGTCGCGCTGCGCCAGCAGCTTCGCGGCCCGCACGAAAGGTTCGGCCAGGTACTTCAGCTCGCCCATGCGGCTGCCCGGCATGATGGTCACCACGCGCGCATCGGGCGCAATGCCGAGCGAGGCGCGCGCCGCCGCCACATCGGGCGCCAGCGGAATCATCTCGGCCAGCGGATGGCCGATATAGGTCACCGGCACGCCGGCCGCGCGGTAGATCGCTTCCTCGAAGGGGAAGATGACCAGCATGTGCGACACGGCGCGCTTGATCTTCTTGATGCGCCCGCCCCGCCAGGCCCAGATCTGCGGGCTGACGAAGTGCACGGTCGGAATCCCTTCGGCGCGCAGCTGCTCTTCGAGCCCCAGGTTGAACCCTGGGTAGTCGGCGCCGATGAAGGCTGCCGGGCGTTCCTTCAGGAGGCGGTCGCGCAGGGCGTTCTGGATGCCCTTGATCTCGCGGTAGCGCGGGATGATCTCGAACAGGCCGCGCACGGTGAGCGTCTCGTACGGCACGTCGGACACCATGCCCTGCTCGATCATGCGTGGCCCGCCAATGCCATGGAAGCGCACGTTCGGCAGATGCGGGGTCAAGCCCGCCATGAGGCGCGCGGCGAGCATGTCGCCGGACACCTCGCCGGCAACCATGGCCAGGCTCACGCCCGGGCGCTGCGGGTCGAAGGAGGAATCAGCGGACGATGCCACGGGTCGCCGTATCGAGGAAGTCGCGCAGCGCGCGGATGTCGCCGGCGGCTGCCTGCGAGCGGCCTTCTTCTTCGATCAACGCGGCCTTCGCCTCTTCCAGCGTCAGGCCGGAACGGTACAGCAGCTTGTAGGCGGCGCGGATGCCGTCGATCTGCTCGCGCGTGAAGCCGCGGCGGCGCAGCCCTTCGATATTGATGCCGCGCTGGCCGGCCGGATTGCCCGACACCAGCACGAAGGGCGGCACGTCCTGGGTCAGGCTCGTGTACATGCCGATGAAGGCATGCGCGCCGATCTTGCAGAACTGGTGCACGCCGCAGTAGCCGGACAGGATGGCGTGGTCGCCCACGTGCACGTGGCCGGCCAGCTGGGCATTGTTGGAGAAGATGGTGTGGCTGCCCACCCGGCAGTCGTGCGCCAGGTGCACGTAGGCCGAGATCCAGTTGTCGTCGCCCAGGCGGGTCACGCCTTCGTCCTGGGTCGTGCCCAGGTTCATGGTGACGAACTCGCGGATGGTGTTGCCGTCGCCGATCTCGAGGCGGGTCGGCTCGCCGGCCCACTTCTTGTCCTGGGGCGCGCCGCCGATCGAGCAGAACTGGAAAAACTTGTTGTCCTCGCCGATCGTCGTGTGGCCTTCGATGACCACATGCGGGCCCACCACGGTGCCCGCACCGATGCGCACGTCCGGGCCGATGACGGAATAGGGGCCGACCTCGACCGAGCTGTCCAGCTCCGCCTTGGGATCGACGATCGCGCTAGGATGAATCCTGCTCATTACTGCCCCGCTGCGGCTGCGTTGTCGTTCGCACGGATGGTGCACATCAGCTCACCCTCGACCGCCACCTTGCCGTCCACGCTGGCCACGGCCTTGTACTTCCAGATGCCGCGCGAGACGCGCAGGATCTCGATGTCCATCTTGAGCTGGTCGCCCGGCTCGACCGGGCGCTTGAAGCGCGCATTGTCGATGCCGACGAAGTAAACCACCGAATTCTCGTCCGGTTTCACGTTCATGGTCATGAAGGACAGGATGGCGGCGGTCTGCGCCATCGCTTCGATCATCAGGACGCCCGGCATCACCGGCTTGTGCGGGAAGTGGCCGTTGAAGAATTCTTCGTTGACGGTCACGTTCTTGATCGCGGTGATGCGCTTGCCCAGTTCGACGTCCAGCACGCGGTCGACCAGCAGCAGCGGGTAGCGGTGCGGCAGGTATTCCTTGATCGCGTTGATGTCGAGGGTCTTTACTTCATTCATGGTCTGAGCTTCGGTGGTCATTTTTCCTCTGTAATCGTTCGAATGGTTTTTTCAAGGGAGCGGATCTTCTCGCGCATCGAGGCCAGGTTGCGCACGATGGCGGCGCTGCGCTCCCACTCGGCGTTCTTGGCCAGCGGGTAGAAGCCGGTGTACTGGCCCGGTTCGAGGACCGAGCGCGACACCATGCTGCCGGACGAGATATGGACGTTGTCGGCGATCTCAAGGTGGCCCAGCACCATGGCCGCGCCACCGAAGGTGCAATGCTTGCCGATCTTCGCGCTGCCGGCCACGCCGACGCAGCCGGCCATGGCCGTGTGCGCGCCGATATGGCAGTTGTGGCCGATCTGGATCTGGTTGTCCAGCTTCACGCCGTCTTCGATGATGGTGTCCGCCAGGGCGCCGCGGTCGATGCAGGTGTTGGCGCCGATGTCGACGTCGTCGCCGATCACCACGCCGCCGGTCTGCGGAATCTTGATGTACTTGCCGCCTTCGACGGCAAAGCCGAAGCCGTCGGTGCCGATCACGGCGCCCGAGTGGACGATGCCGCGCGCGCCGATGCGGCAGCCGGCGTGGAAGGTCACGTTGGCGAACAGGTGGGTGCCCTCGCCGATGCGCGCCCCGCGGCCGATGAAGCAGCCGGCATCGATCACGACGTGCGCGCCGATCACGGCGCCCGCTTCGATGGTGACGTTCGGGCCGACGTGGGCGCTCGGGTCGACCAGCGCGTCCTTGTCGACCACCGCGCTCGGGTGGGTCCCCGGCTGGGCGGGAATCTCGCCCAGCGAGACGAAATACTGCGCGGTGCGGGCGAAATAGGCGTAGGGGTTGGTGGTGACGATGCGCGCGCCCTCGTAGGTCGCGGACACGGTCGGGTCGTCCAGCGGCGACAGGATCAGCGCCGCGGCCTGGCTTTGCGCGGCGAGCGCGCGCAGCTTGCTGTTGCTGAGGAAGCTGATGTGCGTGCTGCCTGCGCTGTCGAGCGGCGCGATCGCGGAAACGGTGAGCTCGGGGTCGCCCACCAGCTGTCCGCCGAAGCGCTCGACCAGGTCGGCCAGGCGAACGCCGGGCTGGGTGTGTCGGGTGTCAGTCAATGTCGTGAATCCAGGTGGCTGCAAGCCGCCGGCGCAGTCCGCGAACGAGTGTTCAGCGCTTACTTGTCCAGCTGCTTCAGGATCTTGTCGGTGATGTCGATGCGCGGGCTGAACCACGCTGCTTCGGCAAGCACGGCGTCGAGCTTTTCCTGCTCGGCGACCTGCTCGATGATCTTGTAGGCGCGGGTCGCGATGGCGGCGCGCTCCTCGTTCTTGCGCTGCATGAGGTCTTCCTGGAACTCGCGCTGCATGCGCTGGACGTCCTTGTCCATGTTGAACAGCTCGCGCGTGCGGCGGGTGCGCTCGACGTCGGTCAGGCCGGCCGCCTCGCTGTCGAACTTCTCCGACATCTGCTTGAGCTTCGCGACCGTCTCCTCGACCACCTTCTGGCGTTTCGAGAACTCGGCCTGGATGCGGGCGTCCGCCGTCTTGGCCATCTTCGATTCGGTCATCAGGCGTTCGGTCGCGACGAAGCCGATGCGGCTCGGTCCGGCCTGGCCCTGGGCCTGCGCCTGGCCGAGCGGCGCCAGGCACAGCGCAGCCAGCAGCAAAGTCCGGGGCAACGAGGCAGTCAGCTTATTCAAGGTCATTCTCCGCAATTCAGGTAGGCCGTACACGGCCCGATCAGAAGCCGGTGCCCATCTGGAACTGGAAGCGTTCGAGCTGGTCGCCCGGCTTGGCGTTCAGGGGCTTAGCATAACTCAACTTGAGCGGGCCCACCGGGGAAATCCACTGCAGGCCCAGGCCGGCCGAGTAGCGCATCCGGTCGAGCAGGATCTTCTCCTTCTCCTGGTAGACCTGGCCGCCGTCGACGAAAGCGAACCAGCGCAGGCTGCGGTCCTTGCCGCCGCCCGGGAAGGGGAACTGCAGCTCGGCATTGCCGATGATGCGCTTGGCGCCGCCGATCGCGTAGCCGTAGTTCTGGTCGACCACGCCCAGGGTCGAACTTTCGTAGCCGCGCACCGAACCGATGCCGCCGGCGTAGAAGTTCTTGAAGACCGGGTAGGCATTGCCGCCGAAGCCCTTGCCGTAGTCGAACTCGCCGCGCAGGGCCAGCGTCATCCAGGAGGTCAGCGGACGGTACCACTGCTGCTCGTAGACGACACGGGCGTACTTGACGTCGCCGATCGCGTCGATCTCGAGGTTGGCGCGCTGGAAGCGGCCGCGGGTCGGGGTCACCGCGCTGTCGCGGGTGTCGCGGCCCCAGGCCGCGGTCAGCGGGATCGCGGTGGTGCTGGCGCGGCCGATGCCGCTCGGATCGCCGCCGTTATCCTTCACGAACTGCAGGTACAGGAAGGGGCTGTTCGCATCGGTCTCGATCTCGGTGCGTTCCAGGCCGGCGCCGAAGAACACGGTATCGCTTTCCGAGAACGGCACGCCGAAGGTCAGGTTGCCGCCGGTCTGGCGCGTCGAATAGGTGCCGTAGCCGTACAGCGGACGCGAATTGCGGTGGTAGAGCTGGAAGGAACGCGAGATGCCGTCGTCCGTGAAGTACGGATTGGTCTGCGACACCGCGACCGTGCGGTTGTACTTGCTGGTGTTGACTTCGATGCCAACGGTGTTGCCGCTGCCCGCGAAGTTCGCCTGCGAGATCGAGGCCGTGAAGGTGAACTTCTCGGCTTGCGAGAAGGCGCCGCCGATCATGAAGTTACCGGTCGGTTTTTCTTCGACGATCACGTTGACGTCGACCTGGTCCGAGGTGCCCGGCGACTCCGGGGTCTCGATCTTGACGTCCTTGAAGTAGCCGAGGCGGTCGACGCGGTCGCGCGAGAGCTTGACGCGGTTGGCGTCGTACCAGGAGCTTTCGAACTGGCGGAACTCGCGGCGGATGACTTCGTCGCGGGTCACGGTATTGCCCTGGATGTTCATGTGGCGCACGTAGGCGCGCTTGCCCGGGTCGACGAAGAAGGTGAAGGCGACTTCGCGCTTCTCGCGGTTGATCTCCGGGTTGGCGGTCACGTTGGCGAAGGCGTAGCCGAAGGTGCCGAGGCGGTCGGCGATCAGCTTGTTGGTCGCTTCCTGCAGTTCGCCCGAATAGGTCTTGCCCGGCTTCAGGAGGATCAGGCGGCTCAGCTCTTCCTCGCGGCCGAAGGTCTCGCCTTCCAGCTTCACGCTCGAGACGGTGTACTTCTCCCCTTCGGTGATGTTGATGGTGAGGTAGATGTCCTTCTTGTCCGGGGTGATCGAGACCTGGGTCGATTCGACATTGGCTTCGAGGTAGCCGTTGGCCAGGTACCAGGACTTGATGGCCTCGAGATCGCCGGTGATCTTCTGCTTGGAATACTGGTCGGCCTTCGAATACCAGGTAAACCAGCCGGAATTGCGCAACTCCATCTGCTGGCGCAGTTCCTTGTCGCTGAAGGCCTTGTTGCCCACGAAGGTGATCTGGCGGATCTTCGCGATGTCGCCTTCGTCGACGTTGAACATGATCGTCACGCGGTTGCGCTCGATCGGGGTGACGGTGGTCGTGATCTTCACGCCATACAGGCCGTGCGACAGGTACTGGCGCTTGAGTTCCTGCTCGGCGCGGTCGACCGCCGCCTTGTCGAAGATCTTGGTCTCGCCCACGCCGATTTCGCGCAGGGCCTTGACCAGGTTGTCCTTCTCGAATTCCTTGGTGCCGGTGAAGTCCACCGAGGAGATCGCCGGGCGTTCCTCGACCAGCACGACCAGCACGCCGTTTTCTTCTTCCAGGCGGATGTCCTTGAAGAAGCCGGTGGCGAACAGCGCCTTGATCGCGGCGGTCGCCTTGTCGTCGTCGAAGGTCTCGCCCACACGCACCGGCAGATAGCTGAACACGGTGCCTGCTTCCGTACGCTGGATGCCTTCGACCCGGATGTCCTTGACCACGAACGGATTGACGGCGAGTGCATTACCGGCGCAGAAGGCCAGGACGGCTGCGCCAATCATGCTGCGACGGATGAACGGCAGGGCAAAACGATTCGGTTGTGAATTCATTGGCTGGATTTCTGGGTCAGTCATTGGACAACATACATATAGTTTGCCCGGCGTTCGGGTTGCTGCTCCGCCCTGCTTGGGGGAGCACTATAGCAACCGCACCAGGTCATTGAAGACGGCGAGCGCCATCAGCATGAACAGCAGGCCGACCCCGAAGCGCTGTGCGTATTCTCCAACGCGCGCAGGCAGGGGACGCCCGGTCAAAACTTCCAGCGAATAATACAGTAAATGGCCACCATCCAGAACCGGAATTGGTAACAAATTCATTACGCCTAAGCTAATACTAATAAATGCGATGAACTGCAAATAGGTGGCCAGGCCGACCCGCGCGCTTTGTCCCGCATAATCGGCGATGGTGATTGGGCCGGTCACATTCTTCCAGGATGCTTCCCCAGTGATCATCTTTCCGATCATCTTGAGCGTCATCACGCTGGTTTCCCAGGTGCGCTCCATACCCTTCGCCAGGGCGTCGACCGGGCCGGAACGCACGGTCACCATCTCGACCGGCTGGGCCAGCATGACCTTGGCCACGCCGCGGCCGTTCGCGTCACGCTCCGGCTCGACGACGATCGGCAAGGTACGGCCGCCACGCTGGACCTCGAGCTGGACCGGGCGTCCGGGCGAGGCCCGCATGGTCTCGGTAAAGCTCAAGCCATCGTCCACAAGCTTGCCGTCGGCGAGCAGGACCGTGTCGCCCGCCTGCAGGCCCGCGCGCTCCCCTGCCCCGCCCGGCAGCACCTTTTCGATGCGGGCCGGTTTGCGCCACAGGTCCAGGCCGAGCACCTTCATCACGTCGCCGTCCACGTCGAGCTTCGCCACCGCGTCGGCCGGGATCACGGCATCGTAGCCGCCGCCGTGCTGGCCGCGCAGCGACAGGCGCGCCTCAGTCTTGTCGACGGCCGCATGCAGGATCTGCCAGCGCAGCTCGGACCAGGACTGGACCGGATTGCCGTTCACGGCGACGACGGTATCGCCGCCTTGCACGCCGGCCAGCTGGGCCACGGAACCGGCGGGCACCGCGCGCAGGCGGGCCGATGGTTCGTCGACACCGTGCATGAACAGGATCGCCATCAGGCCGATCGCGACCAGGAAGTTGGCGATCGGGCCGGCGGCCACGATGGCGATGCGGCGCCACACGCTCTGGCGCGTGAACTCGCGGGCGAATTCGGATTCGTCCTTCGGCGCGGTCTCGGGGTCGCGGCTGTCGAGCATCTTGACGTAGCCGCCCAGCGGCAGGGCCGACAGGGCCCATTCGGTCTGGTCCTTGCCGAAACGGCGCGACCACACCACGCGGCCCATGCCGACCGAGAAACGCAGCACCTTCACGCCGCAGGCGCGCGCCACCAGGTAGTGGCCCAGCTCATGCAGGACGATCAGGGGCCCTAGCGCCAGCAGGAAGGCGAGGATCGTGTACAGCAGGCTCATAATCTTAGCCTCGCAGCGTGGAAATCGCGGAGCGCGCGGCTTCGCGGGCGCGCGCATCCTGCTCCAGCACCGCCTCGATCGACGGGGCCGGGCCGTGCGGCACGGCGTCCATCACGTTCGCGATGACGCGGTCGATGTCGCGGAAGCCGATCTCGCGGTCGAGGAAGGCCTGGACCGCGATTTCATTGGCCGCGTTCAGCAGGCTTGGGGCGGTGCCGCCCGCGCGCAGCGCGTCGAAGGCCAGCGCCAGGCAGGGGAAGCGGGCGAAGTCCGGCTTGTAGAACTGCAGCGCGGCCATCCCGGTCAGGTCGAGCTGGGCGACGCCCGAGGCGATCCGCTCGGGATAGGCCAGCGCATGGGCGATCGGGGTGCGCATGTCCGGGTTGCCGAGCTGGGCGAGCACCGAGCCGTCCACATACGACACCATCGAGTGGATCACGCTCTGCGGGTGGATCACCACCTCGATTCGTTCGGCCGGGGCGCCGAACAGCCAGTGGGCCTCGATCACTTCCAGGCCCTTGTTCATCATGGTGGCCGAGTCGACCGAGATCTTGCGGCCCATGATCCAGTTCGGGTGCTTGCAGGCTTCGTCGGGCGTCACGTCGCCGAGGGTCTCGACGGCGCGGTTCAGGAAAGGACCGCCCGATGCCGTCAGCAGGATCCTGGCCACGCCTGCCGCATCGGGATTGCGCCCATACGTGCCCGGCAGCGACTGGAAGATCGCATTGTGCTCGCTGTCGATCGGCAGCAGGGTCGCCTTGTGCTCGCGCACGGCGTCCATGAAGAGCTGGCCGGACATGACCAGCGCTTCCTTGTTGGCCAGCAGGACCTTCTTGCCGGCGCGCGCGGCGGCAAGGGTCGGCGCCAGGCCGGCTGCGCCGACGATCGCGGCCATCACGGTATCGGTGTCCGCGTGCGAAGCGACGTCGCACAGGGCCTGTTCGCCATGCTCCACCACGATGCCGAGGCCTTCGAGCAGCTGGGACAGGCGCCCTGCCGCTTCAGGCGTGCCCACCACCGCGCGTTTGGGACGATGGCGCCGGCAAGCCTCGGCCAGTTCCTCCACGCGGCCGTGGGCCGTCAGGGCATAGACGCTGTACAGGTCGGGATGGCGGGCAAGCACGTCGAGGGTCGAGGCGCCGATCGAGCCGGTGGCGCCCAGGATGGTGATGCGCTGCATTGTGGTATTCCTTAGTGTGATGCTATAGCCAGGCGCCGATCAGGGCGGCAAGTGGCAGGACCGGGACGAGTGCGTCGACGCGGTCCAGCACCCCGCCGTGGCCAGGCAGCAGGTTGCTGCTGTCCTTGAAGCCGGCGCGGCGCTTGAGCTGGGATTCGAACAGGTCGCCGACCACGCTGGCCGCGACGATGAGGACCAGGACCGCATACAGGGCGGCCCAGCCGAGGCTGGCCTGCACGCGCACCGGGAAGGTATCGGCGAGCGCGTCGCCCCACAGCACGATGCTGATCGTGGCGATCACGAGCACCGCGATGCAGCCGCCGATCGCGCCTTCCCAGGATTTGCCCGGCGAGATCGAGGGCGCCAGCTTGCGCTTGCCGAAGGCCTTGCCGGAGAAGTAGGCGAAGATGTCGGCGGCCCAGACGATGGCCATCACCGACAGCAGGTAGAGCGGCGAATGCGAGAACAGCGTGACGATGGCGGCGAAGCAGCCGACCACGGCGATCGCATAGACCAGGCTCAGGAAGGTATTGCCGCTGCTGGCCAGCGGCGGCAGGCCGAGCTTGAGCGAGGGCGCGAAGCGCAGCGCCCACAGCAGCACGCTGATGGCGAACCAGAAGGTCGGGTCGCCGCCCGGCTTGACGAAGAAGGCGTAGACGAAGGCGGCGGTCCAGAAGGCGGCAATCAGGGCCGCGCGATTGCTTTCGGGGTTGAACAGGCGGAAGCACTCCCAGATCGCAGCCCCGAAGAACACGGAAGCCACCACCGCGAACGCCATGTAGTTGTTGGAATACAGGATGGGCAGCAGGACTGCCAGCAGGACGAGCGCGGTAATGATCCGGGTCTTGAGCATACGTTGTCTTTGCCTTGGACTACTGGGACTTCTGGGCCACCTGGTCACCGGTCTGGCCGAAGCGGCGCTCGCGCTCCTGGTAGGAGGTGATCGCCTCGTCCAGCGAGGCCTTGGAGAAGTCCGGCCAGAAGGTCTTGGTGAAGTACAGCTCCGAATAGGCCAGCTGCCACAGCAGGAAATTCGAGATGCGCTCCTCGCCGCCGGTGCGGATGAACAGGTCGGGCTCGGGCGCATAGGCCATGGCCAGGTGCGGCGCCAGCATCTCTTCCGTGTATTCAAGGACGCCGGGGTTGGCCGCCACCATCTTGCCGGTTGCCTGCATGATATCCCAGCGGCCGCCATAGTTGGCGCACACGGTGACCGTCAGGCGGGTGTTGTTCGCGGTGCGGCGCTCGGCCGCGTTGATCATTTCCTGCAGCTTCGGGTCGAAGCGGCTCAGGTCGCCGACGACCTTCAGGCGGATGTTATTCGCGTGCATCTTCGACACTTCGCGCTCGAGGGCGGTGACGAAGAGCTTCATCAGGAGCGAGACTTCCTCGGCCGGGCGGCGCCAGTTTTCCGAGGAAAACGCGAACAGGGTGAGGTATTCCACGCCGCGTTCGACGCAGTGCTCGACGACGCCGCGTACCGCCTCCACGCCCTTGACGTGGCCGGCCACGCGCGGCAGCAGGCGCTTGGTCGCCCAGCGGCCGTTGCCGTCCATGATGATGGCGATGTGGCGCGGTACGGCATGCGCTTCAGGGATGGCAGTGGTCGAACTTTTGAACATCGTTGCTTCCAGCAGGGCTGCCGGCGACTTGGCCCTTTTGGGGGCGGCCGCGACAGCCGTTCTTAAAGGGAATCGGACCGGCCGCGGCTGCACGCCGGGGCCGGTCCGCCTGGGCCATTGCCGGCCCGGACATCATCCGCCTCAGACGGTCATGATGTCCTTTTCTTTCTCGGCCAGCAGCTTGTCGATCTCGGCGACGAACTTGTCGGTCAGCTTCTGGATTTCATCGTTCGAACGACGCTCTTCGTCTTCCGAGGCGGTCTTGTCCTTGACCATCTTCTTGGCTGCCTCGTTGGCATCGCGGCGGATGTTGCGCACGGCGATCTTGGCGTCTTCGCCTTCCGACTTGGTCAGCTTGACCATTTCCTTGCGGCGCTCTTCGGTCAGCGGCGGGGTCGGCACGCGGATCATATCGCCTTGCGCGGACGGGTTCAGGCCCAGGTCGGAGTCGCGGATCGCCTTCTCGATGGTGCTGGCCATCTTCTTTTCGAACGGGGCCACGCCGATGGTACGGGCATCGATCAGGGTCAGGTTCGCCACCTGCGACAGCGGGACCGGCGAACCGTAGTACTCGACCATCACGGAGTCGAGGATGCCGGCGTGGGCGCGGCCGGTGCGGACCTTCGCCAGGTTGGCCTTCAGGGTCTCGATCGACTTGGTCATGCGATCCTGGGCGTTCTTCTTCACATCAGCTAAGGACATGCTGCTCTCCTGTTCTTTTTTGGTTCAATTCAACTAATTGCAATTCTAAGGCTTAGACGTGCACCAGTGTACCTTCGTCTTCGCCCATGATCACGGCTTTCATGGCGCCCGGCTTGACGATCGAGAAGACCTTGATCGGCAGGCGCTGGTCGCGGCACAGGGCAAAAGCGGTGGCGTCCATCACCTGCAGGTTCTTGGCGATCGCCTCGTCGAAGGAAATCGACTCGTAGCGGGTGGCGTTCGGGTCCTTCTTGGGGTCGGCGGTGTAGACGCCGTCGACCTTGGTGGCCTTCAGGACGATCTCGGCCGAGATCTCGGCGCCGCGCAGGGCGGCCGCGGTATCGGTGGTGAAGAAGGGGTTGCCGGTGCCGGCGGCGAAGACGACGACCTTGCCCTCTTCCAGGTACTGCAGGGCCTTCGGGCGCACGTAAGGCTCGACCACCTGCTCGATGGCGATCGCCGACATCACGCGCGCGGTGATGCCCACGTGGCGCATCGCGTCGGCCAGGGCCAGGGCGTTCATGACGGTGGCGAGCATGCCCATGTAGTCCGCGGTGGCGCGGTCCATGCCCTGGGCGCCCGGGGCCACGCCGCGGAAGATGTTGCCGCCGCCGATCACGACCGCCACCTGGACCCCCAGCTTCGCCACTTCCGCCACGTCGGCCACCATGCGCTCGATGGTCGCGCGGTTGATGCCGAAGTTATCGTCACCCATCAGCGCTTCGCCAGACAGTTTGAGGAGGACTCGTTGGTAGGCTGGTTTTGTCATGATGAAGCGGCTCCTATGTTGTGTTTCGAATTCGGGTCTGACCGGCGCTTTTGGCGGCGGTCTCATCTGCAAGGAACAGATGGAGGCGAAGGTGGCGCCGGCCGCGGGTGCGATCGCACTGCGCCACCTTACAAAAACGGGCCTTACGGCCCGCTTTCAATTACTGCTTGTTGGCAGCCATCTGGGCTGCGACTTCAGCTGCGAAGTCGTCCACCTTCTTCTCGATGCCTTCGCCGACGACGTACATCGTGAACGATTTCACGGTGGCGTTCGAGGCCTTCAGGTACTGCTCGATCGACTGCTTGTCGTTCTTCACGAATGCCTGGTTCAGCAGCGAGACTTCCTTCAGGTACTTCTGCACCGAACCGTCGATACGCTTGGCGACGATCTCGGCCGATTGCGGCTGCTTGCCTTCGGCGACGGCCTTGTCGGCGTCTTCCTTGGCCTTCAGTTCTGCAACCGAACGCTCTTTCTCGATCATTTCGGCCGGGACCGATTCAGCCGACAGGGCGACCGGCTTCATCGCGGCGATGTGCATCGCGACGTCCTTGCCGACCTGCTCGTCCGCGCCTTCGAACTCGACCATCACGCCGATGCGGGCGCCGTGCAGGTAGGAAGCCAGCTTGCCGGTGGTTTCGAAACGCTGGAAGCGGCGAACGGTCATATTCTCGCCGATTTTACCGATCAGTGCCGTACGCACGTCGTCGAAGGTCTTGCCGTCGTGCGGCAGGGCTGCCAGGGCGGCCACGTCGGCCGGGTTGTTCTCGGCGATCAGCTTGGCCGCCAGGTTGGCCATGGCCAGGAAGTCGTCGTTCTTGGCGACGAAGTCGGTTTCGCTGTTGATTTCAACCAGCGCGCCGATGTTGCCCGAGATGTAAGCGGCGACCACGCCTTCGGCGGTGATACGCGATGCTGCCTTCGATGCCTTGCCGCCCAGCTTGACGCGCAGGATCTCTTCGGCACGGCCCATATCGCCTTCGGCTTCGGTCAGTGCTTTCTTGCATTCCATCATCGGCGCGTCGGTCTTCGCGCGCAGTTCACCCACCATCGCTGCGGTAATAGCTGCCATGTTGTTTTCTCCCAATGTTGATTTAGAGAGTGCGAATGTTCGTCGAACACCCACACGATAATTTATTGCTAAGCTCGATGCTTAAAAAAAGGGGGGCTCGTGCCACGGCTCGGCGCCCCCTTCTGATGCTCAGGCAGGTCGTCCCTGCCCTGTATTATGCCTGCTCGGAAACTTCGACGAAGTCGTCGCCACCGGCCTTGACCATCTCAACGACTTCGTTGGTGGCGTTGGCGCGGCCTTCCAGGATCGCATCGGCGACGCCGCGTGCGTACAGGGTGATGGCCTTCGACGAGTCGTCGTTACCCGGGATCACGTGGGTAACGCCTTCCGGCGAGTGGTTGGTATCGACCACGCCGATGACCGGGATGCCCAGCTTGCCGGCTTCGGTGATGGCGCCCTTGTGGTAGCCGACGTCGACGACGAAGATGGCGTCAGGGATGCCGCCCAGGTCCTTGATGCCGCCGATCGACTTCTGCAGCTTTTCCATTTCGCGCGAGAACATCAGCGCTTCTTTCTTCGACAGTTTCTCGACTTCGCCCGACTCGACTTGCGCTTCCATGTCCTTCAGGCGCTTGATCGAGGTCTTGATGGTCTTGAAGTTGGTCAGCATGCCGCCCAGCCAGCGCTGGTCGACGTAGGGGACACCAGCGCGCTGTGCTTCAGCGGCGATGATGTCGCGAGCCTGGCGCTTGGTGCCGACCATCAGGATCGTGCCGCGGTTGGCGGAGATCTGCTTGATGGTCTTCATTGCGTCCTGGTACATGGCCAGGGTCTTTTCCAGGTTGATGATGTGGATCTTGTTGCGGTGACCGAAGATGAACGGGGCCATTTTCGGGTTCCAGAAACGGGTCTGGTGGCCGAAGTGGATACCGGCTTCCAGCATTTCGCGCATAGTAACGGACATGTAATTCTCCAGGGTTGGGTCTTGAACGTAGCCAGTCACCTGATCGGCACCCTTTGGCGGCCACGTTCGCGATTTCATTTAAAAAGTCGTTTTCTACAACATTGCTCGATGCGAATACGAGCAACCCGAGATTCTAGCCGGGTTTGGCCGGTATTTCAAGTCGCTCGTTCTGTAGGGTGGACGGGGGAATCTAGTCCAGTGGACTAGATTCCCGTCCGCGCGTTCAGCTCGCGGATGCGCTGTGGCGGCGCCGTCCATGTCTGGACGCGTGGGCGGCGTAGCCGCCCACCCTACGAAACCCTTATAATCACGCAATATCGTTTATTAGCAGGACAAGCATTTTATGACCTCCATCCCGAAAACCCCCGAAGAAATCGAAGGCATGCGCGTGGCCTGCCGGCTCGGCTCGGAAGTGCTCGATTACATCACGCCCTTCGTGAAGCCGGGCGTGACCACCGGGGAACTCGACCGCCTGGCGCATGACTACATGGTCAATGTGCAGGGCACCGTCCCGGCGACGCTGAACTATGCGCCGCCAGGCTACCCGCCCTTCCCCGGCTCGATCTGCGCCTCGATCAACGACGTGATCTGCCACGGCATTCCGGGCGACAAGGTATTGAAGAGCGGCGACGCGCTGAACATCGACATCACCCCCATCACCAAGGAAGGCTTCCACGGCGACAACAGCCGCATGTTCCTGGTAGGCGAACCCAAGCTCCTGGCCAAGCGCCTGTCGGAAGTGACCTTCGAATGCATGTGGCTGGGCATCGCCAAGGTCAAGCCGGGCAACCGCCTGGGCGACATCGGCCATGCGATCCAGCAGCACGCCGAGAAGCACGGCTACAGCGTGGTGCGCGAGTTCTGCGGCCACGGCGTGGGCCGCAAGTTCCACGAAGAGCCGCAGGTGCTGCACTACGGCCGTCCGGGCACCGGCGAAGAGCTGGTCCCCGGCATGATCTTCACCATCGAGCCCATGATCAACGCCGGCCGCCGCGAGATCCGGGAAATGCCGGACGGCTGGACCATCAAAACCAAGGACCGCAGCCTGTCGGCCCAGTGGGAACACACCGTGCTCGTCACCGAGACCGGCGTCGAGGTGCTGACGATGTCGGCCGGCAGCCCGCCGCCGCCCGCCATCGTGCTGCCGCTGCTGCCCCAGTACGCCCCGGCCGAGGCATAAGGACGCCATCATGGGCCAGCCGGCGCTCCTCGACAGCTCACGCACCGAACTCCGCCAGCGGCTTAAACGCGAGCGCCAGGCCCTGATCGACGCCTTCCACCAGGACGGCAAGCCGGAAAAACTGCTGCGCGGCCTGCGCACCTGCGTCGACGGCATCCTCGGCGACGCCTGGCGCGCCGCCGGCCTGCCGGCCAACACGGCGCTGGTGGGCGTGGGCGGCTACGGGCGCGGCGAACTCTTTCCCTATTCCGACGTCGACCTCCTGATCCTGCTCGGCCAGCCGGCCGACGCCATCACCCAGGCGCGCCTGGAATCCCTGGTCCAGCTGTTCTGGGACCTGGGACTCGAGATCGGCCACAGCATCCGCACCGTGGACGAGTGCCTGGTCGAGTCCAGCGCCGACATCACGGTGCAAACCAGCCTGCTCGAGGCGCGCCTGGTCGCCGGCGACGGCCCGCTCTTCGACGAGCTGCGGCGGCGCTACCGCGCGGCCCTCGACCCGCAGGCCTTCTTCCAGGCCAAGACGGCCGAGATGCGCCTGCGCCATGCCAAGTACGAGTACACCGCCTTCGCGCTCGAACCCAACGTTAAGGAAAGCCCGGGGGCGCTACGCGACCTGCAGGTGATCATGTGGGTGGCCAAGGCGGCGGGCCTGGCCCAATCATGGAGCCAGATGGCGCGCGCCCGCCTGATTACGCGCACCGAGGCGCGCCAGCTGATGGAGAAGGAATACGCCTTCAAGGACATCCGCGTGCGCCTGCACCTGCAGACCAAGCGCCGCGAAGACCGCCTGGTGTTCGACGTCCAGACCGCGATCGCCAAGACCTTCGGGCTGGAGAACGCGGACGGGCGCCGCGCCAGCGAATTCCTGATGCAGCGCTACTACTGGGCGGCCAAGGTGGTCACCCAGCTCAACACCATCATGCTGCAGAATATCGAGGCCCAGCTCTTCCCGCGCCAGGCGGCCTGCGTGCCGATCGGCGGCGACTTCAACGAGCACTTCAACGAAGTCAACGGCTTCATCGACATGGCTAGCGACGACACCTTCGAGCGCTTCCCCTCGACCGTGCTGGGCGTGTTTGTCGCTATGACCGAGCGCCCCGACATCAAGGGCATGACCGCGCGCACCATGCGCGCCCTGTGGCATGCGCGGAACCTGATCGACGAGGACTTCCGCGCCAACCCGGCCAACAAGGCCCTGTTCCTGCGCGTGTTGAAGGCGCCGGTGGGCCTGCTGCACGCGCTGCGCCGCATGAACGACATGGGCGTGCTGGGCCGCTACCTGCCGGCCTTCCGCAGCATCACCGGCCAGATGCAGCACGACCTTTTCCACGTTTACACGGTGGACCAGCACATCATGATGGTGGTGCGTAACCTGCGCCGCTTCACGATGCCGGAGCACGCCCACGAATACCCCTTCTGCAGCCAGCTGATCGCCAATTTCCGCGACCGCTGGCTGCTGTATGTCGCCGCCCTGTTCCACGACATCGCCAAGGGGCGCGGGGGCGACCATTCCGAACTCGGGATGCAGGACGCGGAGGACTTCTGCCGCGGCCACGGGCTCTCGGAACAAGATACCGAGCTGGTCGTCTTCCTGGTCCAGCAGCATCTGAGCATGTCCACCGTCGCCCAGAAGCAGGACATGTCGGACCCCGACGTGATTTCGGCCTTTGCCGCCCTGGTCAAGGACGAGCGCCACCTGACCGCGCTCTACCTGCTGACGGTCGCCGACATCCGCGGCACCAGTCCCAAGGTCTGGAACGCCTGGAAGGCCAAGCTGCTGGAAGACCTCTACAAGGTCACCCTGCGCGTGCTGGGCGGCGAGCCGCACAGCGCCGACCGCGAACTGCGCGCGCGCCAGCGCGAGGCCCTGGCGACCCTGCGCCTGTTCGGTCTCGGCGCCGAAGACCACGAGGCGCTGTGGCGGCAGCTCGACGTGGCCTACTTCCTGCGCCACGACGCCTCCGACATCGCCTGGCAGACCCGCGCGCTGTACGAAAAGGTGGATAGCGAGAAGCCGGTGGTGAAGGCGCGCCTGGCGCCGATCGGCGAGGGCCTGCAGGTGGCCGTCTACATCAAGGACCAGCCCGACCTGTTCGCGCGCATCTGCAGCTACTTCGACCGCAAGAACTTCAGCATCCTGGACGCGAAGATCCACACGACGCGCCACGGCTATGCGCTGGACAGCTTCCTCGTCACCGACGAGAACTTCGCCGGCAGCTACCGCGACATCATCAGCCTGATCGAGCACGAACTATGCGCGCAGCTCGTGTCGCAGGAGCCGCTGGCGCCGCCCTCGCGCGGACGCCTGTCGCGCCTGTCGCGCACCTTCCCGATCCAGCCAACCGTCGACCTGCGCCCGGACGAACGCGGCCAGTTCCACGTGTTGTCGGTGGCCGCCAACGACCGCCCCGGCCTGCTGTATGCGATCGCGGGCGTGCTCACGCGCTACCGCATCAACCTGCACACCGCCAAGATCATGACGCTGGGCGAGCGCGTCGAGGATGTCTTCCTGATCGATGGCGCCGCCCTCAACAACCCGCGCGTGCAGGTGCAGCTCGAGACCGACCTGCTGGACGCCCTCAAGATTTAAACTTTTTTCGTATTTTCCCGATGACTGAACCGATCCGCCTTTCCAAACGCATGTCCGAACTCGGCCTCTCCTCGCGCCGCGAAGCCGATGAATGGATCGCCAAAGGCTGGGTGCGGGTGGACGGCAAGGTGGTGTCGGAACTGGGCAGCAAGGTGCTGCCGCACCAGAAGATCACCGTGGAGCGCCAGGCCGCCGCCGAGCAATCGAAGCGCGTGACGGTCCTGATCAACAAGCCGGTCGGCTACGTCAGCGGCCAGGCCGAGGATGGCTACAAGCCGGCCGTCACCCTGATCAAGCCCGAGAACCGCTGGGCGGATGATCCGTCAAGCGAACAGTTCCACCCGACGCAGCTGCGCAGCCTGGTGCCGGCCGGACGCCTCGACATCGACTCGGTGGGCCTCTTGGTGCTGACCCAGGACGGCCGTATCGCCAAGCAGCTCATCGGCGAGAACACCGACATCGAGAAAGAGTATCTCGTGCGGGTGCAGTACACCAAGCCGGGCAAGCTGCCGGACGCGGACCTCAGGAAGCTGAACCACGGCCTGTGGATGGACGGCAAGCCCCTGCTGCCGGCCAAGGTGCGCTGGCAGAACGAGGACCAGCTCAGCTTCACGCTGAAGGAAGGCCGCAAGCGCCAGATCCGCCGCATGTGCGATATGGTGGGCCTGAAGGTGATCGGGCTGAAGCGGGTCAGGATCGGCAAGGTCAAGCTGGGAGAGCTGCCGCCGGGGCAGTGGCGCTACCTGCTCCCGGACGAGAAGTTCTGATTCCCTGCCGGATGGCGCCGCTCAGTGCGAGCGGCCGTCGTAGTGGTGCACCGGGACGCTGTCCAGATCGACGTTCTCCACGCAGCGCAGATTGACCGCCGCCATGGCATTGCCCTTCGGGTCGACGCCCTCGCCGTAGGGATGGATGCCGCAGGTCGGGCAGAAGCGGTGCTTAATGACGTGCTTGTTGAAGGTGTAGGTGCTGGCGGCTTCCTCGGGCGTTTTCAGGCGCAGCTTGCCGCGCGGGATGAACCACAGCAGCGAACCCCTGCGCCGGCACATCGAGCAATTGCAGGCCAGTGCGCCGTCGATGTCCCCTTCCGCTTCGAACGCCACGGCGCCGCAGTGGCAGCTTCCTTCATAGATCATTCCGGTCTCCTCGTAGATTGTAGAAAAAAACCTTCCAGCTAGTAGAGCGTCTCGCGCTGGCGTTGCGGCAGCGCGCTGTCGTATGCTTCGCCGTCCATGCCGCCTTGCGTGAGCGCGGCCAGCATCGTTCCCGGTGTCGGCACGCCGGCGGTATCGTGTTCCTCGCGGTGCCACAGGCGCGAGCGCAGGATCGACCGTGCGCACTGGAAGAACACCTTCTCGACCGCGACGCGCAGCACGCAATGCGGCTGCTTGCCGTCCACCGCGAACGATTCCAGCAGCGCCTGGTCGATATCGATCTGCGCCCTGCCCCGCACCCGCACCGTTTCTCCGACGCCCGGGATCATGAAGATCAGCGCCATGCGCGGGTCGTGGATCAGGTTGCGCAGGCTGTCGATGCGGTTGTTCCCGCGCCGTTCAGGCAGCAGAAGCGTCCGCGCATCATGGATGCGCACCAGGGGACCGGCGTCGCCGCGCGGCGAGACGTCCACACCATCCGGGCCGGAGGTCGCCAGCAGCGCAAAGCGCGCGTTCTCGATCCAGCGTGCATAGATCGGGTGAAGATGATCGGTTTCCTTGGCGATGGATGGCGCTGCGACTTGTCCAAACAGGGCCTCGAGCGAGGCAAGATCGGTGATGAGGTGCTCTGGCATGTGGGTCGGGGGAAGCAAGATCCTTCAATCCTCATACGCTACCACAAGCCACGGACCACCTTCCACTTCTTCAAGCTGGCGACATCGCTCGCGGCGCGGGGCCACAATGGAGCCCTGACAAACGGAACTGCATCGAGCATGGAAACGGTCTACACCATCGGCCACTCCAACCGGCCGATCGAAGAATTCCTGGCCCTGCTGCGCGAGCACGGCATCGAACGCGTGCTCGACATCAGGACCGTTCCCAAATCGCGCCACAACCCGCAGTTCGGCCAGGACCAGCTGCCCGCCTCTCTCGAGGCGGCAGGCATCGGCTACGCCTACATCCGGGAACTGGGTGGGCTGCGGCGCGCGCACAAGGACACGCCGAACAGCGGCTGGCGCAACGCCTCCTTCCGCGGCTACGCGGACCACATGCAGACCCGGGACTTCAAGGAGCACGTCGAGGAAGTGGCGGGCATGGCGGAAGCAAGCCGGTGCGCCCTCATGTGCGCCGAAGCGGTGCCATGGCGCTGCCACCGCTCGATGGTGGCCGATGCGCTCACCGTGCGCGGCGTGGCGGTCGAACACATCATCAACAAGGGCAAGACCAAGCCGCATACGCTGACGCCGTTCGCGCACGTGATAGGCACGCGCATCACCTACCCGCCGCCAGACAGCGGTGAAGAAGCCCCCGCATCGGAGGGTCAGGTCTGACAATCAGACACGAGCTCTTCAGTAAGGCCTGTCAATGGTCGAGTTCGTGTCCGGATGTCAGACCTGACACCGAGATGTTGGGGCGGCTAGCCGCGGTTGCGGTCGGCCAGGAACTGCTGAGCGCGCGGGGTCTGCGCATCGGAGGGTCAGGTCTGACAATCAGACACGAGCTCTTCCGTAAGGCCTGTCAATGGTCGAGTTCGTGTCCGGATGTCAGACCTGACACCAAGATGTTGGGGCGGCTAGCCGCGGTTGCGGTCGGCCAGGAACTGCTGCGCGCGCGGGGTCTGGGGGTGGGTGAAGAAGTCGTCCGGCTTGCCGCGCTCCAGGATGCGGCCTTCGCTCATGAAGACGATGCGGTCGGCGACTTCGCGTGCGAAGCCCATCTCATGGGTCACGCAGACCATGGTCATGCCGTGGTGCGCCAGGGAGCGCATCACCTGCAGCACCTCGCCCACCATTTCCGGGTCGAGCGCGCTGGTCGGCTCGTCGAAGAGCATGATCGGCGGACGCATCGCCAGGGCCCTGGCGATGGCCACGCGCTGCTGCTGGCCGCCCGACAGGGCGTTCGGATAGGCGTCGCGCTTGTGTGCGAGGCCTACCTGCTCCAGTAGCGTCATGGCGTACTCGCGCGCTTCCTCCGGCGCGGCGCGTTTGAGGTTGACGGGCGCGAGCGTGCAGTTTTCCAGCACGGTCAGGTGCGGGAACAGGTTGAAGTGCTGGAAGACGAAGCCGATGCCGGCGCGGAGCTGGTCGACGTTCGTGCCCCTGGCGTGGATATCGCGGCCGTCGATGGCGATGGAACCGCCGTCGATTTCTTCCAGGCGGTTGAGGGTGCGGATCAGGGTCGACTTGCCCGAGCCGGAGGGGCCGCACACGACCACCACCTCGTTCTTTTCCACCCGTTCGCTGACATCCACCAGCGCGTGGTAGTCGCCGTAGAACTTGTTGACTTTATCGAGAACGATCATCGTTCAAACTTCCTTTTTACGACGCCTGCACGGCGCGCCCCTGCAGGCGGCGCTCGAGCAGGAAGGCCAGGCGTGACAGGCCGAAACAGAGGATGAAATAGCTCAGCGCGAGGATCAGGTAGACCTCGACCGCCTGGGTGAACACCAGGGTGTTGACCTGGGTGGCGACAAAGGACACTTCCGACAGGCCGATGATGTAGCCGAGCGAAGTCGCCTTGATGGTCGAGACCAGCTGGCTGACGATCGACGGCAGGCCGTTGCGCAGTGTCTGCGGCAGCACCACCAGGCGCAAGGCCTGCGGATAGGACAGGCCCAGCGAACGGGCGCTTTCCAGCTGTCCCTTCGGCAGTGCCCGGATGCCGCTTGCGACGATCTCGGCCAGGTAGACGCCGTCGAACAGCACCAGCACCATCAGCATGGTCGTGGCCTGGCCAGTCTTCACACCGGTCACGGCCGGCAGGAAGAAGTAGACCCAGAAGACCACCAGCAGCAGCGGCACGGCGCGCACCAGCTGCACCAGGGTCGCCACGGGCCAGCGGATCGCGCGGTGGCTGCTCACGCGCGCGACGCCGAGCAGGAGGCCCAGCGGCATCGCCAGCAGCAGCGCGCCGAAGGACAGCAGCACGGTCAGCGACAGGCCGCCAAGCGGGCCTTCGGGATATTGGCCGACCAGGAAGTACAGCCAGTAGGTATCGATCAGTTCGAGCATGTGAACAGCCTTATGCCGGACGGACCGGATAGCGTCGCTGGTACAGGTGGGCGGCGAAGGAAATCAGCAGCGAGACCGTCAGGTAAGCGAGGGTCGCAAACGTGAACGCTTCGACGCTGCGAAAGCTCGCGGTCTCCACGCGCGCGGCCTGGTACATCAACTCGGCGGCGCCGATGACGGTGGCCACGCTGGTGTCTTTCCACAGGTTGACGGTCTGCGACAGGAGCGGCGGCACCGAGGCGCGCAAGGCCTGCGGCAGCAGCACCTGGCGCACGGCCTTGAAGCGCCCCAGGCCGAGCGAACGGGCCGCCTCCAGCTGGGAGGCCGGCACCGCACGGATGCCGCTGCGGATGTCCTCGGCCATGTGCACGCCGCTGTACAGCGACATGGCGATCACGGCGCAGACGGCTTCAGGATTATTCGCATACAGGAATTCGCGCGCGCTGTCAGGCAGCAGCTCGGGGAAGGCGAAGTACCAGAACAGCAGGTGCGCCAGCAGCGGCACGTTGCGGATGCCTTCCACGATGGTGGCGCCGGCTGCACGCAGCGGCGCAAAGGTCGAGGTGCGCATCAGCGCCACGAGTGCGCCAAGCGGCAGCGCGATGACGAAGCTGGCAGCGGTCAGCTGCAGGGAAAGGATAAGGCCCTGCACCAGCCAGTCATGGTACTGGCCGGATTGCAGGATGCTGGGGTCGAAAAACTGCAAAACACTTGCCTTATGACGATCAGATCTTGTCGGTGCTGATCTTGAAGCTGCGCTTGGCGATGTTGGCGCGGGTGCCCGGGCCGTACCACTTGTTGAACAGCTGCTCGGCGGCGCCGCTGGCTTCCAGCTCGCGCAGGGTCTGGTCGACCACGGCCTTCAGGCTTTTCTCGCCCTTGCGCAGGCCGAGGGCGATCGACTCGTTGCCGATCGAGGTCGGCAGGATGGTGAAGCCCTTGGCGGCCGGGCCCAGCTTGCCGTAGTCGGCCAGCAGCGAGGACTCGTCGTTGACGTAGGCCACGCCCTTGCCCTGGCGCAGGGCCTGGAAGGCCTGCTGGGTGTTCTCGAAGGTCACCACCTCCGCGGTCGGCACCGCGGCGCGGATATTGGTTTCCTGGGTGCCGCCGCGCACGGTAACGACCTTCTTGCCGGCCAGCTGGGGCAGCGCGGTGATGCCGCTGCCGGCGCGCACCATGACCTTGGAGCCGGTCACGAAGTGGGTCAGCGCGAAGTCGACCTGCGATTCGCGTTCCTTGTTGTGCGTGAGGGTCGCGGCCAGCGCGTCGACACGGCCCTGCTGCAGCTCGGGGATGCGGCTCGAGACCGACATCTGCTTGAATACCGGCTTCACGCCGATCTTCTTCGCCACCGCGGTGGCGATGTCGATCTCGTAGCCGACCAGCTGGCGGGTCTTCGGGTCGATGAAGCTGTTCGGCTCGTCGGTGCCCAGCACGCCGAAGACGATCGTGCCCTTCTTCTTGATGTCGGCGAGCTGGTCGGCCTGTGCGGCGGTGGCCAGCAGGCTGGCGGACAGGGCGAACGCGCCGAGGATGAGGGAACGACGGGTGAACATATTCTTCTCCAGACTACAAAAATTCAATCGGAATAGTATACGGCATGATCTTGCATGGCTGAACGAACAATTAGCCATAAGAAAATGCGCTCTGGACTATAAAGGCCGCAAAATCTTCAGTCCGCCTCTTGGCATCCCGGCATGCTAAAGTGGCAATCAAGCCATGAACGCAAGCGGAGACACTATGCTGGTCGTAACCTATAACGTCAACGGCATCGGCGCACGCATCAGCGCCCTGCTCGAATACCTCGACGAACGCAAGCCGGACGTCGTCTGCCTGCAGGAACTCAAGGCGCCACAGGAAAAATTCCCGGAAAGCGCGATCCGTGACGCCGGCTACCACGCGATCTGGCACGGCCAGAAAAGCTGGAACGGCGTCGCCATCCTCACCCGCGACGGCCCGGCGCAGGAGTTGCAGCGCGGCCTGCCGGGCGACCCGACGGACGAACAAAGCCGCTATATCGAGGCGGTCTACCAGGGCCTGGTGGTTTGCGGCCTCTACCTGCCCAACGGGAATCCGGCGCCTGGGCCGAAGTTCGACTACAAGCTGGCCTGGATGGAGCGCCTGATCCAGCGCGGCGCCGAGCTGCTCGCCACCAAGGCGCCGGTCGTCATGTGCGGCGACTTCAATGTGATTCCGACGGATCTCGACGTCTACAAGCCGGAGCGCTGGGTCGACGACGCCCTGTTCCGTCCGGAGAGCCGGGCCGCCTTCGAGCGCCTGATGTCGCAAGGCTGGACCGATTCCCTGCGCACGATGTACCCGGACCAGGTGGTCTATACCTTCTGGGACTACTTCCGCAACGCCTTCGGGCGCGACGCGGGCATCCGCATTGACCACCTGCTGCTCAGCCCTGCGCTGGCGCCCGCCCTGCGCGGCGCCGGCGTCGACAAGTTCCAGCGTGCGAAGGAAAAGCCGAGCGACCACGCGCCGACCTGGGTCGAGCTGGACATGAGCGCGGCGCTGCAGCCCAAGGCTTGAACATGCGGGCTTTGCGGTAACATGCTGGTCCGTCCTTAGCCAGCCAGCGCCATGCTCACGCCCGAACAGTTCCTTGGATTCCTGACCGCCGCCATCCTGATCACCCTCTCGCCCGGCCCCGACAACATGATGGTGCTGGGCGCCGGCATCGCCAAGGGACGCGCGCGCGGGATCGCCTTCGGACTGGGCTGCGCGCTGGGCTGCCTGAACCACACCCTGCTCGCCGTGATCGGCGTGAGCGCGCTGATCGCGGCCTCGCCGGTCGCCTTCACGGCGCTCAAGGTCGTCGGCGGCCTCTACCTGATCTGGATGGGCCTCCAGGCCCTGCGCAGCCGCGGCGGCGCGACGGTCGCGGCCGGCGTGCCGGACGAATCGGCGCGCCAGCTCTTCTTCAAGGGGCTAGTGGCGAATGCGATCAATCCGAAGGTGGTGCTGTTCTTCCTGTCCTTCCTGCCGCAGTTCGTCGTCGCCTCGCGCGGGGATGCGAACTGGCAGATCGCCTGGCTGGGCCTGATCTTCACGGCCCAGGCGGCCGTGCTGTTTGGGCTGCTGGGATACTTTTCGGGCACGATCGGGCAGTGGCTGAATCGCACGCCGCGGGCGGGGATGTGGCTGGATCGTATTGCTGGTGCGATCTTCGTGGGACTAGGCCTGCGGTTGATCGTGTCTCGGTAGGGTGTTCGGCTCCGCCGAACGCGCGTTCAAACAGTCCGTGATTAGTCGATGCCTGACAGGTCACCGTGTGGTCGAACGCGCGGTCGGCAAAGCCGACCACCCTACAACGTCACAACAACCGTGCTCGATGGCTGCTTGCGCGCCGCCACCGGCACCTCCAGCAGCTTGTGCTTGTCGTTCCAGACAAAACGCACCGCCTTGCCATCCACCGTCACCCCTCGCGGCCTGGCCTGCACATTGTGCACCTTCAGCGCGAAGCCGCGTTCCTGCGGCGCCTGGGCCTTGCCGGTCTCGGTGCTGAAGCGGATCTCCAGCTTGCCGTCCGCATGGCGGCTGGCGAAGCGCACGATCTCGTACTTGCCCTTCCCATACGCGTCGGCGGTCTCGCCATCGTCGTCATACATCTTGCCCTCGCTGCCCGTCACGCCGGCATCGTGGTAGTAGTGCAGGTCGATGTGGCGGGTCGAGTAGTCGCGGGTGCTCTGCACCACCTTCGCCATCGGCACAAACGCGCCGGCGCGCACGTAGACCGGGATGTTGGCTTCTTCCGGCTTCACGACTTCCGTGATCCCGCCGTGGTGCTTCTCGCCCGTGTGGAAGTCGAACCAGCTTGATCCCTTGCCCGGGAAATGCACTTCCTTGCGGGTCGCGCCCGGTTCCACGATGGGCGCGACCAGGAAGTCGCGTCCCCACAAGTAAGTGGACGACATCGCGGTCGCCTCGTCTTCCTCGAACAGCACGGGGCGCATCAGCGGCATGCCGGTGCTGCTGTTGTCGAAAGCGAGCGTGTAGTTATACGGCAGCATGGCGTAGCGCAGCCACACGGCTTCGCGCGCCAGCACCTTGGTGCGCTCGGCGCGGAACACCGGTTCCGGCGCCACGTCGTCCTGGGCATGCGGGCGGAACACCGGCTGGAACACGCCGTACTGCAGCCAGCGCACATACAGTTCGTCGTCCAGCACGGCGCCTGCGAAACCGCCCAGGTCCGAGTGCATGTACGCCAGGCCCTGCATGCCCATCTGGAGCGAGATCTCCATCTGCGACTGCAGTCCGCCCCAGCCGCGGCTGACGTCGCCCGACCAGGGGATCATGCCGAAGCGCTGCGAGCCCGAGTAGCCGGCGCGCATCAGGATGAAGGGACGCTCGTTGGGGTAATCCTTCTTGTAGCCCTCGGCGATCAGGCGCGCCCAGTCGTGGCCATAGATGTTGTGGACCTGGTCGGCGCTCTTGTTCCCGCCGTGGCGCACCCAGAAGGGATGCACTTCCGGCTCGCCCAGGTCGCCCCACCAGCCGCTCACGCCGCCCTGCTTCAGGCCCTTGTAGATGTTCCAGAACCAGTCGCGGCCCTGGCTGGTGTAGAGGTCGACGAGGCCCGTGTTCCCGAAGTAGAAGTCAAAGGTGGCCGGCTTGCCGTCCTTGTCGGTCGCCAGCACGCCCGGCTGCTGCGACGCTTCCTGCCAGCGCCGGGAGGTGGTCAGGACGAAGGGCTCGGTGATGACGATGGTCTTCACGCCCTTCGCCTTCAGGTCCGCCATCATTTTCTCGGCGTTCGGGAAGGTGTCGCGGTCCCAGGCCAGGTTGCCCATGGTGTCCTTGACGGTCTTGCCGAACCAGTACAGGTCGAGCACCACCGCATCCAGGGGGATCTTCTCGGCGATGAAGCGGTCGACCACCTCGCGCGTCTGGGCCTCGCTCTTGTAGCCGAAGCGGCTCGCGAAGTTGCCGAAGGCCCAGCGCGGCGGCAGCGGCTGGCGGCCGGTCAGCGCCGTGTAGTTCGCCATCACGCCGTCCCAGCTGTCGCCGGCCACCACCTGGTAGGTCTTGCGCCCGCCGATCACCTCGTAGCGCAGGGTGCCGTCCTTGCGGCTGTCGAAATCGAGCCAGCCGGTCTGCGGATTGTCGAAGTGGATCGCGTACTTTTTCGAGGACAGGGCGAGCGGCATCGTGTAGTTCAACAACGTCGACGTCGCGCCATAGCCGTAGTCGGCCTTGTTATAGAGCTGGAAGCGCTTGCCGCGGCGGTTCATGCCGGTCGCGCGCGCGCCGGCGCCATACAGCGCCTCGCCATTCTCGAGCGCGAACTCGATGGTCTCCAGGTCCGCGCTGCGGCCGTAGCCGCGCTTTTCCGCGACCAGGGGCTTGCCCTTGTAGAGGTAGCTGATGCGGAAGGGCTGCTTGTCGACCACCACCGTGATGCCGCTAGTGGCGTACACCAGGCGCGCGCCCTCGTCCTTGAGCGTCGCGCCCACGTCTGCGGGTGCCAGCACCACGGCGTGCGAGGCCGCGTCGAACGATTCGCCGTTCGGGATGAAGGTGGTCTCGACCACGTCGGCCGAATAGGGTTTGATCAGGTAGCGGCCGTCGCTGGTCGCGAGTTCCAGCGTGTTCTGCTTCCGGGTGGCGCCCTGCAGCTGGCGGTCAGCGTTCTGGGCAAAGGCGAGCGGGCTGGCCAGCAGGCACAGCACGAGGCGGGCAATCGTCGTATGCGTCATGGAATCCGGTTGTCGTTTTAGCCAACCGAGAGCATGACAGATTTCTCGCCTGGGATACAGGGTTCCTGTAAGAAAATTACATGAGCTCGCCGCTCAAGGCAGCGTTCGGCCCGGCACCGCCGCCCGTGCGAGGCCCGCGAAGTCGTCGTACAGGCGCGCATCGATGGCGAGATTCGCCTGCAAGCCACGCTCCGCCAGCACCACTTCCGCCGCCATGAAGCCGGACTTGGCCG
Organism: Massilia agri; assembly: GCF_024753255.1. GTDB lineage: Bacteria > Pseudomonadota > Gammaproteobacteria > Burkholderiales > Burkholderiaceae_D > Telluria > Telluria agri. Next base: position 63,743 of record NZ_JANUHA010000011.1, read on the forward strand.
CCCCTTCCATCGTGCAGGGCATGTGGGTGCGGGTCCAGTCCCCGGCCAGGGTCAGGCCGGGTATCGGCGAGCGTGCCCGCGGGCGCATGCGTTCGAAGCCGACCAGCGGGCACGGGATCGCCATCGGCACCCGGTGCACGTCGGCGTGCAGCAGCCGCGCCCTGGCCGCGCGCGGCGCGATCTCGCCGAGCTCCATCACGGTGCGGCGCACGATCTCGGCGTCCGTGAGCCCATGGGCGCGGTGGCTATAGATGATGTTGCTGGCGATGACCGTGGGCCGCCCGCGCCAGCCCTGGCGAATCTGGCACAGGTCATAGAAATCGTAGTTCAGGCGATCCGGCGCGAACAGGTTGGAGGCGAAGCGCTCGGCCTTGATGTCGCGGTCGAACCAGAGGTAGCAGCAGACGTAGGGGCTCGGCTCCACGCGCGGCAGGGCATCGAAGGGGGCGCGGCCGCGCCAGGCACGCGGCAGGACCCCATCCAGGTCCTGCGGCGGCAGGGCCGAGACCACCTGCTCTGCGCGGATGTGGCTGCCGTCGGACAGCACCACCCCGTCGACGCGCTCCCTGCCCGACAGCCAGGCCACGCCGCGCCCCTTGAGCACGCGCCCGCCGGCGCGCTCGATCGCGCGCACCGCCTGCCGGGTGTACAGCTCGCCCAGGCCGACCCTGGCGAAGCCGAAGTGCAGGCCGCGGTAGCCGCTCAGCTGCGCGTGGATGCGCATCAGGGAGGCGGCCGAGCAGCGCTGCAGCGGCACATTGGTGACCACCATGGCCGCGAAGCGCCACCACCAGTCGATCATGCGCTCGCTGACGCCATGGCCGCGCAGGAAGTCGAGGGCGGAGATGCGGTCGAGTTCCGGCACCTGTTCTTCGCCGAAGCGCATGCCGCGCCAGCCGACACCCGCCATCGACAGGTAGTCGGCGGCGTCCAGGCCGGGCGCCTGCAGGATGCTGGGCATGAGGCTGAGCGGCGCCGGCAGCGGCCAGTGGCGAAGCACCGTAGGCCGGGGCTTGCTGGCCACGGTGAGCACCTTGCCCGGCTGCCAGCAGATCAGGTCTTTCGTCCCGAGCCGCGCGAGGAAGGCCAGCATATTGTGGTACTCGGAGTGGAAGATGTGGGGGCCGATGTCGACCACGTCGCCCGTGACCGGCTCGCGCCAGCTGCTGGCCCGGCCGCCCAGGCGCGTGTTGCGCTCGACGACGGTGACCGCAATCCCGTGGTCCGCGAGCGCGACCGCGCACGCCAGACCTGCCAGCCCTGCCCCGACCACCGTTACCTGAGTCATCCGTCCGCTTCCCCTCGCCGCACATCAGCCCAGTGTAGGGCAGCGGGCGCGGCTATCGGTTAGCACGCGCACATAGCGCGAGCTTTGCGCGCCGGGATCAGCGCAAATACGGCATCACATTGTTCGCCACCCGCGCCGCTTCCGCATCGGTCAGCGGCAGGCTGCGGAAAGCGGCCCAGGCGTCGCGCGGCGGCACCTCGAGGCCGACGGCGGTCTCGGAACCGTAGAGCACGCGCTCCATGCCGACCTGGCGCAGGCGCCGCACGACGCGGCGCGCATCGGCCGGCGACAGGCCCGGACGGGCGAAGGAAGAGGCATCGAGCCAGACCTGGCGCATGCGCGGGTCCTGGCGCGCGGCGGCTTCCGCCAGCACGGCCAGGGCGGCCAGCTGCGTGGCGCCCTCGCCCGCCCTGGCGCCGGCCGACGGCGCCTGGGCATACGCGACCTGCACCGGCACGTCGGGTGCGAACGGCAGCAGCTGGTCGATCAGCAGGCGCGCGCCTTCTGCGCTGGTGCCGCGCAGCTGCAGCACGATCGCCATGCCGCGGGCGTTCGCCGAGCGGAACACGCGCTGCACGCGCGCCATCTGGGCGGGATCGTCGAGGCGTACGCCGGCCGCGGGATGCAGCTTGATGCCGCGCCCGAATTCCGGACTGGCCGCGCAGCGCGCCAGCTCGGCCAGCGCATAGTCCTTCAGCGGGTCGACGCTGCACAGCGCCACCAGCCGCCCCGGATATTCGCCGGCCTGGCGCGCCGCCCAGTCGTTCTCGGCGCGCACCCGGTCGTATTCGTCGTCCGGCAGCTGGGCTGGACGGCCGTAGACCCAGGCCACCGACAGCACCGCCGCGCGCTCGATGCCGGCCGCATCGAGCTGGGCGATCAGGTCCTGGGCCGTCACCGGCTCCAGCTGCGCGCTGGAGGACAGGAAGGCCGCCGCGGCGGGGCTGTAGACGTACTGGTGATGATCGGCCACCGGGGCGCGCATCGGCGTCGAGGGTGCGGCGGGCGCCGCCTCGGCCAGGCTCGATACGGCCAGCATCACGGCAGCGGACAGCAGGACAGGAACACGCCTCATACATACACCTCGCACAAAAAACCACCCGGCCTGCATGACCGGGAACGGTATGTTATCGCATTGGCAGCAAGGACTGTCAAGATTGCACGTTCCATGCTCCTCGCGTAGCATCGCCGGATTGCCGCCCGAGGGCGCGCCGACCGTACTGACAAGGGAAAAGATGAAACACGAGATTCCACCGGGAGCGGCAGATGCCGTCAGCAAGAACCGCTCCTTCCTCACGGTGGCGCTGATCGAGCTGTGGGAACGCTTCGGCTACTACGGCATGCAGGCGCTGATCGTCTACTTCATGGTGCAGCGCCTCGGCTTCGAAGACAGCCGCGCCAACCTGGTCTGGGGCGCGGCCGCGGCCCTGATCTACGTGGCCCCGGCCATCGGCGGCTGGATCGGCGACCAGGTGCTCGGCACCCGCCGCTGCATGATCCTCGGCGGCATCATCCTCTCGCTCGGCTACGCCCTGATGGCGGTGCCCACCACGAATACCTGGATGACCTTCTCGGCGCTGGGCGTCATCGTGGTCGGCAATGGCCTGTTCAAGCCGAATACCGCCAACCTGGTGCGCAAGATCTACGAAGGCGACGATTCCAAGATCGATTCGGCCTTCACCCTGTATTACATGGCGGTGAACGTCGGCTCGACCTTCTCGATGCTGGCCACGCCCTGGATCAAGGACTACGTCAACGCCAGCTACGGCGGTGAGCTGGGCTGGCACGTCGCGTTTGCCGTGTGCAGCGTCGGCTTGTTCGTCGGCCTGCTGACCGTGGGCGTGCTGCGCGCGACCGTGTCGCACGTCGGTTCGCCGCCGGATGCGCGGCCGCTCGAGATGTCCAAACTGCTGGCCGTGCTGGGCGGCGGCCTGGTGGCGGTGGCGGCGTCGGCCGTCATCCTTGAATACCAGGGCCTGGCCCGCGCCTTCGTCTACGTGGCCGGCTTTGTCGTGCTCGGCATCTTCTTCCACCTGATCCGTTCCAGCGCGCCGAGCGAGCGCGCCGGCCTGATCGCCGCCCTCATACTGACCTTGCAGACGGTGTTCTTCTTCATCTTCTACCAGCAGATGTCGACCTCGCTGTCCCTGTTCGCGCTGCGTAACGTCGACCTCGGCTTCTACGTGTTCGGCAACCGCCTGTGGACCTGGTCGCCGGCCCAGTTCCAGGCCCTGAACGCGATCTGGATCATGGTGCTCAGCCCGGTGCTGGCCTTTGCCTATACCCGCGCCGGGGCGAGCGGGCGGGACATCTCGATCGCCGCCAAGTTCGCCCTCGGCTTCGCCGTGGTGGCGGCCGGCTTTTTCACCTACGGCGTGGCCGGCGCCTTTGCCGTCGATGGCCTGACCTCGTCCTGGATCATGATCGCGGGCTACGGTCTGTACTCGCTGGGCGAACTGCTGGTGAGCGGCCTGGGCCTGGCGATGATCGCGCGCTACGTGCCGGCCCGCATGGGCGGCTTCATGATGGGCGCCTACTACGTGGGCGTGGGCATTTCGCAGTACCTGGGCGGGGTGGTGGCGAACCTGGCCAGCGTGCCGCGCGACGTGGTGGACCCGGTGCAGACCCTGCCGATCTACACGAGCCTGTTCAACAAGCTGGGCCTGGCCGCAATCGCCTGCACGCTGATCGCGCTGGCCGCCCTGCCCCTGATGCGCAAGCTCACCGCGACGCACCACGCACATCAATGATCCGCACGGTGGGCGGCCACGCGGCCGCCCACGCTGCGGTAAGATGAGGGATCAGATTTTTTGGATCCGGCATGAGCATCAATCTTCCCAGCAATATCCAGGTCGCCCAGCGCGTCCACGCCATCGAGCCTTTCCGCGTCATGGAAATGGTGAAAGCCGCCGGCGAAATGCGCCGCAGCGGCATCGACGTCATCAGCATGAGCGTCGGCGAGCCCGACTTCACCGCACCCGACATCGTCGCCCACGCGGCGATGGAAGCCATCAAGGGCGGCATCACCCAGTACACCGATTCGCTCGGCCTGCGCGAATTGCGCGAAGCGATCTCCGGCCATTACGCGAGCGTGCACGGACTCGACATCGACCCGCGCCGCATCGTCGTCACCGCCGGCGCCTCGGCCGGGCTGCTGCTGGCCTGTGCGGCCCTGGTGGCGGAGGGCGACGAAGTCCTGATGCCCGACCCCTGCTACCCCTGCAACCGCCACTTCGTATCAAGCTTCGGGGGCAAGCCGGTGCTGGTGCCGGCGTCCGCCGAAGACCGTTACCAGCTGAGCGGCGCCCACGTCGCGGCCAACTGGAACGATCGTACCCGCGGCGTGCTGGTCGCCTCGCCCTCGAACCCGACCGGCACCTCGATGACGCCCGAACAGCTGCGCGCCATGCTGGCGGCGGTGCGCGAGCGCGGCGGCTTCGCCATCATCGACGAGATCTACCAGGGCCTGTCCTACGACCACCAGCCGGTCAGCGCGCTGGCCATCGACGAGGAAGTCATCACCGTCAACAGCTTCTCGAAGTATTTCAGCATGACCGGCTGGCGCCTCGGCTGGCTGGTGGTGCCGGAGCTTCTCGTGCCGACCTTCGAGAAGCTGGCCCAGAACCTCTTCATCTGCGCGCCGACCGTGGCCCAGCAGGCCGCCCTCGCCTGCTTCACGCCGGAAGCACTCGGCATCTACGAAGAACGCCGGCGCGAGTTCCAGCGCCGCCGCGACTTTCTTGTCCCGGCCCTGCGCGAGCTGGGCTTCAAGGTGCCGGTGATGCCGGATGGCGCCTTCTACGTGTACGCCGACATCTCCGCCCTGCCGCATGCCCAGGCGAACGACAGCACGGCCTTCTGCTGGTCGGTATTGAAGGAGGCCCACGTGGCGATCGTCCCGGGCGACGATTTCGGTTTCGCGGCGCCCAGCCGGCACGTGCGCTTTTCGTATGCGACGAAGCTGGAGCGTATCGAAGAGGCGCTCGGGCGCCTGCGGCGTTTGCTCGGGCGCTGAGAAGTCAGGCGAGCAGGCGCAGCTCGCGCGCCTCGCCCACCAGTTCCAGCAAGGTGTCCGGCGCGGCCGGCTTGACCAGGTAGCGGTCGAAGCCGGCGAGCAGGGCCCGTTCGCGGTCTTCGTGCTGGCCGTAGCCCGACAGGGCGATCGCGAAGGGACGGGCGCCCGCGCCGGGATGGCCGTCGCGCAGGCGGGCCAGCACTTCCATCCCGTTGATGCCGGGCAGGCCGATGTCGCAGACGACGATGTCGTAGTCCCGCGCCTGCGCCTCGGCCAGGCCCGCATGGCCGTCGTAGGCGACGGTGACCTCGTGCCCCGCCAGTTCGAGCAGGGTGCACAGGGTATCGCAGGCGTCGACATTGTCTTCGATGAGCAGGATGCGGCAGGCGCCCTCGGCCACACTGGGGCCGCGCGGCGTCTCGGCCAACGGCGCCTGCGCCCCGGACAGCGGCAGGCGCACCGTGAAGGTGCTGCCCCGCCCCTCGCCCGGACTGTCGGCCGACACCAATCCGCCATGCATGCCGACCAGGTTGCGCACCACGTTCAAGCCGATGCCCAGGCCGCCCTCGGAGCGCGCCAGCGAGCGCGGTCCCTGGATGAAGAGATCGAAGACCTGCGGCAGCATCTCGGCCGTGATGCCGCCGCCGTTGTCGCTGATCTCGACCACGACCTCCTCGAGCGAGCGCCAGGCGCGCAGGGCGATGCGCCCGCCGTTGCCGGTGTACTTGGAGGCGTTGCCGAGCAGGTTGGCGAAGACCTGGGTCAGGCGCACCGGGTCGCCCTCGATGTTCAGTGGCTCGTCGGGGAGCGAGACCTGGAGCTGCTGGTTGCGCTCGCGGATGCGCGGCGCCACGGTCTCGATGGCCTGGTCGATGGCGCCATTCAGGGCCAAGGGGCGCACCGACAGCGTGATCTTGCCGCTGCTGATGCGGGCCGCGTCCAGCAGGTCGTCGAGCAAGCGGGCCATGTGGTCGACCTGGCGCCGCACCACCCCGGACACGTGGGCCAGCTGGGGGTTGCTCCCACCCAGGCTCTGGAGCAGGCTGGCCGACATGCTCAGCGGCGCGAGCGGGTTGCGCAGCTCGTGCGCCAGCATGGCCAGGAATTCGGTCTGGCGGCGGTTGGTGGCTTCAGCCAGGTCGCGCAGCGACTGGGCGCTGACGGTGGCCATCACCAGGTGTTCGTTGGCCTCGCGCAGCTGCTCGACCTGTTCGACGAGGCGCGCATGGTCGCGGGCCAGGACGCGGCTTTCCGACAGCTCCGCCTCCAGTGCCAGGATGCGCCGCTGCAGCTGCTGTTCGCGCAGCAGGCCGGATGGAAGCGCGTCCTCGTCCATCAGGGAACGTTGCTCCGAGCCGCCGGCCGATTCGTCATACGTTCCCATGCCATCCTCATTTCCCCGAGTTCACGCTGTCCACGCGCCCGTACAGGACGCCGTTCACCAGGGCAGGCAAGGGATCGACCTCGATTCCCCCGTCGGTGATCCTGTATTCGCGCAGGTCGTGGCTATGGCTGCTACCGCGCACCTTGACGATCGACATATAGCGCTTGACCAGGCCGTCGACCTCGGCGTAGCGCATGGCCACGATGGCGTCGGTGAGGTAGGCGATGTCCGCACGCGCGAAGTTCATGTCGACGCTGCGGTCGTCCAGGCCGACCGTCACCAGCGCCGTGACGCCCTTCTTGGCCAGGCTGGTCAGGATGCGGAACACGCCTTCGCGCAGGTCGCGCCGGCATTCGGGGGCCAGATAAAGGCTGAATTCCGACAGCGAGTCGATCACCACGCGTCGCGCCCCGGTGCGCTCGATGGCAACCAGCAGGTCGTCCTCGAACTCTTCGGCCGTCATGTCGATGTGGCGGGTCTCGACGACCGCCACGCGGCCGGACTGCACCATCTCGGCCAGCTCGGCGTTGCGCAGGCGAGACGTGCCTTTCTCGAAGCACATGATGACGCCGTTCTCGCCCTGTTCGACGCCGGCGCGGAGAAACGCCGAACCCAGGATGGTCTTGCCGCATCCGGTCGGGCCGACCGCCAGCAGGGAGTGGCCCTGCGGCAGGCCGCCGTGCAGCAGCTCGTCGAGGCCCGGCACGCCGGTCGGGATGCGGCGCGGGTCGCGGTCGACCGTCACGCCCGGAGCGCGGTCCGAGGCGAGCGGCGGCAGCAGGCGCGGATAGATGCGCAGGCCGGCATCGGTGATGCGGAAGGTGTGGGACCCGGAAAGGTGGGCCTGGCCGCGCATCTTGACGACGCGGATCTTGCGCACCACGGCGTTCTGCTCGTGGTTCTGCGAGAGCGCCAGCATGCCGTCGGCCACGGTCATGATGGGGTTGGCCTCGATCTCGTTGTTCTGGTACTCGCCGATCAGGAAGGTGGTGGCCAGCCAGCTGGTCATGCGCGTGCCGAGTTCCTGCACGAAGTACTGCAGGTCGCTCATGCCCTCGATGCCCGGCTTGCCGGTCTGGATGACGGAGCGGAAGGAGTCGACGAAGACCAGGCTGGGCGCGAAGTCCTCGACCTCTTTCGTGATCCGCTCCAGCACGCCGTTGAAGTCGCCCGCGCGAAGATCGGTCGCCAGATTCACGTAGCGAACCGAGGTGCCGACCTTCTCCATGTCGAAGAAGCTGTACTGCTGCTGGTAGCGCAGCATCTTCAGCGGCGGTTCGCCGAGCACGGTGAAGAACAGCGCGCGGCGCTCGGGCGAGGCCAGCGAGAACATGATCTGGTGCGCCAGGGTGGTCTTGCCGCTGCCGGGAGCGCCAGTGATCAGGTTGAACGAGAACTCACTCAATCCTCCGCCCAGGAGAACATCGAGCCCCGGCACGCCGGTGGCCAATTTTCCCAAGCTTACTTTGTCGCTCATTTATTTCTGCTCCTGTGCATTCTTCTGCTGGCCTGGCGCCGCCTCCGCGGACCCCGTGGCCGACGCCAGCAGGCGCTGGGTCAGTTTTTCACCGATGAGTGCGGAAAGTAGTTGGGTAAAGGTCCGCAGCAACGCTTCGTTGGCGGCGGCGGCGCGCTGGGCGTCGACGCTGGCCAGGCGCTCCTCCAGGGAAGCGAACAGCTGTTCGGGCGAGCGGCAAGGCTGGTGCGGCGCCAGCCAGGCGTGCTCGGGGGCGACCACGTGGGTCGCCCGCCCGAACAATGCGCAGAAGCCGCTCTCCCCGATCAGCGGGCAGAGATGCTGTGCGATGCGCCGCCACGGCTGCAGCAAGTTGCCGCTGCCGGCCGCGGAATCCGGCGCGCCCGTACTTTTGGTCATGTCTTCGTCGTTGAGCAATGAATGCCGCTGATGGGTTTCTGGTTCAACTGGACTAGCGCCAGCACGCGGCAACAGACGCCGAGGCCGGCCCCCAGTGCATTCGGCATTATAACGTGTCATTCCGGCAAACTGATCAAACCGCCTACGTTGTTCCTGAAACATTTTGGTAGATGTCAAACAAACACTTGCCCGCTAAGATGGATATTGCCGAGTGATTTGCTCGATGAACGCGGGAAGAATATGAAATCGAAACTGAGCACTGCCATCCCTGTCGCCGCGCTCCTGCTGGGCCTTGCGCTTTCACCAGCCCAGGCCGCGCCAGGCGCCGATGCGCGCTTCAAGACAATCTACACGAAAGAATGGAAGTGGCGCGTCGCGGAGCAGCTCGCCCGCGGCGAAGAAGAGCGCGGCGTCAGCCCGTCCTTCGCGCGCGTCGATGCGCCGACCCAGGAAGCGCGCCGCGTCTACTGGGAGGGCATCCTGAAGGAGCTCGACGGTATCAAGCCAGGAGAACTGTCTCCGGGCGAGCGCGTCAACTTCGCCGTCTACCGCGCCCAGATCGCCGCCCTGCTGGACGCCCAGCGCTTCCGCGAATACGAGCAGCCGGTGAATGCCGACAGCGCCTTCTGGACCGACGTCACCTTCGGCGCCCGCCGGCCCTTCGCCAGGATCGAGGATTACCGCAACTACCTGAAGCAGCTGGCCGCCCTGCCCGGCTATTTTGCCCAGGAGACCGACAATATGCGGGCCGGCCTGGCGCGCGGCTTCACGCCGCCACGGGTGACGCTGCTTGGGCGCGACGTCGCCCTGGCCTCGATCGCCGAGGCGAAGACGCCGCAGGAAGTGGTGTTCTTCACGCCCTTCAAGACCATGCCCGCCTCGATTCCGGCGACCGAGCAGGAAGCCCTGCGCAGCCAGGCCGCCGCCGTGATCCGCGAGCAGGTGCAGCCGGCCTACGCCAGGGTGCTGGCCTTCTTCCGCAACGAATACGTGCCGAAGGCGCGCGCCACCCTGGCCGCCGAGAGCATGCCGGGCGGGAAAGCCTACTACCAGTCGAAGATCGTCGAGTACACGACCACCCACCTCACGGCCGAGCAGATCCACGCGATCGGCCTGGCCGAGATGGCCAAGATCCGCGCCGAGATGCTGGACACCATGAAGAAGGCCGGCTTCCAGGGCGACCTGCCGGCCTTCCTGCAATTCCTGCGCACCGATCCGCAGTTCTATGCGAAAACCCCGCAGGAACTCCTGATGCGGGCGGCCTGGATCGCCAAGAAGTTCGATGCCAAGGCCGACCAGTACTTCGGCTACCTGCCGCGCCGCCGCTTCGCCATCCTGCCGGTGCCCGACGACCAGGCGCCCTTCTACACGGCTGGGCGCGGCGGGCCGGGCGCCTACTGGGTCAACACCTGGAACCTGCCGGCGCGCGCGCTCTACAGCCTGCCGGCGCTCACCCTGCACGAGTCGGCCCCGGGCCACGCCTTCCAGATGCCGGTGGCGCAGGAACAGAAGGGCGTGCCGCACTTCCGCCGCGCCTATATCTCGGCCTTCGGCGAAGGCTGGGCGCTGTACTCGGAACGGCTGGGCACCGAGATGGGGATCTACGAGACGCCCTACGAACACTTCGGCATGCTGAGCTACCAGGCCTGGCGGGCCTCACGGCTGGTGGTCGATACCGGCATCCACGCGAAGGGCTGGACGCGCGAGCAGGCGCAGGCCTACCTGATGGAGAACACGGCGCTGGCCAGGCACGAAGTGGAGACCGAGGTCGACCGCTATATCTCGTGGCCGGGGCAGGCGCTCTCCTATTACCTGGGACAGATGGCGATCCAGGAGGGGCGTGCGAAGGCGGAGAAGGCGCTGGGAGCGAAGTTCGATATCCGGAACTTCCACGATACGGTGCTGCAGCTGGGATCGGTGCCGCTGCCGGTGCTGCAGCAGCGGATCGACCAGTTCATTGCGGAGGGCGGCAAGTCGCCGTATTTGTAGGGTGGACGGCTATGCCGTCCGCGCGTTCACATCACGCGAGCGGGCCTGCGGGCCATGTTTGGACGCGCGGTCGGCGAAACCGACCACCCTACTGGAACAGCTTCAGTTTGAGCTGCACCGAGATGCCGCCATATAAGCGGTCCTTGTACGACGGGATGATCCCCACATTCACGCCGACGCGCTGGTACTCGTAGGTCAGGGTCGGTATCGCCGCAGGGAACCAGCCGCCATCGCGCATGTTCGGATAGCCGTCGAAGGCCGCCAGCGCCAGGCCGACCCTCACCTGTCCAAGCGTATACGGCTGCCAGATCACGCCGGCATAGTTCGACCATTGCCGGTCGCTGTTGTAGAAGCGCCCGATCGTGGCCGAGGTGCTGCCGTTGAAGCGATACTCGGCGCCGAGGCCCTTGTTGGCGCCGTTCAGGTCCTTGTCGCTGTCGAAGTGGTACGTCGCGAAGCCGCTGTCGAGCCAGAGTTCGCTCTTCGGATCCGATTCGATCCTGGTGAACCAGCCGTCCTGCGCCATCGCGGAAACGGGAAGCAGCAAAGCCGCTGCAAGGAAGAATACACGCATCAGTCGTCGGCCTTGGGGTCGAGATCGGGGAACATGACTTCGGTGAAGCCGAAGCGGGAAAAATCGCGGATGCGCATCGGGTAGAGGATGCCGAGCAGGTGGTCGACCTCGTGCTGCACGACGCGGGCGTGGAAGCCCTCGGCATCGCGCTTGATGACGTTTCCGTACTGGTCGAAGCCTTCGTAATGCAATTTCGTATACCGGGGCACGCTGCCGCGCAGGCCCGGCACCGAAAGGCACCCCTCGAAGCCCTCTTCCATGTCTTCCGACAAGGGCTTCAGGACCGGATTGATCAGCACCGTCTCCGGCACCGGCGGCGCATCCGGGTAGCGCTCGTTCTTCGCAAAGCCGAAGATCACGAGCTGCAGGTTGACGCCGATCTGCGGCGCGGCCAGGCCGGCGCCGTTGGCGGCGTGCATGGTCTCGAACATGTCCGCAACCAGGGCATGCAGATCCGGCGTATCGAAGGCCTCGACCTTCCCGGCCACGCGCAGCAGGCGCGGATCGCCCATGCGCAGGATGTCGCGGACGGTCATGATGTCTTGCCTTCCTCGAGCAGGCTGGCCAGGCAGGCGCGGAAGCCTTCGGCCGTCTCGGGGTGCTTGAGGCCGACGGCCGCCGTGGCCTTCAGGTAGCCGAGCTTGGAGCCGCAGTCGTAGCGCTGGCCTGCGTAGCGATAGGCCAGCACGCGCTCGTGCTGCATCAGGGCGGCGATGCCGTCGGTGAGCTGGATCTCGCCGCCGGCGCCGGTGCCGAGGTTTTCCAGGTAGCCGAAGATGGAGCCGGACAGCACGTAGCGCCCCACCACCGCCAGGGTCGACGGCGCCACTTCGGGAGCCGGCTTCTCGACGATGTTCGAGACCAGCTCCAGGCCCGGACGGTAGGGCGAGGCGCTGACGATGCCGTACTGGCGCGTGTTCTCGCGCGGGACGTCCTGCACCGCGAGGATGCTGGAACGCTCGTAGGCGTAGAGCTCGGTCATCTGGGCCAGCACCGGCTTGGTGCCGCCTGGCGTGTCCATGAAGTCGTCGGCCAGCAGCACGGCGAAGGGTTCGTTGCCGACCACCGGGCGGGCGCACAGCACCGCGTGCCCCAGGCCCAGCGGCGCCGACTGGCGGATGTAGATGCAGTTGACGTGCTTCGGGATCACGCCGCGCACCACGTCGAGCAGGGCCTGCTTGCCATGCGCTTCCAGCTCGGCTTCGAGCTCGTAGGCCTTGTCGAAATGGTCCTCGATCGCGCGCTTGTTGCGGCCGGTGATGAAGACCAGTTCCGTCACGCCGGCGGCGACCGCCTCTTCCACCGCGTACTGGATCAGGGGCTTGTCGACGATCGGCAGCATCTCCTTCGGCTGCGCCTTGGTGGCCGGCAGGAAGCGGCTGCCGAGGCCGGCCACGGGGAATACGGCTTTGCGGATCAGGGTCATGCGCCCTCCTTCACATATTATTGTCCCAACAGCGCCATCAGGCCCGCTTCGTCGAGGACGGTGACGCCGAGTTCTTCGGCTTTCGCGAGCTTGCTGCCTGCTTCGGCGCCGGCGACCACGTAGGAGGTCTTCTTCGACACCGAGCCGGACACCTTGCCGCCGGCCGCCTCGATCAGGGCGCCCGCAGCGTCGCGGCTCATGGTCGGCAGTGTACCGGTCAGGACAAAAGTCTTGCCACTCAAATGACCTTCCGGAGCGGCAGCCGCTTCCGGCAGCTGGGACAGCAGCTCGGCGCGCAGCTTCGCCAGCGCCGCCAGCTTCTCCCGGTTGCCCGGGACGGCCAACCATTCTTCGAGCGCAGTGGCGACGTTGGCAGGCAGGCCGAACACGCCGAACACGTTCAGGTGGGCCAGCGACTCAAGGGTCTGGCCGGCTGCGATCAACTGGCGGGCGCGCGGCTCGGTCAGCTTCGGGATACCCAGCGCCGCCAGCAGGTTCACCTCGTCGAGCTTTTCGCGCAGCTGGGCCTTGGGCGCATGCTCGCCCTGCGGCGCCACTCCAGCCGCCAGCAGCGCATTGATCGCCCCCTGGTTCTTCTCTTCCGCAAAGAACTCGGCAATCGCTTCGGCCACGGTGCCGCCGATATCGGGCAGCACGCGCAGCAGCGCTTCCGGGGCCTGGCGGATCAGTTCGAAACGGCCCAGCCAGTCGGCCAGGGTCTTGGCGGTCGATTCGCCCACGTGGCGGATGCCCAGCGCGAACAGCAGGCGCTCCAGCGGCGGATTCCTGCTTGCCGCAATGGCCGCGAGCAGGTTGTCCGCCCATTTGGTGGCGACCTTGCCTTGCTTGACCGTCTCTGGAGTCGTCCCTTCGCGCTCGTCCGCGAGACGTTTCATCATCAAGAGATCGTCCAGCGTCAGCCTGTACAGATCGGCCACGCCGTGGATCAGGTTGCACTCGACCAGGCTGTCGATATAGCGGTCGCCCAGGCCCTCGATGTCCATCATGCGGCGGCCCGCGAAGTGGCGGATCGCTTCCTTGCGCTGCGCCGCACAGGTCAGGCCGCCGGAGCAGCGCGCCACTGCCTCGCCCTCCTCGCGCACGACGTGCGAGCCGCACACCGGGCAGGTCTTCGGCAGTTCGTAGCGCATCGGCGCGGGGCTCGGCCTGCGCTCGAGCACCACCGACAGCACTTCCGGAATCACGTCGCCGGCGCGCCGCACGATGACGGTGTCGCCCACGCGCACGTCCTTGCGCAGGACTTCGTCCTCGTTGTGCAGGGTCGCATTGGTGACGGTCACGCCGCCCACCGACACCGGCACGAGGCGCGCCACCGGCGTGATCGCGCCGGTACGGCCGACCTGCACGTCGATGGCCGAGACCACCGTCAGCGCCTCTTCGGCCGGGAATTTATGGGCCAGCGCGAAGCGCGGCGCGCGCGAGACGAAGCCGAGCGCCGCCTGGTCGGCCACGCGGTCGACCTTGTAGACCACGCCGTCGATCTCATAGGGAAGCGCGCTGCGCTTTTGTCCGATATCGCGGTAGTAGCCGAGCAGGCCCTGGCAACCGGTCACCACGGCGCGCTCCTTCGAGACCGGCAGGCCGAGGCGGTCGAACCAGTCCAGCACGCCGGAGTGGGTCTCGGGCAGTTCGGCGCCCTCGAGCAGGCCGATACCGTAGGCAAAGAAACGCAGCTTCCTTTGGGCCGTGATGCGCGCATCGAGCTGGCGCAGGCTGCCTGCCGCCGCGTTGCGCGGATTGGCGAATTCCTTCTGGCCGGCGTCGCGCTGGCGCTGGTTCAGGCGCGCGAAATCTTCCTTGAACATCAGGACTTCGCCGCGCACTTCCAGCACGGCGGGTACATGATCGCCATGCAGGCGCAGCGGGATCACCTTCACTGTGCGGATGTTGGCGGTGACGTCTTCGCCCGTGTAGCCGTCGCCGCGCGTTGCGGCCTGCACGAAGACGCCGTTCTCGTAGCGCAGGGTGATGGCCAGGCCATCGAATTTCAGCTCGGCCGAATAGTCGACGCTGTGGACGTCGAGGCCGTCGCGTACGCGGCGGTCGAAGTTGTCGACGTCTTCATCGGCAAAGCCGTTGTTCAGCGAGAGCATCGGCACGGAGTGCGTGACCTGCCTGAACTCGGGGATCGGCGCCGCACCCACGCGCGAGGTCGGCGAATCGTTCTTGACCGCCTGCGGGTGCGCGGATTCCAGGTCCTGCAGTTCCTTGAACAGGCGGTCGTACTCGGCGTCCGGAATGGTCGGCGCGTCGAGCACGTGGTAGTTGTAGATGTGGCGGTTCAGTTCCTCGACCAGCCACGCCATGCGCTGCTGTACCTCCTGGGGGACCGACACGGCGGCACCTTACACGAAGAGGCGCAGCGCGCGCGTGGAACCGGCCGGGATGTCCGAGGCGTCCATCTCCTGGTAGAACTCGGCCACCTGGCCCTTGATCTCTTCCAGGGCGGGATCAAGCAGCGGCTGCTCGAAATCGTCGACGATGGTCGCGTCCAGGCGCTGGGTCAGCTCTTTCGCGCACTTGACCATGGCGCCGAAGCCGTCGCGGCCTGGTGCCACGCAGGGCACGTCCAGCAGCAGGGTCAGGCGGTTGGTCGTGTCGGCGCCCAAGGTGACGTTGGTCGACAGGGTGAACAGCACGCCCCCCTCCTTGTCCGGCATCGAGAAGCGGCCGTCCGGACGCACGTCGAAGCCCTGGTTCTCCAGCGCCTGGATCAGTGTGGCGATGGCCCAGGGCGCGCCGTTGGCGGCCAGGTTGACGCCCAGCTGGGCGTCGTGGCCGGCGACGAAACGGTGCAGGGTGCGCGCTTCGCTCATCACCTCGATCATGTCCGGCACTTCCGGCACGGCGCCGATCTCGTCGGCGACCGCATGCAGGCGGGTGACCAGTTCCGAGTACTCGATCTCGTTCAGGGCCGTGGTGCGGGTGGCCAGTTGCACGCCCGCCTGCAGCTTGGTGTACACGCCGCCGTGGACGATCGGCTCCCACTCGCCGCTGACGGCGAAGCCGATGTAGTGGATCGGCTTGTTGCCGACGCGGCGCAGCTTCTGCAGGGCGGGCAGCAGCTTGTCGCCGCGCACCGCGCCTTCGATGTTCAGCGGGATGATGCAGTCAATCAGCGGGTCGACCAGGCTTTCGGCCAGTTCCGACGGCGTGGTGTCGGGCCTGGCGCCCGGCAGCGCGGCAGCAGGCGCCAGATTGGCCACCGTGGTCGGCGCGCGCGGTGCGGCGGGCGCGGCTGGTGCCGCCGGGGCCGGCGCATCGATGGGCGCGGCGGCGTCGAACTTCGACTCGCCCGGCTCCACGTCCAGCGGCGACAGCGGCGTCTCGGCGCCGAGGTCGAGCACCGGTTCCTGGCGCTCGACCGGGGTCTGCTCGAGCTCCGACTCGCCACTCTTCATCAGGACATCGTCATGGTCCGAGGCGAAGGCGCGTTCGACGCTCTTGCGGGCGCGGTACTCCTGCCACTTGTTGTAAACGACGACGCCGACGACGAATACGCCGCCCGCCGCGATCATGCTCATTTGGAGATCTGTCATGCTGCTTGTGCCTCAGTTGCGAAATTCGCGGCGGACTCCATGTCCACCGCCACGATGCGCGATACGCCCTGCTCCTGCATCGTCACACCGATGAGTTGATTGGCCATCTCCATCGCGATCTTGTTGTGCGAGATGAAGAGGAATTGGGTATGGTCCGACATCCGCTTGACCATGCGGCAGAAGCGCTCGGTATTGGCGTCGTCGAGCGGCGCGTCCACCTCGTCCAGCAGGCAGAACGGCGCCGGGTTCAGGCGGAACATCGAGAACACGAGGGCCGTCGCCGTCAGCGCCTTTTCGCCGCCCGACAGCAGGTGGATGGTCGCGTTCTTCTTGCCCGGCGGCTGGGCCATCACCTGCACGCCGGAGTCGAGGATCTCGTCGCCCGTCATCACCAGCTTGGCATTGCCGCCGCCGAAGAGGATGGGGAAGAGTTCCGAGAAATGGGTGTTGACCCGGTCGAAGGTGTCCTGCAGCAGGTCGCGGGTCTCGCGGTCGATGCGGTGGATCGCGTCTTCGAGCGTGTTGATGGCTTCCTGCAAATCGTTGTTCTGCGAATCGAGGTAGCGCTTGCGCTCTGTGGCCTGGGCCAGCTCCTCGACCGCCGCCAGGTTGACCGCGCCGAGGGCGCTGATGGCATTGGTCAGGCGCGTCACCTCGCCCTGCAGGTATTGCGGCTTCATGTCCGGGGTCAGCTTTTCCTCGAGCTCGGATTCGACGGCGCCGGTGGTCGCCAGCGCTTCGGCGAACTGCTCCTGGTTCAGGCGCGCGGCCTGCTCCTTGAGCTGCATTTCCGTGATGCGGTCGCGCTGCGGCTGCAGGCTGCGCTCGTTGCCCATGCGCGCTTCTTCCATCTGGCGCAGCTGCTGGGTGATCTGGTCGAGTTCGTGGCGGGCGTCGGCCAGGGCGCGCTCCTGCGCGCCCCGGCGGTCCAGCAGCTCCTGCAAGCCTTCGTGGGCGGTGCCGGATTCCAGTGCTTCCAGCTCCAGCCTGCCGGCCCCCAGGCTGGCGGAAACCTGCTCCGCCTGGCTGGTGGCGGTGGCGATGGAGCGGCGCAGTTCCTCGATGCGGGCGCGCTGGGCGCGTTCCGCAAACTGGGCTTCCTGGGCCCCGCGCTCGAGGTCGCGCAGTTTCTGGCGCGCGTCATTGAGAAGCTGCTCCTTTTCCAGGAAAGCGGTCTGGCCGTCTTCATGGGAACCCTGCAGCTCGGCCAGTTCCATGTCGAGCTGTTCGAATTCCATTTCGGCTTCCGCGGCGAGCTGGCGCTGCTCGGCTTCCTGGGCCGCGATCTCGGACAGGTCGGCCGCGATCTGGCCGCTGCGCTGGTTGAAGCGCGCCTCGATCTCGCTTTGCTTGAGCACCTCGATCTGCAGCGCATGCACTTCGCGCGTGAGCGTGGCGACGCGCTGGCGCGCATCCTGCAGGCGGCGCGTCAGCTCGCTCACCGCCGCATCGGCGCGGGTGGCGCGGCCCTTCGCTTCGTCCACCAGCAGGGCCTGTGCGCGCAGCTGCTTGCCGATATTGTCGATCTCGTGCTGCCGCGCCAGCATGCCGTCCTGCTCGGCATCCGGCGCATGGAAGCGCACGCTCGATGCGGTCACCAGGTGGCCCTGGCGGGTGACGAAGGCCCCGCCCTGCGGCAGGCGGCCGCGGTTGGCGAACGCTTCGGCAGCGTCCTGGGCCACGTAGGTATGGTGCAGCCAGTCGTTCAGCACGCCGCGCAGGCCAGGGTCGTTCAGGCGCAGCAGGCTGGCGAAGGGTTTCAGGCCGGGTGTATCCGGCACGGCGGGCGCGCCGGGCGCCGGCGAGTACAGCGACAGGCGCGCGGGCGGCGCGTCGCTGAAGAAGGCCTTGGCCCAATCCAGGTTCGACAGTTCCAGCGCGGCCGAGCGCTCGCGCAGCACGGCTTCCAGCGCGGTCTCCCAGCCCTCCTCGACATCGAGCTTCTGCCACAGGCGCGGCAAGGCGGCCAGTTCGTGTTTCTCCAGCCAGGGCTGGACCTTGCCCTGGGTCTGGACGCGGTCCTGCATCTGGCGCAGCGCACCCAGGCGCGCCTCGAGCTGGGCGCTTGCGGCGCTCTCGGTTGCAACGAGGGCGTGGGCATCCTTGCGCTCCTGCTCGACCGCCTCCTGGCGCCCGGTCGCCTCCTCGAGCAGCATGGTCTGCTCTTCCAGCGCCAGCTGCTTTTCTTCCAGTTGCATGCGCAGGTTGTCGAGGGTCGCGCTGTCGGGCAGGTTCAGGCCGTTCCTCTCCTGCTGCAGGCGCTCGCGCCGGCTGGCCAGGTTCGTCAGGATGTTCGCGGCATTGCGCTGGTGGGCGCTGGCCAGTTCGATGCGCTGCTGCACCTGCATGATGCGTTCGCGCGAGGCATTGGATTGCTCCTGGGCCTGGCGCCAGGCGGTCTCCAGTTCCGGCACGCGTTCGCCGGCCGCCTCCACGGCGATCTGGGCGCCTTCCGCGCGCGCGCCGAGTTCTTCCAGCGTCATCTCCGCCTCGCCCAGTTGTTCCTCGAGCTCCTGGCGCTGGGCGAGCCACTGGTCGCGCTGGGCGGCCAGGGTGCCGAGCTGGGTCTGCAGGCGGGTGCGCGACTCGACCACGAACTTGATCTGCGCTTCCAGGCTGCCGATTTCGGAATTGGTCTGGTACAGCGCGCCCTGCGCCGTGTGCAGGCGGTCGCCGATCGAGAAGTGGGCCTGGCGCATGTGCTCGAGTTCGAGCTCGACGTTGCGCAGCTTGGCGGTCTGGGCCTCCAGCGCCGTCTGCGCCTCCTCGACCTCGCGGAAGTAGCGCAGCTGCTCGGCCCTGGCCTCGTTCTTGCGCAGCAACCAGAGCAGCTTCTGCTTTTCTTCCTGGTCGGCCTGCAGCTGGTGGAAGCGGTTCGCCACCGCCGCCTGGGCTTCCAGCTTTTCCAGGTTGGCGTTCAGCTCGCGCAGGATGTCCTCGACCCGCAGCAGGTTCTCGCGCGTGTCCGACAGCCGGTTCTCGGTCTCGCGGCGGCGCTCCTTGTACTTCGAGACGCCGGCCGCTTCTTCGAGGAAGACGCGCAGCTCTTCCGGGCGCGATTCGATGATGCGGGCGATCATGCCCTGGCCGATGATGGCGTAGGCGCGCGGACCCAGGCCGGTGCCGAGGAAGATGTCCTGGATGTCGCGCCGGCGCACCGGCTGGCCGTTGATGTAGTAGGTCGAGGTGCCGTCGCGCGTCAGGGTGCGCTTGACCGCGATCTCGGCATACTGGCCCCACTGCCCGGCCGCCTTGCCGTCGCTGTTGTCGAACACCAGTTCGACCGAGGCGCGGCCCGAGGGCTTGCGGTAGGTCGAGCCGTTGAAGATGACGTCCTGCATCGACTCGCCGCGCAGCTCGGAAGCCTTGGATTCGCCCAGCACCCAGCGTACGGCGTCGATGATGTTCGACTTGCCGCAGCCGTTCGGGCCGACCACGCCCACGAGCTGGCCGGGCACCTGGAAATTGGTGGGATCGACGAAAGACTTAAATCCCGACAATTTGATGGAGGAGAGGCGCACGTGCTTCTGGCTGGTAAGGGAGTCGCAAAGGCCCCATCATACCATCTGTTGCGTAGCTTTAAGCCAAGAAGCAAGCTTGCGAACTCGACAATTTTAGCCGGCGGCGTGCAAGGCGTCGTGGTGGGCGTCGTTCATGGCGGCCTCGCCTGCCGCCTGGGTCAGCACGCGGCCGACCACGCCCTCCGGCGCCAGCACCCGGATGCTGCCGGTACGGAAGGCGTCCAGCAGGCGCTCGGCCGGCAGCGAAAAGGCTTCTTTCTTGCCGGCGCCGGAAAAGATGAACAGGGTGCGCAGGGGGCTGACCCAGGCCAGCTTGAGCTTGCGGATGCCTTCCTTGCCGGTGAACTCGACGCGCATGCCGCGCACCAGAGTGGCCAGCGAGGCCGCGGCCGGGTCCTTCACGTCGGGGACGTCCTCTTCCCCGGCAGCCGCCTGTTCCTGGGCGATGCGGCGCATGGCGTCCTGCTGGGCCGCCTCCACCGCCAGTTCCAGCTGGCGCTCGGGCGAGAGCTCGATCGGAGCGCGCACGATGGCGGCGTGGCATTCGGCCAGCTCGGCGAAGAACTGGAGGCGCTCGGCATCCTGCCACTTGACGGCATCGAGCCACTTGTTGAGGGTGGTGAGCAGGCCCGGCAAACGCGAGATCAGGGCCTTTCGTTCTTCCTGGGTGGCCTTGGGCTTGACGCTCCAGATCAGGTCGTCCATGGCGCGGGTGGCGTTGTCGATGGCGCCCGGCTTGCTGTCCTCGATCACGTAGGCCAGGGTGAGCACGGGCGTCCAGCGCTGTTCGAGGAAGGTGCCGACCAAAGCCACCAGCTGCTCTCCCGCCAGGCGCGTTGCAACCGCCTTCTTGGCCGAACGGGTCGCGGCCTGCTGCTTTTCCTGGCGCGTGGCCTGGGCGATCGGGCCGGCGATCGCCTGCGCCTCGACCTGCTCGCGTTCCAGGATGCTCGCCTCCACCTCGGCCACGGCGGCCGCGAAAGCGTCCGGCCGCCCCTCCTCGCGCACCTTTTCGACGCCGCGGCGCATCGCCCGGTAGACCGGATCATCCTGGCCCCCCGGCTGCTCCCAGCCGACGTTCGACAGCAGGTCGAGCATGCGCCGCGCCGGGTGCGCCTCTTCGAAGAAGAAGCTGCGGTCCTTCAGGGCGGCCTTCAGCACCGGCACCTGCAGGAAGGCGATCAGGTCGCGGGTTTCCTGGGGGATCGACTCGTCCAGCAGCACGGTTTCGAAGATCCGCGACAGCAGGTCGAGGGTGGTCTCGTCGCCGCGCGACAGGCTGCCCTGGGGCAGGCTTTGCTTCAGGCGCGGCAGGTAGAACACGTCCTGGGAGGGGACGCCTGCCGGCACGGCGCCGGCCGCGACGCCACCGGCGCTCAGCTTTTCCAGCATCTCGATCAGGGGCGCGGGAATCGCGGCCATGGCGACGCCCTGCCCTGCGGGCGCCGCGACGTGGGAGCCTGCGGGCTGGCCTGGCGCGGCGTGCGGCGCCGGCGCGTTCGCCACCCCGGCCACGGGCGCGGCGACGGCGAAGCCGGCGGCCCCGCTGGGACGCCAGCCGCCGCTGCCCTGCGGCAGGTTGGCGATCAGCGGAATGTCGAGGTCGGCGCCAAAAGCGGGTTCGGCCGCGCCGAAGAGCTGTTTCAGCCCCTGGGTGACGGCGGCATCGCGGCGCGCTTTCACGGCCCTGGCGGCGGCGCTGTCGTCGGTCTTGGCGAACCGTTCGCCGCGCGCGGGCTTGAGCTTGTCGGACAGAAGATCGAGCATCGGCCCGAAATCGAAGACGATCCCGGTGCGCAGCAGCGGCAGGATCAGGCCGTGCGAGTCGGCGTCGGGCTCGAACTCGCGCCAGGCTTCCTGCAGGGCGCGCAGGAAGACCTCGGGGCGGAAGGGGTTATGCGAGGCGCGCACCAGTTCGCGCCCCAGCAGCATGCCGAGCCGCACGCCCAGGCTGGCGAGGCGTTCGGAGCAGGCGATGTCGAAGGAACGGCTGATGCCGGCGAAGGCCAGCTGGTCGTCCATCTCTTCCATCGGGACCAGGCTGAGGGTGAGCGGCGCCTCCGTGGGCGGTTTGCTCAGGGCGGGCGCGAGGCGCGCGACTTCCTTGCGCAGGGCCAGCTCGATGCCGGTGGAGGCCAGGTGCACGAAGGCGTAGGGGTTGTCCTTGAGGAGGTTGCCCGAGCGGATGCGGCGCGCCGCCTGCTGGGGGTCCGGTCCGGCGGCGGTCATGTCGAGCAGCGCGGACGACATCCGCTGGGCCACGCCGGCCAGGGCGTCGAGCGCGTACGCGGCCGCCATGGCGACAAGCTCGTCCAGCGCTGCCTGCTGCGCAGCGGCGGCCTTGCGGACTGCGGGTGTCTGGGCGGTGGTGCTGGCCATGGGCGTGATCGAAGGGGTTTCTCCTATTGTGCCATATTATTTCCACATGGCAATAGGGATCATGCATATCGTCGCGTTTTTGCCTATCCGAGTCAGAAATTTTGCCTTGAGATTGTCGGTGGGCGTCCTACACTGGTTCACGCCGTGATCCGATAGCGAGGGATCAGGCCGGGCAGCATGATGGCTCGACCGGTAAGGCTGCGCTAACGAACGCAGCTCGGCAAGCAGGACATTTTTCCCACTTTGAAAGGAAATGCAGATGGCCTCGAATCAAGGTAAATCGAAGCAGGGCGGCAGCTCGCAACAGCACGCCGAAGCCGGCCGCCAGGGCGGCAGCAAGCAGTCGGGCTCCGGCTCGGGCTCGCGTTCGGGCGGCAGCGGCGGCACCCGCGGCGGCACCCCCGAACAGCACGCCGAAGCCGGCCGCCAGAGCCACAAGAACGACAAGAACCGCTGACAAGCCTGTCGCGGAAGAAGCGGGCCCACCGTCGTCCTGACGGTGGGCCCTTCTGTTTTTACAGGATCAGATATTGCGCAGCATTCCGCCCTTGGGCGGACGGAAGTCGCGCACGTCGTTGACCAGGCCAGCGATCTTCGCGTCGCGCGAATTCAGGTGCAGGTCGGAATACTGGTGGATGGCCCACTGTTCGGGCGTGAGCTCGACGCATTTGCGCAGGATCGATTCGGTGCGGGCGTCGTCCGCGCGCAGGCCTTCGACGATGATGTTCAGGGCGTCGGGGCGCGAGCCCGGGGACGCCGTCGCATGCGACTTGTGCACCATGAAGCGCGCGGTCTCGCTGCAGTATCGCTCGGTGCCGGACAGGTAGAGGATGACGGCGATCGAGGCCACCGCCCCGCCGTTGTACATCACGAACTTGATCGGCGAGTTCGACAGGAAGTTAAACAGGCACAGTCCATCGCTGACGTAGCCGCCGTTCGACTGCACCAGCACGTGCGCCGTCTCGATGCCGTCCTCGGTCATCATCGACACGGCTTCGAACACACGGTGCACCATGTCACTGTTGACATCGCCGGACAGCGTGAACCAGGCTTCCTTTACTCCTTGCGCTTTGTCTTCGCTCATAGTCTTTTCCCACTGCAAAGTGTGTGGGATAAGTGTAGCAAAACGCGCGGAAATGCCTTGCCGCCCCCGCCCCAATAGTGTGCAGCAATGCTTTTTGGCAACCATATGACATTGCCTGTTCTTCCCTCTGGCTGCCCTCCCCTTTGGTTGACATGGAGCCAATGCTGGCATATCCTCCGCAGTCTTGACCGGGAGAGCGCAGGAACTCCTGCCGCCGAAGGGGCACTACCCACAAACTCTCAGGCAAAAGGACTGGTCAAGGGGCATGTCGCGCACCGCGCGCAGGCTCACACTCTGGAGAGCGGCCCCGCCGACACGGGGCCCACCGAAGGGGCAGGCGGCCATGCCGCTATCTCTCAGGTACCAAGGACAGAGGGGATACAAGGCACCCGCAAGGGTGCGCACGCACCCCTATTCACTGCCCGAGGATTCCATGACGCTCAAAGCGACCCCGCTCAATTCCGCACACCGCTCCCTCGGAGCCAAGATGGTCGACTTCGGCGGTTGGGACATGCCGGTCAACTACGGCTCCCAGATCGAGGAACACAATGCCGTGCGCACCGACGCCGGCATGTTCGACGTGTCCCACATGTGCGTCGTCGACCTCAAGGGCGCGAACGTGCGCGCCTTCCTGCGTGGCCTGCTGGCCAACAACGTCGACAAGCTGCAGGTGCCCGGCAAGGCGCTCTACTCGGCCATGCTGAACCCCGAAGGCGGCGTGATCGACGACCTGATCGTGTATTACTTCAGCGAAGACTGGTTCCGCCTGGTCGTCAACGCCGGCACGGCCGAGAAGGACGTGGCCTGGATGACGCAGCAGAACGAAGCGACCAACTCCGGCATCACCATCACCCAGCGCCGTGACGGCAATGATCCGATCGCCCTGATCGCCGTGCAGGGCCCGAACGCCCGCGCCAAGGTCTGGCAGGTGCTGCCGAGCACGCAGGCCGCTTCCGAGCCGCTCAAGCCCTTCAACGTCGTGATCGTCCCGGATACGCAATTCGGCGAAGTGATGGTCGCGCGCACCGGCTACACCGGCGAAGACGGCTTCGAGATCGGTGTCTCGGCCTCCCAGGTCGAGGCCCTGTGGAACGCCTTTGCCGCGGCCGGCATCAAGCCCGCCGGCCTGGGCGCGCGCGACACCCTGCGCCTGGAAGCCGGCATGAACCTCTACGGCCAGGACATGGACGACAGCGTGAACCCGCTCGACGCGGGCCTGGGCTGGACCGTCGACCTGGTCTCGGAGCGCGACTTCATCGGCAAGGCCGCCCTGCAGGCCAACGGCCAGCAAGCCAACTTCGTCGGCCTGATCCTGCGTGAAAAAGGCGGCATCCTGCGCGCCCACCAGAAGGTCATCGCCGCCTCCGGCAACGTCGGCGAAATCACCAGCGGCACCTTCAGCCCGAGCATGCAGCAGGCGATCGCCCTGGCGCGCGTGCCGATGGACGTCGCCATCGGCGACACCGTGCACGTGGAAATCCGCGACAAGAAGCTGGCCGCCAGCGTGGTGAAACTGCCGTTCGTGCGCAACGGCAAGGTCCTTGCCGCCTGATACAGAATAACCAGAACAACCGTTTATACTACCGCCTCACCCAACCCGGAGCCTTACCATGAACATCCCAACCGACCTGAAATACACCGAGTCCCACGAGTGGGTCCGCCGCGAGGCTGACGGCACCCTGACCGTCGGCATCACCGAGTACGCGCAGGACGCGCTCGGCGACATCGTGTTCGTCGAACTGCCGCAGGTCGGCAAGGCATTCACGGCCGGCGACGACGCCGCCGTGGTCGAGTCGGTCAAGGCCGCCAGCGACATCTACGCGCCGGTCTCGGGCACCGTCACCGCCGTCAACCAGCCGGTCGCCGACGCCCCGGATTCGATCAACAGCGACGCCTACGGCGCCTGGCTGTTCAAGCTGGCCCCGAGCGACGCCGGCGCCTACGACAAGCTGATGGACGCCGACGCCTACGGCAAGTCCACCGGCAACTAAGCCGATATACGGGTGCGCTTTCGAAGCGCACCTTTTGTTTTGCGGTTCCGCCCCGATCTGGCGGACTCCCCGGATTTTTCTCGCCCCCTGCTCTCCTGAATTGACCATGACCCGCTCCAGCCTTACTCAACTCGAAGCGCGCGATTCCTTCATCCCGCGCCACATCGGCCCGTCCGAATCCGAACAGGCAGCGATGCTGTCGACCCTGGGCTACGCCTCGCGCGCCGCCCTGATCGATGCAGTCGTTCCTGCGAACATCCGCCGCAAGGACACGATGGACCTCGGCCAGTTCGTCGAACCTCGCAGCGAAGAAGAGGCGCTGGCGACATTGAGGTCGCTGGCATCGAAGAACAAGGTCATGAAGTCGATGATCGGCCAGGGCTACTACGGCACCCACACCCCGAAGGTCATCCTGCGCAACATCTTCGAAAACCCGGCCTGGTACACCGCCTACACGCCCTACCAGCCCGAGATCTCGCAAGGCCGCCTGGAAGCGATCCTGAACTTCCAGCAGATGATCACCGACCTCACCGGCATGGGCATCGCGAACTCCTCGATGCTGGACGAAGGCACCGCCGCCGCCGAAGCCATGACGCTGCTGCAGCGCGTGGGCAAGTCGGCCTCGAAGGTGTTCTACGTGGCCGACGACGTGCTGCCGCAGACCCTGGAAGTGGTGCGTACCCGCGCCGAGCCGATCGGCGTCGAAGTGCGCGTCATCCCGGCCGGCGAGATCGAAACCCTCAATGAAACCTGCTTCGGCGTGCTGCTGCAGTACCCGGGCGTGAACGGCGAAGTGCGCGACTACCGCGCCGCCGTGGAACACCTGCATGCCGCCGGCGCCATGGTAGTGGTCGCTGCCGACCTGCTGGCCCTGACCGTCCTGGAAGCACCGGGCACCTGGGGCGCCGACGTGGTCGTCGGCAACAGCCAGCGCTTCGGCGTGCCGCTCGGTTTCGGCGGCCCGCACGCCGGCTACCTGGCCACCCGCGACGAATACAAGCGCAGCATGGCCGGCCGCCTGGTCGGCGTGACGGTGGACGCCCAGGGCAACCAGGCCTACCGCCTGGCCCTGCAGACCCGCGAGCAGCACATCCGCCGCGAAAAGGCGACCTCGAACATCTGCACCGCCCAGGTGCTGCTGGCCGTCATGGCCGGCATGTACGCGGTCTACCACGGCCCGCAAGGCCTGAAGCAAATCGCCACCCGCGTGCACCGCCAGACCGCCATCCTGGCGCGCGGCCTGCAGCAGCTCGGCGCCGAAGTGCTGAACACCACCTACTTCGACACCCTGACGATCAAGGGCGACGCCGCCGCACTGCACGCGGCCGCCGCCAACGCCGGCATCAACCTGCGCCGCATCGACGACCAGCACGTCGGCGTGTCGCTGGACGAAACCACCACCCGCGAGGACCTGGCGGCCCTGTTCGCCGTCTTCGCAGGTGGTGAAGAAGCGGGCAAGGCGGTCGACATCGACGTCCTGGACGAAGACGTGTCGGACGCCTTCCCGGCCGCGCTGGCGCGCACCACCGCCTACCTGAGCCACCCGACCTTCAACCGCTACCACGCCGAGCACGAGATGCTGCGCTACCTGCGCAGTCTGGCGGACAAGGACCTGGCGCTGGACCGCACCATGATCCCGCTGGGCTCGTGCACGATGAAGCTGAACGCGACCTCGGAGATGATCCCGGTCACCTGGCCCGAATTCTCGAGCATCCACCCCTTCGCGCCGGAAGACCAGACCGTCGGCTACCGCGAGATGATCGCCCAGCTGGAAGCCATGCTGTGCGCCGCCACCGGCTACGCCGCGATCTCGCTGCAGCCGAACGCCGGTTCGCAGGGTGAATACGCGGGCCTGCTGGTGATCCAGAAGTACCACCAGTCGCGCGGCGAAGGCCACCGCAACATCTGCCTGATTCCTTCCTCGGCGCACGGCACCAACCCGGCATCGGCCAGCATGGTCGGCATGAAGGTCGTGGTCACCGCCTGCGACGAGAACGGCAACGTCGACCTGGCCGACCTGAAGGCCAAGGCCGAGCAGTACTCGAAGGACCTGGCCTGCGTCATGGTCACCTACCCGTCGACCCACGGCGTGTTCGAGGAAGGCATCCGCGAGCTGTGCGAGATCGTGCACCAGCACGGCGGCCAGGTCTATGTGGACGGCGCCAACATGAACGCGATGGTCGGCGTGGCGGCGCCTGGCGCCTTCGGCGGCGACGTCAGCCACCTGAACCTGCACAAGACCTTCTGCATCCCGCACGGCGGCGGCGGCCCCGGCGTCGGCCCGATCGGCGTGGGCGCCCACCTGGCTCCCTTCCTGCCGAACCAGCTGTCGACCGGCTACGTGCGTAACGAAGCGGGTATCGGGGCCGTGAGCGCGGCGGCCTACGGCTCGGCCTCGATCCTGCCGATCTCGTGGATGTACATCGCGATGATGGGCGCGGCGGGCCTGACCGCGGCGACCGAAGTGGCGATCCTGAACGCCAACTACATCGCCCGCCGCCTGGCGCCGCACTACCCGGTGCTGTACACCGGCCACGACGGCCTGGTCGCGCACGAGTGCATCATCGACCTGCGCCCGCTGCAGGACAAGACCGGCATCAGCAACGAAGACGTGGCCAAGCGCCTGATGGACTTCGGCTTCCACGCGCCGACCATGAGCTTCCCGGTGCCGGGCACCCTCATGATCGAGCCGACCGAGTCGGAGTCGAAGGCCGAGCTGGATCGCTTCATCGAAGCGATGATCACCATCCACGCCGAGATCGTGAAGGTCGAGCGCGGCGAGTACGACAAGATGGACAACCCGCTCAAGGGCGCCCCGCACACCGCTGAAGTGGTGACCGCCGACGACTGGCAGCACACCTACACCCGTGAGGTGGCGGCCTTCCCGGTGGCCTCGCTGCGCAAGAAGAAGTACTGGCCGCCGGTCGGCCGTGCGGACAACGTCTACGGCGACCGCAACCTGTTCTGCGGCTGCGCGCCGATCAGCGACTACGAGTAAACCGCTGGTTCATTTGCGGCTGGAGGCCAGCCGCAAGTGCGAACGCTCGTGACGGCGGCGTTCCCTGGGCAAGTCCCGGGGGACGCCGCTTTCTTTTTGCACCTCCGGCGCCGCAGGCGCCTCCGCTTCGTCCAGGCGGAAGGATGCGACCGTCCGCGACAGCGCCAGCGCATGGGTCTGCAGGGTGCGCGCGGCCGCCGCCGCTTCTTCCACCAGCGCGCAGTTGCGCTGGGTGACCTCGTCCATCCGCACGATCGCCTGGTCGACTTCGCGCAGGCGGCTGCCCTGCCCCAGGCTGTCGCCGCGGATGCGGCCGACGATGTCCTCCACGGCGCGCACCGAGCCCGCCACCTGGGCCAGGCTGCTGCCGGCGGCGCTCGCCGAGGCGGCGCAATCGTCGATCTCGGCTACCTGCCGCGTCGCCAGTTCGCGGACCTCGCGCGCGGCGCCGGCTGCGCGCCGGGCCAGCTGGCGCACCTGGGCGGCGGCGTCGGCGAACTCCTTGCCTTCCTCGCCGCCGCGCGCCGCTTCCAGGGCCGCGTTCAGCGCCAGGGCGCCCGCCTCGCAGGCAATCGCGTCGATGGCGGTCGCCACCTCGGCCGCGCGCAGCGCATCTTCCTTCACCGCGGCCATGGTGGCGGCGATGCGTTCGACGTTGCTTCTCCCGAAATGCGCGCTGCTCGCGGCGGTGCGCGCGAGGCCATCGGCGGTGTGCGCGCCGTCCAGGGTGGCCTGCGCGGCCTCGCAAAGCGCGCGCATCGAGGTCGCCGTCTCGCGCAGCTCGCGCTGCCGGTACAGGGTGCGGCCCTGCATGCCGAGGCTTCCCAGCGTGATGTCGCGCGAGGCGCTGCCGATGGTGCGCGCCGATTCGAGCACCGTGCGCAGGGTGCCGCTGAGATTACGGATGCCGGCGTCCAGCGCCCGCGAAGTCTCGCCGATCTCGTCCTTGCCGTAATCGCGCTCGCGGATCGTCAGGTCGCCGCTGGCCAGGCCCAGGGCAGCGGCGCCGATCCCCTGGATCTCGCGCAGCAGCACGCGGCGCACCGCCATCGTGATCGCCAGCGAGACGGCAACGGCCAGCAGGATCACGACCGGCATCAGCACCGCGCTGAGGCGGAAATCGGCGGCGGCGCTGTTCGAGGCCTGCTCGGACAGCTCGCGCTCCAGCGCCGCCAGCATGGCCATGCGCCGGGTCATGAGGGCGAATGCGGCCTCCGGCTTGATCATGGCCGCCGCGCCGATGGTCTCGTCGGAATGCGCCAGCTCGACCACCTCGCGCGCGGCCGCGACGTAGGCCCGGTGGGCCGCTGCCGCCTGATCGACATGGCGGCGTTCCTCGCTGCCCGGCGGGGTCAGGCGCGCCAGCTCCGCGAAAGAACGCTCGATCGCCTCGTGCTGGCGCTTCACGCCGGCAACCAGGCCGTCGATCCGCGGGCGCGAGAAACTGCTGCCGAGCCAGGTGAGGAGTTTGTAGGTGTCCGCATGGACGCGCTGGGCCTGCTCCGCGAGCCCGGCCGCGCTGCGCATCTGGTCAGCGCGCGGGCCGACGATGTCCTGCAGCGAGGCGTGCTGGCGCACCATCGCATAATAGGCCCCGCTCGACAGCAGGACCAGGAGCAGCAGGACGACGCCAGGCGCGAGCAGGAGCTTGGGACCGATCTTCAGGCGCGACAGCATGATGCCTCCCCGATGTTGAACGCGCTCTATTTCCACAGCGCATTCAAACAATCTACGCGGTTCAATTGTGGGAGGATTTGCGGTGGCGCAGACCGGGGCGCGCCGCTTGCGGCAGCGCCCGCCAACATATGCATTTGTGAAACAGTCGCTTACCAATTTGCCATGATTGACAGACCGGCATCCTGTATCCTGTCGCCCGACCGACTTCACCACCACGATGAGGATGCACATGCACGTCAAGGCCTATGTTTTTGTCGCGGGACTGTTTGCCATCGGCGCCCAGGCACAACAGCTCGAGAGCGAGCCGATCGAGACAGCGCGCCTGAGCACCGATGCCAAAGGGCGCTTTGGGCCGCTCGCCGAAGGCTTCAAGCGCTATGAGCCGCTGTACGGCGGGAACGAGGCGGGCAACCCGAATGACCGGCAGTTCACCGGTTTTCGCACCGATCCGCGCCTGGTGCTCGGCTATGCCTTCACCAGGAATTTCGCGATCGAGGCCGGCTATTCCCACCTGCGCGACCGGGGCTTCCACAAGATCGAGCCGGGCCCGGTGGACCAGGCGCTGGCGGCTGGCGCCCTTGGGGTCAAGAGCAATACGACCTATGTCGCGGCCAAGCTCACGGTGCCGCTGAGCGAGCGCCTGAACGCCTATGGCAAGTTCGGCATCGCCCACAGCCAGGTCAAGAACGATGGCCTGCTGCCCCCGGGCGCCACCATGGGCGGCGAACCGCTCGGCACTTCCGGCAAGGGCGCCTATGGGGCGATCGGCGCGCAGTTCAAGGTGAACGAACGCACCACGATCAAGGCCGAAGCCCGCAGCAACGGCAGCGCCAGCAAGTTCGACAGCGTGTCGAATGCCAGCGGCCTGCGGGGCAGCGTCGGCATCGGGTTCTGAGGCACTTCTGATCCGGACGCGCCCCGGTTACACTGGCGGCATGAGAATCGGGAACACTGCAGCCGCCATGCTTGGCCGGCACGCTCGCCTGCTGGCCCTGTGCGGCCTGTCCCTGCTGCTGCACCTGATCGTCATCGCCTGGCTGGAAACCCGGATCTCGGCGCCGCTGCCCCTCATCGGCAACCCGGCGCTGGCCGTGCGCCTGACCGACGTGACACCTGTGGCGCCGGCACCTGCCGCCCCCGCCGCCGCACTTCCCTCCCCCATGCCGGCCTTGCCCGCTCCCGCACCGGTACAGGCCAGCGTCGAAGCGGCGCCTGCCCCTGCCCGCCCGGCACCTCCGCAGCCGGCAGGCGGCGTCGCCGCGGCCGAAATGCCGAGCCGCTATCGTGTCACGGTGCCGCCCAGCGCGACGCTCCGCTACGCGCTGCGTAGCGCCGACGGCAGCGACGGCGAAGCCCTGCTCGACTGGCAGACCGATGGCGTGAACTACCGCCTCGCCCTCGACGGCATCACAGGGGCGATCGAGAGCGAAGGCGGCACCGACGACGCCGGCATCGCACCGCTGCGCGCCCGCTACCGCCTCGGCGCCGGCAGCGCCGCCATTGCCTTCGAGCGCGAGCGCGGCGCCATCGTGCTCGAGAGCCTGGGCCGCAGCGTGCAGGACACGCCGGGCAGCCAGGACGGCGCCAGCGTGCTGATGCAGCTGGCCGGCATCGGACTGGCCG
This sequence comes from Massilia agri, assembly GCF_024753255.1. Lineage (GTDB taxonomy): Bacteria > Pseudomonadota > Gammaproteobacteria > Burkholderiales > Burkholderiaceae_D > Telluria > Telluria agri. The sequence continues at coordinate 95,128 of NZ_JANUHA010000011.1, forward strand.
ACCCCGACCAGCTGCAGGACATGGTCGACATCTACGTGGGAAGGCTGGACGGCGCCGCGGTGGAGCGCTTCCAGGTGCTGGGGAAGGAAACGGTGGAGACGCCGCTGGGCGCGATGGAGACGCTGCACCTGGCGCGCGCAGGCGCGGCGCGCCTGGAAGTGTGGCTGGCCCCGGAACAGGGCTGGCTGCCGGTGCAGCTGCGTGCGACCGCGCCGGACGGCAGCGTGCGCACGCAGGTGGTGAAGGAGATCAGGCGGGCGCCGGCGCCATAGCCCGCTGCCGCCGGCCGGGCGCGATCACGCCAGCTTGGCGGCGTGCTCGCGGGTGGCGTGGAAGGTCAGCTTCGGCCAGCGTTCCTGGGTCAGGCGCAGGTTGACGCCTGAGGTGGCCAGGAAGGCCAGGTTGCCCGCCGCGTCGTAGGCGACCTGGTGGCCGAGCTGGTTCTCGAAGTCCGACAGCGATTTCTTGTCCTCGCTCGAGACCCAGCGCGCGCTGCTGATGCTGCTGCTCTCGAAGACCGCGTCGACGCCGTACTCGTTGAGCAGGCGACTGGCGACGACTTCGAACTGCAGCACGCCGACCGCGCCGAGGATCAGGTCGGAGCCAAGCACCGGCTTGAAGACCTGGACCGCGCCTTCTTCGCCCAGCTGCTGCAGGCCCTTGTGGAGCTGCTTGACCTTCAGCGGGTTGCGGATGCGCACCGTGCGGAACAGGTCAGGCGCGAAGTACGGGATGCCGGTGAACGTCAGGAGCTCGCCTTCCGAGAAGCTGTCGCCGATCTGCATATTGCCGTGGTTCGGCAGGCCGATGATGTCGCCCGCGTAGGCTTCCTCGACCTGTTCGCGGCTCGATGCCATGAAGGTCACCACAGACGAGAGCTTCACTTCGCGCCCGAGGCGCAGGTGCTTGACCTTCATGCCCTTCTCGAAACGGCCCGAGCACACGCGCAGGAAAGCGATGCGGTCGCGGTGGGCCGGGTCCATATTGGCCTGGATCTTGAAGACGAAGCCCGAGAACTTCGGCTCGGTCGGCTCGACCGCGCGCACGGTGGCGTCGCGTTCGCGCGGGGCCGGGGCCCAGTCGACCAGGGCCGAGAGGATCTCGCGCACGCCGAAATTGTTGATCGCCGAACCGAAGAAGACCGGCGTCTGCACGCCCGACAGGAAGCGCTCCAGGTCGAACACGTGCGAGGCCCCGTGCACCAGCTCCACTTCCATCTTGAGCTGCTCGATCTCGAGCGGGAACATCTCGGCCAGCTTCGGGTTGTCGATGCCCTTGACGATCTCGAAGGCGCCGTCGGCCTTCTCTTCGCCGGCCTTGAACAGCATGATCTCGTCCTTCAGCAGGTGGTAGACACCGCGGAAGTTCTTGCCCATGCCGATCGGCCAGGTGACCGGGGCGCACTCGATCTTCAGCACCGACTCGACCTCGTCCAGCAGTTCGAGCGGATCGCGGGTCTCGCGGTCGAGCTTGTTCATGAAGGTGACGATCGGGGTATCGCGCATGCGGCAGACGTCGAGCAGCTTGATGGTCTGCTCTTCCACGCCCTTGGCCGCGTCGATCACCATCAGGGCCGAGTCGACCGCCGTCAGCACCCGGTAGGTGTCTTCCGAGAAGTCCTGGTGGCCCGGGGTGTCGAGCAGGTTGATCACGTGGTCGCGGAATTCGAACTGCATCACCGAGGACGCGACCGAGATGCCGCGCTGCTTCTCGATGTCCATCCAGTCCGAGGTCGCGTGGCGGCCGCTCTTGCGGCCCTTGACGGTGCCGGCGAGCTGGATCGCGCCCGAGAACAGCAGCAGCTTCTCGGTCAGCGTGGTCTTGCCCGCGTCGGGGTGGGAAATGATGCCGAAGGTGCGGCGGCGCTGTACTTCGCGCCCAATCTGGCCGGCCTGGCGGCTGGTGGTGCTGTCGGCGCCGGCGGCGCTGTCGTCGGCGGTGAAATCGGTGTCGTTGGCCATAGTCGAGCCTTGCAAAGCGGCCCTGGTAAGAAAACCCTCGATTTTACCGATTCCGGCGCATGCCGTGTGAGTTTTCGCCCCCCGGTCGTGCGGGCCGGGGCGCGAAACCTTGTCAGTTCCTCATTCGTGCACCCGGCGCACGCCCGAGCGGCGGGTCGGCACCTTCTTCGGCGGCGGATTGCCCGCCCGGATGAAGCCGCCGGTGGCCGGCGTGGCGATCGTGTGGGTCGACCCGTCCGACAGCCCGATGGTGATGAAGCCCACCACGCCGGCATTGTTCGACAGGGTCTTGCCGGCGTACTCATCGACCGCCTTGCCCGTGCACAGGTCGAGGCCGTAGATATTGGCCGTGCCGCCCACCGAGCAGGACGAAGACGAGCTCGGGATGTTGGTGACGACCGTGAGCGTGCCCTGCACGATGGCGGGATCCAGGTTGACGCGCTCGCCCGCGTTGCGGTCAAAGTCCACGTACCAGCCGGCGTGCTTGCTCAGGTCGACGTCGCCGCCGCTGATCGTGTACAGGTCGCCCGCCGCGCCGCTGGTCTTGGCCAGGGTCTGCTTGACCATGCTCGAGGAGGTCCGCCATTGGGCGGCGCTGATCGGCACCCCGGTGTCACTCAGCACATAGGCCGACTGCACCGCGGTGTTGGCGATGTCGCCGATGTCGAGCAGGCGGCCGGTGCCGAAGGTCACCACGCGCTGGGTGTCGGGCGTGGTGGAGCCGTCGCTCCCCACGCGGTCGACGCGGCACAGCGCCACGTCCGGACGGGTGGTGATCGGCTGGTTGGTGCCGGCGTCGCCCATCTTGATCATGCGTACCGTGCCGGGGCTGGTGAAATCGAAGCGCCACATCTGGCCCAGGTTGTCGCCGCCGTAGACGTAGGTGACCAGCGGGTCCATGACCGGGTTGTCGGTGATCGCGGTAATCTTGGCGAAGCCGGACGGGGTCGCGGTGCTGCCGGAGCCGGTGGTGATGCGGTCCAGGACCTTGCCGTTGGCGACGTCGACCACGAGCAGGTATCCCTTGCCGGTGCCGGTATTGACGCCGTCCGTGCCCGGGATGTTGTTGTAGCCCGAGGTCAGGAACACCACCCAGGTCTCCTCTCCGCTGGCGTTCTTCCAGGTGCCGAACTGCGGATTGCCGAAGGACAGGCCGATCTCCTCCTCGAGATTGATGCCGCTGCAGACACTGGCGTCCGCGCACAGTTCCCACAGCCCCTTCGGGTCCGCCGGATCGGTGATGTCGATCGCGTAGTAGCCGCGTCCGCCCGCGTTCAGGCCGCCGACCAGCACGGTACGCCAGACGCCGTTGATCTGCACGTCCGCCGCTTCCGGCGAGCCGTCCACCGTGTACTGGTGGTTGACGCCATAGTTGACGCTGGCCTGCAGGTGCAGCTTCTTCATCGTGATGCGCGGCACATAGGCCCACAGCTCTTCGCCGTCCTCGGCCGCGAAGGCGTGCAGCATGCCGTCGTTGGCCGCGACGTAGACCATGCCCGGACGGTCGGCGTTGTCGACCTTGAAGGCTTCGTAGCCTGGGCGCGAATACAGTTTGCGCGGGTCGCGCACGAAGGCCGGCTTGGCCGAGGCGATGTCGCCCAGCACCACCGGCACCGTCGTGCTCATGCCCTGCGGGATGGTCTCCGAACGCGCATAGGCGCGCAGGATGGTGTCGTCGGCATACTGCTGCTGGCCGCGCAGCCAGTCGATGATGGTGGCGCCGCTGTTGACGAGGGCCCGGTTGGCGCTCGACAGGTTGGCGCACTGCGACAGTGCGGCGCACTTGTTGTCGAACCAGCTCTTCTCGGTCGGTCCCATATTGCCGTAGTCGAAGTCCTTCAGGGTCTTCGTGCCCACGTCGAGCATCAGGATGCGGCGCGAGTCCGACTCCTCGCCCACCTTGCGGCCGACGATGTTCGACGAGTTCCACACCTCGGTCGTGCCGACGTCGCCGGTGACCGGATCGATCTTGCGCTTGGCGAGCTGGCCGAACCATTTCACCGTGGTGAAGGTCGCCGAATAGATGTCGTTGTCGTACTGCGAGACGTTCGGGGTCGAGGTTGCCGAGGCCGCCGCGGCGCCGGATTTCACTTCGATGTTCGACAACGCCGAGCGCAGCCCGTCGACCACCTGCAGCGGGTCGGACGCCGAGAAGTACTTGCCGTGGCCGTTGATGGCCGCGTGCCACAGGTCGTCCACGCGCGACTGGTAGGCGGCCGAGCCGCTGTTGTCGCCGGTCTTCGGATCCGGCCACACGTAGGCGCCGCCGCCGTTCCACGGGCAACCGCTGGTCACGCCCGTGATCAGCTTGTGGAAGTCGCCGCCGGGCGTCGCCGCGGTGTCGTAGTTCGGCTCGTAGTTCATGATGCCGTCCACGCCCAGGCCGAGGGTATAGGTCTTCATGTGCAGGCGGGTGTTCTCGCCCGGGGCGGCCGGCACCAGGCCCGGCTTGGACCAGTCTTCCATGGCCGGGCGCAGCGAGGTCGTGCCGTCGTTGGAGCCGCCGTTGTACCAGTACAGGGCGACGTCGGCCAGGGAATTGGCGGTCTGGGAGCTGGCGTCCACGCAGCCTTTCGAGCGCAGGCAGAAGCGGCTGGCGCTTTCCTCTTCGTCGTTGCTGACGACCGTGGCCGCGGCATTGCCGTTCCAGTAGCCGTCGGTGGTCACGATGGTGAAGTTCTGCTGGCAGGGGAACTTCACGACCTGGTTGTCGGCATCGAAGTTGTAGGGCGCCTGGTTGGCGTACAGCTTGCCGATCGCATGCAGGGCCTGGCGGATCGGGGTCGACTGGCTGCCGTTCATCGCATACAGCTTCTCATACCAGAGGCCACGATGGGTGCCCGAAAAACGGTCCGGCTTCATCATCGTGCCTTCGGCCGCCGCGCTCGACAGCGACACCAGGCCGACGTTGTAGTTGTCGCCGATCGGCTGGAAGGCCTGGCCCACCGTGGTCTTCATCATCTGGTTGCGCGTCTTGTAGTAGGCATACCAGTTGGCGAAGTTGGTCATTTCCTCGTCGTAGGTGCAGGTGTCGCCCGCGCAGTCCGTGCGGTTCACGCTCTTCGGATAGCTGTTGCGGGTCGGGACGATGTCGGTGCGCACGAAGACGGAGGCGCCCAGTTCCGTGGTCGATGTCGGAATACCGTCGCTGACGGCGGCGCTGACGGAAAAACGCAGATAGGTCGTCCTGCCACTCGTGTTATTGCTCGGCAGGTTGACGCCGATGTTCTTGCCATCGGCGTCGGCGGCGCTGTCGACCAGGCACAGCGTGGTACTCGGCTGGGCCATGCAGACCGCGCCGCTGCCGCTCTGGCCGCCGACCCAGGCGCGGACCGTGCCCCTGGTGCCGATCTTGTCGCGGATCGCGGCCGCCACGCTGGCCGCGCCGATGCCGCGGTTGAAGGTGAGGCTGGTGCTGAACATGTTCACGCCGCCATAGGTCAGCTGCGACAGCACCTGGTTCCTGGTCGGGTTGGTGCTCCCGCTGATGGCCAGCAGCGCGGTGGCCGCCGTGCCTGACGAAACCTGCAGCGAGGTGCCGGCGCGGCTGCCGTCCTTCACCAGCGTGCAGGGGCCGACCGACTTGCCGACCGTCCCGGCCGGGCAGCTGATCGGCACCACGGCCACGATGTTGTTGCTTTCGAGGTTGATGCCGAAGCTCGAGCAGGCCGGCACCCCGCCGGACGGAGTCTTCACACAGGCCGTGAAAGGCTGGGCCAGGCCGGACTTGGCGATGATCGAGGCCGCCAGGGCGTTGGCCACGGTCTGCTGCTTGGTCGTCGTATTGGTGCCGCTCGAGGCGGTGACGGCGGTATTCGTGATCACCACCGAGCCGCTGGCGCTGGTCGCGGTGACGCTGTTCAGGGTCACCGAGGCGGTGCCGCTGGAGGCGCCGATGGTGATGGTGCCGTACCACTCGGCCGGACGGTTCGGGTCCGAGAAGCGCGGATACTTGAAATTGCCGACGTACTTGGCCTGGCAGTTGCCGAGGGCGCGGGTGTCGCACCAGCGCACCCGCGCCGGATAGGGATAGCCGCTTGGTGCGGCCGCGTTCACGGCGGTGACGCGGCAGTTGGTCAGCGCCTGGTCGCTGCAGTATTCGGCGACGTTGATCAGGTAGTAATAGGGGTTGGCGGTGAAGCTCTGGGCGGTGTAGCGCTCGTCGTTCGGGTAGACGTAGCCGCTGACGTTGGCGCTGCAGTTGCCGTCACCGTCGCACCAGCGCAGGTCGGGGAAGCCCGTCGCCAGGTTGGTGTTGGACACGCCGGCGCCGGTCAGGTCGGTCCGGTTGACGCCGAAACCGTCGGTGGTGACCGAGGCCCAGCCATTGGTGGCGCTCCGGTTCTGGCTCTGGTAACTGCTGCCGTCGGCGCGGACGGGCGGTGCGAAGCGCACCCGCGGGTCGTAGTACTGGCGGTTGAAGTCGGGGCTGGCGAATGGCGGGTCGCCGATGCGGCAGCCGCGGGTGCCGCCGGACATGGTCTCGCGCGAGCGGCAGGTGGTGCTGTCGTCGACGTAGTCGGGCGTGAAGGCGCTGCTCATCGAACCCGAGTTATCGTAGAGGAGCATCAGGTTCGGTTTCACCGTGCCGCTGCCGGTCATGTTCAGCAGCGGAAGGTTGGCGATCTCGGTCGGCCCGGCGCCCGCAGGCGCGATGGGGCCGGAAAGCAGCAGGGACGCCGCCAGCGCGGACAGGATGCGGGAAGAGATGCGGTTCATGCGCGCTCCGTTCTTGATGTTCTGTAGGGGCCCAGGCTAGATCGCCATCAGGACCACCATCTGGGTGATCACATTGCCGCCACGCGGCCCGTCGATCCGGGCCGTGATCACGAAGTGGGTCTGCGGCACGCCGTTGAACAGGGCGCCGTCGGTCTTCATGCTGTCGCCGATGCGCACCGCGTTCCCCAGTTCGGCGGTGTTGGCGGTGGTCCGGACGCAGTAGTTATTGGGCGCATTGGTGGGCGACGCCAGGGTGCACATGCGGTGGATCACGTAGCGGATCGTGTTGCCCTTGCCATCGTCCACCAGGCGCGAGCCGTCCCAGAATTCGCCCGAACGCACGCTCAGCCGCGGGTTCATGGTGGCGCGGTAGCCCTGGCCCGCCACGTTGGCGTTGAGCGTCGCACGGTTCGCCGATGCGGTCTGGCTCAGCCACTGGAAGCCGGTGTGCAGGCCGAAGTCCGTGGCGCGCGCCAGCTGGGCGTCATAGGCCAGGTTGGCGGCCGTCAGCGTGGTCGAATTGCTGGAGCGGAGCAGGTAGATGCTCGAGACCAGCAGGATCAGGAGCATGATCAGCATCACGGGCAGCGCGATCCCGCGCTGGCCTGGCCGTGGGAATGGACGTAGCGGTTTCATGAGGAGGTCGGCCTCCAGCCCGCGTTGCGCAAGGGGACGATGGTCTCGAAGACCCGGTAGCGGTAGCAGCGCCAGTCCACCGTATCGCCGGCGACGGCGACCTCCACCTGGACCGGCGCGGTATTGCCATTGTCCGCGCCGAGGGTCGCGAACACGGTCGGCAGCGCCGGGGTGGCGGTGCACTGGCCGGTCGCGGCATTCGGGCGTTCCGGATTCTTCGAGCGCGCCACCACGGCGATGCGCAGCGCGGCGATACGGGTGTAGTCGCCGGCGCCGGCGGCCACGCCGTCACCGTCGGCATCGATCATGTCGGTCGACCAGGTGCTCACGCGCATGCCGGTCTCCGGCTCGAAGGCGGTGCCGAGGCGGGTGTCGAGCCCATACTGCGCCTTGAGCGCGACGATGTTGTCGGCCACCGCCTGCGAGGCCTGGCCGGAACCCGCCAGGTCGGTGGCGGAGAGGCGCAGGAAGCCGCGCTCCACCGACCAGGTGCGCAGCGCCAGGCTGGCGGCCGGACCGAGGTTGAAGACGCGCGCCGCTCCCGCCCTGTACTGGTCGCCGAGCGCGCCGCTGTTGAAGCGGTAGCCCGCGCCGCCGATCATCACGAACTGGTCGGCGGGAGGCGCCGGGACCAGGTCGATGTCGTTCGAGATCTGGGCGATCGAGCACTTGCCGCCCTTCTTTTCCGGCGCCACCAGGATCACGTCCCCCTGGGTGAAGCCGTAGGGCCGGCGGTCGACGGTGAGCTGGGTGCCGCCGAGATAGTCCTGCAGGAGACGCATGATGCCGGTGCCGGAGGGCGAGCTGCCGGCATACAGGCTGAGGCGGTCGGAGCCGGCGCCGCCGTTCTCGATGACGGCGGCGGCCAGCGGCCGCACGGTCACGCCGCCGCGCTGGACCGGGGCCAGCTGGAACTCCTCGCTGTCGGTCAGCACGGTGTCGCAGCCGGCGATCAGCGGCTCGTTGATGCCGAAGCCGGCATATTCGGCGTCGCCGCTGATCGAGAACATCGCCAGCATCCCGTTCTGCATCGAATCCGAGCCGCCCAGCGCGGCTTCCTTGTTCTTCTGCGAGTCGGTCATCAGGCGGGTGGCGAAGATCACGGCCAGCAGGCCGATGACGACGCTCACCATCAACTCGACGAGGGAAAAGCCCTTGTCCTTGCGCTGGATGCTCATTCGGCCCCCGCCACGTAGGAAACGATGCGGTGGGTATTCAGGGGCGTGTCGGCCTTGCGGCGCCAGCTGATCCTGATGTCGACCACCGAGGGCGCGGCCACCGCGACCGGAGCGGCAACGCCGACCGTGATCGAAGCGCCCGGGATCAGGCGCGTGGTCTCGGCATGCCAGGCCGCCAGGCGCGCCGGCGGCACGGCGCCGGCGGCGACCTTGTATTCGCCGATGTTGGCGATATCGGTGTTCATCACGCCGAGCAGCTTGTTGGCGGCGATCGCCGCCTCTGCGCGCAGGCCGGCGTCGGCCAGCGCCGACACCGAGCGCGCCTGCAGGCCCACGGTGCCGATCACGCCGATGGCGAGGATGACGATGGCCAGCAGCGCTTCGAGCATGGCGATGCCCCGCTGGGCGCGGGCACGCATGGGAAATGGCGAACGTGGATGCGTCATTCGGGGCACCTGCGCGAATCGTTGTCGGCGGCGTTCGGTTCGCACTTGGCGGCGACGCCGGCCAGGGTCAGCACCACGCTGGTGGCGCGGAAGTCGTTGCTGCCGGCGTTGGCGGGCGCCGTCAGGTCGATGCGCATCATGCGGCTGGCGCTGCGGGTATCGACCCAGCCCAGCGGCGTGAAGTAGACGGCGGTGTCGCCGTCCGGGCCCGGGGTCACGAGCACGCGGGAGCGCGGAGGCAGCGCATCGGCGTTGCGGGCGATCGATTTCACCCCTGCTCCGGCATCCTGCGCGGCCTTGACGGCGGCCGTGGTCGTGGACCAGTTGCCGGTGGCGTCGCTGCAGGGCGCATCCGGGGTCGGGAAGCAGACGTCGACCTGCCAGTCGTACTGGCCGCTCGCCGCGTTCGGGCTCAGGACCAGGCGGCTGGCGCTGTTGTTGGCCAGGGCCTGGGCGCGCGCCAGCGTAAAGCCTTCGGCGTAGAAGCCGCCGGCGGCGTTGGCCTTGGCGGCGGCCAGCCAGTCGCTCATGCGCGGCACGCCGATGGCCAGCATGATGGCCATGACGGCCAGCACCACCATCGCCTCGACCAGGGTGAAGCCGAGGGCGCGCATGGCCTGCGTCCGCATCACTGCGCGCATGTGCCTTCCTTGCGGTCGACCCAGCATCCGGCGTTGGCCGTCCAGCCGCTCGGGACGGCGGTGGTGGCGCGGTTGCCGTTCTGGTCGAGGGTAAAGGTGAAGCCGGCGGCGCCGTTACGACCGGTGGCGGTGAGCAGATAGGCGCTGGCGGAGGACGTCGTCAGGGCGAAGGTGAAGTTCTGGGAAGCCGGCGGCATCTGCCCGGCGGCAGTGTCGAACCCGGCGTAGGTCCGCTCGTTCGACCAGTGCTGCTCGAGCTTCGGCTGGGCGCCGGACAGGCCAGTGAAGGCCTCGGACAGGCGCGCACGCATCATGTAGCCGTTGTAGGACGGCAGGGCGATGGCCGTCAGGATGCCGATCACGACCACCGCGATCATGATCTCGATGAGGGTGAAGCCGGCCTGGCGCTTGTGCATGCTGTTCTCCTGAGGGAATGTTTCCATGCGGCATCATACCGCAGCAAGCTTGCATTTCCCTGAGGAAAAGCTGACAAATTCCTGACAGGCGCACAGGCGCCGTCTTCTCAGGCCGGCGGAAAACGGACGGTGAAGCGCGCGCCGCGTCCCTCCAGCCCGCTGCCCAGCTGCACGGCGCCACCATGCAGGGCGGCGATATCGCGCACGATGGCCAGGCCCAGGCCGCTGCCGCTGCTGTGCTCGTCCAGGCGGACGAAGCGCTCGAACACCCGGGCCCGCTTTTCCGGCGCAATACCGGGTCCGGAATCCTCGACCTCGAACAGCGCGGCATCAGGCGTGGCGCCGCAGCGCACGGTGACAATGCCCCCTTCCGGCGTGTAGCGCAGCGCATTGTCGACCAGGTTGTCGACCAGGTCGCGCAGCATGTGGCGGTCGCCTGCAAGCGGGCACGGGGCCAGTTCGAAGCCGAGGTCGATGTCCTTGCGTGCGGCCTGCTCGACGAAAGGCTGGACGGCTTCGGCGACGATGTCGGCCAGGTCGAGGGGGGCGAGCCGGGCGCGCGCCAGGCGGTCCGGCCCCGCGCGCTCGAGAGAAAGGAGCTGGTTGGCCTGGCGGATCATGCGTTCGTTGGCGGCCAGCAGCAGCTCGACCACCTTGATGCTCTCCGGATCGTCCCGGTGCCGGCCGGCCAGCCATTCGAGCTGCAGGCGCAGGCCGGCCAGCGGCGTGCGCAGCTGGTGGGCGACGTTCGCGCGGAAGTCGTCCTGGGCGCGGCTGCCGGCGGCGATCCGCTCGAGCAGGGCATTGAAGGCGTTGACCAGGGGAGCCAGTTCGCGCGGCATGCCGGCATCGTCGAGCGGGGCCAGGTCGCCGCTCCCGCGCGCATCGAGGCGGGCGCGCAGGCGCGCCAGCGGCGCCAGGCCATTGCCGACCGAGAACCACACGAGGCCAATCAGCGCCAGGCTGAACAGCACTTCGAGCAGCACCAGGGCCCGCAGGATGGCCGAGCGCACCTGCTGCCGCTGCACCAGGGTGCGGGCGACGCCGACCTCGACCGGGCCTTGCGGACTGGCCACCAGCACCGTGGCCGCACGTACCGGCTGGCCGTCGATGCTGGCGTCACGCACGGAGCCGGCCGCGCCCAGCTGCGGAAAGGCCGGATCGCCGGCGAGCACGCGGCCGCCCTTCAGGCGCACCACGAACCAGCTGGCGTCAGGCGCGCCCGCGCCGAGCAGGCGGCCGGCCGCGGCCGGCGCGTCGACCTCTACCCTGCCGCCGTCGATGCGCAGGCGGGCGGCCAGGCCGGTGGCGGCGTCGAGCAGGCCCTGGTCGAAGGCCAGCTGGGCCGGGGTCCAGGCCAGCAGGTAAGTCAGGCTGGCGGCGAGCAGGTTGAAGACCAGGATGGGGAGCACCAGCCACTTCAGCAGGCGCAGGCGGATGCTGCCCACCCTAGGTGCTCGCCGCTTCGAGCAGGTAGCCGAAGCCGCGGATGGTGCGGATCGCGACCCCGGCGCCTTCCAGCTTGAGGCGCAGGCGCGAGACGTAGACCTCGACCGCGTTCAGGGTCAGGTCTTCGCCCCAGGGCGCGATGGTGTCGATGATCTGCTGCTTGGAGACCACCCGCCCGGCCTGCTGCAGCAGGTATTCGAGCACGGCCCATTCGCGCGCCGACAGTTCCAGGACGCGCTCCTTGACGCGCGCGCGCCGGGCGGCGCTGTCGAGCACGAGGTGGCCGAGCCCGAGCTGGGCGGGCGGCGGGGCGTGGCGCCGCGCCAGGGCGCGGATGCGCGCCACCAGTTCCACGGTGGCGAAGGGCTTGACCAGGTAGTCGTCGGCGCCGGATTCGAGCCCCCGCACCCGATCCTCGACGGCGTCGCGGGCGGTCAGCAGGAGGACCGGCAGCCGGCTGCCGCGGGCACGCAGGCGGCGCAGCACCTCGAAGCCGTCGATGCCGGGCAGGCCGATGTCGAGGACGAGGACGGCGTGTACGCCGGGGTTTGCCGCCTGCAGGCGCGCGTCGGCGGCGAGGCCGTCGCGCAGCAGCTCGACCTGCATGTCCTGCACCTGCAGGGCGCGGACCAGCCCATCGGCCAGCACGGCATCGTCTTCGACCAGCAGGAGCGGCAGGGGCATCGGCGCAAGGGGGAAAGTGAAAGGCCCATTATGCGCGATTTAATTGCCTGAGCCAAACAAAAAGAGATATCAGAACGACATCTCTCCAGTAGGACTGGGCTGACAAGAGACCATGGGGCAAGCCTACACAGGGGCGACTGCCAGTCTTATGTTCGGCAACGGACTATAGCTTTAATGTACACACATCGCGATGAGGCAAAGAAAAACAGCCGCATGGATCGCCCCCCGATGCACGTTAGAGATAAAGAGGACAACAAATGAACAACACTCAACTTGGTGGTACGCAGAAACTGCAACACAAGATTCCAGCCACGAGTGAGACTGTGAAATCCGCGTCCCGCCCCGTTGTCAGCTATAGCGGCACCCAGCAGAACGAACTGCTCGGCGCCCTCCCCCGCCAAGACCTGGAAACCCTGTTCGAGCACCTGGAACTCGTCCCTCTGCCATTCGGCAAGGAGTTGTTCGAGTATGGCAGCAAATTGGAATACGTGTATTTTCCGACCACGGCAATCGTGTCGCTGCTGTATGTGATGGAAGACGGCGCCACCACCGAGATCGCGGTGGTCGGCCACGAAGGCGCGGTCGGCGTGTCGCTGTTCATGGGCGAACGCGCCACCTGCAGCGCCGTGGTGCAGAGCGCCGGCTACGGCTACCGCCTGAAAACCCAGTACCTGCGTGACGCCTTCAACCGCGGCGGCGCCCTGCCCCAGCTCTTGATGCGCTACACCAACGCCCTGTTCGCCCAGATGGCGCAGAACGCCGTCGGCGGCCGCCACAGCTCGATCGAGCAGAAACTGTGCCGCTGGCTGCTGGACCGCCTGGACCGCTCGGCCAGCAACGAGCTGAAAGTGACCCAGGAACTCATCTCGATCATGCTGGGTGTGCGCCGTGAAAGCATCACCGCCGCCGCCGGCAAGCTGCAGGATGAAGGCCTGATCCAGTACCGCCGCGGCAATATCACCGTGCTGGACCGTGCGGGCCTGGAAGAATACGCCGGAGAATGCTACAAGGTCGCGAAGTCGGAATACGACCGCCTGCTCATGGATGTGGCGCGTTGATCGGCGACTCGCCGGCCACCATCGGGTTGGCCGGCGGTTTTGCTGAAAGGCCGCTCGACGCCGTCCCCGGCAAACCCGGTGGCGGCGTTGTCGTTTCAAGGCCAGGCGCGATGGACGGAGCGCTCGCCGCCCCCTCGCCTCCCGGCGCCGCCTTCGGCAGCCAGGCGCGCACGCAGGTGCCGACATTGTTCACGCCGCGCGTCACGCTGAGCGTACCGCCCAGCAGCAGCGCACGTTCGCGCATGCCCAGCAGGCCATGCGACTTCGACTTGGCCATGGCGTCCGGCGGGATGCCGATGCCGTCGTCCGTGATTTCGAGGTCCCAGCCGTCCGGCTCGCGGGTCAGGTTGACGATCACGGAGCGCGCCTTCGCATACTTGGCGATATTGTTCAGGGCTTCCTGGGTGACACGGAACAGCGCGATCGCCTGCATGGGGCCGGCCGCATCGGCCTCGTGGTCGATCAGGGCGTCGCAGTCGAGGGCCGTGACGCGCGCGTAATCGGCGCAATAACTCTGCAAGGCGGCCGACAGGCCCATATTGTCGAGCAGACTCGGACGCAGGTTCTCGATGATGCGGCGCTTGAGCTGGACCGTGTCGACCAGGGTCCTGCGGGCGCGGCCCAGCATCGTGACCAGTTCCGGGTGGCTGCCCTTCAGTCGTTCGCTGACCGAGCTCATGTCCATGCCGATCGCGGTGAGGTTCGCCCCCATCTCGTCGTGCAGTTCGCGCGCCAGGCGCGACTTCTCTTCTTCCGAGACGCGGATCAGGTGGCGCGACAGCACCGACAGCTGCTCGGTACGCTCGGCCACGATGGCTTCCAGGCTGTCGTTGGTCTGCTGCAGCGCGCGCTCGGCTTCGAGGCGCAGGCCGAAGCTGCGCTGCACCAGGTTATAGAAGAGCAGGATGACGAGGATGGCGGCGGCATTGATGCCCACGCCCGACAGCACGGTACGGCGCGACTGCTCATAGAAGGCGGCGGTGCGCGCGGCCAGCAGTTCGTTCTGCTCGCGTGTCATGATCACGACCTGCAGGCGGATCTCGTCCATCTCGCCGCGCGCATCGGCCGCCGCCGAGATGGCGACGATGTCGACCAGGCCGCCCTGGCGGTAAACTTCGAGCGACTGGTGCATGAGGCCGAGCTTCTTCTGCACGAGCGAGCGCAGCTGGGCCAGGTTGCGGGTCTGCGAGGGGCTGTCGGCCAGCAGCACGCTCAGTGCGCGCAGCTGGTTGTCGATCTGCTGGGGCGCTTCGCGCAGTGCGCCGAGGTTGACTTCCGAACCCGACAGAAAATAGCCGCGCAAGCCGCTTTCGGCATCGGTCACGAGCAGGTTCAGGTACTGGAGTTCGTCGGAAACCCGCGCGGTCTGGGCCTGCAGGGCATTCGCCGAGCGCAGGTCGTCGAGGTTCCGGATGAGGAAGACGCCATTGATGACGAGGATGATCACGCACGCCACGCACAGCAAGGTCTTGGAGAGCGGCAAACCGCGCAACCGCTTGCCGTCGAAGGCAGTGGAAAAGTACATGGGCTTCCTTTCGCGCAACTGATGCCGTCCGGGGGATTATAGTCGCGTTAGCGAAATGTTGCACCGCCGCGAAGGTGGAATTCACGGTTGGGTTGCATACAGGTCACAGCGCTTTCCCGCGGAAAAGCAAGAGCATTGCACTGGCGCCTCGCCTGCACAGCAGGCATCGAGGGCAGTATGCACCTGTTGCGCCGTCAATACAAGCGGCAGTGCAGGCGGCAGGACGAAAGGAAGAGGAAAAGGCACAGGCGCGTCCGCGGCGAAGGCGGCGGACGCGATGGGACAGCTCAGTCGAGCAGGTTGTTCTTCATGGCGTAATAGGTCAGGTCGCTGTTCGACTGCAGGCCCATTTTTTCCATGATGCGGGTACGGTAGGTGGACACCGTCTTGATCGACAGCGACAGCGCATTGCCGATGTCGGACACGGTCGCGCCCTTGGCCAGGCGCAGGAAGACCTGGAACTCGCGGTCCGACAGCTCGGTGTGCAATGCGGTATTCGGATCGCGGTCGAAGCTCTGGGCAAGCAGTTCGCCCACAGTCGAGCTCACGTAACGGCGGCCCTGGTACACGGTGCGCACGGCGGTCTTGAGCTCATCCGCTTCGCATTCCTTGTTGAGGTAGCCGTTCGCGCCCATCTTGAAGAGATTGAGCGCGTACTGCTGCGCCGGATAACCGGACAGGATCAGCACCGGCAGATTGGGCTGGCCCTGGCGGATGGTGCGCAGGATGTCGATGCCGCTCTGGTCCGGCATCGCGATGTCGAGCAGGAGCACGTCGCAAATCTCGCGGCGCGCGATGTCGAGGGCTTCCCGCCCGGTGGCGCCTTCGGCGACGACTTCGAATTCGCCCGACGACGAGAAAATCTGCTTGAACCCTGCTCGAACTATTTGGTGATCGTCACAAATGGCAACGCGTATCATTGTCTTCCCTTAAATTTTCCTGTGCAGGAAAGTGCCAGGTCCGTCTCCACGCCCCGGCTTGCATGCGTTGATGTCAGCATGACCGCAGGTGACATTCTAACACTACGGCGCAGCGCATCAAGGCGCACACTTGCTGAGTTTGCATTACATGCAGCGGAGGTAGTCGTCCCGCGCGCAAGGCGCCGCGTGACGGACCCGAATCAATGGAGGTGATGAAGCTGCGAGTGCTTGTCCGCCCTGGCCGGGCAGCCCCTCAGGCGACGCTGGCGCCCTGTCGCAGCAGCGCCAGGATGTCCAGCAACTCGGCCCGCACCTGCTCGACGTCGATGCTTGGCGCGGCGGGCGCCGGCGCCGGGATGTGCGTGAGCTCGTCCGGTTCCGGGATCTCGTGGCCGCGGCCGTCGAGACGATTACGGGCGCCGCTGATGGTGAAGCCCTGCTCGTAGAGCAGCTCGCGGATACGCCGTATCAGCAGCACTTCATGGTGCTGGTAGTAGCGGCGGTTGCCGCGGCGCTTGACCGGCTTAAGCTGGGTAAATTCCTGCTCCCAATAGCGCAGCACGTGCGGTTTCACACCGCACAGCTCGCTTACTTCGCCGATCGTGAAATAACGCTTGGCCGGGATCGGCGGCAGCACGGCCGGCTCAGGTTTGTTCGGTCGATCAGTCATCTAGCACTCAGGCAGCACGTGCCAGCGAGTTACCTGGTGGATTGGTTTCCTCAACCATTCCCTTGAGTTTCTGGCTGGCGTGGAAAGTCACGACGCGGCGCGCCGTGATGGGGATCTCTTCCCCGGTTTTCGGGTTGCGACCCGGCCGCTGCGGCTTGTCGCGCAACTGGAAGTTGCCGAAGCCCGACAGCTTGACCGCTTCGCCGCGTTCGAGCGCGTTGCGGATCTCGTCGAAGAAGGTTTCGACCATGTCCTTGGCTTCGCGCTTGTTCAGGCCGACCTGCTCGAACAGCAGCTCGGCCAGCTCGGCCTTGGTCAGGGTCGGCAGTTCCTTTTCCGCTTCCTTCCGCACCCGCGCGACCTGCATCGCGCGGTGCAGATCGGCCGCCAGCGCTTCCTGGAACACGGCCGAATCAACGTCGTTGTTATTAATTTTGAAGCCCTACCTTCAAGTGAAACGATGTTTTGGAACGCGATGCCGAGGCATCGCTATGCACGCAGCTTGGCGCCGACTTTTTGTTCCGCCGCACGGGCAATCGCAGCCATGATGGCGTCGACCGCATCGTCCTGCAGCGTCGATTGAGTATCTTGCAAGGTGAAGCGGAAAGCAAGGCTTTTTTCATCCGTCTCCAGTCCTTTGCCGCGATATTCATCAAACAAAACAACGGCTTGCACGATCTTGCCCGCCGGATTCGAAGCGAGCTCGGCATGGAAGGTGTCCAGCACATCCTGGGCGGCGACGCCCTGCTTCACCACCAGCGCCAGGTCACGTGTGGCGCCCGGGAACTTCGAGATCTCGGCATAGCTCGGCACGGCGCGAAGGCAGAGGGCCTCGGCGTCGACTTCGAACAGCACCGGCGCCTGCGGCAGGTCGTACTTCTGCAGCCAGCGCGGGTGCAGTTCGCCGATGAAGCCGATGCGCTTGCCGTCCAGCTCGACGAAGGCGCTGCGGCCCGGGTGCAGTGCCGGGTGCTCGCCCTTCACGAAGCGCAGGGTGGCGGGTGCGAACAGCGCCTCCAGGTCGGCCTTGACGTCGAAGAAGTCGACCGCGCGGGTCTTCTCGCCCCACTGCTCGTCAAGCGCCGGTCCGTAGGCGATGGCGGCGACGCGTTTCGGCTGGTCGTAGCCGGCGATGGCCAGCGGACCGTCCTGGGTGTCCGGGTTGCGGTGGAAGACCGCGCCGATCTCGAACACGCGGACGCGGCCGGCCTTGCGGTTGACGTTGTAGCGCACATTGGCCAGCAGGCTGCCCACCAGGTTCGAGCGCATCACGCTCAGCTGGCTGGCGATCGGGTTCTGCAGGCGGATCGGGGCGTCGTTGCCGGCGAAGTCCTGCTCCCACACGGCTTCCACGAAGCTCATGTTGACCACTTCCTGGTAGCCGATGTCGGCCAGCTGGTGGCGGATCGCGAACAGGGAGCGGGTGTTTTCCGGCTCGATCAGCATGGCGCTCGGGGCCACCGGCGGATTGGCCGGAATGTTCTCGAAGCCGTAGACACGCGCGACTTCCTCGATCAGGTCTTCCTCGATCTCGATGTCGAAGCGGTACGATGGCGAGGTCACATGGAACACGCCATTCGCGTGGGTGAACGGCAGCTGCAGGCGGGTGAAGATGTCGGCCACGATTTCGTCGGTCAGCGGCACGCCGATCACCTTGGCGGCGCGCGCGGTGCGCATGGCAACCGGTTTCGGCTGCGGCAGGTTCACCGACTGATCGTCCACCGGGCCCACTTTCGTCTCCGGCGTGCCGCAGATCTCGACGATCAGGGAGGTGATGCGCTCGATGTGCTCGACCGTGGTCGCATAGTCGACGCCGCGCTCGAAGCGGTGCGCCGCGTCGGTCGAGAAGTTGTACTTGCGGGCGCGGCCCTGGATGGCGCTCGGCCACCAGAATGCGGCTTCCAGGTAGATGTCGGTGGTGTCGAGCGTCACGGCGGTCGAGTCGCCGCCCATGATGCCGGCCAGCGATTCGATTTCCTTGTCGTCGGCGATCACGCCGACCCACTCGTCGACCTCGATGGTGTTGCCGTTCAGGAGCTTCAAGGTTTCGCCCTTCTTGCCCCAGCGGACATCCAGCCCCCCGTGGATCTTGGCCAGGTCGAAGACGTGCGAAGGACGGCCGACTTCGAGCATCACGTAGTTCGAGATGTCGACCAGGGCCGACACCGAACGCTGGCCGCTGCGCTCGAGGCGGCGCTTCATCCACTCGGGCGTGGCGGCGCGCGCGTTCAGGCCACGGATGACGCGGCCCGAGAAGCGGCCGCACAGGCTAGGGGCCGAGATCTTCACCGGCAGGATTTCGTCCGTCGTCACCGGCACGAGGCGGGTGGTGGGCACGTGCAGCGGCGTGCCGGTCAGGGCCGAGACTTCACGCGCCACGCCCAGCACCGACAGGCAGTCCGCCTTGTTCGGGGTCAGCTTGATGGTGAACTTCAGGTCGTTCAGGCCGAGGTAATCACGGATGTTCGTGCCGACCGGCGCGTCTTCCGGCAGCTCCATCAGGCCGCTGCTCTCTTCCGAGATCTTCAGTTCCTTGGCCGAGCACATCATGCCTTGCGACTCGACGCCGCGCAGCTTGCCGACCTTGATTTCAAACGGTTTGCCATCGGCGCCCGGCGGCAGCACGGCGCCCGCCTTGGCGCAGATCGCCTTCATCCCCGCGCGCACGTTCGGCGCGCCGCAGACGATGTTCAGCAGCGTGCCGGTGCCCACGTCGACCTGGCAGACGTTCAGGCGGTCGGCGTCCGGGTGCTTGGCCACTTCCTTGACTTCGGCGACCACCACGTTCGAGAACGGCGGGGCGACGGGCTCGACTTCCTCGACTTCGAGGCCGGACATGGTAAGCAGGTGGGAGAGCTCGTCCGAAGTCATCTTCGGATCGACCATGGAACGGAGCCAGTTTTCAGAGAATTGCATATTCTTTGCCTTCTTCTAACGTCGAGGTATCAGTTGAACTGCTTCAGGAAACGCAGGTCGCCTTCATAGAAGAGACGCAGGTCGTTGATCCCGTAGCGCAGCATGGTCAGGCGCTCAAGGCCGGAGCCGAACGCGAAGCCGATGAACTTTTCCGGATCCAGGCCGAAGTTGCGCACGACAGTCGGGTGGACCTGGCCGGCGCCCGACACTTCCAGCCAACGGCCCTTGAGCGGACCGGAGCCGAAGGCGATGTCGATCTCGGCCGACGGTTCGGTGAAGGGGAAGTAGGACGGACGGAAGCGCACCTGCAGGTCGTCGGTCTCGAAGAAGGCCTTCACGAAGTTCAGGTAGACGCCCTTGAGGTCGGCGAAACTGATGTCCTCGCCGATCCACAGGCCTTCGACCTGGTGGAACATCGGCGAGTGGGTGGCGTCGCTGTCGACACGGTAGGTGCGGCCCGGCGCGATCACCTTGATCGGCGGCGTGTGGGTACGCGCATAGCGCACCTGCATCGGGCTGGTGTGGGTGCGCAGCAGCAGCGGCTTGCCGGTGCTGTCATTGCCCTCGATGTAGAAGGTGTCCTGCATCGAACGGGCCGGGTGGTTTTCCGGGCTGTTCAGTGCGGTGAAGTTGGTCCAGTCGGTTTCGATCTCGGGACCATCGGCCACGTCGAAGCCGATCGAGCGGAAGATCTGTTCGACGCGCTCCCAGGTGCGCATCACCGGGTGGATGCCGCCCTTGGCGCGGCCGCGGCCGGGCAGGGTCACGTCGATCGATTCGGCGTTCAGGCGCGCTTCCAGCTGGGCATTGGCCAGGGCATCGCGGCGGGCGGTCAAGGCCTGTTCGATTTTTTCTTTGGCGGCATTGATGAGGGCGCCCTGCGCCTTGCGCTGTTCCGGGTCGAGCTTGCCCAGACCCTTCATGAGGTCGGTGATTTGCCCGGTCTTGCCCAGGTATTTGGCTTTTGCATTTTCGAGCGCGGCGGCATCCGGAGCGGCGATGAAATCAGCCTGGGCCGAGACGACGAGATCTTCCAGCGTTTGCATGCTTGTTCTTTTCCTGTTTGGGTGGTGGCAGGAGCCACAATCAAAAACGGGGCACAGGTTGAAAACCGTGCCCCGCTCTTTTTGCGCCAGGCCCGGTGAAGAGCCCAGCGCTGGTCTTGCTAGCTAACTGACTGATTAGGCAGCCAGCTTGGCCTTGGCGGCGGTGACAATCGCGGCAAATGCCGGCTTGTCGTGCACAGCCATGTCGGCCAGGACTTTACGGTCCAGTTCAATTCCGGACTTCTTCAGGCCGTTCATGAAGGCGCTGTAGGTCATACCGTGCGAACGCGATGCTGCGTTGATACGGGTGATCCACAGGGCGCGGAAGACGCGCTTCTTGTTACGACGGTCGCGGTAGGCGTACTGGCCAGCGCGCATGACTGCTTGCTTGGCAATACGGAATACCTTGCTGCGACGGCCGCGGTAGCCTTTAGCAAGTTCAAGGACCTTCTTGTGACGGGCACGTGCAGTAACCCCACGTTTTACTCGAGGCATGGTAGCTCCCTTTGTAGATGATTAGTGAGATTAAGCGGAAGGCATCATGCGGTAGACGCTCGTCACGTCCGATGCATTGATGTTACGGGTGCCGCGCAGTTGACGCTTGTTTTTGGTGGTCTTCTTGGTCAGGATGTGACGCTTGAACGCCATACCCGACTTGACGGTACCACCCGGACGCACGCGAAAACGCTTCTTCGCGGAGCTTTTGGTTTTCATTTTTGGCATAGTATTCTGCCCTTTTATAGGCAGCCTCTATACGACAGGATTGCAGGTGGCGGCAACGCCGCTCTTGGATGCCTGCTTTCACTTGTCTTGCAGCCGGCGCCACTACCATGCCGACTACAACCTGCTTTTAAAAAACAGGAATCGCAGATGATAGCACAGTTTTCGCCGCAGCATGCAAGCTCAGTGGCGAACAACTCGACGCACAAGGTGACCGCGAGTCTTGTCTTCACACGGTCATGGACGAGAAGCAACGGCGGGTGTAACTTGCTCTCTTTCGCGCCAAAGCACTTGCCATGACCTCACACATCGTAGAAATTGACGAACAACTAAAACCTGAAACGCAACTCTATCGAACCCTTGATTTTTACGGAGCCGCAAGCATCGTAAAAGAACGTCAACTTATGTTTACGCGCGCGGACAATTTTGACGACCGCAACGAGGGAGTTGACCGACTACTTGGCCAGCTCGAAACGAGATCGTTGAATGGGATGGGTTGGAACGATCTGGAGAGCGCCAGACTGCATCACGAACGCTTTAAGCGCAGCCATTACATTAGCTGCTGGACAACACGCCGCGAATCGGTGGCAATGTGGTCCCTCTACTCTCCTGATCATTGCTCGGTAAGAGTTGAAACAACTGTGGCAGATCTTGCCGCAACCCTTACGCAGCTAGCCGAGAAATACAGTGTTACGCGCGTATCTAGCGAGAAACTAAATCAGCTGGTGACTGTAGCGACTCACGCACGCATGCAGAAAGTACTGTATCGCCCACTTGTAACGCTTTCGGATCGAATACAAAGACGCGTACGGGCGTATCGAAAAATTAAGGCGCAGCAAAAGCCAAGAGAAACACTCGCTGAAATTTTTAGCGCAGCAAATCTTCGCTACTTTCAACGCGAAGAGAAACGCAGAATATTTCTACAGCGCTCGCCGTTTTTGTTTAAGGACGAGAGCTTTCAGCATGAAGAAGAAGTGAGACTTGTTGTAAAAATTGGCGAAACAGTCTGGACCAAAGAACTACAGGAAGAACAAACATGTTTCAGCCCTGGGCATGAGTACTTCGACGCAGCCAAAATGTCGCTCACGTTTTGGGGTGAGGTTCGGTCGACTCCCCTACCTAGTCGTGAGTACGCTTCGTGCGGAAACTTGGTGAAGTCTGTCGCTATTGACCCCCGCTGCCCGCCCCACAAAGCGAAATTCATGCGCCAGTGGTTCCTCGAAAATGGAATCCCAGTCGCAGAGTCAACTTGCTTTGGATATCTACCTTCACGCTTTGAGGAATTTCCTGAAAGCTAATACAACCCACTCTGACAGACGTACACAAGCCGGACAACCCAATAAGCACACCTATTGAGTTATCCGGCTCGGCAATCTGACGTCGAAGAATTACTTCTTCTTCTTCGGTGCAACCACCATGATCATCTGGCGACCCTCGAGCTTCGGGAACTGCTCGACCTGGCCGTATTCTTCCAGATCGCCACGCAGGCGCTCGAGCATGCGCATACCGATGTCCTGGTGCGCCATTTCGCGGCCGCGGAAACGCAGCGTGATCTTGGTCTTGTCGCCGTCTTCCAGGAACTTGATGAGGTTGCGCAGCTTGATGCTGTAGTCGCCTTCATCGGTACCCGGGCGGAACTTGACTTCCTTGACCTGGATGATCTTCTGCTTCAGCTTGGCTTCGTGCGCCTTCTTCTGCTCCGAGTACTTGAACTTGCCGTAGTCCATCAGGCGGCAGACCGGCGGGCTCGCGTTCGGCGCGATCTCGACCAGGTCGACGTTCTTTTCCTCGGCCAGGCGGAACGCTTCCGCCAGGCTTACGATGCCCAGCGGTTCGTTTTCCACACCGTTCAGGCGCATTTCGGGATAGGTGATCTCGCCGTTGATGCGATGCTGTTTGTCAGTAGCTATTTTGTTTCCTTTGAAAGTATTGAATTTGGCCGGCGCTATTGTCGCAGATTTTGCTTACTTCGCCTTGGCGGCGACCTCGCCCACCAGGCGCTCCACGAGCGCGTCGACGGGCATGACACCCAGGTCGACATTGCCGCGGGCACGCACGGCCACCGTATTCGCTTCGCGTTCCTTGTCGCCAACAACCAGAATGTACGGCAGTTTTTGGACGGAATGCTCGCGAATTTTATAAGTAATCTTCTCGTTCCGCAAATCAGCGTGAACGCGCAGGCCTGCCGCGCGCAGCTTGGCCTCGACCTCCTTCACATAATCTGCTTGCGCATCCGAGATATTCAAGACCGCCACCTGCACCGGCGCCAGCCACAGCGGCAGCGCGCCGGCGTAGTTCTCGATCAGGATGCCGATGAAGCGCTCCATTGAGCCGACGATCGCACGGTGCAGCATGACTGGAACCTTGCGGGTATTGTCTTCCGCGACATACTCGGCGCCGAGGCGGCCTGGCATCGAGAAGTCGACCTGCATGGTGCCGACCTGCCATGGACGGCCGAGGCTGTCCTTCAGGTGGTACTCGATCTTCGGACCGTAGAAGGCGCCCTCGCCCGGCAACTCGGTCCATTCCACGCCGCAGCCGCGCAGGGCCGAACGCAGGGCCTCTTCGGCCTGGTCCCACACTTCGTCGGAGCCGATGCGGTTTTCCGGACGCAGCGCGATCTTGACGTCGATGTTCTCGAAGCCGAAGTCCTCGTAGACCTTCATCGCCTGGGCGTGGAAGGCCACGACTTCCGGCGCGATCTGCTCTTCGGTGCAGAACACGTGGCCATCGTCCTGGGTGAAGCCGCGCACGCGCATCAGGCCGTGCAGCGCGCCCGAGGACTCGTTGCGGTGGCACTGGCCGAACTCGCCGTAGCGCAGCGGCAGGTCGCGGTAGGAACGCAGGCCGGCGTTGTAGATCTGCACGTGGCCCGGGCAGTTCATCGGCTTCAGCGCATAGGTGCGGCTCTCCGACTCGGTCGTGAACATGTTTTCACGGTAGTTGTCCCAGTGGCCGGTCTTCTGCCACAGGGTGACGTCGATGATCTGCGGCGCCTTGACCTCGTTGTAGCCGGTGGTCTGGTAGGTCTTGCGCATGTACTGCTCGACCTGCTGCCAGATGGTCCAGCCCTTCGGATGCCAGAAGATCAGGCCCGGGGCCTCGTCCTGGAAGTGGAAGAAGTCCAGCTGCTTGCCGAGCTTGCGGTGGTCGCGCTTTTCGGCCTCTTCCAGCATGTGCAGGTACTGCTCCTGGTCTTCCTTTTTGGTCCAGGCGGTGCCGTAGACGCGCTGCAGCATCTCGTTCTTCGAGTCGCCGCGCCAGTAGGCGCCGGCCAGCTTCATCAGCTTGAAGACCTTCAGCTTGCCGGTCGACGGCACGTGGGGACCGCGGCACAGGTCGGTGAAATTGCCTTCCGAATACAGCGACACGTCCTCGTTCGCCGGGATCGAGGCGATGATCTCGGCCTTGTAGGCTTCGCCGATGGACTTGAAGTAGGCCACGGCCTCGTCGCGCGGCAGCACCTTGCGGGTGACCGGCTCGTCCTTCTTGGCAAGTTCAGCCATCTTCTTCTCGATCGCCACCAGGTCTTCCGGGGTGAAGGGACGCTTGTACGAGAAGTCATAGTAGAAGCCGTTCTCGATCACCGGGCCGATGGTGACCTGCGCCTCGGGGAACAGTTCCTTGACGGCGTAGGCCAGCAGGTGGGCGGTCGAGTGGCGGATGACATCCAGGCCTTCCGGATCCTTGTCGGTCACGATGGCGAGGTCGGCGTCGGACTCGATCAGGAAGGAAGTGTCGACCACCTTGCCGTTGACCTTCCCGGCGAGTGCGGCCTTGGCCAGGCTCGGCGCGATGTTCTGGGCCACCTGGGCGACCGTGACGGGACCGTCGAACTGACGGCTGGAACCATCTGGAAGTCGAACGTTAAGCATTGCTGTTCTCCAATGTGGCGCAGCGCGCCGTTAAATATTGAAACTATTGAAAGCCGAATTCTCGAGACGAAAAAAAACGCGCACCAGGCGCGTTTTCTTCAGTGTTGTCGAGCTTCTTTGGACAAAAGACCACCGTACCGCGTCTAGCGATTCCCCCACAACATAGTCGTAGTTCGCGGTGTCATAACCGTCGGTGCCTTTCTCGCTCTTACCTGGGTACTGCTTGTGTGATCTGGTGGGCGGTGCAGAATTCGAATCTGCGACCCCTTGGATGTCGACCAAGTATTCTAACCAGCTGAACTAACCGCCCGATTCCCGCATTATAAGGAGCGCACCGCGCTTAAGCAAGGCTTGTCCCGGAAAAAGTTTCCTGGCGAGCCTGCCAGGATCGCTTCGACGGCTTTGATTTACACTATCGGCATGTCAAGCCAACAAGCCGAACCCACCACCGAACACCTGCACGCCCACCTCGACGGCGATGCGCAACATGCCCACACCATCGAGGGGCGCAGCCAATTGGCGCTCGGCGTGGCGCTCGGCATGACCCTGCTGTTCGCCGTCATCGAAGTCGTCACCGGCTTCATCTCGAACTCGCTGGCCCTGATCTCCGACGCCGGGCACATGGTGACCGACGCCGCCGCCCTGGGCCTGGCCCTGATGGCCCAGGCCATCGCCAGCCGCCCGCCTTCGCACCGCCACTCCTTCGGCTTCGTGCGCGCCGAGGCCCTGGCCGCCTTCGTCAACAGCCTGGCCATGCTGGCGCTGGTCGCCTGGATCGTGTGGGAAGCCGTGCAGCGCCTGATGCACCCCGAAGCGGTGCAGGGTGGCGTGGTGCTGGTGGTCGCCGCGATCGGCGCCTGCATCAACCTGCTGGTCGCCTGGGTGCTGTCGCGCGACAACGCCAGCATCAACACCCGGGCCGCCCTGGTGAACGTGATGGGCGACCTGCTCGGCTCCCTGGCGGCGATCGCCTCCGGCGCCATCATCTATTTCACCGGCTGGGTACGGGTCGACCCGATCCTGTCGATCTTCGTGGCGCTGCTGATCCTGCGCTCGACCAGCGGCATCCTGCGCGAGTCCTACCACTTCCTGATGGAAGGCGTGCCGGCCGGGATCGACTACCTGGAGGTCGGCGCCAGCCTGAAGGCCGTGGACGGCGTGCTCGACGTGCACGACCTGCACGTGTGGGACATGTCGCCCGGCCACCCTGCCCTGATCGGCCACCTCGAGATCGCCAGCCTGGAACAGTGGCCGGCCGTGCTCGCCGCGGTGCGCGCCATGCTGCGCGAGAAGCATGGCATCGACCACGTGACCCTGCAGCCGGAAGCCGCCGGCGGCAAGTCCCTGTAAGCGGCGTCTTACCCGGCGCGAGCCCGCACGCCGATAGCGCAGGCTTGTTCCGCTCTCGCATAATCCACCCATGGATTGCGCACGCACCGTTTTCGACACCCTCATCATCGGCGGCGGCCCGGCCGGCCTCACGGCCGGGGTCTACCTGCGCCGCTTCACGCGCCACATCGCCCTGGTCGACAAGGGCAACAGCCGCCTGTCCTGGATTCCCGTCTCGCACAACTACCCCGGCTTCCCGGACGGGGTCAATGGCGTGCAGCTGCTGGAAAACCTGCGCGCCCAGCTGGCCAACTACGGCGGCAGCGTGATGCCGGGCGAAATCACCAGCCTGCGCCTGGAGGACGGCATCTTCGTGGGCGACTACGCGCCCATGGACGGCGGCGAGCCCTGCCAGATCCGCGCCCACACCGTCCTGCTGGCGACCGGCGTGGCCGACGCCGGCATGCCGGTCGAGCGCTGGGACGAGGCGGTGCGCTGCGGCGCCGTGCGCCTGTGCCCGGTGTGCGACGGCTGGGACGTGATCGACAAGCGCATCGGCGTGGTGACTTCCGACATCAACCCGGTCGGCCACGCCCTCTTCATGCGCACCTTCAGCGCCGACGTGCTGCTGTTCGAGCGCGGCCCGGTCTCCACGCTCAACGACGAGGAGCGCCAGCAGCTGGCCGCAGCCCAGGTCCGCCTCATCGAGTCGCCCCTCGTGGGCGTGACGATGAGCGACGACATGAAGCCGATCCTGCACACCAAGGATGGCGAAGACTACCCTTGCGACGTGTTCTACCCCATGCTGGGCGAGAACGCGCGCTCGGACCTGGCAAGCAGCCTGGGCGCCGAGACCGTCGAGTGCAGCAAGCTGCTGGTGGACGACCACTGCCGCACGCAGGTGCCGGGCCTGTTCGCCGTCGGCGACGTCACGCGCGGCCTGAACCAGATCGCGGTGGCCACCGGCCAGGCGGCGCTGGCCGCAACGACCATCCACAACACCCTGCCCTGGGCGCTGCGGCCGGCGAAGGAATCGGCGGCCGGGGCGTAGCAGGCATGCGCCGCGCGGCGCGGCCGTCGCCCCAAGGGTATGATCGGGACAAGGCAAACCCGGCATGCACAGGAGACGACATGGCTCCCAGCCACCCCGGCTTCATCTTCGCCACCGGCATCGAAAGCAGCATCCCGACCATCGAGGGCGGCCGGGTGCGCATGGACGAGATGGAAAAATGCGGCCACTACCGTCACTGGCGCCGTGACTTCGACCTGGTGCAGGAGATCGGCATCCGTTTTCTGCGCTATGGCCCGCCCCTGCACACGACGCTCGTCGGCGCTGGGCGCTACGACTGGTCCTTCGCCGACGAGACTTTTCCGGAGCTGCGCCGGCGCGGCCTGGTCGCCATCGTCGACCTCTGCCATTTTGGCCTGCCCGACTTCCTCGGCGACTTCCAGAACCCCGACTTCCCCGCCCTGTTCGCCGACTATGCGCGCGCCTTTGCGCTGCGCTATCCCTGGATCCAGCTCTATACCCCGGTCAACGAGATGTCGATCTGCGCGCTGTTTTCTAGCCTGTACGGCTGGTGGAACGAACAGCAGCGCAGCGACCGTGCCTTCGTCACGGCACTCAAGCACCTGGTCAAGGCCAACCTGCTCGCGATGCGCGCCATCCTCGAAATACGGCCGGACGCCCTGTTCATCCAGAGCGAATCGACGGAGTACTTTCATGCCACCACGCCGGAAGCGATCGGGCCGGCCGAAATGATGAAGGCGCGACGTTTCCTGTCGCTCGATCTGAACTATGGCCGCCGCGTGGACTCGACCATGTACGAATACCTGATGGATAACGGCATGCAGCGGGAGGAATACCACTTTTTCCTGGACAACAACCTGAAGCACCGATGCATCATGGGGAACGACTATTACCAGACCAACGAGCACCTGGTCGAGGCGAGCGGGGAGACCACGGAATCCGGCGAAATTTTTGGTTACGCAGTCATTACCCACCAGTACTACAATCGCTATCTCCTCCCGGTGATGCACACGGAGACCAATCTGTGCCAGGGCCCCATGGGGGACGAAGCCGTCAAATGGCTGCGCAAGGAATGGGCCAACGTCTTGCGGGTACGGAACAACGGCGTGCCCCTGGTCGGCTTCACCTGGTACTCGCTCACCGACCAGGTCGACTGGGATACCGCCCTACGCGAGAACAAGGGAACCGTGAATGCATTGGGATTGGCCGACCTGGACCGCAATATCCGGCCTGTGGGGCACGCCTACCGCGACCTGATCCGCGACTGGACCGAAGTGTTGCCGACCCAGAGCATGTGCCTGCAGGTACCACTGGCGCTGGACAAGGACTACCCCGACTATTCCGCCCCTATCCCGCCGTGGCGATCCGATGCGGGGGACGCCTCGGGCGCGACACGCAACATCGAGTAGGACGGCAGTTCAGGCCGGGCCACCACCATGACGTCCTTCCAGCCAGGCCTGGCCGAAGCGAACGATGTCGTTCGCGTCGATCAGGCGCGCCGCGGCGCGGCCCACCATCCCCTCCCGGTGCCGGCCCAGCGCGAGATAGTCGCGCGCAGCCCGTTCGACCGCGTCCGGCCCCTCTGGCCCGGCATACTCGTCCAGGATGCCGTTCGAGTCCCAATCGCTTGCCGTCACCCAGCGGCGCTCGCCGTCGACCAGCAAGGGCATGGAATACACCACCCGGCGTTTGCCGGGAATGCGCGCGACGGCTTCGGCATAGTGCAGCACCGTGACCGCGTCAGGACCGGCACCGATCGACAGGACCTTGCCGCCCTTGTGCAGCAGGCGTTCGAGCGGCGAACCCGGCCCGTATGCGCTGCCCATGCGATGGGGTGCGACCAGCCAGGCCGCATCGGGCCCGATAGCGGCCATCGACGCATCGGGGTGCGGGCTGCGCCGGCAGTCCGGGTGCTTGCGGATGAATTCATTGAATGCGCCGAAACCGGGATAGGACGGGGCGTGTTCCGGGTCGAAGGCCGGCCAGGAATCGCGCACGGCATCCGGCACCGTGGCCCATCCCAGTGTCTCCTCGTAGGGAGAGTCGCGCCAGGAAACGAAGGCCATCAGGTTGCCGGCCGCGCCAATGCAGGCGAGGATGGCCTCGAGGAGGCTTGCAGGGCCGTCCCCCAGCGGGCCCACGGCGCGCAGGGAAACGTGCGTCATGACCGTGTCCCCGGACGCCAGCCCAAGCTCGCTCAGCTGCCGCTCCAGGTCCCGGGAGCCCGACATGGGCGCGTCCGCCAGCTCAGCCCTGTCCGGACGCCAGTGCGATGCGGCGGCGGATGCGCTGTGCTTCCTGCGCGTCGCCCGCCGCCTCGGCGCGCCTGGCCTGCACGCCCAGCCAGGCCAGCAGCGGACGGCGCCAGCCCTGGTTCGAGGCCGTCTCGATGGCCCGGGTGATGTCCTCGGGCGTGATGCGTCCGGCCTTGAAGGCGGCGCCGGCCGCCACCAGGCGCGCCAGCGGATCCGTCACGGCCGCGACCTGGGCGCCGGCCAGCACGGGGCGGTGCTGCTCCGGCAGCTGCGCCGCGTTCACGTTCTGCCAGCGGCCATAGAGATACTCGGCGTAGGCCCGCTGTTCCGGCGTGGCTTCCTGCGCCAGCGCCGCATAGCCCGGGCAGTCGTCGAAATCGAGGCTGGCCACGCGCGCGGCGCAGCGCACCAGCTCGACCTGGGCCACGTAGTCGGGGCGGCCGGTGGCCGTGGTGGCCTGGCGCGCACTGCGGAAACCCGCGTCGGCGGCCGCCGTGTGGCCTTTCAGGTAGTCGTCGACCGACCCGTCGAGAGACCCCTTGGCATCGAGCTGCCAGTCGGGCGGGAGCGGCTTGCTGGAACAGGCGGCGAGCAAGGCAAGCGCGAGGATGGCGACGATTCTCATGGCAGCTTGATCTCCTGGTTGCTGCGGGCGAAGGGCCACTTGCGGTTGATCTCGTCGACCAGGCGGTTCACCTTGCGCAGGCTGGCGTCGACTTCACCGCGCAGCGCGCCCAGGTCTTGCGTGGCGACGCGCGCATTGGCGCCGACGGCCTGGGCCTCGACCAGCACGGCGTCGACCTTCTTGAGCGTATTGCTGGCGTCCTGCAGCACGGTGTTGAGCTGGCGGACCGCGGCCTGGGCGTCGTCCATCACCCCCTCCTTGCCGTAGACGCGCCGCTCGGTCTTGTCGAGCAGCGAATTGATGCGGTCGAGCGCCTCGCGCAGCTTGCGCGCCTCCACGTCGCTGCCCATTATGCCGCCCAGCACGCCGGCCGGGCCGGACATGCGGCCGGTCACGGCGTTGATGTTGGCCAGGCTGGCGTTGATGTCCGAGTCGGTCGCCGTCATGGTCTCGAGGTTTTCCAGCAGCGAGCGGGCGGTGGCGACGATGCGCGGGATCTCGGCGGTGGCGTCGCCGCGCAGCACGGAGCGCACGGCGCCCGCCGGCAGCGGCGGATCGTTGAGCAGGCCAGTGAAGGCGCGCAGGCGGGTCTCGCCGACGATGCTCGATTCCAAGGTGAACACGCTCGAGGTGCGCAGCCATTTCGCATCCTTGCTCTGCACGTCGACCAGGATGCGCACCTTGCCTTCGGGCGAGAGCTCAACCTGGCTCACGCGCCCGATCGGGAAACCGGCGAAGGTCATGTCCATGCCGGGAATGACGCCGGAGGAGTCGTCGGTCTCCAGCACCAGGCGCTGGGTCGGCTCGAACACGCCGCGCGCATGCATCACGTAGCCGATGAAGGAGACGACCAGGATGCCGATCGCCACCAGGAGGATCATCGCTTTGAGTTCGACGTGTTTCGGTTCGTCCGGCAAGGGTTCGGTCATGACTTCCTGTTCTTCTTAGATGTATTTGAGGGCGAGCGAGGCCGCTTCGATCACGAGCAGCACGAACAGCAGGCGCAGCGCGCCCGGCTGGACGGTGACATTCACGCGGCGCGGATAGCGCTGCAGTTCGAGGATGGCGGCAGTCGGGATCAGGGCCACGGCCAGGCCGAAGAAGACGGTCTTGAGCACGAAGCCGGCTGTCACCGTGGGCGAGAAGACGCGGCCGACGGTGCGGGTGTAGTCGGACAAGCCCCAGGGCAGGAGGCCATAGACGTTCACGTAGGCCAGCACCAGCACGATGGTGCTCGTCACCATCGCCATGCTCAGCACGCCGAAGGCATTGGCCAGCAGCTGCGGCACCATGTCGCGCCGCAGCCGGCGCAGGGCCTCGTCGTTGGCGGCCTGCGGCGACATGCCGGCGCGCGCCAGGCCCAGGGCCGAGGCGTCGAAGGCCATGCTGGCGCGCAGGGCCACGAACATCGCGGCGGACAGGGGAATCAACTCCAGCACCAGCACCCGCACCACCATCTCCAGCGCGAAGTGCGACAGGCCGTAGCTCTTGGCCGTGACCAGCACGATGCGGATGATGACGAGGCTGATGAGGGCGGACGCCAGCGCGAACCAGGGCAGCACCTGCCAGGTGCTGGCATAGATATAGCGCGCGGCCGACAGGCGGTTCTCGCGGTTGTAGGTCGAGGGCGACAGGGCCATCACGATGGCCACCGCGCCCAGGTGCACCATATACCACCAGCTGCGCAGGTAGCGCAGGAAGGCGAGGCCCCACAGGCTGGGGCGGGCGTAGAGGTCGAGGGTTCGGCGCATGATGTCAATATGATACAAATAGTGGCAGCTGTGCCGGATTTTTGTATCGAATTGCTACGTCCAGCTCCCTCATTGGCGCCGCGCCTCCATCACTCCCTTCACCTCGCCGATCGCGCCCAGCGCCTTGTTCAGCTGCGCCGTCGATCCGATCTCCGCGGTGAACACCATGCGCGCCTGTCCCTTGCTGCTCTGGGTATTCACGCCGATGACGTTGATCTTCTCGCGCATGAACACGTCCGAGATGTCGCGCAGCAGGCCCTGCCTGTCCATCGCGAGGATGAACAGGTCGACCGGGTAGACGGTCTCCAGGCCGGCCGCGCCCCATTCGGTCTGGATCACGCGCTCGGGCGACTTGGCGCGCATCTCGGCGAAGTTCTTGCAGCTCAGGCGGTGGATGGAGACGCCCTTGCCGCGCGTAACAAAACCGCAGATCGGGTCCGGCGGCGCCGGCTTGCAGCACTTGGCCAGCATCGTCATCAGGCCCTCGGTGCCGACCACCAGCACGCCCGACTTGGCGCCCTGCTCCACGCTCGAGGCGCGGCTCTTGTTGACGACCGCCTCATCGACCTGGGGCGGCGCTTCCACCGTGTCGTGCAGGGCCGCTTCCACGTGGCGCAGGCTGAACTTCTCCTTGCCGACCTGGATGAACAGCTCGTCGACCTTCGCAAAGCCCAGCTTGTGCGCCAGGGCTTCCAGGTTGACGGCGGTCTTGCCCTCGCGCTGCAGGGACTTTTCGACCAGCGCGCGGCCGGTGGCCAGGGTCTCTTCCTGTTCCATCGCATGGAACCAGGCGCGGATCTTCGAACGCGTGCGGCTGCTGACGGCGTAGCCGGGGCTGAGCCAGTCGCGCGAGGGTCCCGCGGTCCCGAGCGGGCCCTTGGCCGTGATGATCTCGCAGGTCTGGCCATTCCTCAGCGGCGTGTTCAGGGGCACCATCACGCCGTCGATCTTGGCGCCGCGGCAGCGGTGTCCGACTTCGCTGTGCAGGTGGTAGGCGAAGTCGATCGGGGTCGCGCCCTGCGGCAGTTCCAGCACCCGCGCCTGCGGCGTCAGCACGAAGATGCGGTCGTCCAGCGTTGTCGCCTTGAGCTTCTCGACCCATTCCTTCTGCAGGTCTTCCTGTCCCGCGACCACGTCGGCCACGTCGCTCTTCCAGGCCAGCAGCTGGCGCAGCCAGGCGATCTTCTCGTCGTACTTCTGGCTCTTGAAGTTGGAGCCGCCCTCTTCCTTGTAGCGCCAGTGGGCGGCGATGCCGTATTCGGCGAGGTTGTGCATCTCCTGGGTGCGGATCTGCACTTCCAGCGGCCGCCCGTCTTCGGCGGTGACCACCGTGTGCAGCGACTGGTAGCCGTTCGGCTTGGGCCGCGAGATGTAGTCGTCGAATTCCTTCGGGATCGGGGTCCAGATGTTGTGCACGATGCCGAGCACCGTGTAGCAGGTCTTCACGTCCGGGACGATCACGCGGAAGGCGCGCACGTCGTAGAGCGAGGAGAAATCGAGCTCCTTTCCCCGCATCTTGTTATAGATGCTGTAGATGTGCTTGGGCCGGCCCGAGACCTCGGCCTTGATGCCGGCCGCCGCCAGCTCGCCCTGCAGGCGCGCGATCGAGGACTCGACGAAGCCCTCGCGCTGCATGCGCTTTTCTTCCAGCATCCTGGCGATGCGTTTATAGGTGTCCGGCTCGATGAAGCGGAAGGACAGGTCTTCCAGCTCCCACTTCAGCTGCCAGATCCCGAGCCGGTTCGCCAGCGGCGCGTAGAAGTCCAGCACCTCGCGGCCATAGGCGCGGGTGACGTCGTCGAAACGCTTCTGCTCGGCGAAATAGCGCAGGGTGGTGGCGCAGGAGGCCAGGCGCATCAGGACCACGCGCATGTCGGAGGCCATCGCCAGCAGCATCTTGCGCAGGGTTTCGACCTGGGCGGCGGCCTGCTGGGCGGCGTTCTTGCCGCTGCCGATGTTTTCCTTGCCGGCCGTGAGGTCGCGCAGCTTGATCAGCTGGTAGACGCCCTGTACCAGGTCCGACACTTCCTTGCCGAAGCGCTCCTCGAGCGAACCGGCGACTTGCGGATCCATCATCGCCAGCTCGAACAGCAGGCCGGCGATGCGGGTCTCGGCATCGGTGCTGAGGTAGGAGAGCGTGCCGGCCACGCCGAGCGAGAACTCGAAGGCGTTCTGGCCGGTGCCGGCATTGCGCTCGCCGTAGGCGGCGTTGGCATAGTCAAGCGCGGTCTGGACGCGCGCGCAATCCTCGACGCTCAGGCCCTGCACCAGCTGGGTACTGGCGTCACCCAGTAAAACGGTTGATACCATTAATACGGTTTTCTTAACGCAGTGCGGCGGTGACGCAGACCTCGACCAGGCATGCGGGATTGGCCAGCTTGGCCTCGACGGTGGCGCGCGGCGGGGTGTGGCCCTGCGGGACCCACTCGTCCCAGACCGCGTTCATGCCGGCGAAGTGCGCCATGTCGGCGATGAAGATCTGGCACATCAGGATGCAGGACTTGTCGCTGCCGGCCTCGTTCAGCAGGCGGTCGACATGGCCCAGCACTTCGCGCATCTGGCCCTCGATGTCCTGGGTGGTGTCTTCGGCGATCTGGCCGGCCAGGTAGACGGTCTCGTTGTGGATGGCGGTTTCGGAGAGGCGCTTGCCTACGTGGAGTCGTTTGATTTCCATAATTGCTTTCTTCTGGTTGAATATGGCGCGCGTTCTAGGGCGCGCCGAGGAGGAATTCACGTGCGATCGCGATCTGTTCCGGACGCACGAAGGTCGGCGCATGGCCGACGCCGGGAATCTCGACCAGGCGCGGCCTGGGTCCGCGTGCGCACATTTCCAGGGCGGTCGCGTGCGACAGCAGGTCGGACAGTTCGCCGCGCACCAGCAGGGTCGGGCAGCGGATCGCATCCCATGCCGCCCACAGCGCCGCCTCGTCGCTCGCCGCGCTTTCCGGCGTAATGGCGCGGAAAGGCTGGGCCAGGCCCAGGTCGTAGTGGCGCACCCACTGGCCGTCCTGGTCCTGGCGCAGCACGTCGCTGGCCAGCTTGAACCATTCTTCCTCGGTGTGCGGCCCGAAGGACATCGACACCGTCTTGACGTAGGCCGCGCCGGTGTCGAAGTCCGGGAAGCGGATGTCCTGGCCGATGTACTCGCCGATGCGGGCGATCGCCGCACCGTCCAGCACCGGGCCGATGTCGTTCAGGACCAGCTTGCGGATCGGCGTCTCGTGGAGCGAGGCCAGGATCATGCCGATCAGGCCGCCCATCGAGGTGCCGAACCAGTGCACCCCGAGTGCGTCGTCCCGCGTCACGCGGGCGATCAGCGTGACCATGTCGGCCACGTACTGCGGCACGGTGTAGTACTGCGGGTCGCGCAGGCGGCCGGAGCGTCCGCGGCCGACCACGTCCGGGCAGACCACGCGGTAGTGGCTGCTCAGCTCGCGCGCCAGGTGATCGAAATCGTCGGCCACGCGGGTGACGCCATGCACGCAGACCAGCACCTTCGGGTTGTCGGGGTCGCCCCACTCCTTGTAGGCCATGCGGTGCAGGCCGGCGGGCGAACTGCACTGCACGCTGTTTAATCTGGCTTCGCTCATCCCCTGTCCCGTCATGGCAATATTGTCGACTCGATCACTGCAATGCACCATTTTATATGGCGTTGCGATTAGAATTCTACCAATTCTGAGGAAGCAACCCGATTACTCCCACCTTGAGGACACAATGAAATCCAGTATGCTCAGCGGTAAAACCGCCCTCGTCACCGGCTCGACCTCCGGCATCGGCCTCGGGATCGCCCGTTCCCTCGCCGAACAGGGCGCCAATATCGTCTTCAACGGCTTCGGCGACGCCCAGCAGATCGAGAAGCTGTACACCGACGTGGGCAGCGAATTCGGCGTCCAGACCGCCTACCACAACGCCGACATGAGCAAGCCTGCCGAGATCGAAGCCATGATGAAGTTCGCGGCCGAGAAATTCGGCGGCGTCGACATCCTGGTCAACAATGCCGGCATCCAGCACGTGGCCAATGTGGACGAGTTCCCGGTCGAGAAATGGGACGCGATCCTCGCCATCAACCTGACCTCGGCCTTCCACACCACCCGCCTGGCCCTGCCCGGCATGAAGCAGAAGAACTGGGGACGCATCATCAACCTGGCCTCGGTCCACGGCCTGGTGGGGTCAAGCGGCAAGTCGGCCTATGTCGCGGCCAAGCACGGCCTGGTGGGCTTCACCAAGGTCACCGCGCTGGAGAACGCCCACACGGGCGTGACCTGCAATGCGATCTGCCCGGGCTGGGTCCTGACCCCGCTGGTGCAGAAGCAGGTCGACGACCGCGCCGCCCGCGACGGCCTCTCCAACGAAGACGCGAAAAAGGCCCTGCTGAGCGAGAAGCAGCCTTCCGGCGAATTCGTCACGCCGGAAGAACTGGGCGCCCTGGCCGTGTTCTTCTGCTCGCCGGCCGGCGACCAGGTGCGCGGCGTGGCCTGGAACATGGACGGCGGCTGGGCCGCGCAGTGAGCCGCTGGTGACCGACCGCCTCGACGAAGAACAGCTGCGCGACGCCTGCCTGGACCTGGCGCGGGTGGTGCTCGCCGCCGGCCAGCCCCAGGTCTCGAACGACATCCTCGAGACCCTGGCCGACCGCTTCTACCGCGAAGTCGTCGATTTCGCGCCCGGCATCGCCCGCGCCGGGCGCGATCCCAACCTGCTGGCGCGTGCGGTGTACTACCTCAACGATGCCCACGCCCTGCCCCTCATGGGCACCGACATGGAATGGTTCCGCCAGGCCCTCGTCTGCCTGGTCGAGCTGGCGGCACCTAGCATCGCGCTGTCCGACAAGGGCGGCGCATTCCTGCGCGACGTGCAGTTCGGTGTCGAGCAGTCGCTGGGGGACCTGGAGGGCTGAACACGGGTCCGTTATGATGGCGTCTTTCCAATCCATCAAGACACGAGGAAGACGTCCATGCCGATCCGCGCCAAGCAGCTCGCCCTTTCCCTGTTCGCGGCGCTGGCCGCCCATGCACAGGCAGCGCCACCAGGGCCGGTCCTGATCACGGCGGACAAGGTCTGGACCGGCGAAGGCGCGCCGCACGCCGGCTGGGGCGTGCTGGTCGCCCGGGGCCGCATCCAGGCGGTCGGCCCGCTTGAGAAGATGACGGTGCCGCCTGACGCCGACCGCATCACCCTGCCCGGCAAGACGCTCATACCCGGCATGATCGACCTGCACTCCCACGTGCTGCTCCACCCCTATAACGAAACCAGCTGGGACGACCAGGTGATCAAGGAGCCGGTCGCCTACCGCATCATGCTGGCCGGCCGCCATGCGGCAGCTACCTTGCAGGCCGGCTTCACCACCTTGCGCGACCTCGGCACCGAAGGCGCGGACTATGCCGACGCCGGCATCAAGCGCGCCATCGACGAGGGCGTGGCGCCCGGGCCGCGCCTGTTCATCGCCACGAAGGCGATCGTCGCCAGCTACAGCTACGGGCCGGCCGAACGCAGCTACCGTCCCGACATGGAGATTCCCTACGGAGCACAGCCCGCGACCGGCATCGACGAGGTCACCAAGGCGGTGCGCGAACAGTCGGCGCGCGGCGCGGACTGGATCAAGATCTACGGCGACTACCGCACCGGCATCGACGGCACGGCGCGCCCGACCTTCACCATGGAAGAGTTGAAGGCCATGGTCGCCGCCACCCGCATCACCGGCCGCAAGGTTGCCGTGCACGCCAGCAGCGACGAGGCAATCCGCATGGCGGTGCTGGCCGGCGCCGACACCATCGAGCACGGCTACGGCGCTTCCGAAGCTACCTTCAGGTTGATGAAGGAGCGCGGCGTCGCCTACATCCCGACCTTGAGCGCGCCGGAAGCCACGGGCGAATACTTCCAGAAGCACGTGCGCGGCGGCGCGCCCACGCCCGCCATGCAGCAGGCGGCGCGCGCCTTCGCGCTGGCGCGGAGAATCGGCGTCACCATCGGCAACGGCAGCGACGTCGGCGTCTTCGCGCACGGGACCAATGCACGCGAATTGGCCTGGATGGTCAAGCTGGGCATGTCGCCGATGGAGGCGATGCGCGCGGCTACCGTGGTCGCGGCCGATATCCTGGGCAAGTCGAAGGACCTGGGCCAGCTCAAGGCCGGCCTGCTGGCGGACGTGGTGGCGGTCGACGGCGACCCAACCCAGGACATCGCCGCGGCAGGCAAGGTGGGCTTCGTCATGAAGGGTGGCGAGGTGGTCCGCCGCCCCTGATGCCTCGATCAGGCTATACCTCGGAATAAGGGAAAGGCATATCTGAGAGCAAGATATAAGGCCTGCGGATATCCACAATAGATAAAGCAGGCCGCTTCCGACAAGATGGCAACACCACAAACTTCTCTGAGAAGAGTTGCCATGAAAAAGCCTTTTTATAAAATCCTGTACGTCCAGGTGCTGTTCGCCATCGTTCTCGGCGTGCTGCTCGGGGTGTTCCACCCCGAACTGGGCGCCAAGATGAAGCCTTTGGGAGACGGCTTCATCAAACTGATCAAGATGATCATCGCCCCCGTGATCTTCTGCACCGTCGTCGCCGGCATCGCCGGGATGCAGGACATGAAGAAGATCGGCCGCGTCGGCGGCAAGGCCCTGCTCTATTTCGAAATCGTCTCGACCTTCGCCCTGGCCATCGGCCTGGTGGTGGCCAACCTGCTCAAGCCGGGCGCCGGCTTCAACGTCGACGTCGCCCACCTCGACACCAAGGCGATCGCCCAGTACACCGAGAAGGCGTCGCACCAGTCCACCACGGACTTCGTCATGAACATCATCCCGAACACCTTCGTGGATGCCTTCGCCAAGGGTGACATCCTGCAGGTCCTGCTCATCGCCATCCTGTTCGGCTTCGCGCTGTCGATGATGGGCGAACGCGGCCGTCCGGTGACGAAGATGATCGAGGACTTCTCGCACGTGATCTTCGGCGTCGTGAACATCGTCATGAAGGCCGCCCCGGTCGGCGCCTTCGGCGCAATGGCCTTCACCATCGGCAAATACGGCCTCGACGCCCTGCTGCCGCTGGCCAAGCTCATGGGTTCCTTCTACCTGACCTGCTTCCTGTTCGTGGTCGTCGTGCTGGGCCTGATCGCCAGGTTCACCGGCTTCTCGATCTTCAAGTTCATCGCCTACATCAAGGAAGAACTGCTGATCGTGCTCGGCACCAGCTCCTCGGAGAGCGCCCTGCCGGCCCTGATGCGCAAGCTCGAACGCCTCGGCTGCTCCAAGCCGGTGGTCGGCCTGGTGGTCCCGACCGGCTACTCTTTCAACCTCGACGGCACCAACATCTACATGACGATGGCGGCCCTGTTCGTGGCCCAGGCGACCAATACCGACCTGACCCTGACGCAGGAACTGACCATCCTGGCGGTGGCCATGCTGACCTCGAAAGGCGCATCGGGCATCACCGGCGCCGGCTTCATCACCCTGGCCGCGACCCTGGCCGTGGTCCCGACCATCCCGGTGGCCGGCATGGCCCTGATCCTCGGCATCGACCGCTTCATGAGCGAAGCGCGTGCCCTGACCAACTTCGTCGGCAACGGCGTGGCCACCGTGGTCGTGTCGAAATGGGAGAAGGAACTCGACAGCGAGCGCATGGACGACGTCCTGCACGGCCGCGTGCCCCTCGAAGGCGACAAGGAGCTGGAGCCGGTGCGCGCCGCCGCCTGATTTCCGTCGCGACCCCACGAAGCCGCATCCGAAACGATGCGGCTTTTTTTCGTCCGCGCCCAGCCACCTATGCAGCACGCATTGCCGAGCGCAGTATTCATTGCTACGCTAGAGCAATCACTACTTCCCAGGCAAAGCATGAAGAAAGTAATCGCGCTGGCAGCAGCTTTTCTCCTGATGGTTTCGCTGGCGACGCACGCCTCGCCCGAGGCGCCGCTGACAGCCCAGGAGCGCACCAAAGCGATCGAGGACATCGCCAGGGAATTCGAACGCATCTACTTCCTTCCCGGCGTCGGCGAGCTCGTTGCCAAGGACCTGCGCGCCCGCCAGCAGCGCGGCGACTACGACCGCATCACGGCCTCGCGCAAGCTGGCCGAAGTGCTGAGCAGGCACATCGACGCCATCTGCAAGGACGCGCACACGGAAGTCGCCTATTTCGAGGACGACCAGCTGGCCGACATGCCATCAAGCGATCCCGCCGCCGCGAAGAAACGGGAGGAACGGCGCCGCGCGCGCATGGCCGCCGCCAACTTCGGCTTCGCGGCCCCGCAGCGCCTGCCGGGAAACGTCGCGCTGATCCGCTTCACCGGATTCGAACGCGCGGTCGACGCGGCGCCCTTCGTCCGGCAGCTGATGAGCGATGCGGCCGACGCCGCCGCGATCGTGTTCGACCTGCGGGAAAACACGGGCGGGTCGACCGACCTGATTCCGGTCATTGCAAGCTACCTGTTCGACGAGCGGCCCGTCCATCTGTTCGACCAGTCGAATCGGCACCTGGGCACCTATGAGGAGAGCTGGACCACGCCGCAATCGACGGGCAAGCGCTTCGGCAGCCGCAAGCCGGTCTATATCCTGACCAGCCGGGAGACCTTCTCGGCCGCCGAGAATTTCGCCTATACCCTGCAGCAGCTGAAGCGCGCCAGGGTCGTCGGCGAGCGCACGCCAGGCGGCGCCCATGGCGCTTTCGGGCGGCCGGTGACAAGTCACCTGGTGCCGATGATCGCCACCAAGCGCACCATCCACGCCGTCACGAAGAGCGACTGGAGCGGCGGCGTGGTGCCGGATGTGCCGGTTCCGGCTGCCGAGGCCCTCGACGCCGCGCTTGCCGCGGTCCGGGTGGAGCTCGGCGCCGGCCGCTGATGTTGCCGGGCCTCCGTGCCCACGGTAAAGGCGGAGGGCGGGCAGATCCAACGTAAACAAGTTTGTCTACATTCCGCACGCAGTATGCAAAAACGATAGACAGACCTGTCTAGACCGACTATTCTGAAGCTGGAATTCCAGAACATTATGAGGACGCTCATGCCACGCAAACCCGATACCCCCAAGCCGACGCCGGCCGAACTCGAACTGCTGCAGGTGCTTTGGCCCATGGCCTCCGGCACCGCCAAGCAGGTGCACCAGGAAATGCAGAGGACGAAGCCGGACGTCACCTATGCCACCGTGCTGCGCCTGATGCAGGTCATGCACGGCAAGGGGCTGCTGGTGCGCGACGAGAGCGAACGCTCGCACGTTTACGCGCCGGCCCACGCCCAGGATTCGGTCGAGACCAATCTGCTCAAGGACCTGATGCAGCGCGCCTTCGCCGGATCGGCCAAGGCCCTGGTGCTGGCCGCGCTCAAGACCGGCATCTCGAAGAAGGAGCGCGACGAGATCGAGAAGCTGCTCAAGGATGACGATACGGGGAACGAGAAATGAGCGCCGCTGACATCGTCGGCAGCATCGGCTGGACCCTGGTCCACTTCCTCTGGCAGGGCGCGCTGATCGGCTGCGCCACGGCGGCCGGCCTCACCGCGCTGCGCAATGCCAGGCCCGAGTCGCGCTACCTGGTGGCCTGCACCGGCCTCTTTCTCTGCCTGGCCTGGCCCGCGCTCGAGCTGGCGCTGCGCCTGAATGGCGACTCCGGTACGGGCGGCGACGCTGCCGTGCTGGCGGCCGCCGGCCTGGTCGCCGGTTCGCCGATCGACGAAAGCTGGAGCATCCTGCTCGCGGACCACCTGGGCTGGATCGTCGGCACCTGGGCGCTGTGCGCCGTGGTGCTGGCGGGACGGATGGTGCTGGGCCTGTTCTGGATCGAACGGGCGGCGAAGCAGGAGCAGGCCGACCCCGCCTGGCAGGCGCGCCTGGAGCGGCTCGCAGCAGGGTTCGGCGTGGACCGCGCCGTGCGCCTGCGCGTAGTCGCGTCGCTCGCCAGTCCGATTACCGCCGGCTGGTGGCGCCCGGTGGTGCTGGTCCCGGCCTCCCTCGTGTCCGGCATGCCCGCCCACCTGCTTGAAGCCCTGCTGGCCCACGAGATGGCCCACATCAAGCGCCACGACTACCTGGTCAACCTGGGACAGAACGTGGTTGAAACCCTGCTCTTCTACCACCCGGCGGTCTGGTGGATCTCGAACCGCATCCGCAGCGAGCGGGAGCAGATCGCCGACGATCACGCGGCACGGATACTGGGCGAACCGCGGCGCCTGGCCCTTGCCCTCTCCGAGCTGGAGAAACTCCAGTTTTCCACCCACCACCTGGCCCAGGCGGCCAACGGAGGAGATCTCATGTCACGCATCAAACGCTTGATCCGTCCCGATGTACAAGCGCTGAACTGGAAGGCGGCCATTCCCGTCCTCGGCCTCGCGGCCCTGAGCGTCACGGCTTTCGCCCACGCCGCCCCGGCTGCCGCCACCAGGAACCCGGACACGTCCGCGGTTGCGGACTTCAACAGCTGCAAGCGTCCCGAGTATCCGGCCGAATCGATCAAGCAGCATCATACCGGCACGGTCACCCTGGGCTTCCTGGTCGCGAAGAATGGCGGCGTGAAGGAGTCGAAGATCACGCGGTCGTCCGGTCACCCGCTGCTCGACGACGCGGCGCAGAGCGCCCTCGTGAAGTGCAGGTTCAAGCCGGCCATTACCAAGGGCAAGCCGGTGGAAGCCTGGACGGCGGTGCAGTACGTCTGGACGCTGGAGTAAGACCGGCAAGCCTCGATCCCGGACGGCGGACGGGGACGCCCATCCGCCGCCCTTCCCTTTAACCTTGCTTCGACAACGATGACAACTCTCCGGACACTCCTCTTCACACCGATCTTCCTCACCGCATTCTGCCTCGACGCCCGCGCCGGCGTCGACGATGCAACCCGCAAGCAAATCATCGCTGAACTCAGCAGCAAGGTCAGCGAAGTGTATGTCTTCCCCGACAAGGCCGGACAGATCGTCGCGCGCCTCGAGGCCCGCGAGCAGAGCGGCGCCTACCGTGCGGCCAAGGACATCAAGCAGTTGTCGAGCATGCTCACCGATGACCTGCGCCATCCGACCCGCGACAAGCACCTGGGCGTACGCTACGCCGCCAAGCCCATCCCGAAAGACGAAAACCGTCCCGATCCGACGCCGGAGATGGACCGCCAGTTCGCCGACTACCTCAAGTCGCAGAACTACGGTATCCGCAAGGTGGAAACCCTGCCCGGCAACATCGGCTACATCGACCTGCGCGAATTCTCATCGGTCCGCTTTGCCAAGCCCGCGCTCAGTGCGATGATGACGCTGGTCGCCGATACCGACGCCCTGATCGTCGACCTGCGCAACAACGGCGGCGGCGACCCCTACGCCGTCGCCTGGATGCAGAGCTACCTGTTCGACGACCGCACCCATCTGAACGATATGTACTGGCGCGAGGGCGACCGTACCCAGGCCTTCTGGACCGAGGCCGACGTGCCCGGCCAGAAGTTCGGCGGCGCGAAGAAGGTCTATGTGCTGACCAGCAAGGACACTTTTTCCGGCGCCGAGGAATTCAGCTACAACCTGCAACAATTGCGCCGCGGCGTGATCATCGGCGAGACCACGGGCGGCGGGGCCCATCCGGGTCGGAGTTACCGGATCCATCCGCACCTGTCGGTCTTCATCCCCGGCGGCCGCGCGATCAATCCGGTCAGCAAGACCAACTGGGAAGGCACGGGCGTGGTGCCGGACGTGAAGGTCAAGGCGGCGGAGACGCTGCGTACCGCGCAGCGCCTCGCCCTTGCCGATCTCTTGAAGTCGCCGGTCGACGAGGAGCGCGCTCGGGAATTACGCAAGCACCTGCGCAGCCTGAACTAAAAAAACAGCCCGCAGGGAAGCTGCGGGCTGCGATGCACGAGCGCCGGGCCGGAAACCGCCCCCGGCGCTTTTTTCATACGCTGGAAACGTCCAGCTCGCAGCCGGTCGCCTCGACCACCTGCTGGGTGCTGACGCCGGGCGCCAGTTCCACCAGCTTCAAACCCGTCTCGGTGACGTCGATGACGCCCAGGTCGGTAATGATGCGGTCCACCACGCCCACGCCGGTCAGCGGCAGGTCGCACTTCTCGAGGATCTTGTGCGAGGTCGAGCCGTCCTTGGCGGTGGCTACGTGTTCCATCACCACGACCACGCGCTTGACGCCGGCCACCAGGTCCATCGCGCCGCCCATGCCCTTGACCATCTTGCCAGGAATCATCCAGTTGGCCAGGTCGCCCTGCCGGGACACCTGCATCGC
The DNA here is from genome assembly GCF_024753255.1 of Massilia agri. Lineage (GTDB taxonomy): Bacteria > Pseudomonadota > Gammaproteobacteria > Burkholderiales > Burkholderiaceae_D > Telluria > Telluria agri. Next base: position 139,150 of record NZ_JANUHA010000011.1, read on the forward strand.
GCCCAGGATCGCCAGGTTGATCTTGCCGCCGCGGATCATGCCGAAGGAGTCGGCCGAGCTGAAGTAGGCCGCGCCCGGCAGCGCCGTCACGGTCTGCTTGCCGGCGTTGATCAGGTCGGCGTCGACCTCATCCTCCGTCGGGAAGGGGCCGATGCCCAGCAGGCCGTTCTCCGACTGCAGGAAGACCTCGATATCGTTGGGGACGTAGTTGGCCACCAGGGTCGGCAGGCCGATGCCCAGGTTCACATAGAAACCGTCCTGCAGTTCCTTCGCCGCGCGCGCGGCCATTTCATCACGAGTCCATGCCATGTTCTTGTCTCCGGTCTGATCTTAATTGGCGCGCACGGTGCGCTGCTCGATGCGCTTTTCCGGCGTCGGGTTGTGGACGATGCGGTGCACGAAGATGCTCGGGGTGTGCACCTGGTCCGGATCGATCTCGCCGATCTCGACCAGCTCTTCGACTTCCACGATGCAGATTTTGCCCGCCGTGGCGACGTTCGGGTTGAAGTTGCGCGCGGTCTTGCGGTACAGGAGGTTGCCGGCCTTGTCGGCCTTCCACGCCTTGACCAGGGAGACGTCCGGCAGCAGCGCACGTTCCATCACGTAGTGCTCGCCGTCGAATTCGCGGGTTTCCTTGCCTTCGGCGACGATGGTGCCGTAGCCGGTCTTGGTGTAGAAGGCCGGGATGCCGGCGCCGCCGGCGCGCAGCTTTTCGGCCAGGGTGCCCTGCGGGGTGAATTCGAGCTCGAGTTCGCCGGCCAGGAACTGGCGTGCGAACTCCTTGTTTTCGCCGACGTAGGACGAAATCATCTTCTTGATCTGGCGCGTCTCCAGCAACTGGCCCAGGCCGAAGCCGTCCACGCCCGCATTATTGGAAATGGCGGTGAGGTTCTTGACGCCGGAATCGCGCAGCGCCGCGATCAGCGCCTCCGGAATGCCGCACAGGCCGAAGCCGCCGACGGCGATGGTCTGGCCATCTGCCACGATGCCGGCCAGCGCCGACTTCGCATCAGGATACACTTTGTTCATACTCGTCCCTTTAATGGATTAAGCGAAAGCTCTTCTGTGATGCAGAGTAGAGTCTCAGCATAAAATACGCTGTACCGAATAACAATACCGTAGAACTACGGGCGAGACGTCCCATGAACCGAGCAGTCGACCCAGATCACATGAGCCAGGCTGGCTCCATCGATTACGAGATGATATTCCAGCATGCGCCGGTGGGCATGTGCGTGTCACAGGATCGCGTGATCCGCTCGTGTAACCAGGCGCTGGCGGCCATGTTCGGCTATTCCCCGGACAAGCTCCGTAATCAGTCGTTCAGCGTGCTCTACCCGACAATGGACGAGTTCCTGCGTACTGGCGACCGCATCGTGCCGATCATGAACGCCAAGGGCCGGTATTCGGACGAGCGCATCATGCGCCGCGCGAATGGCGAACTGTTCTGGTGCCACGTGACCGGACGCGCGCTCGACCCGGCCCAGCCGCTGGGCGCGGGCGTATGGACCTTCGAGGACGTGAGCGAGAAGCGGCCGGTATCGGCCGAACTGACCCCGCGCGAGCGCGAGATCGCGGCGCTGCTGGTCGAGGGCAAGACCAGCAAGATCATCGCGCGCGAGACCGACCTCAGCCCGCGTACGGTGGAGATGCACCGGGCCAGCCTGATGCGCAAGTTCTCGGCATCGACTTCATCCGAGCTGGTGCACAAGCTGGTCGGAGCGCGTTGAGGACGTCAAGCAAAGCTTGCGAACTCGACGACAGGGTCTGCCGCCAGGGGCGTAGCGCATGCCAGCGCGCCGCACAGTCCGGGACGTCCGACGCCATACATTTTTCCAACGGGCGATGCCAGCTTGATGCTGGCCTCGTGTTCGCACCACAGCCGGTAGAACAGATCGATCCGCTCCGCACCCTCGCAGGCTGCCAGCCGCGCGGTTTGTTCCGGCGTGAACGCCTGCTCCGCCAGGCGCACCACATCGCGTCCAGGATCGATGCGCTCGATATCGAGGCCGAGCGCCGTTTCCGTGCTGGCCGCGCAGGCGATCCAGTTGCCGCTGTGGGAGATGCTGAAGCCGACGGCGGGCGCCGCCGGGAGGAGCAGCGCCGGGCCGAGGCCGGGCCGCTCCTGCAGTTCAATGGCGCGAGGCGGCACGCCAAGCAGTTCGCTCAGGGCACGGCGCAGAAGCACTCTCCCCCCGAGGAACTGGGTACGCCGCTCGGCGCGCACGAAGCGCGCAAGGCGCTGGCGCTCGTCCGGGCCGAGCCAGCCGGCGCAGGCGGCCAGCGTGTCCGCGCTCAAAGTGGCGGCCTCCGCCAGCCAGACGAGCGTGCGTCGCGGCGCCGCCATCGTCACGACTTGCTTATTTCAGCTTGACGAAGTCACCCTTCAGGGCGACGCCGGTCATCATCGTGCCGTCATGGCATTCGAACTCGGTGTCGCTCGAATTCTCGACGTTCTTGTAGTTGCTGACGATGTTCACCACCGCGTCCGCATTCAGTTCCTTGGCGCGCGCCTGCAGGCGCAGCATGGCCGACAGGAAGGCCCAGTTGCAGGCCTTTTCCGGGGTCTTGCCGAAGGAGTTGGTCTTCTGGCTGGTCTGGTCGGTGCTGAGTTTCTGGGCGATGGCCGGGGTCTTCTGCTTGCCGAAGTAGAACTTGACGCTGTCGCCGAGGCGGTTACGGGCGTCGTTGTCGTTCATCGCGTTTTCGATCGACATCATCATCTTGTTGTCGCGTGCCTGGGCAGGTGCGACTGCGGCGATGGCGGCGGCGGTGATGGCGATGGACAGTGCAAGTTTTTTCATCTTCTTTTCCTCGGTTGGACTACTTCTTAAAAATCAGCGACGTGTTAATGCCGCCGAACGCAAAATTGTTGGTCATGACGTACTCGCAGTCGATCCGGCGGCCTTCGCCGCGGATGTAATCGAGTTCGCCGCAGGCCGGGTCGACCTCGTTCAGGTTCAGGGTCGGCGCGAACCAGCCTTCGCGCATCATCTGGATGCTGATCCAGGCTTCCAGCGCGCCGCAGGCGCCCAGGGTGTGGCCCATATAGCTCTTCAGGGAGCTGATCGGCATGCGGCTGCCGAACACCGCATTGGTCGCCTGCGACTCGGCCAGGTCGCCCTGGGCGGTCGCGGTGCCGTGCGCGTTGACGTAGCCGATCGCCTCGGGCGCCAGGCCGGCGTCGTCCAGCGCCAGCTCCATGGCCTGCTGCATGGTCGCCGCGTTCGGCTGGGTCACATGGGTGCCGTCGCTGTTGGTGCCGAAGCCCACCAGTTCCGCGTAGATGGTGGCGCCGCGAGCCAGGGCGTGCTCGCGTTCTTCCAGGATCAGGCAGCCGGCGCCCTCGCCGATCACCAGACCGTCGCGTCCCTTGTCGAAAGGCGATGGCGTGGTCTCGGGGGCGGTGTTGCGGGTGCTGGTGGCGAACAGGGTGTCGAACACCGCCGCCTCGGTGGCGTCGAGTTCCTCGGCGCCGCCGGCGATCATGGCGATCTGCTTGCCGCTCTGGATCGCTTCGAAAGCGTAGCCGATGCCCTGGCTACCCGAGGTGCAGGCCGACGAGGTGGTGACGACGCGTCCGGTGACGCCGAAGAACACGCCGATGTTCACCGGCGCGGTGTGCGCCATCATCTTGATGTAGGTGGTGGCGTTGATGCCGCGCGTGGTGCGCTCCTCCATCATGCGGCCGAAGTCGCCGATCGCGCTCGGGGTGCCGGCCGACGAGCCGAAGGAAATGCCCATCTGCCCGCTCTTCAGGAGCGGGTGGTCGAGCAGGCCGGCATCCGCCAATGCCAGCTCGGTGGCGCGGGTCGCCAGCAGGGCCACGCGGCCCATGCTGCGGATCGACTTGCGGTCGTAGCGCTTGCCCAGCTCGAAAGGCGCTGCCGGCGCGCCCAGCTGGGTGTTCAGGCCCTCGTAGGCGACCCAGTCTTCCATGTGTACGATGGCGTTACGGTACTCGCCCAGGCGTGCCCGGATCGTGGGCCAGTCGTTGCCCAGAGGGCTGATACCGGCCATGCCGGTGACGACGACGCGCTTCTTCATGCGAGACCTCCGTTCACCGACAGCACCTGGCGGGTGACGTAGCCGGCATCCTCGGACATCAGGTAGCTGACGGCGGCCGCCACCTCTTCGGGACGGCCGACGCGGCGCGCCGGCACCAGTTTCAGGGCTTCGTCCATTGGCACATCGGCGATCATGTCGGTCTCGATCAGGCCGGGCGCCACGCAATTGACCGTGATGTCGCGCTTGGCCAGTTCGAGCGCCAGCGCCTTGGTGGCGCCGATGATGCCGGCCTTGGCCGCGCTGTAGTTGACCTGGCCGCGGTTGCCGATCAGGCCCGAGACCGACGCCATGGTGACGATGCGGCCGGGCTTGCGGCGCTGGACCATGGGCATGACGAGGGGATTCAACACATTGAAGAAACCGTCCAGGTTGGTGCCCAGTACCTGGTCCCACTCCTCGCCCGTCATCGCCGGGAAGGCGGTGTCGCGCGCCACGCCGGCGTTGCAGACCACGCCGTAGTAGCAGCCATGTTCTTCGATGTCGGCGGCCAGGGCACTGGCCGTGGCCTCGCGCTCGCCGATGTCGAACTGCAGCACGCGCGCCGCGCCGCCGCCCGCCACGATCTGGCTTGCCACCGCATCGGCTTCTTCGCGCCGGCTGCGGCAATGCACGACCACCTGGTAGCCGTCGCGCGCGAGACGCAGCGCGATGGCCTTGCCGATGCCGCGCGACGATCCCGTCACCAGCACGCTTTTCTGGATACTACTCATACGGAACTCCGTTGCAAAAACTCTTCAACATTATGTGGCTGGAAGACGGTGATGGTGGCGGTCGCCAACTCGGCGCCCGTCCCGTCCTCGATGCGGCAATCGAATGCGCCCAGGCCGTTCTCGCCCTGCAGCGCACGCCGCACCTCGATCTTCAATACGCTGCCCACCGGGAAGCATGCCACGCTGCAGGCGTACTTGCGGCTGCCCAGCAGGAAGCCGACGCGCACCGGTTCGCCGCGCAAACGCGCGCACCAGCCGGCGTGGGCCGCCACGGCCTGCGCCATGTACTCGACCCCGACCCAGGCGCCGACTTCGCCGCCGGTGCAGAACATGGTCTCTTCGTTGACGACCACCTCGGCGCGCAGGCTCTCGTCGTCGGCGTCGAGGAAGCGGCCCAGCAGGGACATGGCGCCGCTATGCGGGACCAGGCTGTGGATGTCGATCTCGCTCATCGCGTTCTCCCGAAGACCAGGCTGGCGTTGGAGCCGCCGAAGGCGAAGGAATTGCTGAGCGCATAGCGGATCGGACGACCGAGGCGCGCGCCCTTCCCCGCCACCCTCAAGCCCGGCAGCGCCGGATCGGGTGCGCCGTTCCACAGGTGGGGCGGCAGCAGGCCCTCCGGGTTATCGTCCTGCATCGCCAGCCAGCAGAAGGCTGCCTCGATCGCGCCGGCGGCGCCCAGCGTGTGGCCGGTGAACGGCTTGGTCGAGCTGACCGCGACGTCCAGGCCGAACAGGACCTCGACGGCGCGCGACTCCATCGCATCGTTCTGCTGCGTCGCAGTGCCGTGCAGGTTGATGTAGTCGACGTCGCCCGGCTTGATGCCCGCGCGCTTCAAGGCTTCCGCCATGGCGATGCGGGCGCCGCCGCCTTCCGGGTCAGGGGCCGACATATGGTGCCCGTCGGACGATTCGCCCCAGCCACACAGGGCGACCGCGGACGGTTCCCGGCTCATGAGGAAGAGCGCCGCGCCTTCGCCGATATTGATGCCCTTGCGGCCTTCGCCCAGCGGATGGCAGCGCGTGTCGCTGACCGACTCCAGCGCACTGAAGCCGGCCACGGTGAAGCCGCACAGGGTGTCGACGCCGCCCGTCAGGACAGCGTCGACCAGGCCCATGCGGATCAGGCGCGCGGCGCTGGCCAGCGCCTTGGCGCTCGAGGAGCAGGCGCTCGAATGGACATAGGCCGGACCGGTCACGCCCAGTTCGCGCGCCAGCAGCTCGGCGCAGGACGCCATCTCCTGCTGGCCGTAGTGGAAGCCTTGCGGCAGTTCGCCCGTGTTCACATGCGCCGCGATGGCGTCTTCCGTTTCGCCGACACCGGAGGTGCTGGTGCCGAGGATGACGGCGACGCGGTGGGCGCCGTGGCGGGCGACGGCGGCATCGACCGCCGGGCGGATCTGCGCCAGCGCGGCCAGGGCCAGCTGGTTGTTGCGGCTGCGCAGGGGAAGCGGCAGGTAGTCCACCGGGGGCAGTGCGGCCTTCACGCGGCCGAGCGGCAGCATGCGGCCAGGCGAGCAGGCGCTACTTTCCTCGAGGCCGCTCTCGGCCTCGACCAGCAGGCGGCGGCGGATCGTCGCCACGTCGCTTCCAAGCGCGCACAGCAGCGCGCATTCGTTCAGGTACAGCATGGGTTCCTCATTCGGCCGACACCACGGTCAGCCGGTATTTGTAGCGCACATTGTCCAGCACGGCCTTGCCCTGCCAGCGCGGCATGCCGCTGTAATCGATGGTCGCGACCACTTCGCCGTCGCGGCGCAGGGTGCGGCGCAGGCCCTGCTCCTCGATCGTCCAGCCCGTGGGCAGCGCCTTCGCGATCGCCTCGACCGGCCACAGGGTCAGCTGCAGGTCTTCCAGCACGTCGGCGGCCTTCACCTGGCTGGGCAGCATCGGATGGCGCCATTCGGTGATCTCGCGGCCGTCGTAGTCCAGGCTCAGCACGCGCATGCCAAGGGCCAGGCCGACCAGGTTGATGTTCTTCCCGTCCACCTCCAGTGCGGCGTCGAGGTCGTTGGTCTTGCCGTCGCGCTCGACGGTCAGGTGCTGCTGCACGCTGATCGTTTCGCCCAGGGCGGCAGGCGCCAGGCGCAGGCCGAGGCGCGCGGGCGTTGGCGCCGTCGCGGTGCAGGCGGCCAGCAGCAGCGCGCTGGCGAAGGGAATGGCGCGTTCAAGCCAGGACAGGCGTCGCATGGACTTCCTCCTTGTTGACAATGAAGCAGGGAGCGATCAGCCAGACCAGGGCCGTCCCGGCCAGCATGGTCAGGCCGAAGGCCCGCAGCGCCGGCGTGCCGCTCAGGGCCAGGAGGCCAAAGGACAGGATGGTGCTGGCGGCCGACAGGCCCACGGCGAGCCAGGGCGCGTCGTCGCCATGGCCGGAATCCTCCTGCAGGAAGATGCCGTAGTCGACGCCCACGCCCAGCAGCAGCATCAGGGCGAGCACGTGGAACAGTTGCAGGTGCTGGCCGGTGAGGCCAAGCAGCGCCAGCGCCAGGATGCTGGCGGCAAGCGTGGGCGCCAGCACGCGCCAGGTGCGGCCGCGGTAGCGCGGCAGCAGCACCGCGAACACGATCGCGTAGGCGCCCAGCACGACCCAGCCCATGTAGGCGCGGTACTTGCCGAGCACCGAGGAGATGCCGCCGACCTTGTCGACCCACTGCACGCCCGCCAGGCCTTCGGCCGCCTGGGCCAGCTGGGGAATGGCGACGTAGCGCATGCCGCGCAGGGCGACGATGCTGGCGTGGACGCCCTCCGTCTCGCCGATCCACAGGTGGCGCCATGGTTCGGCGGCCGGCGTCTTGAGGAAGGCGTCGACCTGCATCGGCGCGGCGGTGCTGCGCAGGTGCGCGGCAGTCTCCGCGGCCCAGCCGGCGTCCTCGCCGATCTCCTGTCCCAGGACGGCCAGCGGGCCCTTGGCGCCCAGCAGCTTGTCCTCGACCAGCTTCATTCTCGCGGCCTGGGCCTGCTGCGACGGGACCCAGTTCGACAGCGCCTGGTAACCGGCGATATCGCCTTCTGCAACCAGCGAGTCCAGGCGGCGCTTGAGCGCTTCTTCGCGCTGGAGTACCTGTTCGCTCGTGGCTCCGCGCACCAGGTAATACTGCACCGGGCTCGGGGCGTCGAGCAGCTTGCCCAGCTTGATCTGGTCACGCACCAGTTCAGGCGGCGAGGATTGCAGCGAGCGGATGTCGTCGTTCACGTCCAGGCGCGACAGGCCCAGCGCGGCGAAGCCAGCCAGCACCGCCACCACCAGCATCGGCAGCAGGCCGCCGGACAGGCGCGGCCAGCGCTTCACAAAGGCGCCGTAGCCGCGCGCCAGCGGGCCGGCGCGCAAGGAGTGGCCGTGGATCAGCGCCGGGAACCAGCACACCACGGTCAGCCAGGCGAACACCAGGCCGAGGCCCGAGAACACGGCCATGTGGCGCAGGCCCGGGAACGGGGTCAGGGCCAGGCCCATGTAGCCGATCACGGCCGCCAGCAGCGTCAGGCCGAGGCCGGGCAGCAGGCGGCGCAGCAGGCGCGGCGAATCGAGCGCCGGGTCGGCCCCGAGACGATGGCAGAGGAAGTAGATGCCATAGTCCTGCGCCACGCCGATCAGGCTCGCGCCGAACACCAAGGTGAGCAGGTGGATGCGGCCGAACAGCAGCCAGCACAGCGAGAGCGCGCCCAGGAAGCCGACGCCGACCGCCAGCACGGTGAGCGTCACCGGCTTGATCGAGCGGAAGGTCAGCCAGGTGAGCAGCACGATGCCGAGCATGGAGCCCACGCCGATGGTGTGGATTTCGCGACTCGCCTGGCGGCCAGCCGCCGCCGCGTGCAGGATCACGCCGGCCTTGATCACTTCGGCGGTCGGCACCGCGGCCTGCGCCGCCTGGCTCGCCTTGTCCAGCAGCGGCGCCACGGCCTCCTGGTTCGACAGCGAGAAGGCCGACTGGGCCAGGGTGAAGGTCAGCAGGACGTATTCGCGGCCCTCGCCGGCCACGAACAGCTCGCCGTCGCGCGGACGCACCGGCGTCTCGCCGGCGCGTTCCTGGGCCCAGCCTGCGAACAGGCCGAAGGGGTCGTCGCGGAAGCTGCCCAGCTTCGGGCCGGAGAAGGCGCTGTACAGGCGCGCCAGGGCGGAGTCGACCCAGAAGCGCTGCGGCTGCTCGCGCAGCTGCTTTTCCTGTTCGGCGGCGACGAGCAGGGTCGCATGCGGCTGCAGGCTGGCCAGCCAGTTGGCCTGGGCTTCGCCGCTCGCCGCGTCGGGCGCGAGGAGGGCCGTGTGCGGGGCCAGGGTCGTACGGAAAGCCTGCGCGGCGCGCACCGCCTCATCCCACTCCCCTGCCCCGACCAGCACCACCACCCGCTGCTGGGCGCTGTCCACCATATGGGAGAAGGACTGCTGCAGCACCGGGTCGCGCTGCTCCGCCGGCAGTAGCGCCAGGATGTCGGTGTCGGGCGTGATGCGCCGGTCCAGCCAGAGCCAGGCGTTATGGCCCAGCAGCAGGCAGACGACCAGGGCCCAGGCCAGGGCGAGGCGGCGTTGCAGGTTCACAACTGGGCCGCCTCTTCAGGCAGGAGGGCTTGCGGGCCGGTCTTGATGTCGCTGAAGACGATGTCGGTCTTGTCACCGCCGGCATCGACCATGTGGATGCTGTGCACATAGGCGCCGCCTTCCAGCGAGATCGCGCCGACCGCCTTCGCCACCGCCGGGTTGCGGGCCTTGAGCGCGACGCGCCAGGCATCGCCGGTGACCGCGCCGTCCACCTCGAACAGGTTCTCCAGCTGGCCCAGGTCGCCGCCCAGCAGCGAGAACAGCACGCCGTTGATCATGCGCACGGTCGGTTCCTGGCTGGCGTCCAGGCGCATGGCGACACGGTCGCCCTGCATGTGGATGATCTCGTCGCGCTTCAGGCGCAGCGTGTTCGGGAAGGGCTTCAGGGTGCGCCACAGCACGCCCTTGCCGGCGACCACGCAGAAGCGGCCGCTTGACGCCAGCGGTTTCTTCATGCCCGCCAGCTGCTTGGTCTGCTCGAAGCGGCCGCACAGCTGCTCCGGCTTGGCGAGCATGGACTGGATTTTCGCCACGGGCGCGGCGGCGCCGGCCACCGAGGCGGCGCAGGCCAGCGCGAGCGTGAGGACGAAGTGTTTCATGGTGCGGGTACTCCCAGCTTTTCGAACAGGATGGGCGGCGAGGCGAAGCACATCTCGCGGGTCTCGAGGTCGACCGCCACCTGGGTGGTGGTGGCGCGGTTCAGGCGTTTTCCCGTGGCGGCGTCGCTCACGGTGTAATCGATGCGCAGGCGGCTTTCCCACTCGACGATCTCGGCGCGCAGCAGCAGGCGCTGGCCGAAACTGGCCGAGGCAGCGTAGCGCAGGTTCATCTCGATGATCGGCCACATATAGCCGGAGTCGCGCATCTGGCCGTAGTTGTAGTCGATCTTGTCCAGCAGCGCGCAGCGCACCACCTCGAGGTACTTGACGTAGTTGCCGTGCCAGACGATCTCCATCGGGTCGAGGTCGAAGAACTGCACCTGCACCTCGGCCTCGGCACTCCAAAGGCTCGGCTCCTTCTTCTTACGCATACAGGCTCCAGGCCTGGTCGCGGATGCGGCCCAGCAAGAGCTTGAGGTCCGGGTCGAGGCGGCGGTCTTCCGTGACCGGCTTGACGTCCTCGCCCAGCAGGTCGAGCATGCGCGCCAGCGGGCTGGGGAGCTGCTTCGCCGGGTCGACGCGCTGGCGCAGCCACACGCCCTGGCGCACGGTGATGAGCAAGGCCGCCGCGACCTGCTCGGTCAGTTCCAGCACGCGCAGGCAGTCGCGCGCGGCGATGGTGCCCATGCTGACCTTGTCCTGGTTGTGGCACTCGGTCGAGCGCGAGAACACCGAAGCCGGCATGGTGAGTTTAAGCGCTTCGGCGGTCCAGGCGGACGCGCTGATCTGCAGGGCCTTGAGACCGTGGTTGATCGGCGCCTGCTCACCCTGCATGCCCGACAAATTGGCCGGCAGTCCGGCGTTGTAGCGGGCGTCGACCAGCAGGGCCATCTGGCGGTCCAGCAGGTCCGCCAGGTTCGCCACCGCGTTCTTCATGCCGTCCATGGCGAAGGCGATGTGGCCGCCGTAGAAGTGGCCGCCGTGCAGCACGCGCTCGCCTTCGGCGTCGATGATGGGGTTGTCGTTGGCGCTGTTCAGCTCATTCTCGATGCAGTCGCGGAAGAAGGGCAAGGCATCGGCCAGCACGCCGATCACGTGCGGGGCGCAGCGGATCGAATAGCGGTCCTGCAGGCGCTTGCCGTTGCGTTCCAGCTGGTCGGCGTATTCCAGGTCCTGGCGCAGCCAGGCGGCCACGCCCTGCATGCCGGCGTGCGGCTTCACCGAGAACAGGGTCTCGTCGAAGTGGTGGTCGTTGCCGTCCAGGGCGAAGGACGCCAGCGCCGTGATGCGGGTGACGAGCTGCGCGAGGTACTGGGCGCGGTCGTAGGCGATGCAGGCCAGGCCGGTCATGACGGCGGTGCCGTTCATGATCGCCAGGCCCTCTTTCGGGCGCAGGCGCAAGGGGGTGATGCCGGCTTCCTGCAGGGCCTGGGCGCTAGGGACCTGCACGCCGTCACGCAGCACCTCGCGTTCGCCGCACAGCACGGCGGCGAGATACGACAGCGGCGTCAGGTCGCCGCTGGCGCCCACCGAGCCCTCGCTCGGGATCAGGGGCAGCAGGCCCGCGTCGAACAGGCGCACGATCTGTTCCAGCAGGCCCACGCTCACGCCCGAAAAACCTTTCGAGAGCGAGGCCAGGCGCGCCGCCATCACGGCGCGGGTCTGGCCAGCATCCAGATAGGCGCCCAGGCCGCAACCGTGGTAGGTGTAGAGGTGGTGCGGCAGCTCCGGCACCAGGTTCAGGGGCACCTCGACCGTGCAGGAGTCGCCGTAGCCGGTGGTCACGCCGTAGATGGTGCCGTCCTCGCGCAGCAGGCGGTCGAGGAAGTCGGCGCCCCTGGCGATCGCGGCGCGGAACACCGGGTCGTCGGACAGCACTGGTTTGGCGGTGCCGCGGGCGATGGCATTGATGTCTTCCAGCGTCAGGCGTTCGCGGTCGAAGCGCACGGTGCGCTGGGGAGTGTTCAGGTCAGTGAGCTGCATGGGCAAGGTCCGGATCGGGTAAGTGCCAAAAATCGTAGAAGTTGAACCACTCAAGCGGCGCGCGCCGGACGTGGTGTTCGAGACGGCGCGCGTAGTCGGCCGCCAGTTCCGCCAGCGCTTCCTCGCGCCCGCGGCGCGGCAGGCGCACCTCCTCGCGCAGGCGCTCGAAGTGCAATTCGTGGCCGCCCTGCCGGCGGGTGGCGAACAGCGTGTACAGGGGGCAGCCGAGCACCGACGCCATCACGTAGGGGCCGACCGGGAAGGCGGCCGTTTGCCCGAGGAATGGTGCGAGTGCGACGCGCGGATTGTTCGACACCGGCACGCGGTCGCCGGCGATGACGATGAACTCGCCCTGTTCGATGCGCTCGGACAGCTGCATCGCCATGGCCGGCGTCATCTCGGTCACCTGCATCAGGTTCAGCTGGCTGCGCGGGTCGAGCTTGCCCAGCATCGCGTTGAAGGCCTCGGCATGGCGGGTGTGCACCAGCACGGTGAGCCTCAGGCCGGGCGTGCGCAGCGACAGCGCGCGGCAGAGGTCGAGGTTGCCGAGGTGGGCGCACATCAGCATGGCGCCCTTGCGCTCGCGGATGCGCTGCAGCAAAGGCTCCGCGCCGAACATGCGCACGCCGGAGGTGTCGAACAGGCCGCCCCACAGCAGCATCTTGTCCAGGATGGATTCCGCGAACGAAGCGAAGTGGCGCAGCACGCCAAGCAGGCCTGCCGGCTGCCCGACGCGGCGCAGGTAGTCCTGCGAGACTCGGCGCGCACGGCCCTGGGTCGCGACGTACCACAGCAGCACCGGGTACAGGAACACGCGGAAGGGCCAGCGGCCGAACACCCGGCAGACCCAGAACAGCAGGCGCATGCCGGCCACGAAGCTTGCTTCGTTGATGGCGGCCCAGTGGCGCGTGTCCGTCGCGGTGTTCATGCGCGCCATGTGCGGACCAGCAGCGAGGGAATGCGCGGCAGCATCCCGAAGAACAGGGCCACGTGCAGGCGCGTGATCAGGACGTTGTCGGTCCAGGCCTTGAAGTGGGACACACCGTCTTCCGGGTAGCCGACTTTCGTGGGCAGGTTCACGACCGCGACGCCGTCCCAGTACAGGCGCACCAGGATCTCGATGTCGAAGTTCATGCGCAGGCCGAGCTTGCGGCGCGAGGCCAGGGCCAGCACGGGCGCGACCGGGTAGACGCGGAAGCCGCACATCGAGTCACGGATCGCCAGCGACAGCGTGTTGATCCAGACCCAGACGTGGGTCAGGTAGCGTGCGTACAGGCGCAGGGCCGGCACCGATTCGTCATAGACCGGGCAACCGGCAACCACCGCTTGCGGGCGCGCGCGCGCCGCATCGAGGAAACGCGGGATGTCGGCCACGCTGTGCTGGCCATCGGCATCGACCTGCAGCACGTGGCTGTAGCCGTCCTGCTCGGCGCGGCGGAAACCCGTGAGCACCGCCCCGCCCTTGCCCTGGTTGACGGCGTGGCGCTCCAGCACCACGCGTCCCGGGTACCTGACGGCGAGCGCATCGAGCACCGCGGCGCAGCCCGGGGAGCTGCCGTCGTCCACGAGGATGCAGGGCAGATCGTGGGCCAGCACCTGGTCCACCACCTTGCCGATCGCGTGCTCGTGGTTATAGACGGGGATGACGACGCAAGGCTTCAGCACGGCTCAGGCCTTTTCGAAACGCAGCAGCGAGTGGCAATAGCCGATGTTGTCGCGCGTGGTGACCAGCTTCAGGCCGGCCGCTTCGGCCAGGCGCACGTAGTCGGCGCTCTCGTAGACCTTGCTGTTGCCGCTCGCGACCGCCGTGAAGTAAGGCGAGGTGTTGATCAGGCAGTAGGCGGCGATATCGTAGCGCTGGCGGTCCCAGAAGGTGTCGAGCACCAGCACCTGGCCGCGCGGGCCGAGTGCATCGGCGACGCGCCGGAAGATGCTGGCGATCGCCTCTTCCGAGAAGCAGCTCAGGAACTGGCTCATCCAGATCAGGTCCATGTCGCCAGGCAGCGGCGCCTCGAAATCCAGCAGATTGGTCGGGTGCAGGCTGGCGCGCTCGCGCAGGCCGGCGGCCTCCAGGTTTTTCTCGGCCACGGCCAGCTGGCCCGGCAGGTCGACCAGGTGCAGGGCCACGCGCTCATTGGCAGCCAGTGCCGCCAGCGTGAACTTGCCGGTGTTGGCGCCGATGTCCATCAGGCGGCGCGGGCTTGTCGCGAAGACGTCGGGCAGGATGTCCGGGAAGGAGGTGTCCGAATAGTAGTGATCGAAGGCGAACCAGCTGGTGCGCGCCGCTTCCGGCAGCCGGGACAGGCCCTCGTACACCGTCGGCCAGTCGCCGAAGACCTTCAGGCCGACCGGCTTTTCCTGGTCGAGCGACTCCTCGAGCGAGAACAGGGCCTGGTAGCAGACGTCGTGGTTGAAGTCGATGTTCACCTGGGTGATCGGATCGGTCAGGATCACGAAGCCGGCCTTGTCGAGCACGTAGCGGCCCTCGTCGAGATAGACCACGCCGGCGGACAGGCAGGTCTCGAGCACCAGCTTCAGGGCGTAGGCAGTCCAGCGCCCGGTCGCGGCCATCTGGTCCACCGACAGGCCGGTGTCGCCGGCGTCGGCGATCGCCTGCAGCATGCCGCGCTTCCAGGCGAAGCGCACGCACTGGAAGACGACCGGGGCGAAAGCGATCTTCTGGGCTTCGAAACGGGCCTCGAAGGCGCTCTGGCGGCTAGGTGAAAATTTCTTGTTCAGGGTGCTCATGGGGTCTTCAACAAAATGCGGCCACTGGCGTGGGCGCCAACGTCCGAGAAATAACGGAAGTGCAGCTGGGCCTTCGCCACCTCGTGCACGAGTTCGAGTTGCACCGGTTGCTCCGGGCGGATCATCTGCTGGAATTTCAGGGCGTTGATGCCTTTGAACCCGGGTTCCAGGCCGAAATGCCGGCGGCCATAATGGATCGCCCAATCGACCTGCACCACGCCCGGCAGCACGGGCGCGATGCTGAAGTGGCCGTCGAAATACAGCAGGTTCGCGGGCACGGTCAACTCGAGGAGCATGCGCGTCGCTTCCTGCTCCAGGATGCGCACGGCGGGCAGGCGCGGACGCTCTTCCAGCAGTGCCAGCAGCAGGGCCTGGGTAGTCTTGCCCTGGGCGTTCACCGGCAGGCGGGGAACAATGCGCCAGCGACGCGGCAGCGCCACGGCTTCCAGCCCGCCCGCCAGCACGGTGCGCAGGCGAGCGCTCAATGCCGGACGCCCTTCCCGCTCGAGCACGGCCTGTCCTTCAGGCGTCGGCACGACGAAGGCGGCCAGCACCTGGCGGCCGGGGCCTGGGACGGCCAGCACCTTCGCTTCGCGCACCAGGCCGCTCGCGCACAGGGCCGCCTCGATGGCGTCCAGCGAGATGCGCTTTTCTTCGATCTTGACGATGCGGTCGGCGCGGCCACGCAGCACGAAGCCCGCGCCGCTGGCTTCGACGCGGTCGGCCAGGCGCTGCCAGCCGCCAGGGCCGGCGAATTCGGATCGCACTTCGAGCAGGCCGCCGGCATCCTGACGCCACTGCACGCCTGGCAACGGCGTCCAGGTCGCGTTCACGCCACGCTGGCGCCAGGCCACGCCGCCCGTCTCCGAGCTGCCGTAGACCTCGACCGGGGCCTGGCCCAGCAGCGTGGCCGCGTGCTGCGCCGCCGCCTCTTCCAGCATGCCGCCGGAGGAGAATACGGCGCGCAGCTGCCTGCCGCCTGCGCGCCAGTCGAGATGCTCGGGCAGGCGCTTCAGGTGGGCCGGGCTGGCCAGCAGCACGCAGGGCGCCTGCGCCAGCGCGGGCGCCAGGGTTTCCGGGAACTCGTGGCGCTCGGCGTGGACCGGACGGCCCTCGGCCAGCGGCCACAGGACCCGGAACAGCAGGCCGTAGATGTGCTGGTGCGAGACGGTTGCCAGGATGGTGGCCTCGCCCAGACGCGCACCGAACTGGCTCTCCAGCGCGGCGACTTCGCTGCTCAGCTGGGACAGCTGCTTCGGGATCGGCGTCGGGGCGCCCGTGCTGCCGGACGTGAACACGACGAGGGCCGGGAAACCGGCGGCCGGCACGGCCCATTCGCCCCGCCAGTCGTCGTCGACCGCCGGTGCGGCGGGCGAGCGCTCGACGGGGAAGGCGCCCCAGAAGGCATCCACCTCGCTTGCCAGCGCCACGCAGGTCGCGGGCAGCACGTCGGCGCCGAGCCAGACGGTCTTCCCGGACAACCAGGCGCCCAGCAATGCCGCGGCAAATTCCAGGCTGTCTTCGTGGTAAAGCGCGACCCGGGTCGCTGCGCTGCGCCGGCCGAGCGCGCTCCAGGCGCGCACGCGGGCCAGGAAGTCGCCGTGGCGCACGGGCGTGCCCGCGCGCCAGCCGGCGGTGGCTTGCGGCGAACGGGTGGCGATGCGATAAAACAGATCAGGCATGGTGCAGACGCTTGAACCTCATGCGCAGCAGGTACTCGCCGCCGAACATCAGGCCCATCAAAATATAGGCGATCACGCCGTTGTAGAGCGACCAGGCGGCCTCGCTGGCGAACAGCGCGGTGCCGAGCGCGATCGTGCCGTTGGCGGCGAAGAACAGGCACCAGGCCTGGGTCACGCGGCGCGTATAGGCGACGGCCGCCGGCGGCAGATCGGGCTCGCGCAGGCGCGCCAGGCGCTCGACCATCGGCATGCCCGCAAGCAGGCTGGCGCCGAATGCGGCCAGCATGGCGACGTTGACCAGCACCGGATAAAGCTTCAGGGGCAGCACGGCGTTCGACCCGACGGCAACGGCGACCAGCAGCAGCGCGCCGCCCGCCGTCCAGCGCGCGGCCTGGCTGACCTTCAGCGCCGGCAGGCGCGTGGCGGCCGCCAGCAGCAGCAGGCCGGCCAGCCAGCGCGGCTCGATGCTGCCGTGGCCGAACCAGATCGCCAGCGGATACAGCAGCGTCAGCGCCGCCGCCAGGACGTTCCAGATCACGTGAAAATCAGGCCGCGGCCGTCTGCTCTTCGGCCAGGCCGGCGAGCGCTTCCACCACGTCTTCGATCGTGCGGATGGTCTTGAACACTTCCGGCTGCAGGCGCTTGCCGGTCATCTGCTTGAGCTTGACCGCGAGGTCGACGGCGTCGATGCTGTCGATGTCGAGGTCGGCGTACAGATTCGATGCCGGGGTCAGGGACGCGCGGTCCAGTTCGAACATCTCAGCCAGCAGGTCGGCGACCCAGGTGAACAGTTCGTCTCGGTTCATGTCGTGAATGCTTACCATGGCGATTCCTTCCTTACTTCTTGCGGTTCGTTTCGATCATTGCGGCCAGCGCACGCACCGAGGCGAAATGGCGGCGGGTTTCCTGCGACTCCGCCGACAGGGTGATGCCATAGCGCTTCTGCAGCGCCACGCCGATTTCCAGCGCGTCGATCGAGTCCAGACCCAGGCCCTCGACGAACAGCGGCGCTTCGCTGTCGATGTCGCCCGGGGTGATGTCTTCGAGTTGCAGGACGTCGATGATCAACGTCTTCACTTCCTGTTCAAGCATGGTGCTGGCCTTCTTTCATAAAAAACTGTTGCAGGTATTCGGTGAGGCGGCGCGCCGCCACCACGTCGCTGGTGTCGTCCGCGCGAAAATGCTCCACGCCGATATCGTCCTTGACCTCGATGCGGAAGTGCGCCTGGCGCGGCGGCACGTGCCACCACTTGTCGCCCTTGCCGAGTGTCGGCGGTTCGCACGTGATCACCACCGGGGTGATCGCGCGTTCGCCACGCACGGCGACGTTGGCCGCGCCGCGCTTGAGTTCCGCCACCGCGCCGCGCGGGGTGCGGGTCCCTTCCGGGAAGATGATCAGGTTGCCGCCCGCGCGCAGCGAGGCGATGCAGTCGTCGATCAGCTCGGGGCCGCGGTCATTGCAGATATAGCGCGCCGCGCGCACCGGACCGCGTGTGAACGGGTTGTTGACCAGCGCACCCTTGACGATGCAGTCGGCGTTGGGCACGAAGGCGATCAGGAACACGGTGTCGATCAGGGTCGGGTGGTTCGCCAGGATCAGCTGCCCTTCCCGCCCGAGCTTGTCCAGGCCCCGCACCTCGTAGCGCAGCACGCCGAGGCCGCGCATGATGCCGACAAAAGCGCGAAAGCTCGCGCTGATGGTGGCGCGCGCGGCGCGCTGGCGGGCGCCCGGCTCGCGCACGAACAGGGCAAGCAAGGGAAACACGATCACGCGCAGCATCAGGCCGCCCAGGCCGAACAGCGCGAAACTCAGGCCTGTCGCGAACACGCGCCAGGCATGGCCGAGCTTAGCCAGCATGGCGGCTCCAGGTCCAGCGCTTGCCGCCGGCGTCGCGCACCAGTTGGGAGTGGGCGCCGTGCTGGAAACGCAGCACCTCCAGGCCGCCCGGCATGCGCGCAGCGATGCCTGCGTCCTGGGCACGCCACGACAGGCGGATGGCATCAAGGTCTGCCGGGACCATGGTCCAGGCAAAGGCCCAGGGTTGTTCTTCGCAGTCCTCGAATGCACGCAGCGGATCGGGCAGCGTGGTGTCGCAGGCGACCAGCAGCACCTTCGGCGCGCCGTCGGCGAGCTGGCCACAGGCTTCGATCACCGCGTGCTCGATGGTGGAACTACCGCCGGCGAGCGCCACATGGTTGGCGCGGTCGGCGCGTGCGATCGAGAACAGGCCGGCGCTGGCGTTGTGCACGGCGAGGCCGAAGGCGGTCGGCGACAGCGGCTCGCCGCGTGCCAGGTCACCCAGCAGTTCCACGGCGCGCGCGACTTCGCCATGGCGCGAGCAGAACACGGTCGGGACGTCCCTCTCCCCGCCCAGGCATTCGTAGGCGACCTCGAGGGCCATGCGGCCCAGGAAGCCGGCGCGGCGGCGCAGCATGGCGGGCATGGCGGCGACCTTCGGCTCCTCCCCGTCTTCGATGGCCCATGGCTCGCGCGCCCACTCCGCCCAGCGCTCCTGCGTCGTCAGGCGAGGCGCCCACGCGGCGTGCCGCGCAATGGAAAAGACAACCTCGGAATCAAGCATGGTTCGCTACGTGGAAAGGTGAAATGCGCAATGGTGCGGCGCGACAGATTGAACGGAATTATAATCGTTCGACTTGCCTTGTAGGAACTGTCTGACAGGGCCGCAACCGTTTTGCAACAGTTGAACAGGCTGCGCTGGGGGCGAAATCGAGGAGGCGCGATCTTGCCACAGCAATACGGCGGACAATCTCTCCGATTGTCACGAAAGCTGGAAGAATTACTCAGAAGTTAGCAAAGTGCAAGCAGCCTTGAAAACAAGGCAAGTATGCATGCAGATAGGCTAGGCCGGCAGCAGCGCGCGCAGGCGTTCCGGCAGGGGCCGCGACTTCTCGGCCTTGAAGTCGATCCATACCACCTTCGCGCCGCCTTCGGCGTGCAGCGCTCCCGCCTGCCCGTCCGGGCCGACGAGGCGGATCTCGTGCGTCACCTCGATGCTGGAACGTCCTGGCGGCGCCACGAACGTGGCGACCTCGATCTCGCCCGGATAGGTGAGCTGTTTCAGGAAGCTGCAGTAGGCGTTGACGATCACCGGCCCTTCGCCGGACGCTGCCGGGTCCGGCAGCGCGCCGACCTCGCCGAGCCAGGCGATGCGCGCCGATTCGATATAGCGGAAATAGACGGTGTTGTTGACGTGGCCCATCGCATCCATGTCGCCCCAGCGGATCGGGATGCGCATGGTGTGGACGTGGGCCCGTGTCGCAGGCAGGTTCACTGGGCCGTCATCCCGTCGTCGGCCGTGATGATGGCGCCGTTGATGAAGTGGGCCTCTTCCGCCGCCAGCAGGAGCAGCAGGCCGTCGAGGTCTTCCGGCCGGCCCGGTCGCTTGCGGGGCAGCATGTCGATCAGCTTGCGTCCCTGCTCGGTGTCGAAGTAGTCCTCGTTCATCTCGGTGGCGATGTAGCCAGGGCAGATGGCGTTGACGTTGATGCCGTACTTGCCCCACTCGACCGCCATCGCCTTGGTCATCTGCACCACGCCCGCCTTGCTCATGCAGTAGACGCCGATCTGCGGCAGCACCCGCAGGCCCGCCACCGAGGCGATGTTGACGATGCGGTGCTGCTTGCGCGGGTCGCCCTTGGCGCGCTGGATCATGCGCTTGGCGGTCTGCTGCGCCACGAAGAAGGCGCCGCGCAGGTTGGTGTCCATGATGTAGTTGTAGTCGTCCTCGGTGACGTCCAGCAGGCGCTGGGTGCTCGAGACGCCCGAGTTGTTCACCAGGATGTCGATCGGCCCCGCCTCGGTCTCGGCATGCGCGATGGCCGCCTTGATCGAGCCGAGATCGGTCACGTCCAGGCGCACCACGTGCGCGGCGCCGCCGTCGGCCTCGATCTCGGCGCGCAGCTCCTTGAGGCGCTCGACCCGGCGCGAGGCCAGCACCACCTGGGCGCCGGCGCCGGCCAGCGCTTTCGCGAAGCGCGCCCCCAGGCCGCTCGAGGCGCCGGTGACCATGGCGATCTTTCCTTCGTAATTGACTTCGATACCCACGCTCGCCCCTCCTTCACAGAAGGCACCATCTTACACAAATCATCAGTATTAGATTGCCGCATCTAATAATGTCCGTAAAATGGCGGCCAAAGTTGCAAACGTCGATAAAAACCCGCACACTCGTGCTTAAATTTTTTCTACCCCTATAAAAAACATGACTGAGCCAACCAATATCCTCGAACAATACGGACCGCGTGAAGCAATGGAGTACGACGTGGTCATCGTCGGCGGCGGCCCCGCGGGCCTGTCCGCGGCGATCCGCCTGAAGCAGCTGGCGGCAGAAAAAGGGCAGGAGGTTTCGGTCTGCGTGCTGGAAAAAGGCGGCGAGCTGGGCGCCCACATCCTGTCGGGCGCGGTGATGGACCCGATCGCCCTGAACGAGCTGATCCCCGACTGGAAAGAGAAAGGCGCACCGCTCAACACTCCGGTGACGGAAGACCAGGTGCTGTTCCTCACGGAGACGAAGGCGATCGCGACCCCGCACTTCATGGTCCCGAAGATGCTGACCAACCACGGCAACTATGTGATCTCGCTCGCCAACGTGGTGCGCTGGCTGGGCCAGCAGGCGGAAAGCCTGGGCGTCGAGATCTTCCCCGGCTTCCCGGCGGCCGAGATCCTGTACAACGAGGACGGCTCGGTCAGAGGTGTCGCCACCGGCAATATGGGCGTCAAGCGCGACGGCGAACCGGGTTCGGACTTCCAGCTCGGCATGGAGCTGCACGCCAAGTACACCTTCTTCGCCGAAGGCTCGCGCGGCCACCTGGGCCGCCAGCTGATGGCCAAGTATGACCTGAACAAGGGCCGTGACCCGCAAGTCTACGGCATCGGCATCAAGGAGCTGTGGGAAATCGACCCGGCCAAGCACAAGCCGGGGCTGGTGGTGCACACCGCCGGCTGGCCGCTCGACAACGACACCTACGGCGGCTCCTTCCTCTACCACCTGGAAAACAACCAGGTGGCGGTCGGCTTCGTGGTGGGCCTGGCCTACCAGAACCCCTACCTGTCGCCCTATGAGGAATTCCAGCGCTATAAGACCCACCCGGCGATCCGCCACTACTTCGAGGGCGGCAAGCGCATCTCGTATGGCGCGCGTGCGATTACCGCGGGCGGCCTGCAGTCGCTGCCGAAAACCGTCTTCCCGGGCGGCGTTCTCGTCGGCTGCGACGCCGGCTTCCTGAACACCAGCCGCATCAAGGGCAGCCACGCCGCGATCAAGACCGGCATGCTGGCCGCGGATGCCGCGTTCGCGGCCCTGATTGAGGGCCGCCAGCACGACGAGCTGTCCGCCTACCCGGCCGCTTTCGAGCAGTCCTGGCTGAAGGAAGAGCTGCACGTGGCGCGCAACTTCAAGCCGTGGATGAGCAAGGGCCTGTACGTCGGCACCATCATGACCGGCATCGACCAGCTGATCTTCCGCGGCAAGGCGCCCTGGACCCTGCACCACAAGCATGCGGACCACGAATGCCTGAAACCCGCGTCGCAGTTCAAGCCGATCGTGTATCCGAAGCCGGACGGCAAGCTGACTTTCGACCGCCTGTCCTCGGTGTTCATCTCGAACACCAACCACAGCGAAGACCAGCCGGTGCACCTCACCCTGAAGAACCCGAGCGTGCCGGTCGAAGTCAACCTGGCCAAGTACGCGGGGCCCGAGCAGCGCTACTGCCCGGCCGGCGTCTACGAATTCGTCAAGACCGACGAAGGCAAGGATCGCCTGCAGATCAATGCCCAGAACTGCGTGCACTGCAAGACCTGCGACATCAAGGACCCGACCCAGAACATCGTCTGGGTGACGCCGGAAGGCGGCGGCGGGCCGAACTACCCGAACATGTAAGGGTGGCCATGCGCGCCTTTTCCACACGGCCGGCGGCGCTGCTGCTGGCCATGCTGGCCGGATTCTCCGGCGCCCCGGCGGCGCTGGCCTTCGACGCCAAAGCGGAGAACCCGCGCTTCAAACTGCTGCGCGACCAGGGTTTCCGCATCCAGCCGGACATCGATTACCTGACCGCCAGCGGCAAGGAGCTCAAGCTCGACATCTACCGTCCGGCCGGCAGCGAAGCGAAAGCGCTGCCCGTGGTGCTCTACTTCCACGGCGGCGGCTGGGTCGCCGGTTCGCGCGAACGCGCGGCATGGTCCGCCCTGCCCTTCCTGCACATGGGCTTCGCGGTGGTGAACGTCAGCTACCGCCTGGCCAATGTGGCGCTGGCCCCGGCGGCCGTCGAGGACACCCTGTGCGCGCTGCAGTGGGTCGGCATCAATGCGAAGAAGTACGGCTTCGACGTGAACAAGGTGGTGACCTCGGGCGACTCGGCGGGCGGCCACCTGGCGCTCGCCACCGCGATGATTCCCTCGGATTCGCCCTTCACCAACCAGTGCGCGGCCAACGAACCCACCTGGAGCGGCCCGTACACGAACGCGGCGCCGAAGGTGGCGGCGGTGGTCAACTGGTACGGCATCACCGATGTTGCCGACATGCTGCAGGGGCCGAACATCCGTTCCTATGCGGTGGCCTGGTTCGGCAGCATGCCGGGACGCGAGGCGCTGGCGAAGTCGCTCTCGCCCTTGAGCCATGTGCGGCCCGACGGCCCGGCGGTCTACACGATCCATGGCGACGCCGATCCCCTGGTGCCCTATGCCCACGGCGTGCGCCTGAAGGCGGCGCTCGACAAGGCCGGCGTGAAGAATGTGCTGCACACCATTCCCGGCGGCGGGCACGGCGGCTTCAAGCTCGAGCAGGTCAAGGGCGCCTACAAGGGCATGCAAGGTTTCCTGCACGAATTGGGGCTTGCACCGAAAGCACCTTGAAACGCTGCCGCAGCCGCGTTATGGGCGGCTGAGTATGTACTCCCAGTCCTACGGGCACCCCTCACCGATTCCGATTGCCCCTGCCCTTCAGGGGTTTAAGATGGACTCCTCAACCATCGATCAAGGAGACTGGCATGGGTGAAAACAAAGGACATGGAGTCAAGGGACCGCGTCACGATAATGACATGGACGACCTCAGCATGAACCAGGGCGGCCAGCAACAGTCGGGTAACCAGCAGTCGGGACGCCAATCGGGGAATCTGCAGTCGGGCCAGCAACAGGGCAGCCAGCAGTCCGGTCAGCAGCAGGGCAGCCAGCAATCGGGGCAGCGCCAGCAGGGAAGCCAGCAGTCCGGCCAGCAACAGCAAGGCAGCCAGCAATCCGGCCGCCAGGGCAGCCAGCAATCGGGCGGCCAGCACGCCTCCGGCGGCACGCCGGCACTGGATGACCTGGGTTCGCGCCAGGGCGAATCCGCCAAGGATGCGTCCCAGGCCTGGAGCCAGGACAACAGCATCGACAAGCGGCGCGGCAACCGCTAGACGGCACCCTCAAGGCAGGGGCGACACCGCGGACCGGCCTTCGGGCCGCCGCGGTGTTTTTGTATCTGCGTACTGCCGGCCTTGTGCGAACCCTCCGACAAGCAGACCTGAAGCTGTCTGATTGCCGCCTCGCGTGGAAGGCCTATGATGGAGTCATCGCAGCAAGCATGGAGCCGAGTATGGGTGAAAACCAGAGCAACCAGCAGAAGCAATCGCGTCCCGATCCTGCTGTCGCGGATCCCGACAAGGACTTGGTCAGCACCGCCGGCCAGGGCCAGGGACTGGGCAATCAACAGTCCGACAGCCAGCAAACCGGCAACCAGCAGTCTGGCCAGCAAGGTAGTCAGCAGCAAGGCGGCCAGGCCGACCAGCAGCGCGCCAATCGTTGAACGGGCACGCTCGCTGTCCAACGCGCACCGAGGCGAGTCCCGGTGCGCGTTTCCATTTGCTCAGCGCGTCATGTGGGCGCGGTTCAGGCGCCGCTCGGCGCGCCGCTGCAGCGCCTCGAAGAACAGGCTCAGCACCCAGTAGATGCAGGCCGCCGCGATGTAGAGCGGCAGCGGCTGGAAGGTCGTGGCGATCACTTCTTTTGTGGCCAGCATCAGTTCCGTCAGGGCGATCACCGAGACCAGCGAGGTGTCCTTGATCAGGCTGATCAGGGTATTGCTCATCGAGGGCACGGCGATGCGCAGGGCCTGGGGCATGACGATGTGGTGCAGGGTCTGCCAGTAGCCCAGGCCCAGGCTGAACGCCGCCCGCCACTGCCCTTCGCTGACCGCGCGGATGGCCCCGCGCAGGCTCTCGGACAGGTAGGCGCCGCTGTTGAGCGAGAGCGCCAGCACGCCCGCCGCCACCGGGGTGAACTCGATGCCCACGCTCGGCAAGCCGTAATAGATCACGAAAATCTGCACCAGGAGCGGCGTGCCGCGCATCGCGCTCACGTACAGGCTAGAGGGCAGGCGCAGCGCGGCCCAGGGCGAGATGCGCATCAGGGCGACGGGCAGGCCGATCGCCAGGCCGCCGATCATGGAGGCGACGGCGAACAGCAGCGTGTAGCCGGCGCCCGTGAGCATCACCGGCGCCGCCTCGCGCAGCAGCGCGATCAGGTCCGTCACGCTTGCACGCGCATGATGCCGGGGGCGCTCATGGCGCGCGGGTGGCGTCGATGCCGAACCACTTGAGCGAGAGCGCCTTCAGCGTGCCGTCGTTGGCGGCATCGAGCAGGATCTTGTCGACCGCCGCCTTGAACTGCGGGCTGCCCTTGCGGAAGGGGATGCCCATGCGCTCGACCGCGCCGACCTTGGCGCCGGCCTTGATCGGCAGCTGGGAATTCTTCAGCAGGTAGGCCACCATCAGGCTGTCGTTCAGGGCCGCGTCGATGCGCCCGAAGGCCAGGTCCTGCAGGTTTTCCGGAGCCGCCGGATAGCTCTTGACCTCGATCCCCGGCACCGCCTTGGCCTGCTGCTCGAACACGCTGCCCTGCCCCACGCCCAGGCGCTTGCCCTTCAGTTCGGCCAGGTTCGTGTACGTCGCGCGGTCGTTCTTGCGCACGATGAGCTGGGGTTGCGAATAGGTGTAGGGACGCGAGAAATCGAAGGCCTGTTCGCGCTTGGGAGTGATGCCGACCTGGCTGACGATCACGTCGTACTTGCCGGCGGCCAGTCCCGCGAGGATGGCGGCCCATTCGGTGGCGACGAATTCCGGGCGCAAGCCCAGCCTGTTCGCCACCAGCTTGGCGACGTCGACGTCGTAGCCGGTGAGCTGGCCGGTCTTCGGGTCCTTGTAGTTGAAGGGCGGGTAGGTCCCTTCCATCGCGATGCGCAGCACGCCGCGCTTCTTCGCCTCCTGCAGCAGGTCGGCCGCCTGCGCAGGGCTTTGCACGGCCAGGAAAGCCAGGGCCAGGCCGGCGCCCAGGACGGCGCGGCGCGAAAACAGGTTCGAGTGCTTGAC
This sequence comes from Massilia agri, assembly GCF_024753255.1. GTDB lineage: Bacteria > Pseudomonadota > Gammaproteobacteria > Burkholderiales > Burkholderiaceae_D > Telluria > Telluria agri. The sequence continues at coordinate 164,827 of NZ_JANUHA010000011.1, forward strand.
CATCAATCCTCGCTCAATCGACAGGAGAACTGACTTTATAACCGAAAAATGACAGCCGCGGCTAGGGCCGGCCTTCCCTGCCCTAGTAAGCGCCGCGGCGGGCGCGTGCGCCGAAAGGATGGCCGACCACCAGCGTGGTGCTCAGGACCAGGGTCGACAGGCCGAGGATCAGCTGCACCAGGCGGTCGCTCGGCAGGACCCAGACCTGGCCACGCGGCGGCTCCGCGCCGGTCGCGGCGGTGATGAGGGGCGCGATCCAGCCGGCGTCCGGCTCGACGTCCAGCACCACGGCGTCGTCCGTGGTCTGCATGTACACGTCGCCGCCTTCGGCCAGGGTGAAGAGAATCCCGACACCGGTCTCGGTGGGCTTCACCAGTTCCTGCAGCGCGCGGTTGTGCTCGTCGATCCAGAGCTCGACGTCCTGCGGCGTCTCGAGATGGGTCCAGGGGCGGGGACGGAAGCGCGGCTGCGGCGCGGTATCGGATGGCGAAGTCATGTGATGCAGTGAAAGCGGGAGGAGCAGTATCTTAAGGCATTTTGACATCACAGAGTCGTGTGCGTTGATCCACATCAAACCCATCCGCACGATTGGATTTGACGCGCTCGTCAATACGGCATATATTTTCTAACACGAAATGGAAAGGTTTCCATTCACAGCCTCAGCAGGTTCATTCGAGACCAACGACCAAGTTGGCAAACCGTGGAAGGCCGTCCTGGCGCTTCCTATATTTCACGGAGTTACATGAGGAGCCGAAGTGAATAACCAGAACCAGAATCGTCACTCGAATCGTAACGTAGTTTGGAAACCTTTCCAGAACCTGTCCGCCGCTGTCCTGCTCGCCTGTAGCGCGCAGGCCGGCGCCGGCGTCACCAATCCCGTCATCGGCCAGCTGCTGTGGTCCGAGGAATTCAACGGGACGAGCCTGAACACCGCCGTCTGGACGCCCTCGGACGGCAACGGCTGCCAGATCAATCTGTGCGGCTATGGCAACGCCGAACTGCAGTACTACAGTCCCAACAACCTCTCGATCGTCAACGTGCCCTTCGAATCCGGCACCCGCGCGCTGGCGATCCAGGCACGCTCGCAGACCGTGGGCAGCAATGTCTTCACCTCCGGGAAGATCGACACCAAGGGCAAGGTCCAGGTCCAGTACGGCATGATCGAGGTGCGCATGGCCACGCCGAACATCGCCACCGGCCTGTGGCCGGCCGCCTGGATGCTGGGCGTGAGCCCGCAGACCTGGCCGCGCAACGGCGAGATCGACATCATGGAGATGGGGCATAAAGCCTCGGTGCGCGCAGCGGCCGGCAACCCCTCGGCCAACAACTTCGTCGGCTCCAACGTCATCACCTGGCAGCAGGCCGCCTGCGTGCCCGGCAACGAGAGCTGCGCCGCCTCCACCGCCTGGCAGACCAAGAACTGGTACGTGCCCGCCACCTCGCTCGCCAACCGCTTCGTCACCTACCGCCTGTACTGGGACGAGAGCCAGATGCGCTTCACCGTGGTCGACAATGGCGTCGAGCGCAATATGTACGACGCGCCGCTGCCGGTGAACTCCACGGCCATGCAGGCGCCCTTCTACCTGCTGCTCAACCTGGCCGTCGGCGGCAACTTCACCGATGCGGCCAATCCAAGCCAGGTGACGGCGCCGCTGCCCGGCACCATGTACGTCGACTACGTGCGGGTCTACCAGATGGACGGCAAGGGCCAGGTCAAGCTGGGCAACCAGACCGTGCCCGAAGCGGCCGGCAAGTTCGGCGTCTTCACCGACACCACGGCCGTGAACGGCAAGCTGGTGGCCGGCACCAGTTCCGACATCTTCCTGTGGAATGGCGCCTCGAGCGGGGCCGGCTCTACGCCTCCGTATGAAGGCGGCAACGTCATCGCCTGGGCCTACACGGCGCCCGGCCAGTGGTTCGGCGGCGGCGTGCAGGCGCGCCAGGCAAGGGACCTGACGAACTACCGCAACGGCACGATGCGCTTCCGCATCAAGATCCCGGCCAACGTCTCCTTCAACATCGGCGTGGGCGACACCTACACGAACCAGAACTGGGTCAACTTCCCGGCCAACACCACGACCCACGGCCTGGTGCGCAACGGCGAGTGGGCGCAGGGCAGCATCCCGGTCTCGACCCTGCTCGGCACCAAGGTGGCGGCGCAGTCCCTGCTCGACGTCTTCATGATCTCGAGCGACGCCAACCGCCTGCCGGCCTCGACCTTCCAGTTCGCGATCGACGACATCGTCTGGGATTCGGGCAGCGGCGGCACCACCACCCCGACGCCGACGCCGACCGGCCCGACCTGGGTCACCCAGACTTCGGCCACCGCGCTGCAGTTCAGCACCAATACCGGCAGCTGGGCCGACGTGCACTATACGGTCAACAACGGTCCGCAGCAGAACCTGCGCATGCGCCTGGACGGCACGACCAACACGTATACCGCCGGCGGCCTGAAGATCGGGGACGTGGTGCGCTACAGCTTCACCTACTGGGATACCACGCGCAACTTCGCGGTGGATACCGCGTGGGCAAGCTACACGATGAAATAGTAGTGTGGTCGGCTCTGCCGACCGCGCGTTCAACTCCCGTTTGAATGGATGCGGCACGATTGTTCATCCGCTGGTTGAACGCGCGGACGGCGAAGCCGTCCACCCTACGGGTCAATCGATGGCCAGCGTTACCAGTCTGGCCGTCACTTGACCACCGTCTATCAACAGTTCACCAACCGAAATCGGCAAGGTAAAGCGGCGGCGCCCTGCACTTCCGGGATTTACAAACAGCACCCCGTCGCGCTCGCTGCTGGCGGGATTGTGCGAATGCCCGGACACGACCACGCGCATGCCGGCCGCGCGTGGATCGAGCGGGAGGTCCTTGATGTCGTGGATGACGTAGATGGCGATGCTGCCCAGCTGCAGCGTTGCGGTATGCGGCAGTCCGGATGCCCAGGCGCCGCGGTCGTTGTTGCCGCGCACGACGGTGAGGGGCGCAAGCGCCGCCAGGGGCGCGAGGATCTCGGGCCCGGTGATGTCGCCGGCGTGGATGATATGGTCGCTGCCCCGCAGGAAATCCAGCGCCTGCGGGCGCAGCAACCCGTGCGTATCGGAAATCAACCCGACCCGCATCCCGCGCGCGCCGTTCAGTGACGTTTGCTGCCCGCCATCTTGGCGGTGGTATAGATCGAATACAGCGCCGCCAGGCCGACCACGACATAGACGATGCGGGTCGCCGGGGTGCCCGGACCGAAGATGGTGGCGACCATGTCGACATCGAACAGGCCGACCATCGCCCAGTTCAGGCCGCCGATGATCAGGAGCGCCATCGCCAGGTAGTCGAGGGCGGACATCGCCGAGCGCTGTGTTGCGTGCGATGCGACGCGCCGTTCGCCGGTGGTCCTGCGGTCCATCGTTGGAGCATTCATCGTTGCCATGCTTGCCTCCTTGGGAAAGGTGAGATGGAAGCCGGGACGCCCCGCCCCGGCCCTGACCACTTCATATTAGCCCAAGTCCGATGGTCCGCTCGCACGGGTCGCCCGCGCCGGATCAGCCCTTCCAGGTACGGTTCAGGCCCGTGTCCGCATGGATCCAGCCGCCCTTGGGGCCGGAGCGGTAGTAGTAGCCGACCCCGCCCTGGCGGAAGCTGCGGATCAGGCCGCCGAGCACCTCCTCGTTCAGGCTGGCGATGCGGATGTCGGCCGCCTTGCCGACCATGTGCAGGGACTTGCGCGCGGCCGGCACGCCCTCCTCGACCAGGCGCTTGTTGGACGCTTCGGTGCGGTAGCCGGACAGGATCTCGAGCGGCTGGTTCATGCCGTAGCGGGCGATGAAGGCCTGGGTGCCCCACAGCACTTCGAAGAGCTTGGGATCGATCGGCGCGGTCTCGCGGCCGTTGACGTCGCGCAGGATGTGGCACAGTTCCTGGTAGGCCGAGTCGATGACTTCACCGTCCTTCCAGTACAGCACCTTGGCGCGTTCGCCGCTCTGCGGCCTGACCACGGACAGGGTGCGCGGCTTGACCCAGAAATCGATATCGAGCAGCTGGGCGTCGAACAGGTCGGGCGGCGGCGCCATGTCGGTGGTCCCGGCCGCCACATTCAGGGGAGCACCGATGGCCCCCAGGGCGCCGAGAACGGCGCCCCCTTGCAGGAAATCTCTACGTGAAACCATAAGACACTCTTCTGGATGAGATGGTTACTATAACGTAAGCTTCTCAATCGACAAAGATGTGATCGTGCATGTGTTGCCAACCGCGAACGCCGACTGATTCAGCCGTTGCAGTTGCAGAAGCGCTTGCGGGCCGCGCCCGGGGCCAGCTCGCAACTTTCTTCCAGGCTCTTCCACAGCAGGTCGCTTTCCATGCCGAAGCAGGAGGTGTCCTTGCCGGCGTTGATGTAGCCCTGGCGCTCGAAGAAGGCGCTGGCGCTCGGCGGGCTGTACAGGTGCAGCTTCTTGATGTTCCAGGTGCGCGCATGCTGTTCCGCGGCGTCGAGCAGCGCACGGCCGACGCCAAGGCGCAACGCCTCCGGCAGCACGTAGCACAGAGCGATCTTGCCGGCCTGGGTCAGCAGGCACAGGCCCAGCAGGCTGCCGTCCTCGCCCTCGGCGACGACGGCAAAATTGCTGGGCGAAGCGAACCAGGTCGCGACATTGGCGGAGGTCTTGTTGCCCAGCCATGCTTCGAGCACGGCCGGCTTGCCCTCGTGGTCGGCCTTGCCTCCGATCTCGATGGAACGGCGCAGCAGCGCGCAGGCAGCGGATGCGTCAATGGGCGCCGCCTGTCGGATTTCAAAACGCATGGACATCTGGCATCAATCTGGTTCGTTCAAATACGGTCAATACTGGCGCCGCCGGCGCACTGAAGGGCCCGACTATACACCGAAACCGGCGGGACCTGCTGCGGGCGGCCGTGCGGGCGGGCGCTGCGCTCATCCGTACTAAGCATATGACAAAACTATTGTTCCGTAATTTGACGAATGTACGGATGATTCAGCTTGTACAAACAAGTTCATGAAAAGAGCACACGACATGACCCCGACCTCCCCCGTTCGTCGCATCCTCCTGTCCCTCGCACTGTTCTCCGCCCTGCCCCTGAGTGCGAGCGCAGCCAACACCGAGCTGCTCAACGTCTCCTACGACGTCGCGCGCGAGCTGTACAAGGACATCAACCCGGCCTTCATCGCCGCCTGGAAGCAGCAGACCGGACAAACCATCAGCATCAAGCAGTCGCACGGCGGCTCCAGCAAGCAGGCACGCGCGGTGGCCGACGGCCTGGAAGCCTCGATCGTCACCATGAACCAGGCGAACGACATCGACATGCTGGCCGAGCGCGGCCTGGTGGCGAAGGACTGGGCCAGGAAGTTCCCGAACAATGCGGCGCCCTACTACTCGACCATGGTCTACCTGGTGCGCAAGGGCAACCCGAAAGGCATCCGCAACTGGGAAGACCTGGCGCGTCCGGGCGTGCAGGTCATCATCCCGAATCCCAAGACCGCCGGCAACGGCCGCTATACCTACCTGGCGGCCTGGGGCTCGGTGCTGAAGAAGGGCGGCAACGACGCCCAGGCGCGCGCGCTGGTGGGCCGCATCTTCAAGAACGTGCCGATCCTCGACGCAGGCGGCCGCGCCGCCACCACCACCTTCACCCAGCGCCAGATCGGCGACGTGCTGGTGACCTTCGAGAACGAAGTGAGCATGGTGCGCAAGGAATTCGGTGACAACTTCGAGGTGGTCTACCCGACCGTCTCGATCCTGGCCGAGTCGCCGGTCGCCGTGGTCGACAAGGTGGTCGACCGCCGCAAGCAGCGCAAGGAAGCGACGGCCTACCTGAACTTCCTGTACTCGCCGCAGGGGCAGGAAATCGGCGCCAAGCACTTCCTGCGTGTACGCTCCGATGCGGTCATGAAGAAGTATGCGGCGAACTACAAGCCGATCCAGCTCTTCACTGTGGACGAGCTGTTCGGCGGCTGGAGCAAGGCCCAGGATCGCCACTTCGACGATGGCGGAGAATTCGACAAGATTTATCAGTCGAAATAAGCTGAATGAACAAGCCCTGCCTTTGCGCAGGGCT
>NZ_JANUHA010000012.1 GCF_024753255.1 Massilia agri
TTTTTGTTGGTGCTCAGTCGGTCGCCATCGTCCAGGCGCCGCTCTCCTGTGCACAGATGCGGTTGCGCCCGCCCTGCTTGGCCTCGTACAGCATGGCGTCGGCGCGCAGGAAGAGCTCGTTCTCGCTGCGGTGGGCGGGATAGGCCGCCACCCCGCCGCTGAAGGAGAAGTGGCGGATGTCGCCGCGCCCGACCTCGAAGGGGATGGCGCAGAAAGCCTGGCGCATGGCATCCATCCGGCGCTGCCCTTCTTCCAGCGAGCAATCCCAGAACACCAGCACGAATTCCTCGCCGCCGAAACGGCTGAGCAGGTCCTGCTCGCCCAGCCGGGACGCCAGGGTGAGCGAGAGGCGCTTGATGACGATGTCGCCGAAGGAATGGCCCCAGGTATCGTTGATGGTCTTGAACTTGTCGATGTCGATCACGCCATAGGCCAGCGGACGGCCGTCCTGCGCCGCCTGGCGGATCAGGTCCTGGGCCTTCTTCTGCAGGCCGACCTTGTTCAGGAGCCCGGTGGCGCGGTCCTTGCCGATCAGGTCCTTGTTGATGCGAATCTTGCCGGCCCGGTTGAGCAGCTGGGCTTCCAGCAGCGCGGGATCGCTCATGTCGAACACCGCATCGAAGCCATCGAGCAGGGCGCGCCGCGCCAGGGCGGCATCCGGCCGGCGTTGCAACAGCGCCGTTTCGCGTACCGGATCGGCTTCAATATTGCGCTTTAGCACGCGAACGATGGCATCCGTGCGCGCGTATTCGGTGTCGCTCACCAGGATCAGGTCCGGCTGCAGTTCCTTGACGCGCACGTGCAGGGTGGTTGGGTCCTGGTGGCGCACCAGTTCGATGCGTCGCAGCAAGAGGTTCGCCTCGTCCAGCCCGGCCACCTCGCCCAGCACGGCAACGCGCACCAGGTCGCCCCGTTTCTTCTGCACGAAGAGATTGAACAGCTTGTCGACCAGCACGTCGTTGGCGATCGGCTTTTCGGCGTAGGCCAGGCAATTGCTGTCGACCAGGCGCTGCTGCAGGAAGAAGCGGCCGCCCTGGCGTGCGCTCTGCAGGTAGATATAGCTGTGGTCGCCCGGCAGGCGCTGCAGCAGCTCGCCCAGCATCAGGGTCCGGCGGCCGTCGCCCATGTCCGCCTGCATCGTGTGCAGGGCGTCCAGGTCGATCACATACAGGTTGTCGCCATTGTCGCGGGCCACCGCCTCGACGAAGCGGCTGACCTCGTCGAAGAAAACGATGTCGAAATCGTATTTGTGGGCGTGCAGTAGCAACTCGGACCGGTTGTCCTTGATGAAGAAACTTTGACACAAGACCAGGACATGATTCCTGTAGAGCGGCGCGCCACTTGGCATGTTTCGTCAAATCCCTTAGTAGGTTCCAGAGCCCTGGATTGAGGAGGATTGCAACACGATTGTCGGATGGACTGTGCCGAAATGCAACTACAGCCGGTCAGAAACACGGCCTCTCCTATGGCGCCGGGTGTTGCATTCACGTCAATCCGGCGTATCGGCAAAATCTTGGAGGCGATTCAGAAAAATCTGATTCAGCGCAAAGGGTAAAACTGCCGCCTTGCCGGTCGCGAACCATGAGCGTGCGCCCGACTCCAATCCAGACGGCGGCGCATGCTGCCGATATTGCATCCGATGGAGGAGACCGATGAAACCCCACCACCTCCTCGCAGCGCTCGGCGCAGTCGCCTTCACGGCCGTCGCGGCCGTGGCGGCCCTCCCCGCCGCATCCACGTCTGCGCAGCAAGCCAAGGGCCAAGCCGCGCCCGGCTTCGATCCCCTGTTCGCCGGCGCCCGGTGTGGCCCGGGGCAGGCCGGGCGTCCGCCCCTGCTCGACCGCCTGGTGCTGGCCCAGGCCGAAACCAGGCCCTTCAAGCCGGGCCAGCAGCTGCCCGCCCCGGCCACCGAGGCCGCGCCGCCCCTGTACGGCAATCTCGGCACCCTGCACGTCAAGGTCACGACCTCGGTGCCGAAGGCGCAGGCCTATTTCGACCAGGGGCTACGCCTGACCTTCGCCTTCAACCACGCCGAAGCCAGGCGCGCCTTCCGCACCGCGCGCCAGCTCGACCCGAACTGCGCCATGTGCCACTGGGGCGAGGCCCTGGTGCTGGGGCCGAACATCAACGCGCCCATGTTCCCGGAAGCCGCAGCGCCGGCCGCGGCCGCCGCCGCCCGCGCGGTGGCGCTTGCCGGCACCACGACGCCGGCCGAACAGGCCCTGATCCGCGCCGTCGCCAGGCGCTACGCGGCCACGCCACCGGCCGACCGCGCTCCCCTCGACAAGGCCTATGCCGACGCGATGGGCGAGGCGGCGCGCAGCTTTCCCAACAACGACACCATCCAGGTCTTGTACGCGGAGTCGCTGATGGACCTGGCGCCCTGGGACTACTGGGAAGCCGGCGGCGCGCGGCCCAAGCCGAACAGCGTCGCGATGCTGGCCGCCCTCGAGCGCGTGCTGGAGCGCAACCCCAACCATCCGGGCGCGGCCCACTACTACATCCACGCCGTGGAGGCCTCCACCCATCCGGAACGCGCCCTGCCCTCGGCCCAGGTGCTGGCGCGCCAGATCCCGGGCGCCGGCCACATCGTCCACATGCCCTCGCACATCTATTACCGGCTGGGCATGTACCGCGAAGCCCTGCAATCGAATATCGATGCCATCGCCATCGACGAGAAATACTTCGGCGGTTCGCCCAGCGACCCGGTCTACAAAGGCGCGTATTACCCGCACAACATCCATTTCGTCATGGTGTCCGCCCTGATGGGCGGCAAGGGTGACGTCGCGCTCGAGGCCGCCGACAAGCTGGACAAGGCGGTGCCGGCCGAGCTCCTGAAGGGCTTCGCCGGGCTACAGCCGGTGAAGGCGGCGCCCTACTTCTCGCACGTGCAGTTCAGCTCGCCCGATGTGCTCCTGAAGCTGCCCGACCCGGGGCCGGACTTCGTGCTGGTCAAGGCCATGTGGCACTACGCACGGGCCGTAGGTTTCGCGCGCAAGGGCCTGCTGAGCGAAGGCCGGCGCGAAGTGGCGGCGCTCGATCGCATCGAACAGGGCGCCGACTTCAAGCCGATCGCCGACTGGGGCGTCCCGGCGCGCGAGATCGTGCAGACGGCGCGCGCCGTCGCGCGTGGCCGGTTGCTCGATGCCGGCGGCGACCTGCCGGGCGCGGCCGCAGCCTACCGCGAAGCGATCGCGGTGCAGGACAAGCTGCCCTATATGGAACCGCCCTACTGGTACTACCCGGTGCGCCAGTCACTGGGGGTGGTCCTGCTGCGCAGCAAACAGCTGGACGCCGCCGAGCAGGTATTCCGCGACTCGCTGGCGCGCACGCCCAGCAATGGCTGGGCCCTGCGCGGCCTCATCGAGGTCTACCGGCAACGCGGCGATACGGCGGCGCTGGCGGCGGCGCAGAAGCGCTTCGAGACCACCTGGCTGGGAGAACGGGGCGGGCCGGCGCTGGCGCGGCTGTGATGGCGCAGGCAGGGGCGCCATCCTGTTGCGCCTTGTTACAGGCCGGCGCTTTGCAGGCGCCGGCCGCACTGCTATAGTGAGCGCGTACCGGCAGTCCGGCGAAAGCTGCACCGGCCATCGAAAACGCTGACCTTGCCGGGTCGGCGTTTTTGCTTTGTACGCGTCTTTCTTTCCTGTCAATTCACTTCTGGCATGCCGCAGGCCCCTGAGCGCGCGTCGTGCTTGACGAGGAAGCACCATCTTGCAAGCACATTTGTCGCCTCTCACTTTCCGGCTAGGGAGTACGCTGGCCGCGCTGCTGTTCGCCGCAAGCAGTGGCGCCGCACCGGCCCAGGGCAGCGAACTGGGCGCCATGGTCAATGCCTACCGTGCGGCGCCCGGCAGCTGCCGGGGCGCCACCGCCACGCCCGCTGCAAGCCTGGCCGAGCCGGCAGCCCTGTCGCGCGTGCGCATCGGGCCGGGCACCTTCATCGAACTGGCGCTGGAACGGGCCGGTTTCGCAGCCGACCACGCCGAAGCGATCAGCGTGACCGGACCGGACAACGCGCACGAGGCCATGACCGTGTTGCAGGAAAAATACTGCCGCACCCTGCTCAGCCCGGGCTTCTCGGCCGTGGGCAGCTACCGCGAGGGCAATGCATGGACCGTGGTGCTGGCGCGCGCGGCGCCACCCCTGCCCTCCGAGACCTTCCCTGCGTGGCAGGATGCGGGCCAGGCCATCCTGGCGGGCGTCAACGCGGCCCGGGCGAGCGCGCGCAGCTGCGGCGACCGGCGCTTCGGACCGGCTCCGCCGGTGCGCTGGAACCCGGCCCTGGGCGAGGCCGCGCTGGCGCACAGCCGCGACATGGCGGCCAAGCGCTACTTCAACCACAAGGCCAGGGACGGCAGCCAGGTGGCCCAGCGCGCGACGCGGGCCGGCTACCAGTGGAGCCGCGTCGGCGAGAACATCGCCTTCGGCCAGAGCTCGCCCGCCGAGGCCGTGGCCGGCTGGCTGGAGAGCCCGGGGCATTGCGCGAACATCATGAATCCGGGCTTCACCGACATGGGCGCCGCCTACGGCATCGCGGCCGAGCGGCGCAGCGGCCTGGTCTACTGGACCCAGGTCTTCGCCTCGCCGCGCTAGCCTGGCTGCTTCACGAGGTCGACGCGCCGGCGCCGCCCTGCTTGCCCGGCGCCGGTGTGGCGCCGCTGCTCGGGTCGCCGCCCGCGACCGACATGCCCTGGCTTGATGAGGTGCCGGTGCCGGTCCGGGTGTCGTCGCTCGATGCCGCCTCGCCCATGGCATTGCCGTCGGCGCCCGATGCGCCCGCCGCCGGGCTGCCGCCACCGCCGAGCGATCCGCCCGGGCTGCCGGGTACGCCTTCGGCCACGTCCTGCTTGCGCATGCCCGCCCCACCCGGCCCCCCTTGGCTGCCCGACTGCGCCGCGGCCGCCGAGGCATCGGTGCCGCCCGCCGCGCCGACGATGTCCGCGCCAGGCGGGTGTCCCTGGCCCATCACCGGACGGGCGTCCGGCGTCTCGCTGCGCGTCGCGCCCTGTGCCCCGCTGTTTCCGTGTTCATCGCTGCGTTCGTTCGCCATGCCATCCTCCTGTTGAGCTTGGATTCATCGACAGCCGCACGCCTGGCGGCCGCCGCAAGAAGGCCATTCTGCCGGACTTGGACTGCGCGGCGCGTCCCGTTTCCGACCCGCAAAACATGGCCAGCCGTACCGCCCGAAAAACCCGCCTGCGCTAGACTGCCCCGACAGCACGGCCGCCGCGGCCGCCCATGAACCGCAAGCAACAGGCAGACCATGCAACCACATCTCGGACTCGTGTGCATCACCGCCTCAAAGGACGTCCGCTACCGCACCGTGACCCGCAAGCGTCTCCTCGAACACAGCCTCGACGCCCAGGCAAGACTGCTCGAAGACCTGTACCGCGACAATATCCAGACCTTCGACAATGCCATGCGTTATTGCGAAGCCGAGGGCATCGGCCTGTACCGCCTGCCCTCCTCGATCTTTCCCTTCGCCGACGAAGACATCGGCCGCGCGGTGCTGGCACCCTTCGCCGAGACCCTCGGGCGCTCCGGACGGCGCGCGACCGAGCGCGGCATCCGCCTGGTGATGCATCCGGACCAGTTCGTGGTGCTCAATTCGGATTCGGAAGGTGTGGTTGCGAACAGCGTCAAGATCCTGCAGATGCATGCGGACATCATGGACCTCCTTGAACAGCCGCGCTCCTCGTGGGCCCTGCTGGAAATCCATGGCGGCAAGGGCAATCGGGCCGATGCCCTGGTCGAGCGCATCGCGCAACTGCCCGACGCCATCCGCTGCCGCCTCGGCCTGGAGAACGACGAGTACGCCTACGGCGCCGAGGAGATCCACGACATTTGCATGCGCGCCGGCGTGCCCATGGTGTTCGACGCCCACCACCACGTGGTGCACGACAGGCTGGACAGCTACGAGCACCCGAGCGTGGGCGAGATGCTGCGGAAGGCGCGCGCGACCTGGATCAATCCGGCCCACCAGCTGGTGCACATCTCGAATGGCCGCGAAGGCTTCAACGACCGCCAGCATTCGGACCTGATCGGCGTGATGCCCTCGTCCTATCTCGGCGCGCCGTATATCGAGATCGAGGCCAAGATGAAGGAAGAAGCGATCCGCGGACTGCGCGCGTGGTCGACGTCGGCCGGGGCCTGAAGCATCAGGCCTGGCTTACCCGTTCCAGCCAGGGCAGCATGAGCGACAGCAAAGCTTCGGGCGCCTCGATCGGCACCATGTGGCCGCTGTCCTCGACCACCGCCAGCTCGGCGCCGGGAATGCCCGCCTGCAGCTCTTCGGATTCCGCGCGGCTGCGCAGGCGGTCGTGGCCGGCCGCGATCACGAGCGTAGGGCAGCGGATCTCGCCGAGGCGCTCGCGGTCGCCCGCGCGCACGATGGCCGATTGGCGCCGGAACACCTCGCCGCCCAGGCGCACGCCCATGGCGCGCACGCGCTCGATCAGCGCTTCGTTGTGGGCTTGGTCGGGATGCAGGGAGGTGGCGATCGCGGTGCGGCTCAGTCCCGAGAAGGACACCGAGGCGCTGGCCGAGCCGACCGTGCCGCGGCTTTGCCGCATCGAGGGGCTGTCGGCGCGCGAGGAGGTCGCGATCAGGACCAGGGCGCGGACGCGTTCCGGCGCCAGGCGCACGATCTCGCGGGCGACGTAGCCGCCCATCGAGAAGCCAACCAGGATGAATGCATCGGGTGCGTTGGCGAGGACGCGGGCCGCCATCGCTTCGATGGTGGGATCGTGACGCAGGTCGGCGTGGACCACGGGACCACACTGCGCGAGCCCGTCGGCCACATCGTCCCAGAGCGTTTCGTCGGCCATGTAGCCGGGTACGAGCAGGATGGACATCCCGCCATGATAGCAGCGCGCCGGCTACCTTTCAGGTATTGCGCATCTGCGCCTGCGACACATTGCTGCCCGGCGGCACGCTCTGGGTCAGCCAGACATTGCCGCCGATGGTCGAACCGGCGCCCACCGTGATCCGTCCGAGGATGGTGGCGCCGGCATAGATGACGACGTCGTCCTCGACGATCGGGTGGCGCGGCGTGCCCTTGATCAGGGCGCCGCTGGCGTCCACCGGGAAACGCTTGGCGCCCAGGGTCACCGCCTGGTAGAGGCGCACGCGCTCGCCGAGGATGGCGGTCTCGCCGATGACGACACCGGTGCCATGGTCGATGAAGAAGCTGCCGCCGATTGTCGCCGCCGGGTGGATGTCGATGCCGGTCAGCGAGTGCGCGATGTCGGCCGCCAGCCGCGCCAGGAAAGGCACGCCGAGGCGGTGCAGGCAGTGCGCCAGGCGGTGGTAGAGGATGGCGATGGTGCCCGGGTAGCACAGCATGATCTCGGCCACGGAACTCGCCGCCGGATCGCCCGCCATGGCGGCCTGCACGTCCGACACCAGCAGCGCGCGGATGCCGGGCAGGCTGGCCGCGAACTCGCGCGTGATCGCCTCGGCGCGCTCGGCGAGGCCGGTTTCGTCGGCGTCCGTGAACTGCGGCGAGAAGCGCAGTGCGCGCCGTACCTGGCCCACCAGGCGGTCGAGCGCCACGCCCAGCGTATCACCGACGAAAAAGTCGATGCTCTCGTCGTTCAGGTCGGGCCGTCCGTAATGGGTGGGAAACAGCGCTGCGGAGACGCCATTGACCACCTGCATCAGGACCTCGCGCGAAGGCAACTCGCGCACCCGGCCATGGTGTCGGATGTTGTGGGTCGACTCGCGCGAGGTGCGCAGCGCGTCGATGATCGGGCCCAGGTGCCAGTGCACGGAGCCGCTCGGGGTCGGAAGTTCGCTGTTCATGAGCCCGAGCCTAAACCAGCTTGGCGCGATTGGGAACGATTCAGATCACACTTCGATATAAGAAAATCATCGTTAGGTATGCGGTCCTTGTTATTGCTGTGCAGCAGTTTTTGGCGCAGCATAGAATCGAGATTATTTTTCGACGAGTCCCGCATGAACCTGCCTTCCCACCAGCTGTCGATGACGGTCCTGATGACCCCGGACACGGCCAATTTTTCCGGTAACGTCCACGGCGGCACCATCCTCAAGCTGCTCGACCAGGTCGCCTATGCCTGCGCCAGCCGCTATGCCGGCCGCTACGTCGTGACGATGAGCGTCGACCAGGTGACCTTCCGCCAGCCCATCCACGTGGGAGAACTGGTGACCTTCCTGGCCTCGGTGAACTACGCCGGCCGCAGCTCGATGGAGATCGGCATCAAGGTGATCGCCGAGGACATCCGCTCGCAGGTGGTGCGCCATGTGAACAGCTGCTTCTTCACCATGGTCGCGGTGGACGACGACCGCAAGCCGGTGGCGGTGCCGCCGCTCACCCCGTCGACACCGGACGAGGAGCGCCGCTACGAGGAAGCCAGGGGCCGCAAGGAGGCGCGCCTGGCGCTCGAGCGCCAGCACGCGGAACGGGCGGCGGCGCGCAGCTAGGCTGGCGTGCGGCATGGCCCGGGCCGGGCGTTTACGATACGGTCTCGACCATCACCGGGAGCACGCATGAAAACCCTTCTGTGGGCAGTGCCGGCCCTGCTGCTCGCCTTCCAGGCCCGGGCGGCCGCGCCCGACAGCGCGGCCAAGCCCCTCACAACCATTGCCTCGCTCGACCTGAAGCGCTATGCCGGCACCTGGTACGAGATCGCCAAATTCCCGAATTCCTTCCAGGACAAGTGTGTCGGCTACACGACCGCCACCTACAGCGCGCGCGAGGATGGCCGCGTCGGCGTCGTCAACCGCTGCCGCCGCAAGGATGGCGACAACGACGTGGCCGAAGGCGTCGCGCGCCAGCCGGACGGCCCGACCTCGCCCAGGCTCGAAGTGCGCTTTGCGCCCGCCATCGTCTCCTTCCTGCCGATGGTCTGGGGCGACTACTGGGTGATCGATCTCGATGCGAACTACACCCTGGCCGCGGTCAGCGAGCCGAAACGCGAGTACCTGTGGATCCTGTCGCGCACGCCCACGGTCGACCCGGCGGTCTACGACGCGCTGTTGAAGCGGCTGGCCGCGCAGGGGCTGGACATGAACCGGCTGGTGCCCACCAAACAGGCGCCGTAACCATGTTTTCCCGCAGCACTACCGCCGCGTCAATGCCTGTGCTAGAATGCGAGCCCTTGGCCTGGTAGCTCAGTTGGTAGAGCAGAGGATTGAAAATCCTTGTGTCGGTGGTTCGATTCCGCCCCGGGCCACCAAGATATCGCTCACGAAACGCCCACTCATGCAAGTGGGCGTTTTGGTTTCCGGGATCGACGTTTCCCGGTGTCGGTCGATCTCCGCCCCTTCCCAGACAGCGGCTTTCGGCGCCCGCTCCCCGTGTTGTCGTGCCGGCCTTCCCCCAATTCAGGCAAGCATCCCCGCTTTGCCACCCGTCGTCTGGCCCCAACGCCATGAACAATCCTCGGCATAGAGTGGAATATTGACTACGGGGAATCCACAATTAACTATATTTGCCTAGGCAAATATAGTTCTTACCTTTCCAGACCCATGGCTGCATTTGAAGAATCAAAAAATGAACAGTTTGGTTACCTGATCAGCCAGGCTCGCAACGCCTTGTTTGCAGCGCTTGATCAAGAAATGCTGCCGCTGGACCTGACCGCGTCGCAATTTGTCGTAGTCATCAGTGCGATACGCAATCACGCGCGGACCGTCAACGAGTTTTGCCAGCTGGCCGGGATCGAGCCTGGCCCAATGTCGCGCCTGCTGGACCGCCTGGAAGCCAAGGGGATCGTCCGCAGGGTGCGCAACGTGGCAGACCGTCGCCAGGTCAACGTTGTCCTGACCGATAAAGGCGCCGCGCTCTGCCCACAGATCAACGTGGCGCTCCACAAGATCTACGGACAGTTGCTTGATGGGTTCAGCGAACAGGAAGCGCAGGCTTTCAAGCATGCGCTGGAAAAAGTTCTTTTCAATGCAAGACAGTACAACACACATCCAGGCACTACTGGGCCATTGGTAGAAAAGTAGATTCCCGAATACATCAGCTCGCGTCCGTGCACCATCCTTGTCCGACGGTTGCCTCTCGCATTCACTTTTTCAGGAGGACTCATCGCATGAGTCAGGAAACCAGCAAGAATCCGGCAGCGCCTGTCAGCGGCAAGCGCTTCTCACGACGCAAGTTTATCGGCACCGCTGTCGGCGCCGCAGCCCTGGCCGGCGGCTACTCGCTTGCATTCGGGGGCCAGTTCCGTGCCGCCAAGGCAGATCGCAAGGTTGACGTGCTGCTGATCGGCGGTGGCATCATGAGCGCGACGCTTGGTGTCTATCTGTCGGAGCTCGAGCCGACATGGACCTTCGAAGTGTTCGAACGTCTGGACAAAGTTGCCGAAGAAAGTTCCAACGGCTGGAACAACGCGGGCACAGGTCACTCGGCGCTCTGCGAACTGAACTACACCCCGATGGACGACAAAGGGCAAGTGCAAATTACCAAGGCGATCGAGATCAACGAGAACTTCCAGATCTCGCGCCAATTCTGGTCGCACCAGGTGCGCAAGGGCGTGCTGGGCAATCCGCGCGAGTTCATCAATTCGACGCCTCACATGAATCTCGTGTTTGGCAAGGAGAACCGGGACTTCATGCACAAGCGCGTTGCTGCGCTACAGGCATCGCCGCTGTTCGCCGGCATGGAATTGACGACCGATCCGGCCAAGATTACCGAATGGATTCCGCTCATGATGGAAGGCCGCAAACCGGACGAGATGGTGACCGCCACCCGTTCGCCGCTCGGCACCGACGTCAACCTGGGCGCGATTACGCGCCAGTTCTACAAGCATCTTGGCGAGACTGTGGGCAGCAAGATCTCGACCGGGCACGAGGTCCGCTCGATCACCCGTAACGAGGATGGATCCTGGCGTGTGTCGGCGTTCGACGTCAACGACAGTTCCAAGGTCCAGACGGTCGATGCGCGCCACGTCTTCATCGGTGCAGGCGGCGCCGCATTGCCGCTGCTGCAGTTGACGGGCATTCCTGAAGCGAAACAGTATGCCGGCTTCCCGGTCGGCGGCGAGTTCCTGGTCGCCGAGAATCCAGCAATTGCCTCGCGCCATCTGGCCAAAGTGTATGGCTTGGCGGATACGGGTTCGCCACCGATGTCGGTGCCGCATCTGGATACCCGCGTGCTGGACGGTAAAACGGTGCTGCTATTCGGACCATTCGCGACCTGGTCCACCAGATTCCTCAAGAACGGGGCTTACTCCGACATCGTCAAGGCAACCACGCCCTCCAATATCATTCCGCAACTTCAAGTCGGCGCCCATGAGTTTGCACTTGTAAAATATCTCGCACAACAATTGCAGCTGTCCAAGGAAGAAAAAATGGCAGCGCTGCGCCACTACATGCCCGAGGCAAAGGATGAGGATTGGCGTTTGTGGCAAGCTGGCCAGCGTGTACAGATCATCAAGAACGTGCCCGGCAAGGGTGGCGTACTGAAGCTTGGTACGGAAGTGGTGGTTTCCGAAGATCGCTCGGTGTCTGCGTTGCTGGGGGCATCCCCAGGTGGCTCCACATCGCCGGCGATCATGCTGTCGCTGCTGGAGAAGGTTTTCCCGGATCAAATGAAGACGGCCGCCTGGCAGGAAAAAATCCGCGAAATCGTTCCGTCCTATGGGAAAAAGCTGAATGAAAATGTGCAGCTGCTTGCGGCTACCTGGGCAAGTACCGCTGAAACACTGCAGCTCGCAATCGCGTCACCAAGCCTGGAGAACTTCACGCCAGGTGCGGCCGCCGTCGTTCAACCCGGGCGAGTGAAAAAAGTGCCTGACATCGCGCTGTAGTACTGTCTGGCTGCAATTTGAGCATGCCTCCTCCGGACTCTCCATGCGCTGAGCGGCCTGGCTCGATACCTGGCTGACCGCCCAAGTCGCATGTTGGCGCGTGCGACGGCGCCCGGTATTGAAAATCCTTGTGTCGGTGGTTCGATTCCGCCCCGGGCCGCCAGAACACTACCTCACCCGACGCCCACTCATGCAGTGGGCGTTGTCGTTTCCAGGGCCGGCCGTGCTTTTGTTTGCCTAGTGTCGAAGATATTTACACGCCGCTAGTTCTCTCATTTCGAGCTCAGCAGTTTTTGCAATGGAATCAGGCATGTAAAGACAAATCTGTCTTCTGGCACGCGATTTGCTGTGGTTCCTCGCGCAACACAACCGATAGTAAGTCAACATTTGAGGGGGACTCGAATATGCACACATATGGGAACGCTCGGCCGCGTCCGGGATGGCGGGCAGGGGCCGCTTGCGTAATGCTCGCCCTGAGCGCTGTCGTCTTACCGGCAAAGGCCGGCGTGGTCATCTACAACAATACCAATCCAAGCCTGGCCACGGTGGCGCTCGGCATCAACGATGCGGGCCACCTGAATTTCACCGGTGGAGAGAGGCCAGGCAACGCCGGTGCAATGGGACTGGCCTACCGCTTCGCGGACGGCACCTTGCGCGATGCGACTGCCCCGGGCTGCCTGTGCGAAGGCTGGGGCGTGGCAGTCACACGCAGCGATGGCAATCGGGTGTCGGGTTTTGCCAATGAATCGGCAGGGTCTGGCGGCTTGACGGGTGGCACTTTCAGCTCTACGACGACACGCGCCACATCGCAGATCGGCCTGAGCGATGCCCCGGTCGTGATCACGCACGCTTACGGGGTGTCGATTGCTCCAAACCTGTTCCAGGGGAACATCACCATTACCAACACGGGCAGCACGACGCTCTCGGACGTGGTCTACCGCCGCGCCATGGATTGGGACGTGCCGAATACCGAATTCGACGAATATGTTACCCACAAAGGCGTGGTGGCCAACCTCGAGAGCAATGGTGGCGCAGTCCGGTATGCCAGCGATAACGGCTTTGCCTCAAGCAATCCGCTCGTGGGCGCAGGCTATATCAACGGCGGGACCGTGAACACCGATTTCGTCGATAATGGCCCCGCCGACCATGGTTCGGTCTTCGACTTCGCCTTTGGCTCCCTGGCCGCCGGCGAAAGCCGCACCTTCAACATCTTCTACGGTGCCGCCGCCACCAAAGCCGGCGCCTTGTCGGCCTTGGCGACAATCAATGCCGACGTCTATTCGCTTGGCCAGTCAATGGGTGCCGGCGGCCCCAATGACGACGCCCCGACCTTCATCTTTGCTTTCGGCGGCGTCGGGAGCACCGAACCCGGCATGTCGCCCGACAACCCACTGCTGCCGATCGTCGACGTGGGCACCGGCGTGTATGAGTTTCCTGCGCCAGTTGCACGTCGCTGGTACGACCCGCCATTCGCGGAAGGCTTCGAGTATCGGCTGGCAGGCGATGGTGTCTTTACCGCGGTCGGCATCGACACCGGTTTCGGCGACCTGACGATCGTACTGGAGGACGGCACCCGCATCGCCATCGCCGCCGGCACCACGATCGACTTCGCGGACAAGGGGCTGGCCCCGAAGAGTTTCAAGATCCTTGGACTGCACCTCGACACGGGTGATCCGGACTACGATCCGCTGCGTGCGTTCCCGACCTTCCTGGATTTCAGCGGCTCGCCTGACACCCTGTTCATGTCGCCGATCCTGGTGGATGATCCAAGCGCGGTGCCGGTACCCGGCACGCTCCTGCTGCTGGCGCCGGGCTTGCTGCTGCTGGTGCGCTCGCGCCGCCGCGCGGCCTGAGGCAGCGCCAGGAAACGCGCCCGGCACCCGTGCGCTGCCGGGCGCATTTTCCTGGTTCAGATGTTCCAATTACAACGTTCGTCATCTACAATGACTCAACCATTCTCTAGGGACCTGCCCATGCAAGCGCGCCTGAAGAAACCGGTGGTACATCTCCTTGTTGCCGCAAGCCTGTGCGCGCCCGTGTTGGCGCAAGCCACCTCGGCGCGCGGCGAGTTCGGCGTCAAGGGTATCGGCGCCAGCGACTGCGCCACCGCCGTACGCGAGTACAAGGGCGGCACGCCCAACGCGATGATGTACGGGGGCTGGCTGTACGGTTATCTCACCGCCGTCAACCAGGCCACGCCGGACACCTTCGACCTCGCGACCTGGCAAGACCTGAACACGCTGACCAATTTCGTCATCGAATACTGCCAGAAGAACCCGCGCACGAGCTTTGCGCAAGCCGTTTTCAACTTGACGGCTGCGCTCAAGCCGATGCGATTGACGGCGGCCTCGCAGCCGGTGCGCTTCACCCACAACAACAAGCCCTTCGTCATGTACGGCGATGTCATCAAGCGCATGGGAGAAGCCCTGAAGCACAAGGGCTACTACAAAGGAACCCTGCCGGCCCAGCCTGCCTTCACCGGCGAGATGGCGCGCGCCGTCAGCCGCTTCCAGGCCAGTAATCAATTGCCAGCCACTGGAGAACCGGACCAGTTCACGCTGTTCAAACTGTTTGGCCGTTGAATCCCGTCATGGAGTCTACCTGACCGGACCAGCGCCAACCCATGCAGGTTGGCGTTGTCGTTTCAGTCCTTCTTTTCCCTGAATTCGCCGTCGATCACCATGTCGTCGGTGCTTTGGCGAGCTTGTCGGCCAGTGAAGGAGAAGACGGACGACGATATCCGATCCAGAACAGCTCGTCTCAGCCAGGGCAGTGCGAGAACGAACGCCGTCGTAAAACCTGCAAATGCTGCGGACACGTATTCGCCTCGCGCCAGGAAGTGCAGGAAGCACAGCGCGAGCAAGCCCACGATGAACGGCCGCCGGACCGGCTTCGGCAGCAGGCCGACGATGCGCAGCTTGCCTTCGCGTATCCAGGGAAACCGCGCAAGAACAGCGGCAAGCAGCAGTCCTGCCAGGAACCGGCCTGTGCCGAGATAGTCGGCCAGGACCCCGATGACAAGAAAACCCGTGTAGGTCATCGTGCTTGCCAAGGCTGCCAGCACCAATAGTGAAACAGCGATCGTCAGCTTTGGCGTACGTATCGCCGTCGTGATTAAAAAACGTAGGATTTGTGTGCTCCAGAAAATGGGCCTTGGAAGGCTATCGCAAATTCTAGCAGTACTCTCCCGTATCCACGCTTCTACCAGCTATTCATTTGAATCCGGAAAGAAGCTCGTCGATGACAGGCGACAGTTTGGAAGAAGTACTAGCCCATTTATTCAAAGCAAATCCGCCGGAATGCTCGTAATTGGCTGAAGCAATCGTTTCGCTGTTGCGGCGCAGCCGTAGCTCGGCACGATTCAGGAATGGCGTAAAGTCCCAGCCCCTGGTCGCCGTATACCAGAGCGTGTATTCACACCGGTCAGGGGCCTTGTCGCGATAGACCAGGGTGCGGATATCGTGGCGCTGAAATCCTTCTTCCAGCACGGACAGCATGTCATTCACAAGAACCTTGGGGTTTTCCTCGATGCACACCAGTTTTACTGCGTGGGCGGATGCATCCACCTTTCGGACGTTAACCGAGGTGCATGCTTGTAACAGGGAAGTGGCAAGGACGACGAAGATTATTTTTTTCATGGATAGATAGGGAAGTACCGCAGACGTGCAGCGAGAGCAAACTAAGCATGTGAGAACACACGTTTATGCCATGGAGCATAACACATTGCCATTAGCCAATTATTTGAATGATGAGTGCGGCGTACAATGCAATGTTGCACATCCTTGCCCCTGTACTTTTAACGCTCCGCCGAGTTCACCGCCCGTTTCCTGCCCCTATGAACGTTGAAGAACTAAAAACACGCTGTCGAACATTCCCAGCTGCCACCGAAACGCAGCAAGGTGCGCCAAGCAACATTCTCGTCTACGCCGTCGGCGGAAAGACCTTCGCCTATTTCAAGACGAGCGAGCCGGAAAAGTGGCGCTTCAGCATCAAGGTGTCGCCCGACCGCTTTCTGGAACTGACCGGGATTCCTGGCGTCAAACCCGCCCGTTACATGGGACGTTTTCATTGGGTGACCATCGTCGACGTCAATGCTTTTCCGGAGTCCTACCTGACCGAACTGCTGGAATGCTCGTATCGCAAAGCGCTCGAGTCGCTCGGCAAGGCGGCCCGACGCGCCATCGCGGAATCTGACGCCGGCCTCATGTATCCGCGAAGCAATTCTTCTTCAGCGTAAAATAGCGCGGCGCCCGCGCGCATTTTTTATTGCATGAACTTTTGCCTGGATTCACCATGACACCATTACCCCCCTGCCCTGTTTGCAATTCCACCCTGAGCTACGAAGACGGCTCCGGCAACTACGTCTGCCCGGAATGCGCGCACGAATGGCCGGTCGCGGGCGAAGCGGCAACTGAGGAGACGGCGCGCGTCTGGCGTGATGCAGCCGGCAATGTGCTGCAGGACGGCGATTCCGTCACCGTCATCAAGGACCTCAAGCTCAAGGGCGGTGGCGGCGTGGTCAAGCAGGGCACCAAGGTCAAGAACATCCGCCTGGTCGATGGCGACCACGATATCGACTGCAAGATCGACGGCTTTGGCGCCATGAGCCTGAAGTCGGAATTCGTCCGCAAGAGCTAAAGCGTTTTCTACTTGCCGCCCTGCGCCTGGGCGAGTTCGAGCGCAGGCAGGGTGACCGTCAGGAAGGACGACACCTGTCCGATCAGGTCCGCCGCCTGCTGGCGGACCTGCCCCATCTGCAGGATCGACAGCTCCGCCTGGCGCACCGCCTGCTGGATCAGCGTGCGGCGCTGCACCAGCGCATCCTGCAAGGCCGCATCCGCACCGCCGGCGAGCTTCGACACGACTGCCAGCACCGCGCCGTGCAGGGCCAGGTTCTGCGCCGACGCTTCCAGCATGCCGACGGCGCCTTCGCTGTCCGCCATCAGTTGCAGGAGCTGCGCGCGGCTCGCGCTCAAGGTGTGCTTGTGCTGTGCAAGCGGTAGCGGGCGGCGGAACAGCTTGTCGAACACGCCCGTTGCCGGCTTGCTGCTCTCGAGTGCGGCCTCCAGCTGCGCGGGTACGCCCATCTGCGAAAATGTCAGGACCAGTTCGGTGATCGGCTGGAGCAGCGCCGCCTGCTCCATCAAAGGTTTCTCGGCCCATTCGGTGACCAGCGACAGCTTCACCGGCAGGATGCGCCGGAACAGCGCCGCAAGGCGTTCCTCCGCATGGTCGGCCAAGGCCGGATGGTCGGCCCGGGCCATCGCCAGGGCATCGCGCACGGCCGGATGGTCCTCGCTGTCGAACAGCGCCTTGACCTGCGCGCCCGGCGCGGGCGCCGGAGGAAGATCGTCGAAGGAAAGCGCCCTGGGCGGGCCACTCGGAGCAGCCGGAGTCTCTTCGTCGCCGAAATCGAAAGCCCGCGGCCCGTCCGGGGGCGCGGGCGGCGTGGCGGGTCGCTCCTCCTCCCCGCCGAAATCGAAGGCCTTGGGCTTCTGGTCCGTCATCGTAGCGAGCAAGGCTGCGCGGTGGTCGCCCTTATCCGACGGTGCCGCCGAGCTTGCGGATGAAGGTCGCCAGGCTCAGCTTGAAGCCGGCGCCGACGGCCTGGAAGCGCCATTCGCCATCCTTGCGGTACAGCGAGCCGAACTGCAGCGCGGTCTTGTCCGAGTAATCCTCGTCCAGGTCGTATTCGGCCAGCACTTCACCGGTGTCGTCGTTGTACACCTTCACGTAGGCGTCGGTGACGCTGCCGAAGGTCTGCTTGCGGGCCTCGGCCTCGTGGATGGTCACGACGATCGGCATTTCCATGACTTCGGCTTCGACCCTGGACAGGTCGACGGTGATCACTTCGTCGTCGCCATCCTTGTCGCCCGTGCGGTTGTCGCCCGAGTGCACGACGGCGCCGTCGGGCGAGGTGTTGTGGTTGTAGTAGACGAAGTGGGCATTGCTGATCATGACCGGATGGTCGCTCGCATCCTTCCTGCACAGGAACACCGACGAGTCGAGGTCGAAAGCATGGCCCGCGGCCGCGTTGACCTTCCAGCCGAGGCCGATACGTACGCGTTTCAAACCCGGCGCGGTCTTCTCCAAGTTGATGCGGTGGCCGGTTTGGAGTGTCGTCGACATGGACTTCCCTTCTAAGATCGAAATGGTTTGTAAAGTGCGCTGCGCGGCTCAGCCCGCCGTCGGCGAGAAGCGCGCGATCAGTTCGCGCTCCAGTTCCTGCAGCTTGGGCAGCTCGTCCTTGCGGCGCTGCTGGCCTTCGTTCGAGATCTGCTCGAGCTTGTCGAAGGCGCTCACCAGCTGGTTCTGGACGTGCTGGGCGGTTTCCAGGCTGACCAGGGAGCGCTGCTTGGCGCGCGCCACGGTCTCGGTATTTTCCAGCAGCATGTCGGCCTGGGCGCGGAAGGCCGCGTCGGTGGCGTCATAGGCCGCGTTGGCGACCGCCGCGCTCTGCTTGGCTTCCAGCTGCAGCAGGTAGAGCGAGAACACATTACGCCAGGCGGGGATCGACACGTTGACGATGTCGGTGAAGGTGTCCGTCAGCGCACGGGCGTTATCCTGCGACAGGCGGATCTGCGGCACCATTTGCGTGGCCATCAGCATGGCGCGGCGCAGGTCGTCGATGCGCTTTTCCAGGCGCTCCAGGCGGCGCTTGAGCTCGGTCGCCTGCTGGGCCTCGAAGGCATTCGTGGCCGCCCCTTGCTGGGCGACCGCCAGCCGCAGCTGCTCGGCCCATGCCTCGCCCTTCTTCACATCGGCGTCCAGCCCCTGGTAGTACTGTTCCAGGCCCAGGTACATGTCGTCGAAGTCCTTGATGCGGCCCCGGTGCACGTTCGCGTGGCGCGTCATCTCCGCGATCAGGGTGTCCATGCGCGATTCGACCACCTGGTACTGCGACAGCATCTTTTCCTTCACCGAGCCGAACATGTTCGTGACGCGCGACAGCAGGCCGCCGGAACGCAGCTTGGCCGGGTCCAGGCCCTTGGAGGTCGCGATCAGTTCGTTCAGCTGGGTGCCGAAGACGTCCGCATCCGATGCGCGCACGGTGCCGAGCAGCTTGGCCGACACCTTGGCCACGCCCGCGCCGGTATTGCCGCCCAGGGCCTCGATGGCCTTGTCGTCGATGCCGGAGACATCGACGCGCACCACTGGGGCGGCGGGCGCCACGGGCGCCGGGCTCACCTCCGACAGCGATGCGGGCAGCCTGTCCAGCGTCGGCGCCGGATTGAGCAAAGGAGCAAGGGGCGCGGGCGCCACAGGCTGCTGGGCGGCTGCGTTCGCTTCTTCTTCGGAGGAGAACAAGGGTTTCATGACTTTCCTTCAGGGTGAAGTGACAACATGACTAGCTTACCACCGGACAATCCGACTGGGCGAGCGTCCCCTCAGTATACGCACACCACGCATCGGCATTTCATGCGGGGCGATTATCATCACCGGCAACCATATGCTCATCACTATCGGGAGAACGCTCCATGTCCCCTGCGCGCATCGTCGCCCTGACCGCACTGGCACTGCTGGCATTCGCGGGAAACTCCCTGCTCTGCAGGGCTGCGCTGGCGCACACGCGCATCGATGCCGCGAGCTTCACGACGGTGCGCCTGGTCTCGGGCGCGCTCATGCTGTGGGTGCTGGTGGCGCTGCGCGGATCCGCCGGCGCCGGCCAGGGCAGCTTCCTGTCCGCGCTGGCCCTGTTCGCCTATGCGGCCGGCTTTTCCTTCTCCTACCTGCATCTCAGCGCCGCGGCGGGTGCGCTGATCCTGTTCGGCGCCGTCCAGGCGACGATGATCGCCTGGGGCCTGTGGAAGGGCGAGCGCCTGCGCCTGCCGCAACTCCTGGGCCTGCTGCTGGCCTGCGCCGGGCTGGTCGGCCTGATGCTGCCCGGCCTGTCGGCGCCACCCTTGGCCAGCGCCCTCCTGATGCTGGGCGCCGGCGTGGCCTGGGGCATCTATTCCGTGCGCGGCCGGGGTGCGGGCGACGCGCTCAAGGTGAGCGCCGGTAATTTCCTGCTGGCGGCGCCCATGGCGCTTGGCCTGAGCGCCATGCTGCTCTCCCGCGCCGCATTCGATCCCATGGGCATGTGGTACGCCTTCCTGTCCGGCGCCCTTACCTCCGGCCTCGGCTATGCCGTCTGGTACACGGCGCTGCCCTATCTCGCATCGACGACTGCCGCGGCCCTGCAACTGAGCGTGCCCGTGCTCGCGGCACTGGGCGGCATCGCCTTCCTGGACGAGCCGCTCACGCTGCGCCTGCTTGCCGCATCGGTCGCCATCGTCGGCGGCATTGCGCTGGTGATCCTGGCCGGCAAACGGCCGGCGTAACGGCGCCCCCGTCGCGCTTCTCCAACGCACGTGCTTGCGTCAGCCGCTGTCGCCTTCCTATCATGAAAAGTGCGGCTTCGAACCACGCATCCAGGAGGGCAGACGATGAATACGCTGACGGATGGACAGTTCAATGAACTGAGAGGGCTCATCAGGGGAACGCTGTTGCAGGCGGGCGATGCGGGCTACGAGGAAGCCCGCACCGTGTGGAACGCGATGATCGACCGGCATCCGGCCATCGTCGTGCGCTGCGCCGGGACGGCCAGCGCCAGCTGGTGCGCGCGGCGCTACGCTATGCGCGCGAGCAGCAGCTGCCCCTCGCCGTGCGCGGCGGCGGCCACAACATTGCCGGCAGCGCCCTGTGCGACGACGGCCTGGTCATCGACCTGTCAGGCATGAAGTCGGTCCACATCGTTCCCGATCAGCGCCGCGCCTGGGTGGAGGGCGGGGCCACCCTGCGCGATTTCGACCACGAAGCGCAAGCCTACGGGCTGGCCACACCGCTTGGCATCAACTCCACCACCGGCGTGGCGGGGCTGACGCTGGGCGGCGGCTTCGGCTGGCTCAGCCGCACGCTGGGACTGGCGGCCGACAATCTGCTGTCGGCCGAGATGGTCACGGCCGATGCCCAGCGCCTGCATGTGAGCGCGAGCTCCCACCCCGAGCTGTTCTGGGCCATCCGCGGCGGCGGCGGCAACTTCGGCGTGGTCACGCGCTTCGAGTTCCAGCTGCACCCGGTGGGTCCCGAGATCACGGCGGGGCTGATCGTATTCCCGTCCGCCCAGGCCAGGACGGTCTTGCGCCAATACCGCGATGCCGTCAATGCCATGCCGGCCGACCTGACGGTCTGGGCCGTCCTGCGCAAGGCGCCGCCGCTGCCCTTCCTCGCGCCGGAGGTGCATGGCCAGGACGTGCTGGTGCTGCCGGTGTTCTCGCCTTCGCGCAGCAGCGCCATCGATGCGGCGATCGAGCGCATCGGCAAGCTGGGTGACGCGCTGGGCATGCACGTCGGCCCCATGCCTTACACGGCCTGGCAGCAGGCCTTCGACCCCTTGCTGACGCCAGGCGCGCGCAATTACTGGAAATCGCACAATTTCTCCCAGCTGAGCGACGAGGCCATCGAAGTCGTGCTGCGCTATGCCGGCGCCTTGCCGACATCCCAGTGCGAGATCTTCCTCGGCCTGCTGGGCGCGCAGGCGAGCGTGCCCGCGCCCCAGGCGACGGCCTATCCGCACCGGGATGCCTTGTACGTGATGAACGTGCACACGCGCTGGGACGATCCGCTGGATGATGCGCGCTGCATCGCCTGGGCCCGCGATTTCTTCCGGGATGCCGCGCCGTACGCGAGCGGCGGCGTGTACGTCAATTTCATGCCCCAGGACGAGAGCGAGCGCACCAGCGACGCCTACGGCGCGAACTACCAGCGCCTGGCGCAAATCAAGGCGCAATACGATCCCGACAACCTGTTCCGCGCCAACCAGAACATCCGGCCGGCCTAGGCTGCTGTTGCTTGCCCGAGACAGCCGATCGCCCCTGGCTTTCCTGTCATACGCCCGTCATGACAGGGCTCGAAGATGGGTCAACACGAGCTCCGGCACGTTATCCGTGCCGGATCGGCCAAGGGCTTTCGGTAGGGGTCCCATGTACACAAGCGACAAACGGCTGTTGATCCTCGACGCGGACGGCACCACCATCGACGCGTTCTCCGCCATCGAAGCGGCTTTTGCCCGCCACGGCATGGCGCTCGGCGCGGAAACCAACTTCCGGAAGCGGCACCACCTGCTCAAGTACGTGGGCGGCCTGAAGGAATTCCCCTCCATCATCCGGAAGAACCTGCGCAGCAACAGCCGCGCCAGGCTGGTCGATACCCTGACCGGCATCTACCGGGAAGAGGCCAGCCTGTACGAGGGCATCGCCGACCTGATCCGCGAACTGATCGCCGCGCCCGACATCACGGTCGGCATCGTCACGCGCAACGTCACCATCGAGCCGCTGGAGACCCTGCGCCGGCTGTTCCGCCGCCACGACATCGATATCGACGAACTGGACTTCCTGGTCCACATTCCGCTCAAGGAGAAGAAGACCGCCCAGTTCCGCGCGATGCGCGAGCGCTTCGGCATCAACCCGGCGCGCGCCTATGTCTGCGGCGACGAGCACAAGGATTTCACCGCGGCGATCAACACCGGCATGCATCCCTTCATGGTCTCCTATGGTTTCGAAGACCACGACCGGCTCACCAGCAAGTACGAGATCCCGCAGGAGCTGATTTCCCGCACCTCGACGGAGCTGTGCCGCCGCATCCGCCACGCGCTCGACCTGGGCGTGCTGGTTCAGGCCCCGTACCAGAGCAGCAGCATGCTGACGGCCCCGAACACCCAGTAGTCAACCGGGGCGCCAAAGGCCCAGTGCTTGTGCCAGGGCACGTGCTCCTTCTTGAATCGGCGCCAGCCGAAGGCCGGGTTGACGATGAACCACAGGTAGTCCTCGACGATCCAGAACAGCATGATCGAGGCCAGCACCCGCGCCTCGAGTTCCGGCGACCAGCGGCCGATGAAGAACAGCGGGAAGTGGAAGACCAGGCCGATGAAGGCGAACATCCACAGGTGGTAGCCGGTCAGGGCGCGGCCGCCCATGAAGAGGTCGAGCAGGGGGTGTTCTTCGATGCGCCAGGTCGGCAGGTTTGCCGCCCACCCGGCCTCTCCTTCGATTTCCACCTCCACCCGGGCGAACAGGTAGGCCAGCACCAGTACCGCAGCCACCATCGACACGAAGCGGCCCGCCTCCGACAACTCAAGCATAGGCCCTTTCGGCGACCAGCACGGTTTCCAGTACCTGCCGGGCGGCATGCTGGCGTCCGAGCATGCGCGCGCTGGCCGCCATCTCTTCCAGCCTGGCGGGATGCGCCAGCAGGTAGCGGACCCGGTATTCCAGGCTCGGCAGGTCGTGCGCCGCGAGGGCTGCGCCCTGCTCCAGGACAAAGTTGGCGTTGTGCTCTTCCTGCCCGGGAATCGGCGCGTTGACGATCATGGGCAAGCCCATGGCCAGGCATTCGGCCGTGGTCGCGCCGCCCGGCTTGGTGATCACGAGGTCGGCGCAGGCCATCAGGCGCTCGACCTGGTCGGTATAGCCTTGCGGCGCGAGGCGGCCCGGGAACTGCGCGGCCAGCGTGTGCAGCGCGGCCAGTTCGGTGGTGTTCCTGCCGGCCAGGACGATCAGCTGAAAGTCGCCGGGGATGGCCAGCAGACGCCCGGCCATGCTGCTCAGGCCGCCCAGCCCGGCGCCGCCTCCCATGAGGAGCAAGGTCGTGCGGCCCGGGTCGAGGCCGATGTCACGGGCGCAATCGGCGCGCTCGTGGCGGCGCGAAAAGGCGGGCATGGTCGGGATGCCGGCGACATGGATCGCCTGCGCCGGGATGCCCTGCGCGCGCATGCGGAAGGCCACCTCCTCGTTGCCGGCGAAGTAGCCGGCGATGTGCGGATGCACCCACATGCGGTGCAGGTCGAAGTCCGTCACCTGGACCCAGACCGGGCAATGAAGAAGGCCGGCCGCGATCTGCCGCGACAGCAGCTCGGCCGGCTGGAAATGGGTGCAGATCACGATGTCCGGCGCCAGCGCGGCGATTTCCGCCAGCAGGGGCCGGCTGTCGCGCGCTTCGATCCAGCGGCGCAGCCGGTTCGGCCAGCCATCCGGCCGCAGCCGGTCGGTCAGCCGGTAGACGTGGCGCCACAGGCCCGGCGCACGCTTGATCAGTCCGAGGTAGACGTCGGTGTAGACCTTGCGCAGGCGCGGGGTGGCGAACGCCATCGCATCCAGGTGGATGACCATGGCGTCGCCATACTCCTCGATGGCGCAGCGGCGGATGGCTTCGGCCACACGGGTATGGCCGGCGCCGGCGGGCACGCTCAGCACGAGGATCTTCTTTCCGGCCATGCCGCGCTGGAGTTCGCCTTCCCTCATGGCGCACGCTTCCCGGCGCCTGCCGTCACTGCCATGCCGACCAGGGTTCCACGCTCGTCCATGCCTGTTTCCCCATCAAGGATATGCGGGCAATGTAAGCGCGGAATATGACCTGGCAATGACGCGGCCGTGCCGCAGTACTAGCCCGGCGCCAGGGCCGCCTCGTGTTCGGCAACCAGGGCCAGGTCGCGTTCCTCCACGCGTTTCGATGCCGGGCGGGCGCCCATGCGCTCGGCATACTCGACCAATGCAGGCAGGCGCGGCACGCCGGCATAGGCC
The DNA here is from genome assembly GCF_024753255.1 of Massilia agri. Lineage (GTDB taxonomy): Bacteria > Pseudomonadota > Gammaproteobacteria > Burkholderiales > Burkholderiaceae_D > Telluria > Telluria agri. Next base: position 24,338 of record NZ_JANUHA010000012.1, read on the forward strand.
ATGGCCCATCCCAGCGCCGATCCCCACAGGACGTCGGCTGCCGACATGGTGTCGCCCAGCAGGTAGCGGCCGCGCTGCAGCTGGGCGTGGATCACGCCCAGCATGGCGTCGAAGTCGCCATAGGGTGAACTCATGGGAGGAGCCGGTTCGCGCTGCATGCTGCGGTCCACCAGCGCCGGTTCGAAGCAGGCCGCGTAGTAGACGAGCCAGCGCAGGTAGGCGCCGCGCCGCGGATCGTCGAGGGAGGGCGCCAGGCCAGCCTCGGGGAAGCTGTCAGCCAGGTGAATGAAGATCGCGACTTGTTCGGTGACGACGGTATCGCCGTCCATAATGGCGGGCACTTTCCCCAGCGGGTTCACGGCCAGGTAGGCGGGCTGGCGCTGTTCGCCGGCCTTCATGTTCAGGACCCGCATGTCATAGGGCGCGCCCAGCTCTTCGAGCAGGGTGAAGGTGCTCGAGGAGCGGGTGTGCGGCGAGTGGAAGAAGGTGATGCTGCGCTGTGTACTCATGGTTATGCCCTGGATGAATGGTTGATGTCGTTGAAGGCCGATCCGCGGTCGACTGCGAGCATGGTATGCCTGCCAAGCTGACATCTTCTGTCAGGTATTCGGATGGATATGGATTACACTGGCCCGATGCGCGCGAGCCGACTTCTCTTCATCCTCACGACCCTGCAGGCCCGTGGCCGCGCGAGCGCGCGTGCGCTTGCCGACGAGTACGGGGTGTCGCTGCGCACCATTTATCGCGACGTCGACGCCCTGAGCGCCGCCGGCATCCCGATCTACAGCGAGCGCGGCAACCAGGGCGGCTACCGCCTGCTGGACGGCTACCGGACACGCCTGAACGGCATGTCGGCACTGGAAGCCGAAGTCCTGTTCCTGAGCGGCCTGTCCGGGCAGGCCGCCGAACTCGGCCTGGACGCGGCCTGTGCCAGCGCCCGTGACAAGCTGCTGGCCGCCCTCCCCGCCGACGTTCGCGAAGGCACGAGCAAGATGCGCCTGCGCTTCCACCTGGATGTCCCCGGCTGGTTCGAAGCGAGCGAACGGCCGGCCTGCCTGCCGCAACTGGCGCAGGCCGTGTGGGGCGAACAGCCGATTCGCATCCGCTATCGCAGCTGGAAGGGCGAGAACGAGCGCGAGCTGGACCCGCTCGGCATCGTGCTCAAGGGCGGCGCCTGGTACCTGGTCGCCAGGTGCGGCGCCGATGTGCGCACCTACCGCGTCTCCCGGATCCTCGACCTGCAGCTGCTCGACGGCCACATCGAGCGGACCAGCGACTTCGACCTGCCGGCCTACTGGGCCGAGAATGCGCGCCGCTTCGAGCAGGAGCAGCACCCGGAGCAGGCGACCTTGCGGCTGTCGCCCTGGGGAATCAAGATGATGGAGGCCTTCCTGCCGCCCTATTCCGTCACCCACGCCACGATCGGGGAAGCCGGGCAGGATGGGTGGCGCACCGTCACCCTTCCCGTGGGGCCGGTGCGCCACGCCGCGTATGAGCTGCTGCGCTTCGGGGCCGAAGCCGAGGTCTTGGCGCCGGAGGCGCTGCGCAGCCACATCGGGCAGATCGCAAGGACCCTGGCGCAGCGCTACGCGACGACACAGGACACGCCCGTCGGTGATGGCCCGATGCCGTCGACCATGCGATCGACGGTCGACTGCTGCGACACCCCGCTCCCATGAACATGCACAAGGCCGAACCTGACGCGCGGCCGTATTGATTTACCAGCCCGGCAAGCGGCAGATTCAAAGGCTTAGTTGAAAGAAATTACTTCGCATGCTAAGCTTTCGCATGAGAACAATGTGCATGCCAATCAAATGAGCGTATCCGACCAGACCCTCGGCAGCCTGACCGCCGCCCTCACCTATGCCGCGCGCGCCTACCGCGCCGCCGCCGACAAGATCGCGGCCGACTACGGCCTGTCGCAGGCGACCGGCCTGCCGGTGCTGGTCATCAGCCGCTTCGGCGAGGACGGCGTGCGGCCCGGGGTGCTGGCCGTCGCCCTCGGCCTGGAAGCGTCCTCGCTGGTGCGGGTGGTGGACTGCCTGATCGCCGCGAAACTGGTGGAGCGCCATGACGACCCGGCCGACCGCCGCGCGAAGATACTGCGCCTGACGGACGAGGGGCGCCAGGCGGCGGAGCAGATGGACCAGGCCCTGCGTCCCTTCCGCCGCAAGCTGTTCGGCGAGTTCGAACCCGCCGACGTCGAAGCCTGCCTGCGCGTGCTGTCCGGCCTGCCGGCGGCGATTGCCAACATCACTTCTTCCGACGACGCCGGCAGCAAGGCAGCGTGAGGCAGGCATGAAGGTGGCCAGCCGGTCGGAGATGCTGTTCTCCATCAAGTCATTCGCGGCAGCGATGCTCTCGGTTTACCTATCGATGCGCATCGGACTGCCGCGACCTTTCTGGGCGATGATGACGGCCTATATCGTCTCCGCCCCCTTTGCCGGGCCGACCCGCTCCAAGGGCATCTACCGGGCGGGCGGCACCGTGCTCGGCGCCGTCGCGGTCGTTTTCCTGGTGCCCCAGCTGTCGAACGCCCCCGAGCTGCTCTCGCTCGCGCTGGCGCTGTGGATCGGCGGCTGCCTCTACTTCTCGCTGCTGGACCGCACCCCGCGCTCCTACGTGCTGATGTTGGCGGGCTACACGGCCGGCCTGATCGGTTTTCCGGCGGTGGGCGACCCGGGCGCCATCTTCGACATCGCGCTCGCGCGAGTCGAGGAGATCGTGCTGGGCATGGTCTGCGCGACCCTGGTGCACACCCTGGTGCTGCCGCAGAGCTTCGCGCCGGTGCTGCTCGCCCGCCTGGACGGCGCGGCGCGTGACGCCGGGGCCTGGATCCGCGATGCGCTCAACCCCGGCGGCGATGCGCGAAGCGCGGGCGACCGCCGCAAGCTGGCCGGCGACATCACCGAGCTGCGCCTCATGAGCACCCACCTGCCCTTCGACACCTCGCACCTGCGCTGGACCGAGAAGGCGGTCAACGCCCTGCAGGAACGGCTGGCGCAGTTCCTGCCCATCGTCTCCGGCATCGAAGACCGCCTGGCGGCGCTGCGCGAACTCGGCGCGGACGCCGTGTCGGCACGCTGGCGCACCGTGCTGGAAGACGTGACGGCGCTGCTTGAAACCCCGAAAGACACGCCCCTCGCCGTCCAGGGCGCAGCCCTGCACACGCACATCGACGCGCTGGCTCCGCAAGGCGGACGCGACCTCGACTGGACCGGCCTCCTGGCGCTGAACCTGGCGGCGCGCCTGCACATGCTGGTCGACCTGGTGCTGGAAACGCGCCTGCTGCGCCAGCACATCGACGCCGGCGTGCACGGCCGCCTGCCCGACAGCGTGCGCCACTTACCTGGCGTCGCCCCCAGCGCCCTGCACCAGGACCGCGGCATGGCCCTGCTGTCGGCCCTTGCCGCCGTCGTCGCCGTCCTGGCCTGCTGCGCCTTCTGGATCCTCACCGGCTGGCCGGCCGGCGCGGCCGCGCCCATGATGGCGGCGGTGCTGTGCTGCTTCTTCGCCGGCCAGGATGACCCGGCGCCCTTCATCAAGGGCTTCCTCACCTACACGGTGTATTCGATTCCGGTGGCGGCGCTGTACCTGCTGGCGATCCTGCCGGCCGTGCACGGATTCGAGTCGCTGGTGCTGGCCTGCGCACCGACCTTCCTGGTGCTGGGCGTGCTGGTGGCGCGGCCGTCGACCTTCGGACGCGCCATGCCTTTTCTCTTCGGCATCTGCGGCGCCCTGGCCATGGTCGATACCCACAGCGCCGACATCGTCTCTTTCACCAACGGCATGCTGGCGCAGATCATGGGCCTGGCCGCAGCCGCCCTCATCACCCGCGTGCTGCGCAGCGTCGGCGCCGGCTGGACCGCGCGCCGCGTCCTGAAGGCCGGTTGGCGGGAACTGGCGCGCCTGGGCAGCGGCGAACGCGTGACCGCGCCAAGCGAGTTCTCCGCGCGCATGGTCGATCGCGTCGGCCTGCTCACGCCGCGCCTGGCGATGGCCGGCGCCCACGCGGACCTGCAGGCGGTCGATGCGCTGCGCGACCTGCGCGTCGGCCTGAACATGACCATGCTGCAGTCCGTACGGGCGCAGCTCGGGCGTGGCGAAGCGGCCCTCGCCTCCCTGATGTCGCGGCTGTCACGGCGTTTCGCGCGTTTGCCGGCGCTCGACCGGAACGAGGAAGCAGGCTTGCTGGCTGCTCTCGACAACAGCCTGCGCGCGATCTGCCAGGGCACGCGTGACGCCGCCCAGCGCGAGGCGCTGGCCGCCCTCACCGGCATGCGGCGCGACCTGTTTCCCCAGGCGCCAGCCTACCAATCCTCGCCCCTGACTGCTTACGACAAGGAGACCCGATGATCGGCGAAGTCAGCCTGTACGGCCTCTACCTTCCTCCGCTCCTGCTGCTGACGCTGGCGGCGCTGTTGATATCTCGCCTCCTGAACCTGGCCCTGGCGCGCACCGGCTTCTACCGCCTGGTGTGGCATCCGGCGCTGTTCGATTTTTCCCTGTTCGTCATCGTGCTCGGCACGCTGGCTTACTTCACCCGCAACTGGTCCTGAGATGGCTACGAACAAATTTTTACCGGCCCTGGGCCGGGTCGGCATCACCTTGCTGGCCACCGCCGGCGCGGCCTACGCAGGCTGGCATATGTGGCGCCACTACGAACTGGCGCCATGGACCCGCGACGGCCGCGTGAAAGCGTATGTGGTGCAGGTGGCGCCGGACGTGACCGGCCAGGTCACCAGGGTCTACGTACACGACAACCAGCACGTCGCGGCCGGCGAACCGCTGTTCGAGATCGACCGTGCGCGCTTCGCGCTGGCGCTGCGCCAGGCCGAGGCCCAGGTGACCGCAAGCGAAGCAGCCCTGGCCCAGGCCCGGCGCGAGAACAAGCGCAATGCCGAGCTGGACGACCTGGTATCGACGGAAACGCGCGAGCAAGGCCTCACCCGCACCGACCAGGCCAGGGCCGCCCTGGCCCAGGCCATCGTCAACCGCGACACGGCCCGGCTGAACCTGGAGCGCTCGCACGTGGTGTCGGCGGTGGACGGCATCGTCACCAACCTCGACCTGCGCGAAGGCTCCTATGCGACCGCGGCGCGTCCGGTGATGGCGCTGATCGACCGCAACACCTTCTATGTCGAAGGCTATTTTGAAGAAACCAAGCTGCCCGCCATCCAGGTGGGCGACAGGGTCGACGTGACCCTGATGGGCGTGCGCCAGCCGATCAAGGGCCACGTCGAGAGCTTCGCCGAGGGCATCACCGACCGCGACCGCAGCACCGGCGCGAACATGCTGCCGAACGTGAACCCGACCTTCAACTGGGTGCGCCTGGCCCAGCGCATTCCGGTGCGCATCGCGATCGACCGGGTGCCGGCAGGCGTGCGCCTCGTCGCCGGACAGACCGCGACCGTGGAAGTGCTGCCCGCTGCGTCCCATCCCGCACCCGCCGCGCGCGCCGTGGCGGCTGCGCCTGGCGCCACGAAGGCGCAATAAGGAGTGAACATGCATCGCAACCGCAAGCTCGCCGGCAAGGCTGCATCCTTGTGCGCGCTGGCCGTGCTGGGCGCCTGCACCACGCTCGGCCCGGACTACCAGCTGCCGAAGGAAGCCGTCATCCAGCGCGACGCCGCCAGGGGACCCCTGATGGGTTCAAGCGAGACGCCCTTCAGCGCCGACCCGCTGCCGAAGGACTGGTGGCAGCTGTACCAGGACCCGGTACTGGACAAGCTGATCGCCAAGGCTTTCAGCGCCAACGCCGACCTGCGGGTGGCCGCGGCGAACCTGGCGCGTGCCCATGCGGTGCTGGAAGAGGTCGAGGAAAAGAAGCGTCCCGAAGTCGAAATGGGCGCCGCGCCGCTGTACGGACGCATCGCCGGGGCCTCGATCGGCCTGCCGGAACAGCTGCCGCGCACCGGCATCTACGAAGGCGACATCAAGGTGGCTTACCAGGTCGACCTGTGGGGCCGCATCCGCCGCGCCATCGAGGCCGCGCACGCCGACCAGGAAGCTGCGCAGGCGGCCAGCGACCTGGCCCACGTGATGGTGGCGGCCGACACAACGCGCGCCTATGCCCAGGCCTGCTCGGCCGGCTACCAGCTGAAGGTGGCGCAGCAATCGGTCGCGCTGCAGCAGCAGTTCGTCGCGCTGACGGCCCAGCGCGTGCGGCGCGGCCGCGGCATCGCCATCGACACCAGCCGCGCCCAGGCCCAGCTGGAGCTGCTGCGCGCCAACCTGCCGCCGCTGGAGGCAGGCCGCCGCACGGCCCTGTATCGCCTGGCGGTGCTGACAGGCGAGGCGCCGAGCCGGTTTCCGGCGGAGGTTGCGCAGTGCGCGACGCCGCCGCGCGTGGCCGCGACCATTCCGGTCGGCGACGGCGCGGCCCTGCTGCGCCGCCGCCCCGACGTGCGCCAGGCCGAACGCCTGCTGGCGGCAAGCACGGCGCGCATCGGCGTCGCCACCGCCGAGCTCTACCCGAACATCACGCTGGGCGCGTCCTTCGGCGGCGTCGGCTTCATGGACCAGTTCGGCGACGCCAGTACCTGGAAATTCTCGCTGGGGCCCCTGATTTCCTGGAACCTGCCGGCCCTGAGCCCGGCGCGCGTGCACATCGCCCAGGCGAACATCGCTACCCAGGGCGCGCTGGCGCGCTTCGACTCGGTGGTGCTGAACGCGCTGCGCGAGCTTGAAACCGCGTTGACCGTCTACGCCCGCGAACTCGACCGCAATGCCGCCCTGCGCGCGGCGCGCGACCAGAGCGCACTGGCTGCGAAGCAGACGGCCAGGCTCTACCAGTTCGGCCGCAGCGACTTCCTCGCTGCCCTGGACGCGGACCGCACCCTCGCCAGTGTGGAGAGCATGCTGGCGGCTTCCAGCGCGAAACTGGCGGAGGACCAGGCGCAGCTCTTCCTGGCGCTCGGTGGCGGCTGGGAGAATACCCGCGCGGCACACGCCGAACAGCAGCAGGCGGCGCACGCCGGCGCGCACGACGGGAAGCGCGCGGCGCCCTGAAGCGCCGGTGAACCGCCCCGGGATGACAGCTGCATCAGCCCAGCCCGGGCAGGCAGGTCTCAGGCCTTCCTGAGCGCGTCCGCCTTGTGCGCCGCCTCGGCCCCGGTCTTGTCGCTGACCACCAGGTACTCGGGGTGTTCCTTCGAGGCCGCCACGTGGTGGCCCTTGATCTCGGTGGGCGAAGTCAGTTTCTTCTTGATCGTCCCGTGCACCGTGCCCTGGGACGACTGCCACTGCACCCTGTCGCCAGCCTTGAATGCGTCTGTCATGATGGCCCCATCGAAATGGTCGAATGGATGGCCGCGACGTCCCGGATGTGAACCGCACCCGGGCATTCGCGAACCGGGATCGCCATTCAAGCACAGATCGCCATCCGCTCCCGCACGCCAGGAAGCTTCCTGGCCGCGGGCTGCCACGCCTCCCTATTGCGCCAGTACGCTGGCCTCCACCAGCGGCGCCGCGGCTTCTGCCGAAGGCGTGCCGCTGTTGTCGTAGTGAATCACTTCCTTGCCGGAGACAGGGTCCGGCTGCCAGATCTTCAGCGCAAAGCGGCCCGGTGCGGCGCCGGCCAGGCCGACCGTGGTCGCGAGCCGGAAGCGGGCCTTGCCCACGCCATTGACCGCGCCTTCGCCGTCGAACACGTGCTGCGCTCCCTGCCGGCCGAGGAAGCGCAAGCTGCTGCTGTGAAAGCGCAGTCCGGGGAGATCGAAATGCATCTGCGCCGGCATAGCCGCCATCTGCGCCGCCGGCCCCATCGCGGCAAGCGGCGCCACCAGGCTGAACGCCGCCTTGCCGACCCATGAGGGCGCCTTCCGGTAAGCGCCCCTTGGCGACAGCACGCTGCCCCGGGCGGCCACCGTGCCGGCGGCGGAAGCGGCGGCAACGATGGTGCGGCTGACGGCCGTACTGCGGCCGTTGCGGTCGATCACCGTCGCCGTGACGCGGTACACGCCGGGCAGGGCGAAATGGTGGCTGGCGCTGGCGCTGCCCGTCTCACCTGCTTCGCGCACCTTGCCGGCCTGTGCGCCGCTGCCGTCGCCCCATGACCAGCTCACGCTGCGCGTGCCCACCCTGGCGGAATCGACCCATGCCACCGAGGCGGCGAATGCGGCGCCGGCCCGGACCACCTCGGGCGCAGCCACGGGCCCGACCACATGGCCGCCCTGATGCCCATGGCTGGGGGTGAGCAGCACCAGGCCGGCGTTGGAACTGGACACGATGTCGCCGTTGTCGTTGATGGCAAGCGCATCGTCGAGCACCAGACCGGGCGGCGCGTTGCGCAGGCGGGTGTTCAGGTCGACCATGCCGGCTTTGGCCGACCAGGCGAATGCCCGGAAGGCCTGGTTGCGGTCGGTGGCGTAGCCGACCACCTGGCCGCGATCGTTGGCCTGCTGGGAACGCGAGTTGGCGCCGCCCAGGGTGCCCAGCAGGCGCATGCCCTCCGTGCGCGTCCAGGTCATGGCGCGCTGGTCGCCGCCGGCCAGGGTGACGAGGCCGGCGATCCGGCCGCCGGGGCTCATGGCGAGGGTGAAGGATTCCACCCCGCCCGCCGCGCCGAGGTCGCGCATGCCGCGCCCGGGCGTCCACAGCCAGGCGCGATAGCCTGCTGCGTCCGCCGGCAGGCGGCTGCCGGCCACCTCGCCCCTGGCGCTGACGGCGATGCCGTCCGAGTCGAGGCTGCCGAGCGTATCGATGTCGACCAGGCCGCGCGCCGGCATCCAGGCAAAGGCGTGGCGCTCCAGGCTGGCGGTGTTGGCGGCGCCGGCGATGAGGCCGGCGTCGTTCAGCGCGGCGCCCCACGATGCCCCGTCGACGCCGGGCGCGAGCGCGCCGAGGCTGCTCATGCCTTCGCTCACGCTCCAGCGGAAGGCCAGCGGGGGCGTGCTGGGGACGCCTTCGGAAAAGCCGGTGACGACGCCGCGGTTGTTGATCGCCTGCGCGCGCGAGTTGCCGGTAAACGGCAGGACGCCGAGGTCGAGCATGCCGCCGCCCGCGCTCCAGACGAAGGCATGTTCGCTGCCCGTGGCGGTGAAGGAGCCTCCGGCGAGCTGCCCGGCATTGTTCAGGCCCAGCGCCACGGTGTCGCTGCCGCCCAGCGTGCCGATGTCCCGGACTGTTCTGCCATCGTAGAAATAGCCGCGCGAGGCGGCGCCATCCCACATCGAGAAGACGATCTGTCCCCGGGCGTTGATCTTCGGCAGCGCGCTGAGTTCGCCGGAGCCGAGGTTGACGACCCGGTAGCTGGTGCGGACGGCGCCTCCCTTGCCCGCTTCGAGGGCCGGCGCCGGGGCTTGCTGCGCCAGCGCCGTGCCGCCCGCCGCCAGCGCCAGCAGCAGGCAGGGCCACCACCCCACGCTCGTCTTCGACCTGCCGTTTCCATGCACGCGCCGCATATGTCTCTCCCATGAAGGTAATGCCATTTCCGCCTCATCGGACAATCCGGGCGGATCAGGGGTGATCATGGAGCGGACACGGTGCGCACGATTCGACTTATCCCAGCATCGCGCGTCGGCATGATGTTGATCAAACGTGTTCTTGCGCCAGCGCCAAAAGCATTTAGCGCGTTATATGCAGCAATTTCTGACTGGCACGCGCAAGAAAAAAAGCCTGGCGCGCAGCCAGGCTCCCTTCCCGTCGGCTTTTTCCGTGCAGCCGGACTAGCCGTCCTTCCCGGGCAGGGGCAGCCCCTCCGCCAGCGCCAGACGGATCATCGCCTCTTCCAGCACCACGCGCGCCCGGCCGGAAGCCAGTTCGAGTTCGCGGTGCAGGCGCGCATCCTCCTGGTTGCGCGAGGCGCACTGGGCGCTGTAGCGCTCGAAGCTGCCGACCATCATGAGGATCTCGGACAGGTGGCGCGGGCACTCGCAGCTGAGACGGTTGCCGGCTGCCGTGATCGCCGCCAGCGCGGCATCGTCGAGGCGGCGCGGGGCCACCTCCTCGCCCTCGGACTCCGGAGCAGGCATGCCCTGCCCCGCCAGCGCCGAGCGGCACAGCAGCACCAGTTCGCCGACCTCGGCCGGCACGCGCGCCACCAGGCAGCCTTCGGCGCGCAGGGCGCGGATGGCGGCGCTGCCGCCAAAGCGGTACAGCACCACGGTGGCCGCCGGATGCACCATCTCGCGCACGGCCATCACCTTGTCCAGCGGGGCTTCGTCGAGCTCGGACGCTTCGATGAGCAGCACGTCGATCACGACGCCGTCGCCGCTCGCCACCACCTGCTCGAGCCGCGCATGGTGGCGCTGCACCTGCAGCGCGCGCCCGTCGCGTCCGCTGGCCGCGATGCGGCGCGCCAGGCTGTCGCCCACCACCAATACCCGCATCGGCCCGCTGACCTCGCGCGCGCGCGCCGGGTCGGGTGCGATCATCTCTTCCAGCCGCTCCACCGGCAGCCCGGTCAGCACCCCGATCGGATGGCCGAGGTCGACCAGCTGCTTGAGCAGCCCGAGACGGCGCACCTGCTCCGCCGTGTACAAGCGCTGTCCGTGCGCCGATCGCTGGGTATCCGACAGCGCATAGCGCCGCTCCCACACCCGCAGCGTTTCCACCGGCAGGCCAGCCAGCCGCGCAGCCACGCCGCTGCGGTAGGTCACCTGCCGGCTGCCGGCGCCCTGCTCTTCCCCGGAACCATCCATTTTCTTCGCATTCATACGACCAGCCTTTGAACCAATTGTCTATGCAAGTCCCGCGACAAGAACGAGACAGGGCCAGTGTAGCGCAGTGAGAATGTCAACTCAACAACGATTCGTTTCAATTGGTCGACAACAAAACGCCACCGTCGAGGTGGCGTCGGGGCCGGCAGCGCCGCGCTTACCAGGTGAAATCGTCCGGGATCTTGAAGTCGGCGTAGGGATCCTCTTCCTCGGTCTGCGGCGCGGCCTCGGACCGCTTCACCTGGATCACGCTGGCCGGGTCGCGCTCCGCGATCTTTTCGCCAATGACCTTGGGCACCAGCTCGTAGTTCCCGTTCAGGAACACGATCACCAGGCGGCCCGCGACCAGGTGCTGCTGCACCTGTTCCGACACATAGATGCGTTCGATCTTGCTGCCGTGGGTGAAGTTGTAGGCGATGTCGCCCTTGCCGCCCTTGCCGGACCCTGCGCGCGGCTGCCGGTTCACCTGCACCAGCTGGGCGATCTGCGCCCGCACCGCCTTCTGCGCAGCCTGCGCGTCGCGCTGCGCGTTCAGCTCGCGCGCCCGCTCGGCGTTCTTGCGCTGCATCTCGAGCGCGGCCTCGCGCGATTCGTTGACCGACTCGGCGCCGGTGCGGCGCTCGATCTTCTTCTGCTTGCTCTTGTCCTGGTTGACCTTCTGGACCTTCTTCTTGTCCACCAGGCCGGCTTTCAGCAACTGCTCCTGCAGCGAGACCATTGTTCTGCTCCTTCGATGACGGCCGGCACGGCGCCGGCGCGTAAAGCCGCTAGCATAGCAAACCGGCGGCGGCGCGGCGACGAACAAAGGGTGGGGAAAGACTTGCCTGCGTCAGGGTTTATTCCGCAAGCATGGAATGCGCCAGGTACATAGACAGGAATGCATGAGTCAAGGATAGTCGAAGGATTTCCAATCCTGAACCAATCCGCCATGTCCGACCACCGTTCTCCCAGCGTTTTCCACGGCACCATGTCCGGCCAGGCCGCGGCCACCGATACCACAGGCCCGGTCATGCTGACCTGGCCGCAGAACGGCCATCGCGCGGACGCGCCGCTGGTCTTCACCTTCGACGAAGACATCAAGCTCGGCACCGGCACGATCTCCCTGCTCAACAACAGGGGCCAGGGAATCACCGAGACCCTGGCCGGCAGCCCCTATGTGACCGTATCGGGAAAGACCCTCACCTTCGCCCCGCCGCAGCGTCTCGACTACGCGTCCCTGTACTCGATCACCTTCAGCAACGACGCCATCACCGACCTCGGCGGCAACCGGCTGAATGGCGGATACTGGTCCACCAGCTTCCAGTCCGGGCTGGTTCCCGAGGCGCAGAACGTGACCGGGACGGCGGGCGTGGACATCATGAACGGCAGCGACCTGGCCGACACCATGGATGGCCTGGGCGGCAGCGACACGATCAATGGCTACGGCGGCGACGACATCCTGCGCGGCGGCGATGAGACCTCCGGACAGCCGTACAGCAACGGCGACACCATCCGTGGCGGCGCCGGCAACGACACCATTCATGGCGGCGCCGGCGGCGACAATCTGTCCGGCGACGACGGCAACGACCGGGTGTTCGGCGGCGACGACAACGACTACCTGTACGGCAACGCCGGCGACGACTACCTGGAGGGCGGCGCGGGCAATGACATGCTGAACAACTCGCTCGGCGACGACACCATGCTCGGCGGCGACGGCGACGACAACCTCAGCATCGACCATGGCGCCACCGGCGTCCTCGATGGCGGCAGCGGCAACGACCGCCTCAGCGGCTACCTCGGCACCTCGTATGCGGGCGGGAGCGGCGACGATGTCATCGATCTGCGGATGAGCGGATCGAATGCACGCCCGGCCACGGTAAGCGGCGGCAGCGGACGCGACACCATCCGGGTCATCTTCGGGAGCACCCAGACCGCCGTCGCCATGTCCGGCGGAGAGGATGCGGACACCTTTATCGTCGACACTTACGGCCAAGCCATCGGCGCGAATGCCTTGCGTATCACCGACTTCACCCCAGGCGCCGGCGGCGACCAGCTCAACTTGCTGCAGATCTACGGTGTGCAGGAAAACGGCAACCCCTTCACCAGCGGCTTGCTGCGTTTGCTCGCCTCCGGGGCCGACACTCTGCTCCAGCTGCGCGATGCCGCCACCCCACCGGCCTACGCAACCCTGCTCACACTCACCGGCGTACAGCCGGGCCAACTCACCGCCGCCAACTTCGTCGGCGGCATCGATCCGCGTGGCGGCACCACGGGCCTCACCCTCACCGGTACTGCCGAACGGGATCAACTCGAGGGCATGTTCCTCGACGACACACTGTATGGCCTGGACGGCGACGACGCGCTCAGAGGCGGCGCCGGCAACGACCTGCTCGAAGGCGGCGCCGGCGACGACTACCTCGAGGGCAACGGCGGCGACAACATCCTGCGCGGCGGCGACGGCGACGACCGCCTGAGCAGCAACACCTTCGGGAACAACCTGATGGAAGGCGGGGCCGGCAACGACATCATGAACGGGGGCGCCGGCAACGACCGCATGCTGGGCGGCGCCGGCAACGACATCCTGCAGCTGGAGTCGGTCTACGGAAACGAGGTTCGGACGGTGACCATGGCGGGCGAGGATGGCAACGACACCCTGCGCACCGGCTTCGCTCCAAGCAACGTCAAGATCGTCGCCAGCGGCGGCGCGGGCGCCGACACCTTCGAGATCTCGTCCTTCGCCGACCTGACGATCCTGGACTTCGGCCAGGGCGACGTGCTCGACCTGCGCCCCATCCATTTCAACGTCAGCATCAGCGGCAATCCCTTTGGCACGGCCGGCTACCTGAAGGCGGTGCAGGAAGGCGCCCACGTCAGGATCTATGCCGACGGCGACGGCGCCGCCGGCAGCGCACAGCCCTGGCTCGCAGTCACGCTCGAGAACATCCAGCTGTCCGCGCTGACGGGCGCGTCTTTCGCCGGCGGCTACGACCCGAGCGGCACCAACCAGGGCGTGACGCTGCGCGGCACGGCGGGCGCCGACACCCTGAAGGGCGGCGCACTGAACGACATCATCGAAGGCGGTGACGGCAACGACACCATCAACGGCGAGGCCGGCGATGACAAGCTCTACGGCGGCGACGAAACCATCGTCGGCGGCGGCGATACGATCTCGGGCGGACTGGGCAACGACGAGCTGCATGGCGGGACCGGCAACGACAGTCTCGAAGGCGGGGAAGGCGACGACCGGCTGTATGGCGGCGGCGGCGACGACCGGCTCGACGGCGGAGCCGGCACCAACTATCTCGAAGGCGGCGATGGCCGCGACATCCTGAGCAGCTATTCGGGCAAGGACCACCTGCTGGGCGGCGCCGGCGACGATACCCTGACCGGCGGCTGGGCGAATATGGACGGCGCCGCCGTCACCATCCTGGACGGCGGCGACGGCAATGACCAGATCACTGCCTACGGCTGGGCCGCCAAGGTGCTGGCCGGCGCAGGCGACGACACGGTGTCGGTCGAGGCCGCCGGCAGCCAGGCCAGCAACACGGCCATGGTGGTCGACATGGGCGCCGGCAACGACCGGATGACGGTACGCTCCGCGTACGGCGAGACGCGCCCGATCCAGGCCAGCGGCGGCGCCGGCGTCGACACCTACCGCTTCGAGGGCAGCGAGCGCTGGCCCCTGCTCACCATCACCGATTTCCAGACCGGCGCCGGCGGCGACGTGGTGGACCTGTACTCGTTCAGCTGGAACTTCAGCGCCAATCCCTTCGGCACTGCCGGCCAGGCGCGCCTGGTGCAGGACGGCAGCCGCGTGCTGCTGCAGATCGACCTCGACGGACCGGCCGGCTCCGGTGCCTGGGCGAGCCGCATCGCCTTCGAGAACACCCGGGTGGCCAACTTCACCGGCGCCAACTTCACCCAGGGCGCCCGACCCGACGGTAGCTCGACCGGCCTGGAGATCGCAGGCACCGCCGGCAACGACAATCTGCAAGGCGGTCACCTCGACGACACCATCCGGGCCGGCGACGGCAACGACACCCTGACCGGCAACGCCGGCGCCGACAAGCTCTACGGCGATGCCGGCGACGACCAGTTGTCCGGCCGCGATGGCAACGACCGTCTCGAAGGGGACGATGGCAAGGACTATCTGTACGGCGAAGAAGGCAACGACGAGCTGCTCGGCGGCGCCGGTAACGACATACTGCAGGACCAGTACGGCGACAACATCCTGCGTGGCGGCGATGGCGACGATGGCTTGTACGTCGCGACCGGGCGCAATGCCCTGTTCGGCGACGCCGGCAACGACAGGCTGCGCGCCCAGGGCAGCAGCGGCACGATCGACGGCGGCGCGGGCGACGACATCATCGAAATCAGCGGCTTCGACATCGCCGCTTACCAGATCGAGGCGACGGGCGGCGATGGCAACGATACCTTCCTGGTCAATTTCCTCGGCAACGCCGCCTCCACCGTCCGGCTGAGCGGCGGCGCCGGCGTCGATACCTACCGTCCGGGCAGCGTCCTGGCCGGGACGACGGCCTACGTCAACGATTTCCAGGCCGGCGCAGGCGGCGACATCGTCGACATCATGAGCCTGGTCGCACCATCGCCGTCGAACCCGTTCGCACCCGGCGGCAGCGCCCAACTGATCCAGCGCGGCGCCGACACCGTCCTGCAGGCGCGCGTGAGCGCCGACAGCGGCGCCGCCTTCGCGGACGCGCTGGTGCTGCGCAACGTCGACAAGTCCACGCTCACCGCGCAGAATTTCAGCTACGGCTTCAATCCCGACGGCTCGGCGACCGGCCAGACGCTGGTCGGCACCGACGGCCGCGACCAGCTGGAGGGAGGCTGGCTCGACGACATCCTGCGCGGCGGCGCCGGCAACGACGTGCTGTCCGGTTCGATGGGCAACGACCGGCTCGAGGGCGGGGATGGGGACGACCAGCTCGACGGCGACAGGGCCGGCGTGGTGCCGGTCGACGGCAACGGCTCGCGCTGGCCGGCCACGTTCAGCGGCGACGACGTGCTTGACGGCGGGGCCGGCAACGACACCCTGACCAGCAGCTACGGCGCGGACACCCTGCGGGGCGGCGCCGGCGACGACCTGCTGGTGCTGGCGCGCTACAACGGCTTCGGCACGGCGGCCTTCGACTACCGTGTCACCCTCGACGGCGGCGACGGCAACGACCGCATCATGATCCAGAACGGCATCCAGCCCACGATCGGCGCGACCATGAGCGGCGGCGACGGCAGCGATACCTTCCAGCTGAACGTTCCAGTGCCGGCGGCCACCTACGTCATCACCGACTTCCAGGCCGGCGCCGGCGGCGACGTGCTGGACGTGTTCGAGCTGCTCGGCTGGGTGCGCCAGTCGCCGTTCGCCACCGGCCACTTCTCCCTTGAGCAGCGCGGGGCCGACACCGTGCTGCGTTTCGACGAGGACGGATCGGAAGGGTCGAAAGCCGCCGCCGACCTGGTCACACTGAGAGGCATCGCGAAGGAGACGCTGAGCGGCGCCAACTTCCGTTACGGCTACGCGCCCGGCGACAGTGCAGGCTCCCTGGCGCCGGAAGTGCACGGCAGCACCGGGCGTGACCGCCTGGAAGGCAATGCGGGTTCCGACCTCCTGCACGGAAACGACGGCAACGACGTCCTGATGGGTGGCGGCGGCAACGACCTGCTCGCCGGCGGCGCCGGCGTCGACACCGCCGTGTTCAGCGGCGCGCGCGGCCAGTACGCCCTCGTCGGCTTCAACACCTACACCCCGATGGTGGCCGACCTGCGCCCGGGCGCCAATGACGGCAAGGACCGCGTGGACGGCATCGAACGCCTGGTGTTCGCCGACAGCGCCATTGCCTTCGACACGGGCACCAATGGCAATGCCGGCCAGGCCTACCGTCTCTACCGCGCCGCCTTCGACCGCGAACCCGACCTGGTCGGCCTGGGCTTCTGGATCGAGATGCTCGACCGCGGCGTGTCGCTGCAGACGGTCGCGGGAGGTTTTACCCAGGGTGAGGAATTCATCAAGCTGTTCGGCGCCAATGCGAGCAACGCGGAGATCGTCACCCGCCTGTACCAGAACATCCTCGACCGCGAACCCGAGAAGGGCGGCTACGACTTCTGGGTCGCGGTTCTGGATGAAAAACGGACCGATCTGGGAACCGTGCTGGCGGCTTTCAGCGAAAGCAACGAGAACTACTGGGTAGTCGCCGGGCTGATCGGGAACGGCTTCGAGTACCAGCCTTACCTCGGCTGAACCCGGGTCGTGGCGATATGCATGTGTTGCGCAGGCAGCACATCTTTCGCCACGACATCACGTCCTGGCGCGGCTTTGGCCCATAATCGCTGTAATAACAGCAACCTTCTGACGCGATGTATTGCCGTATCGTTCCACCCCTGCCTGCCGCATGTCCATGAACACCAAGGCCCCGACGCGCGTCTCGCGCCTGTACGAGGTCATGGACCTGATGCTGGACTCGGTCGGCGACCCGCTTGCCCTGAGCGGCCTGGCCGCCTCGGCCAGCTATTCGAGCTACCACTTCGACCGCATCTTCCGCGAGCTGACCGGCTTCTCGGCCGTCGAATACCAGCGCAAGCGCCGCCTGCGCCGCGCCGCCCACCAGCTGCGCCACGAACCCGACGTGCCGATCGGGCGCATCGCCCAGGATTGCGGTTTCCCCAGCAACGCGGCCTTCGCCAAGGCCTTCAAGCAGCAGTTCGCGATGTCGGCCAAGACCTGGCGCGAAGGCGGCTGGCGCGCGTACATGGACCAGCAGGTCGGGCGCGAGAGCGACGTCAGCTTCTTTGTGGCCGAACCGAGCAATGTCGAGGCGATCCTGGCGCCCTACTGCGCACCGGAACCGGGCAGCATCGCGGCCCGCATCGAGGTGCGCCAGCTGCCGGCCGTCGCCCTGCGCTACCAGCGCTTCTTCGGCCAGTCCGGCGCGGCCCTCTCGATCGCCTGCAACAGCTTCATCTGCGAACGCGAGAAGAGCGGCGAGGTGCTGCCGGGCGCGCCCTGGTACGGCGTGTTCGATGAAGACCCGGGCTTCACGGGCGAACGCGAATACTGCTACGACTTCGGCTTCGACGCCGCGCACGGGGGCGAGGAAGCGGGCGACGCCAGCCTGGGCCTGCGCGTGCTGCCCGCCGGAACCTATGCCTGCCTGGATTTTTGCCACGAGTGGCCGCGCTTCCGCTCCATGTACGAGGACTGGCTCGAGCGCCAGGCCCAGGCCGTCTGGCGCTTCGACAGCGCGCGCCCGCACATCCAGCGGGTCGAGCGCGGGCCGGACGGACAGTGGCGCGGCCACCTCGCGCTGCCGATCAAGAAACGCTAGACGGCAGGCTTCTGCAGCGCCTCGAGCCGCACCACGCGGCTGAGTACCAGCACCGGCAGGGCCGCCACCAGCACCCACAGGAAGAAGTGCTGGTAGCCCAGCCATCCCTGGATGTCGCCGCTGACCATCTTGAACAGCACGAAGCCGAGCTGCATGAAGCCGGTGCCGAGCGCATAGTGCGCGGTCTGGTAGCGGCCGCTCGCCACCACCTGCATGATGAAGAGGATGACGCCCACGAAACCGAAGCCGTAGCCGAACATCTCGATGCCCAGGCCCACGGCGATGACGCCGAGCGATTCCGGCTGCGCCACGCTCAGGTACCAGAACACGGCGTTCGGCAGGTTCATCGCGATGATCAGCCAGGGCATGGCGCGCTTGAGGCTCAGCGCCGCGGTGAAGTAGCCGCCCGCGATGCTGCCGGCCAGGAAGGCGATGGTGCCGGCGGTGCCGTAGACGGCGCCCACCTGGGCGGTCGTCAATCCGAGGCCGCCGACCTCGCGCGCGTCGCGCAGGAACAGCGGGCCGATGGTCTGGATCTGCCCTTCCCCGGCGCGGAACAGGATGATGAACAGGATCGCCATCCAGATGCCCGGCTTGGCGAAGAAGTCGCGGATCACGTCGACCAAGGTGCCGGCCACGCTGCGCGCGCCGCTGCCGGCCGGCGCATTGCCCGGGGTGTCCGGCAGCGCCCACAGGTGGTAGAGGCCCAGGCCCGCCATGATCGCGCCGAGCAGGCCGAACACCGTGGCCCAGGCCGGCCCCGGCCCCATGCGCACTTCCAGGTAACCGGCCAGCATCACCAGGCCGCCCATCGAGAGGAACTTGGCGGCGTTGAAGAAGGCGCCCTGCCAGCCGGCGTAGGCGGCCTGCTGGCGCTCGCTGAGGCTGGCGATGTAGATGCCGTCGGCGCAGATGTCGTGGCTGCTCGAAGCCAGCGCCACGATCGCGAACAGGGCGATCGAGAGACCGAACCAGGCGGGCAGCTGCAGCGCCAGCGCCATCGCGCCAAGGGCGCAGCCACCGGCCAGCTGGAAGCACACGACCACCCCGCGCTTGCTGCGCGCCAGTTCCAGGAAAGGACTCCACAAGGCCTTGAACACCCAGGCCATGCCCAGCAGGCCCGTCCAGCGCGCGATCTGCTCATTGGGCACGCCCATCGACTTGTACATCAGGCCCGCGACCAGCGCCACCGCATAGAAAGGCAGGCCCTGCGCCAGGTACAGGGTCGGGACCCAGGCCAGCGGATGGCGGGTCGGTTTGCTCGCGCCTTCGGGCATCACGGCGCCGGGGAGGTCTTTCAGGAAGCTCATGGCTGGTCCAGGTTGAGGGTGACGATGCGGCTGCCGCGGCCGCGGGTGTCGAAGGTGGCCAGCTTCAACACGCGCGCATCGGAGACGGCGACGGGCGCCGCGTAGCGTGGGCTGTGCACCGAAGGATCGAGGCCGTCCACAGTGTAATGGACGGCCAGGCCCGGCAGGGCGACATTCGCATGCAGCAGGCCGTCCTTCGCCACCGCGCCGGGCGGAGGCAGGCGGTAATCCCAGGGGCGGCGCGCGCGGTCCAGGCGCGGCAGCTCGCGCTGGCCGAGGCGGTTGGCGAATTCGTTCCAGTCGTGCTGTACGCGGGCGGCGCGCTCTTCCTGCGCCGCGATGTCCTGCCAGAGCGGGTCCGCCGCCCAGGCCCGCTCGGCCAGGCCGATCAGGCGCGGCAGCGCCAGGTATTCGAGGCGGGCGCGCGAGCGTGCGTTCTCTCCCCACAACTGGCCCTGGATGCCCCTGATACGCGCGCGTCCGTGCGCGTCGAGGGGCTGCAGCGCGTCCAGCACGCCGCGGTCGGGCGCATGGCCCATCGGGTCCAGAATCGGCATGGCGTGCGCGTCCAGCGGGCAGAAACCGAAGGCGTTGCGGGTGCCGACGAAGCCGGCCCAATAGTAGCCAGGCTCCTGCGGATGCTTGGCATAGGCCAGGTCGAAGTAGAGGTTGGCCGCATTCGACAGCACCACGTCGTAGCCGGCATTCGCCAGCCGGTAGGCGCAGTCTTCCTGGCCCGAACCCCAGCGGTTGTTCCAGACGTAGACGTGGAAATCCGGGCCGGCGAAGCGCGGGTTCGGCAGCATCCGCTCACCCTCGCGTTTCAAGGCCGTCTCGTCCCAGCCGGCATACTCCACGCCGTGGCGCGCCAGGATCGCGCGGCAGCGCTCGATGAAGTCGTCGTGCAGGTCCTGGACGTCCCAGCCCTTCTCCGCCATCAGGGCGCGGCAGCGCGGGGAGCCGAGCCAGGCGCCGACGGGCACCTCGTCGCCGCCCGTGTGGATCACGCGCAGCGGCACGCCGGCCTCGCGGTACAGCACGCAGACCTCGCCCACCACGGTGTCGATGAAGCGGTCGCTTGACGGCAGCGCGATGCAGATCACGTTGTCGTGCCAGAGCTGCACCGATTCGTAGGTGGAGCTGTCGTCGAGGTCGCTCAGCAGGTATTCTTCTGCGCCTTCCACGTCGCCGGCCGCCAGCAGGCGGCGATGGCGTTCGCGCATCGCCACCACGGCGGCGCGCGCATGGCCGGGCATATTGAATTCGGGGATGACCTCGATGTGGCGCGCATGCGCGTGGCGCAGGATGGTGACGAATTCCGAGGCCGTGTAGAAGCCGCTGCCGGCGGACCTATCGACGTCGGCGCCCGAGCCGAAGGAAGGCGGCAGGCAGGAGATGCCGTCCTGCGCGACGCCGCGCCGGGAGCCGACCGCGGTCAGCTCGGGCAGCGCGCCGATCGCCAGGCGCCAGCCCTCGTCGTCGGTCAGGTGGAAGTGGAAGCGGTTGAGCTTGTAGCTGGCCATGCAGTCGAGCAGGCGCAGCACCGTGGTGACGCCGGCGAAGTGGCGCGCCACGTCGAGCATCATGCCGCGGTAGCCGAAGCGCGGCGCGTCCAGCACCCGTCCCGTGGGCAGTTCGCCGTTCGGGGTGAGCAGCTGGGCCAGGGTCTGGATGCCGTTGAAGACGCCGTGGGCGCTGGCGCC
Source organism: Massilia agri (assembly GCF_024753255.1). GTDB lineage: Bacteria > Pseudomonadota > Gammaproteobacteria > Burkholderiales > Burkholderiaceae_D > Telluria > Telluria agri. The sequence goes on from NZ_JANUHA010000012.1 coordinate 45,331, forward strand.
GACGATGCGCACGCGGCCCGGCTCGATGTCGAGCAGGTAGGCCTCATTGCCGGCCAATCCCGCCACCTCGCCGATCTCCAGCAGGATGTCGCCCGAGCCGCCGGGCACGATGCCAGGCAGGGAGCCCAGCATCGCGGCCAGCAGCGAGGCCTCGTTCCACAGCGTGCGCTCATAGCCCATCGGCGCGTGGCGCGAGAGCAGGCAGCGGCGGCCGTCGAAGTGCGCCGACACCGGCTTCGGCGTGATGCGGCCGACCGCGCTCTCGGGCAGCAGCTGCAGGGCCGCGTTCTGCTCGAAGCGCCAGGCCGCATCGGCCGTCGGCAGCAGGTCGCCGCGCATGCGGTGGCGCTGCTCGGGCCGGGCGAACGGGGCGATCTCGGGGTCGCCCAGGTCGACCGGAGGGCCGCCGTCTCCCGGTTCCAGGTAGAAGCCGAGCGGGGCGTCGGTGATGCTGATCGCCCAGTGCAGGGCCTCGTATTGCACGGCATGGGTTTGTCCCGGCAGCCATGGCCCTCCCCCGGGCATGGTGAGGCGGAACAGGTCGCCGTTCAGGTGCTCGACGGCGAAGCCGGTGCTGACGCTGTCGCGCAGCACCTTGCGGCAGGTGTTGAAGCAGATCGCCCAGCCCGGCGCGATGGCATGATGCGAGACGTTCCGCAGCACGAGCCGCGCCGTGAACGCATCGTCGCGCGTGTAGTTGCTCAGGCATTCCCAGGCGATCGCGATCGCAGGGCCGTCGCGGAATGGTTCGGTAGTGGGGATCATGTTGTGCTTTGCGCTGCCGGCGGGCGCGATTGCTGGCGCCCGCCGTGTTGCAGGTCGATGCTTACAGCTTGCCGCGGATGCCGACGTAGAAGGTACGGCCGTTCGAGTAGAAGGCGCGCGGGCGGTCTTCGTTCTCGGCGTACATCTTGATCGTTTCGTTGGTCAGGTTGAGTGCGTCGAAGGTCAGGGTGAAGCGCTCGTTCAGTTTCACGTTCACCGAGGCGGCCAGCGAGGGCATGCTGTCCACGTGCTGGCTGGCGCCGCGGTCGACGCCGGCCTTGTACTTCGAGCGGTAGTTGTAGGCCAGGCGCGCGGAGAAGCGCTCGTTCTCGAAGTAGCCGGTGACGTTCCAGGTGTTGCGCGAGGAGTTCAGCAACTCGCCGCCGTCATCGAGCTTGCCGTCGGCATGGGTGTAGTTCACCAGGGTGCCGAAGTTCTCCCACAGCGGCTGCTGCCAGCTCAGCTCGATCCCCTTGTTGCTGCCGGTGGTGTTGTACGGCGAGGTGATCTGGTACTGGGTCTGGGTGTTGCGCTTGTTGTTGAAGTAGGTTCCCGTCGAGGTGCCCTGGGCCACGATGGAGCGGAAGTCCATGTAGAAGAAGCCCGCCGACAGCAGCGCCTTCGGCGCGTAGTACCACTCGGCGCCCACGTCGAAGTTCACCGAGCGCACCGGATCCAGGTTGACGTTGCCGCCGCTGCCGCTCAGGGCGTCGTCGTTGAGCGAAACCGAGCCGCCCAGCGCCGAATAATCCGGTCGGGCGATGGTCTTGGCCAGCGCGGTGCGCAGCACCAGGGTCGGCGAGACGTCGTACTTCAGGTTGGCGCTCGGCAGGTAGTCGGTATAGGTGCGCTTGAAGGTGGTCGGGGTATAGGGACCGAAGGCCGAGCCGGTGATGGCACTTGGGCCGCCCGGCAGGTTGACGATCGTCGTCTGGCGCGTCTCGACGGCGCGCAAGCCGATGTTGCCGCTCCAGTTGTCGGCGCCGAAGTCGGCCATCGCATACAGGGCCGCGGTCTTCTCGCCGACCTGGAACTCGTTCATCCAGTTGTGGCGCAGGGTGTAGTCGAGCAGGCGGTTGCCCGGGACCGCACCCCAGGCGCCGAGGGCCGCGCCGTCGTATTTGAAGTAGTTGTTCAGGATGTTGCCGCCCAGGTCCTTGCCGAAGTCGCCCGGGTACATCTGGCCGTTCCAGGCCGGGCCGGGGGCCGTGAAGCCGGTCGCGCCCGGACGGGTCTCGAGCGGATGCTCGGCGGTGCGGGTGTGGTCGGTCCAGCGCGCGCCGAAGCGGATCGCCGAAATCATCGAATCCTGCATGCGCCATTCGCCGTCGAGCTGGGCGTACTTTTCCTGGTCGACCGACTGCGACTCGCCGCCACCGGCCCAGGCGGTGCTGCCCGGCGATGCGGTGTTCCCGCCCGGGTAGCTCACGCTAGCCGGCGACAGGCCGTTCAGCGCATAGACCATGCCGCCGTCGACGTTGTTCTGGTAGTAGACGTCGTCACGGTCCCAGCCCACGCCGTGGGTCTTGCCGATCTTGCCCGAGAGGGTCAGCTGGTCGTTGACCTTGTGCTTGCCGTTCAGGTCGAGGTACCAGGATTCGCCGCCGGCGTCCGGACGGTAGATGTTGTCGACCTCGCCCGCATTGCGGGTGAAGGCGGCGCCCACCAGGGTGCCGTTCTTGATGACCGGGTTCTGCGGCACCAGGTTCATGCTGTTGATCGAGTTGGCCGGCGCGGCGAGCCAGTTGGTGTTCTGGTGCGGGGCATCGAGCTTGGAATAGAAGCCGTTCAGGTCGATGCTGGTGCCGCGCTGCGGGCGCAGCTCGATGTCGAAGGCGCCGCCCTGGCGCTTCTTGGTCTGCTCGAAGAGGGCCGCGCCAATAAACGTCGGGACCACCACGCCGCGCAAGGCGGGATTGGCGGCGACGGCCGCGCTGGTCGGGCTGATCGGGGTGTAGCCGAGGATCTCCTGGCCGTCGCGGCGCACGCTGGCCTTTTCCGAGAAGCCCTGCAGCAGCACGCCGAAGGTGCTGGCTTCGTTCTTCCAGCTGACCAGGCCCGAGAGGTGGGGCTCGGCCTTGCTTGATAAGTCGTTGTAGTTGGCCTGGATCGAGCCTTCCACGGTCAGCGGCTTGCGGAAGTCGAGGGGACGGCGGGTGATGACGTTGATGGCGCCGGAGACGCCGCCTTCGACCAGGTCGGCGGTCGGGCTCTTCTGCACGACGATCGAGCCGACCAGTTCGGAAGGCAGCAGCGAGAAGCTGCTGGAGCGGCCGACGTTGCCGCCGATCTGGTTCAGCACGTACCAGTCGCCGGTGCTGATCGCGTGGCCGTTGAACAGGGTCTGCTGCAGGCTGGGGCTGGTGCCGCGCAGGCTGACGCGGTCGTTCTCGCCGAAGCCGCCTTCGCCGCCGGCCGAGGACTGGGTATTCACGCCCGGCAGGCGCTGGATCGCGTCGGCGACGTTCTTATCGGGCATCTTGCCGATGTCCTCGGCGGTCACCACCTCGACCACCGAGTCGGCGTTGCGCTTCTGGCGCAGCGACTGCTCGAGGGCGGCGCGCACGCCGGTCACCACCACGGTCTGGGGCTCGACCTGCTCCTGAGCCATCACCGGGCTGCCGAGGCCAATGAGGAATACCGCCACGCCGACCGCGATCGCGGTGCGCTTGTACTGCTGCCTTGCCATCAACTCGTTCATGTTCTCTCCAAAACATTATGGTGATTCCGCGAAGGGCCGGAACCGCTTCTTTCACTTCAGCCGTCGGTCTCGACCGCGTGTGGACGTTTGTGCGTCTCTCGTGTGGGAGGCATTGTGGAGTGATCTTTTCGGCCATGTTTGTCAAATCTTGCTAAGAAGATGCGATTTCATCGGCATGACACATCGGCGTGCTAGCCGGGCCGGACCGTCCCGGCACTGTCGAAAAGTTTTACAGAACAACAATAATATTTGATATGAAATATATAATTTATTAGCAAAATCAATGGCTTGGCCAAGTGGCATGTAATGTGCTAGTTCAATTGGGAGAGAGCGGTTCCACGATTGAACACACGGAGGCAACCATGATGAAGAAGGTGATGCTGGCCCTGGCTTGTGCCGTCGCCATGGGCACGGCGCAGGCCGATGTTCTGCTGGTAGAGAATTTCGATAACGTGAATGCCCTGCGAGACGGGGGGCAATGGATCTTCGAGAACGCAAGCGAGCCGCCGGGCATTGCACCGGGCTGGGTGCAGGGCAATCCAGACGTATTCGAAGCGCACCAGGGCGAGAGGAACGCATACATCGCGTCCAGCTTCGAAAGCGCCGCACCCAACGGACAGCTGGACGACCGCCTGTTTACGCCGCTGTTTTCGCTCGAGAACGGGGCGATCGCCACGTTCTGGCTGCGCGGCGCCAACGACCCCGGATTCTTCGACATGGTCGTCTACGGCTACACCGACGGCGGCGCCGATCCGCTCGATTTCATCCTCCAGGAAGTCACCACCGCCCCGGATGGGTGGACGCAGTACTCCATCACGATCGATGCGCGCGCCGGCGACGGACGCCTGGGCTTCGTGCACACCGGTCCGGAAGCCACCTCGAACTATGTCGGCCTCGATACGCTGCGCATCGTCGACGGGCGCGAGGGCGATGTTCCGGAGCCCGCAACCCTGCTGATCATGGGCATCGGCCTGGCTGGCCTGGCGGCAAGCCGCCGCCGCTGAGCGTCATCAGCCGGGGCCCATCGTGCTCCGGATTTTTTTCTGCCCCGGTAGACTGTGTCCATGTCTTGACGGCGCGCCTGGCGCCTTCTCTTCGGAAAGGACGATGACATGGCTGCTACGACGAATGGCGCTTCCGTTTCGGTCTGGATGGACACCGCGCAGGTGCCCGCCCGGCCTCCCCTCCCCGGCGACCTCGACGTCGACGTCTGCGTGATCGGCGCCGGCATCGCCGGCCTCACCACCGCCTACCTCGCGGCCCGCGAGGGGCGCAGCGTGGCGGTGATCGACGCGCTGGGCATCGGCGCCGGCGAGACCGGGCGCACCACCGCCCACCTGTTTCCGCCCGACGAGTGGTATGCCTTCATCGAAGACAAGTTCGGGCAGGCCAATGCGCGCCTGGTGGCCGAGAGCTATGCGCGCGCCATCGACCTGGTCGAATCGATCGCCGCGCAGGAGCACATCGCCTGCGAATTCGAGCGTCTCGACGGCTACCTCTATGCCCTGCCCGGCAACGGCTTTCGCGACCTCGAGAAGGAACATGCCTGCGCCGCGCGCGCCGGCGTGCCGGTCGAACTGGTCGCCGGCGTACCCGGCCTGCCTTTCGACACCGGCCCGGCGGTGCGCTATGCCGGCCAGGCCCAGTTCCATCCGCTGAAATACCTGGCCGGCCTCGCCGCCGCCATCGAACGGCGCGGCGGGAAGATCTTCGGCGGCACCCACGCGCACCGGGTGCGCGGCGATGCGCAGCAGCAGACCGTGTCCACCGACCATGGCGAGGTCCGGGCGCGCGCCGTGGTGCTGGCCACCCACACGCCCTTCAACGACCGCGTGGTGATGCACACCAAGCAGGCCGGCTACCGCACCTACGTGGTCGGCCTGGAAGTCCCGCGCGGATCGTTGCCGCGCATCCTGCTGTGGGACACGGGCGACCCGTATTACTACGTGCGCCTGGAAAGCCCGGAAGGACTCGGGCACGACATCCTGGTGGTGGGTGGCGCGGACCATAAAACCGGCCACGACGATCATCCGGAACACCGCTACGACGAGATCGAACGCTGGACCCGCGAGCACTTCCCGCAGGCGGGAAGGGTCGCCTACCGCTGGTCGGGCGAGGTGATGGAACCGTCCGACGGCCTGCCCTACCTGGGCCGCAATCCGATGGACGACGAGAACGTCTACCTGATCACGGGCGACTCGGGCAACGGCATGACCCACTGCACCATCGGCGCCATGCTGGTGAACGACCTGATCGCGGGCCGCGACCATCCCTGCTACGCGCTCTACGATCCCTCCCGCAAGCCGGTGCATGGCCTTGCCGATTTCGCCTCCGAGCAGGCCAAGACCATGGCGCGCTACGGCGAATGGCTGACCGGCGGCGACGTCGATTCGGTCCAGGAAATCGCGGCCGGCGAAGGCGCGGTGGTGCGCGACGGCCTGCGCAAGATCGCCGTCTACCGCGACGCCCAGGGCGGCCTGCACGCGGTGTCGGCCAAGTGCACCCACCTGGGCTGCGCCGTGCACTGGAATTCGGCCGAACGTTCCTGGGACTGCCCCTGCCATGCCTCGCGCTTCGACATCGAGGGCAATGTGCTGCACGGCCCGGCGCCCGAACCGCTGGAGAAGGTCGAACTGCAGGAAGGCGGCGCGCCGCCGCCGCGTTCGCCGCGCGCCGGCATGCGCGGCCGGAACGTGCGCTGAGCGGCCACGCTAGCCGACCGTAAACGACGACACCAGCCCGCGGGCTGGTGTCGCATGCGGCCGCGCGGGCCGCATCTGGTGTGAGCTGCGGATCAGTAGCCGCGGCCGGTGCTGCTGGTGCTGCTCGTGGTGCCGCCGGTGCTGCTGGTGCCGGTGGTGCTGGTCGAACCGGTGGTGCCGGCGCGGCCGGTGGCGTCCATGGTGCCGGTCGAGCTGGAAGTGCCCGTCGTGCCGGTGCTGCCCGAGGAGCCGCTGGTGCCCATCGAACCGCTCGAGCCCGAGGAACCGCTGCTCGAACGGGTCGGCGGTTCGCTCGATGCGCCGGTGCTGGTGCGCCCTGCTTCCACGCCCTGGCTGTCATAGCCGCTCCAGCCCTGGGAGCCGCTGCTGCCGCTGGTGCCGGTAGCGCCCATCGAGCCGGTCGAGCCGCTGCTGCCGGTGCCCATGGAGCCGGTGGCGCCAGTGGAGCCGGTACCGGTCGCGTTCATCGAGCCGCTGGTGGTGCTGCTGGTGCCCATGGAACCGCTGGTGCTGGAACCGGTCGCGCCGCTGGTGCTCGAGCCGCTCTTGCGGTCCTGGCCACCCATCGGGCTGCCGGTGTCGGCGGCGCTGCTGGTGCCGGTCTTGCTGTGGTCCGCGCCTTGCTTCTGCTGCGAGCTGCCGGTCGCGCTGGCCGACGAGCTGCCGCTGCTCTGGTCGTTCATGCTGGAACTGGCGCTGGTGCCGGCGCCGCGGGTGTTCTGGGTACCATCGCTCGATTGTGCGTGGACGGTGGTGGCGCCGAACATGGCGGCGGCAACGGAAGCACCCAGCAGGCCTTTCAGTAGCTTGTTCATTTTCATGTCAATCTCCTAAATTTGTCTTCGGGGCAAACTGCTCAACAATATCAAAAAGATATTGTTTAGGGGTCCGAGTGTAGAGAGGCACGAATGAGGGAGGCGCACGGTAGCCTCCCGGAAAATACCGAACAGGCTTATGGTTGAGCTGCTCGCGCGGCCTGGGCCGACAGGGTGCCGAGCTGGGTGTACAGGGGCAGGATGTTGCTCTTGTCGTCAGGATAGACTCGGTTCGACAGGAAGACGTAGAAGCTGCGCGAGCCCGGATCGACCCACAGGATGCAGCCCGTGAAACCCGTGTGGCCGTAGGAACCGAGCGGGAACACGGCCCCGCGCGGGCGTTGGGCATAAGGAGAATCGATGTCCATGCCCATGCCGCGCAGGGCCAGGCCTGGTGGCGACTGCCTGGTGGTCAGCAGGCGCACCGATTGCGCGGACAACACGCGTACGCCCTCGAGTTCGCCGCCATTGAGGAGCATGCGGGCGAAGCGCGCCACGTCGCGCGCCGTGGTGAACACGCCGGCCGATCCGCCCACATTGCCCATGCGGCGCACGGTCGGGTCGTGCACCTCGCCCTGCAGCAGCTGGCCGGGAGCCAGGTCGCCGTGCAGGGCGGCGCCAGGCCCTTCCGCGCCGCGCTGGGTCGGCGCGATCGCGCCTGCCGGCATGCGTGCGAGCGGCAGATAGCCGGTGTCGCGCATGCCCAGCGGCCCGTAGAAGCGCTGCTGCACGAAGCGGTCGATGCCCATGCCGGAGGCCTGCTCGACCAGGCGGCCCAGCAGGATGTAATTGATGTCCGAGTAGCGGAAGAAGGTGCCGGGCGTGTGCGTCACGCTTTGCGCGCAGGCCAGCGCATACGCCGCCTCCTTGCCCTGCCACGCGGGCCTGGCCGGCAGGCCCGCCGGCAGTCCCGAGGAATGGGTCAGCAGCTGGCGCACCGTGATGGCGTCCTTGCCGCCGCCCGCGCATTCCGGGAAGTAGCGCACCAGGGGCGCTTCGAGGTCGATCCTGCCCTCTTCCGCCAGCAACAGCACCGCGGGCGCCGTCGCCAGCACCTTGCTGAGCGAGGCGGCGTCGAACACCGTATCCGGCGTCACCTTCGTTGCGCCGGCGTCGTAGGTATAGGCGCCGAAAGCTTGTTCGTGGATGGCGCCGTCGCGCTCCAGGTGGAACACGGCGCCGGGCAGCTTGCGGGCGGAGATATTGTCTTCGATGGCGCGGTCCAGCTCGGCCAGCCGGGCCTGGTCAAGCCGCATCCCGGTCTTTCCCGGCAGTTGGGCGCAGCCGGCGAGGAGCAGGGCGGTGGCGAGGATGGCGGTGCGGCGGCATGGCGAATGGCTGGGCATGGGACATCGGACGGTAAATGGTCCGATCGATCATAAAGACGGGTCCGCCACGGGTCAATCTTTACAGTACGGCAAGCAACATCGCGAAAAATGGGGCCTTCGCACGCGAAAATACGCTTCGGCGTATCATGAACGGATGATCCCATTTTCCATACTCGACCTCGCGCCCATCACTGAAGGCAGCGATGCGGCCACCTCCTTCCAACGTTCACTCGACCTCGCCCAGCATGGCGAACGCTGGGGCTACCAGCGCTTCTGGCTGGCCGAACACCACGGCATGCCGGGCATTGCCAGCGCGGCGACCGCCGTCCTGATCGGCCACGTGGCGGCCGGCACCAGCACGATCCGGGTCGGCGCCGGCGGCATCATGCTGCCGAACCACTCCCCGCTCGTGATCGCCGAGCAGTTCGGCACCCTCGCCTCGCTCTACCCGGGCCGGATCGACCTGGGCCTGGGCCGTGCGCCGGGCTCGGACCACACCACCGCGCGCGCCCTGCGCCGCAACCTGGCGTCGGATGCCGACGAGTTCCCGCAGGACGTGGTGGAGCTGATGGATTACTTTGCCGACTCGCCACGCCGCCAGGTCCGCGCGGTGCCGGGCGCGGGCCTGGACGTGCCGGTCTGGATCCTCGGTTCCAGCCTGTTCGGCGCCCAGCTGGCGGCGGCGCTCGGCCTGCCCTATGCCTTCGCCTCGCACTTCGCGCCGCAGATGATGATGCAGGCGATCGAACTCTACCGCTCGACCTTCCGGCCTTCGAAGCAGCTCGACAAGCCCTACGTGATGCTGGGCTTTAACGTGTTCGCCGCCGACAGCGACGAGGAAGCGCAGTTGCTGGCGACCTCGATGCAGCAGGCTTTCGTGAACCTGCGCACCGGCCGCCCGACCAAGCTGCAGCCGCCGGTTCCCGGTTATCTGGAGAGCCTGGGAACGGCCGAGCGCATGATGCTCGATTCCGTGCTGTCCTGCACCGCGATCGGTGCGCCGGCCACCGTGGAAAGCCAGCTGCGCAGCTTCATCGCGCGCACGAAGCCGGACGAGCTGATGATCACCTCGCAGATCTTCGACCACGCGGCGCGCCTGCGCGCCTACGAGATCACGGCCGAGATCAATCGCAAGGGCTAAGTACTCAGGCGTCCCCCGTCCCCGCATGCAGCATGTCGATCAGGGCGCGCGTCGAGCGTACCCTGCCCATCTTCGGGAAGATGTGCTTGCAGGCGAAATGATGGGCCTCGGCGTCCATGCTCGACATCGCATCTTCCGCGAATACCAGCTTGTAGCTGCGGTCAAACGCCGCGCGCGCCGTCGATTCCACACCGAAATTCGTCGCGATCCCGCCCAGCAGCAGGGTGTCGATGTGGCGCCGGCGCAGCAGCTGGTCCAGCTCCGTGCCGTAGAAGGCGCCCCACTGGCGCTTGGTGACGACGATGTCGGTCGCTTCCACCCCGGCCATCTCGGCCAGTTCGGACGCATCGTAGGGTGGCGCAGCCGCGCCGGGCGGGCGCATCGGCGCATCGGCCAGCGGGACCGGCAGTTCGTTGAGTAAAACACGCACGTAGACGACCATGGCGCCGCGGCTGCGCATTTCCTGCGCCAGCAGCACGCAGTTGCCGACCGTCTGCTCGGCCGTATAAGGCGCCAGCTCGCGCTTGACGTTGCTGTTCTGCAGGTCGATCAGGACGAGCGCCGTGCGCGCGAGAATCAGGGTGTGTTCGGTCATTGCTTGTTACCTCCTCGCGCGCAGTATTCATGAATCAGGCCGGGTGCGGCGCACACGGCTACAATGCCTCGACTATTCTTTCCGGAGGAAGCATGCAACGTCGCCAGTTCATCCACCTTTCCTCACTCGCCGCCGGCGCCGCCATCCTGCCTGGCTGCGCGGCCATTTCCAGCCTCACTACCGGTCCCCTGATCGAGCGCCACCTGCCTGCCGGCTATAGCGGCGTGGCCGCCGTGCGCAAGCATGCGGATTCTCCGCTCGTCATCAAGGCGGCCGGCCTGGCGCTGCGCGAAGAGTCGCAGGCCAATACGAAGGAAACCCGCTTCATGATCGGCTCGTCCACCAAGTGGATCGCCGCCGTGACCGTGCTGCGCCTGGTGGACATGGGGACGCTCGAGCTCGGCGCCCCGATCGCCCGCCACCTGCCGGAACTGCCGCCTGAAAACGGCGCGGTGACCTTGCGCCAGCTGCTGTCGCACCGCAGCGGCATCCCGAACGGCCTGGCGGAAGCGCTCGGCAAGGACAGCAAGGTGCGCGACCTGGAAATCGGCCCGGTCGAGGCAGCGCTGCGCTTCGCCAGGGGACCGCTCGCCTTCAAGCCGGGCGAGCGCTTCGACTACTCGGTGGTGAACTACGTGCTCGTGGCCGCCATCGTCGAACGGGCGACGAAGAAGCCGTTCACCGAGAGCGTGCAGGAACTGGTGCTGGGGCCGGCCGGCGTGAAGGACACCGGCTTCGCCGCCACCGGCTACGAGGATGAGGTCGGCATGGCCGTGGGCTATGCGGCCGACGGCAAGCGCAAGACGCCGTCCGCCCCGCCGATGATCGCGGCCAGCGGCACCTTGTACAGCACGGCGGCGGACCTGGTCGCGATCGCGGACGCGGTCTACCGCAAGAAACTGCTGTCGCCGGCCGCCCTGCGTGAACTGTCCACGGTCCACGACGCAGGCGAGCACTACGCGCTGGGCGGGCGCGTGCAGACCGTGCAGACGAAACAAGGCGCCCGCTCCCTGGCATGGGAAACGGGCGCCTTCGGGGGATACAAGAGCGTGCTGGCCTACGACCTGGCCGATGGCCGCGCCGTCGTCATGCTGAACAATACCGACATGACGCAGACGGAACTGGGCAAGATCGCGACCGCCCTGTTTACTGATATGTAGGGTGGACGGCTTCGCCGTCCGCGCGTTCGACTCCCGTGTGAACGGATGCGGTGCGACTGCTCCGCGGCTGGTTGAACGCGCGGACGGGAAACCCGTCCACCCTACGAAAGCATCGGCCGCTTACTGTACCGGCTTGCCGTCCGCGTCGATCTTGCGGACTTCGCCGATGTTCAGCGCGCGGATGCCGGATTCGACCTTGCTCATGTCGCCGACCACGATCCACACCAGGCGGTCCGGCGTGAAGCTGCGCGCCGCCAGGGCATTGGCCTGCGCCGGGGTAAGCGACAGGGCCTTCTGGGTGTAGCTGTTGTAGTAGTCGTCCGGCAGGCCGAACTGCACGATGTTGCTGTAGGCGCCGGTGAGCTGGCCCGCGGTTTCGAAGCCGCCCGGCAGACCCAGGGTGTTGTTGTCGACCGCAGCCTTCAACTCTTCCGCCGTGATCGGCTTGCCGCCCGCGATGTCGCGGTACTCGCGCACCAGTTCCTGCATCGCTTCGCGGGTCTTGTCGGTCTGCACCGGCGAGACGCTCATGAAGGGACGCTGGCCCAGGGCCGGCTGCAGCAGGCTGCGCACGCCATAGGACCAGTGCTTGTCTTCGCGCAGGTTCATGTTGATGCGCGAGCTGAAGGTGCCGCCGAACAGGTCGTTGACGATCTCCAGCGGCAGCGCGTCCGGATCGTTGCGCGGACCAGCCAGCTGGGCGCCCACGATCACGCTCTGCAGCGCGCCCGGACGGTCGACCAGGTAGACCACGCTCTTTTCAGGCGCAGGCACCTTGGCCAGCACCTTCTTCGGCACCTCGCCGGCTTTCCAACCCGCGAAGGCTTTCTCGAGCTGCGGCTTGATCTCGGCCAGGGTGGTATCGCCCACCACCAGCAGGGTCGCGTTGTTCGGCTTGAACCAGGTGGCGTGGTACTTCACCAGGTCGTCGCGGCTCATGCGCTTGACGGCGTCCTCGGTGCCGGTGCCGGTGAAGGGCTTGGCATAGGGATGGTCCTTGCCGTACAGGATTTCGGGCAGCACGCGCAGCGCCATCAGCTGCGGCACGGTCTTCTCGCGCGCGATCGCAGCCAGGCGGTCCTTCTGCAGGCGTTCGAACTCGTTCTGCGGGAAGGACGGGTTCAGGATCAGGTCCGAGTACAACGCCAGCGCCTGCGGCATGGTGGCCTTGAGCGTGTTCATGTACACGGTGCCGCTGTCGAGGCTGGCGCCGGCGCCGAACTGGGCGCCCAGGCTTTCGAAGGCTTCGCCGATTTCCAGCGACTTGCGGGTCCTGGTGCCCTCTTCCAGCATGCGCATGGCCAGGCTGGCGACGCCCGGCTTGTCCGCCGCATCCGAGGCGTAGCCGCTGTCGACCAGCAGCTGGAAGTTGACCACCGGCGCTTCGTGACGCTCGGCCAGCACGACCTTCAGGCCGTTCGACAGGGTCGTCTTCTGCATTTCCGGGAGCTTGAGCGCCATCGGCTTGCCGAGCGCCGGCTCCTTGCTGCGGTCCACGCCCGGCTTGCCGGCGGCCAGGCCGGTCGGATACGGGTCGACCTGCAGGATGAAGTCGCCGTCGCTCAGCCAGTCGTTCATGGCCTTCTTCACGGATGCCGGGGTGGCGTCCTTGATGCGCTGGAGGTAGACCTTGTAGCAGTCCGGATTGCCGGTGAAGGTCTGGCACGATGCCAGCAGGTCGCTCTTGCCGCCGAAGCCGCCGACGCGCTCGATCATGCGGGTGTAGCGGGCCAGGATGGCGGTCTTGGCCAGGCGCAGTTCGGCTTCCGTCGGGCCGTTCTTCATCAGGGCCTTCAGCTCTTCGTCGGCGATGCGTTCCATCTTCGCCACGTCGGCGCCCGGACGCGCGGTCAGGGTCATGTCGAACTGGCCGCCGATTTCCGACGCGTCGTCGCTGGCGACGGCGCTGGTCGCGATCTGGTCCTTGTAGACCAGGCGCTTGTACAGGCGCGAGGTCTTGCCGCCGCCGAGCACCAGGGCCGCGAGATCCAGCTGCGCTTCTTCGGGCGTGTTCGCGCCCGGCACGTTCCAGGTACGGTAGATGCGCGACTGCGGCACGCGGTCCTGCACGACCGTGCGGTGGGTGCCGGTGCGCTTGGCGATCCAGGCTTCATGCTTGGCCAGCGGCGGGCCCGGTGGAATATGGCCGTAGTACTGCTCGACCTTCTGGCGCGCCACTTCCGGGGTAATGTCGCCGGACAGCACCAGCACGGTGTTGTTCGGGCCGTAGTTCTTCTTGAACCATTCCTGCACGTCGGTCATGGTGGCCGCGTCGAGGTCTTCCATCTTGCCGATCACGGTCCAGGAGTAAGGGTGGCCGACCGGGTAGGTGTTCGTCACCAGCAGCTCGTAGGCGACGCCGTAGGGCTGGTTCTCGCCCTGGCGCTTCTCGTTCTGCACGACGCCGCGCTGCAGGTCGAGCTTCTTCTGGTCGACGGTGCCGAGCAGGTGGCCCATGCGGTCGCTTTCGGCGAACAGCGCATAGTCCAGCATCGAGGTCGGCACGTTCTGGAAGTAGTTGGTGCGGTCGGTATTCGTGGTGCCGTTCAGGTCGGTCGCGCCGATGCCTTCCATGGCGTTCAGGTAGGTCTTCTTGAAGTTGTCGCTGCCGCTGAACATCAGGTGTTCGAACAGGTGGGCGAAGCCGGTCTTGCCCGGCTTTTCATTCTTCGAGCCCACGTGGTACCAGGTGTTGATCGCCACCACCGGGGTCTTGTGGTCTTCGTGCACCAGCACGGTCAGCCCGTTCTTCAGGGTGAACTTGGTGTAGGGAACATTCGGGATCGGAATGTCGGGGGTGCTGGATTGCTTGGCCGGGGCCGCCTGGACGGCGGACATGCCGAAGGCAAGCGCGAGCGCTGCGGCCAGCTGGGTGCTGCGACGAAGGGATACTGCCATGCTGCTCCTCCAAAGGACCATCCGGAATGGATGCGATGGAGCATTCTAGGCAGCTTTTCTTGTGGCAACAATGGCAATGCGACGAATGACGAAGAATCCATGCACAGCGCATTCGTAGGGGTGATCTGGTCCGGTGGACCAGATCACGCTCTGCCGACCGCGCGTCCAACTCCCGGTCGCACCGTGGCAACGCATGGTCTGGCTGGACGCGCGGTCGGGGGACCCGACCACCCTACGGAAATCATTGCGGCACGATCCTGAGCAAACTGCCCTTGTCCTCATCGGTCAATGCATACAACTGCCCGTCCGGCCCCTGGCGCACGTCGCGCACGCGCTTGCCGATGTCGAGCTGTTCCTGCTTCACCACCTTGCCCTGGGCGTCGAAGGCGATGCGGCGGATGTCCTTCGAGGCCAGTCCGCCGGAGAGCAGGCTGCCCTGCCATTGCGGGAAGGCCTTGCCGGTGTAGTACACCAGGCCCGAGGGCGCCGGCGAGGGCACCCAGGCCAGCAGCGGCTGCACCATGCCGGGCACGTTCTTCGTGCCGACCGGTTCGCGGCTGCTGTAGTCGGCGCCATAGCTCTGCAGCGGCCAGCCGTAGTTCTTGCCGCCCTCGATCAGGTTGATCTCGTCGCCGCCGCGCGGGCCGTGCTCGCTGGCCCAGACGCGCCCGCTCTGCGGGTCGACCGCGATGCCCTGGATGTTGCGGTGGCCGATGCTCCACAGTTCCGGCAGCGCGCCCTGCCGGTTCGCCAGCGGATTGCCGGGCGCCGGCTTGCCCTCGCCCGTCAGGCGCAGGATGGAACCGTTGTGGCTGCCCAGGTTCTGGGCCTGGTCGCGCGCCAGCATATTGCCCACGCGCTGGGGCGGATTGCCGCCGTCGCCGATGCTCATCAACAGGGTGCCGTCCTTCAGGAACACGATGCGCGAACCGAAGTGCTGGCCGCCGCTCTTCGCGGGCGAGGCGGAAAAGAGCGTCTTCACGCCGTGCACCCGCTTGCCGTCGAAGACGCCCTGCACCAGCACGGTCCGGTTGGCGCTCGAGGTGCCGCTGGACATCGTCATGTAGACGCGCGCATTGGCCCCCTTGTCGGCGGGATGGACGGCGATGTCGAGCAGGCCGCCCTGGCCACTGGCGAACAGCTCGGGCAAGCCCTCGACCGGCACCGCCGCCACGCGCTTGCCGTCCACCAGGTGCAGCGTGCCTTCCTTGCCGGTGACGAGGATGCGGCCGTCGGCCAGCCAGGCCATGCCCCAGGGCTGGGGCAGGCCGTCCACGACGGTCTCGGCGCGCCAGCCCTTCGCTTTCGGCGGCTCGCCGCTCGTCTGGATGACCTGGGCCTGGACATGTGTCGCAAGCAGGGTGGACAAGACGGCAACAGACACAGCAAATGATTGATAACTCGTCATCTGATTGCTCCTAAAATTGTTCAAAACGTCAATAAAGTAGCGCATTTGCCGCGATTTCCTGCATTTTCTCTGCACGTTAAACCCAAGAGGCGTAGAATTCACGTTTCAGTTGAACCTTCATAAGGATTCCATCCGATGATGCAACGACGCGCATTCCTGAAGTCCTCCCTCCTCGCAGCAGCTCCCACCCTCAGCATCCCAGCCCTTGCCAAAACAGCACAAGCCGCTCCCGGCGAGCGTACCCTGCGCCTGTACAACACGCACACCGGCGAAAAGCTGAACACCGTGTTCTGGGCCGAAGGCGAGTTCATTCCGGATGCCATGAAAGACATCAACAAGGTCCTGCGCGACCACCGCAACAACAAGGTGGCCCAGATGGATCCCGAGCTGCTGCTCCTGCTCACCCAGCTCAACAGCAAGCTGGACAATAACAAGGAGCTGCACATCATCTCCGGCTACCGCTCGCCGGAGTCGAACGCCAAGCTGCACGCGGCCAGCAACGGGGTCGCCAAGCGCAGCCTGCACATGGATGCCAAGGCCATCGACATCCGCCTGCCGGGCAAGGACCTGCGCATGCTGCACAAGGCGGCCATGTCGCTCAAGGGCGGCGGCGTCGGCTACTACGCCGACTCGCAGTTCGTCCACATGGACACCGGCCGCGTCCGTTACTGGTAAGACCATGGCGCGGCAAGCCGACCGCGTCATCCTCCTGCTGGCCTGCCTCGCGGGCCTGCCTGCCCCTGCGCTGTCGCAATCCGGCCAGCCCGCCACCGTCACGGTGCAATCGACCCGCGATCCGGTCGACAAATCTTATCGAAAAATGATCCGGGGCATGGAACGCTTCGAGCGCGAGCGTGCCATGGCCCCGAATGCGCCCCTGCGTTTCCAGCTGCTGCCGCGCTCGCCCACGGTGGAGATGCGCGGCATCACCCTGCGGGTGGCCGGCAATACGGTCAGCGTGCCGGTCCCCGTCGCCGAAGACAACAGCTTCGTGCTGCCGCGTAACGAGACCGCGCTGCGCGAGGACGCCGCCGTGCTGGCCAACCGCAAGACCACCAGCATGACCTGGCGCGCCCTCATCGTCACGCCCGGCCTGCCGCCGGGAACCCGGCGCCTGGGCGACATGCGCCTCGAGTGCCGGGTCGGCGTCGAGGCCGGCCTGGTGTCGAACAGCTCGCCGCTGTTCAGCTGGATCAACGAGGCCCTCACCTCACCCGAACAGGTCTGCGGCAGCCCGAACGGCAATTACCTCTATTTTTCCGAGCGCCCCATCTTCGCGGTGCGCCTGCGCGCGGGCGAGCGCGTCGAAACGCTGCCCTTCCGCATGCTCTACGCCGGCGGCGAACAGTCGAAGACCGATCTGCAATACTGCGATTGCCAGGTCATGCTCGACCGCACTTTCTATGCCCCGATCTGGGACGCGGCCTGGCCGGACGACACGCTGGTGGAGTTCGAATACATGGAGGATGCGCCGTGAAGCTGCTCGCGTTCATTGTCTCCTTGTGCCTGCTGGCCGGTTGCGCCGGCACATCCGCGCCGCCCGGTGCACAGGTGGCGCTCGACCGCCTGCAGCAGACGGTGGTGCCCGGCACGACCACCAGGGCGCAATTGCTGGCCGCCTTCGGGCCGACCAAGAGCGTGGTGTTCGACAGTGGCTTTGAGAGCTGGGTCTACCAGTCTCCGGCCGGCGGCGGGCAGTTCAGTGAATTCGTCGTGCTCATCAATCCCGCAGGTGTCGTCACCAAGACCCGGACCCGTCCTGCCGCCCTGCCCTGACTCATCCGTAGTAGAGTTGTGCATTCTTCATTGCCAAGGATGCCGACATGCTGCGCAAGCTTGCCCTCCCGCTGCTCCTGAGTACCGCCCTGTGTGCACAGGCCGCGAATCTTTCGTCTACCGAGCAGCGCATCACGGCCAGTGTGACCGCCTGGCAGCCCCAGGCCATCGAGCTCCTGGCCCGCAGCGCCCGCATCAATAGCGGCACCCTGAACCTGGCCGGCGTGCGCGCCACCGGCGACGTGTTCCGCGCGGAGCTCGACAAGCTCGGCTTCAAGACCGCCTGGCTCGACATGCCCAAGGAGATGGGACGCGCCGGCCACCTGGTCGCCACCCGCACGGGCAAGAAAGGCAAGCGCCTGCTGCTCCTCGGCCACCTCGATACCGTGTTCGAGCAGAGCGCGCCGGGCCCGCTGTGGCAGCGCGAAGGCGACAGCGCGCGCGGCCAGGGCGTGGGCGACATGAAGGGCGGCAATGTGATCGTGATCGCGGCCCTGCGCGCCCTCCAGCAGGCCGGGGCGCTGGACGACACCACCATCACCGTCCTGTTCACCGGCGACGAGGAGGAAGCCGGCTACCCGCGCGAGGTCTCGCGGCGCGACATGGTCGAGCTGGCCAAGCGCAGCGACATCGCGCTCAGCTTCGAAGCCGCGATCGGCAAGGACGGGCAGCCGATGGCCACCGTCGGCCGCCGCGCCACCGCCAGCTTCGACCTCGACGTGACGGCCCGCCAGGGCCATTCGATGAGCGTGTTCGGCGTCAACGGCTTCGGCGCCGTCTACGAAGCCGCCCGCATCCTCGACGCATTCCGTCGCGAGGTGGCGGAACCGGGCCTGACCTTCAACCCGGGCGTGATCCTGGGCGGCACCGAGGTCGCCTTCGATGAGGCGAATTCCACCGGCACCGTGGCCGGCAAGACCAATGTCATCGCCAACCGCGTCACCGTGCGCGCCGACCTGCGCTACCTCGACTACGCCCAGCGCGACCGCGCCCAGGCCCGCATGCGCGCCATCGTGGAGCAGCACCTGCCGGGGACCGACGCGAAGATCACTTTCCGCGATTCCTATCCGCCGATGGCGGTCACGCCGGGCAACCTGAAGCTGCTGGCCCAGTATTCGCAGGCCAGCCAGGATGCCGGGCTGGGTGCGGTGGGCATGGTGCCGCCGGAATCGCGCGGCGCCGGCGACATCCAGTTCGTCGCGCCCCTCGTCGACAGTCTGGACGGCCTTGGCGCGAGCGGTAGCGGCTCCCACGGGCCGGACGAGCGCGTGGACCTGAAATCCCTGGAAAGTTCCGCGATCCGCGCAGCCCTGCTGATCTACCGCCTGACACGCTGAGCGGTGCGTGCATGCGCACGACTTCGCTGGCAGAATAGCCGGACAAGCTGAACGCGATGGAGGCCGAGATGCTGTCCGAACGTGTGCGAACGATCCTGCTGTCCCTGCCCATGCTGGTGTTGTTCCTCCTGCTGCCCGCCTGCGGCGGCGGAGGCGGCAGCCCCGGGACGCCCGGCCCCTCCCCCACGCCGCCGGGCGCCACCACCGGCAACCTGGCCGTCGTCACGAGCGGCCTGCCCGCCGGCGCCAACGCCTCGGTGCGCGTCACCGGCCCCAACAATTACCAGCAAGACCTGACCGGCTCGCAAACCCTGTCGAACCTGGCCACCGGCAGCTATAGCGTCGCCGCCGCGCCCGTTACCGTGGGCGGCACCACCTACAATCCGTCTCCCGCCACCCAGAGCGCGGTCGTCAGCGCCGGCGGCACCGCCACCGCCACCATCACCTATGGCGGCACGGCCGTGAACATCACCCTGAGCGAAGTCGTGTCCAACCTGGACAACCCGACCTGGCTCACCGCCCCCGCCGGCGACACGCGCCTCTACGTGCTCGAGCGCCCCGGACGCGTGCGCATCGTGGAAAACGGCAGCCTGCTGCCCATCCCCTTCCTCGACATCGGCGCGCGCGTGTTTACCGGCGGCGAAGGCGGCTTGCTGTCGATGGCCTTCGACCCGCAATTCGCCAGCAACCGTTATTTCTACCTCTACTACACCGACCCGCAGCAGAACATCGTCATCGAACGCTTCACGGCCGGCAGCAATCCCAACCTGGCCGATGCCACCTCCGGCCTCGTGATCCTGCGCGTCGCCCACCCGAACTTCACCAACCACTTCGGCGGCCAGGTCGCCTTTGGCCCGGA
Source organism: Massilia agri (assembly GCF_024753255.1). GTDB lineage: Bacteria > Pseudomonadota > Gammaproteobacteria > Burkholderiales > Burkholderiaceae_D > Telluria > Telluria agri. The sequence continues at coordinate 64,837 of NZ_JANUHA010000012.1, forward strand.
CGGCCATCTTTATTTGGGGACGGGCGACGGCGGCGGCGCCGGCGACCCGGCGGGCAACGGGCAGAACCTGAATGCGCTGCTGGGCAAGCTGCTGCGGGTCGACGTACGCAATGCCACGGCCGGCCAGCCCTATACCATCCCGGCCGGCAATCCCTATGCGAACCAGCCGGGGCGCCGCGCCGAGATCTGGGCGGCGGGCCTGCGCAACCCCTGGCGCTTCAGCTTCGACGGCAGCCAGCTCTACCTCAGCGACGTCGGCCAGGACCGGCGCGAAGAGGTCAATATCGGCGCCGCCGATGCGGTCGGCCTGAACTATGGCTGGAACACGATGGAAGGCACGCTGTGCTACAACGCGGCCACCTGCGACAAGAGCGGCCTCACCCTGCCCGCCTTCGAATACGACCACGGGACCAACGACGCCAACGGCTGCTCGATCACGGGCGGCTTCGTCTACCGCGGCAGCGCGATTCCCGGCCTGGCCGGCAGGTACTTCTATTCGGATTACTGCCGCGGTTTCCTGAAGAGCTTCCTTGCCAGCGGCGGCAACATCACCGAGCAGCGCGAGTGGAACATCGCCGCCATCGGCAATGTGGTCTCCTTCGGGCAGGACGGCCAGGGGGAGCTCTACCTTCTGAGCTCGCGCGGCACCGTCCATAAAATCGTCCGCGCCGCCCAGTAGGAAGTAGAATGACGAGATGGCACGCTTACAGCTCTCCTTCCCCGAAGACCAGTTCTACTATTCGACCCCGATGTCGGTACGGGTCACCGACATCAATGCCGCGAACCACCTCGGCAACGACTCGATGATCTCGATGATCTCCGAGGCGCGGGCGCGTTTCCTGTTCGAGTTCGGCGTCGCCGAGACCGAGCGCGACGGCACCGGCATCATCGTGACCGACCTGGCGACCACCTACCGGGCCGAGGCGCATGCGCGCGACCAGCTGCTGTTCGAGGTCGGCGTCATGGACTTCAACAAGTACGGAGGAGACATCACCTTCCGCATCACCCGCCCGCGCGACCGCAAGCTGATCGCGATGGCGAAGTCCGGCTTCGTCTTCTTCAACTACAAATCGAGCCAGGTCGTGGCGATGCCGGAAGATTTCCGGAACAAGTTCGACCGGGTGAACTGGATCGACTGATCGACCGTCTGTTCGACGCGATCGACGTTCTTGCCCAGGCTGCGCAGGCCCTCCGGCGCCTGCGCCCCGGCCTGCTGCGCGAAGAAGCCGCACAGGGCCAGCAGCAGCCATTGAAGATACTTCATCGCCGTCCGCTCACTTGAAGGCGGCGACGGGGCCGAGCTTGCGCACCAGCGCGATATTGGCCTGCTGCTCGCGGGTCAGCCTGGCCTGCATCTTGGCCGCCTCGGCCTTGCCCGCCATGGCTTCGTGGGCCAGGTACAGCGAAGCGTCGATGAGGGCGTAGCTCGCCAGGCCGTATTCCTTCGGCGACAGGCCGTGCTTTGTCACGATGCTCCTGGCGACCGGCCGTTTTTCAACCGACAGGATGAAGCGCTCGACCGGCAGCTCGCCGTTCTTGCGGTACTTGTCGTCTTCCTTTTCTTCCTCCTCGGTCTGCTCGGGCAGATCGGCCTTTTCCAGCGCCGCATTGGCGGCCTTGACCTTCTGGATCAGGGCGGGGCTCAGGACGAAATGGTCGTCCGGCGTGCCGGCATGGGCGCCGGCGCACAGGGAAAAGGACAGGATGGCGATGGTCTTGCGAAGGATGGTCATGATCGTTTTCTTCTAATTTCTGTTCAGAAGAAATTATAGAAAGCTTCGGTCCCGGCGGGCACCCATGCGCGAGCACTTCCCCCACCTGTGGTGTGCTTCGAAAATTCCTGGAACTTTTCGCATCGATTGCCGGAATACAGGTAAAGATGACGACCATGAGCACTCACGAGACCCCCGACACGGAATTACTGCGCCAGGTGCACGCCGGGCGCGCCGACGCCTTCACGGCGCTCTACCGGCGCCACCAGGGCCCGCTCTACCGCTACGCCCTGATGCGCTGCGGCTCGGGCGACACGGCGGCCGACGTGGTGCAGGAAGCCTTCATGGGGCTGCTCACCGGGCGCTTCCGGTTCGACGCCCTGCGCGGGCAGCTGCAGCACTTCCTGTTCGGCGTGGCGCGCAACCTCATCCTGAAGGCCGAGGAAGGCCGCGGGCGCCATGTGGCCCTGCCGGAGCCCGGCGACGAGGACGGCGAGGTGGAGCTGCCCTGCGAGGGTGCCGAGCCGCTGGTGCGCCTGCTGGGCAACGAGGCGGCCGAGGAGGTGCGGCGTGCCCTGGCGCAGCTGGCCCCGCACTACCGCGACGTGGTCATCCTGTATGAACTGCATGAGCTGTCCTACCTGGAGATCGCGACGGTCTGCCAGGTCGACATCGGCACCGTGCGCTCGCGCCTGTCGCGCGGCCGCGCCGCCCTGGCCAAACGCCTGCAGGCGCATGCCCCTGCGGCGCGGCCGCCATGCCTCACGCATTGAAGGAGTAGATCGAATGGACACCAAGGACAAGGAGGCGCTGCTCGCGCCCCGTCTCGAGCAGCTGCGCGAGGAGCTGGCCACACTGGACACGCCGCGCTGCGTCGAAAAGGAGCTGATGCAGGCCTTCCAGCAAAGGTTTCGCCCGAAGCGTACCTGGTACGGCTTCCTGACCCTGCCCCAGTGGGGCGCGGCCGGCGCGCTGTGCTCGCTGACGGCGATGGCCGTACTGCTGGCCCTGTCGCCACACCAGAGCGTCAGCGTGGGCGGGCCGCCGCTCATCGGCATCGACGGCGGCGCCGCCTTCGTCGCCCTCGACTCGCTCGAACGGATCGAGGCCGAACCGGACGCGCGCCTGGTCGAGGCCGAGGTGCCGCGCACGGCGTTGGCCCCGCTGGGCGTGCCGGTCAGTCCCGACAACGCGGCCGACACCGTGCGCGCCGAGATGCTGGTCGCCGCCGACGGCCAGCCGCTGGCCGTGCGGCTCAGCACGACGAACTGAATCTCCATCGATAACCCCGATCAACCACAAGAGGAAGCCATGACGACCAAGAAGATCCTGATTGCAGCACTGCTGGCCTGCGCCTTCGCGCCGGCCCTCGCGGAAGAATTCGAGATGGAAGACCAGGTGCAGCGCATCGTGACCCGCAGCACCGAAGGCATCGGGCCGCAGCTCGAACACGCGCTCAGTCTCGACGGCAACGCCACCGTCCTGCACCTGGGCCCCGGCAAGCTGGTCAAGAACGCACCCTACAGCGCCGAGATGGTGAGCGAGCGTACCCGGACCCTCGGCGACGGCAACCAGATCGTCAACAAGAGCAGCTCGATGAGCTACCGCGACAGCGCGGGCCGCACCCGCACCGAGACGCGCGGCGCCGACGGCGAAGTGCGCAGCGTGGTGATCCACGATCCGGTCGAGGGCGTGCGCTACATCCTGCGTCCGCGCGACAAGAGCGCGATGAAGATCGTCGCACCGAATGTCTCCGCCATCGCGGCACGTGAACAGGCTCGCGCCGCGGCCGGGGAAGCGCGCGTGGCCGCCGCCGCGGCGCGGGCGGCCCATGCCCAGGCGCGTGTCGCCGGCGAGCAGGCGCGCATCCGGATCGAAGAGCTGCGCAAGGAAGGCAAGCTGGGCGATGGTGAACGCGTGATCATCAAGCAGGTCGAGCGCCGCGGCCCCGGGGACAAGGAGCACAGGGACGTCAATATCCGCATCGCCCAGGTGGGCCCCGGCCCCATGCTCGGCGAACGGCTTGGCACGGCGCTGGAGGACGCGCTCAGCAAGCGCAAGACCGAGACCCGCGACCTCGGCACCCGCGAATTCAATGGCGTGAAGGCGACCGGCAGCGAGCGCAGCTACGAGATCCCGGCCGGCGAGATCGGCAACCGCCTTCCGATCGTGGTCAGCACCGAGACCTGGACCTCGCCCGAATTGCAGGTGGTGGTCTACCAGAAGCGCAGCGATCCGCGCACGGGCGACAGCGTGCTGCGCCTGGAAGACCTGAAACGCGAAGAGCCGGCCGCCGCGCTGTTCACCGTGCCGTCGGACTACACCGTCAAGGATCCGGTCTCCATGGCCAGGGCCCGGGTCGAGAAAAAGACCCGGTAATCCAGGCCGCCCCCAAAAAAATGGCGCCTCCTGGAGGCGCCATTGTTCATTGCAGCGGCCCGATCAGCCGGGTTTCTTCTGCAGGATGGTCTTGTTGAACCATTCGTCGAGCATGCGCTTCTCGTAGCGCAGGCTGTCGGTATCGAAACCGCGTACCGGACGGCTCATGTAGCTCATGTCCGCCAGGCGCGCCTTGCCGCTGTCGATCACCTGGCCATTGGCGCTCAGGGAGTAATTCAGCTCGATGCGCGGCCAGTCCGCGGTGCCCTGCAGCACGCGCAGGTCGCCCCCGGCGCGACGGTTCGGGTATTCGCGGCCAGCCAGGTCGATATCGGTGATCTCGACGGTCAGCTCCTGCCCGGCAGGCAATTCCTTGCCCAGCTTGGCGAAGTGATCGGCCAGGGTGCGCAAGACCTCTTCACGCTCCCAGGGGGTAAAGGGCAGGTCCGAAAACTTGTCGGACTGCACATAATTGACGGTCACACCCGCCGAGACGGCGCCGGCGGCACCCAGCGCGAGCACGGCCGCGAAGGCCGCTTTGCCGATCAAGGATTTCATCGCTTTCCCTTTCAGTGTTCCATATGTCCACATATCGAATATACGCTCTCGACGCAGGCTTTCCAGTCCCCTTTTGTCGAAGTTTTGTATCCATATGTTAGCTCGCGTAAACGAGAACGGCGCCTTGCGGCGCCGTTCCATCCTGCCAGGCTCAGCCAGGCGTGATCAGGACTTCTTCAGGATGGTCTTCTTGAACCATTCCTGGATCATGCGCTTCTCGAAGCGCAGTTCGTCCATTTCGTAGGCGCGCTTCATGATGCGCTGCAGGTAAGCCACGTCGCTGATCTTGGCGTCGCCGCTGTCGAGCACCTGGCCGTTGGCGCTCAGGCTGTACTGCAGCTCGATCAGGGGCCAGTCGTTCTTGCCGTCACGGGAACGGATGTCGCCGCCCGCGCGGTTGCCGCGCACTTCCTGGCCGGACAGGTCGATGTTATAGACATCGAGTTTCAGGACCTGGCCCTTCGGCAGGTCGTCGCCCAATTTCGTGAAATAGGCGGCAATGTCTTCCAGCGTTTTCTTGCGCTGCCAGTCATCCATGGGCAGGTCGGCAAACTTCTCCGGGTTGATATAGTTCACGAACACCTCGGCCGACGCGGCGTTCGCTGCCAGCGCGAATACGGCTGCAATGGCCGCCTTACCCACCATGGATTTCATGTCTCTCCCTTTCTTGTTCAAAATTAATTATTCTGAAATATACGCTCTTTGTGGCAACTGTCCACTATAACTTTTGACAGGGCCGCCCGACCAATGTTAGGCCCCGCACGGGACGTTTTCCGAACTCGGCCGACAATGGGGCAAAGGAGAGCACGCCATGCCCGAAGGACCTTCGCTCTATATCTTGAAGGAGCTGGTGACCGACTTCGTCGGCCAGGACATCGTCCGCGCGGACGCCAATGTACGCGCCATCGACCCGGCCCGATTGATCGGCCAGCACATCCTGGCCATCCGCACCTGGGGCAAGCACCTCCTGATCGAGATGCCCGAACTGGTGCTCCGGGTGCACTTCCTGCTGTTCGGCACCTGGCGCATCAACGAGCGGCGCGAAGGCAAGACCCCGCGCCTGTCGATCGAGACCGCCAGGGGCGACGAACTCAACCTCTATGCCTGCGCGATCAGGGAAATCGACCGCATCGAATACGAGGCCTACGATTTCAGCGCCGACGTCATGTCGGAGAGCTGGGACCCGAAGAAGGCGCGCAAGAAGCTGCGCGCCAGGCCCGACATGCTGGCCTGCGACGCCCTGCTGGACCAGGACATCTTTTCCGGCGTCGGCAACATCATCAAGAACGAGGTGCTGTTCCGGATCCGCGTGCATCCGCTGTCCACGGTCGGGGCCCTGCCCGCGCCCAAGCTGCGGCTTCTCGTGGAGGAAGCGCGTCAATACAGCTTCGACTTCCTGGAATGGAAGCGCCAGTACGTCCTCAAGCAGCACTGGTTGGCGCATGCGAAACGCATCTGCCCGCGCTGCGACATCCCCTTCCACAAGGCCAACCTGGGCCGCTCGAACCGGCGCAGCTTCTACTGCGAACGCTGCCAGAAACGCTATACCTGAGGTGTTTTTGCCGGATTGTCTTTATTCAGGATTCATAGCCTGCGGCAATGTGACATCGTTAACCAACACTTTTCATGTTGCTTGTTGTTAAGGCTCAATAGCCGTACTACAATCAACTTGACTTGCGGCTATTTTTTCCTTTCAGCCGCCTGCTGTTGGAACGTGATCAACCAAGGTAACGGAACCCGTATGTCCTTCCTGTCATCCGCCGCGCCCAAGCTCGCGCCATGGAAAGTGCTGCTCGTCGACGACGAGCCGGACATCCATGACATCACCAAGCTGACCCTGTCGCGCTTCCGCCTCGACGGCCGCGCGCTGACCTTCGTGCATGCCTACAGCGGTCTGGAAGCGAAAGAGGTGCTGGCGCGCGAGAAGGACATCGCGCTGGTCTTCCTCGACGTGGTGATGGAGAACGAGGACAGCGGCCTGGAAGTGGCGCGCTGGATGCGCCAGGACCTGGACAACCAGTTCACCCGCATCGTGCTGCGCACCGGCCAGCCGGGCCAGGCGCCGGAAGAGCGCGTGATCGTCGACTACGACATCAACGACTACAAGGAAAAGACCGAGCTCGATCGCACCAAGCTGTTCACCACCACCTTCGCCGCCCTGCGCGCCTACCGCGACATCATGAAGGTCGAGGACGCGCGCCGCGCCCAGCAGACCTACCGCGAAGGCCTGGAACGCGTGATCGCCGCTTCCACCCACATCTTCCAGCAGCGGAACCTGAAGGACTTCGCCAACGGCCTGCTGCAGCAGGTGGTGGCGCTGCTGCGCCTGGACCAGAGCATGCTGCTGCGCCTGAAGGGCGCCAGCGTGATCACCGGCGAGAGCCAGTACGAGGTGCTGGCCCAGATCGGCGACCTGGCCGGCGAGATCGGCCCGGAACTGGTGGCCCAGCTCGACGACGCCCGCCACAACCGCATCTCGCGCCTGCACGGCGACACCTATGTCGGCTACTTCCCGAACAGCAGCGGCAAGGCCTCGCTGCTGGTCCTGAAAGGGGTGGACGAAATCGCCGAGATCGACGCCCAGCTGCTCGAGGTGTTCTGCTCGGGCGTGGCGATCGCCTTCGACAACATCCTCCTGAACCAGGAGATCACGGACACGCAGGCGGAACTGATCCTGCGCCTGGGCGACGTGGTCGAATCGCGTTCCTATGAAGCCGGCAATCACGTGCGCCGCATGTCGCAGGTGTGCTACATGCTCGCCCAGGCGGACGGCATGCCCGAAGAAGAAGTGGCGACGCTGATGCACGCCGCGCCGATGCACGACGTCGGCAAGATCGCCACGCCGGACGCGGTGCTGCTGAAACCCGGCAAGCTGACCGAGGAAGAGTGGGAGATCATGAAGCAGCACCCCACCGTGGGCCTGCAGATCCTCGACGGTTCCCAGCGCCCGATCCTGAAGGCCGCCGCCGTGATCGCCCACCAGCACCACGAGAAGTACGACGGCAGCGGCTACCCGCAAGGCCTGAAGGGCGAAGCGATCCACCCGTATGCGCGCATCGTCGCGGTGGCCGACGTGTTCGACGCCCTGAGCCACAAGCGCTGCTACAAGGACGCCTGGCCGGCCGAGAAGGTCACCGAACACCTGCGCGAGGTGGCGGGGCACCACCTGGATCCGCACTACGTCGACCTGCTCATCAGGAATATGGACAAGGCGCTGGCGATCAACGAGCAGTGGCCGGATTGAGCTGACGCCGGCATCTCGCCGTTCGTAGGGTGGGCGGGTCTCCCGCCCACGCGTTCAACCAGCGGGAGAATTGCCGCGCAGGCAGCATTACCGTGGTTTGAACGCGCGTGCGGCGAAGCCGCACACCCTACTTTTTGCGCGAACGCGGGAACGTCAGGTGATAGCGCAAGCCTTTCCCAGGCTCGCTTTCCACCCTCACCGTCCCACCCAGCGCCCCCGTCACCAGGTTGTACAGGATATGCGCCCCCAGCCCGCTGCCGCCGCTGCCGCGCTTCGTGGTGAAGAAGGGATCGAACAGCTTCTCCAGCGCCTCCTGGTCCATGCCGGCGCCATCGTCCGCGTAGTCGAAGACGACTTCCCCGCCCTCTTCCTTCACCCGGATGTCGATCTTGCCCGCCTGGTCGCGCTCGAAGCCGTGCACCAGCGAGTTCACCACCATATTGGTGACGATCTGCGAGACCGCGCCCGGGAAGCTGTCCAGCACCAGGTCCTTCGGACAGTCCACGCTCACCTTCACGGGCCGTCCCTTGAGCTTGGGCTGCAGCGACAGCAGCACTTCGTTCAGGTAGGCGCCGAGGTTGAAGTTGCGGATGTCGTCCGAGGACTGGTCCACCGCGACCTGCTTGAAGCTGCGCACCAGCGCCGCGGCCCGCTGGGTATTCGTGGTCATGATGCGCAGCGACTGGTCGACGATGTCGAGGAAGGAGTTCAGGCTGTCCTCGGTCATCTCGCCCGCCGCCAGTTCCTCGCGCGTGAGTTTCAGTTCCTGCACCAGGTGGCTGGTCGCGGTCACGCAGATGCCCAGCGGCGTGTTGATCTCGTGCGCGACGCCCGCCACCAGGCCGCCCAGGGAGGCGAGCTTCTCCTGGCGCACCAGCTCCGCCTGGGCCAGCTGCAAGCGGGTCAGCGCCTCATTGAGCGCCGCGTTCTGTTCTTCCAGCGCTTCTTTCGTCTTGCGGATCTTGCGGTCGGCCTGCATGCGCGCGATCGCCACCGCCACGTGGCTGGCCACGAAGGCGAGCAGGTCGAGGTCGGCCTTTGTATACATGGTCTCCGGGTCGTAGCTTTGCACGACCAGCACGCCGTAGGGCTGTTCGTGGACCAGCATCGGCGCGCCCATCCAGCTGGCGATGCCAAGATGCCCGAGCGGCTCCTTGACCAGGCCATTGGCGACCAAGTGACTGAAACTCGTGGCGTCGTGAAGTTGCGCCTGCTTGCTGGACAGGACATACGAGCACAGGCCCCTGCCGACAGGAAAACGCTTGAGCGGCACTTCTGGATCCTTCTCGTCGACGAAATAGGGAATGCTGATTTCCTGGGTGTCCGGGTGGTAGAGGCCGATCAGGAAGTTCTTCGCCACCATCAGTTCGCCGATGATGGCGTGCAGGCTGGCGCTGAGCAGCTCGGGGTCGAGGGCCTGGGCGGACAGGTCGGCGATCTGGTACAGCGCATGCTGCACCTGCTCGGCGCGGCTGCGTTCGGCCACCTCGTGCGCCAGCGCCGCGGTGCGTTCCTGCACGGCGCGCTCGAGGCGGTCGACGCTCTGCAGGCCCTGCAGCGCATTCGAGACGTGGTTGGCGATCTGCGAGAACAGGGCCTGGTCTTCCTCGCTGTAGGTGACGCCTTTCGTATAGCTCTGGATGACCATGGCGCCCAGCGCCTGCTGGTGGCGGTCGAGCAGCGGCGCGCCCATCCAGTGCTCGGCCGCGCTGCCGTGGCCCCATTGCGCACCGGCTTGCACGAACTCGTCGGCGGTGATCATCAGGCGGCGCTTGTTCACCACCACCCAGGCGGTCGGCGATTTTTCCGGTGAGGCGAGCGGCACCCGCTGGTTCAGGATCGGCACCGCGTCGTCGGCTTCGTCGACGAAGTAGGGGAACCAGATCGTCCCGTCCTCGCGGTCGCACAAGGCCACATAGAAGTTGGCCGCATACATGATGCGACCGAGGGCGCGGTGCACCGCGCCGATGAAGTCGACGATGTCGCTGCAGGTGGTCGAGAGCTCGCCGATTTCGAGCAGCATCGACTGGACCGCTTCCAGCCGGTCGAGACGTTCCATTGCTTCCCCAAGAGTAATTAATGCAACGGGGAAATATTAACAGTTCGTGCCCGCCAGCCGAAGCGCTATGTGGAGGGGTGTGGCTTTTGCCGCCGCTTTTGCCTACCCGCGCGGAGCGCGGAAGTCATTCTCGAACCAGGCGTAGGCCGAGGCCGGGCTCAGCTTGAAGCTGGCCGGTACGCGCACCTTCGCCACCTGCTCGCCCATCTCGTCGGTGGCGGCAAGGATGCCGTAGGGATCGTCGTCGTCCGGCACGATGTCGAGCGTGACCTTCAGCTCGCCCTGCCCGGTCGAGATGGTCGTGTTCTTGTGCAGGATCGCGTGCAAATGCTGTTCGTGGCGGCGGATGACTTCCGACGCCGTCTTGACCAGGGTGTTGAAGGCGTTGACGTCGAGCGGCTTGGGGTTCTTCTTGTCGCGGCCCATGGTCCAGGGTCCGACCAGCGCGGGCTCGGCCTCGCCGTCCTTGTACATGGCGACGGCCCAGCCCTCGTCGTCCTCGTTCTTGATCACGCGCGCGGTCCAGCCGTTGGCCTGCCACAGGCGAGCTTCCTGCACCGGGGCGTCCTCGCCTTCGTGCTCGTGGTCGATGTTGTCGTTCATGGTCGTGTTTCCTCGTGCTTCAAAGCACAGATCATAGAGGAAACCGACCACAGGAAGAAGCGTGATTCGCCCTTTTTATCAGGCAATTCTCGGGCAGCGCCAGCCGGGCCCGGATGGTGGACGTATCGGCGGTCGCACCGGCGTCGGATGCGGGTCGCCCCTGGGAGACGGCAGCTCCCGATTGAAAGGATTGATGATGATCGGCGGGATGGCAGGCGGCGCCGATGGTGGGCCTTTGGGACCGCTGTTGGCTGCTGCGGGATGCAGAACATGGTCCCCCATTTTGTCGATGAATGGATGCATGGGATCCCCCTGTAACAGAGCAGGCTGTCAGTATAGGAGCCCTCGGTGCGAAAGCAATGCCAAAGCGTCACGTTTCGCACGCCGGGTTTCCCCTCTTTATCGCTCGCCGGAACATCTCGGCGCCCGAAAAATGCAGCCTGTCGCAATCCCATGGTTGGTGCAGACGCGTGCGTCTAATCTTCAACCATCGCGAAAGCATATTGAAGACCAACCGACGAGGACCGCCATGAAAACGACCGTAAAAATCATCATCCTGTTCCTGTTTGCCGTGCTGCTGTGGAACATCCTCACCGAGACCGCCGACTTCATGACGGTGAACATCGATGGCGAAGAAATCGGCGGGCCGCTCGGATGGCTGATCGGTCTCGTCTTCGCCGGCGGCGGCGCAGTGATCGCCACGGTGGTGATGCTGTTCGTGGGCCTGGTGCTGGCCGTGGTCTTCGCCGGCGTGGGCGTGATCGTGATCGGCGCGCTGGGCTTCGCGGCGGGTGCGGTGCTGCTGGCGATCTCGCCGCTGCTGTTGCCGCTCCTGATCCCGATCGCGATCGTCTGGTACATGGTGTCCCGCTCGCGCCGCCAGCGCGAACTGAAGCCGGGCGTGCAGCCCGCCGCCTGAGCCCCTTCCGCCCCATCGAACGGCCGGGCTTCCCCGGCCGTATTTACTTTGCGCTGCGCTTGCGGGACTGCCCTGTAGAATCGGGCCATGGTTCTTCAACCGATATGGCGCACATGCGAGCCTTCCCCTCTTCCGACCTGAAACCGAAGCGCCCGTATTCGCCGGCGCGCCTGGCGATCGTGACTGCCGGGCTGATCGCCGCCCTGGGCTTCGTGACGGCTGCGATGCTGTTCGCCAGCTACCAGGATGCGCTGCGCGAACAACAACTCACGCTGCGCAATGTGGCGGTCGCCTTCGCGGCGCAAACGGCCGGTGTGTCCCAGGCCATCGAGGGCGCATCGCTGGGCGCGGCGCGCATGCTGCTGGCGCGTCCGGCAACGCCACAGGCCACGACGCTCGACGATACGCAGGTGCAGGCGGCCCATCCCTATCTGCTGCGCCTCGTGCTCTTCGATGCCGACGGGCGGCTGGCCGGTAGCGTCACTCCGGGCACCAGCAGCCTGGACATGCCCAGCTTTCCGACGCCGCCCGCCGGCGCGCCCGCGCGCCGGATCACGGTCTCGGACGTCGACCGCGTTACCGGCCGCGCGGTCCTGAACTGCATGCATCCCGTGCGCGACCGTGCCGGCCGCCTTGTCGGCACCGTGGTGGCCCAGGTCGATTCGCGGCGCTTCGAACGCCTCTACAACCTGGTCGAACTCGGGCCCGGCGGATCGGTCACCCTGCTGCACCTCGACGGCACCATGCTGGTGCGCGGGCCCGGCTACCCGGCCGGCATCGGCCGCTCCTTCCTCGACACGCCGCTGTTTCGCGAGCAGCTGCCGCGCGCCAGCCGCGGCGCCTTCCAGGCGAACAGCCCGATCGACGGTTCCGCCGGCCTGTACGGCTACGACGTGGTCGAGGGCGCCGACCTGGTCATCATCACCGGCATGAAGCGCGACGTGGCCCTGGCGGGCTGGTTCGGGCGCCTGTGGACGGCCCTGGCCTTCTACCTGCTGCTGTCGGCCGTGCTGGTGCTGCTGGCCTGGCGCGTGGCCCGCGACACGCGCCGCCAGTATCGCCTGGTCGACATGGTGTCGGCCAGCGAGGCGAGGCTGGCCAAGCGTTTCGACTACCTGTCCTCGATCGTCAACGCGATCGGCGCCCCGGTCTGGGTGCTCGACGGCGCGCGCCGCATCGTGCTGGCCAACGATGCCTTCGCCCGCCTGGTGGGACGCCCGCGCGACACCCTGCCCGGCCTGGAGGAGCGCGCGGTGTTCGATGGCGCCGACAGCGACCGCGAGCGCCGCTACGAACAGGTGCTGGCCAACGGGTCCAGCCTGGACGCCGCCGGCTCGGTGCGCGACGGCAGCGGCGAGGCCCGCACCGTGATCCAGCTGACCAGCCGCCTCGCCAGCGAGGACGGCAAGGCCCACCTGGTGAATGTGCTGACCGACATCACCGAGCGCGAGCGGGCCGAGGCCCGCCTGGCCTGGCTCGCCGAATTCGACCCGGTGACGGGGCTGCCGAACCAGCTGCAGTTCTGGCGCCTGCTGGAAGCGCGGATCGCCGCGGCGGCGGGGCGCGAACTGGCGGTCGTCACGCTGGTGCTCGACCGCCTGCACGAGATCATCGACCTGCTCGGCCACGAGGCCGGCAACCGCGCCCTGCGCCAGGTCGCCGAGCTGCTGCGCGACGCCTGTGGCGACACGGCCGTGGTCGCGCACGTGCGCGGCGCCGAATTCGCCTTCCTGCGCGATGCCGCCGAGGGCCGTCCCGGGGTGGAGCGCTTCGCCACCGAACTGCATGCCCTCATGTCCGGCCCCTTGAGGCTCGACGGACGCGATTTCTACCTCGGACCGCGCCTGGGCCTGGCGCTGTTCCCGCACGACGGACAAAGCGCGGACGAGCTGCATCGCAACGCGCAGGGCGCGGCCAGCGGCGCCGGCATCGAGCTCGAGCAGGCCGTGCGCTTCTTTTCCGCCAGCGCGCACTCGGAACTCGGCCGCCGCCTGACCATCGAGGCCCACCTGCGCCGGGCGCTGGAGCGCGGCGAGCTGCGCCTGGTCTACCAGCCCAAGGTCACCGTGCAGGACCAGCGGGTGGTCGGCTTCGAGGCCCTGCTGCGCTGGACCAGCCCGGAACTGGGCGCCGTGTCGCCGGTCGAGTTCATCCCGATCGCCGAACGCACCGGCCTGATCATCCCGATCGGCGCCTGGGCGCTGGAAGAGGCCTGCCGCCAGATGGGCGAGTGGAACACGCGGCTGGGACGGCCGGTCAGGGTGGCGGTCAACCTGGCGCCGCGCCAGCTATACCAGAAGTCGCTGCTCGACACGGTGCGGCGCTGCCTGGACAGATACCGGATCGAACGCGGCTGCCTCGAACTGGAAATCACCGAATCGGCCCTGATGAGCCGCGAAGAGGAAGTGGACGTCCTGATGCACGACATCCGCGCCCTCGGCGTCGACCTTGCGATCGACGACTTCGGCACCGGCTATTCCAGCCTGGCCTACCTGAAGCGCTTCCCGCTGTCGCGCCTGAAGGTCGACCGCGCCTTCGTGCGCGACCTCGGGCGCGACGAGGACAGCGCCGCGATCGCGCTCTCGATCGTCAACCTGGCGCGTGGACTGAAGCTGAAAGTCGTGGCCGAGGGGGTGGAGACGGACACCCAGCTCGGGGTGCTGCGCTCGATGGCCTGCGACGAGTACCAGGGCTTCCTGTTCAGCAAACCGCTCGAGCGCGAGGCGGTGCTGCCGCTGATGGAAGGCGTGCGGGCCTAGCCCGGCAGCGGCGCATGCTGCGCCATCAGCGCGCTCACCCAGTCGATGAAGACGCGCAGCTTGCGGCTCATGTGGCGGTTCGGCGGATACGCAATGTGCAGCGGCATCGGGTCGATGCGCCAGTCCGTCAACAGCGGCGCCAGGCGGCCCGCCAGCGCGTGTTCGCGCGCCATGTAATCGGGCAGCCACAGCACGCCCAGGCCAGCCAGGCCGGCGGTGAGATACGCGTTGCCGTCGTCGATCGACAGGATGTGCGTGCCGCCGACCGTGGCCGTCTCTTCGCCTCGGTGCATGGCGTAGGGAAAGCCGCCGCTCCTGTTCCAGCGAAAACGGACGATGCGATGGTGCGAGTCGACCAGCTCGGCCGGGTGGGCGGGCGTGCCGGCGCGCGCGAGATAGGCGGGCGCCGCATACACGCCCAGGCGCAGCTCGCCGACGCGCCGCGCCACCAGCGAACCATCGAGGATCTCGCCACCACGCACGACGCAGTCGACGTTCTCGCCGATCAGGTCGACCTTGCGGTCGCTGGCGCCCATTTCGAACTGGATTTCCGGGTATTGCGCGTGGAAGGCCGGCAGGGCCGGCACCAGCACCATATTGGCGAAGGGGCTGGGCACGTCGACCCGCAGCTGTCCGCGCGGGGTGGCCGCGTTGCCGGGCAGGCCGATCTCGACGTCCTCGAGTTCCGACAGCAGGCGCGCCACGCGCTCGTAGTAGACGGCGCCGTCCTCGGTGACGTTGACCTTGCGCGTGGTGCGGTTGAGCAGCTTCACGCGCAGGTGGCTTTCCAGCTGCTGCACCAGCTGGGTGACACTGGTGCGGCTCATGTGCAGCGTCTCGGCCGCCCTGGTGAAACTGCCTGCCTCCACCACCCGCACGAATGCACGCATCGCGTCGAACCTGTCCATCCCGCCTCCCGAATTATTTGGATTAGACAAACAGTCCTGACGCGAATCGTCTGTTTATCCGCACAATCCGGAAGACTACCATCCTCCTGCCCTCAACCAAGGAGAAATGCGATGTCAGTACGTGAAGTAGTCTTCCCAGCCGGCCGCCAGGCCCTCTATGAAAAGAACCGCTACTCGCCGGCGGTGAAGTCCGGCGGCTTCCTGTTCGTCTCGGGCCAGGTCGGCAGCCGCGAGGACGGCTCGCCCGAACCGGAACTGGACACCCAGGTGCGGCGCGCCTTCCAGAACCTGAACGCGGTGCTCGGCGCGGCCGGCTGCGGCTTCGCCGACGTGGTCGACGTGACGGTCTTCATCGTCGACCCGGAACAACGCTTCGAACGGATCTGGAGCGTGGCGCAGGAGTTCTGGGGCGAAGCGCCCTACCCGAATGTGACGGCGGTGGGCGTGACCTGGCTGTACGGATTCCAGTTCGAGATCAAGGTGGTGGCGAAGCTACCCGAGCCAGCCAGCGGTCGGAACTAGCTGCCGGGGCGCATCCGCTGGTTTTCCTCACGGATGGCTGCCTTGACCCACTTTCTTTGAATCAGCCCCAAGCTGTCCAGCATGCCGAAGACAAGCAGGCACAGGCCGATGGGAATGAGGATCTTCGTCACCCGTGCGGGCAGGTCTAGTTCGAATGCGGCAAAACTTGTGCCTAGGAACAAAGCGCCGCCAATGAACGCTGCCAATCTCGACCTGAGCAGCCACTTCGTATAATTCGTCATCGCCATTCGTCGTAGCCGATGGTGCGGACTCAGGCAGCCTTGCCGGCCACGTACTGCTCGTAGCCGCGCGCGCGCAGTGCGCAGGCGGGGCAGGTGCCGCAGCCATGGCCCCAGGCGTGGGCCGCGCCGCGCTCGCCCAGGTAGCAGGTGTGGGTGTCGAAGCGGATCAGATCGACCAGCGCCGAACCGCCGCAATCCTCGGCCAGCTGCCAGGTCTGGGCCTTGTCGATCCACATCAGCGGCGTCTCGACCTTCAGGCGCGTCGCCATGCCGAGATTGAGGACCACCTGCAGCGCCTTCATGGTGTCGTCGCGGCAGTCCGGGTAGCCCGAAAAATCGGTCTCGCACATGCCGCCCACCAGCACGTTCAGGCCGCGGCGGTAGGCCACGGTCGCCGCCACCGTCATGAACAGGAGGTTGCGGCCCGGGACGAAGGTGTTCGGCAGGCCGTTTTCCTGCATCGCGATGGCCACGTTGCTGGTCAGGGCCGTGTCCGAAATCTTCGAGATCAGGCCCAGGTCGATCATGTGGTCCTCGCCCAGGCGCGCATCCCACCCGGGGTTCAGTGCGCGCATTTTCGCCAGCAGCGCGGGGCGCACCTCCAGTTCGATCGCATGGCGCTGGCCGTAGTCGAAGCCGATGGTCTCCACGCGCGCATAGCGCTGCAAGGCCCAGGCCAGGCAGGTGGTGGAGTCTTGGCCCCCGCTGAAGAGGACGAGTGCGGTGTCTTGCGATTGCATGATCGTGTTCCGAAAGGTGGACAGGAGAACCGCGCATTCTGGCATAAAACCGGGTCAATCGTGCGGCGCCAGTGGCGCACGCAAGACTCAGCAGTCCGTCGTCGTTTTTGCCAATCCGTTAAGATTGCCATGAAATTCTTCGTCGGAGTGTCATGTTGCTTGTCAGATCGATCCCCTGCCGCCTGCTGCCCCTTTCCCGTCTCCTGATGGGGATAGGCGCTTTGCTCTTCGCGACCGCATTGCACGCCCAGGGCATCGACTACCAGGTCCGCATCGACGCGCCGCGCCAGCTGGAAAACATGCTGGAAGAAAACCTCGACCTGATGCGCTGGCGCGGCAACCCGCGTGTCGACATGGAGCAGCTGCAGCGCCTGGTCAAGGAAGCGCCGGCCCAGGCCAAGACCTTCATCGCCACCGAAGGCTATTACTCGCCCAAGATCTCCGCCGGCCTCGATACCAGCGGCAGCCGTCCCGTGGCGCGCGTGATCGTCGACCCGGGCGAGCCGACCGTGGTCGGCGACGTCGACCTGGTGCTGCAGGGCTTCGCCCCGCTCGACGAAGGCGCGGCGCCCTTCGACGCGGCCGCCCTGCGCCAGCGCTGGCAGCTGCCGGTGGGCGCGCGTTTCCGGCAGGCCGACTGGGAAGCCGCCAAGCGCGAGCTGCTGCGCGACGTGGCGCAGCGGCGCTTCCCGCGCGCGCGCCTGGTCGAGACCAGCGCCACCGTCGACCCCGACGAACGCCGCGCCCTGCTCCACGTCGTGATCGACAGCGGCCCCGAGATGCGCTTTGGCGAGCTGCGCATCCGCGGCCTGAAGCGCTATCCGCGCGAGGTCATCACGAATCTCAACCGCATCAAGCCCGGCGACGAATACAGCGAGGCCGCACTGCAGGCCCTGCAATCGCGCCTGCAGGACACCGGCTACTTCAGCAGCGTGGAGGTCAGCGCCGACATGCGCGCCGTGCTCAATGCCGAGATCCAGGACCTGAAGGACGGCGACAACGATGCCGACGGCGACCCCACCACGGTGGAGCCGTCCACCGGCCCCACCGTGCTGCCGGTGCTGGTGCGCGTCACCGAGAACAAGCGCAAGAACGTCGAGGTCGGTCTCGGCTTCTCGACCGACACCGGCGGGCGCGCCCAGGCCAGCTACGACGACCTGAACGTGTTCGGCAAGCGCATGAAGAGCGACATCATCTACGAACAGAAACGCCAGACCGCGCGCGTCGATTTTTATTGGCCGACCACGCCCAAGGGCTATAACGACAGCGTCGGCGCCGGCGTCGAGCGCAACGACGTGCGCGGCGAGATCACCACCCTGGCCACCGTGGCCGCGCGCCGCCAGTGGGGCTCGCCGCTGCTCGAGCGCAGCCTGACCCTCGAAGCCCTGGTCGAGAAACGCGAAGTGCCGCCGAAGGAGCCGACGACGACGCGCAGCCTGCCGCTCACCTACAGCATCACCAAGCGCCGCCTGGACAGCCTGATCCAGCCGACCAACGGCTATGTGCTGCAGGGCCAGCTGGGCGGCGCGCTGCTGCCGATCCTGACCGATGAAAAATTCCTGCGCCTCTACCTGCGCGGCCAGATGTTCAAGCCGCTGGGCGAATCCGGCACCCTGGTCCTGCGCGGCGAATTCGGCGGCGTGGCGGCCAAGGACAAGCTGGGCGTGCCCTCCACCTTCCTGTTCCGCGCCGGCGGCGACCAGTCGGTGCGCGGCTACGGCTACCGTGAGCTGGGGGTGCGCGAGAACGGCGCCATCGTCGGCGGCAAGTACATGATCACCGCGAGCGCCGAGTATCAGTATTATTTCCGCCCACCATGGGGCGTGGCCGTGTTCTACGACGCCGGCAACGCCGCCGACAAGGTCGGCGACCTGAAACCGAAATCCGGCTTCGGCGTGGGCGCGCGCTGGCGCAGCCCGGTCGGCCCGATCAACGTCGACCTGGCCTATGGCCACGCCGTCAAAAAGGCGCGCCTGCACTTCTCCCTGGGATTCACCTTCTGATGGATACGAACGACACACCCCCGCCGACCACGGAGCCCGCGGCGAAACCACGCCGCTGGCCGCGCCGCGTCGCCATCGGCGTCGTCGTGACCGGCATCCTGGTGGGCGGCACGCTCTGGTACCTGGGCCGCGAGACCACGCTGCAGATGATCGCGCAGAAGGTCGCGGCCTCCACCGGCGGCAAGCTCACGCTGACGGGCGTGCGCGGCTCGCTGTACGGCGCCATGCACATCGACCGCGTCGTGTGGCGCACCGACGAGCAGCTCATCGTCGCCAACACGATCGACCTGCGCTGGTCGCCCGCGCAGATCGTTTCGCGCGGCATCCTGGTCGACGAGCTGCGCGCGGCCAGCCTGCGCGTCGAGACGCTCAAGGAGTCCGAGGAAAAGAGCACCATGCCGGTGAAGCTGGCGCCGCCCTTCCCGGTCTCGATCGACGACGCCCGCCTGGACCAGGCGGTGTTCGTGTCCAAGGGCGCGGAAACGCGCATCGACAATATCCGCCTGCGCCTGGAAGGCAACAAGCAGCGCTGGGAAGTGCGCGACGCCGCCGCCGTGACGCCCTGGGGCGATGTGGCGGCAAATGGCAGCATCGGCGCCCAGCGTCCCTTCAAGCTCGATGCCACCGCCAGCCTGACGCAGTCGAAGGCCAAGGCCGGCGCTCGAGCGGCCCAGCTGCGCCTGAAGGTCGGCGGCGACCTGGAAACCACGCTGGTGGACGCCAACGGCCAGGCCGGGCGCGCGACGGGCGACGCCCGCTTCGTGCTCTCGCCCTATGCCGATATCCCGCTGCGCGAGATGCGCATCAACGGCCGCAACGTCGATCCGGGCTTCTTCAACCCTTCGCTGCCGACGGCGGATCTCACCTTCGCCATCGCCGGCAAGCTGGACGAGAAGCGCAACATCAGCGGCCGCGTCGACATCACGAACGATGGTCCGGAAGGCACCATCGACCAGCAGCGCCTGCCGCTGCGCAGCATGCGCGGCCAGCTAGGCGGAAGCCTGGATGCCCTGCAGGTATCCGACGTGCTGATGGACTTCGGCGCGGCCGGCCGCTTCACCGGGACGGGCGGCGTGCAACGGGGAGCGGACGAGGAAGGCATCGGCACCGCGCGCTTCGCCCTGCACACCGAGCGCTTCGACCTGAAGGGCATCCATTCCACGATGAAGCCCACCGCGATCCGCGGCGACATCCAGGTGAGCAATGCCGCCGACGTCCAGACCCTGCAGGCCAACCTGGCCGACAAGGCGATGCGCCTGACGGCCCTGGCGACGCTGGAAAAGAACGTGGTGACGGTGCGCGAGGCGCGCTTGTCCTCCGGCGGCAGCCGTGTCGACGTCACCGGCAACATGAACCTGCTGGACGACAAAGCCTTCAAGGCCAGCGCCACGGCGAGCCGCTTCAACCCGGCCAACTTCGGCAACTTCCCGCAGGCCGACATCAACGCCAGCGTCAACGTGGCCGGGGCGCTGGCTCCGGCATGGCGCGTGGACGCCGATTTCGCCGTGCGCCGCAGCCGCCTGTTCGACCAGGCCCTGAGCGGCGAAGGCAAGCTGCACGCCGATGCGAAGCGCATCAGCGGCATCGACGCCAGCCTCGCCCTCGGCCAGAACACGGCGGCACTCAAGGGCGCCTTCGGCGGCGCGGGCGACCGCCTGACCTGGCGCCTGGATGGCCGCCAGCTCTCGGCCGCGCGCAGCGACCTGTATGGGGCCATCAATGCCAGCGGCGTGGCGACCGGCACCATGCAAGCCCCACGCACCACCTTCGAAGTCAATGCCGACAACCTGGGCTGGGTCGCGGCGCAGCGCAAGAACGCCAACGGCAGCCTGCGCGCCAGCGGCGAGGCCTGGCTGGCCGGCAGCGAAGGCGCCCGCTTCGTCGAAGCGAAGGTGAGCGGCACGGCGCAGCGTTTCAACCCGGCCGCCTTCGGCTCGCCGCTCGCCGGTTGGATCAACGGCAGTTTCGACGCGAGCGGCCGCAGCGGCGCCGACTGGCGCGGCGCACTGGACCTGCGCGTGCAGGACTCGACGTTGTCGAACTCGCCGCTGTGGGGCCATGCGAAACTCACGGCCGACCGCCGCCACGTATCGAATGCCGACGTCGACCTGCACGTGGGCGCCAACCTGGTCGCCGCCAAGGGCAGCTTCGGGCTTGGCGCCGACCAGCTGGCCTGGCGCATCGACGCGCCGCAGCTGGCGGCGCTCGGCCAGGACTACGGCGGCCTGCTGCGCGGCCAGGGTACCTTGTCCGGCACCATGGACACGCCTTCTCTTACCGCGGCGCTGGAAGGCCAGAACCTGCGCCTGATGGGCACCCACAACATCCGCTCGCTGCGCGCCAGCGCCAACATCGGCTCCGGCCGCGGCGCGCGTGACGCGATTGCGACCGACATCCAGGTGCTTGACTACGTGAGCGGCGAGACACGCGTCGCTTCCGCCAGCCTGAAGACCGAGGGCACCCGCGGCGCGCATACCCTGCGGGCGGCCGCCGTCGGCGACGCTTTCGACGCCAACGTCGAGGTGCGCGGCGGCCTCAAAGGCGACACCTGGAGCGGCACGCTGGCCGCCATGCAGAACCGCGGCCGCTACGCGATGACGCTGCAGGCGCCGGTCCCGCTCACCATCGCCGGCCCCAGGGGCAGCGGCGTCATGGGCCTGGCGAAGCCGGAAAGCATCGCCTTCAATGGCGCCGTGGTGCGCCTGCCGGCCGGCAGCGTCACGGTCGACTCGCTGGTCAAGAACGGCCCGCGCTGGGCTAGCCGCGGTCATGCGGACAACGTGCCGCTCACCTATCTCGCCCAGTTCTCGCCCGCGATCCGCGACAACGCGCGCGGCGACCTCACCCTGGGTGCGCAATGGGCCCTCGACCTGCGCACGGCCACCGCCACCGGCGGCGCGCCGGCGCTGGACGGCATGGTCCACGTGTTCCGCGAAAAGGGCGACGTGATCGCCGGCGGCGACAGCCCGGTGCCGCTCGGCCTGCGCACGCTGGACGCGCGCGCCGACGTCACCGGCGGCGCCCTGCGCGTGAAGGTCGCGCTCGACGGCACACGCACCGGCACCGCGAGCGTCGAAGGCTCGGCCCAGCTGATCCAGGGCCGCCTGGACCGCGACAGCCCCATGCGCATGACGGCCAACGCCAATATGGGCTCGATCGCCTGGCTGGCGTCCTTCGCCGGCCAGTCCGGCCTGGAGCTGGACGGCGCGCTGCGCCTGGCCCTCACCGGCTCCGGTACCATCGGCACGCCGCGCCTGGACGGCAGCGTGCAGGGCGACAAGCTCGCCGTGCGCTGGCCCGAGCAGGGCGTGCGCCTGCAGAACGGCGAGCTGCGCGCCAACCTGGCTGGCGACCAGCTGAACCTGCAGCGCCTCTACTTCCAGGGCCGCCAGGGCAGCGCCTCGGCCGACGGCTCGCTGCGCTTCTCCAGCGGCCTGGCCGCGGCCGACCTGCGCCTCACCCTCGACAAGCTCGAAGCGCTGTCGCGCCCCGACCGCACCGTGGTCCTGAGCGGCAAGGCGTCCCTCGTGCGCGACAGCGAACGCTTCGCCCTGGAGGGCAATGTGCGCGCCGACCGCGCCCTGATCGAATTCGCGCCCCAGGGCCGCCCGACCATGTCGGACGACGTGATCGTGCTGGGCCAGGGCGGCGCCAAACCCGTCGCCTCGAACAGGAAGGAAGAGCTGCCGCTCACCATCGACCTGCGCGCCGACCTGGGCGAGGAATTCAAGCTGCGCGGCCTCGGCATCGATGCGACCCTGGCCGGCAACGTCCGCGTGCGCAAGGTCGGCGCCGGCGCCCCGCGCGTGAACGGCACCATCCGCGCCGTCGAAGGCGACTACGCGGCCTACGGCCAGAAGCTCGCCATCGAGCGCGCCGTCATCACCTTCAGCGGCCCCTACGACAACCCGGCCCTCGACGTGCTCGCGGTGCGCAAGCGCCCCGAGGGCGAGCAGCTGTCCGAGACGAATGTGGAAGCCGGCGTCCGGGTGCGCGGCACGGCCCAGTCGCCGCAGGCGCAGCTGGTGTCGACGCCGAACGTGCCGGACAGCGAGAAGCTGTCCTGGCTGGTGCTCGGCCACGGCATGGAAGGTACGAGCGGCAACGAGAAAGATGTGCTGGCGGCCGCGGCGGCCGCCCTGCTCGGCGGCAAGGGCGGCACCGGCGGCATCACGCAAAAGCTGGCCACCTCGCTCGGGGTGGACGAGCTCGGCCTGAAGCAGGCCAACGGTACCGCGACCGGCCTGGAGAGCACGGTGGTGACGGTCGGCAAGCGTATCTCCTCGCGCGCCTACCTCAGCTTCGAGCAGGGCGCGACCACGGCCTCGAGCCTGGTGCGCCTGCGCTACAAGTGGAGCCCGAAGATCACGCTGCAGTTCCAGACCGGCACCAATACCGCGCTGGACGTGCTGTATTCCTGGGCCTTCGACTGATCGAACCGGTCTAATGCAGGACGCTGGGCTTGGGATCCGGTACCGGGTCCTGGTCACCGGCGGGCGTGTGGTTGTGCCCGGGCTGGTGGTGCGGATGGGGCGTGTCGAAAGGCTCGGGAGCCGGTTCCTCGATCGGGGCCGGGTCCGGTGCGCGGTGCGCTTTCACGGGGAAATGCGGAAACGAAACTGCATTCATGGCGGGAATCTCCTCATTCAAACCGGAAGAGAACCTTATCATGAGCGCCCTGGGGCTGCCGTCCGCTGCCGTCTCCCGTGCGGGGCGGCTACAATGGCAGGCTCAACGAACTCATTGCACCATGGACCTCTCGATCACCACCCTCATCCTGCTCGTCCTGACGCCCCTGCTGGTCTGGCGCGTCTACAACCGCATCAAGGCGCGCATGACGCGCCAGCGTTCGATCGTCTCGCGCCACTACACCGGCGTGCTGGTGTTCGGCGCCATGATCCTGGTGCCGGCCGCGCAACTGCTCGACAACATCACCAACCTGGGCGCATTGGTGGTCGGCGCCGCTCTCGGGATCGGCTGGGGCGTGTGGGGCATCAAGCGCACCCGCTTCGAAGACACGCCGCAGGGCTATTACTTCACGCCACCGATGCGCGTGGGCATCCTGATGGCGATGATCCTGGTGGCGCGCATCCTCTACCTCGGGGTCGAGATCTACGCGAACCAGGGCAAGGGCATCCCGGCGCCGAAGCTGACCGACGATCCGCTCACCATGCTGTGCGTGGGACTGACGGCGGGCTACTTCGGCCTGTACTCGGCGGGGCTGCTGCGCTGGCGCAGGCAGGTGCGCAAGGCGATCGATTTCGAATGATCCGCAGCGCCAGCCTGCAGCACCGGGTGGCCAGGCAGCTCGGCTACGCCGCCCTCACGATCTTCGTGTTCCTCGCACTGAACCGGGTCAACGAGTTCGTATTCGGCCCCTTCGAGCACAGCGCCGGGATCAACTGGGTCTTTCTTCCGGCCGGCATCCGCCTGCTGGCGACGTTGCTGTTCGGCGCAGCCGGCTTCCTGGGCCTGCTGCTGGTCAGCCTCTACCTCAACTTCCAGCACTTCGTCTTCCAGGACGATGTGCGGGCCCTGAGCGGCGCCATCGCGGGAGCGGGCGGCCCCTATCTTGCCTACCTGTTCGCCAAGCACTGGTTCGACCTGGGGCCGTGGCTCAAGAACCTGACCGCGCAGCGCCTGCTGGTCACCGGGGTGCTCTGCGGGATCATGAGTCCCGCCTTCCACCATGCCTTCATGTGGGTGCAGACGGGACTGGTGGACTGGACCGCGCTCGGCGTGATGATGACCGGCGACATCGTCGGCATCCTGATCGTCCTGTATCTCGCAAAAGGCCTGATCGTGCTGACCGACCCGCGTGACGTGGAAGATCCGCTCGCCTGAGGTTCCGCGATCAGTCAGCTGTCCTTGTCATCGGCACCCGCTTCTTGGCTGACACAACGCGTCCATTTTGCCTTCCCTCAACGCTGTCGACGCTACCGGCACTCGTACGTTTGAAACTGAACGTCGAACGATTCGAACGAGCGATGAACACGTCACGTGCGATAGCAAACGCGCGGACTTTATTTTGCCCGCTTACCTGCATTGTCAAACCGCCCGCTGCGCTTGGCGTGACAGTCAGCAAGACACCCGGCTTGAGCTCGTACTCCCCGGCGTAATCAGCCAGTACTTCAGGCGCAAGCACGATCTGCCGGAGCTCGGGTTCGGCGCCGGGCACCAGCGCCGCCATTGCCACGTCATCCAGCGACACCGCCGTATTTGACAGTATCACGATTCCTGTCTTGCCATCTCCGGTAAAGCCCACGAAGCTGGAATATCCCCCCGTCATCCCATTGTGCCAAATTACCGGCTTCTCTCGCACGGTGCTGATGTGCCAGAACAGTCCAATATGCTCTCCTTTTATTCCATCGGTCGGCCGTTGCGCACGACGCGCCAGGGCCAAGGCCGAGTCCGGAGGGGCCGACATCATCGCATTCACATAGCGGATCATGTCGTGAGCGTTGGAACGTAAAGCGCCAGAACCGGCCAACACGTTCATATCCCAGTTGGTCGCGGCGTCGCCCATGGCCATGTAGCCTTCAACCAAAGCGGCCCGCATGGAAGGAGTCAGGGTGATCGCCGACGATGGCATGCCGAGTGGAATCGTGATGTTGTCGCGTATCAGGGCTTCATATGGCTTTTTGGCGAGCCTCGAAAGTGCATGGCCCAGCAAGCCGGTGCCCAGGTTGGAGTACTCGTACCGGGTCCCCGGTTGACGCGTCATGGCATGCTTGGCCAGGTAAGCCTTCAACTCGGCTTGGCCGTAGTCCGCATAGGGATTGTCTGCTTGCGCGGGACGAATATTGTCCGGCATGCGTGGCAATCCGGACGTCTGCGTCGCAAGGTCCAGCAGGGTGATCGGCACTCCTTTGTAATCAGGTATCACATAATCGTCCAGGAGCTGGGCGACCGGCTGATCGAGCCGTACCGTGCCAGACTTGACGGCCTGGGCGAGCAGCAAGCCCGTGAATGTCTTGGTGACCGATCCGATCTCATAGATCGTCTGCGCATCCACGGCCCGGGCGCCGGCCTTGAAAAATGCATACGTGACACTGTCGCGCCCATCAGTCAAGCCAACAACAACGCTGGCCAACTCATTACTGTCGACACGGCTTTGCAGGACGGCACGGAGATTGGCATTCAGTTCCGGGGCCGCGATCGCCGTCTCGGCAAGCAGCGTTCCAGCACAGGCAAGCAAGGCAGCAAGATGGGTCTTCATGTTGTACCTCTACAGTCGGCGCGAGTGGCGGCCCGGTGCGGCGGGGACACGCAGGCAGGCACGTCTATGGCGTGTCAGAGAAATCATAGCACCCGCGCGACGCCGACTTGCCTCTCCAAAAAGAACAAAGCCTCCAAGGTGGGCTTCTCGGAGGCTTTGTCTGATTACTGGAGCCGCAAACTAACGAGGCTCAAGCGGCTTTCGCCTCATCTTTTCTTCTCTGCAGCACGAAGATCGGCTGCGCCCACTGCACATCCTTCTTCTTCTTGCTGGTGATGAGCGTCAGCTCCGACGGATCGTACACGTCCGTGTTGTGCGTCAGCGGCGTCGTCATCAGGTACTGGGCGTCGGTGTTCTTCAGGAACTCGCCGACCAGCTGGATGTTGCGGATGTCCAGGTGGGCGAAGGGTTCGTCGATGAAGACGAAGCCGCCCGAGCCTTCCTCGGACTTCAGCAGGCCGATGAGCAGCACCAGCGACTTCATCACCTGCTGGCCGCCCGATGCCTCGCCGTCGTTCATGCCGATCTGGTCCTTGCCGTCGAACTTGAAGCGCACGTGCAGGCCGGCCTGGGCCAGTTGCACGTCGTCGTTCTCCAGGCGCACCGGGTCGGCCTGCACGTCGATGCCGGCCAGCTCGCCCAGCTCCTTGATGTTCCTGGAGTAGGTCTTGATCGTGTAGCGCAGGCGCTCGATGTAGGCGCCGCGGGCATTGGCCGTGGCTTCGATCGCGCGGTTGTTCTGGTAGCGGCGTTCCTCGGTCTCGCTCTGGCGGCCCGAGAGCTGGTCGTTCAGGCGCGCGTACTGGTCGATCACGGTGCCGTCCTGTTCCCAGTCGTCGCGCGCAAGGGCGTGCTCGAGCGAGGACAGGCGCAGGTTGACCTGGTGCGCGTTCTGGTGCTTGGCGACGATGCCGCCGCGCCAGGCCGCGTTCTTCCAGGTCTTCGGCACGTGGCGCCAGCCTTTGCGCAGCTCGAGCAGCGCCTTCGCATGCTCCGCGCGCTGCTCGATGGTGCGGCGGTTGTTCAGGCGCATGCCGGCTTCCGCTTCGGACAGGGCCATGCGCGCGTTCTGCCACACGGTGTCGGCGCGGGTGCGCGCCACGGTCGCGTTCTTGGTCAGGGTCGACAGCTCGCCCAGGCGCGCGCCGACTTCCAGGCGCTCGGCCTTCAGTGGCTGCAGCGCACGCGCGGCTTCCTCGAACTCGGCCTGGCGCGCCGCCAGTTCCTTGGCCGCGTCCACGCCGGCGATGCGGCCCTTGAGCGCGCCCACTTCGGCCGCCAGCTTGCTGATGGTGAGGGTCAGCGCGTCTTCCTGCGCTTCGAGCGACGGCAGCAGTTTCTGGATCGCTTCCAGGCGCTGGGTCTTGCCGGCCGAGCCGAAGCGGTAGCGCGAGGGTTCGACGAACAGCGAGCGGCCGCCGCGGCGTTCGCGGTGGTAGGCGTCCGGCGTGATCCACTCGTCGGCGCCCGACTTGAAGCCGGCGTCGACCGAGTCCACACGCTCGATGCGCTCGAGCTGGTCGATCAGCCAGCCCGGCGCCTTGCTAGAAAAGCGCACCACGGACAGCAGGCTGTCGTCCTTCACCACCGGCGCTTCGATGCAGTCCGGTACGATGAAGTGGCGATAGCGCTCCTTTTCAGCGAGGCGGTAGGCCGCCGGCGCATCCTTGGCTTTCTCCAGCAGCACGACGGACGCGTAACCGCCGAGCACACCCTCGACCGCGCCCTGCCATTTCGGATCCGTCACTTCGACGATGTCCGACAGCATGGCGTGGGCGATGCCCTCATCGCGCAGGGCGCGGCGCATCTGGCGCTGGGCTTCCGGCTCCGGCATGGCGCTCTTGCCCTGCAGGGCCGAGATGGTCGCCATTTCGGCGGCGATCTTCGCGGAGACGTTGTCGCGCTGCTGCTTGTTCTTGGCCAGCTCCGCTTCTTTTTCGTTCAGCTGGTTCGCCACTTCGGCCAGGTCGGCGCCGGCATCAAGCGACAGCTTCTGCAGGCGTTCCTTCTGCTCCGCCAGGCTTTCCAGCGGTTTGAGCTTCTGGTTGACCTGGGTGAGGCGGCTGGCCAGTTCGGTGGCTTCCTGTTCCAGCTGGGTCTCCAGCTTCTGCGCCTCGGTCAGCGCGCGCTGCTGGGCGGCCAGCTGCTGGCGTTTTTCAGCGAGGATGGAATCCGCCTGCAGCAGGGGCTTGCGGGCTTCCTTGAGGTTGCGGCTGATGGCCGCGGCCTTCTCGCGCGCCTCGTGGTATTCGAGGGCCGGCAGCACGTCTTCCTGCAGTTCCTTCTTTTCCTTGTGCAGGTCTTCCCACTGGTGGTAGTTGGCCACGCGCAGGCGCAGGCCTTCCAGGTTGATGCGCGAGGTTTCCAGCTCCGCCTCGAAGCGCTTCAGCTCCGTCTCGGTATCGCGCTGGTGGCGCTTGGCCTCGTCGTAGGCGTCCAGCACTTCCTTGTCACCGAAGACCTGGAACACCAGGTCCAGCAGCTGGCGCGGCGCGTATTCGCACAGCTTGTCCGTTTCGCCCTGCTCCAGCGCCAGCACCTTCGACATCGCCGGCGACAGGCCGGCCGAGGCCAGGCGCTTCTTGTAGTTCTCGACGCCGAGCCAGTCGGTGGCTTCGGTGACTTCCTCGATCTCGACGTTCCCCGGTCGCATCAGGTACTGGCGCTTCCAGTCGCCGCCGTTCTTCTGCACTTGGCAGAACAGGGTCACTTCGTCGTCCGAGAAGAAACCGGAATGGCGGAAGGGACGGTTCGAGAGCTGGCGGCCGACCGGCTTGTTGTCGACCACGGCGCGCAGCCAGGCGCTCTGCTGGCCCGAGTGGCGCGCATAGTGCTTGTAGGTGCGGCCCATCGAGCAGTCGAGGCCGAACAGGGTGCGCAGCGCATCCAGCAGGGTGGTCTTGCCGGAGCCGTTCTGGCCCGCGATCGTGATGATCTTGGCGTCCAGCGGGATGTTCTTGATCCGCTGCCAGTAATCCCAGTGGACCAGTTCGAGTGATTTGATGTGGAACATGGGCGTGCCTTAAATCGGGGTTTCTTCGTCGGGTGCGGCTTCGACGACTGCATCGTTCGCCGCATCGATCTTGCGTGGCGCGGCCGCCAGCGGCGCGCGCTTGAACACCTCGGCCAGCGCGCCGTTGATGATGCGTTCCTTCAGCAGGTCGGTGTCCATCATGAGGTCCAGCAGCGGGCCTTCCAGGATCACGTCGCCGCGGCGCTCGATGAAGCCGAGCTTCGAGAGCACGCCCAGGTTCATGTCCATGCGGGTCTTCTTGCCCAGCTTGTCGCCGAAGTCGGACAGCAGCGCGGTATACGAGATGCCGATCGAGGTGTCTTCCGCGCGCGGGATCGGCGCGTCCTTGTCGAACATATCGGTCTGGTCGTCGTCGACCGTGACGTGGGTCTCCTGGCGCTCGCGCTTCGGCAGGATGATCTGGGCCCACAGCACCACCAAGAGGGCCACGCCGTCGCGGGTCAGGCCGAAGTTGTTGTTCTGCCAGATGTCCTTGGCGCCGAAGATCTTCGGCTCGACATTGCGGTGCAGGGCGATCGTCACGTGGTCGGCATACACGTTGTCGAGCAGCTTCAGGCCGGATTCCAGCAGGCGCTTGTCGACTTCGATGCGGAAAGCTTCGTCCGACAGCGCGCGCTTGACCATCTTGTCGTCGCGGCGCAGGGTCTGGTGCGTCAGCAGGCGCGCGATCAGGATTTGTGCGTCGTCATTCATCGGTATTGCCGCTTTCAGGACTATCGAGGTCTAGATTCAGTGAGAGGGTGGCGATCGACATGGCCGCCACCTCGGGGTCGTCGAGCTGGATCATGCTGTCCGTCGGTTCGAACTTCACCGGCAGGCGCGCCAGCTCGGCGGTCGCGCCCTGCAGGCTGGCCTCGGCCGCGTCGCCCAGCAGGGGCAGCAGCGAGGCGCGGTAGGACGCCACCGCGAAGCTGGCCGGCAGCAGCGACTCGTGCAGCGCCACCTTCTTCGGACCGCTGTCCGAGAATTCGGGGAAGTTGCCGAGGTTGGCGAAATCCGCCAGCTTGTTGATCCAGTCGTTCAGTTCGGCCTGCATGGCCGGGTTGTCGTTCACCGTCAGCGGCGCATCCTGGCCGCTCGGCAGGCCTTTCGGGCCGGTCGAGGTCACGCGTTCGAGCAGCAGCTCGGTCTCGGCCACGTCGATCATCTCGGCCGGGGTCGCGAAGAGCGGCACCACCGGGCGGTCGATCGCACCCTCGGCCAGGCTGGCCAGGTCTTCGTGGGCCAGCAGCCAGCGTTTCACGTCCGTGGTCGACAGGCCCGACTGGCCTAGGTGCACGCGCTGGCGCTCGATCTGGTTCAGGGCGCGCGAGAACATGCCCTGCATGTTCAGCAGCGCGCTCTGGGCGCGGCCGATCGCCTGGGCTGCGCGGTGGGTCGCCGAATCGGCGTTCGGGTCCTGCGTGATGGCGCGCAGGATGACGGAACCCTTCTCGACCCAGTCGCAGGCCATGTGCCACTTCGCCTGCGAGGTGCGCAGGCGGAATTCCGAGCCGGAAGCGATCGCGTCGCGGAACTCCTCGGTCAGCTCGACCAGGCGGCCCAGCAGGTGGCGCAGCTGCTCCACCGTGACCCCGCCCACGGCCTGGGCGCCGGCTACCTGCGAGAGCAGGAAGCCCATCTCGGCGTCGTCCTCTTCCGGTTTCGCCAGGGCGATCAGGGTGTCGAGGGCGGACAGCACATTGCGCGCCAGCGGCGTGATGCGGTAGACGGCGCCGGGCGCATCCCAGGCCAGCAGACCATGGCTGCGCAGGCGGTTCAGGACCGTCTCGAGGCTTTCGGCGGTCAGGTAGGCCAGCTTGTTGTTGATGTCGGCGCGCGAAAAGCTTGAGGCGCCGGTGTCGCTCGCCAGCTCGCGCAGCACCAGCAGGCGTACCAGCACGCCGTCCTGGGTGCCGTGGAACAGGGCGGTAAACGCCGACAGCATCGGCTGCGCGCGCTTGAGGTGATAGACCTGCTCGATCTCGTCGGGCGCGACACCGTTCTGGAAGTGCGCCTGTAGAGGGTCATCTTCCAAGGGTGTTTCAGCTGTAATCCGGGAGTCTGCGGCGAGCGCCGCGCCGGCCAGGTTGTCGATCATGTAGGGGTACCGTTCATCTGGGCGCGGACGTGCTCTGCCGTCCGCGGGGGCGCCAGTATAACAGTTTAGGATGGGCAATTAGCAGTCCGGCAGGCCCCCGGGAGGCCTGCCATTGCAGGAAAGACACACTCAAGCATTGCCTTATTTGCAAGACAATGTTGTCTAATGCTTAACGTCTTGTGACCGTGCTGAGGGTCTGCTCGACCTGTTCCTTCTCGCCTTCCTGGTAGCGCAGCTTGACCGGATACCATTCAATCTGCGGGGCCAGCCAGATCTCCAGCGACTGGTCCTTCTTGTCCGCCACCGGCTGGCGCGAGACCAGCACGGCGTCGACCTCGCCCAGGCCGGTGCGCACCTTTTCGCGGCGCACCACTTCAAAGACCCAGCGCTCGGCATCGCGCCGGCCGGCGACGAAGAACGGCCATTTGGACCCTGCCTTGAACCTGTCGCCCGCCGCGCGTGCCACGGCGGCCAGTTGCCAGGTGATGGACACGCGGTCCTGCTCGCCGCCCTTGAGCGGGTAGACCTGCTTGCTTTCGCTGAAGCTCAGGGACTTCGCTTCGCGGTCGAAGGTGGCCGTGGTCGGGTCCTTGCGCATGCGCTTCTCGACGAATTCGGCGGGGGCCAGCCCCCAGGCGTCGATGGCGCCGCTGCTGCGGTCGTCGGTGATGGTGCCCAGCACCGGCACCTTCGATTCGGCCTTGGCGCTGTATTGACCGTCGCCGGCGCGCCAGGTGACGATGGCCTCGCCCTTCAGGCCGAAGCCGCGCTGGCGCGCCTGCAGCTCATAGTGCAAGTCGGCCGAGGGCGGCAGTTCGAAGGGACGCTTTGCGCTGGCCGGCGCATCCTGGGCCGCGGCCGCGCCGATGGCGCCGGCGAGGAGCAGGCCGAGGCCTGCCTGTTGTAGTCGTGTGTGCATCATGTGTTTCCTGTTCGGTTCATGTCGATCTGCTTGACGGTCTGGGTGGTCACCGCGCCGTTGGCTTCGCTGCTCTGGATCTTCACGGGGACCCAGCCATGGGCGGGCGACAGCCAGATGTCGAGCCGCGATTTGTACGACCCCTGCTTCGGCGGCCGCGCGATGCGCACCGTCTGCAGGCGCCCGATCGGGGTGTCGATCTCCTCCGGACCGACGACGTTGAAGGTGTAAACGCTCCCGTAGCGCTCCTCGCCGACAAATATGTCGATGTCGCCAGTGAGCTGGGCCGCGTCGCCGCGCGCGATCGCCGCCAGCTGCAGCGGCACGGTGGCCTTGTCCTGGGCGCCGGGCAGCAGCGCGTATTTCGCTTCCGAGGCCGAGAAGGTCACCTGGTTGCCGGGCCAGTCGAAATGGGTCGCGGTCTGGGAACGGCCGCGGCGCTTTTCCGTCATCTTCACCGGTGCGAAGCCCGTATTGCCGACGTGGCCTTCGCTCGTCAGGACCACCAGGTTCACGCGCGCGAACACGACCTTGATGCCGGCTTCGAAGCGCATCTGGTAGCCCTGCTCCGCCAGCTTCCACGCCAGCCGCGCCTCGCCGCTCCACTCGGTGCCGTCGGCGTCCTTGCGCGCCACCTCATACATGATATCGGCCGGCGGCGGCACGTCGACCTTGTAGCGGCGGATCGTATGCACGATCGGGGCCGCCTCCCCTTCCGCGGATGGCGGGAGAGCAGGCGCGCCGGCGACCGCAGGGACAGCCTCCGGCGCGGGAGCGGGCGGCGTCTCCGGCGGCGGCGCGGGCGGTCCCGGCGGTCCGGCCGGCGGCGCGATCGCATCCTGCACCGCCATGTTCGAGGGCAGCGGCTCGAAGTCCGGCAAGGGCGGCTGCGCCATCTTCGGCTGCGGCGGCGGCACGGGCGCCAGGTCCGGCGCGCGATTCGCCTGCGCGGGCAGCAGCTCGGCCACGCTCACCAGGCCTTCGCCATCGCGCATCGGCATCGCCAGCCCTCCGACGCCGGCGGTAAGCCAGCCAAGCGCCAGCCAGTGCAGCAGCACGACCAGCGTGCCGAACACCAGCGCGCGCCATCGCCGAGGGGAAAAAAAGGAACCCATTGCGCTAGTGTAGCCTGAGCGCCGCACGGATGCTGCCGGGCAGCTTTGCGCGCCCCCTTGGTAGCGGTGTTATTTATCTGCTACGCTAGGCTTCTCACCCACCCGGAGAAGACCGATGCTCAAGCCGCCCATGCCGAATGCCGCCGGAATGACCGACACCCTGGAATTCGTAAAAAACCTGTGGGGCGGCATGCACGTCCCGGGCGTCCCGGTGCCGGGCATGAGCGGGGCCGGCCTGTCCACCGAAGACCTGGACAAGAAGATCGCCGACCTCAAGGCCGTTGAATCCTGGCTCAACCTGAATCTGGGCATGCTGCGCGGAACCATCCAGGCGCTCGAGGTCCAGCGCGGCACCCTCGCCACCCTGAAAGCCATGGGCGACAGCATGGCGCAGGCCATGCAGCGTGCGGGCACGGATCCCGCCCTGGCCCAGCCTTTCGCGCAATTCTTCGCGTCCGCCGCAGCGGCGGCGCCACCGGCGCCCCAGCCGGACGCGCCGGCGGCCCCGGGCGGTGCAGCAGATGCGGCCGACCCGTCCCAGTCCGGCGCCACCATGCCCGCAGCGGTCGCATGGTGGAATATGCTGCAAGACCAGTTCCGCCAGGCTGTCGCGACCGCCATGCCGCCCGCCGGCGCCCCGGCCGACGGCGCCGCGGCCAAGCCGCCTGCCGAACCGAAAGCCAGGGGCGGCTCGCCGCTGGACGTGTCGGGCGGCGCGCCGGAAACCGCGCCCGCCAGCCCGCCGGTGCACGGCGCCCGCGTCGGCAAGAATCCGCGCACCAAGGTCGGCAAGGCTTGACGCGGCATGGACCAGGTCACCGGCGGCTGCCTCTGCGGCGACGTTCGGCTGGTGGCGTCCGGCCGTCCCCGCCGGGTCGGTCTCTGCCACTGTCTCGACTGCCGCAAGCACCATGGCG
Organism: Massilia agri; assembly: GCF_024753255.1. Classification (GTDB taxonomy): domain Bacteria; phylum Pseudomonadota; class Gammaproteobacteria; order Burkholderiales; family Burkholderiaceae_D; genus Telluria; species Telluria agri. The sequence goes on from NZ_JANUHA010000012.1 coordinate 98,769, forward strand.
CGCTCTTCTATGCGGCGGCGATTTTTCCGCAGGATGCGGTCAGCATTAGCGGCGACACCCGCGCATATCGGGGACGGCATTTCTGCCCGCGCTGCGGCTCCTCCGTGTTTGCGCACAGTGAAGATGAAATCGAAGTCCACCTCGGCGCACTCGATGCGCTCGACCAGTTCGTGCCGACCTACGAGAACTGGGTGATCCGGCGCGAGTCGTGGCTGCCGCCATTTTCGCTTGCCCACCATTACGCGCGTAATCGGGAGTCCCCGGCGCCCGGCGAAGCTTGAATCGCGTCGCGGGCCGCTCCACTTGCTCTCTCGGCTGTGACAATTCACGCATAATCGAGGTTGTCCTGGCGTTATGATGTTCGGCATGACCGCTGACGCATCAAACCGTATCGAGATCGCATGAACTGGAACGACTGGCCCATCGTATGCTGGGCAATATCAACGCTATTCTGTCTTGTGACACGCCGCTGGTTCGACGCCACCTGGTCCGCATGCTTTGCCGTGTTCATGGTGTTCGACAGATGGCTGCCCACCGCGCTCCCGCTGCAGTTGCACCATGTGTTCCTAGGTGCAGGCGTGCTGCTCGTCGCCGCCGAGCTCATGACACAATACCGCCGCTATAAGAGAAGTTTGCGCAGTCAGTAATTGCTGAAAGTCTGGATGAGCGCTCCCCAACCCGACAGGCCAACCATGCAAGCCCGAATCCTGCCCCTTCTGCTGTCGATTGTCCTCGTTACCCCTTACAGCACGGCGGGTGCTCAGGAAGTTCCCCCGAGAAATTGCGAACACGACCGCGTTCGCCTGCTCGCCCTGGACGAGAACCAGTTTGACCAGGACCTGAACGGAGGCTGGCGGACGCTGGCGTCCAGACCGGGCTGCACCCTGGCCGCAGCCGACCTGCTGCGCGACTACCGGCAAGCGCATCGTAACGATGCAGGGCTGATGATCTGGCATGAAGCCCAGCTGCGCGCCAATGCCGGGCAGTACCCGGAAGCGATTACCTTGATGAAGCAGGCCTACAAGCCTGCAGAGAAAGACCTGGCTGGGTGGAATCTCTATGTCGACGCGACGATTGCCTTCCTGCGCAGGGACATGGCCGCTCTCAAGAAGGCAAGAGCGAAACTTGCCGAGGTCAAGGCGCCGGTAGCCGAGGGGATGCCGCCGGTCATCGATGGCTACGTGGAGCTGGACTTCGCCGACGGCGCAAAGAGGAAGATCCGCTGGCCGCCGAATATCGATGTCGTCGAGGGGTTGGAGAACTGTTTCGACAAGCCATACGCGAAAGCGTACGAGCTGGCGTGTCGCCAAAGCACGCCTTAAGGGTCAATATTCCCATCAATCAGTCGGTAGCGGTCGATCGCTAGTAGACTGCATTCGGCCGAAGCGGTCATCGACGACAGAACTGTGCGGCTGGCGGCCATCTATGTTTACTTTCAGATTTATCTTGCTGTGGAGTTAGCTATCTTGAACTGGACCGTTATCCGCATCATATTTATTGCTGCCGCATTCCTGTCATCCACGTTCATTACACAAGCGCAGCCGCAAACTGAAGACGCGCCGATTGCGATTTTGATCGCTGCTTTTCTATTCGGAATTATCGGGCTGCTTTTCGTCGTCGGTATGCAACGGATTAATCCATTGTCTGCAAAGCTGTGGCGATATCCGAAGTGGTCGATCAACCCATTTCAAATGCGAGAGCCTTTGCAATTCTTCCATTTCGGAGGATATTTCATGCTTGCATCGGGTGCAGGGATAGCCTTGAATCGGATTTTTTGGGGGCCAGCATTGCACACCAGTGACTGCTTACCACTCGTTTTTGGCTTTGGAATACTCTGCGGAGTGCGAGCGTGCACGATCATTTATCAAAACAAGATGGTAACCAACGACATCGACTAACGTTCAGCATCGGTGGCATCTGCCCTTAGTGACAGTCTGCGACCTTTCGCTGCGGGCGCCTGGCAGCAGACGGGGCGACAGGCCTGACTACTTCTGCCTGTCGCCATGCCGGCATGCGGTCAGCTCACGTGATCCGGTTTCCTGCGGCGGCGCGCCCACCCCAGCATGCCCAACCCCAACAGGAAGGTCGCTCCCATTCCAGGCTCCGGGACGTCATTGGACGGTTCTTCGAGAACAAACGACAGATTATCCGCATAGCCATCGTTGTCGCCTGAAACAAGACGCTCCATCGACAGCCAGAACGACAGCTTGCGGGTGCCAGCCGGCACGAAGCCATCGGCTTCACGATAGAACAGCCCCGTCTGGTTATTGCGATCCTGCGGCGTCACGGGCCCGAGCGCGGAGTTGCCGATCTCGTTGTCGAACTCATCGAGAAACTGCACATAGAACAGCGCGTTATCGCCCTGGTTGCTCCAGCCGCCGAGCCAGCCGCTCAGGGAATAGGAAGTCTGGCGCGTGGTCGTCAAGCCGAAGTCCAGGGTCTGGTAGGCCGCCGCATACTGGCCAAAGCCGGCGAACATCTTGCTGCCCCGGTCCACCGGCCCAGGCTGAGTAGGCAAGACCCAGTTGCTGCCATAGTCCACCGACTGGAACATGTTGTAGCCCTCGTAGCCGGTCCACCCGGTCACGCCTGCCTCGGCATCGCCATTGACGACCAGGTTGCTGCCATAGAGGACGCCGGCCTGGCTGCCGCACGCCACGGCGAACAGGGCCGCGGCAAGGATCAATCGACACTTCATGAAACGCTCCTTGTAAGGTTCAAACGACGCGGTACTGGTCGAGCTGGGCCGGGCCCTGCATCGCCGGGTCGCTGATCGACGGCAAGCCGTTTTCCAGGTGGCCGGCAAAGCGGCGCAGCCAGCCGGGCAAGCCGATCACGCGCAGGCTGTAGTCGTACCAGTTGCGGCTCGACGCCAGCGGCAGGCGGATCGTGCTCCTCGAACGCGCGACGACGCGCACTTCCGACGGCCGGCTCGCGTAGTACTTGTTGGCCGCGAGCTGGAAGGTGCAGGGCTGTCCGCCATTGTTCACGAGCTCGATCACCAGCTCCCCTGCCCTGCGGTCGGCGCGCAGGATCATCTCCGGCGACACGACGCTGCTCGCCTGGCGCACGTCGCCGACGATGTGACGGTGAAAGCCGTTCGGCCCCAGGATCCAGAGGTCGTAGGCCGCGCTGCTGGCCCAGCGGCCTTTGAGCTGCTTGCCCGCTTCCACGGTGTAGCGCCGCGGGACCTGCGCCAGCGCCAGGCGGTCGTACACGTGGAACACCGCCCCCGCTTCACCAGCGTTCTCGAAGGTGAGCTCCACCTGGCCGCTACCGACCGGCACCTGGGCCTGGACCTGCAGTTCGTAGGGCAGCGCACGGGCCGGGCGCACGCCGGCCGCCTGCACCGGCGCCGCCAGGGTGGCCGGCGTCGCAGGCACCTTGGTATTGGGCAGGCTCAACGCCAACGCGCGGCGCGCGGCCGTTTCCGGCAGCAGCTGCTTGAAACCGCTGTCGTTCGGGTTCACGAAGTCGAAACAGCTCAGCAGGTTCCCGCTCACCGCGCGACGCCATGGGCTGATGAGCGGCTCGCGCACGCCGAAACGCGCCTCGATGAAGCGCACCACCGAGGTGTGGTCGAAGACCTGCGAGTTCACCCAGCCGCCCTTGGACCAGGGCGAGATGACGTACATCGGCACGCGCGGACCGAGTCCGTAGGGGCGGTGCAGGGTGCGCGCATCGGCGCCGTTGAGGACGTGGTGATACTCGCCGGTCGTGTCGACGGTCGATGCGCCCGCGAGCTGGGACTGGGCCGGATTGCCGTTGTAGCTCGTGTAGGCCGGGACCGCCGGCGGCGGCATGTGGTCGAAGAAGCCGTCGTTCTCGTCGAAGTTGACCAACAGGACCGTCTTGCTCCAGCTCTCGGGATTGGCGGTCAAGGCATCCAGCACGCGCGCGATGTAGTCGGCGCCGGAAGCGGGACTCGACGGGCCGGGGTGCTCCGACCCTTCCGCCGTGGCGACGACCCAGCTCACCTGCGGCAGGCGGTTCGCCAGCACGTCCGCCTTCAGCAGGTCCAGGTCGCGCGTGCTGACACCGCGCTCACGCAGGGAGGGCGAATGGCCCGGACGCCGGTACCAGGCGTTGCGGAAAGAGCGGAAGCCCGCCAGGGAGTTGTCGGTGAAGTTGTCCGCCATGTTCTGGTAGACCTGCCAGCTGACGCCCGCCGCCTCCAGGCGCTCCGGGTAGGTGGTCCACAGGTAGTCGGTGGACATGTCCGGGTTGAAGTTGTCGCGGCTGTTGTCGGTCGACGGGCCGCCCGCCACGGCCAGCGGGTCGTTGTGGCCGCTGAACAGGAACAGGCGGTTCGTATTGGTGCCGCTCTGGGTAGCGCAGTGGTAGTGGTCGCAGATCGTGAAGGCGCGCGCCAGCGCGAACTGGAAGGGAATGTCGGCCTCGGCGTAGTAGCCCATCGAATGGTTCTGCTTGATCGTGCACCAGTCGTTCATGCGGCCGTGGTCCCAGGCAAGCTGCGCGTCCAGCCAGGCGTGCGGCGTGCCGGCCACGCGCATGACCGGGAAGTCCTGCACCGTATTGAGCCGGAACGGCGCGATGGCGCGGCTCTGCGGCCAGTTGGGCCGGCCGGGCACCGGGGCGCCGCCGACGGTCCGCTGCACGAAGACCGTCTTGCGGTTGATGAGGTTCTGCCGGTCCATCACGGGGATGGGGAAAGGGTCCCCGAATCCGCGTACGCCTTCCAGCGTGCCGAAATAGTGGTCGAAGCTGCGATTCTCCTGCGTCAGCACGACGATGTGCTCGACGTCCTGCAGGCTGCGGGTGCGCTGGTTGGCCGGCAGGGCCAGCGCTTTCTGTATGGATGGCGGAAATGTCGCAAGTACGGCGCTCGCGCCGCCCGTCTTGCCCATGGTGCGAAGGAAGTCGCGACGGCTCATGCGTGCTCCTTCGTGCGTGGAAACGCGAAATCGAAAATCTGCATGTGATTGATCCAGGTCGGTTGTGGGAAACAGCAGAACTGCGGTCCAACGTGGATCAGCTTAGGGAAGAAGAATGAAAAGTTGATGACAGGTTAATTCTTTCCTGCCCATTTATTTACTCGAAAGAAATACTCATTAGCAGCAGCGCATGGTTTCCAATGCCGCTCTTTTTTAAAAGTTGTGTCGTAGATGTAACGATTAAGCTTGAACAAAAATGCTTGTAACTGGACAATGTATCGCAAGAAAGTGAATTCTTCACGTTCTTGGATTTTGTAGCGTTGCAATATCTAAGCTGCAGAACAATTAATTCAAAGACAATCTATTTTTCAATAAAGAAACGAGTGCGTTTCCGAGGAGTGTAGTGTGAGGCTGAGATCATTATTCGTTCGTAGTGCCGGCAGTGTGATCCTCGCCCTCGCCGCGGCGCAAAGTTGGGCTGGGCCCATGGGACTGATCGAGCTCACCGGCCAGGTAGGATTCTCTTGCTGGACGGGCAACGGCGGATTCGAGCAATCCTGTCCTACAGCCGACCATGTGGAAAGAGGTACGTTCAGTCTCATCTACGACCCTTCCATTACCGATACCGACGCTGGCACGAACAGCGGACTGTTCCGAGGTGCGATCACATCCTTCGTCATGACGGTCAGCCAGGTGAACCGGCCGGAACTCCGCTTTTCCCTTGTAGGAACCGGCGACTTCCACCGTGAATTCGACGATGGGATGGGGCAGGATTGGATGAGCTGGAAAATGATGCTCGATGAAGAAAACGGCGCTGTCGAACGCAGCTTGTTTTCATTCGACATGGTCCCGCAGACGTGGGAAGATCCGAACGGCATGCCATCCACCGACTTCTGGTCCGCAGTCACCGCCCTGGGCGCAGGGGGCGCGGGTGTCCATGAAACGGATTGGCTCTACGGGGGCGGCCTCAAGGCGGAGATCATTCCCAACCCCGTCCCGGTACCGGGTTCGCTGTGGCTCATGTTCATAGGCGCGGGCGGCGTTCTCGTGCAGCGCCTGCGCCGGCGAAACTGATTGGCGCGCCGCTCCGGGTCGGGTTCCCGTCCGGGCGGCGCCATCACCGGCGGCCTTAGGCCGCGCACGACCTGGCCGGCCTCGGCATACGCCGGCGATCCTGCTTGCGGTAATGGTTCGGCGAGCACAGCACTCGCAGCGCGACCGGCCGCGGCACCCCCACCTCCTCCATGAACAGCAAGGCCGGATGCAAGCCATACCGGTTACACAGCTTCAGCCCTTCTTCCACAAAGTTTGCGGTCGTGACGTCGGTTCGTGCATCGTCTCTGCTCTGCTCAGCCATGCCTTCCTCCATGCGAGCGAAGGATGCTAGCAGAGCCCAGTATGTACTTAAAGTGATTTCTTAAGAGTTCTTCCTAAGTGGATGGTTTCGTAGCTAAATCGCAAAAGTTGCAGGTTTGATCTTGCACACTTTTGCGCTTGCATTTAATGCCACGATGCACGCGGGGGATCGCCACTATAGCCGAGCCTCAGCGTCGCTGTCGATCACTTCGACTTTCCCGAGGTTTGCCGTATGCGCTCTTATGTAACATAATGAGTTACGTATATTGCGAAAGGATAGACGATGACAAACACCTTCTTCCAGAAGGAACACGCCGCCTCCTACGCCGAGCGGCCGCCACGCCAGGTGCCCGGCTTCGACAGCCTGCACCGCATGGTGAGCATGCTGCTGGCGGAGCGGGCGCCCGGTGCGGGCCGCATCCTGGTGCTCGGCGCCGGCGGCGGCCTCGAGCTCAAGGCACTGGCCGAAGCGCATCCCGGATGGGCCTTCGACGGCATCGACCCGTCGCCCGACATGCTGCGCCTCGCCCGGCAAACGGTCGCCGGGCACGCCGCACGCATCCGTTTGGTCGAAGGCTATATCGACAGCGCCCCGGACGGCCCCTATGACGGCGCCACCGCCCTGCTGACCTTCCACTTCATTCCGCGCGAGCAGCGCCTCGCCACGCTCGCGCACATCCACCACCGTCTCAAGCCCGGCGCCGCCCTCCTGCTTGCCCACATCAGCTTCCCGCAAACCGAACCGGAGCGATCGCAGTGGATCGCGCGCCACGTCGGCTACGCCGCGGCGCCGGATGCCGACCCGGCCCAGTTGAGGCAGGCGCGGGAAGCGATCGCCACCAGGCTCACCATCCTTGCGCCCGAGGAAGAAGAGGACATGCTGCGACAGGCCGGCTTCATGGATGTGTCGCTGTTCTACGCCGGGCTCGGCTTCCGCGGCTGGGTCGCCTACAAGCCCTGAGGCTGCTCAGGCACCGGCGCGGCGCGGCAGGGTCACGGTGAACGTGCTGCCCTGGCCCGCGCCGGCACTTCTGGCGCTCACAGTACCGTTGTGCAATTCCACCAGGCGCTTGACGAGCGACAGACCGAGTCCGAGGCCGCCTTCGCCACGCTCGGGGTTGCGCGCTGCCTGCGTGAACGAATCAAAAATGCGCTCCAGCATGGCGGCGTCGATGCCGATGCCATTGTCCCGCACGACGATGTCGGCATGGCCCGGCCGGACATGCAGGGCCACCGTGATCTCGCCGCCCTCCGGCGTGTACCTGGCCGCATTCACCAGCAGATTGGTGAGGACCTGCACCAGCCGCTTGTGGTCTCCCATCACGAGCGCATGTTCCGCGGGCAGCTCGGCATGCAGGCGATGGCGGCGCTGCGTCATCCCGGGCCGGGTCTGCTCGATCGCGTCGCCGGCCACCTTGTGCAGGTCGACAGGCTGGTGTTCGATGGCGATCAGGCCCTGCCGGATGCGCGAGACGTCGAGCAGGTCCTCGATCAGGTGGCTGATGGTGTCGACCTGGCGCGCCACGATGTCGCCGGTGCGGCGCTGCTGCGCCGCGTCGACGCCGGCGGGCAGGCGCAGCAGGTCGGCGGCGGTGCGCAGCGGCGCCAGCGGATTGCGCAACTCGTGCGCAAGCACCGCCAGGAAACGGTCCTTGTTGGCGTCGGCTTCGCGCAGGGCCTGCAAGGCGTCTTCGAGCGCCGCGCCGGCCCGGCTCAGGCGCATGGCATTGTGCCAGGTGCTGACGACGAGGAAGGCGACGATGCTCCAGACCAGGAGCGCAATGCCGGTATCGGTATCGACGAGCCCGACACGCAGCGCCGCCCACAGCGCCGCACCGGCCAGGACCGGCATCGCGACCGCCGACACCAGCAGGCGCCGCGCGGCCCGCGCCGCGGTCGTCGGGCCGGACACGGCCGCCATGAGGCCTTCCTCCGGCCGCGCGGCAAGACAGGCGGCCGACAGCATGATCGACACCAGCGAGGTCGGAATCGAGATGCCCGTACCCGGCAAGAAGTTATAGAGCGAGGTTTCCTGGAACAGGTAGCTGGCAAGCGTCAGCAGGGACAGGAACAGCACGGCCAGCGCCAGCCACTGCGCATGCAGGATGAAGCGCGGCCTGGACAGGCCTGCCAGGCTGAGGCCGATGCCGAGGAACATGGTGGCCGTGATCGGCGAGGAGATGCCCCGGACGCCCGCGCGCACCAGCGGCGCGTCCAGCATGCCGAGCCGTTCGGCGCCATAGGCGGCCAGTATCGCCGCCGCGGCCGCGGTCAGCGCCAGGGCCTGCGGCAGCCCCGCTTCCCGGCGGCTTCCCCGCTGGCACCGCCACAGCGCCCAGCTAGCGACCAGGGTCAGCACCGTCGTCATCGGCACCATTGCCGGCAGGCCGGGAATGACCGACGTCAGCCTTTGCAGGTCGACCAGCCACCCCAGCATGCTGGCCGCGCCGATGCACGTACACACCCATGCGACCAGAACAGGCAGATTGTGCTTCGCTGTCTTGTTCACTACCTCGGACATCCATGAAATGATGTTGAATCAGTCTGCATATCATAGACGACATGCATGTTCGACAAGATTCCTTTGATTCCAGACGTTGTAGTTTCTCTTCGGCATTTAGAACGCCATTCTCCCGCTGCACCTTGATGCAATCGCTGGCGCGCTCTCAGGTAGCGTGCTGAACTGGTTCAACAGAAGCGGCGTCTGCCGTTTCTCAAGCCAGCAGGAGTACGCGTGCCCCCCTTCAACGCCGCCAACCTGACGCCCTCCCGGATTGCCGACCTGCGCCGCAAGCTGAAAGCGGCCGGCTGCCGTCCGCCGCCCCAGGCCTGTACCCTGGGCGAACTGTCCGAGGCCATCGTCGAATTCCGCCGGCGCCAGGGCATCGCCGGGCGCGGCGTGCTCGACGCGCAGACCCTGCGCCGCCTGGACGAGGTCAGCGGCGCCACCTTCGGCGACATCTTCCGCGACGAACTCGACCTGCTGCGGCCGCAGCCGGAAACGCGCGCCGAGGCCGACGAACCATCCATGCGCGCCCACGGGGCCGGCCTGGTGGGCCTGGCCCTGTCCGGCGGCGGCGTGCGCAGCGCCACCTTCGGCCTCGGCGTGCTGCAGGCCATGGCCGGCCACAAGCTGCTGCGCCACCTCGACTACCTCTCCACCGTCTCCGGCGGCGGCTTCATCGGCGGCTGGCTGTCAAAGTGCATCCACGAGCAGGGCGGCGACGTCGGGAAGGTCGAGGCGCTGCTGGCCCCGCCCGCCGGCACCGCCGAGGCGCCGGCGATCCGCTTCCTGCGCCAGTACAGCAATTACCTGTCCCCGCGCGGCGGCATGTTCAGCGCCGACACCTGGACCCTGATCGGCACCTATGTGCGCAATACGGGCCTGAACCTGACCATGCTGGTGGCCTGGCTGTGCGCCCTGCTGCTGCTCCCGCGCGCCTGCGTGTGGGCGGTGCACCGCATCGTGGGGCCCGGCGGGGCCTGGGCCGCCTACGCCGACCTGGCCTGGATGTTCGGCATCCTGCTGTTCCTGGCGGCCGTGTTCTGCATCGCCCTGAGCATCTCGAGCAAACCGTCCGGCTCGCGCGGGCTGCGGCGCTTTCCGCTGTCGCAGGGCGCCGTGCTCTGGTGGATCAACCTGCCGCTGCTGCTGGCCGGCTTCCTCGGCAGCGTCGGGCTATGGCGCCACGGCGGCATGGCGCCGTTCTGGGAGCTGGGCGCTCTGCCGGCCGAGCTGCAGGGACGCGCGCACTGGCTGCTGGCGCCGGGCTTCGTCTACTTCGTGGTATGGGCCTGCGGCTGGTATATGGCGCACGACCGCATCAGCGTCTACCGGCGCGCCGGCTACACCCTGTGCACGGCGGCGCTGGTGGCGGTGCTGGCGGTGCTGTGCGCGTCCGTGCGCGCCTTCGCGCCCGAGATGATGGTGCAGCTGATGTCGCGCGAGAGCGCCGAACATATCGTCAACGGCCTGCTGTCGCTCTCCGCCGTGCTGGTGCTGTGCGCCATCGCCCTGGCCGTCATGCACCGCCTGCAGCCGCACCGTCCGCCGGCCGACGTGAGCCGCCTCGAGGTGCTCGAAGGCCTCTCGCACCTGCTGTGCGCGGTCGGCGCCCTCACCCTCGGTACGGTGCTGCTGCTGGGTGGCCTGGCCCTGCTGCCCGACCCCAGCACCCATCCGGTGCTGAACAATGCGATCGCCCTCACGACCTTCGGCATGCCGCTCATGATGGCGCTGTTCGCCGGCACCATGACGCTGATGATCGGCCTGATCGGCCGCATGTACAGCGACGCCAGCCGCGAATGGTGGAGCCGCCAGGGCGCCTGGACCTGGATCTTCGCGCTGGCCTGGGTCACGATGTTCGGTGTCGCCTTCTTCCTGTCGCCGCTGCTGCACTGGGCCTGGCTTACCTTCGAACCCTGGTCCACCATCAGCACCTTCGCCAGCTGGCTGTTCGTCACCTGGTTCGGCCTGAAGGCCGGCAGCAGCAGCGCCACAGGTTCGCGCAGCTCCGACTGGCGCCTCGACTTGTGCGCGCGCCTTGCTCCCTATGTGTTCACGGCCGGCGTGTTCGCCCTGCTGGGCGCCTTCGTGCAGTGGGTGGTGGCGCCGCCGCGGCTCGCCTGCCCCGCCCCCGTCACGCTCACCTGCGTCTACGGCCTGCACGCCAGCGCCACCCTGGAGACCAGCGGCGCGCGCCTGGCCACGGCCTTCGCCGGCTTCACGGTGGCCGCCCTGCTGCTCGGCTGGCGCGTGGACATCAACAAGTTTTCACTCTACATGATGTACCGGAACCGCCTGGTGCGCGCCTACTTCGGCGCCAGCAACCGCGCGAGAAAGCCCCATCCCTTCACCGGCTTCGATCCGGGCGACGATCCGCTGCTGGCCGACCTGAAGCAGCAGCGCCCCTGCCACATCATCAACACCTCCCTCAACCTGGTCGGCGGCGAAGAACTGGCCTGGCGCACCCGCAAGGCGGCCTCCTTCACCTTCACGCCGCGCCACTGCGGCTTCGAGCTGCCGCCACAGTCCGCCGGCAGCGAAGCTGCGCGCGGCTGCTACCGGGCCACCAGCGACTACGGCTCGCGCTCGGGAACCGGGGCCGACGACGACGCCGGCGTGCGGCTCGGGATGGCGATCGCCGTGTCCGGCGCGGCGGCCAGCCCGAACATGGGCGCGCACTCCTCGCCCCCGCTGAACTTCCTGATGACGATGTTCAATGTGCGCCTCGGGCGCTGGTGCCCGAATCCACGCAGGCAAGCCTGGCAGCAGTCCTCGCCGCCGGTCGGCCTGTTCAGCCTTCTCGCCGAACTGTTCGGCCTGACCAATGCCGACGCCAGCTACGTCTACCTGTCGGATGGCGGCCACTTCGACAATCTCGGGATCTACGAACTGGTACGGCGGCGCTGCCGCCTGATCGTCGCCGTGGACGGGGCCAGCGACGGCCTGTTCTCCTTCGAAGACCTCGGCAACGCGATCCGCAAATGCGCCACCGACCTGCACGTGCGCATCGATCTCGACGTCGGCAAGCTCGCCCAGCGCGGCGGCGAGGGGCTGTGCGGCGCCAGCTGCGCGGTCGGCACGGTGCGCTACAGCCAGGTCGACGCGGGCGGCGTCGACGGCACCCTGCTCTACCTGAAGCCGGCCATCGTGGGAAGCGAGAACGCCGACCTGCTCAACTACCGCAAGGTGCACCCCGCCTATCCGCACGAGAGCTCGGTGGACCAATGGTTCGACGAGACCCAGTTCGAGAGCTACCGGGCGCTCGGCCAGTACATCGCCGACTGCGCCCTCGGTCCGGCAGCCGATGCCACACGGGCGCGCGAAGGCGGCTTCGACGTCGACGCGCTGTGCGCGCAGTTGTGGCGCCGGCATGGGCCCCGGGACGGCGCCCCGCTTCCAGCCGACCGCCCGGGCGTGCGCGAAGGCTGCCGCTAGCGGCCGATCTTCTCCAGCGCCGCAAGCGCTTCCTCGTCCAGCACCAGGCTGCCGGCCGCCAGGTTCTCGCGCAGGTGGGTGATCGACTTGGTGCCGGGGATCAGGAGGATGTTGGGCGAGCGCTGCAGCAGCCAGGCAATCGCCACCTGCATTGGCGTCGCGCCCAGCCGCCGTGCGAGTACCGACAGGCTGTCCGACTGCAGCGGCGAGAAGCCGCCCAGCGGGAAGAAAGGCACGTAGGCGATGCCCTGGCGCGCCAGCGCGTCGATCATGGCGTCGTCCTGGCGGTGCACCAGGTTGTACATGTTCTGCACGCAGGCGACCGGCACGATGCGTTGCGCCTCCTCGAGCTGGGCCATCGTGACGTTGCTCAGGCCAATGTGCTTCACCAGCCCGCGCTCGCGTAGTCCGGCCAGGGCTTCGACCTGTGCGGCGATCGATCCCTCCGCCGGTCCGTGTACGTCGAACATGGCGCGGAAGTTCACCACGTCCAGCCGTTCCAGGCCCAGGTTGCGCAGGTTGTCGTGGACGGCCTGTTCCAGCTCTTGCGGCGAATCCGCCAGCAGCCAGTTTCCCTGCTCGTCGCGCCGCGCGCCGATCTTGGTGACGATCGTGAGGCCCTCCCGGTAGGGGTGCAACGCTGCGCGGATCAGCTGGTTGGTGACGTGCGGACCGTAGAAATCCGAGGTATCGATGTGGTCGACGCCGAGCAGCAGCGCTTCGCGCAGCACGGCAAGCGCCGCGTCGCGGTCCGGCGGAGGGCCGAAGACGCCCGGGCCGGCCAGCTGCATGGCGCCGTAGCCGAGGCGGCGTACTTCGCGCGAACCGAGACGATAGCTGCCTGCCTGGTCGATGGTGGTCATTGCTGTTCTCCTCAAGTAGTTTGGTGCAACAACGATACGTCCGCGCGCCCGGACATACAATCCAGGTTGCACTGGACAACTTGTACGGAAAATCGAACAATGAAGATCGACCTCGGCGATTTATCCGCCTTCGTGGCGGTGGCGCGGGCCGGCGGCTTTCGCGACGCGGCGCGCCTGAACGACAGCAGCGCCTCGGGCCTTTCCGACGCCGTGCGCCGGCTGGAAGCCCGTCTCGGCGTGCGCCTGCTGAACCGGACGACCCGCAGCGTCGTGCCCACCGAGGCGGGCCGCAGCCTGCTCGCGCGCCTCGATCCGGTGCTGAGCGAAGTCGACAAGGCCCTGGACGTGGTCAACGGCTTTCGCGACACCCCGGCGGGCACCTTGCGCCTGAACGTGCCGATGAGCGCCGCCCGCCTGGTGCTGCCCTCCATCGTCCCGCGCTTCCTGGCCGCCTACCCGGAGATCACGCTGGAAGTCACCGCCGAGGAGAGTTTCGTCGACGTGCTGGCGGCCGGCTGCGACGCCGGCATCCGCTACGAGGAGCGGCTGGAGCAGGACATGGTAGCGGTGCCGATCGGTCCGCGCGTGCAGCGTTTCGCGGCGGCTGCCTCGCCAGACTACCTGGCGCGGCGCGGCCGTCCGGATCACCCGCGCGATCTGCTGCAGCATGCCTGCCTGCGCGGGCGCTTCCCCAGTGGAGCCGCGATCGCCTGGGAGTTCGAGCGCGATGGCGAGCGCCTGAGTGTGAACCCGTCCGGGCCCCTGCTCGTGCAGATCGGCGGCGCGGTCGATCTGGCGGTCGACGCGGCGGTAGCGGGCACCGGCATCGTCTACCTATTCGAAGATTGGCTGCGGCCCTATATCGAACGTGGCGAGCTGGCGCCGGTGCTGGAGGCATGGTGGCCGCGGTTTTCGGGGCCGTATCTGTATTACGCAGGCCGCAAGCTGCTGCCGGCTCCCTTACGCGCCTTCGTGGACTTCATCAAGAAAGAGGAAAGCGCGCGATAGGATGCTTACGCGGCAGCCGCCTCTCCAGGCGGCTCGTGCGGCGAAACATCCTTCGGCGCCTCCTCCACCTTCGGCGCCAGCGCCAGCAGCTGCTCGATCAGCTGCGCGAAACGCTGCTGGCCGGGCGCCAGGCGGTCCGCCTGCGCCAGCACGGCATGCGCCTCGTCCGACAGCAGGACGCTGAAGCCGCGCTGCTGCATGCACGAGACCAGGATCTGCGCCGAATTGAACAGGATGCGCACATTGTGCGGCAGCGCGGCGCGGGCATTCCTCATCCATTCGACCGCCTCGGGCAGCTTGTTGGTCTTCCACAGCAGCACGCCCTGGTTCATCAGGTCCACCGCTTCCTTGCGCGCCTTGCGGATCAGGGCCTCGCCCTCGTCGCCCATGCGCGCCTTCTCGAAGATCTTCTGCACCTCGTCCTGCAGCAGCACGTTGTCGTGGTTGTTGCGGATCACGTAGCACAGCAGGTCCACCGGCGCTTCCTTCACGCCCACCGCGAACAGCAGGGTCGCCATCTCGAGGCAGGTCGTCACGTCCGGACGCTCGGGATTGGACTGCAGCAGCGCTTCCAGCTCGTCGCCGGCCTTGCGCGCGCGCCGGTAGTCGCCGCTCTCGTGGTAGACCAGGCCTTCGGTGATCTTGGCGCGCAGCTCGATGTCCGGGTGCTCGGCGAAGAACTCGCGCTGGGCCGCGTTCAGCAGCAGCAGCGCCTCCTTCGGGTCGTTCTTCAGGCCGCATACGCGCGCCAGGCCCAGGTAGGCGTCGGGCGTCTTGCGGATCGAGTACTCGCCGATCGCGATGCATTTGCGGAAGGCCTTCTCGGCCATGCCCACGTTCCCCAGCTTCAGGCAGGCCTGGCCGAGGTTGCGCTGGCGCGGCACCGAGTTGGGCGAGAGCTTGGCGGCGCGCTCCAGGATGCCGAGCGCCTCTTCGTGCTTGCCCATGCTCTGGTAGGCCTGCGCCAGCCCGTCGTAGGCGTCGATGTAGTAGCGGTTCTCGGCGATCACGGTGGCGAACATCTGGCGCGCCTGCTCGTGGTCGCCGTCCGCCATGCGGATCCTGGCCAGGCCCGCGCGCGCCCACTGGTATTCGCGCTGGGCCAGCACGCGTTCGTAGGTCTCGCGCGCCTTGGCGGGTTCGCCGCACTTCTCCATCAGGCGCGCCTTCATGCGCAGCAGGTCGATCTCGTGGACGCGGTTGGCCGCGATCTGCTCGTCGCACAGGCGCGCGGCGCGCAGGTAGTCCTTCTCGGCAAACGCATGGTCGATCGGGTTGAACACCTGCTTCTTGCGCCAGACGCGGTTCAGGCGCGTCAGCAGCACGCCCTCGGTGATCGGCTTGACGAGATAGGCGTCCGGCTGGTGCTCGGCCGCCCCCATCACTGATTCGACGGTCTTCTCGGCCGACACCATCAGGAACACGCTCGAGGGCAGCAGCAGGTTGCGGATGCGCGCTTCTTCCAGCACCTGCTGGCCGTTCTTGCCTTCGCCCAGGTTGTAGTCGCACAGGACCACGTCGTAGCGGGTCTTGTTCAGCAGGGCCATCGCCTCGCCGCCGCTGGAGGCCTGGTCGATATTGCGCGCGCCCAGGCTGCGCAGGCTTTCGCGCAGCAGCTGGCGCACCCCGATGAAGTCATCGACCACGAGGTAGTTCTTGGCGGCCCAGTCGACCTGCTCGACGGCGCTGGGCGCGGGCAGCGGGGCGGCCGGGCTGATGAAGTTGGCGGGCGCGTTCATGGCAGGGTCAGGATGAAGCAGCCGCCGCCAAGCTCGCCGCCGTTTTCGAGGCGCACGCTGCCCGCACGGTCGCGGTGGCGGTGCATGCGCGCGACTTCGCGCGAGAAGTGCAGGCCCAGGCCGGCGCTGTTGGTCAGGAAGTTCACGCCGCTGGCATTCGCGTCCATCGCGGCGCCGCCCGCCGCCAGCAGGGAGGGCGGATAGCCGGCGCCGTTGTCCTCGACGCGGATCTCCAGCCAGCCGTCGCGTTCGCGCGCACGGAGGCGGATGCGGTCGCGCGTGTAGTGCACCGCGTTGTTGATCGCGTGCGAGACCACGCCGACGATCAGGTCTTCGTCGAAATGCCAGACCAGCTCCGCGTCCACGTCGAGTTCGAGTTCGACGCCGCGCGAGGCGAGCAGGACGCGCTCCATCCCCACCACCTGCTCGACCAGCTGGCCGATCTCGAGCGGCTGCACGTCGAAAGGATATTCGGGCGTGCCGACGCGTTTATACAGCGCCAGCAGCTGCATCAGGTTGTCGTTCAGGCGGCGCGTCTGGTACAGCATCTGCGCCATTTGCGCGTACGCCTTCTCGGTCTCGGGCGACGCGCCGTCGAGCAGGCGCTCCAGCGTGCCGGACAGGACGCTGATCGAATTCTTCATGTCGTGAGCAGTGGACGCGAGGAACAGGAACAGCTCGCTCGATTGTGGGGAGTCTTCCATCGATGGGGCCGGCCGGGCCAGAAAAGTTACCGTACGTTAATTATACCGTCGGCCATTTGACAATCCCCTCACGGAATGTAACTTATGGCTGAGTTACAACAAGATGGCGTGCTATTCCGTTGCGGATTGCGGCATGCGGCTGCTGCGCCGCGCACGCAGCACGAATCGCGCCGGGTCGAGCGCATCGACCAGCGTCGTCTCCAGCGGCAGCGGCTCGCCCTCCAGCTGGGCGACAAGCAATTCCGCCGCCAAGGGCGCCCAGATCAGGCCGCGCGAAGCGTAGCCGAGCAAGGCAAACAGGCCCGGGTGGCGCGGCACGTCGCGCAGGCGCTCGGTCGCGCCGGCGGCGGCGAAATCCGGCAGGCGGCCCACCAGCGGCAGGCGGTCCGGGGCCACGCAGCGGAAGCCCACCCGTCCCGCCAGCGGCGCCCCTTGAGCGGCCGCCGGATCGGAGACCAGGCTGCGCAGCCTGTCGATGTTCTCCTGCTGGCTCGCCGCACGCAGCATCGGGTCGGCATCGAGGTCGTAGGTGGCGCCGGCGCAGGCGATGCCGCCTGCCGCCGGCGTCAGGTAGGCCTCGCGGCACAGCACCAGCGGCAGCGCGGGCAGGCTGGCGCTGTCCAGGTGGGTGACCTGGCCGCGCAGGCTGGAGAGCGGCAAGCCCGCGGACTGCGCCAGGCTGCGCGCGCCGACGCCGTTGGCCACGACCACGGCCGGCGCCCGGGCGACGATGCCGCCATCCTCGCCGCGCGCCAGCCATTCGCCGTCGATGCGTTCGAGCTGCACGCTGCCCACGCCGAAGCGGCGCGTCAGGCGCGCGCCGCAGGCATCCAGCAGCGCCGCGCACACGCTGCCGGGACGCGCCCAGCCGCCCTGCGGGAACAGCCAGCCGCCATCCGGCGCCTTCAATCCGAGCAGGGCTTCGGCCTCGGGCGGCTCCAGCCAGCGCGCGAACTCCGACGGCAATCTTCCTTCGGCCGCGATGGCGCGCGAGGCGCTAGCATGCCCAGCGTCGCGCGCCAGCTGCAGCACGCCGCAGGCATCGCCTTCGATGGCCGCGCCGATGCCGCCCAACTGCTCCCAGGCGCGCAGGGCGTAGAGGTAGGCGGCGCGCGTGAGGCGGGTCGGGATGTTGTCGTCGCGCGAGAGCAGCGGCATGAAGATGCCGGCCAGGTTGCCGGAAGCTTCCATCGCCGGCCGGGCATGGCGCTCGACCAGGGTGACGTCCCAGCCGCGCGCGCACAGGCTGGCGCAGGCGCTCGATCCGGCCAGGCCGGCGCCGAGCACGATGGCGCGGCGCTCGGGCCTCGGCGGCACCGGCAGGCGCGGCTTGCGGCTGGCGAAGACGGCATGGCCCGCTTCGCCCTCGAACACGAAGCCCTGGGCCTGCAGCGCGGCGCGCTGTTCTTCGTTCAGCGATTGTGCGAACAGCCGCGCGCCGGCGGCGACGATGCGCGCCAGCGGCCGGGCGAAGTCGCTTCCCGCAACGACGTCCAGGAAGACCGCGTCGGGCTGGGCGCCGAGCTGGGCCAGCGCGGCGTCGATCGGCGCGGACAGCAGGGTCAATGTCAGGCGCGGGTCGCTCTGCGGGATACGGTGAAAACCCGGCTGCAGGCCCGGCGCGAGGGCGACGACGTGCAGGCGTGCGCTGCGCTCGGGATCGGCATGCCATGCCGCCTGCAGCCCTGCGATCTCGCTGTCGCTGTGGTTCGAGAAGAACACCGTGTAGCGCTCGCGGCCGCGCCAGAGGCCACGCAAGTCGATCATCGCCCGACGTGGCGGAAACACGCACGGTCATGGTCGTTCACCATGCCGATGCCCTGCAGGTAGGCATAGACGATGGTCGAACCGACGAACTTGAAGCCGCGCTTGGACAAGTCTTTCGAGATGCGGTCCGACAGCTCGGTCTTCGCAGGGCGCTCGCCGTCGGGCCAGCTGCTGACGATGGGCTTGCCGTCGACCCAGCCCCACAGATAGGCGTCCAGCGTGAGCCCCTGCTCGCGCATCGCCAGGTAGGCCCTGGCGTTGGTGATGGCCGCCGCCACCTTCAGGCGATTGCGCACGATGCCGGGATTGGCCAGCAGTTCGGCCACCTTGGCCTCGTCATAGCGGGCGATTTTTTGGGCGTCCCAGCCATCGAAGGCGGCGCGGTAGCTGTCGCGCTTGTTCAGGATGGTCTCCCACGACAGGCCGGCCTGCGCGCCTTCGAGGTTGAGCATCTCGAACAGCGTGGTCTCGTCGTGGCAGGGCACGCCCCACTCGTGGTCGTGGTAGGCGATGTAGCGGGGGTTGGCCATATTGGCCCAGCTGCAGCGGGTCTGGTTCATGCCCGCAGTATAACTTGGCGCCGCCTCAGGCCAGGACCTGGCGGTACAGCGCGAGGTAGGCCGCGCCCGCTTTTTCCCAGCTGAAGCGGCTCGCGTGCAGGCGGGCGCGTTCGGCGCCGTGCTCGCGCTCGAAGCGCGCCATGCCCTGGGCCAGCACTCCGGCCATATGGTCCGGATCGAAGCTGTCGAAGTAGAAGGCGGCGTCGCCGCCGATCTCCGGCAGGCTCGTGAAACGCGACAGGAACACCGGCCGGCCATGGTGCATCGCTTCCAGCACCGGCAGGCCGAAGCCCTCGGCGAGCGAAGGAAAGAGGAAGGCTTCGCAATGCGCGTAGTACCAGTCCTTGTCGAACTGGCTGACCGGGCCCGTCACCGCCACCCTGTCCAGCACACCGTAGCGCGCGGCTTCCTGCAGGATCTTCTCCTTGTAGGCGTCCTTGACCACGCCGGCGATCACCAGGGTCATGTCGTTCCCGCGCAGCAGCGGAACCAGCACGTGGAAGTTCTTCTTCGGACACACCATGCCGACCGCGAAGAGAAAGCGCCCCGGTGGCTGGAAGCGCGGCAGGTGGCCTTCAGGCGCGCGGCCCGGATTGGTGCCGTTGTAGATGACCGAGATCTTGCCCGCCGCCTCGGGGAAGAAGCGCAGGATGTCGGCTTTCACGAATTCCGAGATCGCCACCACGTGGTCGACCCCGGCGATCTTGCGCGCCATGCGGCCCAGGTGCCGTGCGAGTTTCGGGCTGCCCGGCGGCTGCTCGTGCACCTGGTTCAGGTCGTGCACCGTCATCACGGTCCGGGCGCGCACCTGCTGCGGGCCGAAGCGGCAGTACTGGTCGGCGAAATGGACCACGTCGAACTGCTGCTTGCGCGGGAAATGCCAGCGGTGGAACTTGCGGTGGCGAACATAGGAAGCCCGCTGTCCCAGGAAACCGTGCTGCAGCGCATAGGTATAGGCGCTCAGCTCGACATTCCCTTCGCCCTGCCGCGCCAGTTCACTCGTCAGGCTGTGGCCGAAGGTATGCAGTCCCGTGTTCTCGAATCGCATGGAATCGAGCGTGATCAGGAGCTTCGGCATCATGCCGCGGCTTCCTCCAGCTGCACGCCGCGCCGGCGCTGCGCAACCCTGGCGCGCCATCCGGCGATCACCGCGGCCACCTGCCCCGCCCCGATCGCGTCCATGCAGCGGCAGCTTTGCGCATCGGTGCAGCTGCCGCAGGCCTGCTCGCCACTGAGCGAGACGGCGTTGCGGCCGAGCGCGCCCCAGCGGGCGATGTCAATCGGTTTGATGGGCGGGAACAGGCCGAGCGTCGACTGGCCCAACGCGGACGAGATGTGCAGCGGGCCGGTGCCGCTGGCGACCAGGCCGTCGGCCATGCCGATCAGCGCGACCAGTTCCCGCAGGTCGAGGCGGCCGCACAGGTTGCGCACGTTGGGGCTCTCGAGCAGCTGCGGAGCCTCGCGCGCCAGTACTTCTCCTTCGGCGCGGCTGCCCGTGATCCAGACCGCGACCTCGGGCTCGCTGCGCAGCAGCGCGGCCAGTTCGGTATAGCGCGCCAGCGGCCATTCGCGCCCGTTGCCGTTCGACTTGGGATGCAGGATCAGGTTGAACTGCGATGGATCGAGCAGCTGCTCCACGCTGGCGGCGCGCGGCGCCTGCAGGCCGTAGAGGGAAGCCAGCTCGGCGAGTTCCGGCTGGTGCTCGATGCCGATCGGCTTGAGCAGGGCAAAATTGAGCTGGGCCTCGTGCAGCGAGGAGCGCGCGCGGCTGAAGTGCGCGAGCCGGTTGCAGCTGATCCAGTGGTGCAGGCGATGGCTGCTGCCGACGCGGTTCGCGACGTGGGCGCGGCGCGCGGCGCGGCCGATGGCGCGGTGCGGGAAGGCAAAGACGACGGTGTCGTATTCCTGGTCCCGGAACAGGCGGTCGATGTCCAGTTCCTCCAGCGCCAGCACGCGGTCGATGTGACGGCAACAGCGCACCACGGGGGCGGCATAGGCGCGGCACACCATGTCGACCTGGACGCCCGGAATCAGGCTCTTCAGGTAACCCGCGAGCGGCAGGGTGAGGACGACGTCACCGATATTGTCGGTGCGGCAGATGAGGATGCGTGACAGGGCGGGAGGCATTACAGGTCTCTCGGTTTATTCCTGGCGCGGCGGCAGTTTCGCCACTCGCGTCCATCGCGTTCGAACAATGCGGCTCGAACCGACGCTGCAAAGCAGTCTGGCAGAGCCTATCCAATTTGTATGTATTTGTAATCCCATCTTTACACGTTCTTACATGCAATACAACCACTGTTGCGGCTGAATTACACTGACTATCTGGTTTGAGGCGCCCGCGCATCGTAAACGATGCAATACGCACCAGACCAGTGCAAGTGGTCATCCTAAGTGGAAATTAAGAGAGAAAGACGTGAGAAAATTCTCGAGGCCAATCAAGGCAATGCTCGGTTTGCTGGCAGTGGCCGGCGCCGAGGCGTCCGCATGCAGTATCCAATCTCGTCCTTTCGGGATGCTGTCATCCGGCGAACAGGTGCGCGCCTACACGGTCAGCAATAATCGTATCGAAGTCACGGTCCTGGACTACGGCGGCATCCTCCACGAGATCAAGGCACCAGACCGTGAAGGCAGGATGGAAAACGTCGTCCGCAACCTGGCGACGCTATCCGACTATGAACGCAATACCAGCTTCTCGCGGATCATCGGGCGCTTTGCCGGCCGCATCGGCAATGGCGGCTTCACCCTCGATGGCAGTCGCTACGAGCTCGCAGCCAGGCCGGACGGCGTCATCTCCCACGGTGGCCCGGGCGGATTTGGCAGTCGCCTATGGACGGGCAGGCCCGCCGCTTGCGGCGTCGACCTCGCCTTGACGAGCAAGGATGGGGAAAATGGCTTTCCCGGAAACCTGCAGGTCGAGGCCGCTTTCAGGCTCGATGGAGCGGACCTGCATATTGACTACCGTGCGACGACCGACAAGCCAACCGTGGCCAACCTGACACATCATGCATTCTTCAATCTGTCCGGCGCTCCCGACGTCTATGACCACGAGTTGAAGGTCAATGCCGGACGCTGGCTGGTCACTGACTCCAGGCGCGTACCCACGGGGGAGATTCCCGTGGTGACAGACATACTGGATCTGAGAGGCGGCCGCAAGGTGGGAGCGGTGGTGAATGCCCTTGAGCCGGCCATCAAGGCAAGCAATGGATTGGACCATACTTTCGTACTCGAGGAACGGCATGCGGCCACCCTGCGTGACGCTGTCTCGGGACGCGTGCTGGAAGTGTTCACCTCCGAGCCAGGCATCGTTGTGTTTTCCGCCAACAGCTGGAACGGCAGCCTGCGCGACGCAGCAGGACAGCCGCTCCTCAAGGGTGGTGGGCTGGCGCTGGAGACCCAACATTTCCCCAACAGCCCGAACATCTCGCACTTCCCGACGACAGTAGTGCGTCCGGGCACGCCCCTGCACACGGTGACTATCTTTCGCTTCGGCCTTGATGCAGGGAAAGACGGCCTTCAAGGCCCATAGCGTTTCTGAACCTCGTCGTAATGCCGCTTGAGGGTCCAGAAGGCCTGCTTCTTCTTGCCGTCGTCCGAGATCAATCCTTTGCGGTTCCAGAAGTCCTGGAAGTAGGGATGCTGGCGGCGCGGCGAGCGGAAATCGGCCAGCACCCAGGGCGTCATGCCGCGCAGACCAGGTATCCCCGAGAGCATCCGGAACTGGTTCTGGTAGAGCCGGTCCTGGTATTCCTCGGACCAGCGCGTATCGGCGTCGGCATGGTAGCCGCCCAGGGCGTCGGCGCCGAATTCGGTGACCACCACCGGCTTGTCGAGCTTGATGTCGAAGCGGAAGTCCAGCATCTCCGCATTGCTGGCCCAGTACCAGCCGGCATACTCGTTGAAGCTGGCCAGGTCGAGCAGTTCGGCGAGCGGATCCTCGATCGTGATGTCACGGCCCTTGCGGTGGATTTCCAGCGCCGCCGCCACCAGGCGGGTGTCGTCGAGCGCGCGCGCGGTGCGCACCAGGCTGCCCATGAAGGCATTGCGCGCCTCGCCGATCGGGGTCTCGTTCCCGACCGACCAGACCACCACGCTGGCGCGGTTGCGGTCGCGCTCGATCATGTCGGTGAGCTGTCTTCCGGCGTTGGCGAGCGTGGCCGGATTGGTCCACGAGATCGTCCAGTACACCGGCACTTCGGCCCACACCATCAGGCCCATCTCGTCGGCCAGCCGGGTCATCTCCTCGCTGTGCGGATAGTGGGCCAGGCGCACGAAATTGCAGTTCAGTTCCTTCGCCCACTGCAGCAGCATGCGCATATCGCCTTGCCCGCGCAGGCGGCCCGGGATCAGGGGGTTCTCTTCGTGCAGCGAGATCCCGCGCAGGAACACCGGCTTGCCGTTCAGGAGGATGTCCTGGCCGCGCGTCTCGATGGTGCGAAAACCGATGCGGTCGACCACCCTGTCGCCGCCACCCGAGAATTCCACCGCGTAGAGTTTCGGCTGCTGCGGCGACCAGTAGGCGAGCTGCCTGACGGGCACGTCGATCGTCGCGCGGCCGTTCGCGTCGGGCTTCAGCGAGAACTTTACCCCCGCTTCGGGAATCGTCACGGTCACCTGCTGTGCCGGGGCAACCCCGGCCATCTGCACGAAGCCCTGCAAACGGCGCGCGTCGCCCTTCGCCAGCTGCAGCTTGTAGTCGGCGATGTACGTCGCCGGCAGCTCGGCCAGCAGCACGTCGCGCGTGATGCCGCCGTAGTTCCACCAGTCGGTGTTCACGGTGGGGATCTCGTCCTGGTGGCGCGTGTTGTCGGCCTTGACCACGACCACGTTGCGGCCCTGCTTCAGGTAAGCGGTGGCGTCGAACTGGAAGGGCGTGAAGCCGCCCTTGTGCATGCCGAGTTTTTTTCCCGTTCAGGTAGACGTGGGCCTCGTAGTTGACGGCGCCGAAATACAGCACGTAGCGCCGGCCCGGCCTGGGATCGGCCTCGAAGACCTGGCGCAGCCATACGCTACCCTCGTACAGCTGCAGCTTCTCCGCCTGCGAGTTCCAGTCCCCCGGCACCTTCATGGTGGGGGCCCGGTCGAAGTCGTACTCGACCCAGTCGCCCTTGTCCTTCGGCTTCCTGTCGTCGTAGAAGCCGCCCTTCCCGCTTTTCGAGGCATCGAAGGCCTGGCGGCGGTAGTCGTAGAAGCCGTTCTCGTAGGGGTCGACGATGTAGCTCCAGCGCCCGTTCAGGCTCAGGTGACTGCGTCCGTAGATGTTCTGCAGCGGCGCCATCGACGCATCCTGGCGCGGCGCGGCGGCCGGTTGGCCGGCAAGCTGCACGTCGCCCGGCCGCGCCTGCTGGGCGGTGGCTGACAGGCAGGACAGCAGCAGGGTGAAGCCCAGCAGCAGCCGGGCGAAAGCGTGTCGCATCATGGTCTCCTCCAGTTGGCAACGTTTCCAAAATCGGTAAGACGATCGTATCGACAACGGACGAGTCAGCCAAGCGAAACCTGCTCAGCGCAGCAGCGCTTGCTCCAGGCGCGCCACGCCGGCGCGGATCTGCACGGGCGTGAAGGCCGAGAAGCCCAGCAGCAGGCCGGGCGGTACGGCGCATTCGGGGCCGGCCTGCGGATGCGCGAAGTAGGACAGCGGCCGCAGGTCGACGCCGGCATCGAGTGCGCGCGCCACCGCCTGCGCTTCGCCGAGCGGCCCCGTAAGGTGCACGCAGGCGTCCAGGCCCGTGTCGGTCGGGCCGGCGCGGAGCATGCCGCCGAGGCGCTGCCCCAATGCCTCGAGCATCGCGGCGCGGCGCTCGGCATAGGCGTCGCGGGTGCGCCGGATGTGGCGCGCGAAGTGGCCCTGGCGGATGAAGTCGGCGAGCACCGCCTGCGGCACGATCGGGCTGTGGCGGTCGACCACGGCCTTGGCCTGGCGCAGGGGCTCGGCCAGGCTCGGGGGCGCCACCACGTAGCCCAGGCGCAGGCCGGGGAACAGCACCTTCGACAGGGTGCCGACGTAGATCACACAGCCGCTGCGGTCCAGGCTTTGCAGCGAGGCCAGCGGCGGGCCGGTATAGCGGTACTCGCTGTCGTAGTCGTCCTCGACGATCCAGGCGCGCCTGCTTTCCGCCCAGCGCAGCAGGTCGAGGCGGCGCGCCAGGCTCATGGTCACGCCCAGCGGCAGCTGGTGCGAGGGCGTGGCGAAGACCATGGCGGCGTCAGGGTAGCGGCGGGCCGCATACGCCACGTCCATGCCCTCGGCATCGACCGGCACGGGACAGATGCGCGCGCCCGCCACCTCGAAGGGCGCGGCCGCGCCCTGGTAGCCGGGCGACTCGAGCCAGACCCCCTCGCCAGGGGCCAGCAACAGCTGGGCCAGCAGGTAGAGGCCCTGCTGCGAACCGCTCGTGATGACGATCTGCTCGGGCGTGCAGCGCACCCCGCGCGAGGCATTCAGGTAGGCGCAGAGCAGCTCGCGCAGCGGCGCATGGCCGGCCGCGGAATCGTAGCCGAGCGGCAGCTCGCGGCGGCGCCAGTGGTGCGCTTCCAGCTTGCGCCAGGTCTCGAAAGGAAACAGGTCCAGGCCCGGCATGCTGGTGCGGAAGGTGCGCAGCGGGCCCGCGTGATGGCGCACCCGCGCCATGCTGGATGCCATTGCCTGGCCACGCGCCGGCAGGGGGCGCGGCGCGGCCGGCGCCGCGCCGGAAGGCAGGGCCGCGGAGCGTGCCGCCGGCAGGGCGGTGTCGACGAAGGTCCCCTGCCCCACCCCGCCGCGCAGATAGCCTTCGGCCGTCAGCTGCTCGTAGGCGGCAAGCACGGTCTGGCGCGCGACGCCCAGCTGCAGCGCGAGTTCGCGCGTGGCGGGCAGGCGCGCGCCGGGCCCCAGGCCGCCCTGCAATATGGCGTCCTTCAGCCGCGCGTACAGCTGGCGAAAGAGCGGTGCGCCGCTTGCGCGGTCCAGCGGCGTGGCGGCGATGAGGTCGTGGATGTGCATGCGCAGGCAAAGGAATTGGTACGCCCATCTTCGCCCGGATTGGACCTTTCGGCAAGCCAATCGCCTGCCTATGATGGTGCTTCTTTGATCACGGAGGAGCAATGAAACAGTTCGAAGCCCGGGTGGCGTGGCAGCGCGGCGGCCAGCCCTTCCTCGACGGACGCTATAGCCGCGCCCACGCCTGGCGCTTCGACGGCGGCCTGGAAGTGCCGGCCTCTTCCTCGCCGCTGTCGGTGCCGCTTCCGATGTCCGACGCTAGCGCCATCGACCCCGAAGAAGCCCTGGTGGCGGCCGCGTCGAGCTGCCACATGCTGTTCTTCCTGTCGCTGGCGGCCGGCCGCGGCTTCACCATCGACAGCTACGTCGACGAGGCGCTCGGTTTCATGGACAAGGATGGCGAGGGCCGCATCGCCATGACCCGCATCGAACTGCGCCCGGCCATCGTGTTTGCGGGAGAACGGCCATCGCAGGACGAACTGGGCGCCCTGCACCACCAGGCCCATGCGCGCTGCTACATCGCGAATTCGCTCAAGACCGAGGTCATCGTCATGGAGACACGTTGATGTACCTGCCGACACGCCACCGCCAGCACGACCCGCAGGCCATGCATGCGCTCATCCATCGCCATGCGCTGGGCATGCTGGTGACGATCGAGGACGACATGCCGATGGCCGACCACATTCCTTTCGAGTTCGCCGAAGGTGGCGGGCACGGCCTGCTGCGCGCCCATGTGGCGCGCGCCAATCCGCTGTGGCGCCGCGCCGGGCAGCAGGTGCTGGTGGTGTTCCGCGGCCCGGCAGCCTATGCGCCCCCGGATCAGGAAGAAAAAGCGGCAAGCGGCGGCCGCGTGGTGCCGACCTGGGACTACCACGTGGTCCATGCGCGCGGGGTGCTGCGCGCCATCGAGGATCCGGCCTGGCTCCTGGACTTCCTGCGCGGCCAGACCCGCCACCACGAAGCGGCCCAGGCGCAGCCCTGGTCCGTGGACGATGCGCCGCCTGCCTATATCGGCGGCATGCTCAAGGCGATCGTCGGCATCGAGATCGCCATCGAGCGCATCGACGGAAAATGGAAGGGCGCTCCCCCTGCCTGAGGCGAGCGCCCTGAGAGGCAGTGCGGGCCTGCCTTACTTCTTCATCGGCGTCGGTTCCTTGCCGGTGGCGGTGCTGGTGTCGTTGCCCGGCGTGCCCGCCGTGCCGGCGGCGCCGCGCGCGGTCTTGGCGATCATCTCGTCCGCCGCCAGCAGGTGCTGCTCGACGATCGGCCGCATCTTGGTGACCAGGGCCGTGACTTCCGGATCCTTCAGCTCGCCCATCCTGCTCTTGAGTTTTTCATGGGTGGCGCGGTGGTCGCGCCGGCCCGACTGCTTGATGTAGGTGCGGTCGAAAATGTCGCCGCTGAGCGCCTCGAGCATCTTGCTCTTGGCCTTGTGCGTGACGTTCGGCTCGGCCGGCAGTTCGACGCCCTTGGCCTGGGCCAGGGCGCGCACCTCGGCATGCGCCTTGGTGTGCTCGTCGATCATGCGCTGGGCGTAGGCGCGCACCTGGGCGTTCTGGCTTTTCTCCAGCGCCAGCCGCGCGGCCGCGATCTCGGCCAGGTTGGATTCCGCCAGCACTTCGAGTGCCTTGCGGTCGTCGCGGGACAGCTTGCTCGCGCCCGCCTTGGCGTCGGTGGCGGCGGCGCCCTGGGTGGTCGACGGCGTCGCCGCCTGGCCCTTGTCGGCCTGGGCCGGTGCGGCGACGAACAAAAGCGCCGTCAAGATGGCCGGCAGCGCTGCGCGCGTGGATCGGTGTTCCTGCATGGGTTTCTCCTGGTGTGCTGTGCTGAAAACGCCTGTGCGCCGGCGGGACGCGTATCCCGCCGGCGCACAGCTTCCTGCCTGTTCGATACCAACCGGGGCGGCTTATTTGCCGGAGGTTGTTCCCGACTTCGCCGACGACATCTGCTGCGCGGCCTTCAGGTGCTGCTCGACGACCGGGAGGGTCTTCTCGGCCGCGGCTTTCACGTCGGCGTCCTTGGCGCTCTTGCTGATCTTCTGCAGCTTGGCGTGGGTGTCCTTGTGGTCCTTCAGGCCCGCCATCTTCATGTATTCCTTGTCGAAGGCGTCGCCCGTGAGTTTCTCGAGCTTGGCGGCCATGGCCTTGTGCTTGGCGTCCAGCTCGGTCGGCAGGGTCACGCCCTTCGATTGCGCCAGCGGCTGCAGGTCGGCCAGGGCCTTGCCGTGGTCGTCGATCATCTGCTGGGCGAAGGCCTTCACCTCGGCGTTCTGGCTCTTGCTCAGGGCCAGCTTGCCGGTCTCGACTTCGGCCATATTCGCGATGGCCATGTCGGTGATCGCCTTCTTGTCGGCGGCGCTCACCTTGGCGCTGGAGCCGGTCTGGCCGGCGGCGCCCGATGCGCCCGAGGTCTGGGCGCTGCGGTCTTCCATGCCCTGGCTGCTGGTGTTGTTGACGGTGCCGTCCGCGGCGGTCTTGCCGGTCAGGTTGGGGTTGCCGGTGGCGCTCTGCTGGGTCATGGACTGGGCGCTCTGGCCGCTGGTCTGGGCCTGCACGCCGAAGGCGCTGAACATGGCGGCAAAGGCGCTCACGGCGAGCAGTTTCTTGACCTGGTTCTTTTGCATGGTTTTTCTCCTGATGAGTGGTATGGGGCTGTCCCGCGCTGGCTGGCGCCGCGCGGTGTCTCCTGTCCTGTCTGACATTGCGTCGTGTCGAGCGTAGCCGAGTGTAGCGCCGCGATTTCCTGAACAGCGCACGTTAGCCGCGCAGCAATTTCTCACGTATCAGGCGAAAAAAAGCCAGTCCGCGGACTGGCCCTGGCCTGCTTGCCGACGCTCAGCGGAAGCGCAGCGTGGCGCTGAGATCGCCCGGCGGACGCGCGCCGCGCGCCGCGAAAGCGGCATTGCGCGCGGCCAGGCCGTCGAGCAGCGGCAGGCCATGCAGGCGCGTGATGAAGCGCAGGATCGAAGTGGTGTCGTAGAAGTTGTGGTCGACGGCGCCGCGCTTGGCGTGCGGCGACACCACGATGGCCGGGATGCGCGAGCCCGGTCCCCAGCGGTCGCCCTGGGGCGGCGCCACGTGGTCCCACCAGCCACCGTTCTCGTCGAAGGTGATCACCACCACCATGTCCTTCCACTGCGGCGACTTCTTCAGGTGCTCGATCACATTGGCCACGTGGGCGTCACCCGACTCGATGTCCGAGTAGCCAGCATGCAGGTTCAGGTTGCCCTGCGGCTTGTAGAAGCTGACCGCGGGCAGCTTGCCGGCCACCACGTCGGCGATGAAGCGGTTCGAGATCGGGCTGTCGCCCAGGCCGCCGTCACGCAGGTGTTCTTCGCGCGCCTTCGTGCCCGGGGCAAATTGCTTGAAGTAATTGAAGGGCTGGTGGTGGTGCTGGAAGTTCGGACGCTGGCCCTGGCCGCGTCCGTCGAGCGCGGCCTGCCAGGCGCCGCCATACCAGGCCCAGCTCACGCCTTTTTCCGAAAGCAGGTCGCCGATGGTCTTGTAGGTCTGCGGCGGCAGGGTCGACGGGTTGTGCGGGTCGGCCAGCATCGGGTCGCCATCCGGCGCGGGCTTCACCCAGCTCGGCTGGTAGGGCGGCGCCATGGTGTTGACGGCGTAGCCGTCCGGCGTGATGGCGCCGTTGCGCACGTACTTCGGCTTGCCCTCCAGCGCCGACTTCGGAGAGTCCGGTTCCAGCGCCAGGCGGGTGCCGGTGGGGCCGTCGGCCAGCACCGCGATCTTCGACTTCGCCGGCGTGGACGCGGCGTCGAAGAATTCGGGCGTGCGGCCGCTGATCAGGAACTGGTGGTTCAGGTAGGAGCCGCCGAAGGCCGCCATGAAGAAGTTGTCGCACAGCGTGAACTCGCGCGCGATCTGCCACAGGCCCAGGTTCTTGCCGGTCTCGCCGTAATGCCCCATTACCAGGGCGCCGGAATCGCCCCAGGCCACGAAGCCGTCGTTGCGGCCGCCGTTGATCTGCATCTGGTTGTGATAGAACTGGTGCGTCAGGTCGCGCGTGACCAGGCCTTCCGGCAGCGGATTGCCCTGCGCATCCTTCAGCTTCCACGGCGCGTTGGGCAAGCCCTGGATGTCGTCTTCCTTGACGATGTAGTCCTTGCCGCCGAGGTTCTGGCGGCCGGGCACCATGCCGCCCCAGATCTTCGGCAGGCTGGGGAGCACCGAGCCGTCGCGGTCTTTTTGCCGCACCGCTTCCGGCGGAAGGCTCGACAAGGGCGAAGCCAGGCCCGGGAAGTCCGCGAACAGGTTGTTGAAGCTGCGGTTCTCGAGATAGATCACGACCACGTTCTTCACGTGGGTGCGCAGCTTGTCGTCCAGCGAGGTGCCGCGCGCAGGCGCAGGTTTTGCGGACTTGCCGGCTGCGGCATCGGCAAGCAGGGGCATGCCCAGCGAGAGACCGGCGGCGGCCTGCATCACGCGGCGGCGCGTCGGGTCTTCCGGTTGGGTGGCGGGGTTGTCGTGGGGTGATTGCTCGTGCACTGCCTGCTCCGTGTCGCTTCGGGGAAACAGGCATTATCGGTGCTTTTCTTTCCAGCAGGAATATTGACGCGGACATGCCGGGTATGGCGCCGTGGATATTGTCAAACGCCGGTCATAATCGCCGGGCAGAATGCAATGGCTCCTTGGGAAGGGACGCTGGCGGCGCAAGCCGCCCTACCGGCGCCGGCGGTCGGGAAATATACCGGCACCAATTTACGCGCCGCGCATTGCGCGCGGTGCTCCTCGCTTACAGCAGCGGGATCAGGATGTCGTAGGCATTGTCCGGCCGCGCGCCGTCGTGCAGGGTGGGCGTATAGCGGCGGTCGTAGCGCTCCAGGCGCCAGCCCTCGTCGTCCTGCACCATGCCCAGCTGCTCGATGGCGGCAAAGCCGGTGAGATAGGTGGCCTGGACCCGCGCCATCGGCCCGCGGTGGGTCAGCAAGGCGTAGCGGCGCTCCGGGATGCGGATCCCGATCATGCCCGGCGGCAGACTGTTCAGGTCGGCGACCACGGCGGCGACGCACTCGATGTGCACGCCATTCTTTTCTTGCAGGCTGACGCCGTAGCGCAGTCCATTGGTTTCGCCCAGTTCGCTTTCGCGCTCCAGAAAGGCGCTCCAGACGCCCGGCATGTCCGTTTCCAGGACCGAAAACGGGCCTGCGAGCGGCAGTCCGGCGAGCTTCATTTCAGGCAGGGTAACGGTTGAGATGTGCATGATAGTGGTGTGCAGGGAGACGGGAAAATTATAGCCTTATCGCCTAGACAATATTAGCATCCGTGCAATCGTGCGCAGCCATTTGTCTCCATCGCACAGGTATTTTTTGCGAAAAGCGTGCAACAACCGTATTGATCTGCTGCATGCCGCATGCATGGCAGGGGCTTGCCGCACCGCCTGTTCCCGCTTTTTTGCAGTCTGTCGCAAACGCCACCCGGCGTCGTAATGTCTCCCTACAATGGATTCATACCACTTCACCGGAGACCACCATGCAACGCCTGATCCTCGCCGCCGTCCTGTCCCTCGCTTCGCTGACCGCCCATGCCGACGAGCAGCTGCGCAAGGTCACCCCGTTCAAGGGCATCGTGGTCCATGGTCCCGTCAGCCTCGTCGTCGAAGCCGGCAAGTCCCACTCGCTGCGGGTCGAGGGCGACCCGACCTTCATCGGCCGCGTCACCAGCGAGGTGGTGGGCGGCGAACTGCGCTTGGGGCTGAAGGAGAGCAAGCGCACGAATATCGGCAACAGCGACCGCGTGGTCGTCACCCTGCCGGAACTGCAGACCTTCAGCGGCGAAGGCGCCGGCCTGATCATCCTGAACAATGTGCGCGGCGAGCGCTTCGACGTCGACTACCGCGGCGCCGGCCGCCTGGCGATCAATGGCGAGGTGCGCACCCTGCGCCTGCACGCCGAGGGGGTCGGCGAAGTCGACACCAAGGACCTGCGCACCCGCAGCGCCGACGTCAGCTTCGAGGGCATCGGCTCGGTCAAGGTCCACGCCAGCGACAGGCTGGACGCCAACGTGACCGGCATGGGCAACCTGAGCTACTACGGCAACCCGCGCGTGGTGAACAAGTCGGTATCGGGCATCGGCAGCGTGGTCGCCGTCAAGTAAGATCCTTGTCCAGCGGACGGTTGGCGATGTCGAGCAAGACCTCGGCATGGCAGGGACCGTCGAGCGGGCACCAGCAGGCCAGGTTCTTGCCGCGCAGCGCCAGCTGCGCCTGCCGCGCGACCTCCTGGCCGGCCGGGTCGCGCTCGATCCAGCGCCGGTAGGCGGCCACCGCTTCCGCCACCGTCGGCATGGCCGTGTAGCGCGTGCCGACCGGCGTGCCCGGCGCGAGCTCGGGCGCCACCGAGAAGGGATTGCCCCAGCGTCCCGGACGCGCCACCGAGACGGTATCCGGCGGCAGCTTCCAGCCTTTTTTCCTGCTCAGTCGTACGCGCGTCGGCATCGTTCACGCTCCTAGAGTTTCGCGATCTGCGCGTCGATCCGGCGCAGCGCCCGTTCGTTGCGCTCACTATAGCGGTTCGTCAGGTAGTCGGTGCGTCCGCGCATCAGGAGGGTGATCTTGAAGAGTTCTTCCATCACGTCGACCACGCGGTCGTAGTAGGCCGATGGACGCATCCGGCCTTCCTCGTCGAACTCCTTGTAGGCCATCGGCACCGAGGACTGGTTCGGGATGGTGAACATGCGCATCCAGCGCCCCAGCAGGCGCATGGTGTTGACCACGTTGAAGGACTGCGAACCGCCGCACACCTGCATCAGCGCCAGGGTGCGTCCCTGGCTCGGACGCAGGGCGCCCTGCTCCAGCGGGACCCAGTCGATCTGGTTCTTCATCACCGACGTGATGGCGCCATGGCGCTCGGGGCTGCACCACACCTGCCCCTCGGACCACAGGAACAGTGCGCGCAGCTCGGCCACCTTCGGATGCGTCTCCGGCACGCTGCCCACCATGGGCAGCTCCATCGGATCGAAGATTTTCACTTCCGCCCCGAAGTGCTCGAGGATGCGCGCCGCCTCGTAGGTCAGGAAGCGGCTGAAGGAACGCTCGCGCAGCGAACCATACAGGAGCAGGATGCGCGGCGGGTGGGTCATGTCGCCCGCCTGCGCCAGCTTGTCCATGTCCGGCATGTCGAGCTGCTCGGCGTTGATGTTCGGGAGTCCGGGAATCTTGCTCATGCTTGTCTCGCTTCTTCAGCCCAGGCGCAGCGCCAGCGCCGCCAGGGTCACCAACAGGATCGGCAGGGTGAGCACGATGCCGACACGGAAATAATAGGCCCACGAGATGCGCACGCCCTTGCTCGCCAGGACGTGCAGCCATAGAAGCGTCGCCAGGCTGCCGATCGGCGTGATCTTCGGCCCCAGGTCGCTGCCGATCACGTTCGCGTAGACCATCGCTTCGCGCACGGCGCCGGTCGCGTTCGTGGCATCGATCGACAGCGCGCCGACCAGCACGGTGGGCATATTGTTCATGATCGAGGACAGCAGCGCCGTCACGAGGCCGGTGCCGAATGCCGCGCCCCACACGCCATGCGCGGCGAAGCGGTCCAGCAATGCCGTCAGGTAGCCGGTCAGCCCGGCGTTGCGCAGGCCGTAGACCACCAGGTACATCCCGAGCGAGAACACCACCACCTGCCAGGGCGCGCCGCGCAGCACCACGCGGGTGGAGATGCGGTGGCCGCGCGCGGCGACCGCCAGCAGCACCAGCGCGCCGAATGCGGCCACGGCGCTGATCGGCACGCCCGCTTCATCGAGCCAGAAGAAGCCGATGAGGAGCATGGCCAGCACCCACCAGCCGGCGACGAAGGTGGCGCGGTCGTGGATCGCTTCCTCCGGTGCGCGCAGCTGGGCCAGCTCATAGTCGCGCGGGATGTCGCGGCCGAAGAAGAACAGCAGGGCGCCGAGCGTGGCCGCCACCGACACCAGGTTCACCGGCGCCATCACGGCGGCGTAGCGTGCGAAGCCGATCCCGAAGTAGTCGGCGGACACGATGTTGACGAGGTTCGACACCACCAGCGGCAGGCTGGCCGTGTCCGCGATGAAGCCGGCCGCCATCACGAAGGCCAGCGTGGCCCGCGGCGAAAAGCGCAGCGCCGCCAGCATGGCGATCACGATGGGCGTGAGGATCAGCGCCGCACCGTCGTTGGCGAACAGCGCGGCCACCGCGGCGCCGAGCAGCACCAGCAGCACGAACAGGCGCCGCCCGCTGCCGCGGCCCCAGCGCGCCACGTGCAACGCGGCCCACTCGAAGAAGCCGGCCTTGTCCAGCAGCAGGCTGATGACGATGATGGCGACGAAGGCGCCGGTGGCGTTCCATACGATGCCCCAGACGACGGGGATGTCTTCCAGCCGGATCACGCCGAGCAGCAGGGCCGCGATGGCGCCGAAGGAAGCGCTCCAGCCGATGCCGAGGCCGCGCGGCTGCCAGATGACGAGGACGAGGGTGGCGGCAAAGATCAGGAAGGCGGTCAGCAAGCGCGTTCCCCCTTCACGCCGGCAGCAGGCCGCCGATGCGGTCCAGCGCCTGCTTGAAGCGGCTGCGGTCGCGGGCCAGCTCCTCGAGCGGCAGCGCAAGGAAAGCCTCGATGCGCCCGCGCAGGATGGCATAGGCGCGTTCGAAGGCGGCGTCGACGACTTCCTTCGTCCCCTCGACGTGGCTGGGGTCGTCCACGCCCCAGTGGGTCCGCAGCACCGGCCCGAGGTAGGCCGGGCAGGTCTCGCCGGCCGCGCTCGCGCAGACGGTGACGACGATGTCGGGCGTGAGCGGCAGGTCGTCCCAGGACTTGCTGTAGTAGCCCCCGGTCGGGATGCTTTTGTCAGCCAGCAGCTGCAGGGCGCGCGCGTTCAGGCGGCCCATGGGCTGGCTGCCGGCGCTGAGGGCGCGCCATCCCGGCGGCGCAAGGTGGTTGAAGACGGCTTCGCCGATGAGGGAGCGGCAGGAGTTTCCGGTGCAGAGGAACAATACGTTCATGGGGCCTTCGGATGTCGATGGGTCAGGGCGTGGCGTTGCACGTTGGTTCGCATGCCGGAACGCAAGGATTGCCGCCGCAGCAATTCTCGGTGAGGAAGGCAAGCAGGCCGTTCATGGCGCCGAACTGCGCCGCGTAGATCAGGAAGCGCCCTTCCTGGCGCGGCGCGATCAGCCCCGCGTGGCTCAATTCCTTCAGGTGGAAGGACAGCGAGGACGCCGGGATGCCGAGCGCTTCGGCGATCCGGCTGGCAGCCATGCCTGCGGGACCGGCCTGCACCAGCAGGCGGAAAGTCGCCAGCCGCGACTCCTGGGCCAGGGCGGCGAGCGCCGCGATGGCGGCCTTGGTATCCATGGGGACGTCTTTCATTTCCATATTCATCGAATTATAAGGGATCGGGATCGGACGCTTCGAATATTATCGAAATAATTTGACAGCTTGATGACAAGCCGATTATTCTTATTTCGTCGAATGACGAATAACCATCAGGAGAACCGCCATGCCCCAGAACGTCGCTACCCTCCCCGTCGCTGTCCTCGGCGCCGGTCCCGTCGGACTTGCCGCCGCCGCCCACTTGCGAGAACGCGGCATGACGCCTCTCGTGCTGGAAGCCGGCGCCCTGGTCGGCGCCAGCCTGGACAGCTTCCGCCACGTGCAGCTGTTCTCCCCGTGGCGCTACAACGTCGACAAGGCTGCGCGCCGCCTGCTCGAGGAGGCCGGCTGGCGCATGCCGGCGCCGGATGCGCTGCCGAGCGCCGGCGAACTGCTCGATCAATACCTCGTCCCGCTGGCGGCCCTGCCGGCCCTGGCGGACACGCTGCGCCTGCGCCATCGCGTCACGGCCGTCACGCGCGCCGGCAGCGACAAGGTGACGACACGCGCGCGCGCCGAGACACCCTTCCTCATCCGGGCCGAGACACTGGACGGCCCGCGCGATTTTCTCGCCTCCGCCGTGATCGACGCCACCGGCACGTGGTCGCAGCCAAATCCCCTCGGCGCGAATGGCATCCCGGCGATCGGCGAGACGGCCCTGGCGGCGCGCATCGCCTACGGCATGCCGGACGTGCTGGGCAGCCAGCGTCCGCGCTATGCGGACAAGCGCGTGCTGGTCGTCGGCGCCGGCCACTCCGCCGCCGGCACCCTGCTGGCGCTGGCGCAGCTCGCCGAGGAACATCCCGCCACCCGGCTGGCATGGGTCACGCGCAGCGACCGCCTGGCGCGGGTATTCGGCGGCGGCGAGGCCGACGGCCTGCCGGCGCGCGGCGCGCTGGGCCGGCGCCTGCAGGCGCTGCGCGATAGCGGACGCCTCGAAATGCGCCAGTCCTTCCCCATCCATGCGCTGGAAGAAACCGGTGGACGCATCACGGTGCGCGATACGGCCGGGCGCCATATCGACGGCATCGACGAAATCGTCTGCGCCACCGGCGCCCGGCCGGACCTGTCGGTGGGGCGCGAGCTGCGCCTGCGCCACGACCACTGGTTGGAGAGCACCGATGCGCTCGCACCCCTCATCGATCCGAACGAGCACAGCTGCGGCACCGTGCGCCCGCACGGACACCGCGAGCTCGCGCACCCCGAGCCGGGCTACTACGCGGTCGGCGCAAAGAGCTACGGCCGCGCGCCCAACTTCCTGCTGGCCACCGGCTACGAGCAGGCGCGTTCGGTGGTCGCGGCGCTGGCCGGCGATCTCGCCGCCGCCGACGAAGTCCGGCTGGTCCTGCCCGAAACCGGCGTCTGCAACACGCGCGGGGCGCTCCAGCAGGCGGCGCGGCCCTGCTGTACAGTGAAGGCTGCGGACGCGACCTGTTGCTGAGCGGTCGCGCCATCATCGGGAGCACACCTTGTCGCCAGCACGCAAGACCATCGGCATCCTCGCCTTCACGCAAATCGCATCGTGGGGAACGCTCTATTACGCCTTTGCCGTCCTGGCGCCATCGATACGGGGAGAGCTCGGCATCAGCGCCGAAACGGCCTTCGCCGCGTTCTCGTGGAGCCTGCTGGTGGCGGGAGTGGCCGCCACGCCGGTCGGCGCGCTGGTTGACCGGCACGGCGGGCGCTACGTCATGGCGGCCGGCTCGCTCGCCAGCGCCCTTGGTCTCGCGCTGCTGTCGCGCGCCGGCGGCGGCGCCTCGTATTTCATCGCCTGGAGCATCATCGGCCTGGCGATGTCGCTCACCCTGTACGAAGCCGCCTTCGCGACCATCAACCGCAAGGTCGACGCCGGCGCGCCGCGCGCGATCTCGACGCTCACGCTGTTCGCCGGTTTCGCCAGCACCATCTTCTGGCCGCTGACGCTCGCGATCGCATCGCGCCTGGGCTGGCGCGATACCTACCTGGCCTACGCGGCGCTGCAACTGGCCGCCTGCCTGCCCCTGCACCTCTGGCTGGGGCGCGACGCCCCGCGCGCCCCGGCCTGCGCGGACGCGCCGCGCGACAGCCACACGCTGGCCGAGGCGATCCGCCACCCTGCCTTCTGGAAGCTGGCGCTGGCCTTCTCGGCGAACATCTTCATCTTCTCGGCCCTGGCGGTGCACCTGATTCCGCTGCTGCAATCGCTGGGCCACAGCGCCGCCACCGCCGTGCTGCTCGCCGCCCTGGTCGGCCCGATGCAGGTGGCGGGCCGCATCGGCGAGCGCACGCTGGCGCGTGGCCAGGCGCCGCAGGCGGTCGGGCGGTTCGTCTTCTCGACCCTGCCCTTCGGGCTGCTCGCACTGGCGCTGTTCGGCACACGGGCCTGGGCGGTTGCCCTGTTCTGCATGCTGTACGGGATGAGCAACGGCGTACTGACGATCATCCGCGGCACCCTGCCGCGCCTGCTGTTCGGGGCCCGGCACTACGGCGCGATCACGGGCGCCATGGCGGCGCCTTCGCTGTTGTCGAAGGCCGCGGGGCCGCTGGTCGCAGCGGCGATCCTGTCGGGTTCTTCCGGGACGGTGGTGCTGCCGCTCGTGCTGTTCGCCTGCGCCCTGGCCTCGCTGCTGCTCTACCTCTCGGCGATCAAGCCGGCGCCCGCGCGCGGCGTGGCCGGAATGGCAGGCACTTGACGGCGTGGCGGCCGCTTTCTATCCTCGTCGCTCACCACCAGAACGAAAGCATCCATGACCAGTTCCTGCTGCGGACCGTCGGCGACGCCTCCAGCCGACATCGACATCGACGACCTTGCCGCCCTGTGCAAGGCGATCGGACACCCCGCCAGGCTGCAACTGCTGCGGCACCTGATCCGCCACGGCGACTGCTATTTCGGCAGCCTCGCCGACGTGCTGCCGCTCGCGGCCTCGACCATATCGAAACACGTTTCGATCCTCAAGGATGCCGGCCTCATCGAGGGCTCGTCGGACGTGCAGCGCGTCTGCTACTGCGTCCGGCCGGACCGGCTTGCCCAGCTCAAGGCGATGGTCGGCGCCTTGTGAAGCCGACCGCGCATCAGTCCTGCAGCCGCAATTCCCAGTAAGCCACGTCGACCCAGCGCCCGAACTTGCGCCCCACTTCGCTGAAGTGGGCCACCTTGCGAAAGCCCAGCTTCTCGTGCAGCGCCACGCTGGCCGCGTTGGGCTGGGCGATCCCGCCGATCACCATGTGCACCCCCTGCCGCCGCAGGGCCTCGAGCAGCGCGCGGTACAGGGCGGTGCCGGCGCCGCGCCCGGCCGCCTCGCGGGCCAGGTAGACCGAGCTTTCGACCGAGGTGCGGTAAGCCGGGCGGGCACGCCACCTGGTGGCATAGGCATAGCCGAGCAGGCATCCTTCGCGCTCGGCCACCAGCCAGGGCAGGCCGAGCGCCTGGACGTCCGCGATGCGCCGGGCCATGTCGCCGCAGTCAACGGGTTCCTCTTCGAAGCTGATGGTGGTGGTGGCGACGTAGGGATTGTAGATGGCGCAGATGGCGGCTGCGTCATCGGGCGTGGCGGGGCGGATCGAGACGGCGGGCATCATGGGGAGACGGCGGCGGGCGGGTCGAGCGTGACCATGCAACCGGCCCTGAGGGTGTTGTGCACCTCTGCCACCGCATCCGTTTCGGCCAGCAGCCTGGCGATCTGCGCCGGCGTGGCGCCGGAACGGACCGAGGCGCGATAACGGACATTGGTCGCGCACAGTCCCACGCCGGGGAAGTCCGCGCTGGCTTCGACCTGCACGCCATCGAGTGCAATGCCGAGCCGGCGCGCTTCGCGGTACAGGTCATTGCAATAGCAGGTCGCCAGCGCCAGCATCAGGAACTCGCCGCCGTTCACGCCTGATCCCGGCATCTCCGTTTTCGGGGGAATATCCAGCAGCTGGCGCGATCCATCGGACTCCACGGCGACCAGGTGCGCGGCGGAAGAATTGTCGATCGAAGCACTGATACGCATTGCGTTCTCCATTGCCCTGCAGGGGCAAGGGAGATGGTACCGGAACTGGCGCGGCAGGTGTTCGGTTCCGCTCGACTCAGCGCACGATCGTGTCCAGCCGCTCCACCTTGATCTTGCGCTGCAGCTGCAGGATCCCGTAGACCAGCGCTTCCGCAGTCGGCGGACAGCCCGGGATATAGACGTCGACCGGCACGATGCGGTCGCAGCCGCGCACC
Source organism: Massilia agri (assembly GCF_024753255.1). Taxonomy (GTDB): domain Bacteria; phylum Pseudomonadota; class Gammaproteobacteria; order Burkholderiales; family Burkholderiaceae_D; genus Telluria; species Telluria agri. The sequence continues at coordinate 138,098 of NZ_JANUHA010000012.1, forward strand.
ACGGAATAGGAGTAGTGGTAGTAGCCGCCGCCGTTGGCGCAGGAGCCCATCGAGATGACGTAGCGCGGCTCGGGCATCTGGTCGTAGACCTTGCGCAGCGCGGTGGCCATCTTGTTGGTCAGCGTTCCCGCGATGATCATCAGGTCGGCCTGGCGCGGACTGGCGCGCGGGACCATCCCGAAGCGGTCCATGTCGTAGCGCGCGGAGGCCGCGTGCATCATCTCCACGGCGCAGCAGGCCAGGCCGAAGGACAGGTACCAGATACTGTTGCCGCGCGCATGCGACAGCAGCTGGTCGACACTCGTGAGCAGGTAATGCTGGCCTTCCAGCACGGATTCATCCATCGTGGGCTCCTTCTGAAAACAGAGCGACGATACGGGCTCGCGCCCGCCCTGTCTTGTACCGACACGACATCGGCGCTAGCGGAGGAAGGAATCGAGCTCGTCGCGCCCGAAGGCCCAGAAGCGGTAGCCGGAGGCCGCGTCCTCGCGGCTGGCCAGGAAGTGCGAGGGCGTGTCGCCGACGAACTGCCGGAAGTCGCGGCTGAAATGGGCCTGGTCGACGTAGCCCGCCTCCAGCGCGGCCGCCGCCAGGCCGGGCCTGTCCGGCCCCTGCATCAGGAGCGACAGGGCGCGGGCGAACCGGGCCAGCCGGCGGAAGTCGCGCAGCGCGACGCCGTGGTGCGCCAGGAAGCGGCGCTCGAACTGGCGCACGCCGAGACCGAGGCCATCGGCCAGCTCGCCGACCGGCATGAACAGGCGCTCGAAGGACAGCTGCGGCAGCGGCGCCGCTTGCCGCGCGCCGGCGTCCGCGCGGCGCAAGAGGAATTCCTCGAGGATGCGGACGCGCTCGCGGAAAACCTTCGCCGCCTGCAGTTCCTCCTGCAGGCGCGCCGCCTCGGAGCTGCCGACCAGGGCGTCGAGCGGCACGGAAGCGCCGCCGAGGCAGTCAGCGGGAATCCCGAAGCAATGCAGCACGCCGGAGGGGCGGAAGACGGCGGACATGAAGCTGCTGCCCGGCTCCACCCCGAAGTGGCGTGGCGCCATCGTCGGCCCCGACAGGAAGGCCTGCGGCAGGCGGCCGTCCGGTGCGCCGAGCAGGCTGGCGCCACCCGCCAGGTAGAGCACCAGCTGCGCATCGGGGCTGGCGGGAAGGTGGGGCGTCGCGACCTCGAACCCGCCGCCGATGAGGTTCTTGACATAGGAAGCCAGCGCGCGCCGCGGCAGCGCGAACTGGCGGGGGCTGGGCTGCTCCGGCATGCGCTAGCGCCGCGCGGTTTCCATGCGCGGCAGCAGCACCGCCAGGATGCCCAGCAGCGGCAGGAAGGAAGCGATCCGGTACACGTATTCGATGCCGGTGCTGTCGGCGATCGCCCCCATCAGGGCGGCGCCGATGCCGCTGATGCCGAACATCAGGCCGAAGAACAGGCCCGCGATCATGCCGACCTTACCGGGCACCAGCTCCTGCGCGAACACGACGATGGCGGAAAAGGCGGAGGACATCACCAGGCCGATGACCACCGACAGCACGGCGGTCCAGAACAGGTCCACATAGGGCAGCGCCAGCGTGAACGGCGCCGCGCCGAGGATCGAGAACCAGATCACGCGCTTGCGCCCGATGCGGTCGCCGATCGGCCCACCGGCGAACGTCCCCGCCGCCACCGCCGCCAGGAAGAGGAAGAGGTAGCCCTGGGCCGCCTCCACCGACACGTCGAATTTTTCGATCAGGTAGAAGGTGTAGTAGCTCGACAGGCTGGCCATGTAGATGTACTTCGAGAACACCAGCAGGGCCAGCACGGTGAGCGCCCACAACACGCGTCCGCGCGACAGGCCCGGCCCGGCGTGCACGGCGATCTTGCCGGTGGCCTTTTTCAGGTGGCCGGCATACCAGCGGCTCACGCCAATCAACACCGCCACCGCCAGCAGCACCAGCACCATCAGCCAGGCGATCCTCCCCTGCCCGCTGCCGACGATGATGGCGGCGGCCAGCAGCGGCCCGAAGGCCGAACCGAGGTTGCCGCCCACCTGGAACAGCGACTGCGCGAAGCCGAAGCGCCCTCCCGAGGCCAGGCGCGCCACGCGCGAAGCTTCCGGATGGAAGGTCGAGGAACCGACGCCGATCATGCCGGCCGCCAGCAGCAGCATGGCGAAGCTGCCCGCGGTCGACAGCAGCGCGACCCCCAGCAGGGTGATGCACATCCCGGCCGGCAGCAGGAAAGGAATCGGGCGTTTGTCGGTGTACAGGCCGATCCAGGGCTGCAGCAGCGAAGCGGTGCACTGGAAGGTCAGCGTGATCAGGCCGATCTGGGTGAAGCTGAGCGCGAACTCGTCTTTCAGCAGCGGGTAGATCGCGGGCAGGACGGCCTGCACGCAGTCGTTGAGCAGGTGCACAAAAGCGACGGAGAAGAGGATCTGCATCACCGTGGCCGGCTGGGAAGCGGCGGCGGCGGGACTGGAGGGCAAAGAGGACATAAGACGGCCTGGGTGGAAAGCCGTCCCAGTGTACTATGCGGCGCCGGCGCTTGCAGGCGCTCGGTCCGCAGGGGAAGCCAGCGTCTTGACGAGGGCATAGCGCGCGCCGCCTGGCGGGAATCCCTCCAGCCTGGAACTCACGGTATAGCCCAGCTTCTCGTAGAAGGCCAGCGCCTGGAAGCTCAGGGTCTCCAGGAAAGCCTGGCCGCAGCCCCGGCGCAGCGCCTCCTCCTCCGCGGCGTGCAGGATGTCGCGGCCGATGCCCCGGCCGCGCAAGGCCTCGCCGACCCACAGCGCGTGCACCTGCAGCCAGCCGACATAGGTGTCGCCCACCAGGCCGCCCGCGACCCGTCCCGCCTCGTCGCGCACCGTGACCACCAGCTCGCGGGGCGTTGCGCCGCCTGTGTGGGCGGCGTTGAAGTCGATCAGGCCCTGGACGATCACGTTGGCGTCGCGGTAGTCGGCATGGGCTTCGACGGCCAGGACGTGGATGCCTTCACGAGACGTGGCTTCGACGGATTCAGGATCGTTCGCTGTCATATTTCATCCTTTTCAAATACAGGCCTCATCATGGCCGTCAGCCGCCTCACCGCCCGGATGTTTGCCTGCGCGCCCACCCGCCGATCAGCGCCAGCGCACGCGGCGACATCGTCTCGTCGATGCCCTCCACTTCGGAAAGCTCGCCGCTGCCTGCGGTCTGGAAGAAGTGGTTCAGGCCCGGCAAGCGCCGGACCTCGGCATGCGGATTAGCCGCCAGCGCTGCCGTCAACGCCGGTATGTTGGTGTCGGCCGATATGATCCGGTCCTTGTCGCCCACCAGGGCCAGCACCGGACAGCGCACCTGGCGCAGCACCGCTTGCGGGTCGATCGACAGCAGGGTGCGCATCCACGGGCCCGGGTCGCCCTGCGCTTCGGCTACGCCGCGGGCCTTCAGCACCTCGCCCATCGGGATGCCGTTGCCGGCCATGAGCACCAGGAAAGATAGCGCCGGGTCGCGCGCGGCGACGATGCTGCCTGCCAGCGCGCCTTCGCTGTGCCCGACCAGGCCGATGCGCCGGCCATCGATGCCCGGACGGCTGCGGAGGAAGGCCAGTGCCGCGTCGGTGTCGGACGCGAAGTCGTAGGTGGTGGCGCTGGCGAAGTCGCCGCCGGACTGGCCCAGTCCCCGCTTGTCGCTGCGCAGCACCGCGAAACCCTGGCGCGTCAGGTGGTCGGCCAGCACCAGGTAGAACCGATGGCCGAACAGGCTGCCGTCGCGGTCCACTTCGCCCGAGCCGGGCACCAGGATGATGGCGGGATGCGGTCCGGGGCCGGGCGGCAGGCTCAGGGTGCCGGACAGGCGGATCCCGCTGCCGGCATTGTCGAATTCGACCTGCTCGACGGCATACGGCAGAGGCATGGAGGGTGTTTGCGGCCGTGCCTGCGTCGCGGCGCTCCTGAACAAGACCAGGCCGGCACCCAGCACGATCAGGAGCAGGCAAACCAGGCGCCACAAGCAAGGCCGTTGCAGTCGTCGCATAGGGCGTGAAAGTAGAGCGAAACGGCTAGTCTAGCATCACGGACGCCGTCGACATCCTCCCGATGTCGCGGCATCGGCCTCAAGGCCGCGGACCGGCAGCGGCTGCGCTCAAGCGGATTGCAGCGCATAGCGCGCCGGCGGCACGCCCACATGGCGGGTGAACGCGACGCTGAAGGCGCTGGCCGAGCCGTAGCCGACCTGCTGCGCCACCTCGGCCACGCCGCCCGCCCCCTTGCGCAGCAGGCCGCGCGCCAGGGCCATGCGCCAGTTGCACAGATAGGCCATCGGCGCCATCCCGAGCGCGCGGCTGAAGCGCTCGAAGAAGGCGGAACGCGACAGCGCCGCCTCCCGCGCCAGCGTCGCCATGGTCCAGGCCCTGGCCGGCTCCGCGTGCAGGCGCCGCAGGGCCGGCGCCAGCCGCTCGTCGGCCAGCCCGCGAAGCAGGCCGGGCGACGTCGCCGCGCTGGCGCCGGAGCGCAGCGCTTCGATGAGAAGCACCTCCAGCAGCCTGGTCAGCAGGATGTCGCGCGCCGGCCGGGACGCGCGGCACTCGTCGCCGACCAGCCGCACGATGGCGCCCAGGCGCGGGTCGCCGCGTACGTGGACCAGTTCCGGCAGGAGCGAGACCAGCAGCGCCGCGTCGGACGATCCGAAACTGCAGTAGCCCACCAGCATCCGGACATCGGCCGGCCCGTCCTGCACGCCGTGCCGGATCTCGCCATCGCGCATGGGGGGCGGCGGCGGTGCGGCGCCGGATGGCGCGTCCTTCGCATCCGGAACAAGGCTGGACACGGTGAAGTTGCGCGCCGAGGGAATCAGGATGAAATCGTCCTGCGCGAGGACGATCGCCTCATGTCCATCCACTGCCAGGCGGCAGCAGCCTTCGAGGACCACGCAATAGAAGGGCCGGCCATATTCTTCGCGGCGCACGCGCCAGGGCCCGGCCCCGCTGACGAGTTTGGAAAACGGCGCGCCTGGCTGGAGCAGAAGGACAAGTTCGGCGAAGGGGTCGACCATATTCGGACGCTCGCGAATGAAATGTGTACGTTCGATTATATCCCGTCCGGCACTGCGGCCCTATAGTGTGTCCATCCCCACCACTCACCACCACCCTAAGGAGCCTCTCATGCCCACCGTCCTCATCACCGGCTGCTCGTCCGGATTCGGTCTCGCCACCGCCCGCCTGTTCCTGGAACGCGGCTGGGACGTGGTCGCCACCATGCGCACGCCGCGCCCCGATGTGCTGCCGGCCTCGCCGAAGCTGCGCATCGTCGCGCTCGACGTCCTCGATCCGGAGAGCGTCCGGCGCGCGGTCGAGGAAAGCGGCCCGGTCGACGTGCTGGTCAACAATGCCGGCATCGGCCTGATGGGCGTGTTCGAGTCCACGCCGATGACGACCCTGCGCGAGGTGTTCGACACCAACCTGCTGGGCGTCATGGCCGTCACGCAGGCCGTGCTGCCACAGTTCAGGCAGCGCGGCGCCGGCGTGATCGTCAACGTTTCGTCCGCCACGACCTACAAGGCGCTGCCGCTGCTGGCTGCCTACACGGCGAGCAAGGCGGCGATGAATGCCTGGACCGCATCGCTGGCGCTCGAGCTGCAAGCCATCGGCGTGCGCGCGCACCTGGTGCTGCCGGGCCGCTCGCCGGAAACGCCGTTCGGCCACAGTGCGCAGGGGCGCATGCAGGACGCGGCGCCGGAAGCCTATGCCGCTTTCCTGGATAACGTGTTCGCCGGCCGGAGAAACGATGGGCCGGTGACCCATGCGCTCGATGTCGCCGGAGCGGTGTGGCGCGCCGCGCTTGACCCCGGCGCGCCGCTCTACCTGCCGGCCGGCGCCGATGCGGAGGCGATGGCGGCGGCTTGAGCATTCGAGGACTGGCGGCGCGTCAAGCGCCAATCAGCGCGGCCAGGCCGCGCAGCGGGACGTCACGCTTTTCGCCCAGGTCGTATACTCCGTCACCAGGGCTTCGTGCATGCTCGCGCGACGGCCACCGATGGCGTCTTCCCAGTCATTCACATGCAGCAAGAGATTCTTTCAGGCCTCATTTTTGTCGTCATAACACACACGGATTGTCATGACGATTGAGTTGATCGTGGCGGTGGCGAAGAGCTTCCTGTTCGTGCTTGCCACCATGCTGCCCATTCTCAACCCGGCAGCGACCGCACCGATCTTCCTCAGCATGACCGAGGGAGCATCGCCCGCCACCCGCACGCTGCTGGCGCGCCGCATTGCGCGCAATATGTTCTGGCTGATGGCGGGCTCGATGCTGGTCGGCTCCTACGTGCTCGACTTCTTCGGCATTTCGCTGCCCATCGTCCGCATCGGCGGCGGCCTGCTCCTCGCCTCCGTGGCATGGCGCCTGCTCGGTGCGACGCCCTCCACGCCCGACAGCCGGGCCGCCCTGGCAGAAGCGTATACACCGGACCACGCCTACCGCCAGGCCTTCTACCCGCTGACCTTTCCGATCAGCTGCGGCCCCGCCTCGATCTCGGTCGCCATCACCGTGGGCGTCACGCTGCACGATCTCCGTCTCGTGATCTCGCTGGCGCGCATGGGCGGCGCCCTGCTGGCGCTGGCGCTCATCGGCCTGCTGCTCTATCTGGCCTTTCGCTACGGGGAACACTTCCTGCGCCTGATCGGCGATGCCGGAACGGCCGTCTTCCTGCGCCTGACCGCATTCATCCTGCTGTGCCTCGGCGTGCAGATCGTATGGGATGGCGTCAGCGAGTTGCTGCTGGACGTGATGGCCGCTTCCACCGGGCTGACCGCGGTCTAGGGGCGCCCTGTTCCCGCATAAGGAAAAGAACCATGCCCAGATTCCCCTTCACTATCTTCGCGCTCGGACTCTCGGGCTGCATCGCCTGTGGCGACCTTGCCGCCCAACCCATTTCCGGCGTCGAGTTCTACGGCTCGCTGCGCACCCAGGCCGAGGCGGTCCGTCCGGACCGCGACGATCGCCTGGACGCGTATGCGTCCTTCCGCGACGCCTACTCGCGGGTGGGCCTGAGGGTCGACCATCCGCTGGGCAAAGACCTGGCGCTGACGGGGCAACTGGAACTGCCATTCGATTCCGCGAATGTCCGGATGCGCGACCCCTACGACCAGGGCGATGCGGCCCGCCCCCACGGGGAGCGGATCAGGCTCGCGCAGCTCGGACTGCGCGGCCGCTTCGGCGCCGTCAGCTACGGCCAGCAGTGGATGCCCTACTACAATGCCGTCGCGGCGCCGGTGGACATGTTCAGCAGCTATTACAGCGGCTTTGCGACCTATACCGTCTTTCGCGTGGCGCAGACCCTGTCCTATGCGACGCCGGAAGTCGGGGGCCTGTCCCTGGCCGCTGCCTACACCGGCAGCAGCGGCAACGCGCGCTCGACGTCGCGCATCGATGCGCCGCGCCGGCAGCTGGCCGCCACCTACAGCCTCGGCGATACCCGCCTGGCCATCGGCCTGGACGACCGGGGCGACGCCGGTTACGGCCGCAACCGGCTGCTCGGGCTGTCCGCCAGCCATCGGGCCGGCGGCCTCTATCTGGCCATGAAGTACGAGCGCTTCCACACGGGGAACCGCCAGGGCGGCAGCTTTTCCAGCGACGGCAACCAGGCCATCAACCTCTTCGCCAGCTATGCCACGGGCGCAAGCACCTTCAAGCTGATGCTTGCAAAAGTGGAGCACTATGGCGACAACATCGTCCACCTCGGCATCGACCACCAGCTGTCAAGCGACGTGAAGGTGTTCGCCGAGTACTACCGGGAGGCGAGCACCGCCGTGCTTACCCCGCGCCGGGGAGGCCTGGACGACTTCGATGCCGGCATCAGCGGCGGCCAGGCCCTTGCCGTGGGACTTCGCTACGATTTCTGACGCGGTCTCAGTCGAACTTCGAGAAGTCCGGCTTGCGCTTCTCGAAGAAGGCGGTGAACGCTTCCTTCGCTTCCGGCGCCAGCAGCATGGCCGCGAAGCGCTCGTTCTCGGCGGCGATCGCGCCTTCGATGGCCTCGATGCGCGGACGCTTCATCAAGGCTTTCGTGGTGCGGATCGAGGCGGCCGGCAGCGCGACCAGCTTGGCGGCCTGCTGTTCGGCGTAGGCGCGCAGCTCGGCGGCCGGCAGGACTTTCGTGAGCAGGCCCATCTCGAAGGCTTCCTGGGCGCCGAAGGCTTCGCCCAGCAGCAGCTTCTCGGCCGCGCGCGGATAGCCGGCCAGCTGCGGCAGCAGCAGCGAGGACGCGAATTCCGGGCACAGGCCCAGCTGCGTGAAGGGCACCGAGAACTTGGCGTTGTCGGCGGCATAGACCAGGTCGCAGTGCATCAGCATGGTGGTGCCGATGCCGATGGCGGCGCCGGCCACGGCCGCGATCACGGGCTTGGTCGAACCGTGCAGGGCGCGCATGAACTGGAATACCGGGCGGGCTTCGGCGGGAACGCCCGGCACCGGGGCCGAGTTCTTCATGAAGTCGTCGAGGTCGTTCCCGGCGGTGAAGATCTCGGGTTTGCCGGCGATGAGGATGGCGCGCACTGCCGTGTCGCTTTCCGCATCGCGCAGTGCGTCGGCCATCGACTGGTACATCGCGGCGGTGATGGCGTTCTTGCGCTCGAGGCGGTTGAATTCGATGGTCAGGAGGCCGTTGGCCTTGTTGATCAGCATGTCCATGTTTCAGGGTCTCCGATTTTTCTGAAGCTGGTTGGACGCGTGGGCGGGGGACCGCCCACCCTACAAGGGCAAGCCTGTCCTCCCGCCCACGCGGTGACTACTTTCTGATGCTTAGACGCGCTCGATGATACCGGCGGCACCCATGCCGGCGCCGACGCACATCGTCACCATGCCGTACTTCAGGTTGTTGCGGCGCAGTGCGTGCACGACGGTCGCGGCGCGGATGGCGCCGGTCGCGCCCAGCGGGTGGCCCAGGGCGATCGCGCCGCCCATCGGGTTGACCTTGCTGGTGTCGAGGCCCAGGTCGCGGATCACGGCCAGCGCCTGCGCGGCGAAGGCTTCGTTCAGCTCGATCCAGTCCAGCTGGTCCTGGGTGATGCCGGCCGCTGCCAGTGCGGCAGGGATGGCGACCTTCGGGCCGATGCCCATGATTTCCGGCGGCACGCCGCGTACGGCGAAGGAGGAGAACTTGGCCAGCGGGGTCAGGTTGTGCTCCTTCAGGATCTTCTCGCTGACGACGATCAGCGCGCCGGCGCCGTCCGACATCTGCGAGGAGGTCGCCGCGGTCACGCTGCCCTTGGCGGCGAAGACGGGTTTCAGCTTGGCCATCGATTCGATCGAGGCGTCGGCGCGCGGGCCTTCGTCGAGGTCGACGGTGCGGCGCTTCACGGTGATTTCACCGGTGGCCAGGTTCGGCGTGCGGGTGACGATTTCGACCGGGGTGATCTCGTCCTTGAACAGGCCTGCCTGCTGGGCGGCGATGGCGCGGCGGTGCGATTCCAGGCCGAAGGCGTCCTGGTCTTCGCGCGACACCTTCCACTGCTCGGCCACCTTCTCGGCGGTCAGGCCCATGCCGTAGGCCAGGCCCACGTTCTCGTCCTTGAAGGTCTCCATATTGATCGACGGGTGGTGGCCCATCATCGGGACCATCGACATCGATTCGACGCCGCCGGCGATCATCACGTCGGCTTCGCCCACGCGGATGCGGTCGGCCGCCATCGCCAGGGCGGTGATGCCCGAGGCGCAGTAGCGGTTGACGGTGACGCCGCCCACGGTGTTCGGCAGGCCTGCCAGCACCACGGCGTTACGCGCCACGTTGAAGCCCTGCTCCGCTTCCGGGAAGGAGCAGCCGACGATGGCGTCGACGATCAGGGCCGGGTCCAGGTTCGGCACGGCGGCCATGGCGCCGCGGATGGCGTGCACCAAGAGGTCGTCCGGACGGGTCTTGTTGAAGAAGCCGCGCGGCGCCTTGCCGATCGGGGTGCGGGTCGCTGCGACGATGTATGCGTCTTGAAGTTGTTTGCTCATGATTGGTCGTCCTGTTTGGTCGTCGCTTTAGTTACGCACCGGCTTACCGGTCTGCATCATGCCCATGATGCGTTCCTGGGTCTTCGGGTTGCCCAGCAGCTCGATGAAGGCCTTGCGCTCCATGTCGAGCAGCCACTGTTCGGACACCACGCTGCCCTGGTCGACGTCACCGCCGGTCACGATCTCGGCGATCATGTCGCCCAGCTTGTAGTCGTAGGCCGAGATGAAGCCGCCGTCGCGCATATTGACCAGCTGGCCGCGGATCGTCGCCCAGCCGTAGCGGCCGGTGACGGTGATCGGGCGGCGCGCCGGGGCGCGGTAGCCGGCGTCGAACATGGCGCGCGCGGTGGTCTTGGCCACGTGCAGCAGTTCGTACGGGTTGAAGACGATGATGTCGTCTTCCTTCAGGTAGCCCATGGCCTTCGCTTCCAGGGCCGACTTCGACACCTGCGCGGTGGCCGCGTTGGTGAAGCCGGTCTTCAGGAATTGCAGGATGTCGTTGCCCTTGGCGTCAAGGAAGGCACGTACTGCCGCTTCCTTCAGGCCGCCGCCGGCCGGCACCAGGCCGACGCCGACTTCGACCAGGCCGATGTAGGACTCGATCGAGGCCACGCGCTTCGACGCGTGCAGGGCCATCTCGCAGCCGCCGCCCAGCGCCAGGCCCGCGACAGCGGCGACCACCGGGATGTTCGAGTACTTCATCTGCATGAAGACGTTTTGCAGGTCGCGGACCATCGGGTCCATCGCCTTGGCGCCGCCCATCATGAAGGCCGGCATGGCCGACTGCAGGTCGGCGCCGGCCGAGAAGGCGCCGCCTTCGGCCGCGTCGGTGTTCCAGATCACCAGGCCCTTGTAGCCCTTCTCCGCTTCAGCCATGCCGCGCTGCAGGCCCTTCACCACGCCTTCGCCGATGACGTGCATCTTGGTCTTGAGCGAGATGACGAGCACGTCGTCGCCCGAGTGCCACAGGCGCACCGAGTCGTCCTCGAACACGGTGGTGCCGGCAGTCTTCGGATCGAGCGAGGTCGAACCCAGGACCGGGGCGCGGAACTGCTGGCGCTGGTAGACCGGCAGGTCGGACACCGGCACGTAGGCGTTCTTCGAAGCCGAGTACGAACCCTCAAGGGTGTGCACGCCCTTCTCGGCCACCTGGCCTTCGAAGACCCAGGCGGGCAGCGGTGCATTGGTCAGCGCCTTGCCGGCGTCGATGTCTTCCTTCACCCACTGGGCGATCTGGGTCCAGCCTGCGGCCTGCCAGGTCTCGAACGGGCCAACGCTCCAGCCGAAGCCCCAGCGCATCGCGAAGTCGACGTCGCGCGCGTTGTCGGCGATGCTGTCGAGGTGGAAGGCGATGTAGTGGAAGGCATCGCGGAAGATCGCCCACAGGAACTGCGCCTGCGGGTTGGTCGATTCGCGCATGGCCTTGAACTTCTTGACCGGGTCCTTTTCCTTCAGGATGCGGGCGACGATGTCGGCCGCCTTGGCGCCGCCGGCGACGTATTCGCCGGTGGCGAAGTCGAGACGCTGGATCTCCTTGCCGACCTTCTTGTAGAAGCCGGCGCCGGCCTTCTGGCCCAGGGCGCCCTTCTCGATCAGCTTGGCCAGCACCTCAGGGGTCTTGTAGACGCTGAAGAACGGGTCGTCCGCCAGGTTGTCCTGCATGGTCTTGATGACGTGGCCCATGGTGTCCAGGCCCACGACGTCGGCGGTGCGGAAGGTGCCCGACTTGGCGCGGCCCAGCTTGGCGCCGGTCAGGTCGTCGACCACGTCCACCGACAGGCCGAATTTCTCGGCTTCGTGGATGGTGGCCAGCATGCCGAAGATGCCGACGCGGTTGGCGATGAAGTTCGGGGTGTCCTTCGCGCGCACCACGCCCTTGCCCAGGGTCGAGGTCAGGAAGGTTTCCAGCTGGTCGAGGATTTCAGGACGGGTGCTGGTGGTCGGGATCAGTTCGACCAGGTGCATGTAGCGCGGCGGGTTGAAGAAGTGGACGCCGCAGAAGCGCGCCTTCAGTTCTTCGTCGAAGCCTTCGGCCAGCTTGTTGATCGACAGGCCCGACGTGTTGGACGCGAAGATCGCGTTCGGGGCGATGTGCGGCGCGACCTTCTTGTACAGGTCGTGTTTCCAGTCCATGCGCTCGGCGATGGCTTCGATGATCAGGTCGCAGCCGGCCAGCACGTCGAGGTTGTCCTCGTAGTTGGCCACTTCGATCAGGGCCGCGTCTTCCTTGTTGCCCAGCGGGGCCGGCGACAGCTTCTTCAGGTTCTCGATGGCGCGCAGGACGATGCCGTTCTTCGGGCCTTCCTTGGCAGGCAGGTCGAACAGCACGACCGGCACCTTGGCGTTCACGCAGTGCGCAGCGATCTGCGCGCCCATCACGCCGGCGCCCAGCACGGCGACTTTCTTGACGATGAAATTGGACATTCTTGTTTCCTTGGATGAGTCGTCGCCCCCGCATTCCCTGCGAGGGCGACGTGATGGGAGTGTTAGAACAGGTCTGCGTCCATGGCCAGCAGGTTCGCCGAACCCGAACGTGCCTGGCGGATCAGCATCGCGGTTTCCGGGTACAGGCGGGCGAAGTAGAAGCGCGCGGTGTGCAGCTTGGCTTCGTAGAACTTGTCGCCCGAATCCTTCTTGGCCAGCGCGATCTTCGCCATCTGGGCGAAGAAGTAGCTGAACACCAGGTGGCCCACGACGCGCAGGTAAGGCACGGCGGCGGCGCCGACTTCGTCCGGGTTCTGGAAGGCCTTCATGCCGATTTCCATGGTCAGCTTGGTGACCTTCTCGCCCAGTTCGCCCAGCGGGGTCACGAATTCGGACATCGACTCGTCCAGGCCGTTCTCTTCCACGAAGGACTTGATCTTCTCGCCGAAGGCGCGCAGCTTGGCGCCGTTGTCCATCAGGATCTTACGGCCCAGCAGGTCCAGCGACTGCACGGTGTTGGTGCCTTCGTAGATCATGTTGATGCGGGCATCGCGCACGTACTGCTCCATGCCCCACTCGCTGATGTAGCCGTGGCCGCCGTAGACCTGCATCGCTTCCGAGGTCGCGATCCAGCCGTTGTCGGTGATGAAGGCCTTGACGATCGGGGTCAAGAGCGCGACTTCGCCGGCGGCTTCCTTGCGCACTTCCTCGTCCGGGTGGTTCAGTTCACGGTCGATCTGCAGCGCGATGTAGGAGGTCAGCGCGCGTGCGCCTTCGGCGAAGGCCTTGGCCGTCAAGAGCATGCGGCGCACATCCGGGTGCACGATGATCGGGTCGGCCGGCTTGCTAGGGTCCTTCGGGCCCGACAGGCTGCGCATCTGGATGCGGTCCTTCGCATACACCAGCGCGTTCTGGTAGGCGACTTCGGTCAGGCCCAGCGACTGCATGCCGACGCCCAGGCGGGCGGCGTTCATGAACACGAACATCGCCTGCAGGCCCTTGTGCGGCTGGCCGATCAGGGTGCCGATCGCGCCGTCCAGGTTCATCTGGCAGGTGGCGTTGCCGTGGATGCCCATCTTCTCTTCGATGGCGCCGCAGGCGATGCCGTTACGCTCGCCCAGCGAGCCGTCGGCGTTGACCTTGAATTTCGGGACCAAGAACAGCGAGATGCCCTTCGAGCCTTCCGGTGCGTCCGGCAGGCGCGCCAGCACCAGGTGGACGATGTTCTCGGCCATGTCGTGTTCGCCGGCCGAGATGAAGATCTTCGAGCCGCTGATTGCATAGGTGCCGTCGGCCTGCGGTTCGGCCTTCGAGCGCAGCAGGCCCAGGTCGGTGCCGCAGTGCGCTTCGGTCAGGCACATGGTGCCGGTCCACTCGCCCGAGACCAGCTTCGGCAGGTACAGCTTCTTCTGCTCGTCGGTGCCGTGCTCCTTCAGGCACTCGTAGGCGCCGTGCGACAGGCCCGGGTACATGGTCCATGCCTGGTTCGAGGAGTTCAGCATCTCGTAGAACGAGTTGTTCAGCGAAACCGGCAGGCCCTGGCCGCCGTATTCCGGATCGCATGCCAGGGCAGCCCAGCCGCCTTCGACATACTGTTTATACGCTTCCTTGAAACCCTTCGGGGTGGTCACGGTCTTGGTGGACGCATCAAACGTGCAGCCTTCGCGGTCGCCCGAGTGGTTCAGCGGGAACAGCACTTCCTGCGTGAACTTCGCACCTTCTTCCAGCACCTGGTTGATGATGTCGGCGTCGATTTCCTGGTAGGCAGGCAGGTTCTTGAACTCTTCGCTGACGTTGAGGAATTCGTGCAGAACGAACTGCATATCCCGGATTGGCGCGACGTACTGACCCATGGTTTTCTCCTGAACGAAGGTAAAAGTGTGTTGTGTGACTGGCGGTGCTTTATTGCGCCGGCGTGGATGGATTACGATAGTTTTCGATCAGCCGCTCGAAGCCGCGGCGCGCCCGGTCGACCGAACCGGGCATGCGCAGGAAACGCGCGTCATGGTGCAGGGCCAGGATCAGCCCGTACATCTCGTACACCAGCTGGTCGGCGTCGGTGTCGGCACGCAGGTGGCCGACCTCGATCGCCTGGCGCGCGCTGCGCTGCAGGGCGCCCTGCCAGGCCTGCACCATCTTGACCAGCTCCTCGCGGATCGGACCCGGACGGTCGTCGTACTCGACGGCGCCGCTGATGTAGATGCAGCCCGACGCGATCTCGACCGACACCCGCCCCAGCCAGCGGTCGAACATCGACTGCAGGCGCGGCAGGCCGCGCGGCTCGCGCACGCTCGGGAAGAACACTTCCTGCTCGAAGCGGTGGTGGTAGAGCTTGACCACTTCCAGCTGCAGGTCTTCGCGCGAACCGAAGTGCGCGAACACGCCCGACTTGGACATGTTCATCCGGTCGGCCAGCAAGCCGATGGTCAGGCCCTCGAGGCCATCGCGGCTGGACAGCTCGAGCGCCACGTCCAGGATCGCTGCCCGCGTGAGTTCGCCCTTGCGCATGAATTTGGCTGACGTAGTAATGACTGCCCCTGAATCGAAAAAATCCGAACGCTCGTACTATTATCTACCAGAGTTGAAATGTCAAACGGGAACTTAGAGGCGAGATTCTATTGATGCAAAACAACGGCAGGAGGAGAAAACCGCCTGCTGGACGTTCCCGGCCGGATGCAGCCCGGACAACGTTGTCGCAGATGTAAAAATACCCCATTTTGGGGCGGCGTGGCGTACGCGGATGGCAAGCAAGCCAAGAAGTTGCAAGAAATTTTCCTGCCACCCTCCTGGCTTGCTCCGCCGTTTCAGCTCGCCAATGCGCGCAGCGCCAGGCCGGTGACATAAGCGCCATAGGTACCGAGCGCATAGCCGAGCACCGCCAGCAGCACGCCGACCGGCGCCAACGCCGGATGAAAGGCGCTGGCCACCACCGGGGCCGAGGCCGCGCCGCCGACATTGGCTTGCGAGCCGACCGCCATGAAGAACAAGGGCGCCCGGATCAGCTTGGCCATCAGGAGCAGCAGGCCGCCATGCACGGCGATCCAGATCAGGCCCAGCAGGAACAGCCAGGGACGGTCGAGCAGCGCGTTCAGGTCCATTTGCATGCCGATCGTCGCGACCAGCACGTAGAGCATGGCCGAGCCAATGGTCGAGGCTCCCGCGCCTTCCAGGCTGCGCGCCCGCGTAAAGCTGAGCAGCAGGCCGAAAGTGGTGGCAAACACGACCATCCAGAAGAAGGAGGATGTCAGGCTGTAATCCTGCAGGCGCCACTCCGAAGGAAGACTTTTGATCCATTCCACCACCGGACCAGTCAGGGCGTGGGACAGGCCAGTCACGCCGATGCCGACCGCCAGGATCACCATCACATCGGTCAAGGTCGGCATGCGCGCATGGGCCGACTGGTAGGTTTCGATGCGCGTCTTCAGGTCATTGATCGCGCTCAGGTCGGCGCCCGTCCAACGGTCGAAAACTTGGGCGCGCCCCGCCAGGAACAGCAGCACGGCCGTCCACACATTGGCCACCAGCACGTCGACGGCGACAAACTGTCCGAACACATTGGCATCGACCTCGAACACCTCTTTCATGGCGGCCTGGTTGGCGCCGCCGCCGATCCAGGCGCCGGTGATGGTGGTCATGCCACGCCAGGTTTCTCCCGCCACAGTTTCGGGATGGATGAGACGCATCACCTCGAAAGAAACCAGCGCGCCCAGCATGATGCCCACGGTGCCGGTCAGGAACATCACGACCGCCTTCGGTCCGAGCCGGACGATGGCGCCGAAATCGATCGCGACGCACAGCAGGACCAGGGCGCTGGGCAGCAGGTAGTCGCGGGCCACTGGATACAGCTTCGACAGGCTGCCATCGATGACGCCCAGCGTGTTCAGGATGGCCGGCAGCAGGTAGCACAGCAGCAGCGCCGGTACGTAGGTATAAAAGGACTTCCAGAAACCCGTCGGGCGGGAAGCGGTCCAGAAGACCAGGCCGAGGATGGCGGCGAGGATGCCGAGCACGACGGCATCATTGGTGACGAGTGGAACAGCTTCTTGCATGAATGGGCGCCTGGAAAAGTGATCCAGGCATTCACGTCGCATATGCGGAATGCCTGGCGGGAGCCTTACGGCCAGGAAATCCGCATTCTACCGGTGTCAGGTCAAAACCTGGGTGTCACAAAACCTGGGTGTCAGGTCTGACATTCGGACACGATCTCAACCGTAGTGCACTTTCTTCCGACAGCTTGAAGCACTTGGAAGTCTTCCCGATGGGCGCCTGCGCAATCTCAGCCTGAACAAAAATATGTTCAGTACCTTACCAGCATGACAAGACCAATCAGACTCGAATTTCCCGGCGCTCTTTACCATGTCACATCACGAGGCAATCGAGGTCAGCCAATCTATCGCCATGATGCTGATCGCTACGCATGGCTGAACATTCTTGATCAGGTGTGCAAGCGACATCATTTCGTCATCCACAGCTTTTGCCAGATGACGAATCACTATCATTTGCTGATCGAAACTGCGGAAGCAAATCTCTCCCGGGGAATGCGCCAGCTGAACGGACATTACGCGCAGCTCATCAGTCGTCGATACGAGCTTGTGGGACATCTATTCCAGGGACGCTACAAAGCCATCCTGGTGCAGAAGGAAAGCCATCTCCTGGAAGTAAGCCGTTACATCGTCTTGAATCCGATCCGCGCCAACATGGTTTCATCTCTGGACGAATGGCCCTGGACCAGCCACCACTTTCTCATCGGCGCGCGCCACCCGCCCGAGTGGCTCAAGCGTGACTGGCTGCTCAGTCAATTCGGTACGACACAGGCCGATGCCATCGCCGCCTACCAGGCCTTCGTTCAGGCCGGCCTTGGTCAGGCGAGTCCGCTTGCGGCCACCCGTCATGGAGTCCTATTGGGCAACGACGACTTTGTTTCGACCCATCAGCAATTGCAATGGGCCGAAGAGTTTGCCGAGGCGGCCAGGATCGAGCGCCAAGCAGTCACCCTGACACTGGCCGACTACCAGACCAGATATGCTGACAGAGACGAAGCGATGGCCCGGGCTTACCTCTCGACGGCCTTCACGATGCCGCAAATTGCACAGGCCTTCGATGTATCGACCAAGACAGTCAGCCGAGCGGTTGCTGCGTTCGAAAGGCCGATAAAGCAGGCTTAAAGAAGAGCCCGTGTCCGAATGTCAGACCTGACACCAGGGGTTGGAGGTGGGCCTATTCGTCCGTGATGCGGCTGATCGCCCGGCGGTCGCGCTTGGTCGGGCGGCCCTTGATGTCGAGGCTGGGTTCGGGGAACAGGCGGCGCGCCGTCTTGTCGTTTTCGCGCTTGGCGATGCTCTCGTCGGTTTCGAAATACAGCGTGCGCGCGACCGGTGCGGGGCCGCGGGTGTCCGAGAGGGCGGCGACGATCACTTCCCAGCGGTCCGAGCCGTTATCGATGAGCAGCTTGTCGTTCACCTTCACATTGCGCGCCGGCTTGACGGGTTCGCCGTCGATGCGGACGCGGCCGCGGTCGATCGCGTCGGTGGCCAGCGAGCGGGTCTTGAAGAAGCGCGCCGCCCATAGCCATTTGTCGATTCGTACGTTCTTGTCTTCCATGGTGTTCCTGTTACTTCCTTTTATGCATAGCCGATCGCGAAGATCCGCATGATCAGTTTATACACCATGTAGGCCGCCCCATAACTCGCGCGGCGCAGCCAGCCGATGTGGGCGAATTCCTCGGCGCGCACGGGCACGCCGTCAAGGATGGCGCGTTCGATATGGGCGCGCATGGTGGCGGCGAAGCGTTCGTCCAGCACCACGACATTGGCCTCCT
Organism: Massilia agri; assembly: GCF_024753255.1. Lineage (GTDB taxonomy): Bacteria > Pseudomonadota > Gammaproteobacteria > Burkholderiales > Burkholderiaceae_D > Telluria > Telluria agri. Next base: position 156,287 of record NZ_JANUHA010000012.1, read on the forward strand.
GATTCAGGAACAGGGACAGGCCGTCGCAGTTGCTCGAGCCAACCGTCGCCCAGTCGTCGTCGACCACCGCGACCTTGGCGTGCAGCTGGGTCTTGCGATACTCGACCACCTTGATGCCATCGGCCAGCAGCTTGGGATAGAAGGAATGCGCCACCGCATCCTGTATATGGAACTCACCCACGCCAATTAAAAGGGTCACTTGCACGCCGCGCCGCGCCGCGTGCGCCAGCGCCTTGCGGAACTTGCGGCCCGGGGCGAAGTACGGGGTGGCCAGCAGCACGCTGTGCTTCGCGCGCCCCAGGGCCTGCAGGTAGGCGCGCTGGATGGTGGAACGGTTGCGCAGGTTGTCGCGCACCACGAAGGCGGCGCGCGCCGGGTATTTGCAGGTCTGCGGCGGTTCCTTGCGCATTTCCTTGAACAGCTCGATGCGCTGCTTGAGCTTCAGGCGTCCCGCGCGCAGCCACTGGCCCTGGGCCTCGTCATGGATCTGGGCGACGAGCGGCCCGCGGACCTGCACCGTGAAGTCCCAGCGCGGCGCCGCCAGGCGCTGGTGGGCGGCGTGGTCGCACAGCCAGTCGTCGTTGACGTTGATGCCGCCCACGAAAGCGACCGTGCGGTCGACCACGGCGATCTTGCGGTGCGAGCGGGCGATGCCGCGCTTGCACCAGGGGTTGAAGACGCGGTACTGCACGCCGGCCTGGGCGAAAATCGCCCCCAGACGCTGGGACGGGCCGTGCTCGGTGCCGATCCAGTCGACCAGCACGCGTACCTTCACGCCGCGCTGCGCCGCGCGGATCAGGGCGTCGCGGACCATGTCGCCGGTCGGGTCCTCGGCGAAGATATAGGTTTCGAACAGGACGTCGTACTGGGCCGCATCGAGCGCGGCAATGAGCGCCGGGAAGAAGGCGGTGCCGCTTTCCAGCAGGGTGACGTCGTTGTCGTCTACGAAGCTGACGTGGCGCATGGGCGCTGCCGGGCGCTAACCGAGCTGCAGTTCCGCCACGATGGGTGCGTGGTCGGACAGCTTGGCCCACAGGGGCCCGTGCATCACCTGCGCGTTGTCGACCTTGAAGCCGCGCACGTAGATGCGGTCGAGGCGGAACCAGGGCAGCATCGCCGGGAAGGTGCGCGCCGGGGCCAGGCGCGGCTGGCGGCCGGCCGAGCTGCGCACCATGTCGCCGAGGGCCGATTTCGGCCCCAGCTCGTCGAATACCTCGACGACGCCGAGCGCGTTGCGCAGGCGGTCGCTCAGGGTATTGCGCCAATCGTTGAAGTCGCCGGCGATGATGACGGGTTCGCCTTCGGACGATGCATTGACGGCCTCGATCAGGGCGGCAGTCTGGCGTCCGCGGCTGCCTTCGAAGAGGCCCAGGTGGACCACGTAGCAGTGGATCTTGCCTGCAGGCGTCTCGAGCACGCAGTGCAGGATGCCGCGCTGCTCGTAGGCGTGGTCGGAGACGTCGTGGTTATGGGAATTCTCGATAGCGAAACAGCTCAGCAGCGCATTGCCGTGGTGGCCGTGGTCGTAGACCGCGTTCATGCCGTAGGCGCTGTGGTGCTTTTCGCCTTTGAAATAATCGTACTGTGCCGTTTCGGGCCAGTGCCGGTGCGCATGCTCTTCCTTGCCATAACGGGCCTGGAAGCGATCATGCCTGCCCTGCACTTCCTGCAGGAACACGATGTCGGCGTGGAATTCGGCGATTGCTTTCTTCAGGGCGATCACCCGGGGCGTACTGCGCAATGACGAGACGCCCTTGTGAATGTTGTAGGTAGCCACACGAATTTTCATGGGAACATTCTAACCGCATCGGGCGGTTGTCCTCGTGGAACGAGGCCCAATTGTGCGCTGCCGGGTGATCTGGTGCGGGCCTTGGCCCGCTGGGGGCGTCAGCTGAAGGCGAGCGCCTGGCTGTTGATGGCTTCGTGGCCGCTGACCATCATGCGGCGCGGGCGTTGCGATGCACGGGTCACGTCATCGTTGGAGCCCAAAGGTCCGGACAAGCGCAGGCCATTCGACAGGTCGACGTGGAGGCAGCCATTACCAATGCTGATTTCCTTGACCATGTCGTCGAACTTCAGGTGTTGGTCCATTGTCTTTCTCCCAGATGTCTAGTTAGAGTTCCGCCGCGAAATAATTGCACGCGACTCGGTGGACGATATTCTGAACAGTTCGCCCTGTCAAACGACGAATCTATCGTGCAGATAGGAAATTGTCTAATTTCATTTGGTTACAAATTGTGACAGAAACGCTTGTCACAGTTAAACTTTCATAGGGAAAAGCGACAAATCCTTACAAATTGGGCGCGCACAAGGTGCGCTCACGCACGGAATAAAGTAGTGAATTTGTCTATCTCAACAGGGAGAAAAAAAGTTGAGATGTTGCAGCGTCGATACAGGAATATTTCTCTTTAGAATCAGTTACTTATAGTAAATTATCAAAGAGAGTGAGCAGACTACAAACACCTGCTCAGCTGTATCCGGCATGGCGCGGCAGTTGCAGGATGGCTTCCGCATTCGAGGACGAGAAACAGCGGTCGGCGGCCTCCAGCCAGGGTAGCCAGGCATACCGCAAGTGTTCGCGCGGGCTCAGAATAATCGGGATGTCGCGCGGCACGCAGACGGAGAAAATATGCTCCGTATTGTGGGTGACGCCCGGGGCGTAGCGGTGGCGCCAGACCGGGTAGATCTCGTAGACATTGGAGAGCTGCCAGTCGTGCAGGCGGATCGTTTCGCCATCGGCGACGATGCCGGTTTCCTCGAACAGTTCGCGCGTGGCGGCCTGGATCAGGGGTTCGTCGAGGGCGTCGAGCGAGCCGGTGACGGATTGCCAGAAACCCGGGCGGTCGGCGCGTTCGATGAGCAGGACTTCCATCTCGGAAGTATGGATGACGACGAGGACCGATTCGGGGATCTTGTGGGGCATGGGCCAGAAAAAACAAACGCGGGCGAAGCCATTGTGTGGCTGCGCCCGCGTGAGTTGAACGCATGGTCGGCAAAGCCGACCACCCTACTTAAGCGACTTTCGGCTCGTTGCGCAGGCGGATGTGCAGTTCCTTGAGCTGCTTCTCGTCGACTTCCGACGGCGCGTTGGTGAGCAGGTCTTGCGCGCGCTGGGTCTTCGGGAAGGCGATCACGTCGCGGATCGACTCGGAGCCGGTCATCAGGGTGATGAGGCGGTCCAGGCCGAAGGCCAGGCCACCGTGCGGCGGCGCGCCGTACTGCAGGGCGTCGAGCAGGAAGCCGAACTTCAGCTGCGCTTCCTCGGCGTCGATCTTCAGGGCGCGGAACACCTTGCTCTGCACGTCTTCACGGTGGATACGGATCGAGCCGCCGCCCAGTTCCCAGCCGTTCAGGACCATGTCGTAGGCCTTGGCGACACAGGCGCCCGGGTTGGTCTCGAGCATGTCTTCGTGGCCATCCTTCGGTGCGGTGAAGGGGTGGTGGGTGGCGTTCCAGCGGTCGCCGTCTTCGTCGTACTCGAACATCGGAAAGTCGATGACCCACAGCGGCGCCCAGACGTCGTCGAACAGGCCGGCCTTCTTGCCGAATTCCGAGTGGCCGATCTTCACGCGCAGCGCGCCGATGGCGTCGTTGACGACCTTGGCCTTGTCGGCGCCGAAGAAGATCAGGTCGCCGTCTTCGGCGCCCGTCAGTTCCAGGATCTGCGCCAGCACGTCGTCCGAGATGTTCTTGACGATCGGCGACTGCAGGCCGTCACGGCCCTTGGCCTTCTCGTTGACCTTGATGTAGGCCAGGCCCTTGGCGCCGTAGATGGCGACGAACTGGGTGTACGCGTCGATTTCCGAACGCGGCATCGAACCGCCCTGCGGCACGCGCAGGCCGACCACGCGGCCGCCCGGCATGTTGGCGGCGCTGTTGAAGACCTTGAACTCGACCGACTTCATCAGCTCGGTCAGTTCGGTGAACTGCAGCTTGACGCGCATGTCCGGCTTGTCCGAACCGTAGGAGCCCATGGCGGTGGCGAAGTCCATCACCGGGAACGGATTCGGCAGGTCGATGCCGGCGGCGTTCTTGAAGACGACGCGCATCATGTCTTCGAACAGGTCACGGATTTCCTGTTCGGTCAGGAAGGAGGTTTCGCAGTCGATCTGGGTGAATTCCGGCTGGCGGTCGGCGCGCAGGTCTTCATCGCGGAAGCACTTGGTGATCTGGTAGTAGCGGTCGAAGTTGGCGACCATCAGCAGCTGCTTGAACAGCTGCGGCGACTGCGGCAGCGCGAAGAAGTTGCCCGGGTTGACGCGCGAGGGGACGAGATAGTCGCGCGCGCCTTCCGGGGTCGACTTGGTCAGCATCGGGGTTTCGATGTCGATGAAGCCCAGGTTGTCGAGGTACTTGCGCACTTCCATCGACACCTTGTAGCGCAGGCGCAGGTTGTGCTGCATCTGCTGGCGGCGCAGGTCGAGCACGCGGTGGGTCAGGCGGGTGGTTTCCGACAGGTTGTCGTCGTCCAGCTGGAAGGGCACCGGCACCGATGCGTTCAGCACTTCCAGGTTGGTGGTGTTGATCTCGATCTTGCCCGACTTCAGGTTGGCGTTGGCGGTGCCTTCCAGGCGGTTCACGACCGTGCCGGTGATGCGCAGGCAGTACTCGTTGCGCACGTGTTCCGCGGCCTTGAACACCTCGGCGTTATCCGGGTGGCAGACCACCTGCACCAGGCCTTCGCGGTCGCGCAGGTCGATGAAGATCACGCCGCCGTGGTCGCGGCGACGGTGCACCCAGCCACACAGGCTGACGGTTTGGCCCAGCAGTTCCTCGGTGACGAGGCCGCAGTAGTGAGTACGCATGGAGGACATAGTTTTCGTTCCAGGTTGGTTGGTTCGTTAAAGGCCAGAGCCTATTCTTTGATGCTGCGTTGTTCGGGTGTGCTCAGTCTGGAGCGACGACGCCCATCGAAACGATGTGCTTGAGCGCCGCGTCGACCGACATGTTCAGTTCCACGACCTTGCTGCGTTCCATCATCAGGAAAAAGCCCGAGGTCGGGTTCGGGGTGGTCGGCACATAGACGCTCACGTAGTCGCCCACCAGGTGGTTCTTGACGTCCCCGCCCGGAACGCCGGTCAGGAATGCGATGGTATAGGAATCCGCGTGCGGATACGGGATCAGGACAGGCGTGCGGAAGGCGTTGCCCGAGGATGAGAACAGCGTGTCCGACACCTGCTTGACGCTGCCGTACAGCGAGCTGACGACCGGGATGCGCTTCATGACGCGGTCGCCCAGGCGCACGATGTAGCCGCCGATCAGGTTATTGGTCAGGAGGCCCGTCAGGAACACGATGGCGATCGTCAGGACCGCGCCGAAGCCGGGGACGTCCATGCCGAACAGCGAGCGCGGCTGCCAGGCTTCCGGTACGAACAGCAGCGACTGGTCGAGCGTGGTGATGATCAGGCTCAGCACCCAGGCGGTGATCGCCAGGGGTACCAGCACCAGCAAGCCAGTCAGGAAATATTTGCGCATCGCGTTCTCTTGTTCTTGTTCAGGGCTGCGGCTTCATCAGCCGCAGCAGGTCATGCTCTCAGGTACTTCAAGTACTGCTCTTGTCGCCGCCGGTCGCTGCGGGCGCGGGGGCCGGGGTGCTGGCCGTGCTGCCGGCATCGCTCGAGGCTGCCGGCGCGGCGGCGCCGTTGCTGCTGGCGCTGGTGCCGGTGGCCGGCGGCGTGCCGCCACGGAAGTCCGTCACGTACCAGCCGGTACCCTTGAGCTGGAAGCCCGCAGCAGTCACTTGCTTTTTGAAGGCTTCCTTGCCGCAGGAGGGGCAGACCGTCAGGACCGGATCAGAAATTTTTTGCAGTACATCCTTGGTAAAACCGCATTCATCGCAGCGGTAAGCGTAAATCGGCATCTGATACTCCGCAAAAATCTTCAAAACCCTGAATTATAAAGCTTTTGCATGCACCCTTGCCTATTTTGCCCGCAGCGGAGCCGGGGGACGGCCCAGGGGATATGGCCGAGGTGTTGTTTTTAATCATCGACAACGCGTGTTTCGTTTGCGCAAGGACAGCCCGGGGTGATTAAATAGCATCTTTCCTTCGAACATGATGGCAGTAGAGAAAGCTCTGCTGCCCAAAGTTAAGAAGAAACAGAAGATTTTGCGCGGCGTCTGCCGCCGCTGGTCCATAGAAGAAAACTGCTTTTCCCGAGCCCGCCTTGTGCGGGCTTTTCTTTGGCGCTGTCACCGTTTGCTGTTGGGTCAAGGTGAACTGTGGTGTTGCTTC